>NZ_JASHKV010000001.1:691300-1573179 GCF_030056895.1 Rhodococcus sp. IEGM 1341 | reverse complement strand
CCACTCGAGGAGTACAACAAACGACTGCTCGTTGCGACGACCACGTGAACCCGTCCCGAGTTTCCACTCACCTGGCGAGTCAGCGTCCTCGGAACTCTGGATCGCGACGCTCGAGCATCGCGTCGACAGCCTCGGCATGATCCTCGGTGTGGTGCGCGATGGCCTGATAGGCGGCGGAGAGTTCGAGCAAGGATTCCAGACTCTGCTGCTGGCCCTCGCGCAACAATTTCTTCGTCATACGCAGTACCTGCGGTGGGTTGGCCGCCACACGCCGAGCCAGTGTGTGGGCAGCGTCGAGCAGATCCTCGGGCTCGACGACCCGAGAGACCAGGCCCCATTCCAATGCCGTGGCGGCGTCGATGGCCTCGCCGGTGAACGCCATTTCGCTCGCGCGTGCCATGCCTATGGCCCGGGGGAGCAGCCAGGCCCCACCGTCTCCGGGAATGATGCCCACCTTGGCGAAACTCTCGGCGAATGTCGCAGTGGTCGAGGCGATTCGGAGATCGCACATCAAGGCCAGATCGCAGCCTGCTCCGATGGCAGGGCCGTTGACCGCGGCGATCGTGGGAATCTCGCAGTGATACAACGCCTTCGGGATTCGTTGAATGCCGTGGCGGTAGCCCTGCCGCAACTCGGCTGGGCTACCACCGAACATTCCCTGCTTGTCCCGCATGTGCTTGACGTTCCCGCCCGACGAGAATGCCGAACCGGCACCGGTCAGGACGGCAACCCTGATCGATGGATCCCCGTTCGCGTCGGCGATCGCGGCCTCGAGGGCGTCGATGGTCTCCATCTCGGAGATGGGATTTCGGGCCTGGGGGTTGTTCAACGTCCAGACGACCACGTCGCCTTGTCGTTCGGCAAGAACAGGTTCTCTCACGGTCGGGCCTTTCGTTGCTTGGCCGCAGTGGCGCGGTTAAGTGCCGCCTGGGGCACATAACCACACCACTGCCGCAGGCACTCAGATGGTCCGCGTCAAACGATCGGCGAGCAACTTGGAGAACTTCGCCGGGTCCTTGAGCTCGGTACCCTCGGCGAGAAGTGCCGTCGCATAGAGCAATTCGGCGGTCTCGGCGAGGTGCGGATCGTCACTGCGATCCTCGCGGGCCTTCTTCAGTCCCGTCACCAGGTCGTGGGTCGGGTTGAGTTCGAGGATCCGCTTGGAGGTCGGCACGAACTGTCCCGACGCCTTGTACATCTTCTCGAGTTGCGGGGAGAAGCTGAACTCGTCGCCGACGACGCAGGCCGGGGACGTGGTGAGTCTGGTGGACAGGCGCACCTCCTTGACGTCCTCGCCGAGGGTCTCGGTCAGCCAGGTGAGCAGGTCCGCGAATTCCTTGTCCTGCTCCTCGCGCTTGGCCTCGGATTCCTTCTTCTCCTCTTCGGTGTCCAGGTCCACCTCGCCCTTGGCGATGGACTGGAACGACTTTCCGTCGAAGTCGGTGACGTTGCCGACCCACACCTCGTCGACCGAATCGGTGAGCAGCAGCACCTCGAGCCCGCGAGCCTTGAAGGCCTCCATGTGCGGCGAGCTCTCGATCTGCTGACGGGATTCACCCGTCATGTAGTAGATCTGCTGTTGGCCGTCCTTCATCCGGTCCACGTACTCGGCGAGGGTGGTCACACCCTCCTCGGAGTTGGTGGACGCGAAGGAGGAGATGCCCAAGAGGGTTTCGCGGTTGTCGGCGTCGGAGATCAGGCCCTCCTTGAGGACCGTGCCGAACTGCGACCACAGCGTCTTGTACTTGTCGGGCTGCTCGCTCTGCAGTTCCTTGACCGTGGAGAGCACCTTCTTGGTCAGGCGTCGACGGATCGCACGGATCTGCCGGTCCTGCTGCAGGATCTCGCGAGAGACGTTGAGCGAGAGGTCCGCTGCGTCGACTACGCCCTTGACGAAGCGCAGGTACTCGGGCAGCAGTTCCTGCGAGTCGTCCATGATGAACACGCGCTTGACGTACAGGTGCACGCCGGCCTGGCTCTCGCGCATGAACAGGTCGAACGGTGCCTGCGACGGAATGAACAGCAGCGCTTGGTATTCGAACGTGCCCTCGGCCTTGAACGGGATGACCTCGAGCGGCTCGTCCCACGCATGGCTGACGTGCTTGTAGAACTCCTTGTACTCCTCCTCGGACACCTCGTCCTTGGAGCGGGTCCACAGCGCCTTCTGCGAGTTGATCGTCTCGGTCTCGATCGTGACGGTGTCCTCGCCGCCCTCTTCTTCACTCTTGACGCGCTTCTCGACGTCGATGCGAATGGGCCAGGCGATGAAGTCGGAGTACTTCTTGACCAGTTCCTTGATCTTGCGCTCGGACGCGTAATCGTGGAGGTGGTCCTCCTCGTCGGCGGGCTTGAGGGCCAGCGTCACCGAGGAGCCCTGCGGGGCGTCGTCGACGTCGGTGATCTCGTAGGTGCCCTCGCCGGTGGACTCCCACTTGGTGGCCGTGCTCTCGCCCGCCTTGCGGGTGAGCAGTGTGACCTTCTCGGCCACCATGAACGTGGAGTAGAAGCCGATGCCGAACTGGCCGATCAGTTCTTCGGAGGCGGCAGCGTCCTTGGCTTCCTTGAGCTTCTTGCGAACCTCGGCGGTGCCGGACTTGGCCAGCGTGCCGATGAGGTCGATGACCTCGGCGCGCGACATGCCGATGCCGTTGTCGCGGATGGTCAGCGTGCGGGCCGCAGCGTCGATGTCGATCTCGATGTGCAGATCCGAGACGTCGACGTCCAGGTCCTTGTTGCGGTACGACTCCAGGCGCAGCTTGTCCAGCGCGTCCGAGGAGTTCGAGATCAGTTCACGGAGAAAGCTGTCCTTGTTGGAGTAGATGGAGTGCACCATCAGATCCAGGAGCTGACGCGTCTCCGCCTGGAATTCGAGCTGTTCGGTACTCAATGTCTCCCCTTCTAGCAGCAAAACCGACGCGAATATTCTACGGCAAGACTACGGGTGAGCTGCGAAGACGTCGGCGCCGCCTACTGTGGTGGCCGTGACGAAGACGAAGTTCGTTCTGGGAGCAACGGCCGCACTGAGCGGGGCATGGTTGGCGCGTGCGCTGTGGGGTCTGCCGTCGGCCATCGGTGCCCGACGCGTGCACATCACTCCGTATGCCGCCGGGTCTCCGCGATACCGCGATCGACGGTTCCACAACTCCGACCCGAGCTCGAGCTACGTACCGGGGCGCGGCGAGAAGGGACAGCAGAACATGTTCGTCTCGCTGATCACCGAACGCGGCAAGGGCAGGCCGCAACGCCCGATTCCGTTGGCACCGCCCATCGCGCCGGTGGACGCCGGCGAGCTGGCCGTCACCTGGTACGGCCACTCGAGTGTGCTCGTCGAGGTCGACGGCTATCGCGTCCTCGCCGATCCGGTGTGGAGCAACCGGGTGTCCCCGTCCTCGGTGGTGGGCCCGGCACGGCTGCATCCGACGCCGGTCGAGTTGGTCGACCTACCGACGGTCGACGCCATCGTGATCTCCCACGATCACTACGACCACCTCGACAAGGCGACGGTGCAGAAGCTGGCGAGTACACAGTCGGCTCCGTTCGTCGTGCCGCTCGGCATCGGCGCTCACCTGCGTAAGTGGCGGGTGCCCGACGAGCGCATCATCGAGCTGGACTGGGACGAGCAGACGAACATCGGCGGCCTCACCGTCACGTGCACCGAGGCTCGGCACTTTTCCGGCCGCGGTCTGACCCGGGACTCGACGCAGTGGGCGTCCTGGGCCTTCGCCGGTCCGATTCGACGCGTCTTCTTCGGCGGCGACACCGGCTACACACCGAAGTTCGCCGAGATCGGCAGCAACTACGGCCCCTTCGACCTGACGCTGCTGCCCGTCGGGGCCTACGACGCCCGGTGGCCGGACATCCACATGAATCCCGAGGAAGCAGTCACGGCGCACATCGACCTGACGGCGTCGGGCATCTTCGTTCCGATTCACTGGGCCACGTTCAACCTCGCCTTCCATCCGTGGTCCGAGCCGATCGTGCGGCTGCACGCCGCTGCGCAGGACGTCGGTGTGCAGGTGGCAGTGCCGATGCCGGGCCAGCGCATCGACGGCACCCGAACCCTGCACGACGATCGCTGGTGGTCTCGGCTCGGCTGAGCGGGTTTAAGCTGCACGCATGTCTATCGAGGCCGATGCTCAGCGGGACACCGGGCTGACCGAGGCGGAGGTCGCCAGGCTCAGGGCCGAGGGAAAATCCAACGACGTTCCGGCCCGTGCTTCTCGGTCGGTTCGCGACATCGTCCGCGGCAACGTGTTCACCCGAATCAACGCGATCCTCGGTGTGCTGTTGATCATCGTGCTCTCGACGGGCTCGGTGATCGACGGCATGTTCGGGCTGTTGATCGTCGCGAACAGCGGCATCGGCATCGTGCAGGAGATTCGCGCGAAGCGCACGCTGGATCGGCTGGCCATCGTCGGACAGAACAAGCCTCAGGTTCGACGCGACGGCGTCTCGAAGCAGATTCCCCCCGACGAGGTCGTGCTCGGCGACATCGTCGAACTCGGTCCCGGTGATCAGATCGTCGTCGACGGTGAGGTGATCGAGAGCGCCAGCCTCGAGGTCGACGAGTCGTTGCTCACCGGCGAGGCCGACACGGTGCACAAACTCGAAGCAACGCAGGTGCTGTCGGGAAGCTTCGTGGTCGCAGGCAGTGGGGCGTACCGTGCGACGAAGGTGGGCCGAGATGCGTACGCGGCCAAGCTCGCCGAGGAGGCCAGCAAGTTCACGCTGGTCAAGTCCGAGCTGCGCAGCGGTATCGACAAGATCCTGAAGTTCATCACGTACCTGATGATTCCGGCGGGCGCGCTGATCATCTACAACCAATTGTTCTCCAGCGGTCAGGCTTTGAAGCCGGCCCTCAACGGTATGGTCGCCGCGCTCGTTCCGATGGTGCCCGAAGGCCTGGTGTTGATGACGTCCATCGCATTCGCGGTGGGTGTGATCCGACTCGGTCAACGGCAGTGCCTGGTCCAGGAGCTGCCTGCGATCGAAGGCCTCGCCCGCGTCGACGTGGTGTGTGCGGACAAGACCGGAACCCTCACCGAGAACGGTATGCGGCTGTCCGAGTTGATGCTGATGGACGAGCACGATTCCGACTCCGTCACAGCGGCTCTCGCATCTCTGGCGCACGACGATCCGCGGCCGAATGCGAGCGTGCAGGCCGTCGGCGAAGCGTATCCGGACGCGCCCGGATGGACGCAGAGTGCCGTGGCCCCGTTCTCCTCGGCCAAGAAGTGGAGCGGACTGTCCTACGGCGACCACGGGAACTGGCTGCTCGGTGCACCGGACGTGTTGCTCGACGCCTCCTCCGACATCGCTCGTCGCGCCGAGGAAACAGGCTCGCGTGGCCTACGGGTGTTGTTGCTCGCCAGCTCGGACCGCTCGGTCGACGACGACGAGGCACCCGGTGTGGTGACACCGCGAGCACTGGTGATTCTCGAGCAGAAGGTGCGCGAGGATGCCCGAGACACGTTGGAGTACTTCGCAAGCCAGCACGTCGAGGTCAAGGTCATCTCCGGTGACAATGCCGTCTCGGTCGGTGCGGTCGCGGGTTCGCTCGGCCTGCCCGGCGGCGACGCTCCGATCGACGCGCGTGATCTGCCCGAGGACTCCGAGAAGCTGGCCGACGCCGTGGCGTCCTCCACCACGTTCGGTCGGGTCCGGCCCGATCAGAAGCGGGCGATGGTGGGCGCGTTGCAATCTCGCGGCCACACGGTCGCGATGACCGGAGACGGCGTCAACGACGTGCTCGCACTCAAGGACGCCGATATCGGCGTCTCGATGGGTTCGGGAAGTGCGGCCACGCGAGCCGTCGCGCAGATCGTGTTGTTGGACAACAAGTTCGCCACGTTGCCCTACGTCGTGGGGGAGGGGCGACGCGTCATCGGCAACATCGAGCGTGTGTCCAATCTGTTCCTCACCAAGACCGTGTACTCGGTGTTGCTGGCGTTTCTGATCGGGCTCTCGGGTGTGCTCTCCCAGATCTTCCACTTCGAGCCGATTCCGTATCCGTTCCTGCCCCGGCACGTGACGATCGCGGCATGGTTCACCATCGGAATACCGGCGTTCGTTCTCTCGCTCGCGCCCAACAACGAGCGGGCGCGCAGCGGATTCGTCTCGCGGGTGATGCGGCTGGCCGTCCCGTCCGGTCTGATCGTCGGCTCGTGCACGTTCGTCTCCTACCTGCTGGTCTACGCAGGCCCCAACGCCAGCGAGACCCAGGTGACGCAGGCCAGTACCACCGCGCTGATCACGTTGATCATGATCGCGCTGTGGGTGTTGGCCGTCGTCGCGCGGCCCTACAACTGGTGGAAGATCCTGCTGCTCGGTGGGTCGGTCGGTGGCTATCTGCTGCTGTTCGCAATCCCGTTCTGCCGCACCTTCTTCAAGCTCGATCCGTCGAACGTCGGAGCCACCACCAGTGCGTTGATCATCGGCGGCATCGGTATCGCGCTCGTCGAGGTGGCTCATCGATTCGGATCGGTACTACGCAATCGGCAGAACGAAACGTAGGCTTCCGGGTGTTCCGTTGCACCCGACCGGCAGGAGAGTTTCATGGGCTTCGCAGACAATTTGAAGGGCATGGTCGACAAGGGCAAGGACCTTGCGGCCGAGAACTCGGACAAGATCGACGACGTCGTGGAGAAGGCTGGGGACTTCATCGACAACAAGACCGGCGGCAAGTACTCCGACAAGGTCGACAAAGTTCAGGACGCAGTCAAGAAGGCGATTCCGGACAAGTAGGACCTTTCGGTCTTCTGCATCGGTGATCGTGGCCGTCGGTCGTACCCCGGGGTGCGGCTGACGGCACAATCGTCGGGGTGGACGGACCGATTCTTCTTCTCGTAGTCATCTTCGCGATCGCAGTCGCCGGTTTCGCCAGGCGCATCGATCTGCAGGTCCCGCTCGTCCTGGTCACCGTCGGCTCCATCGCCTCGTTCGTTCCCGGGGTGCCGCACGTCAGCCTGTCGCCTCAGCTGATCCTCGGCGTGGTGCTTCCGCCGCTGCTGTACTCCGCCGCGCTGGATTTCTCGTTCGTCACGTTCAGGCGAAACCTCGGTCAGATCCTTCGGCTCGGACTGGTCATGGTGATCGTGACGACGGTGGCCGTCGGCTGGTTCGCCAATCTGCTGATCCCGGAGCTGACCTTGGGTGCGGCTCTGGTCCTCGGTGCCGTCGTCGCCCCGCCCGACGCGGTGTCCGCCGTCGCCGTCGGCCGCAAGCTGGGTCTGCCCGCGCGGATGATGGCGATCCTGACCGGCGAGTCCCTGGTGAACGACGCGGCCGCGTTGACTCTGTTCACCCTGGCCGTCGCGTCGGTGACGGGCAGTCGAATCGAACTGGGCTCACCGGTGCTGTTCTTCCTGTACGAGATCGTCGGCGGTGTGCTGGTGGGATTCGTCCTCTCGCGCCTCGTTCGTTTCGTGCGAAACCGGATCGCCGACTCGGCGCTCGAGACTGTGCTCGGACTCGTCCTACCGTTCGCGGCCTATCTGGCGGCCGAGGAAATTCATGCCTCCGGTGTGCTCGCCGTCGTCACGGCAGGCTTCGTTCTGGGCCGCGTCACCGCCGACATCTCGGTGTCCACGAGGGTTCAGGAACGGCAGGTGTGGCCCACGCTGGATCTTCTGCTCGAAGCATTCGTGTTCGCCTACATGGGTTTACAGCTGAAGTTCGTCATCGAAGAAGTCCGACGTGAGGGCTTGCCGGTCCACCACGTGTTCGCCTATGCGTTGCTGGTGCTCGTCGCGGTCATAGCGGTGCGTCCGGCGTGGATCTTCGCAAACTCCGGTCGAGACATACTGCTTCGTAAGCTGTTTCGACGATCGTCTCCAGGCGAGGCCGGTCTCACGTGGCAGCAGAACCTCGTGCTCTCGTGGGCGGGCATGCGTGGGGTGGTCACGCTCGCTGCGGCGGCCGGTGTGCCGCTGACCACCGTGCTCGGCGACGAATTCCCCGGCCGCGCAGTGATTCAGGCCGTGGCCTTCGTCGTCGCGGTCGGGACGTTGCTGCTGCAGGGGCTGACGCTTCCGCTGCTGATCCGTCGACTCGACGTCGCAGATCCACTCGAGCAACAGCGCAACGACAATCAGCGCCTTCTCTCGCAGGCCATCGCCCGTACCGCGGCGGAGGACTATCTCCAGCGCGCGGCGAAGGACGGAATTGCCGGAGTGGACAGCGAACGTGTCGCGGAGGTGATCGAGCGAGTCCGACGCTCGGTGCGCGCTCGATTGGATGCCGACGAGACCGAGGATCGCGAGAAGCGAATCGCGGCGGCAGGGGCGTTGTTCGATTCGCTGCGGCACAACGTCCTGGTCGCGCAGCGGGCGGCGCTCATCGCGGCCCGCGACTCGGGGGAGTTGGAGGACGAAGCTCTGCGGGCAGTGTTGAATGGCTTGGACGTGGAAGAAATTGCGGCGGAAGCCCGCATCGCACGACGCACGACGTAGACGAACGCAATGTAGGAGCGCAGAGACAGTGAGGTCGACCGGACCGGTGGTCGCCGCGGCACTGGTGTTCGCCCTTGCCGCGTGCAGCACTCCCGCCGCCGAATCGGTCGACCCGGCCCCCGTGCAGTCCGCAGGCTCCGCTCCGGCACCCGAGGGCTCGGAACGCGGTGAGATCGTGTCCTCGATGCTGCTCGGTCAGGTCGACATCGGGGTCGCCTACCTCGGCGCGACCGCCACGAAAATCGTCTACCGCACCACCGACGGGGTCACCGGAGGCGGCACGGAAACCTCGGGAACGGTGTTCGTGCCCAACGGGTCTGCGCCGCCGGGAGGCTGGCCGATCGTCTCGGTCGGGCACGGAACCACCGGTGTGACCGACGAGTGTGCGCCCTCGCTGTACCCGAACCTGTTGGGCACCATCGGCTTGGTGACGCCGTTCCTCGAACGCGGAACATTGGTGGTGGTGACGGACTACCAGGGCCTCGGAACGGCGGGTGACCCCGCCTACCTCGACCGGGACGCCGCAGCGTACGACGTGATCGACGCGGTGCGTGCGGCCCGCAACGTGGTTCCCGACGTCGGCACCAGGTGGGGTGCCGTGGGCACCTCCCAAGGCGGACAAGCGGTCTGGGCGGCAGCCGAGCGCAACGAGAACTACGGCGACGGTCTGCAACTGGTCGGAGCCGCGGCGCTCTCGCCCACGGCCGATCTGACGCGATTCTTCGCGCCCGAGACCGAGCAGAGCGTGCCGCGTCAGCTGCTGGTGCCGTATCTCTACGAGGGTCTGCGCACCGCGGATCCGAGTGCCGAACGCTCCGACTACATCCGCGGCACGTTCGCCGACAACGTGACCGCACTGACCGCCTGCAGTGACCTGCTCGGCTTCTCCAAGGCCGACGCCGGGGCCGTCCTCGATCCGGCCGATGCGCTCCCGGACTCCGAGGAGGCATCGGATCGGATGACGCGGTGGCTCGAATCGGAGGCGCTACCGACCACTCGCACCGGGGTACCGCTGTTCGTCCTGGTCGGCGAACGCGACGACCTCATCGATCCCCGGTGGACCCGCGACGCGGTAGCGCGGGCCTGCGCACTCGGCGACGATGTCGAGCTTCGCTCCGAACCGGAGCAGGGCCATGCCGAACTGGCCGCCAACGGCATCGGAGTCGACTGGCTCGTCGAACGCTTCCTGAACGTGCCCACCTCGACCTCGTGCGCGCGATGACCGCGGCACTGGCGGCACTGGCGGTGATCGTGGCCGTGATCGTCTCGGTGATCGCCGTGATCAGCCTGCGCGGTCGACGTGACCTCACCACACCTGCCGAGCGGGCCGTCCACGCCACCCTGCACACCGCCTCGCTGGCGGCCAAGCCGTTGCGTGACGGTCTCGACGCTCGTTCGGCCGCCGCCGCCGCGCCGCATCTGCGGGTGCTGACGGGTGCGGACGCACTGGGCATCTGCGATCCCGACGGTTCGCTGCTGGCCTGGGACGGGCCGTGGGACGAGCTGACACCGGCATTCGTCGAGGCGGCGAAACGGGCGGTGGACGGGCAGCGGCGCGTCCTGGTGCGTCTGCCGCTCGGGTCGATCCACGAGGTCAGAGCGCTGGTGGTGCAGCCGTTGGTCGTCGACGAGTCTCCGGTGGTCGGGGTGTTGGGGGCCGCTGTCGTCGCCGAGCCCGGGCCCGGCATGCTCGGTGCCATCGCCGAGGTCGCTCGCTATGCGTGCGGGCAGATCGAGCTCGCCGAACTCGATGCGTCGAGAGCGCGGTTGGACCGAGCCGAGGTGCGGGCCCTGCGCGCACAGATCAGTCCGCACTTCATCTACAACGCATTGGGCACGATCGCGTCGTTCGTGCGCACCGACCCGGATCGGGCGCGGGAGCTGGTGCTCGAGTTCGCCGACTTCACCCGATACTCGTTCCGAAACGCAGGAGAGTTCACAGTGCTCGCGGACGAGCTGCGCAACATCGACCGGTACCTGACGCTCGAACGTGCCCGCTTCGGCGACTCCCTGCAGGTCACGTTGCAGGTCGCGCCCGAGGTGTTGGGCGTCGCCCTGCCGTTTCTCGCGCTGCAGCCGCTCGTCGAGAACGCCGTCCGGCACGGCCTGTCCGGTAAGGCCGACGGCGGCCGCGTGACGATCATCGCCGCCGACGAGGGCACCGACGCAGTGATCAGTATCGAGGACGACGGTGTGGGGATGGACCCCGAGGTGTTGCGCTCGGGAAGCCTGCACACCGAGGACGCGGCCCATGTCGGATTGGCCAACGTGGACGATCGGCTGCGGGCAGCCTTCGGAAACGACTACGGTCTCGTCGTGGACACCGCACCGGGCGCAGGCACCAAAGTGAGCATGCGGGTGCCCAAATTCAGGCCGGGAGTGCGGGCATGACTCAGGCTGCCAAAGACAACCCCGGCCGCGGATTGGTCGTCCTCGCCGTCGACGACGAGCGCCCGGCGCTGGACGAACTCGCCTTCCTGCTGCGCCAGCAGGAGACCGTCGCCGAGGTGTTCACAGCGCAGGACGCCACCACTGCCCTACGTCAGATCCAGAACACCGCCGCCCCGGGGCAACCAGTGGTGGACGCGGTCTTCCTCGACATCAACATGCCCGGGCTCGACGGCCTCGAACTGGCCGGCATCCTGTCGGCATTCGCGCGGCCCCCCGCGGTCGTGTTCGTCACCGCCCACGACGACCGAGCACTGGCTGCCTTCGACCTCGGTGCCGTCGACTATCTGCTCAAGCCGTTGCGGGAGGATCGGCTCACCGAGGCGCTGCGCCGGGTGCTGCTCGCGCGGCGTCGACCCGCTGAGTCCGCGGACACCTCGGCCGACGAGGTCATTCCCGTCGAACTCGGCGGAACCACCACCCTGGTGCACCGGTCGTCGGTCGCGTGGGTCGAAGCCGACGGAGACTACGCGAGACTGCATACCTCCAACGGCTCACACCTGGTGCGCATACCCATCTCGGCCCTCGAAAGTCGTTGGGCCGATGCCGGATTCCTGCGCGTACACCGCTCCTACCTGGTCTCGCTGCGGTTGGTCACGGGGATCCGCAGCGTCGGTTCGGGTCTGGTGGTGTGCCTGCGGGCCAGCGGTAACCTCGCTGCCTGCGAACTGCCGGTGAGCCGACGGCACGCCAGAGAACTCAAGGACAGACTGGTTCGCGGTCCGCTGCAATCGTGGTCGTCTCGGTGACGAGGGATCGGCAGTGAGCCAGCCGCACCGACAGCGGGTGGTGCTCTCGCAACGTCGCGGCGCACGGATGGTGCGCACCCGCGTCGAAGTACAGGAGCAGACCGAGGTGGGCGACGCTTTGGTGCGCAGCCTCGTTCGCGCCCAGTTGCTGCTGTCGGTGCGCCTCGCGGTGATGACGCTGTCGATTCTGTTCGCAATTCCGTTGCTGGGCATGCTGCTCGCCCGTTTCACCGACGTCGCGCCGTTCGGCATCGCTTTGCCGTGGTTGGTGCTGGGGGTGGCGATCTATCCGTTGCTGTTCGGTGTCGGCTGGGTGTACACGCGTCGAGCCGAACGCAACGAGCAGGACTTCACCGCCTTGACCGATGATTGACGTCGCCGAGGGATCAGAGGGCGTTCAGTGTCATGTACGTGCCGAGGCCCAACAGGATCACGGCCAGAACGAGGCCACTGTGCGCGATGAATCCGTCGACGACCGCGTTCAGTGGCCGGCGGGCACGGTCGCGGAAGACGAGCAACGCGAGTGCGGGTGCCGCTACACCGAGGCTGGACACCACCACGAACACCACGAGAGCCGCCGCCTGGACGGCCACGGCCGAGGACGCGTCCACGATCACCGCCACGGCCGACAATGCGATGACCACACTCTTCGGATTGACCGATCCGAGGAGGCATGCGGTCGCGAATGCCCTGCCACCGTCGAGGCGACGTGCTCTGTCCACCCATCCCGGTTCCTCGCGGGCCGGGCCGTGTCGTACGCGCTCGATCAGCTTGCGGGCACCCAGGATCAGCAGAGCGACGCCGAGCGCGATTCTCAACCACCGCACCCAGGCGGACGAGTCCGAGGCCACCACCGCGGTGTCCACGACCACCAAGCCCGCCGTGGCGACGACCGTGACGCCGACCAGCCATCCGGCGGTGAACCGAGCGAGTACGGAACCGGTGTTGAGTGTGGCCAGGGCGGCAGCCATCGCCGTGGTGGGCAGGTGTGCGATCAGCGCCCCGGCCGCCAACGGAAGACACGCAGAAACGGCTGCCGTCACGGACATCAGGTGGCGCTCGTCCACTGCATCGGTAGATCGTCCCACTGCACGCCCCGAGATGTCGTCGATTTCGCTACCGTCCGCGAAGTGCGCCGTTCCCGTGCAGGGCATGGCGAGAAGGGGCAGATTCGGTGAACGGGTCCATTCCGATCGCGACGGTGATCGCGCTGCTGGCGGCCGCCGTGGCCACCGTGGGCATCGGTATCTACGGAGTTCGGTTGGCACGCACCACCTCCGACTTCCTGGTCGCCTCGCGAAGCGTCGGTCCACGCTGGAACGCCGCCGCCATCAGTGGTGAATACCTCTCTGCTGCATCGTTTCTCGGGGTTGCGGGGCTCATCGCGAAGTACGGGGCCGATGCGCTGTGGTACCCGGTAGGGTTCACCGCCGGCTACCTGGGTCTGCTGCTGTTCGTTGCGGCTCCGCTGCGTCGAAGCGGCGCGTACACGGTGCCCGATTTCGTCGAATTCCGGCTCGGCGCGCCATGGTTGCGCACCGTGGCGATGCTGGTGGTCGTGGTCATCTGCGCGCTGTACCTGGTGCCGCAGTTCCAAGGCGCAGGCCTGACGCTGAACATTCTGTTGGGGGTGCCGGGGTGGGTCGGGGCCCTGGCGGTGGGACTTATCGTCATCGCGAACGTCGTCGGCGGTGGCATGCGCTCGATCACCTTCGTCCAGGCCTTCCAGTACTGGCTCAAACTGACCGCGATCGCCATCCCGGCACTGGTGCTGGCCGTGCACTTCTTCGCCGACGACCGTAGCGTCGGCAGCCCCGCCCCGCCGACCGTGTCCGAGCAGACCGTCGTCGACATCACCACCGACGTTCTCGTGCAGGTCGATTCGCCGATCGTCGTGTCGGTGGCGGGAACCCTCGACGACGAGAGCGTCGACGGGCGAGTGCTACTGGACGCAGGCGAACACCGGTTGGGCTCGGGCACGTTGCTGACGCTCGACGCCGGATCGCCCGTTCCCGTCGTCGCAGGCGCGCCGACCACCGACCGAGCGTGGGCGATGCCCGGCGGGGGACTGGGCGGAGCGCATCCGCTCTATCAGGTCTACTCGCTGATTCTGGCCACGTTCCTCGGAACCCTCGGCCTGCCGCACGTGCTGGTGCGGTTCTACACCAACCCGGACGGCCGAGCGGCGCGGTTGACCTCGCTCACCGTCCTGGCGTTGCTCGGCATGTTCTACCTGTTCCCGACGGTGCTCGGCGTCTTCGCCCGGCTGTACGTGCCGCAATTGCTGATCACCGGAGCATCCGACGCCGCAGTGCTGCTGCTGCCCGGCTCGGTGCTGTCCGGAATACCGGGCCAACTGCTGGCCGCTCTCGTGGCCGCCGGTGCCATCGCGGCCTTCCTGTCGACCTCATCCGGTCTGTTGGTCAGCATCGCCGGGGTGCTCAGTACCGACGTTCTCTCGGGCAAGGTCCGAGACTTCCGCGTCGCCGCGATTCTCGCCGGTGCCGTGCCGTTGGCGCTGTCGATCGGCGTTGTCTCCCTGGACCTCTCGCGCACCGTCGGGCTCGTCTTCGCCGTCGCCGCGTCCACCCTGTGCCCCCTGCTGGTACTGGGCATCTGGTGGCGCGGACTCACCGCGGCGGGAGCGGCAGCCGGACTGTTCCTCGGCGGCGGCATCTCTCTCGTCGCCGCGTCGATCTCCGTCGTCACCCCCATCTCCGACGGCGTCCTCGGAGGCTGGGCAGCAGCGATTCTCGGCTACCCCGCCGCCGTCAGCGTGCCCGTCGCCTTCGCCGCGATGATCGCCGTCAGCCTCGCCACCCGAAAAACCGTCCCGTCCGACATCTCCCGCATCTTCGCCCGACTGCACCTACCCGAGGGCCTCGACATGGGCAAAGACCGCGAGCGCGAACTCTGAGACCGCTGGGTCATTCCGCAGGCTCCACTGTTTCGTTGGGTCATTCCGCAGGCTCCACTCCCGCACTGGGTCATTCCGCAGGCTCCACTCCCGCCGCAGAGCCGCTCAACTGCCATTCTCGACCGCTCGGCGCACACTCCCGCTTCCCATCGTGTGATCGACACCACCTCCTGATTTTGTGACCTGACTCTCATTACTGTTCCAAGTCAGCTACAGCTCACATCTACTTCAGGAGTCCAAGGTGACCGCACCGGAAACCAATTCGCCACCGGACGCGCAAGCGTTCGTCGACATGCAGGCCAGTCCAGAGTTCCAGGAACTTCGGCGTCGTCTGCGTAGCTTCGTGTTCCCGATGGCCGGGTTCTTCCTGGTCTGGTACGTCATCTACGTGCTGCTGAGCACCTACGCGGTCGACTTCATGTCGACCAAGGTGTGGGGCAACATCAACGTCGGGCTGCTGCTCGGCCTCGGCCAGTTCGTCACGACGTTCGCCATCACCGGCATCTACGTGAAGTTCGCCAACCGTGAACTCGATCCTCGCGCCGCAGCCCTGCGCGCCGAGATGGAAGCCTCCCAGGGAGCGAAAAACTGATGATTGGTCATTCCGCAGGCTCCACTCCCGCCGTGAATATTCTCGCCCAGGCCGCCGATACAACAGTCGGTGAACCGCTCGTCAACATCGCGATCTTCGGTGCGTTCGTCATCATCACTATGGCCGTCGTCATTCGAGCAT
Source organism: Rhodococcus sp. IEGM 1341 (assembly GCF_030056895.1). Lineage (NCBI taxonomy): Bacteria > Bacillati > Actinomycetota > Actinomycetes > Mycobacteriales > Nocardiaceae > Rhodococcus > Rhodococcus sp. IEGM 1341. The sequence continues at coordinate 1,557,882 of NZ_JASHKV010000001.1, read as the reverse complement.
CGAAGAAGAACGCGACCTCCGCGGAGTTCTTCACCGCAGGCGGCGGATTCTCCGGACCGCAGAACGGCGTCGCAATCGCTGGTGACTACCTCTCTGCAGCAAGCTTTCTCGGTATCGCCGGTGCCATCGCCGTCTACGGCTACGACGGCTTCCTGTACTCCATCGGCTTCCTCGTCGCCTGGCTCGTCGCGCTGCTCCTCGTCGCCGAATTGCTCAGGAACACTGGCAAATTCACGATGGCGGACGTACTGAGCTTCCGGCTCAAGCAGGGCCCGGTTCGTACCGCGGCCGCGCTGTCGACCCTGACCGTCTCGCTGTTCTACCTGCTCGCTCAGATGGCCGGTGCCGGCGGACTCGTCGCACTGCTGCTCGACATCTCCGACCGCACCGGACAGTCCATCGTCATCGCGATCGTCGGTGTGCTGATGATCGCCTACGTGCTCATCGGCGGCATGAAGGGCACCACCTGGGTCCAGATCATCAAGGCCGTTCTGCTCATCGCGGGTGCGGCGTTCATGACGGTGCTCGTTCTCGCCAAGTTCGGCCTGAACTTCTCCGAGCTGCTCGGCAGCGCCCAGACCATGGTGGCCGGATCGGCCAACGAGGCCGTCGCAGCCCGTGACGTCATCGAGCCCGGCGCTCAGTACGGCGGCAGTGCCACCTCGAAGATCAACTTCCTCTCGCTCGGTATCGCACTCGTGCTCGGCACCGCGGGTCTGCCGCACGTGCTGATGCGCTTCTACACGGTGCCCACCGCCAAGGAAGCTCGTCGCAGCGTCGTGTGGGCCATCGCGCTCATCGGTGCGTTCTACCTGTTCACCCTCGTCCTCGGCTACGGTGCGGCAGCGATCGTCGGACCCGACCGCATCCTGGCCTCGGCCGGCGGTCAGAACTCCGCGGCTCCGCTGTTGGCCTTCGAGCTCGGCGGCGTGATCCTGCTCGGCGTCATCTCGGCGGTTGCCTTCGCGACCATCCTCGCCGTGGTCGCCGGCTTGACGATCACCGCCTCGGCGTCGTTCGCTCACGACATCTATGCGAGCGTCATCAAGAAGGGCAAGGTCGACGACAAGAAGCAGGTCAAGGTCTCGCGGATCACCGCCGTCGTCATCGGTGTCCTGGCCATCGGCCTCGGCATCCTCGCCAACGGGCAGAACATCGCCTTCCTGGTGGCACTCGCGTTCGCCGTTGCTGCGGCCGCGAACCTGCCGACCATCCTGTACTCGCTGTTCTGGCGTCGCTTCACCACCACCGGCGCACTGTTCAGCATGTACGGCGGCCTGATCTCGACGATCGTGCTGATCATCTTCTCCCCGGCCGTCTCCGGATCGCCGACGTCGATGGTCCCCGGCTCTGACTTCGCCTGGTTCCCGCTCTCCAACCCCGGCATCGTCTCGATCCCGTTGGCATTCATCCTCGGCATCGTCGGAACTCTGATCTCGAAGGACACCGAGAACACCGACAAGCAGGCCGAGATGGAGGTTCGCTCCCTCACCGGTATCGGTGCGGAGAAGGCCAGCGCTCACTAGTCGATAGCAGGTTCCACCGAAAATGTCCGTGTGAGCAAGGCCTCACACGGACATTTTTCGTGCAGCGGTTACCATCCCTGCTGTGGCCAAGCTGAAGGTTTCCCTCGACGTCCCACTCACCCCCGAGCAGACGTGGGCGCACGCGTCCGATCTGTCCGGATACGAGCAGTGGCTCTCCATCCACGAAGCGTGGCGCGGTGAGCTGCCCGAGCAGCTGGACGTGGGCACCACCTTGGACTCCGTCGCCAGCGTGAAGGGCATGCGCAACCGGGTGTCCTGGAAGATCGAGTCCTACGATCCGCCCAAGAAGCTCGAGCTCAAGGGCAACGGTAAGGGCGGCGTCAAGATCGGCCTGAACCTGTCCGTGAAATCCAAGGGTGACGGTTCCGAGATCACCATCGACGTCAACCTCGGCGGCGCGCCGCTGTTCGGTCCGATCGGCTCCGGCGTCGCACGCGCCCTCAAGGGCGACATCGAGAACTCGCTGAAGACGTTCGTCAAGATCTACGCCTGACGCGGCAGGGGTGGAGCCTGTGGAACGACCAGTGAAGTAGGAGCCCGCCATGCCCGGTAGACACAGTGCCCCGTCGTCCGCGACGAGCAGCAGAGGATTCGCCAAGTACGGCGTCGTGGCCGTGGCCCTGTTTCTCGTGGTGGGCGGCGGAGTGGTCGTCGCGCAGAAGGCATTCGGTTCCGAGTGCGGCGATCCCGCGTCCTACTCTCTGGCCGCGGACCCTGCGATCGCGCCGGTGCTGCAGAAGATCGTCGACGAGACGTCCGCGGAAAGCCTCGGTTGCGCTCGGATCGAGGTTACCGCAACCGAATCCGGTCAGGTCTCGGCTGCGGTCGCCAAGGGCGACGATGTTCCCTCTCTCTGGATTCCGGATTCCTCGCTGTGGATCGGCAAGACCGTGCGGTCCACCGCGTCGCTGATCGACCTGGCGAGTCAGTCGGTGGCCGGCACCCCGGCTGTGCTCGCGGCCCGCAAGGACGAGGTGCCGTTCTTCGACACCTGGCTCACCGCATTGAAGCTCGAAGGTCTGCGCATCGGCAACCCGCTGACCAACACCACATCCGATGCGGCCATCCTGGGGGCGGTGGCCGAGGCCGGATCGGACGAGACCGCCCTGGACTCGGTCGGAGCGGCGCTCGTCCCCATCGCTCAGGCCCAGGCCGCCACTCGCGGTGAGGCCGATCCGACGTTACGGCTGGACGATCTGGTTGCCGACGGCGGTGTCGCAGTGGTCTCCGAGCAGGCCTTCCTGGCCTATCAGCAGGACAACAGCGTCGAACTGGGCGCGACGGTGCCGCCGACGGGCAGCATCTTCCTCAACTTTCCGCTGGCCGTGACCGAGCCCGCAGGGGATCGACACGAGACCGCGAAGTCCGTCGGGACGGCACTGGCCACGGCCATCGAATCCGAACAGGGGCAGCGGGCTCTGTCCGAAGCCGGGTTCCGCTCCGCGGACAACGCACCCCTCGATTCCGATCGCGGGATCGGTGACGTGACGCCTCTGACGATCGCCGACCAGCAGGCCGCCGAGTCGACGCTGCGCCAGTACCAGGTGTTGGCGCTGCCGTCGCGGACCCTGGTGATGGAGGACGTCTCCGGATCGATGAACTACAGCGCGGGGGCCGATTCACGTATCGCATTGACGGTGCAGGCCAGCGAAACCGGAAACCGACTGTTCCCCGACAACGCGTCGATGGGGTTGTGGGCATTCTCGATCGGACTCGGCGGCGAATCGCAGGACCACCGTGAGCTCGCACCGATCCGGCGAATGGACGAAAAAGTCGGCAACACCACGCAGCGTGAGGTGCTGCTGCAGCAGACTCGAACGCTTCCGGCCCTGGTCGGAGGTGGTACCGGTCTCTACGACACCACGTTGGCAGCGTTCCGCACCGTGCAGCAGGGCTACGATCCCGACGCGGTCAACAGCGTCATCATCCTCACCGACGGCACCAACGAGGACCCCGACAGCATCGCGCTCGACGAGCTGCTGTCCACTCTGCGCACGGAGCAGGACCCGTCCAGGCCGGTCGTCATCGTCACGATCGGAATCACCGATGACGCCGATGCCGGTGTGCTGCAACAGATCTCGGCGGCAACGGGCGGTACGAGCTTCGTTGCACGAAATCCCGCGGAGATCCCGAACGTTTTCGTCAATGCGCTGAGAAGTCGCTCCGGTCGCTGAGAGGGCTACTATGCTGTGCGTCGCGTCACTTCTGAGGGCGCGTGCGCTTGCACTCGTCCTGTGAGTGCAGCGGGGGGCCGAGCAGGGGGTTGCATCGATGTCGGGACGTCACAGCGGTAGTGCTCGGCGGTTCGGTTCGGCCACGATCTGGTCGGTGCTTGCGCTGGTGGCAGTCGTCGTCGTGGTCGGTGGCTGGTTCGGCGTACAGGCCGTCCGCGCGTCCGGTGCCGATTCCTGCGATTCCGTCGACACCGTCTCGCTCGCCGTGGACACCTCCATCGCCGAGCCCGTCGAGCAGATTCTCGCGCAGGCCACCGAGTTCGATCGTGGTTGCGTGAACTTCGAGGTTCGCCCCGAACGACCCGCCGACACCGCCACCGAGATCGCCGGAACCGAAAATCGCCCGGACCTGTGGATACCGGATTCGACACTGTGGCTGCTCAAGACTCTCCGCTCGACCGGTGCGCTTCCCGAGCTGGCCAAGGCCTCCGTCGCGAACACGCTGCCGGTCCTGGTCTCGAAGTCCGATGCCGCGCCGGTGACCGATACCTGGCTCAGCGTGCTCCAGCTTCCCGGGCAACGCATCGGTGATCCCCTGACCAGCAGCGCCTCGAATGCCGCGATCCTCGGTGCGCTGGCCGAATCCGAGGTGGCGATCTCCGACGCCAAGGCCGTGTCGGCGGCACTGGTCCCGATGGCTCAGGACTTCGGACGAATCGCGGACACTCCACACGACACCCCGGATCTGGTGGCCCAGGTGGCCGCCGAGGGTGGCACCAGCGTGGCGACCGAGCAGGCACTGCTTGCGTACGAGGCCGACAATCCGGGATCGGGACTGACCGAGTCGGTTCCGCCGACCGGCAGCTATTTCCTCAACTACCCGCTGGCCGTGACCGCGCCTGCCGGCCCCGAATACGACCGCGTCAAGCAGGCCGGAGCCGCTCTGGGCTCGGTTCTCGCCACCGCGTCTGCCGCCGAGACCCTGGTTGCAGCCGGCTTCCGAACATCGAGTGGCACACCGCTTCCCGACGGTCGAGGCGTCGGGTCCGTCGCGTCGCTCGAGATCAAGAACCCGCTGTCCATCGAGACGACGCTGCGGGACTGGGCCGTACTCGCACTGCCGTTGCGCACCCTCGTCGTCGAGGACGTGTCGGGTTCGATGGCCGCGAAATCGGGCGACTCCACCCGCATCGCGCTGACCGTGGACGCGTCGGTAGGTGCCAACTCGCTCTTCAGCGATCAGACGCAGATGGGGTTGTGGGCGTTCTCGATCGGTCTCGGTGGTGGCAAGCAGGACCACCGTGAACTGGTGCCGATGGGTAAGGCCGACGGTACGTTCAACGGAAAATCGCAGCGCGACGCCATTCTCGATTCGATCCGGGGGCTTCCGGCTCTCGTCGGCGGCGGAACGGGGCTCTACGACACCACGTTGGCTGCATTCCGGCGGGTCAAGGAGGGATACGACCCCGACTACGTCAACAGCGTCATCATCCTGACCGACGGTGCCAACGAAGACGAGGGCAGTATCTCCCTCGACGAGCTGCTGGCGTCGCTGCAGAAGGAACAGGATCCGGTGCGCCCCATCGTGATCATCACCGTCGGCGTCACCAGTGACGCAGATCCGGTTGCGCTGCAGCAGATCTCGGCTGCGACCGGCGGAACGAGCTATGTCGCCGAGGATCCACGCGACATCCCGGAGGTGTTCGTCAAGGCCTTGAACTCGCGCACCGAACGTCTCGCGGGGGAGTAGGTCAGCCCAACAGGAAGCTGATCGCGATCGCCGCGGCGCACGCCAGAGTCACCACGATCAGTGTCACCGCGTCCGAGGCCTTGAACCGCGCGTCGGTGGCGGTGATCATTCCGGTACCTCCGCGAGCGGTGATGGCCCCACCCATTTCGTCGGCCCGCCTGATCGCCACCGACATCACCGTCGTGACGATGTCGACCAGAGAATTGTCCGACGCGCTGTTGACGACCGGCTTGGGGCGCAGGCGTCGGGCAGCATTGAGGGTGCGCATCTCTTCGATCAGCAGCGGAAGCGACCGCAGGCTCAGGGCCACGGCGATGGCCCACTCGTCGACCGGCAACTTCAGCTTCTTCAGCGGTGCGCCCAGTTTGGAGACCGCAGGCGCGATGTCGCTCATCGACGTGGTCCAGCCGATCATCATCGATGCGCCGAGCAGGACGAAGATGAACAGCGTCGCGCGCAGATACACCAGCACTGCCGCGCCGCCGATCGGCAGATTGATGAGAGCTCCGACGCCGAACAGTGCCCAGATCCACCACGGTGGACGCGGCACCGCGGTGATCGGGACGTGCGCGATGATCGCGGCGATGACCAACAGCGCGAACACGATTCCGAGGGCAGGCCACGTCGGTGCCACCACGAGAGTGATGCTCAGCAGCAGCACGGCGACGAGTTTGGTGCCGGCCCACAGGCGGTGGATCGGTGAGAATCGCGGGACCTGACGCAGGACGACGGTGGTCACGAGTGCACGCTCCCCAGGATCGAATCGGAGACGATGTGGCCGTCGGCCATCGTGATGGTGCGGCTGCAGACGGTGTCCATGCCGTCCACGTCGTGCGAGATGACGACGATGGCGACGCCGCGATCGCGCAGTCCGGCGAGAACGCCGATGATGTCGTCGCGGCCGGGAGGGTCGAGCCCGGCCAGCGGTTCGTCGAGAACCAGCAGTCGAGGCCGACGCGCGATCAGCCCGGCCAGCACCACGCGTCGCATCTGACCACCACTGAGCGAATCGATGTCGCGAGCCGCCAACGACCTGTCCAGGCCGACGGCATCCATCGCGGCCGAGACTGTGGCAGAACCTGTTTCGGGACCGGCAGCGGCAGCGATGTCCTCGGAGACGGTGCGCCGCTGCAGCTGCAGGCGAGAGTGCTGAAATGCGAGTCCGACATCGCCGACACGTGAAGTCATCGCCTTGCCGCCGAGCTGGGCGGTGCCCTCGGTCGGGCCGGTGAGGCCGGCCATGATCCAGGCGAGAGTGGACTTGCCCGAACCGTTCCCGCCGAGAACGAGCACACCCTCACCGCGTTTGACAGTGATGTCGATGCCGTTCAGTGCTACCTGCGCCCACGGTGTGCGCCGGTTGTACGTGTGCGCGACGCCGCTCAGTTCCAGAAGACGTTCGCTCGAATTGTCGTGCAGCGCAGCGGGGTTCTCCGTCCGAGCGTGCATCCACGTCGAGTCGTGCTGGACCTGATAACCCTCGTGCAGATGTACGACGCGATCCGCGGCGACGGTCTCCGAGACATGGTGGGTGACGAGCACGACCGACATCGCGTGCCTGCGGGGCAATTCGGCGAGGAGCGAGACCAGATGTTCGCGCCCCGAGGCGTCGATCATGGCGGTTGCCTCGTCGGCGATGAGCAGTGCAGGACGGCGAGCAAGTGCCGCGGCGACAGCGAGTCGCTGCATTTCGCCGCCGGAGAGGGAGGCAGTGTCGCGCGCTCCCATACCGCCGAGCCCGACCTCGTCGAGCAAGGCCTCCACGTCGGGGCGTGAATCGCCGGGCGGCAGTCCCCACACCACGTCGTCGGCGACGCGGGTGCCGAGGATCTGGCTTTCGGGGCGCTGCAGCACCACTGCGGTACCGCCGTACCGTCCGAGTCCGGTCGAGCCGGGCCTGTCCACGGTGCCCTCCGACGGTTCGAGGCCGGCGAGGATCCGCGTCAGCGTCGATTTGCCGGAACCGTTGTGGCCGACGATCGCCACGAATTCACCGGTGTCGATGCGGAGGTCGACACCGGTCAACGCGGACGTCGTGCTTCCCGGGTACCGGAACCCGACCGCGGTGAGCCTGACCGGCAGTGGGCCGATCTCGTCGTCGGTGCTCGAGGCCAGAGGCTCGGGGGTGGGGATGGTGGAGAGACGGTCCAGAATCGCGGTGAGGATGAGCCACGCGAACAGCGTTCCGGTGACGATGCCGAAGGCGATCGATCCGCCGACCCACCACCACCAGTTGTCGAGCACGGTCGTGGAGCTGGTGCGGATCACGTCGGCCACGCCTTGCAGTGCCGATGTGCGCTCGAGCAGTCGAGAAATGCCCTCGAAGGTGTTGCGGAGAGTTTCGAGGAACAACTCGCGCAACGGAACGAGAACGAGCAGCAGCAGCACCGTCAACGCCCCGAGCACCGGCCCGACGACCATCGAGGTGACGAGAACGCCGAACAGTCCTTGCTTCCTGCGCTTCGCCCGCCCGACCAGGCCGCCCAGTAGGGCGGCACTGGCGACGGTGATGGCCGTCTGGGTTCCGGCCGCGACGAAACCGACGAGGGTGCCGGCCACCGCCGAGGTGACCAGTGCACGAGTCCGATACCGAAGTGCGACCACCGACATGGGAATCGCCGCGACGACCTGAAGGATCGCCGCCATCGGTACCAGCACACCGATCACCGTCAACGCGACGGTGAAGCTGCTCATGACGGCAGCGGTCGCCATTTCCTGCGGACCGAGGGGCCCTGACTTCGGCGTGTGGGGAGAGCTGACGGTCACCGCTCCAGTGTGCCAGCCTGAGATCAGCGGCTGCGCTGGCTCGTGGCGGGTCCTGCTGCGCGACGGCTGTGTCCGCCGCCACCGCTACGCGGCTGACCACCGCTGCGGGGCTGTCCACCGGAGCGCGGCTGCCCACCGGATCGGGCCGGGCCGCCGCGTCGGGCGTTGTTGCTGTTGCGAGGGTTCGCGGCGCGAACTTCCGGCTCGGCCTTCGGCATCGGCTGGACGTAGCGAGCCTGCTCACCGACGAGGTTCGCCACTGCGGGCGAGTCGGCGGTGACGCGGACGGGCGTGACCTTGATATCGGCCTTGCGCAGCAGAACTGCGGTGTCCTTGCGCTGCTCGGGCAGGACGACGGTCACGACGTCTCCGGCGCTTCCCGCGCGTGCGGTGCGGCCGGAACGGTGCAGGTACGCCTTGTGCTCGGCCGGGGGATCGACGTGGACGACCAGCTGGACGTCGTCGACGTGGACGCCGCGGGCTGCGACGTCGGTGGCGACGAGAACACGGGCCTGGCCGGAGGAGAACGCGGCGAGGTTGCGGTCACGGGCGGCCTGCGAGAGGTTGCCGTGCAGGTCGACGGACGGGATTCCGGCGTCGGTGAGCTGCTTGGCGAGCTTGCGGGCCTGGTGCTTGGTGCGCATGAACAGGATGCGGCGTCCGGTGCCGGAGGCGAGCTGGTGGACCAGCTTCTTCTTGGCTTCGACGCCGTCGACCTCGAAGACGCTGTGCGTCATGGCCTCGACGTGTGAGGTGGCCTCGTCGACGGAGTGCGTGATCTGGTTGTGCAGGAATCGCTTGACCAGCTTGTCGACGCCGTTGTCCAGGGTCGCGGAGAACAGCATGCGCTGGCCCTTGTCCGGGGTGGCGGCGAGGATGCGGGTGACGACGGGCAGGAACCCGAGATCGGCCATGTGGTCCGCCTCGTCCAGGACGGTGATCTGAACGCCGTCGAGGGTGAGGTGGCGCTGCTTCATCAGGTCCTCGAGGCGACCGGGGCACGCGACGACGATGTCGACTCCACCCTTGAGTGCGGAGACCTGGCGGACCTGCGAGACACCACCGAAGATCGTGGTGACCTTGAGCGAGTACGCGGACGCGAGTGGTTCGATCGCGACGGCGATCTGGGTGGCGAGCTCACGCGTCGGCGCGAGGATCAGGCCACGGGGGCGGCCGGGCTTGCGGTTGCCGGGAAGCTGGCCGGCGAGGCGAGCGACCATCGGGATGGCGAATGCGAGTGTTTTACCGCTGCCGGTCTTTCCGCGTCCGAGCACGTCGCGTCCCTGCAGTGTGTCGGGAAGGGTGTCGGCCTGGATGGGGAATGCCTCGGTCTTGCCCTGGCTCGCGAGTACATCCGCGATGGCCTGGGGTACGCCGAGTGCAGAAAAAGTCTGTGGGGTCGTCATAGTGATGGAAAGTGCCTTTCGGGCAGGGTGTTGCACCTGCGGGCCTTCGGGCCGAGATGCAAGGTGGCGAGACTGCCGGTGGGCAGTTTCGATCGCCGTAAGAGAAGCCTGTGCAGGGTGCACATGGAGGTTCGGGAGCATTCCACGACGTCTGGCGTGCAGCTACGCGCGCCGTTGACGAGTGTAACCGAGTCGGTGCTCGGTATCTTCCCGCCGCAACCCGTCATGCGGCGTCGTCGTCGAAGAGACCGGTGATCATCACGTTCTCGATCGTCGAGCTGTACAGCTCGACCACCGGCATCGGCGGCGCACTCGAGTCATAGCTGTGCCCGGTGGGTGAGATGAGCCGGTAGCGGTGTCGCGCGTTGCGTTTGTCTCGCCATGCTTCGGCTGTCCAGCCATCACCTTCTTTGGCGTAATTGCATGCGGCACAGAGGCCTGCGCCGTTCTCGGCACTCGTTCTGCCACCCGCGGAGTGCGATCTGATGTGATCGTGGTGACGGATCGGTGCGTCGCACCACGGGGTTCGGCAGGTGCGATCGCGGAGATCTATCAGGCGTCCCAGCGCGGTGGGAAATGCGCGCGAATTGGACTCCACTGCCGTCAGCGCACCGGACTTCGGGTGCGCGTAGAGGCGGCGCAATGCGACGTGCGTCTCACTGTCGAGTGTGTCTCGGATCAGTTGCCGTGCGACATCGGACGGAATGTCGCCGTAGCCGTGCATGTATGCGGACGTGTCACCGCCGGCGAGGAGGGTGGAATCCGAGATCACGATGTCGACGGTCACCGGCGGGCCCTGAGCTGCAGATGCGCCGGTGATGCGCTCGAACACGAGGTCGGCCATGATCTGATCGCGGGTGCGTGTGTCACCGCCGGAGTTGATGATTGTGTCGGCGTCTCGTCTCAGCGTCGCCCACATGCAGACCATCTTTTCCATCGACGTGAGGACCGTGAAGAAGCCCATCGATTCGGGTGCTGGACGGGTGCTGGTGCGGCGGGCGGCGTAGGCCTTGGCGCGTCGTTTCACCTGGGAGGCGGCGTCGAGCTCGTTGGCGAGTGCGCGGGCGCGGCCTTCGATGGTGCGGTCGCCGGCACCGGCCAGGGTGGCGGGGTCTGCGCACAGTCGTGCGTCGATGGTGCGGCGATCGTCGACGGTGAGGCATGCGGTTTCGCGAGCGAGGATCATGGCGCGCCACTCGTTGAGTTCCCCAGCTTTCAGCCGCGCGAGGGTGTGCGGCATTTCGTGCACCAGCGCGCGAGCGAGTCCCAGGTGAGTGCCCCCACGGTTCGGTGATTCGCGCCGAGCCAGTCCGATCTGTGACGCAATACCATTGTGCCACTGGGCTTTCGGCTTGCCGCGCTCTCTGCGTTCGTTGCTGATGGCTGTCGCAACGGCATCGGTCACCACGGCTTGCGTTGCCACGCTGGCGCACTTGACAGTCTCGAGAGCGGAGATCAAATCGATGCCGGCTGCTGCGTCGACATCGAGATCGGACGCCTGAAGACGCGCAACGAAGCGCAGCACTTCATCGGGCGTGAGTGGTGAATCTTGTACAGCTGTGACCACGAGTTCCTCCCCAGTACTCGAATACATGTTCGATAGTACGGGGAGTTTTGTGGCTGCGCAATAGTTGCCAGCAATTGGGGAGGGTGGAGCGCGAAGTCGACTCGTGGTGCCCTCGGCAGGATTCGAACCTGCGACCTACCCTTTAGGAGAGGGTTGCTCTATCCCCTGAGCTACGAAGGCTGGTGACCGTTCTGCTGATCCGAAGTCATTGTCCAGCAACGGCTTTCGATCAATCGAACAATCGGTTGCGGATGGGTCTGCCGCCGCACTGCACAGCTGGCCCACATCGCGCTTGCTAGTCTAGCGGCCCACCGTGCCGATCGTGAAGCAGGTTGCCGCTGCTCGCCACCGTCCCGGTCGGCGATGCGATCAGGTTCAGGGCGGTGCGGTGCTGGTCAGCGGTGTGATCGGCAGCCGATTCGATGCCGACGAAGCACCGAATGTCGCGGGCGAAGGCATCGGTCATCCTCGGACAAACGCGCGCGCATTCGCCAAACGCGCGCAGAGTCGCCGGCCACTGGCTGTCTATTCCGCTCGCACCTGACAAACGCGAGCGCATTTGCGGATCCCGAGGCCGGAGCGCATTTGCGGATCCCGAGACCAGCGGCCTGTAGCCCCGCCCACCATCTAATCCGCCGCGATAGCGTCCACGATGCTCAGTCGAGAGGCATGCACGGCAGGCGGAGCCGAACCCAGCAGCGACAGGCCGAGGGCAACGAGTCCGTACAGCAGCACCGACCAGCTCGCGGTGTAGGCGACCGGAATTCCGATGCTGGCTCCGAGGATCAGGGTGCTCAGGTATTGCAGACCCGCACCGATGATCAGGCCGAGCACACCACCGACGACGCCGACCGAGAGCGCCTCGGCGAGCACCATTCGCGCCAGGGTTCCGCGGCCACCGCCCATGGCGCGCAGTACGCCGAGTTCACGTCGACGCTCGAGTACCGACAGTGTCAACGTGTTGAGCAACGCGACGGCAGCGACGAGCGCGACGATCCACTGCAACGCGATGGCCAGTGCACCGGACTGTCGGATAGCGGCGCTCGTTCCCTCGAGTGCGGCGCCGCCGGTGTAGACGAACGCCTCGGGTGGCAGCGCTGCGCGCAGTGAATCCTGTACTGCCGCAACGTCTCCATCGATGCTGATCTCGAGGTAGGTAGCCCCGGGCCGGTCGTACCAACGCTGCATCGAATCCAGCGAGATCGCCATGGTCCCGCCGGCGGCGTTGATGTATTCGACCAGGTCGAGTACCCGCACGGTCTGCACGCCGGTCGGCGTCGGCAGATCGATGGAGTCACCCACCGAGACACCGAGTGTTCTGCCGAACCCCTCTGACAGCACCACACCGTCACCGGCGAGCACCGCCGCGCGGACGTCGTCGGAGAGCGATGCGAGCGTTACTGCGTTGCTACCGTCGGCGACGCCCTGGATGGATACCGTCTCGCCGTCGATCGTCGCGTATGCCCACTGTCCCTCGACGATGCGAGAGACCCCCGGCGTCGCCCGGACAGCGTCTTCCACCTCGGCGGGAACGATCGGGCCCGACGGTATGGCGTCGGGTGAGGTCATCGACACGTACAGGTCGGTGTTCGCCAAGGACGACAACGATTCGGCTGCCGAGTCGGTCATGTTGGTCAGCGAACCCGACACTCCCACACTGACTCCCACGGCGATCACGATCGTCATCACGGTTGCCCAGATACGCCGCGGGGCGCGTTCGATGGTGGCGGTCGCGAGGCGTCCGGCACCACCCCAGCGGCGGGGGACCGCTGCGGTGACGGACACGATCGGCCCGGTCGCGCCGACGCACAGCGCGACGACGCCGAACATGAACAACGCACCGGCTCCGAGGGTCAACTGCCCGTCGACGTTGACGGCGAAGAGGAAGGATCCGGCGACGGCGAACACGCCGAACACGGTCGCGGCCAGGGTGAATCGCAGACCGGGGCCTCCGGAGGTCTCTCCGCCGCCGACTGCGAGCGCTTCGATCGGCGAGATGCGATACACCTGCACGGCGGCGACGGCCGACGCCCCGACGCAGGCCAGCACGCACGCGACGATCGCCACCGGAATCGCGAAGCCGGGCAGCACGTATTCGATTCGCGCATCGAAGGCCTGCGAGAGGAACGGCGGCAGACTTTCGATTGCAATGCGGCCCATCACGATTCCCAGCGGAACTCCGACGGCACCGCCGACGAGACCGACCAGAACGGACTCGAACAACAGGTCGCGGACGATATCGCCGCGGCGGCCACCGACTGCCCGGAGCAGAGAGATGGTGGGTCGACGCTTCGCGATGGCCATGTTCATGACGTTGAAGACGAGGAACGCCGCGACGACGAACGCGATGAGCGAGACCATCAGTGTCGCATTGCGAGTCAGGCTCATCGCCTGGTTCGCGCGGTCGGCCCGGAAGTCCGGATCCATCACCGACACCCGGCCGGCCAATGCGGCATCGAGGTCGGTGCGCAGAGAGTCGCCACTGCCGAGGACGAAGATCGAATCGAGCTGATCGGTGCGGTCGGTGAGCGCCTGAGCCGTCGGGACGAGCGCGACCGCGAACATGCCCCCGCCGATGCGCTGCGTCCCGGGGCCGTCGACCACGCCGACCACCGCGGTCGGAACATCGTCGATGGTGACGGTGTCGCCCTGCGTCAGACCCGTTGCGGCTCCGACCAACACCCCGTCCGGATCGGTGAGCAATCCTGACGCGTTTCCGACGGCACCTTCCAGATCGGATTGCAGTGCCGTGATGGATGAGTCGACACCGAGAATCGTCAGGTCTCCGACATCGGACCGAACGGTGCTGCGCAACAGTGGAACCGCTGTCTCGACGCCGGGAACAGCACGTACGGCGTCGAGTTCGCTCTGATCGAAACCGGAGTCGGTGACACCGACGATCTCGTAGTTCGCGTTACCGGCGATCGACACGGCGAGCCGCTCGACGGAGCCGGTCAAGGAGCCGTACGTGCCGAGGACGGCGATGAGCAGCCCGGCCGCGACGGCGACGACACCGGCCGAGACCAGCGAACGCACCCAGTGCATGCGGAGATCGCGAAGGCTGATGACTCGAAATCTGCTGAGCGCGGTGCTTATCACCGATCGAGGCCGGCCGTCAGAGTGTCGGTCTCGACGCGACCGTCGATCATGCTGACGATGCGATCGGTGGACCGTGCTGCCTCGAGGTCATGGGTCGCCATCACCACTGCTCGACGCCCGTTGCTGGCGTGCGCCACGTCGGCGAGGATCTCGAGGACGTTGTGGGAGGTCTTCGAATCGAGATTGCCGGTCGGCTCGTCGGCGATCAGCAGCGCCGGATCCATCATCAACGCCCGGGCGATCGCGATGCGCTGGATCTGACCACCGGACAACTGTGCCGGCCGGTGCTCGGATCGGTTCGAGAGTCCGACCATCTCGAGCAGACGCATCGCGTCGGTCTTGGCCTTCTTGATGGGTGTGCCGTCGAGCAGCTTGGGCACGGCGACGTTCTCCCACGCGGACATCGTCGGCAGCAGGTTGAAGAACTGGAAGACGAACCCCACCTGGTGGCGTCGGAAATCGGATTGGGCGTTGTCGTCGAGGGTGGTGACCTCGACGTCGTCGAACCGGATGGAACCCGACGTCGGTGTGTCGAGAGCGCCGAGCATGTGCAGCAGCGTCGACTTTCCGGCACCGGACGGCGCGACGAGCGAGACGAACTGGCCACCCTCGATGGTGAGATCGATTCCGTCCAACGCGCGTACCGGTTGCTCGCCGGTGGGGTACTCCTTGACCACACCGGACAGCTCGAGCTTCAAATTGGTCATGCAACGATCCCCTGCTCCTCGATTACTTCCGACGCTACCTGCCGTCGGGTCGAGAAACCGGTCGGAGTTCTCAGATCACGCTGCGCCGCGCGAGGATTCGAGCCGCCGGGCCACCAGTGCGGCCTGCAGGTGCCGAATTCCCGAGGGACGGGTGGGATCGAACCCGGTGAGTTGCGCGATCCGCTTGAGGCGGTAATCGACGGTGTTGGTGTGCAGATGAAGCTGGCGAGCGGACCGCTGACGGTTCAGATCGTGGGAGATGTGGATCTCGAGGGTCTCGAGCAGCTCAGGGGACGAATCGAGGGGCTCGAGGATCTGGGTCAGGTGGCGACGCCCGGGGCCAGGCCGCGTGAGCTGGTACTCCAGCACCAGGTCGTCCATGCGGTACAGGCCGGACGGGCGGTGCAGCTGGTGCGCCAACGACAGCAGTTCGTGTACCTGATCGGCTGCGGTGGGGATGTCGGCGGTTGCGGCCTGTTCGGCGGTGACTGTGACGGGAACCTCGGCGGCGGTACCGATGCGATGCACCAAGGCCTCGACCCACTCGTCGTCGTGGGTACCGGGGATGAGCACGGTGCCACCCTCGGTGCTGAGCAGAGACAGGGGAGTGCGGCCGCAGATCGTGGCCAGCTCGGCCTGGACGCGGCGCAGCTTTCTACGGGCGGCGACGGTCTTCTGAATGTTGGGATCGTTCTCGTCGGGGTGCGGCGGAACAGAGATGGCGAGCACGAGGTAGCTGTCGGCGAGTTCGATGCCGGACTGACGGGCCATCGAGACCGCGTTGTGGCCGCTGAGCAGCGAGGTCACCAGGGTGTGCGCTGCCGTGTGGTGCTCACTTGCCACCGCTTGGAGCTCCTCGACGTAGCTCTTGCTGGCGGCGATGGACACCTTCTCCGACAGCAGCACGAACATCCGCGCGGCCTCGATCAGTTGAGCGGCGTCGCCCTCACCTGCCCTCTTGGACACCAGATTCCAGCCGATCTGGATGCCCTCGTGGTAGACGCTGAGCACGGACTCGAGGGGCACGCCCTCGCGTGCCCACTGGCTGGCTTTGACGCGAAGTTCGGCCAGGTCGGACTCGGCCGGAGCGCGCCGTTCGTCGAGCATCTGCACGGCGATACTGATGCACTTGACGGTGAATTCGGTGACGTCGCCGTGGAGCTGTTCGCCCGGCAACGACCCGCAGGGGGTGTTGGCGGCGAAGTGCCCCACGAGGAGCCGCGCCACCGCACGGAAGTCGCGAAGAGGAGCCGACGCAGGCTGACCCGCGACCATGATTCCGAGGCTAGTCGAGTTGTGAACGGTCACAGATCAACCCTTCGTGTTGGGATCTTCAGGTCATCGGAGAGCAAACTTACTTGCGCGTATCGATGCGCTTCCGCGGCTCAATGTATGCAATTCCCGACGAAACCGCGGCGTTTTCGTACTTCAAGTTTGTTTCCTGGCCTCTAACAGGGTCGATCATAGGTTGTTATCAACGCGTGATCCACCATTTCGGCAAAACTCGTTGTGACCTGTCTCGAGCGCGCGCCCCAGGCGCTTGCGACTTGCCCTAAACAATCTGCAAGCGCTCCACGGTGCGAGTTCGGCGGATCTACCTTTGTCTCCGTCGGAGTGGGTAGGCGGGCGACGAAGGGGCGGGTATGCGCAGAGATATCGGGCAGTTCGCGGTACTGCGAGAACTGTTGCCGACCATCGAGGCCAACCTGGCTCGGCATCGCGCCGAGGCCGTTCTGTGGGAACCGGCCGACTACGTCCGAGCCGAGATGTACTGGGGTTCGCGTCCCTCGACACTGACCGAAGCTGCCAAAGCGGCACTGGTGACCACCCTGCTCGTCGAACAGAACATTCCGCTGTATCGGCGGGATACTGCAGCCTCCGAGAACGGGGTCTGGCCGTCGTGGCTGACCGAGTGGAGCGACGAACGAACCCGGCATGCAGTGGCCGTCACCGATTACCTGGTCGTCACCCGCAGCGTCGACCCGGTCGCCCTCGGTCGAGCCCGAGCGCAGTGCATGACGGTGGGTTTCGACGCCCCGATGAACGGAGCGCATCTGCTCCGGTCGCTCGCCCAGGTCACCCTCGACGAGTCGGTGTCGAGCGTCTGCCATCGCAACACTGCCGTTCAGTGCCACGATCCGGTGGCCGATCGCCTGCTCGGACGCATCGTCGCCGATCAGGACCTGCATGTCCGCTTCTTTTCGGACCTTGTTTCTGCGGCGCTCGAGGTGGCACCGTCGCTCACCGTCACGGCGATCACCGAGGTCGTCATGAACTTTCAGCTGCCGGGCACCAACCTGCCGGGGTTCGCGCGCAGCGCGATGCTCATCTCGCGGGACGGAATCTACGATCTGCGCCGCCATCTCGACGATGTCCTACGACCCCTGTTGGCGCAGTGGCGCATCTTCGAGCGCACCGATCTCGGTGCCGGAGCCCGCAGTCGCGACCAACTGGCCGACTATCTCGATCATCTCGACGCCCAGGACGCCGCAACCCAGCTCGGCCGCACACGAGTCCGGGAATACTCGAACGCATTGCGCGCCAGCTGACACCACATACCCCGGGGGGTCCGTGGGACCGGTGCCTCTTCGATTCGATTCGAATCGAAGAGGCGCTCGGGCGGACCCCATCGACTAGCCTGAACGCCTATTCGTCATACGCGCGAGGATTGGTTCTCGCGCAAGACCGGAGGCCCGAAACGTGACAGGCTCTCGACCGATCATCGTCGGTATCGACGGATCCGCCGCAGCGGACAAGGCCGTGATCTGGGCGGCTCTCTGCGCTCACCGACGCGATCGGCGATTGCACATCGTCACTGCCGTCGACATGCCGGGGGTGGTCGACCTGAGCGAATTCGCAGGAGAAGCAACCGAATTCGTTGCCACGGCCAAGTCGAGGTTGGTGGCGGCAGAAACGCTGGCCGCACTGGTCGTCGACGATCCTGCCTTCGAGGTGACCTCCAGTGCCGTCGAGGGCGGCGTGATGGATGTTCTCATCGGCGTCTCGGCGCAGGCCGAGATGCTGGTGATCGGGGCCAGCGAAACCGGCGCTGTCACACTCTCGTTGGCCGCGCACAGCGTGTCCCCGGTCGCGGTGGTGCGAGGCCGCGACATCGATGGCCGCCCGGTTGCCGAGGGGCCGGTGATCGTCGGTATCGACGGCTCGGACGTCAACCAGGCTGCGGTCGAGTGGGCTTTCGTCGAAGCATCCGCTCGCGACGCCGTGCTGATCGCGGTTCACGTGTGGTCCGACGTCGATCTCACCCAGTCGTTCGGCCGTGCGCCCAAGGACTGGCAGGCCATCGCCGACGGCGAGGAGGTTCTGCTGGCAGAGAGCCTCGCCGGCTGGCAGGAGAGGTTCCCCGACGTCGAGGTGCAGCGCGTCGTCGCTCAGGACCGTCCGGTGCGGGTTCTGAGCGGACTGTCCGAAACCGCGGCGTTGATCGTGGTGGGCAACCGGGGGCGCGGCGGATTCGGTGGAATGCTGTTGGGCTCCACCAGTTTCGCGCTCGTCAACACCGCGGACTGTCCGGTACTGGTCGTGCGGAAAGCACTCACATAGCGACGGTCAGCAAAAAGCTCACGTCTTCGAGGGCCTCGACGCTGTGGCGGGCGTCGGGGATGACGAGAAGGTCGCCGGTCGAGCCCTTCCAGGAGCGCTCACCGGAGATCAGTTCGAGCTTGCCGCTGAGCACCAGGACGGTGGACTCGCCCGAGAGGTCGTGCTCGGCCAGCTTGTTGCCGGCGGCCAGTGCCACCACGGTCTGCCGCAGGTGGCGTCGGTGGCCGCCGTACACCGTCTGTGAACTGCGGCCACTCGACGCGCCGACTGCAAGTTTGAGCTGTTGGCGGGCAAGGGCGGTGAGTGACTTCTTGTCCATGATCGTCAGTATGACGCACCGCTCGCAGTCGCGACGGGGGAATCCTGAACGCGCTCAAGAAGGTTGGGTAGGCTTTCCGTACTCGACCCAGCGGAATCGGGTTCCGTCGACCCGGCTGCTCTGCCACTCACCTGCCGTCGCGACCCAGCCGTCGGGAATCTCGGGGGCCTTCGTATCGCCCTCCACGTCGAGATCGACCTCGGTCACTTCCAGGTGGGTCGCGATATCCATTGCACTGCGATAGATTTCGCCGCCCCCCATGATCCAGACCGGGCTCTCGCCCACCAGGGCCACGGCGTCGGCGACACTCGGTGCGTTCTCGGCACCGTCGGCGGTCCACGAGGAGTTGCGAGTGACCACGATGTTGCGACGGCCCGGCAGCGGACGGAACTTCGCAGGAAGTGAGTCCCAGGTCTTACGGCCCATGATCACCGGATGCTCGGCCGTCTTCGATTTGAAGTGCGCCATGTCCTCGGGGACGTGCCAGGGGATCGATCCCGCGTCTCCGATGACGCCCGCGGTGGTCTGAGCCCAGATCAGGCCGACGAAGTGCGGTGCACTCACACCGCTACCGGGGCCTTGATCGCCGGGTGATGCTGGTAGTCCACTATCTCGATGTCCTCGTAGGTGTAATCGAAGATCGAATCCCGTTGCGCCAGTTTCAGAGTGGGGTATGGATACGCCTCGCGTGAGAGCTGCTCGGTGACCTGCTCGCGGTGGTTGTCGTAGATGTGGCAGTCGCCGCCGGTCCAGACGAACTCGCCGACCTCGAGGCCGGTCTGCGCCGCCACCATGTGCGTGAGCAGTGCGTAGCTGGCGATGTTGAACGGCACGCCGAGAAACATGTCTGCGCTGCGCTGGTAGAGCTGGCAGGAGAGTTTTCCGTCGGCCACGTAGAACTGGAAGAACGCGTGGCACGGCGGGAGCGCCATCCGCGGGATCTCGCCGACGTTCCACGCCGAGACGATCATTCGCCGCGAATCCGGATCGGTCTTCAGGGTCTCGATGACCTGGCTGATCTGGTCGATGTGCTCGCCCGACGGGGTGGGCCACGACCGCCACTGCACTCCGTAGACGGGGCCGAGCTCGCCGTCCGGAGCTGCCCACTCGTCCCAGATGCTGACGCCGCGCTCCTGGAGCCACGTGGCGTTCGAGTCTCCGCGCAGGAACCACAACAGCTCGTAGACGATCGACTTCAGGTGGACCTTCTTGGTGGTGATCAACGGGAAGCCCGCTGCCAGATCGAAGCGCATCTGATGCCCGAACACGCTGGTGGTGCCGGTTCCCGTGCGGTCGGATTTCGCCGTCCCGGTATCGAGGATGCGGCGCAGCAGATCTTCGTACGGAGTCGGAACCATCACGACGGTCATCGTAGCTGCATACTGGACGCATGCCGGAATTACCCGAGGTGGAAGCCCTTGCCGGCTTTCTGCGCGAGCATGCCGTCGGAGCCGTGATCGGCCGAATCGACATCGCTGCGCTGAGCGTTCTCAAGACATTCGATCCGCCGATCACCGAGCTGCAGGGCAAGGACGTCACCGATGCCGCCCGCTTCGGAAAGCACCTGGCGCTCCGAGCCGGTGACCTCTGGCTGATCACCCATCTCTCGCGTGGAGGATGGCTGCGGTGGGTGGACAACCCCAGCGCCGCGCCGCCGAAGCCGGGCAAAGGGCCCCTCGCGCTGCGGATCCACTTCTTCACCCCCGAGGGAGCGACGCCCGCGATCGATCTCACCGAAGCGGGGACCAAGAAACGGCTGGCGGTGTGGGTGGTACGCGATCCGCAACAGGTGGCGAGTATCGCCCGGCTCGGACCCGACGCGCTGACGGTCACCGAGCTCGAATTCGCCGAGATCCTCAGCAGCACCACCGCGCGACTGAAGACTTCGTTGGTGGATCAGTCGCTGTTGGCCGGCATCGGCAATGCCTACTCGGACGAGATACTGCACGTGGCGAAGCTCTCGCCGTTCGCATCGTCGAGCAAGCTCGATTCCGAGGCCGTCGGGGCGCTGTACGCGGCAATGCGCTCGGTGCTGTCCGACGCGGTGGCCCGCTCGGCCGGGCAGGATGCGGCGCGTCTGAAGGGGGAGAAGAGATCGGGGATGCGCGTGCACGCCAGGACCGGACTTCCGTGCCCGGTGTGCGGCGACCCGGTCCGCGAAGTCGCCTACGTCGATCGCTCTTTTCAGTATTGCGCGACGTGTCAGACGGCCGGCAAGATTCTTGCCGACCGTCGCATGTCGCGACTGCTCAAGTGACGGGCTCGAGCTTCTGGCTGTCGTAGCCCCGGTAGCCTTCCCACGCCTTGCGACGGTCGCTCCGTGGGTCCTTCTGTACCCGCGTGCGGGTGTCGAAGATCAACGTCTTGCGGTCGGTCTCGTTGTACTCCGGCCACGATTCGAGGGGTTTTCCGTTGGTGGCGAACGCAATCCAGTTCGACTGGACCTGCTCGGTGACTTCGGCGAAGGCCTTCCGCCCGCCTGCCAGCGTCAGCGCCTTGCCGAACAGTGTTTCGCTGATGCCGAACACGGCGAACAACTCGAAGCCGTGGGTGGCGTCGAATCCGAGCAGCTTCATCGACCGCGGGGCGAAGTCGAACCGGTAGAAGTACGTGGGTGCATGACGCGAATGTCCCTCGGCCACTTCGAGCGAGGGCTTCCAGAAGGTGAAGTCGCCGCCGAAGTCGATGGCTGCCCGCTCGTTGGGATAGCCCCGGTAGCCTGAAGTGACCACGGCCTCGGCGTCGGGATCGGTGAGCGAGAACAGCTTGGTGATGCGCTCGGGGTTGGTGGGCAAAGCGTCGAGGAACTTCGGAAACAGTGTTCCCTCACGGGCATTGGTGCCGATGATCAGCGGGACGCGGTGCGCCGTTCCGTTCGCGTATGCCTCGACCGGGCTGACCGGGAGGAAGTCGCCGTCGATCACCGGGCCGAACGGGAGCAGCCCCGGGGTGCGGTGCAGGGTGGTGAGGCCGAGTTTGGTGCCCGCCCGGCCGAGCCGGAGCACCTCGGCGTTGTCGAGGGTCTCGGTGGCGGTCTCGACCGTGCCGCCGAGGTAGCCGACGTACTCGCGCGCCCACTGATCGGCGCGCTCCTTGGTGGCCGTCATTCCCGGGGCAGAGCTTTCGGAAATGGCTTGCGCGAACAGGCCTTTCGCGGCGGGAACGGTCATGAGAGTGGTGACGGCATTGCCGCCTGCGGACTCGCCGAAGATGGTGACGTTGTTCGGATCGCCGCCGAAGTTCGCGATGTTGCGCTGCACCCATTCCAGCGCCGCAACCTGATCCCGCAAGCCCAGGTTGGAGTCGAACGGCCGCTCGGGAGTGGAGAACTGGGACATGTCGAGGTACCCCAGTGCGCCGAGTCGGTAGTTGACCGACACGTAGATGATGCCGTCGCCGTCCTTCAGCGAGCGGCGTACCAGAGAGCCGCCGCCGTACAGCGGGGTCGCCGATGTGCCGAGCGTGTAGGCACCACCGTGGATGAACACCATGACCGGCCGCGGGCTCGCGCTGGGTGTGCTCGGGGCCAACACGTTGAGCGTCAGGCAGTCCTCGCTCGACGGTTGGTACTTGCCCACTGCGAGCATCGTGCCGCGCTTGTGCTGAACGGAGGCATTGCCCCACTCGGTGGCGTCGCGCACACCCGACCAGGGCTCGGTGGGTTGGGGCGCTCTGAAACGAAGCGGTCCGACGGGCGGGGCGGCGTAGGGAATGCCTCGCCAGGTGGTCAGATCACCCACCGGCTTTCCCTCGATGATGCCGTCCGATGTGGTCACGCGGGTCGTCACAGCCATGTCGCGAGTGTACTGATCTCTCCTTACCCGCGGGTAAGAACAGCGGGGGACGGGCACACGGCAGACTCGAAGGCATGTCCTTCGAGTACCGCGCCGAGATCGTGCAGCTGCTGCGAGCGCCCACACACGCCTATTTCGGCAGATCCAAGGACGGCCCGGCCGACGTACCGACGGACCTGCCGGAGAGTGTCCAGATCGTGGCCCACAAGGGCATCCGGGGCGATCGGTTCTTCGGCGTGCGGGCGCATACCGAGGCGGCGGTGAGCTTTCTGGCCGTCGAGGCCTGGGAGGCAGTGGGGGATGTGCTCGGCGTCGAGGTCCCCGACCCGGCCGTGGCCAGGAGAAACGTCGTAGTGCGTGGGCTCGAGCTCGACCCGTTGCGAGGTCTGGAATTCGAGCTCGACTCCGGTGACGGCTGGATCCGCTTTCGCGGTGGGCGACCGGCCCACCCCTGCGCGTGGATGGACCGGATGGTCGTCGACGGTGCCCGCAAAGCGTTGATCGGTCGCGGCGGGCTTCGCGTGGAACCGTTGTCCGACGGGATCTTGCGGGTCGGCGAGGTGGCGGTGCGCTCGCCGGTCGAACTCGACGCCTCGCGAGCTGCGCTGTCGGTTCGGCGCGCACAGCCCATCTGACGCCAAGTCGGGGTCACTCTTGCTCACGAAGTAAATCTGTGCCCATAATGTGAGCAATGGTGCGACGCATCACACCGGTCCGTCTTCGATGGCGACGGTCACTCTCTCTGGTGGGAAGAACTGCCGATGTCCGACATGTGGATCGTGATCAACACCGTCGTCGCTGTGCTGGCGGTGGTGGTCTTCATCGTTCGTTTTCACTTCAATCCGGTGATCTCGCTGGTTCTCGGGGCCGCGTATCTGGGTCTGGCGACAAAGCTCGGAGTGTCGACCACCGTCGACACCATCACGGGCGGATTCGGCGAGATCATGGCCGAGGTGGGGCTGCTCATCGCCTTCGGAGTCCTGATGGGCTCGGTGCTGCAGGAGATGAGCGCCATCCAACGACTCGTCGGCACGTTGCTGAAAACGTTCGGGCCCAAACGACTCCCGTACGCGTTGTCGCTGACCATCGCGACCGTGCTGCAGTCCATCTTCCTCGACGTCTTGCTGGTGATCTCCGCTCCGCTCGCCCGCAACCTCGCCCCCAAGATCGGCAAGTACGGTACGGCGAGAATGGCTACAGCACTGGCCATCTCGCTCGAATGCGGCATCGTGTTCATGGTCCCCGGTGTCGCGACGCTCGCGCTGGCCGGACTGCTCGGAGTGCCCCTGGGCAAGATGATGATCTACGGATTGATCCTGATCGTTCCCGTCGTCGTGCTGTCGGTGGCCATCATGTCGTTCGTCTTCCGACACGGCTGGTGGAACGAGGAGAAGGACGAGCAACAGATCGCCGTAGTCGAGCAGCCTGTGGTTCCCGAGCCTGCCGATTCCGACGACGAGCCCCTCGAAACCGGAGGTGGCGTGGCGCAGAAGGTGCGAACCGAGAAGCAGACGTCGCTGCTGGTGTTGCTCTCGCCGTTGCTGCTCGCGCTCGTTCTCATCGCAGTCGGAGCGGTTCTCGAAGTCGCCGAAATATCGGTTCCGGTGGTCGAATTCATCGCCAGCCCGGTCATCGCGCTGCTCATCGGCTTGGTGGGGACCTGCCTCATCGGCCGCTATCACGTCGGTCAGGCCCGGGTGGAGAAGGCTCTCGCCCGTGGTTTCGCCGAGAGCGGTCAGATTCTCATCCTCACCGGTGTCGGTGGTTCGCTCGCGGCCGTCATCAACGAGGCGGGTCTCGGCGACATCCTCGGCCAGTACTTCACCGCCAGCACCGCGGCTCCGTTGTTGATGGTGTGGGTCATCGCTGCCGCGTTGCACATCGCCGTGGGCTCGGTGACGATCTCGGCCATCACGTCCGCGGGCATCCTCGCCCCGGTCGCTCCGTTGATCGGGCTCGATCCGGTGTTCATCGCGCTCGCCGCCGGTGCCGGATCGCTGTTCGCCGTGCACGTCACCAGCAACACCTTCTGGCTGCTGCAGTCCTTGATGGGACAGTCGACCAGGGGCACACTCAAGACGTGCTCGGTGGGCGTCTCGGTGGCATCGGTCATCGCCATCGCGTTGATCGTGCCGATGAGCTGGATCCTGTGAGCCCTGATTTTGTGAGTATCGAAAGGAACACGATGGCATTGCCGCTCAGCGGAGTTCGAGTTCTCGAGCTCGGCAACTACATCGCCGCCCCTACCGCGGCGCGCATGCTCGCCGATTTCGGTGCCGAGGTGATCAAGGTCGAACGGCCGGGAACCGGAGACGAACTGCGTAACTGGCGGCTCTACTCCGGCACCACATCGATGCTGTATCGCACGATCAATCGAAACAAGAAGTCGATCGTGCTGGACCTGCGTACCGAACAAGGACGCAAGGACGTCGTCGACCTCGCTGCCAAGTGCGACATCGTGTTGGAGAATTTCCGTCCCGGCACGCTGGAGAAATGGGGTATCTCGCCGGAAGTGCTCAGCGCAGCCAATCCCGAATTGATCATCACGCGCATCTCGGCCTTCGGGCAGACCGGCCCCATGTCGCAGCGACCCGGATTCGCCGCTGTCGCAGAGGCATACGGCGGCTTTCGCAATCTCGTGGGTGATCCGGACCGGCCACCGGTCCGAGTGGGAGTCTCGATCGGCGACTCGATCGCCGGACTGTACGCCGCGTTCGGTTGCGTCATGGCACTGTTCCAGCGGCAGACACAGCGTGCGGCGCAGGCACCCGACGAGCAGTCGCCGCTGACGTTGGCGCAGCGTTCCATCGATGTGGCGCTGAACGAATCGATCCTGTCGATGATGGAATCGCTGATTCCGGATTACCTCGCCTACGGAGTCGAACGTGAGCGCACGGGCGGCCGCATGGAGGGCATCGCCCCGTCGAACGCGTACCCGTGCAACGACGGTCACTCGATCATCATCGCCGGCAACGGTGACGCGATCTTCCAGCGCTACATGGAGACCATCGATCGCCCCGACCTCGGAGCCGATCCGGACCTAGCTTCCAACGCCGGCCGATGGCGTCGACGCGACGAGCTGGACGCAGCCATCTCGGCCTGGACCGGATTGCATTCGCGCGAGCAGGCTTTGAAGATTCTCGACGACGCCGGAGTGCCGTCGGGCCCGATCTACACCGCTGCGGACATCGTCGCCGACGAGCAGTACGCCGCCCGCAACATGATTCAGCACTTCTCGGTCGACACCGGAGGCGACAAGCCGACCGACGTCGGATTCGTCGGCGTCGTCCCGGTGATCGGCGACGCGTCCCTGCCGATTCGTTCCGTCGGACCGGATCTGGGCGAACACACCAGGGAAGTACTCTCGACTCTGCTCGGCCGCACCGACGAAGAGATGGGCCTGTAAATGTATCGCTTCGCTCCCGCCGCAGAGTTGCGCGACGTCACGATGCGCGACGGTCTGCAGCTGACCGGCAAGATGCTCCCCACCGATCGCAAGCTCGAGATCATCAGGGCCCTCATCGAACTCGGCGTACCGTCGCTCGAGATCGGGTCGATGGCGCGGGGCGACAAGGTGCCCCCGATGGCCAACACTCTCGAGGTGATCGGTGAGCTCACCGCCGCCGAACTCGCCCGATGCTGGGTGTGGGTCGCCACTCCACGGCATGTGGAGAAGGCCGCTGCCGCTGGGGCTCGCAACTTTCAGTACTGCTTCTCCGCGTCGGACTCGCACAATCAGGCCAACATCGGTCGGACCACCGAGGTGTCCCTGGCCGCGATGCCCGACGCCGTGGACATCACTCGATCGGTGGACGGTGAGATCGAGCTGTGTATCGCGACCTCCTTCACCTGCCCGTTCGAGGGACAGGTGTCGCCGGATCGCGTCATCGAGATAGCCAGCGACGATCGTGCAACCGGGGCAACCGATATCGTCATCTGCGACACCCTCGGACAGGCCGTCCCGGTTCAGGTGTCGTCGCTGATTTCTCGGGTGCGTGCCGAAACTCCGGATCGCAGAGTGGTGTTCCACGGTCACGACACCTGGGGCCTGGGCGTCGCGAACACCCTCGCCGCGATCTCGGCCGGAGCCACGATGGTCGACGGTTCGCTCGGCGGGCTCGGCGGTTGTCCCTTCGCGCCGGGGGCCAGCGGCAACACCTCGTCGGAGGACATCCTGTTCGCGACGCGACCGGACTGGTTCGAGCCGAAAACCCTGGCGGCCATGGCAACTCTGTCGGAGGAGCTGCTCACCGAATTGAACGAGCCCATGCGCTCGAAAACCGTTCAAGGTGCACGTTCCGAGGCCCGTGCTTTCGAGTGGGTCGCATGAGTCGAATCCTCGTCACCACCGAGATCCCCGCGCCGGGCATGGATATCCTGCGCGCCGCAGGAGAAGTGGACCTGCGGGAAGTCGATCACCAGCAGTTGGTCGAGGCCTGCGCCTCGGGTGGGTACTCCGTGGTCGTCTCTCAATTGCGTGATCGGTTCGACGCGGAGTTGCTGGAGTCGGCGTCTCTCGTCGGAATATCCAACTACGCAGTCGGATTCGACAACATCGACATCGCGGCGGCAACCCAGCGGGGCGTCACTGTCGCCAACACCCCCGGGGTGTTGACCGATTCGACCGCGGACATCGCGATGTTGCTGATCCTGTCGACTGCCCGCCGCGCCGTCGAGGCCGATGCGTTCGTCCGTTCCGGCGCGTTCACCGGCTGGGAGCCCGAACTGCTTCTCGGCAGCGATGTCTCGGGCCGGGTGCTGGGACTGGCCGGCTTCGGTCGGATCGCCCGCGCCACTGCGCGTCGGGCATTGGGTTTCGGGATGACGGTCAAGTTCTGCCCCCGCCCGCCCGGCGATCGCGAGGTCTCCGAGAACGAGCTCGGCGAGTTCGCCGGTCGCGTCGAGCATGCGTCGTGGGACGAGATCGTCACCTCCAGCGACTTTCTGTCCCTCCATGTTCCGCTGTCGGATTCCACGCACCATCTGGTGGACACCGCCGTACTCGGGGCGATGAAGCCGTCGGCGATCGTGATCAACACCGCGCGCGGACCGGTGGTCGACGAGGCAGCTCTGGTGACCGCACTTCGCGAGGGCGCCGTTGCCGCAGCGGGATTGGACGTCTACGAGCGTGAGCCGGCCCTCGAGCCGGGCCTCGCGGAGCTGCCCAACACGGTGTTGCTTCCGCATGTGGGGAGCGCGACGGTGTCGGTGCGTTCGGAGATGGCGCGGCTGTGCGCAACCAATGCAGCGGCGATGTTCGGTGGTTCGATGCCGCCGCATCCGGTGAATCCCGACGCCTGGTCTCACGCGGGGTAGCGGCCGCCCAGGGTTCTCGTGATCTGTTCGGCATGGGAGATCAGCAGATCCACCCAGTCCTCGCACTGCGACTGCGGCATCCGCAGCGTCGGACCGCTGATGGTGACGGCACCGACGATGTCCGCGGCCGAATCGAACACCGGCGCAGACAGTCCCGAGGCACCGGTTTCGCGCTCGCCGGTGGTGATCGCGTACCCGTCGGCTCTGGTCTGCGCCAACAGCGTTCGCATCGTCTCTGCCTCGGTCACCGTCTGCTCGGTCAACGATTCGAGTTCGCGAGACAGGACGCGCTCGGCGAGCTCGTCGTCCCAGGCCAGCAGGACGCGGCTGGCCGATCCTGCGCTGAGCGGGATGACCTTGCCGACGTACATGTCTCGGCGCAGGGCATGCCGCGTCTCGGCGATGGCGACGCACACGCGGTAGTTCTGTTCGGGCCGAAAGAAGCATGCGGTCTCGGTCGTCAGGTCTCGCATGTCCTTGAGCACGGGGTTGACGACCGACAGCACGTCGAGGTCCTTGGTGGCCGTTGCGGCCCAATAGGCCATGCGGACCCCGATGCGAATGCGGTCGCCGCTCCGATCCAGAAATCCCTGCTGCACAAGGTTGGTCACGAGACGCTGCACCGTCGAGGTCGGCAGGCCGGTGGTCTGTTGGATCTCACCGAGGGTCATGGACGGACGGTCGAACGAGAAGGCGTCGAGAATCTCGGTGATCTTGCCCAGCACCAGAAGCGGTTGCTGCTTCGACGCACTCTCGGTGTTCACCCGTCCAATCTACTCGGCCACGCGATCCGCGAGGCGATTGTGCCCGAGCGCGTACTCAGCGTCGAGATTCGAGCAGCCGCAGCCAGATCTCGCTGACCGTCGGGTACGACGGCACCGCATGCCACAGGTCGTCGAGCGAAACCTTGCCGACCACAGCCACCGTGGCTGCATGCACCAGCTCGGCCACACCCGGCCCGACGAAGGTTGCGCCCACGATCGTGTCGGTGGCGCGGTCGATCACCAGCTGCGCTCGCCCCGAGTAATCGTCCTGTTGCAGAGACGAACCCGCGACTGCGATGTCCTGGGCCACGATCTCGACGTCGATGCCTTCTTCTCGGGCCTTGGCCTCGGTCAGTCCGACGGATGCCACCTCGACCGGCGTGAACACCACCTGGGGGATCTGGCCGTGATCCGCTGATGCGCGGAATCGCTTGCTGTCCAGCGGCTTGCCGTCGGCCCTGGCGGCAATGACGTCACCGGCCACTCGGCCCTGATACTTGCCCATGTGTGTCAGCGGCGCTCGGCCGTTGACATCGCCCACCGCGTAGAGCCAGTCGTGGCCGGGAACGGTCAGATGATCGTCGACGTCGATGTAGCGCCCGTCCTCGAGTCCGAGGCTCGACAGTCCTAGGTCGGAACTCGCCGGAGTACGTCCCGCAGCAACGAGCACTTCATCGGCGACGATCTCGGTACCGTCGACGACGAGACGGACAGTGCCCCCGTGGATTCGGCCGATGCCGGTGTCGGCCGGGTTCTCTCGTGACACCGTCTCGAGGGAGGCGTCGAGCATGATTTTCGCGCCTCGCTTCGTCAGAGCCTCGGCGACGAGTTCACCGGCGAACGGTTCGGAACCGGCCAGCAGCGACGATCCGCGCACGATCATTGTGACCTTCGCGCCGAGCGAGAGCAACCAGGTGGCCGCCTCCGTGGCGACGACGCCACCGCCGATGACGGCGATGTGACCGGGGGTCTCGTGAATGTTGGTGGCATCGCGGGAGATCCACGGCAGGGCATCGCGCAGGCCGGGTGTGTTCGGTACGGATGCGGTGGTTCCGGTGGCGAGAACAACAGCGTGACGGGCTGTGAGTGTGCGGCCGTCGACCTCGACGGTTCTCTCCCCGGTGAGGCGACCGTGGCCACGGATCACCGAGATGCCGGCCGACTCGGCCCACGCCACCTGCGAGGAGTCGTCGAGACCGTGGGTGAAGGATTCGCGTCGGGCCAGGACGGCGTCGGCGTCGAGGGGTTGATCGCCCACCAGTTCCTTGACGCCCGGCATGTTTCGTGCGGTGTCGAGAACCTCGCTGGGGCGCAGCAGTGCCTTGCTCGGCATGCATGCCCAATAGGAGCATTCACCACCGAGAAGTTCGTGCTCGACGATCGCCGCGGTGCGGTCGCTGCCTGCGATGGCGTACTGGGCGGCATTCTCGCCGACCGGTCCACCGCCGATGACGATGACATCGAATTCCGAGCTTTCTGAGGCCATTGCTCCACAGTGACATAGGCTCGCCGCTTATGGCGACCACTCGGAACAAGATTCTGATCACCGGAGCGAGCTCGGGACTCGGTGAGGAAATGGCGCGACGGTTCGCAGGCATGGGCCGGGATCTGGCGCTCTGTGCGCGTCGGGTCGAGCGGTTGGACGACCTTCGCGCCGAGTTGATGCACCACAACCCGAACATCACCGTGGCGGTCCGGGCGCTCGACGTCACCGATCACGATGCGGTCGGTGAGGTGTTCGGAAAATTACGAGACGAATTGGGTGGACTCGATCGAGTGATCGTCAATGCCGGGCTCGGCAAGGGTTCGAAGATCGGGACCGGGCGAGCCGAGGCCAACCTGCAGACCGCCCACACGAACTTCATCGGGGCGCTGTCGCAGGCCGAGGCGGCCCTGTCGATCTTCCGAGCACAGAAACACGGGCACCTGGTGTTCGTCTCGTCCGTCAGCGCCGACCGGGGACTGCCGGGGGCCAAGGCGACCTACTCGGCGAGCAAAGCCGCAGTGGCCTCGCTGGGTGAATCGTTGGCGACGGAACTGTCGCGAACCGACATCGCCGTCACCACCCTGCTGCCCGGCTTCATCGCCACCGACATGTCGGCCAACGCGGGTGACAGTGCCGCTCTCACAGCCACTCTGGACGAGGGAGTGTCGGCAATGGTCGACGCGATCGAGAGCGAAACCCGGCGCGCCGCGCTACCGGGACTCAAGTGGCGGGGCATCGACGCGGCGCTGCGGTTCCTACCGAATGCGCTGACGGATCGAATGGTCTAGGTTCCGGGGTTCACTGCAGGTATCCCTCGACCCGGTCGACGCTGTTGGCGGTTGCCGCGTCTGGGTTCTTGCCTGCATCGATACGCGCCCTACGCTGACGGAGCAGGTCCCAGCACTGGTCCAGGGCGTGCTCGAGGGAGGCCAGTTGGGCCTTCTCGGTGTCCGGGTCGACGTCCCCGGACTGGGCTTCGGTGCGGAGCTTGTGCTCGGTGGCGATGAGCTGCTGGATCTTGGTGTGGATATCGTGCTCGTTCATGGCGACAACGCTAGACCTACCAGGGTTTGGCGGCCAGGTTCCGCGTCGCAAGTGCTCGCTGCAGGGCCGCGGTGAGCTCGGCCGGCGATCCGGCCAGGGCGTCATCGGTGCACACCAGCGAGAGCGTGTAGTTGCCGTCCAGTCGGGAGAGATAGGTGGACATTCGGATCGTCGACAGTGCGCCCGACGGGTTCGGATGGATCGCCCGCGTGGCCAGTCCGCACGATCGGTGCGAGCCGAGGGCAGTGATGCCGTCGGGAATGTCGCCGATGTTGGAGCACAACACTTCTCCGCGTCCAGGCGTCGACGTCAGCTTCGCGGCGACGCGGTGGGGGAGCAGCTGGACGATCTCGGGTGGATAGCCTGCCGGAGCTCCGACCGGCTTGCCGAACGCCTCCTTGCAGGCTGCTCGGATGGCCGCGGGCGAGTCGTCTCCGCGGACGGCGACGGTGGCCATGCCGATCGCATTGGCATCACCGGACCCGGTGCGGAAAGGAATGTCGACGGTCACTGCGGGAGAACCGAGTTCGCTCATCGTGGCGGCGACGACGGAGACGAACAGCGAATTGGCCGATCCGCCGACGCGTCGGGCAGCCGAATCCCACTCTGCAGCATCGACATCCACGATCACCGACGTCATTCTGTTCGCGTGGTGCGGTGCGATACCGCCGCTGTCGGCGGTGGTGAACGCTCGCAATTCGGCCCGGGCTTTCTTGCTGACCCACAATCTTGCCGTCGCCGCGATGGAGCGTAGGAGGACGGTGACGATCATCGCGAGCGCATCCTTCACATCCGAGCCCGGGTGCAGCACATGCACCGGTACCGATCCTGAGAATGCTTGTGCCGCAGCGTCGATGAGCTCACGAGCATCGGCCAGCGCGTGCGAACACACCAGGGACAGCACGGTTCCCCCGTGTGCAACGGGCGCGGCCGTCAACCGCCAGCCGGGCCCGTACTGCGGATCGAGTCGAACGTCTGCCTGCGCGTCGGCCCAGCCGATGATGTCGTCGACCGCGTCGGTGCCGTACTCGAGGGGAAGCGACTCGGATGAGATGTCCCATCGAAGTCGTGCCCCGGGGATGCGGGGCTTGCCGACTCGACGACCGAGCTGCCCTACAGCCAGTTCGTCGTGGATCCTGTCGAGTTCTTCCCTGCTCACCGTCTCGGTCGTGCGCCAGATACCTTGCAGTGCAATGGGAATTCCGTAGCCGCGGTGGGTCCGGAGAAATATCTCGTCGATCACCGACAGGCGCGTGGACTTCACGGACTCGGGGTGCCGTGACGTCCCGCGCCCGAGACGAACTTGCTCGCGCCGGTGAGTGCGTCGGCGGTGATCGAGATGGCTCCGTGCCGAAACTCGTTCTTCAGCGCTGCCTCCTCGTCGAGGCCGTCCTGTTCGAGGACGGACAGGCGATCCTCGCGCATGCAGGTCTGAGGTAGCAGGGCGAGTTCGGCAGCCAGGGCCTCCGCCTCGGAGCGAGCTCGCCCCACCGGAACGACTCGGGTGATCAGTCCGATGTTCAGAGCTTCCTGCGCATCGACTGCGCGACCGGTGAGGACCATGTCCATCGCCCGGCCGGTTCCGACGATACGCGGCAATCGCACTGTGCCGCCGTCGATCAAGGGAACACCCCAACGTCGGCAGAACACGCCGAACGTCGCGTCGTCCTCGGCGATACGGAGGTCGCACCACAGTGCGAGTTCCAGTCCGCCCGCCACGGCGTACCCGGAGACAGCCGCGATGACGGGCTTGGACAACCGCATTCGCGTCGGACCCATCGGGCCGTCGCCGTGTTCGGTGGCGTGGTTGGAGCGCGATGTCCCGAGTGCCTCGAGATCGGCTCCCGAGCAGAACGTGCCGCCTTCGCCCCACAGCACGGCCACCGACGCGGACTCGTCGGCGTCGAACTCCTCGAACGCCTGGGTCAGCTCCTGGGCGGTCGGGCCGTCGACAGCGTTCCGCACCTCAGGGCGCGACAGGACGATTGTGGTGACGGGGCCTGATCGTTCGATCCGTACCGACATGTCTGTGAACCCTACTCGAGTTCTCTTGCGTGAAGCAGTGAATCAGTGCTTCAATCCTTGTATGCCCTATCGACGGACGCCCGCGGTGCAGGCCAGGCTCGACGCCGGTCGTGAAAAACTGTTCGACGCTGCCATCGAGGTGCTCTCGACGCAGGGCTACGCAGGTCTGTCGATCGCCTCGGTCGCCGCGGCAGCAGGGGTGTCCGCCGGCAGCGTCTACACGCACTTCGAGGGCAAGTCGGATCTGGTCGTCGCCATCTTTCGCGAGGTCTGCAGCCGCGAGGTCGCTGCAGTGGTGGCCGTTTCCGGGCACGGCAGCACCGCCGAGCGGGTCACGGCAGTGGTGCAGACCTTCGCCGGACGGGCCTTGAAGAACCGAACGATGGCGTACGCGTTGTTGGCCGAACCGGTGGACCCGGCCGTCGACGCCGAGCGGTTGGTGTTCCGGCAGAAATTCACCGATGCCTTCGCCGACGCCATCGTGGCCGGCATAGCAGCGGGAGAGATCCCCGAGCAGGACGTGCGCATCTCGGCAGCAGGGCTGGTCGGTGCCGTCGGCGAAGTGCTGGTAGGTCCGTTGTCATCGCAGAACTCGGTGGACGTGATACCGGGTCTGGTCGCATTGTCGTTGCGCACGTTAGGAGTTCGAGATGGACACGCATGAGGTATTCAACCAGGCAGTCGACCTGAGTCCGTTCGACACGTCCCGGACCCGTCGTTGCTCGACGGCGTGGCGCGTACCGGTGGCGGCTGGGCGCTCGACGAGGTTCGGCAGCTGGGAGTCCTCGCCGGTGGAGTGGCGGCACAGGACTGGGGCCGGATCGCCAACGAGAACCCGCCGGTGCTGAAGACTCACGATCGATACGGCAATCGGATCGACGAAGTCGAATTCCACCCGCACTGGCACGATCTGATGACCGTTGCCGTCGAGCACGGGCTGCACGCCAGTCCGTGGGCCGACGATCGCGTCGGTGCTCACGTTGCCCGCGCCGCGAAATTCTACGTCTGGGGGCAGGCCGAGGCCGGGCACATGTGCCCCATCTCGATGACCTACGCCGTCGTTCCGGCGTTGCGGCACAATCCTTCTCTGGCCGCGCAGTACGAGCCGCTGCTGGCCTCGCGAGAATACGACTTCGGGCTGCGTGTTCCGTCCGAGAAGCGCGGACTGATCGCCGGAATGTCGATGACCGAGAAGCAGGGCGGATCCGATGTCCGCGCCAACACCACCACGGCCACTCCGTCGTCGGACGGAACGTACTCGATCACCGGCCACAAGTGGTTCACGTCCGCGCCGATGTCGGACATGTTCCTCACTCTGGCGCAAGCACCCGGCGGGCTGTCGTGCTTCATGCTGCCGCGCGTGCTGCCCGACGGCACTCGCAATCGAATGATGCTGCAGCGCTTGAAGGACAAGCTCGGTAACAAGTCGAACGCATCCGGTGAGCTCGAATACCACGGGGCCACCGGCTGGCTCGTCGGAGAAGAGGGGCGCGGCGTGCGCACCATCATCGAGATGGTCAATATGACTCGGTTGGACTGCGTCATCGGGTCCGCGGCCGGAATCCGCAACGCCACAGTGCGCGCAGTCCATCACGCGCGTCATCGAGCTGCGTTCGGGGCTGCCCTTGTGGACCAGCCTCTGATGCGAAACGTACTGGCAGACTTGACCGTCGAATCCGAGGCCGCCACCGCTGCCATGATTCGCCTGGCGCAGGCCACCGACGGCTCCGCCCGCGGCGACGAGCAGGAGAGTGCGCTGCGCCGAATCGCGTTGGCCGTCACCAAGTACTGGGTATGCAAGAGGGCACCGGCCCACGCCGCCGAAGCACTCGAATGTCTCGGTGGCAACGGCTATGTCGAGGAATCGGGTATGCCTCGGTTGTTCCGCGAATCGCCGCTGATGTCGATCTGGGAAGGCTCCGGCAACGTCGCCGCACTCGATTCCCTACGCGCACTGGCCCGTCAACCCGACAGTGTCGAGGCCTTCTTCGGTGAGATCGGCCAGGCGTCGGGCGTGGATTCTCGCCTGGACGACGCCATCGCCCGCGTCGGCAAGGAACTCTCCGATACCTCCGACATGGAATACCGGGCCAGGCGAGTCGTCGAACTGATGGCCCTGACCTTCCAGGGCGCGCAACTGGTGATGCACGGCAATTCCGCTGTGGCCGATGCCTTCTGCGCCACTCGACTCGACCGTGACTGGGGCATTGCCTTCGGCACCCTGCCCGTCGGCGTCGATACGGAGGCGGTGTTGGCGCGGGTGTAGGGGTATCGGATCTACGCCCCTCGTGGGAATTCGCACCGCCTGTAGGGTGCGCATATTCCTACGAGCGCCGTAGCTGCGGGGAGGGGTAGCTCGGCGTACCGTCCACTCGGCGTGCCGAGGAGCAATGCACGCCGATAGGCAGCATGAAGCCGGTCGATGATGACCTGCGGAGTCGACAAGTCCCGCCAGTCGAATCTGAAGACGGTCCTGCCCTGCTCGGCGAGTCGGTTGTGGCGATTCTTCTCTGCGATGATTGCTTGCCGTGGCTGCGGACCGTACTTGTCTTCCCCGTCGAACTCGGCGATCACCTCGGCCAGGTCGGGAAACAGGAAGTCGGTACGGGCGATGCGTCGACCGTCTTCGTCGAAGACCGTCTGATTGGACAGCGGAGTCGACACTGTCTGCAGGATCAGTCGCGATCGACTTTCGCCGACACTGTCGCTGCGTGCACTCATCGCGCCGATCGCACGTCGAGCGCGTCCGGCACCGCTTCGGTGGTGCGCCGCATCGCAGCATTTCTCGAGTTCGTCGATTGTGGTGAGGCCATGCCGCAATGCCCGATCACCGAGACACACCGCTACCTCGAGTGGATGAGTCCTGGCGACGTCGACGACGGTGCGCGCTGGGCGTGTGACCCGCATACCGTCGAGATGAAGCCACTCGTCGTCCAGTAGATCGGTGCCGTGAAGGAATCGGCGTCGACTGCGCTTGCCCGAGTGGCCCCGAAGAGTGGTCATCGTCACCGTGTCGAGCGGCAAGTTCCACACGTCGAGTCCGAGAACCACCGCTGCGGACACATGGCTGAGGACGACGTCGTCGCCGGAATCGGCATAGGTCGCCTGCGCCAGGAGGGCATGCTGCTGCGCAGAGTCCAGTGTTGCGAATACATCCCCTCGAACGAACCAGCCTCTGCGGATTGCAACGATGGACTTGTGTGCGCGTGCCCGTCGAAGGTCGTCGTCGGTGAAGCCCGACGCGAGTGCATCGGCACGGGTGAATAGCCCACGTTGGTCGAAGTCCATGCTCAATTGGACGCACGGTTGACCTGTTTGGATCCGCTGAGCGCAATCTACGGCCCGTCCAGGAATCCGCACCGCCTGCAGGGTGCGTAAATTCCTACCAGGGCCGTAGATGCGCCACAACTCAGGCCGAACGACCCCGCTGCGCCCGGTACCAGCGCACCAGGGCGTCGGTGGATGAATCCGATTGTGCAGCAGGCGCTTCGGCGTCGGTCAGCACCGGCGTCAGTTCGAGGGCCTGGGTCTTGCCGAGTTCGACGCCCCACTGGTCGTAGGAGTCCACGCCCCAGATGACGCCCTCGACGAAGACCTGGTGCTCGTACAGGGCGATCAACTGACCGACCACCGACGGCGTGAGTTTGGGGGCGAGGATGGAGGTGGTGGGCCGATTGCCGGGCATCACCTTGTGCGGCACCACATCTGCCGGAGTGTCCTCCGCGGCGATCTCTTCGGCGGTCTTGCCGAAGGCGAGCACCTTGGTCTGGGCGAAGAAGTTGCTCATCAGCAGATCGTGCATCGATCCGCTGCCGTCGCGGGTCGGCAGATCGTCGGTGGGCTCGGCGAATCCGATGAAGTCCGCCGGCACCAAACGTGTTCCCTGGTGCAGCAATTGGTAGAAAGCGTGCTGGCCGTTGGTGCCCGGCTCGCCCCAGAAGATCTCGCCGGTCGGCGTGGTGACTGGGGAGCCGTCGGCCTTGACTGACTTGCCGTTGGACTCCATCGTCAGCTGCTGCAGGTACGCGGCGAAACGGGAGAGGTCATTCGAATACGGAAGCACCGCACGGGTTTCCGCGCCGAAGAAGGAGCTGTACCACAGGCCGACGAGGCCGAGCAGTACCGGCGCGTTCTCGGCGAGCGGCGTCGACCGGAAATGCTCGTCGATGCGATGAAAGCCGTCGAGGAACTCGCCGAACGCTTCCTTGCCCACAACGGCCATGACCGACAACCCGATTGCCGAATCGACGGAGTAGCGTCCACCGACCCAGTCCCAGAAGCCGAACATGTTGGCGGTGTCGATTCCGAAGTCCGCGACGCGTTCGGCGTTGGTGGACACGGCGACGAAGTGCTTGGCGACGGCATCTTCACCGAGCGCGTCGACGAGCCAGCGCCTGGCCGCGGTGGCGTTCGTCAGTGTCTCGAGGGTGGAGAACGTCTTGGACGCGATGATGAACAGCGTCGACGCTGGGTCGAGTCCGTCGAGCGCACCGACCAGATCGGCTGGGTCGACGTTGGAAACGAACTTCGCGGAAATCCCCGCGTCGGCGTAATGACGGAGCGCGTTGTAGACCATGACCGGTCCCAGATCGCTACCGCCGATGCCGATGTTGACGACGGTGGCGATCTTCTCGCCGGTGGCACCGACCCATTCGCCCGAACGCACTCGGTCGGTGAATTCGCCCATCGCAGTGAGTACTTCGTGTACGTCGGCGACGACGTCCTGGCCGTCGACGGTCAACGACGCGTCGGCCGGTAGGCGCAGCGCGGTGTGCAGTACGGCGCGGTCCTCGGAGGTGTTGATGTGCTCACCGGCGAACATGGCGTCGCGCTTGCCCTCGACGTCGGCGGTGCGCGCGAGTTCGACGAGCAGTTCGAGGGTTTCGCGGGTGATCCGGTGCTTGCTGTAGTCGATATGAAGATCGGCGGCGTCGAGCGTGAACGTGTGCGCTCGGTCGGCGTCCTCGGCGAACAGCGTCCGAAGATGAGTATCGGCGATCGAGGAGTAGTGATCGGTCAGCTTCTGCCAGGCATCCGTGCCGGTGATATCGACGCTCATACGAACCAACACTAATCCGGTGCCGAGTCATGCGCGCGTCGTTTGTCGTTTGCATCGGGCGCTGCGGAGGCATCATGGAGGTATGGACCAACGTGCATTGATCGATTCGATTCCGGCAAAACTGTGGATCGGCGGCAAGGCCGTCGACGCCGAGGGAGGCAAGACGTTCCCGGTGAACGATCCGGCGACCGGCAAGCCCCTGACAGAGGTGGCCGACGCATCGCCCGCCGACGCGATGAAGGCGCTCGACGCCGCCGCGGCGGCGCAGAAGGGTTGGGCGGCAACGCCCGCCCGCGAGCGCAGTGAGATTCTTCGAGCGGCATTCGAGAAGGTCACCGAACGCGCCGACGACATCGCGCTGCTGATGACCCTCGAGATGGGTAAGGCCCTCGCCGAATCCAAGGCCGAGGTGAAATACGGTGCCGAGTTCTTCCGCTGGTTCGCCGAGGAAGCGGTACGCATCGGCGGTCGCTACACCCCGGCCCCGGCGGGCAACGGTCGAATCCTCGTCACCAAGGCCCCGGTCGGGCCCGTCCTGGCGATCACCCCGTGGAACTTCCCGTTGGCGATGGGCACCAGAAAGATCGGTCCCGCTCTGGCCGCCGGCTGCACCATCGTCGTCAAGCCTGCTCGTGAGACCCCGCTGACGATGTTGCTGCTCGCGCAGATCTTCGACGAGGTCGGCTTGCCCGAAGGCGTGCTGTCGGTGCTGACGACGTCCAAGTCCGGTGATGTCACAGGCCCCCTCATCGAGGATCCGCGGATGCGCAAGCTCACCTTCACCGGCTCGACGGGCGTCGGCAAATCTCTCGTCCAGAAGTCCGCGACTCGATTGCTGCGCACGTCGATGGAACTGGGTGGCAACGCACCGTTCGTGGTGTTCGACGACGCGAACATCGACGATGCGGTGGACGGCGCGATGCTCGCCAAGATGCGCAACGGCGGCGAAGCCTGCACCGCCGCGAACCGGTTGCACGTGCACAACAGCGTGCGAGAGGAATTCACCACCAAGCTCGTGGAAAAGATGGCCGAGATGAAGCTCGGACCCGGCGTCGACCCCGATACCAAGCTCGGACCGCTGATCAATACCGATCAGCTCGAGACCGTGCAGGAACTCGTCGACGACGCGGTGGCCAAGGGTGCGACGGTGGCGCTCGGCGGCACCGCGCCGGGCGGGGACGGCTACTTCTACCCGGCGACCGTGCTCACCGAAGTGCCTGCCGATGCACGGATTCTGAAGGAAGAGGTGTTCGGGCCGGTGGCTCCGATCGTCGGCTTCGACACCGAGCAGGAAGGTATCGACGCGGCCAACGCCACCGAGTACGGCCTGGCGTCGTACATCTACACCGAGAGTCTCGATCGGGCGCTACGGGTGGCCGACGCCATCGACAGTGGCATGGTGGGCGTCAACCGCGGAGTGATCTCGGACGCGGCAGCGCCGTTCGGTGGAGTCAAAGAATCCGGATTCGGCCGCGAGGGCGGATCCGAGGGAATCGAGGAGTATCTCGAGACCAAGTACATCGCTCTGAAGTGAGCTACTGACGGTTGGGCGTGCGCACCGCGCGCCCAACCGGGGGTGGATCAGTGGCCGAGGCGACCGCGACCGAGGCGGAGCAGGAGCATTGCCAGCGTGTGACCCTCCTGGCCCAGGCTGCTGAAACGCTCGAGAACCTTCATCTCGCGGCTGTGCACCAGGCGCGGTCCGCCGGAGGCCATACGGGTGCGTCCGATGATCTGCGACACCTCGGAGCGACGCTTGATGGCCGTCAGGATCTCGGCATCGAGGCGATCGATTTCCTGGCGCAGGTCGTTGATCTCGGCTTCGCTCGTGGGCACTGCGGTCTCTGAGTCGATCTTCGTCGTCATGGCCATCGTCTCTCCTCGGGTCACATCTTGGATCGCTGCGTCGTCCGTCACCGTTACGCCTTTCGTATTCGGAACTGCATCGCCGTTCGGTTCGGTCCCGTCCGGAACCAGGGGCGTTGCGTCTATCGACAGGCTCCTGCACGCGTGGCCGAACAATGGCCGACCCGATGCAGGCGATGACGTACGGTTTTTTCGATCACCGATCCAGTGTGCCACGGGTCAACCCTCCTGAAAAGTCGTCGGTTCGGCCGACGACCACGCGATGTGGGTTTGTCGGTACGCGCCGGTAACCTGACCACACGATGAACACATTCCTCCAGGGCCTCCAATCCCGACAGAACACCTCGTCCGACACACTGCTGGAAGGTCTCAATCCTCAGCAGCGTGAGGCCGTCGTGCACACCGGATCTCCGCTGCTCATCGTGGCCGGAGCCGGGTCGGGCAAGACCGCGGTGCTGACGCGTCGTATCGCGTATCTGCTGGCCGAGCGAGGAGTGTCACCCGGCCAGGTTCTGGCGATCACGTTCACCAACAAGGCCGCTGCCGAGATGCGCGAGCGAGTCGCCGGACTCGTGGGACCGCGGGCGAACGCCATGTGGGTGTCGACGTTCCACTCGAGTTGCGTGCGGATCCTGCGCGCGCAGGCTGCGCTGCTGCCCGGTCTGAACTCGAACTTCTCCATCTACGACGCGGACGACTCGCGGCGACTGCTGACGATGATCTCCAAGGATATGCAGATCGACACCAAGAAGTTCTCGGCGCGGCTGCTCTCGACGGCCATCTCGAACCTGAAGAACGAGCTGATCGGCCCCGACAAGGCAGCGGAGGACGCCGACGGCGATCCCGCCGAGCTCCCGCGGCTGGTGGCCAAGGTCTACGGCATCTATCAGCAGCGGCTGCGCGCCGCCAACGCGATGGATTTCGACGACCTCATCGGCGAAACGGTGGGCATTCTGCAGGCGTTCCCCCAGGTGGCTCAGTACTACCGACGCCGGTTTCGGCACGTTCTGGTCGACGAGTACCAGGACACCAACCACGCCCAGTACATGTTGGTCCGTGAATTGGTCGGCACCCCCGACGCCGACGGCGCACTCGAGGGCACTGTCGCTCCGGGCGAGCTGTGTGTGGTGGGCGACGCGGATCAGTCCATCTACGCATTCCGTGGTGCCACGATTCGCAACATCGAGGAATTCGAGCGCGACTATCCCGACGCTCGCACCATCCTGCTCGAGCAGAACTACCGATCGACGCAGAACATCCTCTCGGCCGCCAACGCGGTGATCTCGCGCAACATCGGCCGGCGTGAGAAGAAACTGTGGACCGACACCGGCGAGGGCGAGTTGATCGTCGGTTACGTCGCCGACAACGAGCACGACGAGGCGTCGTTCGTGGCCTCCGAGATCGATCGACTCGTCGACGGCGGAGATGTGCGCTTCGACGAGGTGGCCGTCTTCTATCGAACCAACAACTCCTCGCGTGCACTCGAAGAGATCTTCATCCGACTCGGACTGCCGTACAAGGTCGTCGGCGGCGTCCGCTTCTACGAGCGCAAGGAGGTACGAGACCTCGTCGCGTACCTGCGGGTGCTGTCCAACGAGGACGACACCGTCAGCATGCGACGCATCCTCAACACTCCGCGCCGGGGGATCGGCGATCGTGCCGAGGCCTGTGTCGCCGTGCACGCCGAGCAACGAGACATCAGCTTCTCGCGCGCATTGCACGACGCGGCCGCGGGAAAGGTGGCGTTGCTCAACTCGCGGCAGCAGAAGTTGATCGCGCAGTTCATGGAGTTGCTCGACGAACTACGTGCAGTGCTCACCGCGACCGACGGGGACGGCAACGACATCGCAGACATCGGTGATGTCGTCGAAGCCGTTCTCGATCGCACCGGCTACCGCGCCGAGCTCGAAGCCAGCAGTGATCCGCAGGACGGCGCGCGCCTCGACAACCTCAACGAACTCGTCAGCGTCGCAAGGGAATTCACCTCGGAGGCGCGTAATCAGGCCGCGGTGGCGGCAGAGGCTCTCGAAACCGGGGACGACGAGAACGGCGACGCGGACGGTGGCGTCGACGGGTTGGCCGAGCCGGGGTCGCTCGCGGCGTTCCTCGAACGGGTCTCCCTGGTGGCCGACACCGATCAGATCCCCGATTCGGGTACCGGCGTCGTCACCTTGATGACGCTGCACACCGCCAAGGGTCTGGAATTCCCGGTCGTCTTCGTGACGGGTTGGGAGGACGGCCAATTCCCGCACATGCGGGCGCTCGGCGACCCCAATGAACTGTCCGAGGAGCGACGCCTGGCGTACGTGGGGATCACCCGTGCGCGGCAGCGGCTCTACCTCACGCGCGCGATCATGCGCTCGGCATGGGGGCAGCCCATCGCTAACCCGGAATCACGCTTCCTGCAGGAAGTTCCGCAGCACCTGATCGACTGGCGACGCGAGGATCCGGGCACCGGGGGAGGCCGAGCCATCGGCGGGGGCAGATCGGGCAGCTACGGATCGGGTGGCGGATACGGCTCGAACAATTACGGTTCGAGCAATTACGGCTCCGGCAGCTACGGCGGATCCTCGAATCGCGGTCAGAGTTCGACGCCGAGTTTCGGTGCCGCCAAGGGGCGCAACTCCAATCTCGTTCTCGCCGTGGGCGATCGAGTCAGCCACGACAAGTACGGCCTGGGTACGGTGCTGGAATCGACCGGTGCCGGAGTCAAGGCGATGGTATTGGTCGACTTCGGTTCGGCTGGTCGCGTGAAGATGATGCTCATCGGCGGCGTCCCGATGACCAAGCTGTAACAGAGCCGAGAACGCGAAAGCCGGACCCTGCGAAAGCGGGGTCCGGCTTCGAGTCGAAAGCTGGTGTACTCAGTCCATCTCTGGGCCGAGGGAGATTCCTCGGGAAGCGAGCCACGGAAGCGGATCGATCTTGACCTCGCCCGGAAGGTGGACCTCGAAGTGCAGGTGCGGGCCGGTGGAGAAGCCGCGGTTGCCCATCGTCGCGATCTGATCGCCTGCCATGACGTCCTGACCGACCGTGACGGTCGAGGTGTCGATGTGGCCGTAGACGGTGATCGTGCCGTCGGCGTGCTGGACGCGAACCCACATGCCGAAGCCTGCGGCCGGACCTGAGTCGATCACCTTGCCGTCGGCGACGGCGTAGATCGGGGTTCCGATGGCGTTGGCGACATCGACGCCGGCGTGGAGAACGCCCCAGCGGGTGCCGAAGTTGGAGGTGTAGGTGCCCTGCGCGGGCAGTGCGAACAGCGGCCTGCGCGCAGCAGCTTCGCGGGCGGCACGCTCTTCGCTGAAGCGCTGGCCCTTGGCGAGCAGGTCGTTGAACTGGCTCAGATCCACCGGCGCAGCGATGCTGAGGATCTGCGGAGCCTCCGACGGCGTCGCGCTGGTCGAGTCGGCTTCGACCTCGGTGGTCTGCGGAGCGGTGGTGGCCGCGACTGCTGCCGCAGCGGGTGCTTCACCTGCGGCGAGTGCGTACTCGGAGGTGGCGACCGCGGTGGGTGCGTCGTCGTTGACGACGGCCTGGCCGGCCGCGACTACCGCACCTGCGGCCACTGCGAGAACTGCAGCTCGGCCCTTGAGTGCGGTGGGGGGAAGGGGGATGCGGTGTGCGCCGCCGCGACGGGCCACGGGGGTGGCGTCTGCGGTAGTGACGAATGTGGTGACGACGGTCGGCGACTCGTCGGCTGCGACGTAGGCGGTATCGACGTACTCGGCCTCGGCGTACTGGTACGCGGGGTAGGCATACGCGTCGTATGCACCGTTGTCGGCAGGCGCGGCGGCGGGCTCGTAGCTGTAGACCGTGGTCGCGTCTTCGGC
Organism: Rhodococcus sp. IEGM 1341; assembly: GCF_030056895.1. Lineage (NCBI taxonomy): Bacteria > Bacillati > Actinomycetota > Actinomycetes > Mycobacteriales > Nocardiaceae > Rhodococcus > Rhodococcus sp. IEGM 1341. Next base: position 1,513,799 of record NZ_JASHKV010000001.1, on the reverse strand, counting down.
CGAGGGTCGAGAGAATCTGCTCGATGTGAAGGACGCACGGTGTTGCTGCAAGACCTACAACCTCCGTTATCCGTGACCTGGCCGTTACTGAAAGACTCGGCAGACGGTAACGAAATGATTGCGGGGCGCGCAAGTTAACAGCCCAAACCGGCGGCATATGTGAGATGGCTCACAAGTCGACCAGCGGTTATGTCGTGACGGGCCACATTCGTAATCGGACACGAGAACACGTGGACGGCACACGGTGACAGTAACGGTTCTCGCACCGATCGAGCCGATACCGTGATCCGAGTGCCGACTCCCTCCTTCGACGACTCGTCCGCCCCCGGCTCCGAGCGAGCGGAACCGCAGCGGATCCGACCCCAGGACGGAGAGTTCGGCCGAGCCGACGATCCGTCGCCCACTCCGCGCATCGCGCTTGCCGTCGCACTCGGTCTGATCGCTGCGGTTGCTGCGGTCGTGGCCCAGCTGATCGGCGTCGTCCGCAGCGCCGACGGTTCGCCGGTGGGTACCGGGGCAATGGTGGCTGCGATCCTGGCCGGTGCCGTCCCCGTCGTCGTTGTCCTCGGAGCCGCGGCGGGTGTGGTCGGCAAACGCGTAGAGTTCGCCGCAGCCCTGCTGGCCGGATACGGCGCAGTGGCACTCGGCCTCACGTTGCTCGACGTTGCCTTGCTGTCCGATCCCATCGACGCGAATCGGCTAGAGCTCTTCCGCCCGCTGAGCGCCGCGATGCTCGACGCGACCGCCGGTGCCTATGTTCTGCTCGTCGGTCACGCTGTGTCGGTGCTGGCGGGTATTGCGGGGTGGTCTGCGGTGCACCGCGCCGGGCTCGGTGACGGGTACGGCCACTCGGTGTATTCGGAACACGTGGGGCGCGCGGCGGCGGGGCGTGTCGGGCCGTTGCTCGCGGCGCTGCTCGGCGCGTTCGGTGTGCTGGCGGCCGTTGCGGCTTTTGCCTCGCTGTACCGCTCGTCCGATCCGGTGGTGATCGTGACGGCGGTGGTGGAGTCGCCGGTGTTCGTCGCGGTGGGCTCCGGGGTCGTCGGTATCGCGGCGCTCGTGGTGGCTGCGTCGGCCCTGGCCTCTCTGTCGCCGCAGGTGGCGTCGGGTGCGTCCGTCGGTGCCGGGCTCGGGGTACTCGGTTTCGCCGGGGTCGGTCTGCTCGCGGGACTCGGTACCGGTGACCGGGTGGACGCCGGGCTCGGTGCCTATCTGGGAACGCTTGCGGGGCTCGGACTGCTGATCTGCGGCGCAGTGCTTGCACCCGTCGCGGTAGCGCGCGACCGTCGGGCGCTGGAGAGAGCGCAGCAGCGCGAGTCGGGTGCGCGGGGTGTCCGCGGTGTCGCCGGCCTCGGGGCGACGAGGTGGCATGCCGCGGCCGGCAGCATCGGCGTTCTTGCAGGCGTGCTGTTCGTCGTCGGATCGTTGTTGCCGATTCTGGAGACCGACTCGGGGATCGCCGTGCCGCAGATTTTGGCCACCCGCGTGGTGATGGTCGCGGGGTTCGTGATGATTCTGGGTTCGGTGCCGCTGCTGTTCTCCGAATTCGCCTCGGCTGCGCGGCCGTTCGTGTCGATGTTCTGGCTCGGCGCGGTGGCCGCTGCGGCTGGGGTGCTGCAGTCGGTGGTGCTCGCCGAGGACGTGGACGGCGTCGGTGCCGGCATCGGCGCTCTGGCGATCATCGCGGGCGTCGTCGCAGCGGCAGCCACCGGACTACTGGCCCTGTTCGCCGGCTCGGCCGAACGCGACGACGTCGACACGTCCGCGGACGCATCAACCGACGGCGTGGTGCTCGGCACCGGCTTGTTCGGTGCAGTACTTCTCGCTGTGGGCCTGGCTCTGCCGCTGTATCGGGGCAGCGATTTCACTGCCGCCACCGTCACCGAATTTCCGTGGGGCTGGGACACCTGGGGGCAGATGCTGCTCGCCGTCGGAGTTTTCGTGGCCGCAATCGTCGCGGCGCAAGCTCGGGCCGCACGCGGCAGCGTCCTGCTCGGCGGAGCAGCCGTCGCCGGGATCGTCCATCTGGCGTCGTGGCCGCTGACATCTGCACGCGCCACCGATCCGGAAATGGGGCCTGCGGTGCTCCCGTTGGTGGCGGGAATCGTCGTTCTCGGTGTCGCCGCGGCACTTTCGGCCCGCCGCGACGATCGGTGACGGCCGCTTCATCGAGCCGGTGGCGGTGAGATAGGCCACATAGCATGCATGCGCCCGATGCGCTGTCGGGACACCTGGATAAAGTCCATGCTCAGACCCGCTCACACCCCTGGAGCGGGCGTCAACGTAGACGAGACGGTGAGCTGATGGATCTCTTCGAATACCAGGCGAAGGAATTGTTCGCCAAGCATGGCGTACCCACCTCCGCCGGTCGTGTCACCGACACGGTCGCCGGAGCAACACAGATTGCCGAAGAAATCGGCAAGCCAGTAATGGTCAAGGCACAGGTCAAGGTCGGCGGCCGCGGCAAGGCCGGTGGCGTCAAGTACTCCAAGGACGTCGCAGCAGCCACCGAGAACGCAGAAGCGATTCTCGGACTCGACATCAAGGGCCATGTCGTCAAGAAGCTTCTCGTTGCAGAAGCCTCCGACATCGCCGAGGAGTACTACATCTCCTTCCTGCTCGATCGCACCAACCGCACCTACCTCGCAATGTGTTCGGTCGAGGGTGGCGTCGAAATCGAGGTGACGGCGGAGGAGAACCCCGACGCACTCGCACGTATCCCGGTCGACGCCGTCAAGGGTGTCGACCTTGCTTTTGCTCGTGAAATCGCTGAAAAGGGCAAGCTTCCCGCCGAGGTGCTCGACGCCGCTGCGGTGACCATCCAGAAGCTGTGGGAGGTCTTCATCAACGAAGATGCTCTCCTGGTCGAGGTCAACCCGCTGGTTCGCACCCCGGACGATCAGATCCTGGCCCTCGACGGCAAGGTGACGCTCGACGCCAACGCAGACTTCCGTCAGGCCGGCCACGCCGAGTTCGAGGACAAGGACGCAGCCGATCCCCTCGAGGCCAAGGCCAAGGAGAACGACCTCAACTACGTCAAGCTCGACGGACAGGTCGGCATCATCGGAAACGGTGCCGGACTGGTCATGTCGACCCTCGACGTCGTCGCATACGCGGGCGAGGCACACGGCGGCGTCAAGCCCGCCAACTTCCTCGACATCGGCGGCGGTGCCTCGGCCGAGGTCATGGCCGCAGGCCTCGACGTCATCCTCGGTGACGAGCAGGTCAAGAGCGTGTTCGTCAACGTCTTCGGCGGAATCACCGCGTGCGACGCAGTAGCCAACGGCATCGTCGGCGCACTGAAGAAGCTGGGCGACGACGCCAACAAGCCGCTGGTCGTCCGTCTCGACGGCAACAAGGTCGAAGAGGGCCGCAAGATTCTCGCCGACGCCGCGCACCCGCTGGTGACGCTCGCCGGAACCATGGACGAGGGCGCCGACAAGGCCGCCGAGCTGGCAGCGAAGTAGAGGAAACAATGTCTATCTTTCTGAACAAGGACAACAAGGTCATCGTCCAGGGCATCACCGGCGGCGAAGGCACCAAGCACACCGCCCTGATGCTCAAGGCCGGAACCCAGGTCGTCGGTGGCGTCAACGCACGTAAGGCCGGCACCACGGTCAAGCACGTCGACGCCGACGGCAACGACATCGAACTCCCGGTCTTCGGCTCCGTCGCCGAGGCCATGGAGAAGACCGGAGCGGACGTCTCCATCGCGTTCGTCCCGCCGGCATTCTCCAAGGACGCCATCGTCGAGGCCATCGACGCCGAGATCCCGCTGCTCGTCGTCATCACCGAGGGCATCCCCGTGCAGGACTCCGCGTACGCGTGGGCCTACAACGTGGAGAAGGGCAAGAAGACCCGCATCATCGGGCCCAACTGCCCCGGAATCATCACCCCCGGTGAGGCTCTCGTCGGCATCACACCCGCCAACATCTCGGGAACCGGCCCCATCGGCCTGGTCTCCAAGAGCGGCACGCTGACCTACCAGATGATGTTCGAGCTGCGTGACTTCGGCTTCTCGACCGCCATCGGCATCGGCGGCGACCCGGTCATCGGAACCACCCACATCGACGCCATCGAGGCGTTCGAAGCGGATCCCGACACCAAGATCATCGTCATGATCGGTGAGATCGGCGGCGACGCCGAAGAGCGCGCAGCCGATTACATCAAGGCCAACGTGACCAAGCCGGTCGTCGGCTACGTCGCAGGCTTCACCGCGCCCGAGGGCAAGACCATGGGCCACGCAGGCGCCATCGTCTCCGGCTCGCTGGGAACGGCGCAGGCGAAGAAGGACGCACTCGAGGCCGCAGGCGTCAAGGTCGGCAAGACGCCGTCCGAGACCGCTGCCCTCGCGCGCGAAATCCTGGAATCGCTTTCTGTGAAGTAAGTTTCACATCGTAAGGAGCCCGCCACCGAATCCGGTGGCGGGCTTTTTCGTGCGCGCGCCCCTGTTCGCGTCAATGGACCACTGCACACGTCTGGGCGCGGCAAAGTCACATTCACGCGGCGGGGTCTAGATTGATGCGCGTGCACAGGATCTTCACCACCGCCTTCAGCTCGGTCTATCCGCACTACGTGAACAAAGCCGAGCGAAAAGGCCGGACGAAAGCGGAGGTCGACGAGATCATCCGCTGGCTCACCGGTTTCGACCAGTCGGCCCTCGACCGCCATCTCCAGGCCGAAACGACGTTCGACGAGTTCTTCGCGGCAGCGGACCTCAACTCGAACGCGACCCTGATCACCGGAGTCGTCTGCGGCATTCGCGTCGAGAATGTCGAGGACCCTCTGATGCAGAAAATCCGCTACCTGGACAAGCTGATCGACGAACTCGCCAAGGGTAAGAAAATGGAGAAAATACTGCGCGGATGACCCTTTCTCAGTAAATCGAGTGAGTGAGAGTTGCGGTGTAGGTGTCGGCAAGAAGATCGCTGTTGGGCACCAAGATGTTCACCGTGGCCGTCCAACTCGTCAGGCACGCCACGCCCCCACCGGTTTTCGCGTTGACGGCGGTAGCCGAGAGCGGCACGTTGGTGACGCCAGGGGATTTCGCCAACAGAAGCAGGCAATTGGTCTCGGGAGCGGAGTAGGACGCGACCGGCGTGACGGTCCTACCAGTGTTTTGGCCTTGGAACGGCGAGAGGCTCACCGTAGAAGTCCAGTTACCGAGTACGTTGACCACGCTCAGACTCATGTTCCCGGTCCACGGCACCCCAGGAGTCAACGCACCCTGTCCGGCTTGTGCGATCAGTCCGCTGTTCGCCTGAATGTTCAGCAGGCTCGCGGCGGGTGCTGCAGCTGCGCGAGCGGCAGTCTCAGGAGATGGAACGGCGCTGATCGAGGTGGTGGCGGTCGGAACCGACGTCGGCGTCGCGGTTGTCGATGACACGACTGTCGGCTCAGCAGTCACTGTGGTCGTCGGCACTGCCGTGGTCGTGGGGATTGCTGAGGTCGTCGGGTTTGCCGTGGTCGTAGGGGCTGCCGTGGTGGTGGGGGTCGGTTCCATCGTCGGCAGGGCCGCTGCCGTCTCGGTGGGGGAGATCGTCGTCGGAATGGTCGGCACAGTCGGCACTTCGGTGGCTTCCGTCGGGGAGGGTGTGGTTGTGACGATCGGCGCGGGGGGTGTGCACCCGACCGTCGGCGTCGGCGTGGTGGTCGGCGCGATCGTGTCGACTGGAACGGGGGTAGTAATCGGCGTCGAGTCCGACGCGCATGCCTCTGCGACGGTGGGTATTTCGGGGGTTGGTTGAGCCGACACCACCGGATGGGCGGTGGCCGCGAGGACCACCGCCAATCCGACTGCCAATGCCAGACGTCGCATGTCAGCTGGTCTTTCGTCGCCGAATCACAATGAGTACCGCCGCCGCGACGGCGATGATTCCCAACGCAACGACTGCCCAGATCCATACTGGAACACCGGACTCGGACGACGAGTCTTGGGCGGCGACCGAGCCCTGGTCGGGGAAGGTGAGTTCGACGTTCGACGTCTTGTTCACCAATCCGCTCGTGACGGTGACTTCGGCCTGCCACGGCCCTGAGGGAAGGGCGGGGTCGAAGGCGAATGCCACAGTCCCTGACTGACCTGGTGCGATCGAACTCCCCGCAGCTTCCACAGGGCTAGTCGAAATTCCTCCCGGGCCGCCGGAAAGAGTGACGGTTCCTTGGGGATCGAGCGCTCTGCCGCCGATGTTGGCGACGGTTGCAACCAACTCCGGTGCCCCGTTCGCATTTCGGGTCGCGGTGACGGCGTCGACCTCGAGATCTGCTGGGGGGCCATTCCCGGGACCTACCGAGAGGTACGTGCGAATACCGACGCGGCTGACGTTCTGAATGCCCGAGCCGGACTCGTTGTCCGTTACCTGCGCCCAGATGACGGCATATTGTTCACCCTCGGGAGCGTCGGAAGGGACATCTATTGTCACCACTGCCTGAGCTGTGGAGTTCGGCGGTACCGTCGCTTCGCTGGGGGACACCGACATCCAGGTGCTCAGCTCGTTCACGGCACGGTCGTCGGCCACTGTGAATCCACTTTGGCCCACCGAAGCAGCGGCCGCGTACATGCTGATCGTTCGTTCTTCGTCTGCGCCGTTGCGTACCTCGACCTTTCGAGTGATCGTCGTACCAGGTGGCAAGTTGTCGACGATGTACGTCAGAGCACGCGGGTCGCCTTGCAGGCTTACCGGTGCCTCCAGCAAACGAATGCCGACACTGCCGTTCCGACTGGGTTCGCTCAGTTCTTGTGCGGCGACCGAACTGTGGCCGGTAAGCGCGCAAGCGATCACCGATAGTGCCAGGAAAGCAGCGGTCGAGCCCCGACTTGATGTCATCGACAGGTCACACCAGAGAATGCGTGACGGTTCCGATGTAGTCACCGGCCTGTACCTGCGGCGGCAGCGTGATCGTCACCCCACCATCCCAACTCACCTCGTTGGCTCCCGTCACAACAGCCGACTGGACAGGCAACGGAACAGCGAGTGACGACAACGGAGTAGAGACGACAGTGGCTGAGAGAGGTCCGGTGCTGACGGTCGTGTCAGTCGGCGTGTACGTGGCCAGCAGCGGAGAGATCGACTCCGCGGGCAGGTCGGTCTTGTCGAACGACGTGCTAGATGCAGTCGCGACCCAGACGCCAATGACTCGTCGCTGGTCCGAGACCTCGACGGCAATCGAACCCGATGCGGTCAATCCACTGACATCCAGTTCTTTGTCGGTCTCGGCAGAGATGCTTATATCTCCGCCGCCGATCGTGAAGGTGACAGTCGTGGGGACGGCGTTGGATACGGCGGGTGCGACGAGTGCAGAAGCGAGAGCACCGGCGGCAGCGACAGAGGCGAACAGTGACTTGCGCATAGGGGGCGTCCTAGGGGAGGGCGAGAGAGCTGTCCCGCCGGTTTGTGATGTACAACACATTAATCTCCGCTGTTGATGACGCATTACAAATTACGGATAACTGTCACGGGGTCTTTTTTGGGGGCAGAAACGGGCCTGGCAGATAGTTCTTGAAATCACGCTGATTCGAAGTGTGGTCCCGGGCTCGGAGTCGGACTTCACTGATCGTCATGACAACCACAGAGAATCGTGCGCTCACCAAGAACTGGCCCGACGCCCCCACCACTGCTGCCGGGTGGATTTCCCGCGCGGGTGAGGTGGCTCAACTGCTCGCTGTCGATGCCGTCGCTCGCGACAAGGGCCGCGAGATTCCCACCGCCGAGGTGCAGTTGCTCAAGGACGCGGGCCTGGTCACCCTGCTCGGCCCCGTCGAACACGGTGGTGGCGGACAGGATTGGCCCACGGCGTATCAAGTGATTCGCACCGTGTCGAAGGCCGACGGTTCCATCGGTCAGCTGCTCGGATACCACCTGCTGTGGTTCTGGGCTGCGCGGCTCGTCGGAACTCCCGAGCAGATCGAGGCCGTCGAAGCGGACGCGACGAAGAACAAGTGGTTCTTCGGCGGTGCCGTCAACCCTCGGGACAACGATGTCGCCGTCACCGACGAGGGCGACACCATCGTGTTCGACGGCTCCAAGACCTTCTCCACCGGCAGTCGGGTCTCCGACGTCACCGTGCTCGAAGGTGCTCTCGAAGGCAGTACCGATCACGTGTTCGCGATCGTGCCGTCGAACATCGAGGGTCTGTCCTTCCATGACGACTGGGACAACATCGGCCAGCGTCAGACGGAGAGCGGCAGCGTGACCATCGACAAGGTTCGCGTCGACTGGGCCAGCGCAGCAGGATTCGTGGACAAGGCTTTTCAGCCCCGCGTCTACAACACTCTGAACGTGCCGACCATCCAGCTGGTGTTCGTCAATTTCTACCTCGGTATCGCCAGGGGCGCACTCGAGGAGGCTGCGTCGTACACCAAGGACAAGACCCGTGCGTGGCTGCACAGCACCGTGGACAAGGCCATCGACGAGCCGTACATCATCGACATCTACGGCGATCTGACCTCCAAGCTCTGGGCCGTCGAAGCTCTCGCCGACGCAGTGGCGTTGGAAGGACAGAAGATTCACGACAACGCCTGGAACGTCACCGCCGAGGAGCGCGGTGATCACGAGGTGCGCGTCGCCGCCGTCAAGTCTCGCGCCACCGAGGTCTCGCTCGAGATCACGTCGACGGTGTTCGAGGCGCTCGGCGCCCGAGCCACGGCCAGCAAGTACGGCTTCGACCGCTTCTGGCGCAACGTACGTACGCACACCCTGCACGATCCGGTCGCATACAAGCGACGCGAGGTCGGGCGCTGGGTTCTCACGGGCGAACTGCCCGAGCCCACCTGGTACTCGTAGTCCCCACCTTTCTGGCCCCGATCCGACCCCCGATTTCCGGATGAATGTGCCATTCACGCCATGTGAGTGCGTGGATGGCACATTGATCCGCCGAAGGATGACGCACACATGAGCACCGAAAAGATCACCGACGCGATCAAATTCGCATACTGGGTACCCAATGTCTCGGGAGGGCTGGTCACCAGCACCATCGAACAGCGCACCAGCTGGGATTACGAGTACAACAAGAAGCTGGCGCAGACGGCCGAGAACAACGGTTTCGAGTACGCCCTGAGTCAGGTTCGCTACGAAGCCAGCTACGGGGCCGAGTTCCAGCACGAGTCGACCAGCTTCTCGCTCGCGCTGCTGTTGGCCACCGAACGGCTCAAAGTCATTGCCGCAGTGCATCCCGGGCTGTGGCAGCCGGCGGTACTGGCCAAGCTCGGCGCAACCGCGGATCACTTGTCCAACGGCCGCTTCGCCGTCAACGTCGTCAGTGGCTGGTTCAAGGACGAGTTCACCCACCTCGGCGAGCCATGGCTCGAACATGACGAAAGATACCGTCGCAGTGCAGAATTCCTGCAGGTGTTGCGCAAGATCTGGACCGAGGACGACGTCGACTTCCGCGGCGACTTCTATCGGATCCACGACTTCACCCTCAAGCCCAAACCGCTGAACACTCCCGGTCGTCCCAACCCGGAACTGTTCCAGGGCGGCAATTCGTCTGCAGCGCAGGAGAATGCCGGACGGTACTCGGACTGGTACTTCAGCAACGGCAAAGATTTCGACGGCGTCACCGAGCAACTCGACAATCTCCGACGCGTCGCGCGTGATCACCAGCGTGAGGTCAAGTTCGGGCTCAACGGCTTCATCATCGCGCGAGACAGCGAGAAGGAAGCGCGAGACACATTGCGCGAGATCATCGAGAAGGCCAACAAGCCTGCCGTCGAAGGTTTCAAGGGAGCGGTGCAACAGGCCGGCAATTCGACGGGCGACAAGAAGGGAATGTGGGCCGACTCGACGTTCGAGGACCTCGTTCAGTACAACGACGGGTTCAAGACGCAGTTGATCGGCACCCCGGAGCAGGTGGCCGAGCGCATCGTGGCCTACCGTCGCCGCGGCGTCGACCTGATTCTCGGCGGCTTCCTGCACTTCCAGGAGGAGATCGAGTACTTCGGGGCGAAAGTCCTGCCGCTGGTTCGCGAACTCGAGGCCGCCGAGGCGAACGACCAGGAGTTGGTGGCAGCCCGCTGACCTTTCGGTTCCGTGATCGGTCGGGTCCGTGCAGTAGCGTGAGTTCTCGGACCCGACCGACCTGGGGTACGGACAATCTCAGATGAGGAGACGCGATGACCTACTCGCCCGGCGGCCCTGAAACAGGGGGCTCCAACTCTGGTGGCTACGGCGGAGGTGGCCCGTCCTACGGCCCGTCGTCCTCGCCGAATCAGCCGTCGTCCAACCCGCAGGGTCATCCGGGACAGAACCAGCCCTTTCACCAGCCGTCGGTGTCCAATCCCTTCGGCCCTCCGGTGCCGGGCACCTCGGCACCGGCCGGACCGGGGCCGGCCGCGTCCGGACGTAAGTCGCCCGGATCAGGTCTGGCGAATCTGCCGAGGATTCTTACCTTCGTGATCCTCGGGCTCGGCGTCGTCACTTTCCTGCTCGGCCTGCTGGACCTCGTCACCGCGGAGGTCACCTCGTCTCAGGAACTGCCGAGCAGCATCCAGACGTCGTTCAGCACCACCTTCTTCGCCTCCGGCGGAAGCGCGGTGTCGGTTGCTCTGCTGCTGGCAGCGGGCTTGATCGCCGGTGCCTCGCTGATACAGAAGGATGCCAGGAATCAGGCCGTGGTTGCCGCCCTGGCGATCGCCGGCTGGCTGGTGCTGGTCTTCCAGTCGTTCAGCCTGCCCAGCGCAGAGGGCAACGAGTTCGCCAGCACCACCAGCTCGCTCGGTATCGGTGCGATCCTGGTGCTCGTCCTCGGCTTCGTCCAAGCAGCCGCCGCGGTGCTGGCACTGCTGCTCGACGCGGGCATCGTCAAGGCTCCGGCTCCCAAGCCTGCGGGCTACGGCAACCAGAATCAGCAGCCCGGATACGGCCAGCAGAACCCGTACAACGCGCCGACGACGTCGTTCGGTGGACCCTCGCAACCGCAGGCCTACGGCAACCCGCCGTCGTACGGTCAGCCTCAGGGAACCTCGTCGAACTTCGGTCAAGGTCCCAGCGGTCAAGGTCTCAGCGGTCAAGCACCGAGCGGACAGGCGTCGGGTCAGCATTCCTACAACCCGGGTGGGCAGCCGCCGTACGGACAGTCCGCCCCCAACCCCTCGTCGCCTCAGGGCGGCTATGCACCGCCGCCGTACACCGGTCCGAGCGGGCAGGCCTATTCGCCGAACCAGTACCAGTACGGCCAGCCTTCGGGATACGGCCAGCCTTCGGGATACGGCCAGCCTCCGGCGAAGTCGGACGAGCCCGAATCGGGCGAGCAGTCGACGCCGTACGGCGCGCCCACGCAGTCGTTCGGTGCCACTCCTGCTGTGGACGACGAGAAGAAGAACGACTGATTCAGGCATCACAACCCACTTCGCGGCGCGCCTGACCGGCGCGCCGCGAAGATGATGCGACTCTCGTTGCGATGAGCGATCTATTGAACCGAGAGACGCGACGCGCGGCCGCCCGGGCTCCCCGCGCGAGCACCGGACCGACGCCCGATCAGTCGCGCATGCTCGCCGCACTGGCCTTCAAGACCTCCGGACTCGTCGTGGTGATCGCGACGACCCTTGCTCTGGTCACCCTCGTCTCGGCCAACAGCGACCTCACCGGAACGCTCGGAGCGATCGCCGGTTCGTGGTTCGCCGTGCACCTGGTGCCCCTGAGCATCGGCGGCACCTCCCTGGGTGTCGCACCGCTGCTGCCGACCCTGATCATCGGCTGGTCCGTCGCTCGTACCGTCCACCACGCGGTGGACTCCGACACCGACCGTCGCGTGCTTCGGTGGGTATTCGCGGCGTCGATGGCCGGCCCGCTCGCCGTCACCGCCATCGCTCTGGCCGTCGCCAAGGACGCGTCCACCGTCATCGGACTGTCCAGTCCCAATGCTCTCGTTGCCTTCTCCTGGGTCGCAGGCGTGCACGCGGCCGCATCCGGAACCGGTCTGCTCTTCGCGTGCTGGGACTCGGTGGTGATCCGGCGCGGACTTCCGGACTGGGTCCGCGCGCTCGTTGCGCCCTTCGTGCGCGTGCTGTCGATCCTCACTGCAGGCGGGGCGGCCGTCGTACTGCTCGCCCTGCTCGTCTCCTGGGAGACCGCTGGCGCACTGCTCGACAGCGGAGGCGATGTGGTCGGCATGCTCGGGCTGACCGTGCTGTCCGTGCTCTATCTCCCCAACATCGTCATCGGTGCACTCGCGGTGGCCACCGGTTCCACAGCCGGGTTCGGCGAGGCGTCGGTCAGCCTGTTCTCCACCACCGGAGGACCGCTGCCACCGCTGCCGATCCTGGCCGTCCTCCCCGAAGGATCGGCCCAGACGATCTGGGTCGTCATGCTCGTCGTCCCGATCGGTGCCGGTCTGATGCTCGGCCGCGACTGCGCCATCCGCAGCGCCGACATCCAGGTTGCAGTGTCCTCGGTATGGGTCGTTGCGGCCGCGGCCGGAGCGCTCGCAGCACTGCTCGGCTACGCCGCGGGCGGAAACCTCGGCACATTCGGAACAGTCGAAGTCACCGTCTGGAGCTTCGGGCTGTTGACGTTCGCGTGGCTGGCCGTCGTCGGTTCCGCCTCCGCAGCTTTCGTCGTGTGGCGTCGAGCAGAACCCGAGCCGACTCGCGACGAGCCCGTTCCGATGCCGGTACCTGCGGCCGAATTGGCTATCGAGCCCGCCCCGTCCGAGACCGCCCCATCCGAGGCCGCCCCGTCGGAATCGGAGGACGACGAACAGACCGAGGTGGTCGAGGATGTCGTCGAGGCGGAGGTCGTCGACGACGTCCCGGCCGAGATGCCAGCGGCCGAAGAACCGGACGCGATCGTCGAGGCTGCTACCGCTGAACCGCTGGATGCCGAGGTCGTTGCACCTCCAGGAGACCGGGACGGACCTGCCCGGTAGGGCTCGACGGCGCAGCGACTAGGCTTTCCGCTGGCTCGAACGATCCGCCTCGACAATTCAGGAGTAGTGCGCTGACTGCCTTGCGTGAGACACCCGCGCGGGTCGTCGTCCTCGCATCGGGGACCGGCTCGCTTCTGCAGTCGCTCATCTCCGCGACTGCTGCCGAGAGCTATCCCGCGCGCATCGTGGCCGTCGGAGTCGATCGAGAGTGCGACGCAGCCCGCCGTGCCGACGAGGCCGGAATGCCGAACTTTCGAGTCGGATTGAAGGACTACGCCGATCGAGCGCAGTGGGACATCGCGCTCACCGACGCCGTTCTGGCGCACGAGCCCGATCTCGTCGTCACCGCCGGTTTCATGAAGATTCTCGGCCCGCAATTTCTCGGGGCCTTCACCGGACGCATCGTCAACACTCACCCCGCGCTTCTGCCATCGTTTCCCGGCGCACATGCCGTGCGGGACGCACTCGACCACGGCGTCAAACTGACCGGTTCGACGGTTCATCTGGTCGATTCCGGCGTCGATACCGGGCCGATCCTGGCGCAGGAAGCCGTGCCGGTTCTCGACGGCGACGACGAAGCTGCTCTGCACGAACGCATCAAGATTGTCGAGCGACGGTTGCTGGTCGACGTGATCGCAGCCGTGGCCACCACAGGTGTCACCTCCGATGGACGAAAGGCTCAGATAATCCGATGAGTGAACGTAAAGCAGTGCGCCGCGCGCTGGTCAGCGTCTACGACAAGACCGGACTGATCGAACTGGCGACCGGCTTGCACGGTGCGGGCGTCGCTCTCGTGTCCACCGGATCGACGGCGAGCAAGATCGCCGACGCCGGGATCCCGGTCACCAAGGTCGAGGATCTCACCGGATTCCCCGAGACCCTCGAAGGTCGCGTCAAGACGCTGCATCCTCGTGTGCATGCCGGAGTGCTCGCCGATACCCGTAAGCCCGAACATCTTTCGCAGCTCGAGGAATTGGGCATCGAGGCGTTCGAGCTCGTCGTGGTGAATCTGTACCCGTTCACCGAGACCGTCGCCAGCGGGGCGACGCCGGACGAATGCGTCGAACAGATCGACATCGGCGGACCGTCGATGGTGCGCGCCGCAGCCAAGAATCACCCCTCGGTTGCCGTGGTGGTCGACCCGGCCCGCTACGAGGACGTGCTCACGGCCGTGGCCGGTGGCGGATTCACCCTCGCCGAGCGGACTTCCCTTGCGGCACAAGCTTTTCAGCACACGGCCGCCTACGACGTCGCGGTGGCGTCGTGGATGAGCAATGTGCTGACCCCCGACACCGAATCGTCGTTCCCGGAATGGATCGGCGGAACCTGGGATCGCTCGGCCGTGCTTCGCTACGGCGAGAACCCGCACCAGGCTGCGGCGCTCTACGTCGATCCTGCGAGCTCCGGCATCGCGCAGGCGGAGCAGCTGCACGGTAAAGAGATGTCGTACAACAACTTCACCGATTCCGATGCGGCGTGGCGGGCGGCTTTCGATCATGCCGAGCCCACCGTCGCGATCATCAAGCACGCCAACCCGTGCGGTATCGCCGTAGGCAACGACATCGCCGAGGCGCACCGCAAGGCCCACGCGTGCGATCCGGTGAGTGCCTACGGCGGCGTCATCGCGGCCAACCGCGAGGTCACCGTCGAGATGGCCGAGCAGGTGGCCGAGATCTTCACCGAGGTCATCATCGCGCCGTCCTACGCCGACGGTGCTCTGGGAGTGTTGCAGCGCAAGAAGAACATTCGTGTACTGCTGGCGGAGGCTCCGTCCACCTCGGGCGTCGAACTCAAGCCGATCTCCGGCGGCGCACTACTGCAGCAGCGCGACGTTCTCGACGCAGACGGCGACAATCCTGCCAACTGGACCCTCGCTGCCGGCGAGCCTGCCGACGAGCAGACCCTGAAGGATCTCGAATTCGCTTGGCGCGCAGGTAGGGCCGTGAAGTCCAACGCGATCATGCTCGCCCACGAAGGGGCGTCGGTCGGCGTCGGAATGGGCCAGGTCAACCGCGTCGATGCCGCCCATCTCGCTGTTCAGCGAGCCGGGGATCGCGTCGTCGGCTCGGTGGCGTCCTCCGATGCCTTCTTCCCGTTCCCCGACGGTTTGCAGGTACTGATGACCGCAGGCGTCAAAGCCGTTGTGCAGCCGGGTGGTTCGGTACGCGACAACGAAGTGATCGCCGCGGCACAGGATGCAGGCGTGACGCTGTATCTGACGGGATCGCGACACTTCGCGCACTAGTGCCTGACGCCGAGCTCGCAGTTATGCAGCCACATACCTCACTTTCGGCCGCATAACTGCGAACTCGACAATCTGTGGATGGATGAAAAGTTATCCACAGATCGCTGAGCGGGCCCTTTTCGAGGTGTCGACCCTGCCAGGGTTGAGCCATGGGGATTCAGGTCGGACCGTTTCGGGGTTCGCAGGCAATACGCTCGGGCGCTCTCAGCAGGCACGAGCTGAGTCGCAACTACGTGAGGGTCTTTCGCGACACGTATGTCTGCGACGGGACCGTTCTCGATGCGCGAACGATGGCCGTCGCCGCATCGATCTGTGTCGGCGATGGTGCCGTGATTGCAGGGGTCTCCGCGGCGGCAATCCACGGCGCGAAGTGGATCGACCCGAGCGCTCCGCCGAGTGTGCTGGCGAACGGAAGGTCGCATCAGTTTGCCCGGTCTGCGAATCCATCGCGATGCCTTCGACGGCGATGATGTGTGCGTCGTCGGGGAAATTGCTGTCACCACACCGGTGCGCACGGCATTCGATATCGGGCGCTGGGTCCAGCCACCACTATCCGTGGTCCTCCTCGATTCACTGGTTGCTGCAACCGGGGTCGACGTGGAAGCCGTACGTGCGTATGCGCAGCAGCGGCCGGGCACCCGAGGCATTCGGTGCCTGTTCAGTGCACTCGATGTCGTCGACGGTGGAGCGGAATCGCCACAGGAGACGCGCACCCGGCTCCTACTGGTCGGGGCAGGCCTGCCGACGCCCGAGACCCAGGTCGAGATCCGTGACAGTTCCGGCAGGTTCGTGGCGCGGATCGACCTGGGGTGGCGACGTTGGCGGGTGGGGGTCGAGTACGACGGCGTTCACCATTGGCTCGACGAGCGTCAGCGGACCCGTGACATCGAGAGGTCCGAGGAGTTGCAGCAGTGCTATTGGCAGATCGTGCGGGTCAATTCCGAGCAACTGCGGCTGCGACCTCACGACGTTGTGGCACGCGTCAGAGCCGCGCTTCGAGCGGCAGGCGCACCGGTGTAGCGAGCTCGCACTTATGCGGGCGATTTGTCCAGTTCAGGTGGCATAGGTGCGAACTCGACGGAACCACAACCGACCACTAGATGGCAGCTTTCGGCAAACGCTCGTAGCGTGGAGAAGTGACCTCTACCAAACCTGGCATCTCCACTCTCGGCGAACTCAAGGCATCCGGACATCGGCAGCGGTCGATCAAGGAAGAGTTGCGGGAAAATCTTCTCAAGGCATTGCGTGACGGCACAGATCCGTGGCCGGGGATCGTCGGATTCGGCTCGACGGTGTTGCCGCAGTTCGAGCGCGCGATTCTGGCCGGTCACGACGTGGTTCTGCTCGGCGAGCGCGGGCAGGGCAAGACGCGACTGCTGCGCACCCTGAATTTGTTGCTCGACGAGTGGGTGCCGGTGATCGCCGGAGCCGAACTCGGTGAGCATCCCTACGAGCCCATCACCCCTGCCAGCATCAGGAAGGCGAAGGAACTCGGCGACGACCTTCCCGTCGAATGGCGGCATCGCAGCGAGCGGTACGCCGAGAAGCTCGCGACCCCGGATACCTCGGTGGCGGACCTCGTCGGCGACGTCGATCCGGTGAAAGTCGCCGAGGGCCGCAGCCTCGGCGACCCGGAAACCATTCACTTCGGCCTGGTCCCGCGTAGCCACCGCGGCATCGTTGCGATCAACGAGCTCCCCGACCTTGCCGAGCGCATCCAGGTGTCGTTGCTCAACGTGATGGAGGAGCGCGACATCCAGGTTCGCGGCTACACGCTGCGCCTGCCGCTCGACGTCATGTTGGTCGCGAGCGCGAACCCGGAGGATTACACCAACCGCGGACGCATCATCACCCCGCTCAAGGACCGTTTCGGAGCCGAGATCAGGACTCACTACCCCCTCGAACTCGGCGCCGAGGTAGCCGTCATCGATCAGGAAGCGGAGCTGCAGGCCGCAGTCCCGACCTACCTGCTCGAGGTGTTGGCCCGATTCACCCGACTGCTGCGCGAGTCGCCGTCGGTGGACCAGCGCTCCGGCGTTTCCGCCCGATTCGCGATCGCCGCAGCCGAAACCATCGCTGCCGCAGCCGTTCACCGAGCCGCAATCCTGGGGGAGGCCGAGCCCGTGGCCCGGCCGGTGGATCTCGGCACCATCATCGAGGTGCTGCGCGGCAAGGTCGAATTCGAATCCGGCGAAGAAGGCCGCGAAATCGAGGTGCTCGAGCACATGCTGCGCCGCGCGACCGCGGATACCGTCCGAGCACATCTCGGCGGCATCAACCTCGCAGCTCTGGTGACGGCAGTTGAGACCGGCGAACCGATCGTCACCGGCGACCGCATCACCGCCAAGGCGCTGCTCGACGAGCTGCCCGACGTCGAGGTCATCGGCGACATCCACGAGCGGCTCAACGCCACCTCGGACGGGGAGAAGGCGGCCGCCGTCGAACTTGCCCTCGAGGGCCTCTACCTCGCGCGTCGCATCTCGAAGGACCCCGACGACGACGGTCAGACGGTGTACAGCTGATGCGTCGCTCCAGATACGGGCGGTATCACGACGGTCCGGATCCCCTTGCGCCACCGGTGGATCTGCGCGAGGCGCTCGACGCGATCGGCGAGGACGTGCTCGAGGGCGCGTCACCGCGTCGGGCATTGCAGGAGATGCTGCGTCGCGGGACGAAGAACATGCGCGGGCTCGACGACCTGGCCGCGCAGGCCGCGAAGCGTCGTCGAGATCTGTTGAAGAAGAACAACCTCGACGGCACGCTGCAGGAAGTACGTGAGCTGCTGGACAAGGCAGTACTCGAGGAGCGCAAGGCGTTGGCGCGTGCTCTCGACGACGATGCTCGCTTCCAAGAGATGCAGATCGGCGATCTGTCTCCGTCCACTGCCCAAGCGGTGCAGGAACTTTCGGACTACGACTGGCGTTCGTCCGAGGGTCGCGAGAACTACGAGAAGATCAAGGATCTGCTCGGACGCGAAATGCTCGATCAGCGTTTCGCGGGCATGAAGCAAGCTCTCGAAGGTGCCACCGAGGAGGACCGTCAGGCCATCAGCGACATGCTGAAGGACCTCAACGAATTGCTCGACGCCCACAACAAGGGCGAGGACACCGACGAGCAGTTCGAGAAGTTCATGGACAAGCACGGTCAGCATTTCCCGGAGAACCCCGAGAATGTCGACGAGTTGTTGGACTCGCTCGCCCAGCGGGCGGCAGCGGCGCAGCGGTTGCGCAACTCTCTGACGCCCGAGCAGCGGGCCGAGCTCGATGCATTGGCACAGCAGGCCTTCGGCGACTCGAATCTGCTGAATCAGCTCGATCAGCTCAATCAGAATCTCCAGCAGGCCCGGCCCGGTGAGGATTGGGACGGCTCGCAGAACTTCCGCGGCGAGAACGGTATGGGCCTGGGCGACGGTACCGGTGCGCTCCAGGACATCGCCGATCTCGAGAACCTGGGAAATCAGCTCTCGCAGCAGTACAACGGTGCCGCACTGGACGACATCGATGCCGACGCCCTGCTGAAGCAACTCGGGCCCGAGGCGGCGGCCGATGCCAGAATGCTCGCCGAGCTCGAAAAGGCCCTGCAGCAGCAGGGTTTCATGGACAAGGGTGCCGACGGGCAATGGCGTCTGTCACCCAAGGCGATGCGTCAGCTGGGGCAGTCTGCGCTCAAGGACGTCGCGGGAAAGCTGTCCCGGCGCGGCGGCGAGCGAGACACCCGCAAGGCGGGTGCGATGGGGGAGCCCACCGGAGCGTCGCGAGCGTGGGAGTTCGGTGACACCGAGCCGTGGGATGTCACGCGGACGGTCAACAATGCGGTACTGCGCTCGGCGGCAACAGGATCGGGCTTCCCGGTGCAGTTGCAGGTGACCGATGTGGAGATCAGCGAGACCGAGACGCGAACGCAGGCTGCGGTGGCGCTGCTGGTCGACACGTCGTTCTCGATGGTGATGGACGGCCGCTGGGTGCCGATGAAGCGCACGGCACTGGCGCTCAATCACCTGGTCAGCACCCGATTTCGCGGTGACGACCTGCAACTCATCGGATTCGGCAGGCACGCACAGACATTGACGGCCTCGGAGTTGGCCGGGTTGGACGGTGCCTACGATCAGGGCACCAATCTGCATCACGCGTTGATGCTTGCGGTGCGGCATCTGCGGCGTCATCCCAACGCGCAGCCGGTGGTGTTGATCGTCACCGACGGTGAGCCGACTGCTCATCTCGAGCCGGACGGTCACGCGTTCTTCGACTACCCGCCGTCTTCGAAGACCCTAGGATTGACCGTGCGCGAGCTCGATACCGTTGCGAAACTAGGGGCGCAGGTGACGATCTTCCGGCTCGGCGACGATCCCGGTCTGGCTCGGGTGGTCGACAAGATGGCCGAGCGTGTGGGCGGACGCGTCATCGCGCCGGATCTCGACGGACTCGGTGCTGCGGTGGTGACCGACTACCTCAAGCGTCGGCGATCCTAGGTTTGTCGGGGTCCTTGATCTCGACCGACACCCCACCCCAGAACGCGAAGCCGGTGACGACCACGCGCGGTGCACCCGGGTGGGCCGCGCTGATGTGCTCGAATCCGCCCATGATGCCCATGCCGCGGACCTCGACGCTCACTCCGGGCGGCACGGTGACTTCGATGCCGCCCATGATGGCCACGCAGTTGATGGTGGTTTCTTCGGCGGAGAACGACGCACGGCGTAGGTCGAGTTCGATGCCACCCCAGAAGGCGAACGCGTCGATGCGCGCCGCCGCGGTCCACTCGCCTTTGCGCACGGCACCGCTCATGATGGCGATCACGCGGTCGTTCGCGGAGCCACCGGATGGTGCACGTGCGGGAGGTGGAGACAGGACCAGGTCTCCGGTGAGTTCGTCGAGTTCGCCGTAGGTCTTTGCCCGGTACACCGCTGCCGTGCGTTCGTCGTACTCGGTGACGGTGAGTTGGCCGTTGGCGAAGGCGTCGCTCAGCAGCTGCGCGACCAGATTTCTGTCCGCATCGGCCGCACGAATTCGGCTTCGATCTCGGTCTGGCAGATGATCGCTCACCGCCCGGACCCTACCTGTGTGAGGGTCAGGCCGCATTCAGGATGGTGCGGCTCCCGAGGGGAGAGGCCAATGTCATCTGCATGGTGGCGTAGACGGCCACCATGATGCAGGACTTGTCGGCGGCGTCGGGCTTGGTCCCGGTACGCAGTTCGATGGTGACGGTGGTGTCGGTCTCGGTCACCGACGCGTCGGCTCCGTAGCACTCGGGAGTGCCGGTGACGAAGTGGACCGCGATGGTGTTGGGGGAGACCTGGCTCCACGACTCGAACGGAGTGGTGGTGGCGCGGATCAGATCGGGGGTGGGCTCGAACATCGTGCCGACGTCGCCGACGGGCACTTCGTGCGGAACCGGAGGTGCGCTGGGTTGCTGAGCGAGACCGACCGGTGTGGTGGATCCGACCGTCGGCGTCGTCTCGTCGTCGCTGCCGGAGGCGGTGCTGCAGCCGACCAGCAGCAGGCACAACATGACTCCTGCAGCGAGAAACCTCATGTGACCAAACTAGCGCTGTGAGCTGAGGAGAACCTTTGTGTTCGGCTCATGCGAGGAAGAGTGTCACGAGTGCGATGACGGGGATCGAGACGAGCGTGGTCACGAACGCAGTGTCTCGGGCGAGCACAACCCCGCGCTGGTAGCGGCTGGCGAAGACGAACACGTTCTGCGCGGTCGGCAGCGCCGAGACGACGACGATGGCGAACAGATCGTGCCCGTCCAGACCGAACACGAACCGGGCCATGAGGTAGCCGAGCAGGGGTTGCAGTGCCATCTTGAACACCGTGGCCAGGGCCACGTCCCGTCGTGGACTGATGCCCTTCTGCAGCACTCGGGCACCGTAGAGAGACAGGCCGAAGGCGAGCAACGCGCCGGGGACGGACGCGTTCCCGACGAGCTGGAAAGGCTGCATCAAGGCCTCGGGCAGCTCGAACCCGGTGATGGACAGAACCAATCCTGCTGCGCCGGCCAGCACGATCGGGTTCCGGAACGGTGTGGTGACGGTCTTGAGCACCGAGACCTTCTCGATCTCCGTCGAGACATCGAGAATGGTCACCGCGATCGGGGTGTAGACCATGATCTGGAACAGCAGCAGGGGAGCGACGAAGTTCGCGTCGCCGAGCACGAAGACGGCAATCGGGATACCCAGGTTGGCGGCGTTGACGTACGAACTCGCGAGTGCGCCGACGGTCGCGTCGGGCACGGCTCGTTTCAGAGCCAGCTTGGCTATGACGAAATAGACGGCGCCGACGAGCAGTGCGGTGGTGCCGGCTACGGCCAGTACAGGCGACAGAATGACCGACAGATCCGAGTTCGCCAGCGTGACGAACAGCAGTGCGGGCGTCGCGACGAAGAACACGAGTCGGCTCAGTACGAACTGGCCGTGTTCGCCGAGCACTTTCAGGTGGGCGAGCAGGTAACCCAGTGCGATGACGACGAAGATGACGGTGAAGCCCTCGAGGACGCCGGACATCTACGGACTGCTCATCTCTGGATCGGGAACGACAGAGAGGCCACGTAGCCGATGGCTACGTGGCCTCTCTGAACGAAAGTTTGGATCAGCGGCTGGTGAACGGCAGCAATGCCATCTCACGAGCGTTCTTCACTGCGACAGCGACCTGGCGCTGCTGCTGCGGGGTGAGCCCGGTGACCCGACGGCTGCGGATCTTGCCGCGGTCCGAGATGAACTGACGAAGGAGGTTGATGTCCTTGTAGTCCACCGTGGTGACCTTGGCGGCGTTCAACGGGTTCTTCTTCGGTCGACGGCCTGCCTCTGCGCGGACCTTCTTCGACGGTGCTCTCTTGACTGCCATCTGAAACCTTTTCCCTTTACCAGCTCGACTTGTGGACGCCTGGCAGCTCCCCACGGTGAGCCATCTCGCGCATTTTCACGCGGGACAGCCCGAATTTCCGTAGATAACCGCGCGGACGTCCATCCGCAGCGTCACGATTGCGTAATCGTACCGGACTCGAATCGCGCGGCAGACGCTGCAGTGCTGCTTGGGCCTGTGCGCGCTCGGAGTCGCTGCTCGAGGGCCTGCGGATGGTCTCCTTGAGCTCGGCGCGACGGGTTGCCCACCGGGCGACGACGACCTTGCGCTGTTCGTTCTTGGCGATCTTCGACTTCTTCGCCACGGCTATCGCTCCTCTCGGAAATCGACGTGCTTGCGCACGACCGGGTCGTACTTCTTCATCACCAGTCGATCGGGATCGTTGCGACGGTTCTTGCGAGTGACGTAGGTGTAGCCGGTCCCCGCGGTCGACTTCAGCTTGACGATCGGACGGACGTCCGTGCTCTTGCCCATCAGATCTTCTCCCCACGTGCGCGGATCTTGGCGACGACGGCATCGATGCCGTCGCGGTCGATGGTCTTGATGCCCTTGGCCGAGAGCGTGAGAGTGACGCGTCGGCCGAGGCTGGGTGCGTAGTACGTCTTGCGTTGGATGTTGGGGTCCCACCTACGGCTGGTTCGCACGTGGGAGTGCGAGACGGATTTTCCGAAGCCGGGGGTGCGGCCGGTGACTTGGCAGTGCGCTGACACGAGCACTCCTTTCTTTCCGTTATGACAATCGTTTTCGACAAAGCGTGATCTCGAATGTAGCGTGCATCCTCAGAGAATGACAATCGTTGTCGAGAAGAAGGGTGCTCGTGAACAACTCACCGGACGATCGAACCCCGATGGTCCTCGTCTCCGGCTGGACCGGAGCCATGGACGCGGTCGTGACGTCGCTGCTCGCGCCGGGGACAGTCGCGGTCCGCCACGATCTGAGCCGCGTCGCCGAAGGCGTCGTGCGTCGCACACTCTCCGTATTGGGGGAGAACCCGCGCGAGACCATTCTGGAGCTGGCGCACGGCTGCGTCTCGTGCACACTTCGGGAGGATCTGCTTCCGCTGCTGCGCGCACTGTCCGCCCGCAGCAACGTCGATCGCATCGTGCTCGCCATGGACCCCGCGCTCGAGCCCGAGGCACTGTGCTGGGCCGTGGACAACGTCGTCGTTGCGGGTGTCGTCGGGCAGATCGACGGCCCGGCCTCGCGTGACGTCCGCATCGAGGCGGTGGTCGACTGCCTCGATGCCGCAACCTGGCTGGCCGACGCCACCGGCGACGACGCCATGGCCGACCGAGGGATCGTCGCCAGTGGTGACGACGATCGAACTGTCGCGCAGTTGGTGGTGGGGCAGGTTGACTATGCCGATGCGCTCGTCGTCACCGCGGGACCGGACGTCGACGCGTGGGAGCGGGCCCGGCTTGCTGCCGTCCTCGCGCGGCTGGCACCGAATGCGCCGGTCGTCTGGGTTTCTCAGGACGCAATGGTCGACGCCCCAGCGCTTCTCGCGTCCGTGCCCGCCGATGCCCGTCGCGGTGCGATCACCGACGCGCATTCGCCATTGCTGCGTGGTCAGCCGCCGCTGGCCGTCGACTGCGGCGTCACCCTGGTCGAGTTCACCGCAACACGGCCTTTTCATCCCGAACGATTGCACGAGGCCATCGACGTGCTGCTCGACGGCGTCGTCACCGCTCGGGGGCGGGCATGGGTCGCCACTCAGCCCGACGAAGCGCTGTGGATCGAATCGGCCGGCGGCGGTCTTCGTGTTGCGAGCGCCGGAAAGTGGCTTGCCGCAATGGAACCGGAGCAGCAGGACCGCGTCGATGCCACCCGTCGGGCAATGGCGGCGCTGCGATGGGACGAGAAGTTCGGCGACCGTGACACCTCGCTGGTGATCCTCGTGCACGAGGCCGACCCCACCGAGATCGACCGAACCCTGCAGTGGGCGTTGGTATCCGACGACGAGATGACGGACCCCTCGGCGTGGTCCGGCTGGACCGATCCGTTCGGTCAGTGGCACGAAGACCCCTGCGACAGCAGCGAATCCCCGTACGCAGAACAATCACGAGAGGCTACAGAATGAAACCAGGCATCCACCCCGACTACCACCCGGTCGTGTTCCAGGATTCGAGTACCGGCAACAAGTTCCTCACCAGGTCCACCGTCACGTCCGCGCGCGAGACCGAATGGGAGGACGGCAACACCTACCCGCTGATCGTCGTCGACGTCTCGTCCGAATCGCACCCCTTCTGGACCGGAGCCGCTCGCGTGATGGACACGCAGGGACGCGTCGAGAAATTCGAGAAGCGTTACGGTCGACGAAGCCGAAAGGACGCCTGAACCATGGCTGTTCCGAAGAGAAAGATGTCGCGCTCGAACACCAGGAGCCGTCGTGCGCAATGGAAAGCCGTTGCTCCTGATCTGGTGACCGTGCGGTTCCAAGGTCGCGAGTTCCGAGTGCCACGGAGATTGGTCAAAGCAGTACAGACCGGGGTGTACGACCCGAGCTGACCCTCGACGGGTCTATCTTCACTTTCATGAACGACGGACCCAATGCGCGAGATGTGAAGCGGTGGCGGCAGTATCTCGCCGACGAGCGGGCCGAGGCTGCCGTCTATCGCGATCTGGCAGGCCGACGCGTCGGCGAGGAACGCGAGATATTGCTCGCACTCGCCGATGCGGAGGGCCGCCACGAGCAGCATTGGCGAAACCTACTGGGCGAGCGGGTCGGCATGCCGCTCAAGGGCGACATCCGCACCCGCATCCTCGGTGTGCTGGCGCGTCGGTTCGGCTCGGTGTTCGTGCTCGCATTGGCGCAGCGCGCCGAAACGCGCTCTCCGTATGCCACCGACTCCGATGCCACCGACGCCATGACGGCCGATGAGCAGATCCATGCCGAGGTCATCAGGGCACTCGCTGCCCGCGGTCGCAATCGACTGTCCGGCACGTTCCGGGCCGCAGTGTTCGGTGCCAACGACGGCTTGGTGAGCAACCTGGCTCTGGTCCTGGGCATCAGCGGATCCGGTGTGTCCAATCAGATCGTTCTCGTCACCGGACTGGCAGGACTGCTCGCCGGCGCACTGTCGATGGGCGCGGGCGAGTACGTCTCGGTCCGCTCGCAACGCGAACTGCTCGAGGCGTCGTCGCCGGACAGTGCCGCGCGCGATGCCGTCCAACACCTCGACGTCGACGCCAACGAACTGGCGCTGGTCTACCGGGCGCGGGGCATGACCCACGAGGAAGCCGACGCCAAAGCCGCCGAAGTGCTGCGAGTACTACCTGCCGACGAGATGGCCCCCGACGTCGATCAGCACGAGTCCATCGGAACCGGCCTCGGTGCCGCCGGGGCCAGTTTCTGCTTCTTCGCCTCCGGTGCCGTCATCCCGGTGCTGCCGTATCTGTTCGGCCTCGAAGGTTATGTGGCACTTGCCGTTGCCGCCGTCCTCGTCGGAATCGCATTGATCTGTACCGGCTTGGTGGTGGGACTGCTCAGCGGCGGGCCACCGGTCAAACGTGCTCTGCGACAGTTGGCCATCGGCTACGGCGCGGCTGGGGCGACGTATCTACTGGGACTCGCATTCGGTGGGGGAGTGTAGGTTCTGGCTAAAGGTCGAGGATCCCGACAACCTGTCCTTGTCGGTGGGTCGGCCGACAATGTCGATATGCCCATCATCGATTTGACTCGCGAGGATCACGCCTACTTCATCGGACTGTTTCAAACCGACGGTCATCTCGAAAGCGGGAAAGGGCAAAAAGGGAAAGCAACCATCGAACTATCGGCTGTCGACGTCGACTTGCTCACGCGGCTTCCACAACTTTTCGATGGTGTCAGATCTTCCGTATCCACGAGAACGCGCACGACGAACTTTTCTTCTGAGTACACAAGTGCCACCTGGCGTGTCTGCAACCTCGCATTCCGACGCGAACTGGAATTGTGCGGAGTTCCGGCCGGTCGCAAGTCCAACCAGGTGGCTCCGCCTGTCGGCCCGTTTCATCATCGGGGATACTTCCGAGGATTGCTCGATGGCGATGGCAGTGTCGGATTCACTCGGACGGGTGTGCCTTTCGTAGGTTTTGTTACGGCCTCGTCCAGCTTGGCGGACTTCTTCTGCTCGACGGTACGCACAGTTAGCGGGGCTCTTCGCACCGCGAAACGCAACACTCGCGACGACGTGTTCTCGTTGATTGTCGCGAACGACCCAGCGGCGCGTCTGGCTGAGTGGGCCTACCCTCCAGGTTGTTTCGCGCTGGATCGAAAGCGATTGGCGGCAGAGTCAGTCGCCGCTTGGATGAGGCCACCGGGAATGCGTGCTCGCCCACTCCTAGGAAGAAGGTCGTGGTCGGCGGAGGAGGACGCTATTGCGTTGTCCTCGACCGTGAAGGAGGCAGCCAGAGTGCTCGGCCGAACGGAGAGCGCCGTAGTCATCCGTCGCTGGAGACTGCGGCATGCGGACGGCACCGATGTTTGAGGGGACTGCGGCCGCGGCGCACTTCTCGGTTGAAAAGTACGGCATGTGCTTGGGATGCCCCGGTGCCGACTTCATCGACGAGATTCCCGACGCCTACAAGTCGATCGATGTCGTGATGGAGGATGCCCGGGACCTGGTGACCATCCAGCACGAGTTGCGGCAGATCCTCAACGTCAAGGGGACCTGAGTTCACCTCCCGTCGTGCGTGGAAATTCGTAGTGGGTCACGAACTTCCATGCACGACGGGATTGTCCTCGTTCGTCCCGTTGTGCATCGGTGTTCTCGTGCTGTTCACTCAAGTGCTTCGCTTGGTTAACGGATAGAGCGGGCGTCACCGCCACGATCGAGTCATGACGCTCAATCCCGCAGGCGAGACCGTCGCGACCGGTATCCCGGGCACGCTCGCCGAGAACATGACCATGGCCGAGCAGCACGATTGGCATCGGTCATTCCTGCGGCGGCACCCGGTCAGTCGTCGAAACTTCCTGGTGGGAGCCGCCGCGACGGCTGCCGCGATAGGCGTCGGGAATTCGGTGTTCGCGCGCACCGCCTATGCGCAGGACGCTCCACTGGCTGTGGCCGGTCGGCACATGGGATTCGGAAACGACCCGGCGACGCAGTTGCGGTTCTCCGCTCAGCTTTCTCGGAACCCCGGGCTCACCGGAGTCTTTCTCGACCACGGCCCCACGCCGGCGCTGGGCGCGACGACCTCTGCCGAGGTGCGCAACCTGATCAGCCAGGTACCGCAGACCGACGGCGGAATTCTGTCGGCAGAGCAGTACTACGTGCATGTTCCCGTCGACAATCTGACGCCGAAGTTGCCGCACTACTACCGCTGGCGCACCGCCGACGGCTTCGTGAGCGATATTCGCAGCGCATCTCCGGCGCTGCCGTCGGGCCGAATCGCACCGTTCAGGTTCACGATGATGGGCGATCAGGGCGTCGACGAAACACCCTCGCAACCAGAAGGCCTGGTCGCCGGCGACTACGACGACCAGTACTACAAGGCCGACAACGAACCGTCGGTCAAGCACGCGCGCAACATCAATCGGCAGATCGAGGCCTCGCACCCGGACTTCCACATCCTCGCCGGTGACATCGCGTATGCGGACCCGTCGGGTGCCGGTCTGCCGCCGCAGTTCGCGAAGCACGGACAGACGCCGCCGAAGGGATTCGACAAGTTCAACCCCTTCGTCTGGGACGGCTATTTCCAGGCGATCGAAGCCAGTGCGTCGACCGCGCCGTGGTTGTTCGCCACTGGCAACCACGACATGGAAGCGCTGTACAGCCCCAACGGATACGGCGGCCATGCGGCGCGTCTGGATCAGCCGAGCAACGGCCCGAAGGGCTGCCCGTCGGCGTACTCGTTCGTCTACGGCAACACCGCGGTGCTCTCGCTCGACGCGAACGACGTCAGCTACGAGATCAAAGCCAATACCGGGTACAGCGGTGGGGCCCAGAACACCTGGGTGGAGCAGACATTGGCGAAGTACCGTGCCGATCCGAACATCGACTTCATCGTCTGCTTCTTCCATCACTGCGCGTACTCGACCACGTCGACGCATGCGAGCGACGGCGGCGTGCGCGACGCATGGGTTTCGTTGTTCGACAGGTACGAGGTGGATGTGGTGCTCCAGGCTCACAACCACGTCTTCGAACGCACCGATCCCATTCGCGGCAACCGTGCGACGCGGGTCGCCGGTGACAACGCCACGGTCGACGGAAAGACCGACGGCACCGTGTATTACACCGTCGGCGGTGGTGGTCGTCCCCGCTATACGTTCCAGGACGGCGAAGGCGTGAGCTACCGCGGCAACGAGTTGCCCGACACCGCAGTTCCCAACAGTTACGTCTGGGCGCCGGACGGCACGAAGTCGGCCGAGTCCATCACCTGGTCGAGGGTGCGGTTCCTGAACTACTCGTTCGTCAGAGTCGATGTGGTGCCGGGCATTCCGGGCATCACCGCCAGCAGAATGACGATCGGTGCCATCGACGAATACGGCAACGAGTTCGACAGGTTGACCTTCACCCGCGACATCCCGATCGGCCCGAGGTCCGGTTCGTCCTGAGTGCCTGCGGCAGTGGTGCGGTTGAGTGCCCCCTGAGGCACTCGAGCACGCCACTGCGGCGGAGCCGCACTACAACCACTTCTGACGCTTGAACACCACGAACAGTGCAGTCGAGCAGATCGCCATGGCGAGCAGTGCCATCGGGTAGCCGAGTTGCCATTTCAATTCCGGCATGTCGTCGAAGTTCATGCCGTAGATGGCGGCGATCAGGGAGGGCGCGAAAAGAATTGCACCCCATGACGAGATGCGCTTGACCTGTTCGTTCTGCTCCAGGCTGGCTTCGGTCATGTTGCGCATCTCTTCGTTCTGCTGCTGCGCGACGATGGTCGAGTGCACGGTCAACGCATTCTGCAGGTTGGATCGGAAGGACTCGATGCGGTCGGAGACTCGGATCGCGTGATCGTGAACGTCGCGCAGGTAGCGCTGCAGTTCCACGTCCACGTTGTACTTGTCCGACCCTCGCTTGAGCGATTCGATCATCTCGACGAGTGGCTTTGCAGCACGGTCGAATTCGGACACTTCACGGAGCAGCGAATAGATTCGACGCGAGACCGACGGATCGCCGGTGAACAGCTGATCCTCGATCTCGTCGATGTCGTTCTGCAGTCCGGTGACCACCGGGACGTACTCGTCGACCACTTGATCGAGGATGCCGTAGAGGATCGCTTCGGGTCCGAGTTCGATCAGTTCGGGAGATCCTTCGAGGCGCTTTCGCACCATCGCCAGGTCGGGGGATTCGGCATGGCGAATGGTGACGACGAAGTCCGGACCGAGAAAGATGTGCAATTCGCCGAATTCGACCTTTTCGGTCTCGTCGACGTATCGCGCGGGCCGGAGAACGACGAACAGCTGCTCGGCGTACCGTTCCAGTTTCGGCCGCTGGTGGGCTGCGATGGCGTCCTCGACGGCGAGCCGGTGCAGGCCGAACTCGTCTGCCACAGCCATGATTTCGGCGACCTCGGGTCGGTACAACCCGATCCATGCCATTCCGTGCCGCTCGCGCATGACCTCGAAGGTGATATCGAGGCTCTCGGGATTGGCAGTGCGTTTTCCGTTCACGTAGACGGCGTTGTCGATGATCGGCACTTGTTCGTTCACCTCGGTTCTGCGAAATTCTGCTGCGCACCGAGACTATCGCCTGCAACCACAACGCGGACAGTCCCGCCGCCGACGACGACGGGACCGCGCGGTCGAGTCAGCTGGTCTTTCCTGTGATCACGAGAATGGCGGCGTTCTTGTCGACCTCCACGCCCTTCTGATAGTTGGTTCCGATCGCAGTTCCGTCGATGTCGGATCCCTTGATGTTGACGGTCGTGAAGCCCAGATCCTCCAGGGTCTGTTCGGCTGCGGTCGCGGTCATGTCGTAGACGTCCGGGATCTCGATCCGGCTGTCGGGTGTCGACGCGTTGGCGACGGCTCCACCACTGAGCGTGAGTGCCGCGGCGGCTGCGACGGCTGCGATCGACTTCTTGAATCCACTGCGCATGATGTGCTCCTCGTTGTCGTGATCGGTTATGTCTCAAAGCTGCTCGCCGATGCTGGGGCGGGCCTCGGATGTTGCTGTCAGATCCCTGTCAGCGCCGTGACATGCTGGTCCGATGCTTCTCGACGTGCTCGGATTGATCGGTATCGCGGCCTTCGCGGCCTCCGGTGCGTTGATCGGAGTGCATCGCCGGTTGGATCTGTTCGGGGTGTGCGTCGTCGGAATCACGACGGGTATCGGCGGTGGCATCATTCGCGATCTGCTGCTCGGCATCCACCCGCCGACGTCCCTGGACACGTGGCCGAACCTCACCGTCGGCTTCCTGGCCTCGCTGGTCGTGTTCGTCGCGCATCGGCAGATGGGCAAGGTGCGACGCGGAGTTCTGGTGCTCGACGCATTCGGCATGGGCCTGTTCGCATCGACCGGCGCGACGATTGCCTTGGCTTCGGGAGGTAGCGCGTTGGCCGGAGCTCTCATCGGCACGACGACGGCCGTGGCGGGCGGCGTGATCCGAGACGTTCTGGTCAACGAAGTTCCGCTGCTGCTACACCGCGACCTCTATGCGCTGCCGGCTCTGCTCGGTGCGTCGGCCGTCGTGTTGGCCGACGCTGCGGGTCTGCCGGAGAACGTGGGTCTGATCGTGGGAACACTGCTCGCGACGGGGTTGCGTCTGCTCGCGCTGTGGCGAAAGTGGAACCTCCCGCTGGCCAAGCACCTACCCACTCCGTAGTCGGATTGGGCACCCCTCTCAGACATATCTCAGTCGACCAGGACAAACTGTACGGATGCGGATATTGGTGGTCGACGACGATCGAGCGGTGCGTGAGTCGCTGCGCAGGTCGCTGACGTTCAACGGGTACACCGTGGACCTGGCGGTCGACGGTCTCGACGCGCTCGAGCAGGTTGCGGCGGCGCGGCCCGATGCCCTGGTGCTCGACGTGATGATGCCTCGGCTCGACGGTCTCGAGGTGTGTCGTCGATTGCGCAGTGTCGGCGACGACCTGCCGATTCTCGTGTTGACGGCACGGGACTCGGTGTCCGAGCGCGTCGCCGGCCTCGATGCCGGTGCCGACGACTACCTGCCCAAGCCGTTCGCGCTCGAGGAGCTGTTGGCTCGACTGCGGGCACTGCTTCGGCGTACCGCGATGGAAGCGGGCATCGACTCGGAGACCATGACGTTCGCGGACCTGTCGTTGGACCCGGTCACCCGTGAGGTCTCGCGCGCCGAACGCTCGATCAGCCTCACCCGGACCGAGTTCTCGTTGCTCGAGATGCTGATGACCAATCCGCGACGGGTGCTCACCAGGAGTCGCATCCTCGAGGAAGTGTGGGGTTACGACTTCCCGACGTCGGGCAACGCCCTCGAGGTGTACGTCGGTTACCTGCGGCGCAAGACCGAGGCGGAGGGGGAGTCGCGGCTGATCCACACCGTTCGCGGTGTGGGTTACGTCCTGCGCGAGACGCCTCCGTGATGGTCGCTTCGTTCGGGCGCAAGTCGACCGACGGTGTCGGCTCCTCGCCGACGGGGATGCGACCACCGATGCCCCTGACACGGTCGGTGTCGCTGCGGTGGCGGGTGACGTTGCTCGCGGCCTCCGTCGTCGCAATTGCGGTGGCTGTCATGGCCATTGCCGCATACACGGTTGTCTCGCGGGCGCTGTACGGCGATGTGGACACTCAATTGCGTTCTCGTGCATCGGCTTTGGCGGAGTCGACTCTGGTGTCCTACGACCCGCGTTTCGTTGCCGGTGCCACGTTGTACAGCACCGATGTGAGTGTGGCGCTGATCTACCCGGACATGTCCAGCTACAACCCGCCCGGGCCCAAGGTGCCGATCGGCGACGCCGAACTCGCTGTCGTGAGCGGACAACAGGAATCGTCTCTGCGCACACTCGACGATCAACGGGTGCTCGCACTACGCACCAAGGATGGCAGCACTCTCGTCGTCGCACAAAGACTGCTGCCGACCGGGCAAGTACTCGACCGTCTGGCATGGGTGCTGTTGATCGTCGGTGCGTGCGGAGTGGTGCTGGCCGCTGGAGCTGGTATGGCCGTGGGACGCACCGGTTTACGCCCGATCGCCCGGTTGACGGCTGCCGCCGAACGAGTGGCGCGCACCGACGACCTGACACCGATTCCGGTGACCGGTGACGACGAGTTGGCGCGTCTGACAGAGAGTTTCAACACGATGCTCCGCGCGCTCGCCGAATCTCGAGGCAGGCAGAGCAGATTGGTCGCCGACGCCGGCCACGAACTGCGGACGCCGTTGACCTCGCTGCGGACCAACATGGAGTTGCTGATCGCGGCCGGACGCCCCGGAGCCCCGTCCATCCCGGACGAGGACATGGCCGAGCTCCGAACCGACGTGGTGGCGCAGATCCAGGAATTGTCCACCCTGGTGGGTGATCTGGTCGATCTGGCGCGCGAGGATGCGCCGGAGACGGTGTTCGAGCGAGTCGACCTGGCCGATGCCGTCGAACGCAGTCTCGAGCGAGCACGCCGCCGTCGCAACGAAATCGACTTCGATGCGACGCTGATGCCGTGGTTCGTCTACGGCGATCAAGCAGGACTGTCGAGGGCCGTACTGAACGTGCTCGACAATGCGGCGAAGTGGAGCCCGAGCGGCGGTGAGGTGCGAATCGCCATGCGGCAGATCGGCGATGGTCTGCTCGAGTTGACGGTGGACGACGCAGGACCGGGTATTCCCGAGGAAGATCGCGAGTTGGTGTTCGAGCGCTTCTACCGCTCCACGGCATCACGCTCCATGCCCGGAAGTGGCCTGGGCCTTGCCATCGTGCGACAGGTGGTCGTCAAGCACGGCGGCACCATCGGGGTCGAGGTGTCCGAGCGCGGCGGTGCCCTCATTCGAATCGTGTTGCCCGGTGAGGGTGCTCCCGATCCCACGACACTCTCGGCAAACTGATAGCCGGATCTCAGCGACCTCTCAGTACCGCCCTGCACAGTGAGTAGCAAGAAGGCGGGCGGACCTCTACGACGAGGTCTCTACTGAAGGAAGCAACAACGATGAGCGACGACCGTAACGAATCCGAACAGACCGGACAGGGTGCCGGTGGCGAGCAGCATCCGGCGGACCGGGCTTCGCGCGGCGACGAGCAGAGCTACCCCACCCAGCAGCACCCGCCTCAGCAGGTAAACCCCCAGCATGCCAACCCCCAGCAGGTAAACCCCCAGCACGCCGGCACACAACCCCCGCAGCAGGGTTATCCGCAGCAGTACGCCGGCTACGGACAGAACCCCTACCAGCCCGGCTACGGGCCGTACGGTCAACAGAGCGACCCACGGACCGCCCAGCACACCCACGCCCAGCCGCAACACGTTGCACCGCAATCCAACTCTGCGCCTGCCGCGGTGAAGACTCGCTCGGGTCGTTCTGCGCTGGTGGCCGGTGCCATCGCCCTCGTACTGGTCGGCGGCGGAATCGGCGGCGCAGTCGGTGCCATCGCGACCAACAACGCCAACGGCGGCGGGGGAGTGACCAACTCGTTGAACTCCACCGTCACCGCCGCAGAGCCGGCCGCCAACTTCCCCGACGGTTCCGTCCAGGCCGTCGCGAACAAGGTCCTGCCGAGTGTGGTGCAGATCCAGGTGACGGGTTCGCAGGAGGAAGGCGAGGGGTCGGGCGTCATTCTCAGCAGTGACGGCTTGATCCTCACCAACAACCATGTCGCGACGGGTGCAGGTGCCAACGGCAAACTCACCGTCGCGTTCTCCGACGGATCGGTGGCCGACGCGACGATCGTCGGTGCCGACTCGGTCTCGGATATGGCCGTCATCAAGGCCGAGGGCAAGTCGAACCTGACGCCGATCGAGCTGGGTTCGTCGTCGAACCTCGAAGTGGGTCAGCAGGTCGTCGCGATCGGCTCTCCGCTCGGCCTCGCGGGAACGGTCACCACGGGCATCGTGTCCTCGCTGAATCGGCCGGTGTCCACCTCGGGGGAGTCCGGCAACCAGAACTCGGTGATCGACGCCATCCAGACCGACGCTGCGATCAACCCGGGTAATTCCGGCGGCGCGCTCGTCAACACCGACGGACAGCTGATCGGCATCAACACTGCGATCGCCACGATCGGCGGCAGCCAGGGATCCGGAGCCCAGAGCGGATCCATCGGGCTCGGGTTCGCGATCCCGGTGGATCAGGCCAAGCGCATCGCTGACGAGTTGACCACCACAGGTAAGGCCACTCAGGCGATGATCGGGGTGCAGGTGCCGTCGCAGGACGACGCCAACGGCGCAACCGTCGTCGAGGTCACCGAGGGTGGCCCCGCCGCATCGGCGGGCATCCCGACGGGTGCCGTGATCACCAAGCTCGACGACCGCGTCATCTCGAGCGGTGACGCGTTGATCGCCGCGGTGCGCTCGCACGCTCCGGGAGACTCCGTCACCGTCACCTACAGCGAGGGCGGCAGCGAGAAGACGGCGACGGTGACGCTCGGTACCGCGGAGCCCGCCCCGGCCCAGACTCAGACGCAACAGCAAGAACAGCAACTGCCCTTCCAGGTTCCGTCGTTCCCGGGCGGTCGCTGATGTTACGAGAACCAGGCAGGCACGGAACGGTTGCAACGATTTACGCACAGCGTGAGCCGGGTGGAGGCCTTACTACTACGGTGAGCGGTATGGAACTCGACGCACCACTGGCAGGGCGCGCGTTGGTCGTCATCGTGGACGACCGAACAGCGCACAGCACCGAGAAGGACTCGAAGGGCCCGCTCGTCACGGAACTGCTGACCGAGGCAGGATTCCTCGTCGACGGTGTCGTCGCGGTGACGGCAGACGAGGTGGATGTGCGGAATGCACTCAACACCGCGGTGATCGGCGGTGTCGACCTGGTGGTCTCCATCGGTGGCACGGGTGTCTCGCCGCGCGATGTCACTCCCGACGTCACCGCTGAGGTGCTCGACCGCGAGATTCCGGGTATCAGCGAGGCACTGCGCTCGTCGGGACTGGCAGCCGGTTCGCTGGACGCCGGTCTGTCCCGTGGACTGGTCGGTGTGTCCGGAAGCACGCTGGTGGTCAATCTGGCCTCGTCGCGGGCTGCGATTCGCGACGGAATGGCGACGCTGACGCCGCTGGCGAGTCAGGTCATCGCCGAGCTGTCCGGATTGGACGCATAGCGATAGCGATGAGCGAAAAGCCGAACGACGATCGATCGGCCGAAGACGACGCGAGCCGGGCCCGAGCAGAACGGGCCCGGCTCGCTCGTATCTTCGGTGAAGTTCTGCCGGAGACGACCGGAGACGAGCGAAGCGACGGTGCGGGTGCCGAATCCGGCGGCCCGTCCTCGGACGAATGGTTGAAGCAACAGCGACCACCTCATTACTTCTGATGTGATCCACAACACATTTTACGGTCCGGAATCACAGACTTGTTAGTCACTCGTTTACCTGTCGTTAGCGGCCGAGCGGGGCGTCGACTCCGTGTGCGGGGATGATTTTCGCCCGTTTCGATTGCTCGCAAGTACGACGATTTGCCCGTATCGGTCAGGCTCAGATCACCGTCGGCCCATATCAGGGCAGTTTTACTCAGAGATCCCGTGTGTAACGGTTTGGCGTCATCGAGAGATGGTGTGACGCGGGTTACCATCAATTCGGGTGTGAAAGTTGTTCACGCCGCCGAAACACATCACGCGACAGCAACATTCCGCTCGCAACCGTAGGGATTGTCACGATCAGGCATCTCCTCTAATGTTCCCCTCAGCTTCCGACAACGAGGGCGTGGGACCGACCGGTACCGCGCCCTCAACCACGGGACTGCAGGATCGAGGATGTGGCCTTCACGGCTCCATCCGGCTCGGGCTCGTACGCATCGTTGCGTCCGATCTAGTTCGAGGGTGAAAGCCACAAGCTTCCCCGTGCGACACCGCACTGGGACTGAACATGATGAGGAATAAATGACGGAGATCCAGAAGTCGCGGCGCAGCCGGGGACTCAAGTCCATGAGCGTTGCAGTTGCTGCCGGCGCTTCGGTAGTCGGCCTGGTGCTCGGTACCGGAACCGCTTCCGCCGCTGTCGATAGCTCCAAGTCGATCGTTGACGCCGACGGAAACACCGTGGTGTTGACACTGTCCGACTCCTTCGTCAGCGGCGTTGCGCCTCTCGATGGAAACCCGCTGACTCGCGAATGGTTCTACGACGGCCGCGCGACTTTCGATGTTCAGGGACCGACAGCCGATGACTTCGAGGGCACCCTCACCGCTGGCCTGCAGATCGGCTACCCGCTGAGCCTCGACGGTGGCGTGTCCATCGAGTGGGCTTCGCCTTCCGCGAACCTCGGCATCAGCAGCGGCAACGAGTCCACTGTTGGCTTCGAGGGCGAGCTGGGAGACTTGCTCCCGGGTGCCGATGGCGAGCTTCCTGACTTCGGTTCTTTGCCCATCGCGAGCGAGGCCACCTCGGGCAGCGGACTCGACGTCGGCGTCCAGCTGATCCCGCAGGCAACTGCGACCATCGATCTCGCTCCCGGCGGCGGCGTCGTTCAGTCCGAGAGTGCAATCGCCACCTTCAACGAAGAGGCGAACATCTCCAAGACCGAGGGTGACGCAGCAGGGGCACAGGGCTCCATCCAGCTCGCTGGCGTCCACGGCACCGCAACGGGCATCCTGGGCAACGTCACGGTCCGTCCGTACGTCACCCTGCTCAGCGCCAAGGGTGACTCGATCACCACCTACGGCCCGGCAACTCGCCTCAACTGATCTCGTTCGGTTGATTCTGGTTCGCTAGTTCCTCCGGTTCAGGCCCGCACGGATACTCCGTGCGGGCCTGAACTATGTTCGAGACAAGCATATTTCGACGCTACGGAAAGGCTCAGAAGTAGTGATGCATCGCAAAGCCCGGCTCACAGTGTTCGCAGCAGGAGCCGTTGCAGCTCTCGGATTGGTCACCGGCTGCAGTAGCAGTGACGAGGCTGCCACCGGTCAGAACACCGATGCATGCAACACTTTCGCTGCCGACCACAATACG
Source organism: Rhodococcus sp. IEGM 1341 (assembly GCF_030056895.1). Taxonomy (NCBI): domain Bacteria; kingdom Bacillati; phylum Actinomycetota; class Actinomycetes; order Mycobacteriales; family Nocardiaceae; genus Rhodococcus; species Rhodococcus sp. IEGM 1341. The sequence goes on along the minus strand of NZ_JASHKV010000001.1, from coordinate 1,476,838 downwards.
TTTGTCGGCCTGGTGACCGCGGGACCGGGATCGGCAGCCAACATCGAGAAGTGGACGGCTGACAAGCAGGCTGCCGTCGACGCGTTGAAGTCGGTGCCCGGAACGGCTTCCGGTGATGTTGCGTCCGCATCCACCACGTTCGTGGAAGCCCTACCCGACGACACCCTCGAACTGTCGGAGACCGACAGCGCATCCGGCAAGGCGTTCGTCGACAATGGCGCAGCCGTGAAGTCGGCGTGCGAGGCCGACGGCACGACGATCACCCTCGACGCGTTGCCACTTACCACCTTCACCAACTGATCGCGTGCCGGCCCGCTTGGCCTGTCCCATCACCGCCCCACCAACGAATGAATGCGCCATTCACGCAATCAGATTGCGTCACTGGCGCATTCATTCGTGAAGCAGACCGGCGTCAGTCCTTGGAATGTTTGCCGAGGTCCGGGGCTGCGTCCATGGCCTCGCCGCTACCGCCGGTGGTGTCGGCCGCGGTCGACAGTTTCTGTCCCGCTGCGGTTCCTCCCGCGAGGATGTCGCGAATCTGCACCAACACGTCGACGTCGCTCAGTTCCTTCTCCGGCTGGCTCACGAAGCGCTTCTTCGCCGTGTTCACCGGGAGGATCAGCACGAAGTAGACGACCGCCGCGATGATGACGAAGTTGATGATCGCGGTGATGACGGCACCGACGTTGACGAACGATTCCGGCGACGACGTGATCTGAAACCCGAACCCGTATTCGTTGCTGCCACCGAGGGCAGCGACAAGGGGGTTGATGACGTTCGTCGTGAATGCGGTGACGATTGCGGTGAATGCTGCGCCGACGACGACGGCGACTGCGAGGTCCACCACGTTGCCGCGGAGTAGAAAGTCCTTGAAGCCCTTCAGCATGAGCCCTTCTCCCAACGTTCGGTTTGTTCTGTCTCGAAAGACGTTAGTGCAGGGTGACCGTGAGCGCGCTGACCAAAGAGGCTGCCGCGACCGTCGTCGCGTCGTTCGTCGGTAGGGCCAGCAAGACGACTCGGTCTCGCTGCCGATTGCCACCGGCGTCGGCGGAGACGAGCACAACCATCGCTCCCGACGCCAGCACCCGTGCCGCGGGCACCGCATTCGGGTCGTCCTGAGACTCGACCGTCAACACGTCGACGCGATCACCTTCACGTAGCAGGTCGGTCACCGCAGCGTCGGCGAGATGCACCGGTACGACGCGTGCCTCGGTCCCCAGCGTCGTCGTGGCGGTCCGAGATCCGAGCAGTCGCACGTCGGTGAGCAGTTCGCCCGCTCGGACCGGCCCGGTGAGGGTCTGGCCGTCCACGGCTTCGGATTCGACGAGTGCGCCCTCGGGGACGTTCGCCCCGTCCCACTCAGCGACGGCGATATCGGCCTGCGTCAGTACGGTGCCGGGTGTCAGGTCGCGTCCGGCCGTGATCACCCGCACTCGGTCGTCGCCGGCGGCGTCGTCGAGGAACAGCACCAGTGCAACCGCGACCAGAACCCCGGCCGCGATCCGCCTGAATTTCGTGGATCCGACCCATGCCGGACGCAGGGTGATGCGATCGAGCAGCGTCGAGTCGAGTCGATTCTTGCCGGCAGCCATGGCGCAAACGGTATCGCTGCCCGAGCCGGAACAGGCACCGAAAAGGCCGGGCTGTGGATAACGGCCCGGCCTGTGGATGAAGCGGAAAACTACTGGCTGGCAGCAGCTTTCGTGGTCGAAGACGAAGAGGAACTGCTCGACGACGACGAATCCGAAGATTTCTTCTCGGCGGGCTTCGAGTCGGTCTTGCTGTCCGATTTCGTGGCTGCCGCATCGGACTTCTTCTCGCCTGCGCCCTCGCTGGAGGTGCTGGAGCCGCCGCGGCTGTCGGTGCGGTAGAAGCCGCTGCCCTTGAAGACGATGCCGACGGAGTTGAACAGCTTGCGAAGCTTGCCCGAGCACGCGGGGCACACCGTCAGTGTGTCGTCGGTGAAGGACTGAACGATGTCGAAGCGGTTGTCGCACTCGGTGCATGCGTATGAGTAAGTGGGCATCGTGTTTCCTCCGCGCTGGTCACCGAGGAAATTCGCCGCTCTGCTGGCCGAGGCCGAACACCGCCGGTGTCTTGTCTGTTCGTCGAAACTGTCGAAACTGGGGAGAGCATTAGCACTCTACAGTCAGGAGTGCCAACGAATCGAATCCTAGCGTTATTCCGTACTCAAGCGTACGAGCCCGCCGGCGGTGAGCACGTGTGTCACCGGTCTGTCGTGCGGCTCCGCAGGTAGGCGATCGACCACTTCGCTCTCGCGCACCACCGCGACCAGCATCGCGTCGGGTCTGCACAGGTCGAGAGTTCGATCGTAGAAGCCTGCGCCTCGGCCCAGCCTGTTTCCGTTCCGGTCCACGGCCAGCGCCGGAACGAGAACCAGAGTGCACTCCGACACCGCGTCGGGATCGAGCGTCGGTCCCGACGGTTCCAACAACCCGAACGGTGCCGTCACCAACGACTCACGCCCGGCGTATCGAACCCAGCGCAACAGCCCCGGCTCGTGCGCACTCGGAAGCAGAACGACCGACCCGGCCGCGGCCATCGCGTCGAGCATCTCGATCGAACCCGGCTCCCGGCCGACCGGAACGTACGCGGCGACGACGGGGTGTTCGGCAGCCAATTCGCCGAGGACGTGACAGAGTGCAGAGGACTCCATTGCGCGTTGCGCACCGTCGAGCAGTCGGCGTTCGGCGAGAACATACTTTCGCCATCGATCCTTGGGCGTGTTCTCCGTGAATTCGGGAACGGTCACAACGATTCGTCCTCCCTTCGTGTGCAGTCGTTCAACGATATGCACTCGGGGGTAAAACGCAGCACACGGCGAGCAGATCACCAGAAACCATGGATAGGGTGAGCACCATGACAGAAGCCGTTACAGCGACGACCGCCGCCACGCCCGTGCATTTCCGCACGGCCATCGTTCCCGCAGCGGGCATGGGTACCCGGTTCCTGCCGGCCACGAAAACCGTTCCGAAGGAACTGCTTCCGGTGGTCGACACTCCCGGTATCGAGCTCGTCGCAGGCGAGGCCGCAGATTCCGGCGCGCAGCGACTCGTGATCGTCACGTCCCCCGGCAAGGACGGCGTCGTCGCCCACTTCGTCGAGGATCTCGTCCTCGAGAACAAGCTCGAGGCCAGCGGCAAGCTCGAGATGCTCGAGAAGGTGCGGGTCGCCCCCGGTCTGCTCGACGTCCAGTCGGTCATTCAGCACGAGCCGCTCGGACTCGGGCATGCCGTCGCCTGTGCCGAGGAAGTCCTCGACGACGACGAGGATTCCGTCGCCGTTCTGCTTCCCGACGATCTGGTGATGCCCCGCGGTGTGCTCGACGTCATGGCCCGCGTGCGCGCCAAGCGCGGTGGCTCGGTGTTGTGCGCCATCGAAGTTCCCGACGACAAGGTCTCCTCCTACGGCGTCTTCTCCGTCGAGATCGTGCCCGACGCGGTCAACCCGAACGTCCTCAAGGTCACCGGAATGGTCGAAAAGCCCAAGCAGGAGGACGCCCCGTCCAACCTGGCCGCGGCGGGCCGCTACCTGCTCGACCGTGCGATCTTCGACGCTCTGCGACGGATAAAGCCCGGTGCCGGCGGCGAGCTGCAGCTCACCGACGCCATCGCGTTGCTCATCGAAGAAGGCCATCCCGTGCACGTGGTGGTGCACCGCGGATCGAGACACGACCTCGGAAATCCCGGGGGATACCTGCGCGCTGCGGTTGACTTTGCTCTACAACGTGACGACTACGGCCCAGCCCTGCGCGAATGGCTGAACGAACGCTTGAGCGACAGCTGGGCACCGGAACTGACCACGTACGAATAGCATCGCGGGTCGATGCCATAGAGGAAGGGCCAGATGCGCTCGGTCGAAGATCAGCAGACCCGGGTGACCGCCGCGGCGGTGGCTCCACGGCCTGTTCGGGTCGCCATCTCGGAAGCACAGGGCCTGCTGTGTGCAGAAGAAGTGGTAACCGAGCGTCCCCTTCCCGGTTTCGACCAGGCAGCGATCGACGGCTACGCGGTACGGAGCGTCGATGTGGCCGCCGCGGGCACCGACCTGCGCAACGAGGACGACGAACGCATCGATCTGACGCTTCCCGTCGTCGGCGAGGTGTCCGCCGGTTCGCGTCAACCCATCCGGTTGCAACCGCGTCAGGCAGTGCGAGTCGACACAGGCGCGCCGCTGCCGACACTGGCCGACGCGGTGTTGCCCCTGGACAGAACCGATAGCGGTCGGGCCCGCGTCAAGGTGTTCCGTCCGGTGCGCTCGGGCGACTACGTCCGAAAGATCGGCGACGACGTGCAGCCCGGTGACGTGGCGGTTCGCGCAGGCACGATCATCGGCGCAGCTCAGGTCGGTCTGCTCGCTGCCGTCGGGCGCGACAAGGTGCTGGTGCATCCGCGGCCGCGGCTCTCGGTCATCTCCGTGGGCGGCGAATTGGTCGACACCGATCGGACCCCGGGGCCCGGTCAGGTGTACGACGTCAACTCCTACGCTCTGGCCGCCGCGGCGCGCGACGCCGGAGCCGACGTCAACCGCGTCGGGATCGTCAGCACCGATCCCAAGCGACTGCGCGAGGTGGTCGAGGGTCAGCTGATTCGATCCGAGATCGTGGTCATCGCCGGAGCGGTGGGCGGCGGTGCATCGGACGGTGTGCGTGAGGCGCTCGGCGAACTCGGCGACATGGAAGTGGAGCGAGTTGCCATGCACCCCGGATCCGTCCAGGGCTTCGGTCAACTCGGACGCGACGAGGTACCCACCTTTCTGTTGCCGGCCAACCCCGTCAGCGCGCTCGTGGTGTTCGAGGTCATGGTGCGTCCGCTGATTCGCATCGCTCTGGGTCGACGGCAGCCGATGCGTCGGACCGTCACCGCACGAACCGTCGCGCCGATCACCTCGATCGAGGACCGTAAGGGATTTCTCCGCGGCCAGCTCATGCGCGACGAGGGAACCGGTGAATACCTGGTTCAGGCGCTCGGCGGTGCACCCGGATCGTCCTCGCACCTGCTCGCGACACTCGCCGAGGCGAACTGCCTGGTCGTCATCGATCCCGAGGTCACCGAAATCCGAACCGGCGAAGAAGTGAAGGTCTCGTTCCTCGCTCAACGAGGCTGACGCCAGTGGTGCGGTCGAGTGCCGCCTGGGCACTTAAGCGCACCACTGGGCGGAGCGCATACGATCGACGGATGCCGCGAACGTGGTCGAGCCACCCAGGTTGGCCGGCGAAATTGGGTCCAGTGAGAGTGGCCGGCGGAACCGTCACGGTGCGGCCGGTGCGGATGCGCGACGCGGCCGCCTGGAGTCGGATTCGCACCGCGGATCGCGCCCACCTCGAACCCTGGGAGCCCAGCGGGGAAGGCAGCTGGAACTCACGGCATCACATCTCCTCGTGGCCGAGCCTGTGCTCGGGGCTCAAATCCGAAGCGCGCAAGGGACACATGCTGCCGCTGGTCATCGAGGTCGACGGCGAATTCTGTGGCCAGATCACCACCGGCAACATCGTGCGGGGCGCACTTCGATCGGCCTGGATCGGGTACTGGGTGTCCAAGGAAGTCAACGGCAAGGGCGTGGCGACCGCGGCTCTGGCGCTCGGGCTCGATCACTGCTTCGGTCCCGTCGGACTCCATCGCGTCGAAGCGACGGTGCGACCGGAGAACCTTGCCAGCCAGGCGGTGCTGCGCAATGTCGGTTTCCGCGAAGAAGGACTGCTCTACAAGTACCTCGACGTCGACGGCGAATGGCGCGATCACAAGCTCGTCGCGATCACCTCGGGTGAGGTGCAGGGAACCGTCGTCGATCGGTTGGTTCGCGCGGGTCGGGCTGCGTGGGCCTGATTCCCGCTGCTGCGGCACGGGCACTCGTGTTGTCAAAGTGACAGGAGTGTAATTCGGGTCGGCGCGTCTGCATCGTTCTCGTACCTCCTCCGCATAGCCTGAGGACGTCTTTCACTGTCGCCGTCGCCCAAGGGAGGAGAACAACGCCGATGCCGAACTCGATCATCTGGATCGGTCTCGTTGCCGTCTGGCTCTTCGTTCTTCTGCCCATGCTGATGACCAAGCGTCCGCAGATCATGCAGACCACGGACGCTGCGCTCGCCACGCGCGTGCTGCATCGGGGTGGCACGAAGCGAAAGCAGCGCGGCCCCGCGACCGGGCACCGCAGTGATCCCGACTGGCGACCGGAGGACGACCTGCGAGTCTCCGCGCCGGCCCGCGAGATCTTCGGTCCCACGATTGCGACTGTTCGTCCAGACTCACCCGATCTACCCGGTACCGCGGAGGACCCGATGGACACTCACGCAGCAGACAGCGACCTCGATCGCGAGGCACCGGACACGGATGCACCGCGTGGAAGCTCGCCCGCGCACGAACCCGGTGTCGTCGACGACGATTTCGTCCCTCGCCGACGCGGTCGCGGCGGCTTCGATCCCGAGGCCGACGCGATCGCCCGGGCCGCGCGATACGCATTTCGGCAGCGCGCAGTGCTGGGGCTGGTGTTCGCGGCGATCACCACCGCCGCCCTGGCCTTCATCATCTCCCCGACGGTCTGGTGGCTGTGTGGACTGTCCGTCGCCGTCCTCGTCGGTTACCTGTACTACTTGCGTCGTCAGGTGCAGATCGAGGAAGAGGTACGCCGCCGTCGGCTCACCCGGATGGGCCGATCCCGTCTGGGCGTGGAATCGGAAACCGACGACGAGCTCGAGCTCGTCCCGCAACGATTGCGTCGCCCCGGCGCGGTGGTACTCGAGATCGATGACGAGGATCCCGAATTCGAGCATCTCGATCACTACGAGGAGCCGTTCCAGGCACGTCGTGACGAGGACCGGGACATGCGCAGAGCCCAGGGCGCGTAGCTACCGCCCGGAGCGGCTTTGCTAGAGTTACCCAGCCGGTCGGCATGACGGCAAAGGGGCTGTGGCGCAGTTGGTAGCGCGTCTCGTTCGCATCGAGAAGGTCAGGGGTTCGATTCCCCTCAGCTCCACCGTTACGAAAACCGTCACTCATTGCGAGTGGCGGTTTTTTGTTGTCCGGCAACGGCGGAGCGAATGTGACCGCCAAGTGAATTCTGAATGCATTTGGATCGACCGAACTAGGTGGTCGGTTCGGGATTCGATTCTCGAAGTCGCGACCCGATAAACCCCGATTGCAGAATTGCCACGCGAAACCTGCGATTCGATTGCTTGGGGCGGCGCGACTCGACTTCGGGAATCTTTCAGGGCGGTGAGCTGCGGATATGCAATTCGGACAGCTTTAGGCAATTACCGGAACATGTGGTAGGTTCGAAGACGTTGCTGTGCAGAATTGGATTGTCGATATTTGTCAGGGGATCGAAATGAACACTCTGAGCGTGGTAATTCCGGTGCTCGACGAGGTCGATCATCTGGGCGAATGCTTGACGTTGCTACTCGATCAGGGCGACGATATCGACCGCATCGTCGTCGTGGACAACGGGTCGACCGACGGCACGCTCGAGCTGGTGAACGACATTCGCGCGATGACGAACAAGGTCGTGTTGGTGCACGAGCCCAATCGCGGCGTTGTCCATGCTCGCAATACCGGATTCGACCTGGTCGACTCGTCGATCATCGGTCGAATCGACGCCGATACCCGTGTTCGACCCGGGTGGGCGCGCTCGGTCGTCGATTTCTTCGACGAGCACGCCACCGTCGCTGCCACGGGTGGCCGGACGTTCCTGTACGAATCACCCTGGGCTCGACCTCTGGCGTGGATGCACTCGCGCGCCGAACGGCGTGAGCCGTCGGTGCGCTCGGCCCTGGCGGTATCGGGCAACAACTTCGCGATCCGCGCATCCGCCTGGCGCACGGTTCGCGGTGCGGTCAGTGAACGAACCTGCGTCCACGAAGACATCGACCTGTGCCTGTGCCTGGCCGCCGAGCATCTGCCTGTCGCCCAGAACGGGTGGATGAAGGCCGCAGTGTCCGGTAGGCGCGCGACGACATCGCCGGTGAAATACGTCCACTACGCGTTGGCGGGGTATCGCTCGTACCAGGCGCACGGTCTCGCATCGCGCAAACTCGGTCGCATCGTGACCATGGATTGGCTGATGCACACACTGCGGTGGCCGATCTCGCGACTGTTCGCAGCAGTGCCGTGCCGTGCTCTACCGGTCGACGATCGTGCCGAGTCCGACGAACGGATGCGAGCCGCCGCGTGACGGCCGACTCGCGTATCCGCGGTTGGATGCGCAACCCGTCGGACGTCCGCTGGGCACTGTTTCAGATGCGTCAGGCAACCATCGTCTCGTTGGCGAACGTGCCGTTGCTACCTGCGGTGCTGCGCGCATCCGTTCTGCGGCCTGCGGGGCTGCGGACAACCGGTCCGTGCCTGATGTACGGCGGTTCCATGATTCAGGGACGCGCATCGGTTCGGATGGGCACCGGTGTGTTCGTGAACTTCGGCTGCTACTTCGACACCGTCGCCGACATCGTGATCGGTGATCACGTCTTCATCGCGGATCACGTTCGCATCCTCACCAGTACTCACGAGACCGGGCCGTCGCATCATCGAGCAGGCGCATTGCGAGGAGAGTCGGTGGTGATCGGTCCAGGAGCGTGGATCGGGTCCGGCGTGGTCGTCATGCCGGGCGTGCACATCGGTGCCGGATGCATCATCGGGGCGAACTCGCTGGTGACGCAAGATTGTGAACCGGACGGTGTGTACGTCGGGTCTCCGGCGCGCCGTCGCCGAGAGTTGAACGACCTTCCCGCAGCGGAGCAGTGGATCGGGGACAACGCCGATTTTCGTGATCGGGAGGCAATGCAGAGATTGATACTTCTTCCGAATTCTGAATTCTGATTCATAAAGTCCGAATAATTCGACGGGTTCTTTTCTTGAAGTAATGATGTAGCATCGTGAACGTCCGCGGCTCGAAATCGAATGCGTTCACCGTGTAAGGGTGTCGAGCTACACGATTGCCAAAAATGTGTCGGGGGTTGGCGTTGTGAATACTCTCTCCATTGTTGTGCCTGCGTTCGACGAGTCGGCTCACATGCGCGAATGCCTGGATGCATTGCTCGTTCAGCGCGAACGCATTCACGAAATCATTGTCGTCGACAACAATTCGACCGACGACACCGCAGTCATCGTCGAAGAATACGCGCGGCGATTTCCGCAGGTGATTCTGCTGAGGGAGTCCGAGCGTGGCGTCGTGCACGCACGCAACGCCGGTTTCGATCACGCCTGCGGATCGATCATCGGCCGCATCGACGCCGATACCCGAGTCGAGGCCGGCTGGGTCGACTCGGTACTCGACTTCTTCGATCGGCGACTCGACTATGTCGCAGTCACCGGGCCGATCTACCTCTACGACTCCCCGTGGGCGCGACCGTACCGGGCGTTCGTCGACCGTTCCGTGCGAAACAGGCCCTCCGAGCGGTGGGTTTCTGCCGCATCGGGCAACAATTTCGCTGTCCGCAGATCCGCGTGGGAAGCCGTTCGCGGTCGCACGAGCCTGCGTACCGACCTGCACGAGGACATCGATCTGTCGCTGTGTCTGAACAAGGTCGGTCTGCGGATCGCGGAGATCGAGCCCATGCGCGTGAAGGTGTCCGGGCGTCGGCTACTGACTCCGCCGCTCGAATACCGGCACTACGTCCAGAGCTCGTATCGCACATGGGCCCATCATGGGCTGGCCGGTGGTTGGTTGCGCAGATTGCTGATCTCGGACCTGGTTCTGCACACGGCGCATTGGCCACTGACACGAATTCTGTCCTCGTGCGAATCTCGGATTCTCCCGGTCTCGCATTCCTGAGCGGGCGATACATCCATGCGCGATCTGTCAGGTATTCGCGACGAGAGTTATGCTGCCGCGGCGCGCGGAAAATGAATTCGTAGACAATTCATCCGTTTGTCGCAAGGGAATGCAAGGCCACGGAAACGGGTCTTTCGAGGGATCGACGGTCCGTACCGGTTTTCGTGTTTCGGGTATTCGACAGGTGCAGGCACGGGTCGAGTTACCGGTGCTGAAATCGAGTGTGCACGACAGGACGTACGACGAGGTAGGGCAGTCGGGGCGCTCCGACGCCACCTCGTGATCTCGGGAGGAGGAACCGTCGGCGACAGCTGTTGCGGCGATCGAAACGGGTGCGAAGTATGGTTGATCGATTGACGATCCACCTACCAGTCGCGCCGGTAGATTGACGGGCGATATTGTGAACGGGCCGGTTCCGAGCACAGGATCTGCCCCTGCAACTTCTCTACGGAGTGTGAATGTCGTTCGAGATCGTCGACCTCGCTGAAACGTGGGTCGCGGGTCTTCCCGTTCGCAGCCCCAAACGGGCGCTGGGACGCCTCAACGACCCGGCACTCGATCAAGCGTGGTCCGCAGTTCTCAATCAGGAGACCTCCGGTCCGCTCGCTTCCATTTACACCGACTTCGCCCCCGGTATCGGCTCTTACAATACGCAGGTAGTCGGTTATCTGTGTTCTTCGCTCGGTCAAGTCGCGCGCGGACATCTGGTTGCGAAAGTGCCCGCGGCGAAATATGCGCGTTTTTCTGCGGTGGGGTATTTCCCCGAGGTTCTCACCCGATTGTGGACTCAGATCGATCATGCCGAAGAGCAGGGCGATATCGTGCGATCGTTCACCGGCGATTACGAGTGCTATCCGCACGCGTACAAGATCGACCTCTATCTGGCGATCACTACGCCCGGCGGTTCGTGATGACCTTCCGCGTCACGGCACGCAGCGCAGAGCTGTTCAGTGGGTTGGTGGCTCCGCGCGTGGAGCCCGGCGCGGAATCGAGTGGCAGCGAGTGGATGCGATTCCTACGAGATCGGGTGCGCGAGAAGCATATCGACGCAACCCAGGTGAGCACGGTGTACGTCCCGGATCCGCACGGCACCGTCAATGCCGTGGTCGCCGTCTCGGTGGACTCGCCCGGGGACGTCGCCGTCGGGGATGTGTTCGTCTCGGTACCGACCGGCGTGTTCGCAGTGTTCGTGCCCAGCGGCGCTCTGGCGGATCCGATCGAGGACGTGTGGGCTCAGGTCGACGAGTGCGTTATGTCCGGATCGATATTTCGCGCCTACAAAGAGGAAGTCGAAGTCGTTACGAATGCTGGAGAAGTGGAACTTTTCATTTCAATCGTTTTGTAAACGAGCCGTTCTTCATGCAATTGTCACTTTCGAATCACAAAGTCGCCACCGAACCGGTTACTATAGGCGAGCGCTGACAGTCCGATATGGCGAAGTGAATTCCAGTTCACCTCGATCGGCCGACGGATGGCCAGCGCGTACAGAGCGTCGATGTCATTGCAAGGTCGACAGAGCAGGGGTGTTCCAACATGGTGCGACAACTCAGGGCAGAAGCAACACGAGCGGCCGCACTGCGCGCTGCAGCAGATCTCTTCCTCGAGGTGGGGCATGCGAATGCCACGCTGAGTCAGGTGTCAGCGCAGTCCGGTGTGACCAAGGGTGCGTTGTACTTCCATTTCGCGTCCAAGGAAGAACTGGCGCGTGCGATCGTCGACGAGGGACATGATCGCGTGTCCACCGCGTGCGCCGGCCTGGTCGACAGTCGTAGCCCGGCTCTCGAGTCCGTCATCGGAATCTCGTATTCGGTACTCGAGCTCGCCGCATCGGATCCCCTGGTGCGCGTCATGTACCGGTTGCAGATGGAGATCGACGGATCCGACACCGCCCGCGGCAGTGTGTTCGGTACCTGGGGAAACATCTTCGAGCATCTCTTCGAGCGGGCAATCGAGCACGGGGACGTCGCCGACCATCTGGATGCAGGCAACGCGGCGCTGCTGGTGTGCGAGATGCTCGCCGGAGTTCTGATGGTGTCCGAGGCGCAGTCCCGTCTGGAGGATGCCCCCTCGCGCATGGAGAAGGTCTGGAACACAGTCCTTCCGTCCCTCGTGCCCGCTGACAAACTTGCCTACTTCCGCGAATTCGCGGCGCGGAGTCTGTCCAGTTTCGTGCGCGAGAGCATCACGTCGGCATCTGTCACAGTCTGAGAAATTCCGTGATCTCTGGGTGCTTGCCGCGCACCCGGTTGCCGGGCACACTGTGTGACATGGAACACACTGTGCACCGGCCGCGGATGTCGGACAACGAGCTCCGGAAAGCGATCGGCACCCTGCAGCACCGTGCGGACGACGCACGTAAACAGGGTGCCGACGACGATGCTGCGCGAATCGAGCGCACTATCGCCGACTACCGAGACGAGATGTCGCAAAGATTGTGACAACCCTCCCGGTCGTCACCGCGTAGGGTCGAAATCGAACTGACACGTGGCAACCGGTGGGGGTTACAAGCTTCGATGGCTACATACGATCTGCGCGGTAAGAAGACGTTGATCACTGGAGCAGGCAGCGGAATCGGTCGGGCAACGGCCATCGCTGCTGCAGGAGTGGGAGCGGAACTCTTCCTGACCGATATCAACGGCACCGGTTTGGCGGAGACGGTGGACCTGGTCGGTCGCGCGGGCGGTACCGTCAGTCACTCGTTGCCCTTCGATGTGTCCGATTTCGAGGCTGTCACCGCGTTCGCGGACGACATTCACGCCGAGTTCGGCAGCCTGGACGTCGTGATGAACGTTGCCGGCATCTCCGCGTGGGGAACCGTCGAGAATCTCGAACACCGGCACTGGAAGTCGATGGTCGACGTCAATCTGATGGGGCCTATTCACATCATCGAGAAGTTCCTACCTCCGATGATCGACGCCGGACGGGGTGGCCATCTGGTCAACGTCTCGTCCGCGGCCGGATTGATTCCCCTTCCGTGGCACGCTGCCTACAGCGCCAGCAAGTACGGTCTGCGCGGAGTCTCCGAGGTACTCAAATACGACCTCAAGCGCCACGGAATCGGCGTCAGCCTGGTGGTGCCCGGTGGCGTCAAGACCGGGCTGGTGCAGACGCTTCAGATCGCCGGCGTCGATCGTGACGATCCGCGGGTACAGAAGTTGCAACACAGGTTCGAGAAGCGTGCCGTGGAACCCTCGGTTGTCGCCGATGCCATTCTCGCCGGAATTGCCAAGCGCAAGTACCTCGTCTACTCCTCCAACGACATCCGGTTCGGGTACTGGGTCGCCAGAAAATTCGCCCCGCCCTACGAATTCGTACTGCAGAAGGCGAACGATCAGTTCTCCAAGCTGCTCGTGCCGCGTCGAGTCGAGGGTTCGTCGAAATCGACGTCCAGCGTGCGCGCACCGGGCCCCGAATAGGACAGTTCGTCGTGTGGGTTGACCAATGCGCAGCCGGCCAGCGACAGGCAACCGCACCCGATGCACCCGGTCAAGTTGTCCCGAAGCCGGATCAATTGCTCTATCCGAGAGTCGAGTTCGCGATGCCACTGCGTCGAGAGCCTGGCCCAGTCCTCGCGTGTCGGAGTCCGCTCGTCCGGTAGTTCGCTCAACGCCTGCCGGATGTTCGCCAGTGGGATCCCGACCTTCTGCGAGATCCGGATGAAGGCAACCCGGCGCAGAGTTTCGCGATGAAATCTGCGCTGGTTTCCCGAGGTTCGGCGACTGCTGATCAGCCCCTGTTTCTCGTAGAAGTGCAAGGCCGAGACCGCAACTCCGCTGCGCTCGGACAGCTGGCCGGGAGTCAGTTCTCGGACGTTCCACTCGGGCATCGGCACGACCTCGACAATACTTCAGGTCCTGATCCCAGCGGCGGCCGGCGAATGGGATTACCGTTCGTTCATGAGTGTCGATGCGGTTGCGGGCCCGTTGGGTGCCGACTCCGAGGTAGGGGTGCTGCGCACCGTCATGCTGCACCGGCCGGGAGACGAGCTTCGACGCCTCACACCGCGCAACAACGATCAGCTGCTGTTCGACGGTCTGCCGTGGGTCGATCGCGCACAGGACGAGCACGACGCGTTCGCCGATCTCCTGCGAGGTCGAGGGGTCACGGTGCTGCTCCTCGGTGAGCTTCTCACCGAGGCCATGACGGTCAGCGGCGCAGCGCGAATGCAAGGTATCTCCGCCGCCGTCGATGCCCGACGGCTCGGCCGGTCGCTTGCCGAGGACCTCGCCCAACATCTACGAGGTGTGCCGGCGGCCGAATTGGCGCAGATCCTCATGGCGGGAATGACTTTCGACGAATTGCTCGAGGCGGAGACGGGGGAGCCGCAACCGAGCGGGGCATCGCTGGTTCGGCGAATGCATCACGGTGGGGACTTCGTCATCGACCCGCTGCCGAACCTGTTGTTCACCCGCGACTCGTCGTTCTGGATAGACGACCGAGTGGCGATCACCTCGCTGGCGCTGCCTGCCCGTGTGCGGGAGACGTCGCTGACCGATCTGATCTATGCATTCCATCCGATGTTTCGCGGCGTGCGGCGCGCGTACGAGTCGCGGACCGCTCCGGTCGAAGGCGGCGACGTGCTGCTGCTCGCTCCGGGGGTGGTGGCAGTCGGAGTTGGCGAGCGCACCACGCCCGCAGGCGCAGAAGCGTTGGCGCGCAGCCTGTTCGAGGACGATTTGGCGCACAGTGTGCTGGTGGTGCCGATCGCGCAGGAGCGCGCGTCCATGCATCTGGACACGGTGTGCACCATGGTCGATACCGACGCGGTGGTGATGTACCCGGCGATTCAGAACACGTTGTCCGCGTTCACCATTCACCGCGAAGATGCAGGGGTCACCATCCGGGGCGGTGACCCCTTCCTCGAGGCGGCCGCCGATGCGATGGGCATCGGCAAGCTGCGGTTGATCGATACCGGACTCGATCACGTCACCGCCGAGCGCGAACAATGGGACGACGGCAACAACACGCTCGCCATTGCGCCGGGAGTCGTCGTCGCGTACGAGCGCAACGTCGAAACGAATGCACGGCTGGAGGCGTCGGGCATCGAGGTGCTGCGGATCTCCGGATCGGAACTGGGTTCGGGGCGGGGCGGCCCCCGCTGCATGTCGTGCCCGGTGTCGCGCGAGAGGTTGTAGCGCTCTACAGCACGGTCTGTACCTTGTCGGCCGGGCGAGCGAGCACGGTGCCCTTGTCGGTCACCACGATCGGGCGCTCGATGAGTATCGGGTGCTGGACCATCGCCGCGATCAGCGTGTCGGCGTCCGCGCCTGCCAGCCCCAGTTCCTTGTAGATGCTCTCGCGAGTCCGAATGGCCTGACGCGGTTCGAGGCCGGCGTCGGCAAGGAGCGCGCGCAGCTCGTCCTCGGTGGGAGGCGACTCGAGGTATCGAATCACCCGCGGCACCACACCGGTTTCCTCGATCGCTTTGAGGACCGTACGAGAGGTGTTGCACCGGGGATTGTGGTAGATGGTTGCCGAGCCAGTCATGTTTGCAATCTTGCCACGCGGGTAGCCACCCCGACAGATTCACGCCAGGAACGGGAGTGGTTATGACCGACAAGCGCATTGTCATTGCAGGTGGCCACGGCCAGATCGCGCAGCACCTGACTCAGGTGCTCACGGCGCACGGAGATCGTGCGGTATCGCTGATTCGTAACAGCGACCACGTCGATGCCGTCACCGCGCTGGGCGCGCTGCCGCAGGTGATCGATCTCGAATCGGCCTCCGTCGACGAGGTTGCCGCAGTGCTCGCCGACGCGGACGCGGTGGTGTTCGCTGCAGGTGCGGGCCCGAACAGCGGTCCCGAGCGCAAGGACACGGTCGATCGGGCCGGCGCAGTGCTTCTGGCCGATGCGGCAGAGAAGGCAGGCGTTCGCCGCTACGTGCTGATCAGCTCGTTCGGTGCCGGGGAGCCGGTCGCCGAGGATCTCGATGCCGGCTGGAAGGCCTACATCGAGGCCAAAACTGCTGCGGAAGAAAATGTTTCGGCAAGAAGCGGACTGGACTGGACGATTCTGCGTCCGGGCAAGTTGACCGATGAGGACCCCACCGGCTCGGTATCGCTGACCGAGCCGCCGCTGGACTCGGGTGAGGTGACTCGCGCCGACGTGGCCGCGGTGATCGCGCAGTTGCTCGATACCGGCTCGGCTGTGCGCAAGACGCTGATGTTGACGTCCGGGCCGACTTCGATCGTCGACGCAGTCGACGCGCTCGGATAAGGCATCGACCGTGCGCGTACACATCGATTCGTCGAACACCACCCCGGTGTTCGAGCAGCTACGAATGCAGATTCTGGGGCTGGTGCGATCGGGCGATCTCATCGCCGGTACCAAGATCCCGACGGTCAGAGGTCTGGCCGAGGAACTCAAGATCGCACCGAACACGGTGGCGAAGACCTACCGGGAGCTCGAGCAGCAGGGAATCATCGAGACGAGGGGCCGGTCCGGTTCGTTCGTCGCATCGGGCGGCGATCCGTCGCGCGACATCGCGGCCCGGGCGGCGACGGAGTTCGTCAGGACGGTCCGGTCCATCGGACTGGACGACGATCAGGCTCGATCGTTCCTCGAATCTGCCCTCAAGGGTGCGAACGGCAGTTAAGTTGACGCTTCAACCTACTTCTGTCAGGGTAGGGCTGCCCTTGTAGCCCTGTCAGAAGGATGTGTCATGAACTCCACCGTCGTACGCGACGTCGTTGCCCTCGTAGCTCGAATCGGCCTGGGTATCGTTTTCATCGCCCATGGCTGGCAGAAGCTCAACACCTACGGCCTCGACGGCACCGCAGCAAGCTTCGAGATGATGAACGTTCCGCTGCCCACGGCGTCCGCCTACTTCGCCACGTTCGTGGAACTCGTCGGCGGCGGTGCGCTCGTGCTGGGCATCTTCACTCCGGTCGCGGGTCTGCTGTTGTTCCTCGACATGCTCGGTGCTGCGGTCTTCGTGCACTTCGAGAACGGCGTGTTCGCTGCGGACAACGGTTACGAACTGGTCCTCGCCCTCGGAGTCGGCGCGCTGCTGCTCGCTGCACTCGGTGCCGGACGCATCAGCATCGACGGACTCACCAAGGGCAAGACTGCGCTGCTTGCGTAGGTCGTTCCGCAGGCTCCACTCCTGCCTTGCATAGGTCGTTCCGCAGGCGCCACTCCTGCCGTGCGTAATCGCTCAGCGCCAGCTCGGCAGCCACAACTGTTGCTGCCACATCTCCGGCGTGATCGGCATTGCGGTCAGAATCGGCCACAGCCACACGAAGTTGGCTATCACCACGGCGAGGTACAAGGACACCAGTAGCAGTCCGGTACCTCGCCGTTCGGCCGATGCGGTGGCTTTGCCGATGATGTCGCCCAGCACAAGTGCGAAGCCCATCACCATGAACGGTGCGAGAGCCACCGCGTAGAAGTAGTACATCTGTCGGTCGAGTGTGGTGAACCACGGCAGCAGTGCTGCGGAGTACGCCACGAGCACTGTGGCGTAACGCCAGTCGCGTCGGACGAACACCGACCAGATCACCCAGGCCAGCATCGGCAGTGCCAGCCACCACATCGCGGGCGTGCCGATCAGCATGATCGCCTTGACACACGAGGACGCCGAGCAACCGGACACGTTCTCGCCGTCGGCGAAGTAGTAGAGCATCGGGCGCAGACCCATCGGCCAGGTCCACGGCTTCGATTCCCACGGGTGTCGGTTGCCCGCCGAGTTGGTCAGTCCCTCATGGAATTGCAGCACGCTGCTGCTGTAGAACCACAGGGACCGCAGCGCGTCGGGCACGAACGAGAACGGACCTCCTGCTCCGACGCCACTGCCGACCTCGTGTCGATACACGCCGGTCTCGGAGGTGAACCACGCCCACCAGGTCATCAGATACACGGCAATCGGAACGACCACCAGCGCGTACAGGGCAGGCCCGATGTCGCGCAACGCCGTTCCCCGCCATGGCCGCCGAACGCCGTATGCGCGGCGTGCCGCCACATCGAATGCCACGCTCAACAATCCGAAGAATGCGATGAAGTACAGACCGGACCACTTGGTGCCGCAGGCGAGTCCCAGCATGATGCCGGCTCCGAATCGCCACCACCGCACTCCCATTCGCGGACCGAGCACGCTGACGTCCATGCGGCCCTCGGCGCGCACCCTCGACAGACGCTGTTGCATGTCGTCGCGGTCGACGACCAAGCAACCCAGCGCAGCGGTGACGAACAGCGCGAGAAAGATGTCGAGCATGCCGATGCGGCTGCTGACGAACGTCACGCCGTCGACGATGAGCAGAATGCCTGCGATCGCCCCGACCAGTGTCGATCGGGCGAGGCGTCGCACGATTCGAATGACCAACAGCACCAACAGGGTTCCGGCCACGGCCGAAGAGAAGCGCCAACCCCAGCCGTTGTAGCCGAAGAGCGCCTCACCGATGGCGATCAGTTGCTTGCCGACCGGTGGATGCACCACCAGCCCGTAGGCCGGATTGTCCTCGAGCCCGCCGCCGGTGAGAACCTGATAGCCCTGCGGGGCGTAGTGCTTCTCGTCGAACACCGGGGTTCCGGCGTCGGTGGGGTATCGCAGCATCGTGAAGCGCGTGATCGCGCAGATCACGGTGATGACGATGGTGACGATCCACCCGCGGCGGGCATCGGTGTCGTGGAACCAGTCGCGCGCGGCAACGGTGGGCCCGGGACTGACCATCGACCGGTCGCCGGAGCGCTCAGAGGTCAGCAAGGTCACGTACCGATCGTAGGCGTTGATCGGCAGTGCCCGGCACGCCGCTGCACAGCGTGCGGGACACTGGAGGCATGCTCATCCTTGCCGCCACCCCGATGGGCGACGTCGGTGATGCCTCGCAGCGCCTGCGTGATGCCCTCGGCACTGCCGATGTCGTCGCCGCCGAGGACACCCGGCGCACCAAACAACTCGCGTCCTCGCTCGGCGTGGTGATCGCAGGAAGAGTGGTCAGCTTCTACGATCAGGTCGAAACCGCCCGCCTCCCGGCTCTCGTCGAGGCAGTGGGCGAGGGCAAGACGGTGCTGCTGGTGACCGATGCTGGGATGCCGTCGGTGAGCGACCCCGGCTACCGCCTCGTGGCTGCCTGCGTCGATGCCGGTCTGCCGGTGACCTGTCTGCCCGGGCCGAGCGCGGTGACCACGGCCCTCGCGCTGTCGGGTCTGCCCGTCGAACGCTTCTGCTTCGACGGATTCGCGCCGCGCAAGCAGGGACAGCGGCGCACCTATTTCCGAACCGTGCTCGCCGAACCGCGTGCCATCGTCTTCTTCGAGGCACCGCACCGCCTCGTCGCGTGCCTCGAGGACGCCGTTCACGTCCTCGGTCCCGACCGCCGCGCCGCGGTGTGCCGGGAGCTCACCAAAACCTACGAGGAAGTGCGCCGCGGCGGCCTGGGGGAGTTGCTCGAATGGGCGAGGGGCGGGGTGCGCGGAGAGATCACCGTCGTGCTCGAAGGAGCAGTCGCCGTCGCCGAGGAACCCGAGGATCTCGTTGCCGACGTGGAAACGCTGGTGGCGTCGGGCATGCGGTTGAAGGACGCCTGCGCTCAGGTGGCGGTCGACGGCGTCTCCAAACGTGAGGTCTACGAGGCCGTTCTCGCCGCACGTAAGGAGCAGTAGGGGCTCAGCCCGTCACTTGCTGACGCAGACCCTCGGTGGCCGCTTCGAGGATCGTCTTGGTTCCCTTCTTCACCAGGAAGCCGGGTAGCGGGATCTTCGGGTCCACGGTCAGCTCGAACTCGACATGGGTGCCGTTGCCCTTGGGCGTCAACGTGTATCGGCCGTCCTGAGCCTTCTGCTGAGTGCTCTCGACGAGAGTCCACGACACCTCGTTCTCGGACCACGTGTACTCGACGAGTTGCTCGTCGTTGACGCCGATGATCGAGACGTTCATCTTGACGTGGTGTGGCTTGCCGTCGTCGAACCGATCGACGACCTCGCACTTCTTGTGGACCGGAGACCACGAAGGGATGCCCTCGACGTCTGCGAGTACCTCCATTATTGCCGCTGCGTCTGCGTCGATGTCGACGGACTTGTTCGCTGTGACTGCCATGGGGAGAAGGTATCTCAGCTTTCTCTGCGGGGGCTGACGTTCCGCGCGAACTCGCCGATCGCTCTGAGCGCGCGGCGGGCTTCGGGAACGAAATCGGCTGCCTGGAACACGTGGACCTGATCCTCGTACACCTGAAGTTCGCACTCGACTCCGGCGACAGCGAGACGCTGAGCCATGAGTTCGGCGTCGGCATAGACCATTTCGGTGGAACCGACCTGGATCAGCACCGGCGGCATGCCTGCCAGATCACTGTCGACGGGTGAGACCCGCGGGCCCCGTCGGCCCTCGACGACGATGCGCGCATCGACGCGATCGGCCAATGCGGTCAGTGCGGGAACGGCGTTGGGCGGAAAGATCGAACACTTCGACGCGTTCTCGTGGTCGAGCTTGCCGGAGGGGTCCATGTCGGTCAGCGGAGACATGGTGAAGATCCCTGCGGGGGCGGGCAAATCGACGGAGCGCAGCGCCAGAGCGACCATGAACGCGAGATATCCGCCCGCCGAATCACCGCCGAGGACGATCTGTTCCGGGCGGTAACCGGAGTCGAGCAGGAAGCGGTACGCGTCGACGCCGTCCTCGACCGCGTGGCTGATCGGATTGCGCGGCATCATGCGGTAGTTCACCGACAGCACCGCGCCGTCGATGTTCTTGGAGACCCGCGAGGTCATGCGGCGATGGGTGCGCAGGCCGCAGCAGACGAATGCGCCGCCGTGCATGTACAGGACGACGCGATCGCTTCCGGCGCCCTCGGCGCGAATCCATTCGGCCTCGCACTCGGCCAACATGACCCGGCTACGGGTGGTACCGCTGATCTGCGGAACGAGCAGGCCGGCGTAGTCGACCAGCCCCATCGGCCACGGAAGCGACGGTGCCTGTGCCCAGACGGTCAGAAACGGTCGCACCGTGAATTGCAGGGATTTGGACAGAATCTGTGACTGCACACTCGCGCCGCGGATATCGCGCCTGCGTGCGGTGGCTGTCGGGTCGGTCGATTTCACTACGGTGAGCGCCGGATTCATAGCCGTCGCCTCCATCCCCGTTGTCGTTGCGCGGCGCGTGTGCGCCGTGCGTCGGAACCCCGCTCTATTTGGAACCCCTGGTAACGGACAATAGCGGGTAGCTTTTCGTGACCCGACGTAAGGTCGTGTTCTGAGTCACATTCGGTGCCGTACCGTGACCTAAAACAAATGGAAAAGGGACAGCTCATGGCACTCATGCCCATCACCGAATCGATGTTTCTGATCGCCGAGTCACGGGAGCACCCGATGCACGTGGGCGGTCTGGAGTTGTTCGTCCCACCCGGCGATCCGCACGACTTCGCCGAGGAAGTGCACCGCAAGTTCACCACCGGTGAGGTGCACGAACTCTTCCGGAAGCGACCGTCGCGTCCGGTGCAGATCATGGGCAACCTCGCGTGGGCATTCGATCAGGAAGTCGACTTCGAGTACCACGTTCGGCGAACCGTGCTGCCTCAACCTGGACGTATTCGAGAGCTGTTCCAGTTCCTTTCGCTCAACCACAGCGCACCGCTGGACCGCTACCGGCCGATGTGGGAACTGCACATCATCGAGGGGTTGGCAGACGGCCGAATCGCGTTGTACACCAAGGTGCATCACTCGTTGGTCGACGGTGTCAGTGCACTGAAGCTGATGCAGCGCACGCTCACCACCGATCCCGACGATCGAAACGGCGTCGCAACGTGGGATCCGTCGCTGTTCGGTAGGCGCAAGAAGCAGGTCGCCGTCGAGCAGCCCGGGCGGTTGGCGCAGCTGGGCAGCGGGCTCTCGATGGGACGCAAGATCGTCGGGGACCTGGTGGATTTTGCGCCGGCGTCGGCTCGAATCGGATTGCGCGCGTTGAAGAAAGAGGGCGCACAACTGCCGTTGCAAGCGCCGAGGACGATGTTCAACGTGCCCATCGGAGGAGCCCGCCGTTTCGCCGCCGAAAGCTGGTCGATCGAGCGCATCCGCACGGTCGGGACTGCGCTCGACGCCACGCTCAACGACATGGTGCTCGCGATGTGCGCCGGGGCCCTCCGTGCGTATCTGATCGACCAGAACGAACTGCCCGAGGAACCGCTGATCGCCATGGTGCCGGTCTCGCTGCGCAAGGAGGGCGACGACAAGGACGCCGGAAACTCGGTGACGACCATCCTGTGCAATCTCGGAACCGACGAATCGGATCCGATCCTGCGGCTCGAGCGGATCAAGGATTCGACCGTCAAGGGCAAGCAGATGATGAGCGAGTTGAACACCCTCGAAGCGCTCACCGTCGGTGCGATCACCATGGCCCCGTTGCTGTTCGGGCCGGTGCCTGGATTCGTCGACTACACCCCGCCGCCGTTCAACGTCATCATCTCCAACGTGCCCGGATCGAAGGAAGACCTGTACTGGAACGGCGCGAAACTCGACGGCATCTACCCGGCGTCGATCGTGGCCGACGGGCAGGCGCTCAACATCACCGTCGCGAGCAACGGTGATTCGTTGAACTTCGGTCTCATCGGATGCCGACGCAGTGTGCCGCATCTGCAGCGCATGCTGACGCATCTGGAGAACACGTTGGAGGAGCTCGAGAAGACCTTGTGAGTGCGGCTTCGCCGCACGTGAGCGGAAACTCGTAGTGGGGGTCGAGGTTTCGCTCACGTGCGCGGAGCGCTCTACTCGTACTTGGGGAACACCGGCGTCGGGGTCGGCAGTGCAGTGCCGGGTACCGAACGTGTTGCGATGTCGGTGAATTCGCGGTTCGACGCCCCGAGCAGGTCGAGGATGCGCGACGCGGAATCGGGCATGACGGGTTGCGCCAGGATGCTGACGATGCGCAGCACCTCGATCGTCACGTACAGCACGGTGGCCATGCGATCGGGATCGGTCTTGCGCAGCACCCACGGCTGCTGCAGCGAGAAGTAGCGGTTGGTCTCGCCGAGTACCGACCAGATCGCCTCGAGCGCGGAATGGATTGCCTGCACGTCGAATTCGCGTCGGCAGATCTCCAGCAGCGCGTCCGCGCGAGCCAACATCGCCTCGTCCTCGGCGGTGAACTCGCCCGGGGTGGGGAGCTTTCCTTCGAGGTTCTTGGCGACCATCGTCAGCGAACGCTGCGCGAGGTTGCCCAGTTCGTTGGACAGGTCGGCGTTGACGCGCGCAACGATGGCCTCGTGGCTGTAGCTGCCGTCCTGACCGAACGAGACCTCGCGGAGGAAGAAGAAGCGCACCGGATCGAGACCGTAGTTCTCCACCAACGACTTCGGGTCCAGCACGTTGCCGAGGGACTTGGACATCTTCTCGCCCTTGACGTTCAGGAACCCGTGCACGAACACCCGCTTGGGTAGCTCGATGCCCGCAGACATCAGGAATGCCGGCCAGTAGACGGTGTGGAAGCGCGTGATGTCCTTGCCAATGATGTGCAGGTCGGCAGGCCAGAACTTCCGGTACGACTCGGATTCGGTCTCGGGATAGCCGGCACCGGTGAGGTAGTTGGTGAGCGCGTCGACCCACACGTACATCACGTGCTTCTCATCGCCGGGGACGGGAACGCCCCAGTCGAACGTGGTTCGGGAGATCGACAGATCCCGCAGGCCACCCTTGACGAAATTCACGATCTCGTTCCGGCGCGTGTTCGGCGCGATGAACTCCGGCGACGCGTCGTACAGCTCGAGCAGTTTGTCCTGGTACTGCGACAGTTTGAAGAAGTACGACGACTCCTCGGTCCACTCGACGGGAGTGTTCGTCTCCGTCGCGACGCGCGAGCCGTCCTCGGCGAGGGTGGTCTCGGCCTCGGTGTAGAACGCCTCGTCTCGCACCGAGTACCAGCCGGAGTAGGAATCGAGGTAGATGTCGCCGTTCGCCTCCATCCGCTTCCACAGTTCCTGGCTGGCGGCGTGGTGATCGGCGTCGGTGGTGCGGATGAACCGTCCGTACGAGATCTTCAGCAGGTCCTGCGCAGCCTGGAACGCGTCGGAGTTGCGCGCGGCGAGCTCGCGCACGTCCACGCCCTCGGTCTGTGCGGTCTGCTGCATCTTGAGGCCGTGCTCGTCGGTGCCCGTCAGGAATCGCACGTCGTAGCCGTCGAGGCGCTTGAAGCGCGCGATGGTGTCGGTGGCGATGTACTCGTAGGCGTGTCCGATGTGCGGAGCGCCGTTGGGGTACGCGATCGCCGTGGTGACGTAGAAGGGTGGCCGTGAGGCATCAGCTGGCGCAGTCATGGTGCGCCTACTCTAACTAGCGTGAGCAGAGACCGTCCCGCACCACCGTTGCCCGAGCCCGTCGGCACTCTCGTCGACGCGCACACCCACCTCGATGCGTGTGGGGCGACCGACGCGGCGAGTGTGGCCGCGATCGTGGACAAGGCCGAGTCCGTCGGTGTCACGCGCGTGGTCACGATCGCCGACGATCTCGATGCCGCGCGGTTCGCGGTCGACGCGGCGTCCTGGGATCCTCGGGTGTGGGCCGCGGTTGCGATCCATCCCACGCGCGCGAACGTGCTCGACGACGCGGCCAAGGCCGAGATCGAGCGATTGGCGTCCGACCCTCGCGTGGTTGCCGTCGGGGAGACCGGGCTGGACTACTACTGGCCCGGCAAGCTCGACGGGTGCGCCACGGTGGCCGAGCAGCACGACGGATTTCGGTGGCACATCGATCTGGCGAAACGACTGGGTAAGCCGCTGATGATCCACAATCGCGAGGCCGACGAGGACCTGCTCGCCGTGCTGACGACGGAAGGCGCTCCCAAGACGGTGATCTTCCACTGCTTCTCCGGCGGTCCCGAGACCGCGAAGGCGTGCGTCGACGCGGGCTACGTTCTCAGCTTTTCGGGGACCGTCAGCTTCAAGAACGCGCACGCGCTGCGGGAGGCCGCGGTACTGGTGCCCGACGAGCTGGTGCTGGTGGAGACCGACGCACCGTTCCTCACTCCGCATCCCTTCCGCGGTGCTCCCAACGAGTCGTACTGCCTGCCGTACACCGCGCGGGCGCTAGCCGAGATTCGTGGCCAGGATCCGGCGGAGCTCGCTGCACACGCCACGGCCAACGCGGAGCGCGTGTACGGCCTGTAGCTGCTGAAGTTGCGGCGTGGGTACTAATTCGTTACCGTACCGTGACCGAACTCGGGCGTTCCGACGCCGAAGTCAGCTCGCAAACGCCAGGAATACGAAACTTGTCGACTATCAGACGCCTCAACTCCGCCCGTTCGACCACGCTCTACCTGGTCGTCGCGGCCCTGTTGATGACGCTCGTCGCCGGTGGCGTCATGGCCGTGAGCCGTCACAAGACCGTGACCATCGATGTCGACGGCGACATGATTTCGCTCAGCACGATGAAGACCGACGTCAACAGTGCTCTGGCCGACGCCGGCTACGCGCCGTCGGACAAGGATCTGGTCGTTCCTGCGCCGGACTCCGATCTCAGTGACGGCGACACCGTGGTCCTGCGCCGCGCCCGTGAGATCACGCTGAACGTCGACGGGCAGCCCGAGAACATCTGGACCACCGCCCTGACCGTCGAGGAAGCTCTGCAGCAGACCGGTCTGGCCGAGGACGTGCACGTCTCCGCCTCGCGCTCCGAGCGGCTGCCGCTCGACGGCACCGAACTCGATGTGGCACTGCCCAAGCAGGTCTCGCTCGTCGACGGCGGAGCACCTGCCGCGCCGGTCACCCTGGCCGCACCGACCGTGCGTGAATTCCTCGAAGCAGCGGGTGCGCCGCTCGAGGAAGCCGACACCGTCAGCCCCGATCCCGACGCAGCCGTCACCGACGGCGCCGAGATCGTCGTCACGCGTGACCGCACCGTCACCAAGACCGAAACCACGGACACCGATGCTCCTGAGCAGCGCATCGAGGATCCGACGATGAACATGAGCCGCACCGTCGTCGAGAACCCGGGTGCCCCGGGGGTCTCCGACATCACCTGGAAGATCAACATGGTGAACGGCGTCGAGGTCGGTCGCGAGAAGGTCGACGAGACGGTCAAGGTACCCGCGCAGCCGAAGACCGTTCGCGTCGGAGCGAAGCCGGGTACCGAAGTGCCGCCGGTGGAGAACGGTGCGATCTGGGACGCGCTCGCGCAGTGCGAGGCGACCGGCAACTGGGCGATCAACACGGGCAACGGCTTCTACGGCGGCGTGCAGTTCGACCAGAACACCTGGGAACGCCAGGGCGGACTCAAGTACGCACCGCGCGCCGACCTCGCCACCCGCGAGGAACAGATCGCCATCGCGTCGGTGACACAGAAGTCGCAGGGCTGGGGCGCATGGCCCGCCTGCACCTCGCGCCTGGGTTACCGCTGACTGTCCCGGGTCGTTCCGCGGGCTCCACTCCTGCGTTTCTGGGTCGTTCCGCGGGCTCCACTCCTGGCCCCGTAGAGTTTCCGCCGTGTCCGAACATGTGAGGGGATCTGCGGCTCTGCTCGGTCCTGCCGAAGTCCGCTCCCTCGCCGCCGAGCTCGACGTGCGCCCCACCAAGCAGCTCGGGCAGAACTTCGTGCACGACGCCAATACTGTTCGACGCATCGTCGCCTCCGCGGGTGTGGGCCCGCAGGACACAGTCCTCGAGGTCGGCCCCGGCCTCGGATCGCTGACACTCGCGCTGCTCGATGTCGCCGAGGCCGTCATCGCCGTCGAGATCGACCCCAAGCTCGCGAACCGATTGCCCACGACGGTGGCCGACCGGGCCCCCACTCTGGCCGATCGGCTGACGGTGATCGAGGCCGACGCGCTGCGCGTACGAGCCGCGGACATTGCGGGGGAGCCGACCGCTCTGGTGGCCAACCTGCCCTACAACGTTGCCGTTCCCGTACTGATCCATCTGTTCTCGGAATTGCCGAGCCTTCGCGTCGCCGTGGTGATGGTCCAGGCCGAGGTGGCCGATCGACTCGCCGCGGTACCGGGAAGCAAGATCTACGGCATCCCCAGCGTCAAGGCCAGATTCTTCGGGGACGTCAAAAGGGCAGGCGCAGTGGGCCGTTCGGTGTTCTGGCCGGTACCCAAGGTCGAGTCGGGGCTGGTCCGCATCGATCGGTACGCCGAGCCGCCGTGGCCGACCGACACCGCGCATCGCAAGGCCGTGTTCGCGGTGATCGATGCCGCCTTCGCGCAGCGACGCAAGACCCTACGAGCAGCCCTGGCCGGGTGGGCAGGCTCCCCGGTTGCCGCCGAACGGCGGTTGCGTGAGGCCGGGATCGACCCCACTGCTCGCGGCGAGACCATCGACGCCGCAGCCTTCGTCCGTTTGGCCGCCACCGAAGCCTGAGGCCCAAGCCTGAGGCCCTCTCTCTACAGGTGGATGTCCGTCAGGGCAGTCAGCTCGGTCCACGTCGACGCGCCCTCGCGGGCAGCAGCCACCGGCGCGTAGCGGTCGGCGTCGATCAGAATGCCCACGTCCAGGCCTGTCATCGACGCGATGTCGGCCACCGGAACCTGATAGGTCCGGTACGGGCCGAGAGGCGGGGGATCGGTCTCGAGCCGCAGCGGTTTGTCGAGGATCGGGTCCAGAGACGGCGACTGGTCGAGAACGTATCCGGTGCATGCTGGAGCCGAATCCTGCGACCAGGCCGCGATCTTGAAGAACTGCCGCGGAATGGCGACGCCCCGGTAGATCGGATCGTCGTCGGCGAAGATGCAGCCGCTGAAGACCGAGAGCTTTCGGTCGTACTGCTCGGCGTTTCCCAGCACGTAATCCTCGAGCCCCAGCCACAGTGTCTTCGACTGGTTCAGCGTGGCCGTCTGCGGAGCGCACACGGTGTAGTGGAACGTGTCCTCGTTGGCGCGCTCGGCCACTGCACGCTCACCCCACACCGGATCTCGCCGGCGAACCAGATGCCCGCGATCGAGGTCGTTGTTCCGGTACAACTCGTTGCCGGCCTGCTGCGCTGGCGGTAGTCGATCGTCGAGTCGCCAGTTGTCTCCGCGTCCGACATCCTGCAGGCTCGCGCCGTCGATGTTGACGCCGGTGACCGCGGCGAGGCGTCGGGCAGGGTCGATGGACACCGAGAAGTGCGTGTACGGAAGAACCACCACATCGGCGCGATCGGGCAAGGGAACGTCGATGTCGGCCAGGAACTTCGGGTCGAAACCGAGTGGTGTCGTCATCTGCCCATTGACTCACGTACCGGTTACCGGAGGGTGAACCGCCGCCAGGTATCGCTCGTTCAGTCTCGCGTGCCGCTCGGCCACGATGCGGCATTCCTCGCGTAGTTCCGGTGGATCGAGCACTGTGAAATCGGTGTCGAACGCTGCGAGCCACCGCGCGATCGAGGGCAGCGAATCTCCGGCCAACACCACCGCGCAGGTGCCCTCGTCGATGGATTCCAGTGTGCCCCATTGCTCGTCGATCATCGGGGCGATCTGCTCGATCGGGGCGTGCAACGCGATCCGCGCCTGAACCTGAGTGAACGCACGATCGATTCCCTTCGAGACGAACGCGGCCGCACCGCCCGGCGGCAGCTCCCGCGGAGTGAACCGCGGACCCGTCGGAATTTTCGGAATCAGGCGATCCACTCGATACGACCGCCAATCCTCCCGCAGCACATCCCAACCCAGCAGATACCAGCGTGCCCCCGCCCGTACCAGGCTGTACGGCTCCACCTCGCGCCTGGACTCGGAACCGTCGTGCTTGCGGTAATCGAACCGCAACCGCTCGTGGGCATGACATACCGCCGCCACCGCGGACAGCACCGACGCATCCACCGCCGAACGCGAGGTCTGCTCCACCACGTCGATCCGCAACGCGTCGAGCCGATGCTGGATGCGCGACGGCATCACCTGCCGCAACTTCGTCAACGCCCGCAACGACGCCTCGCCGATGCCCGCCACCGAGCCACCGGCCGCCGACTGCAACCCGAACGCCACCGCCAACGCCTCGTCGTCGTCGAGCAACAGCGGCGGCATCTCGGCACCGGGACCGAGTTGATAGCCGCCACCGACTCCCGGCGTCGCATTGACCGGGTAACCGATGTCGCGCAGCTTGTCCACATCGCGCCGCAGCGTCCGAGGAGTGACGTCGAGTCGCTCCGCCAGTTCCGCGCCCGCCCAATCACGACGCGTCTGCAGCAGAGACAACAGCCGCAGCAGCCGAGCCGATGTTTCCTTCATGACGTCACGATGCCACGCATTGCGGACATATTCGGTCCGCATCGATCGGGTGACCTTTACGAAGTTGCCTCGAGGCCGGAGATGAACGGCACTATTGTTCGCTCGACCAGCGATGGTCGTGCCGATCGAGGCATCATGAGGCACTGGACGGTGACGCCGTCGATCAGTGCGAAGAGTTGCGAGGCGGCGGTAGCGGAAAGGCCTCGGTCGACAAACCATCGGCGAAGCTCTTCGTCGAGCTGTGCCGAGGCGGCAGCCAGTTCCGGGTCGACTGCCGAGATAGTTGTGTAGGCCAGCCAGACGCGCGCGCGTCGTTCGCGTGAGTCGTCGAGTGGGAGCCACTGCCGCACGACATCCATCAGCGTGTTGGGCTGTGCGGCCGCTACATCCTCCAGGAACTGGGTGCCCGCGTACTCGAAGCCGGCGCGCACCAACTCCGTCTTCGTGCGGTAGTAGTACTGCACCTGTGCGGGTGAGACCCCCGCTGCGGCGGCGACACTGCGAACGCTCAGGGCACCGACGCCCTGCTCCGCCAGGACTGTCAGTACACCCTCGAGTAGCCGGTTGTCGGTCATCGATCCTGCGGTCGCGTCGACCCGATCTTCGACACGACAGTCGCCGCTATATCGATCACACCGAGAATCGCGATGACGGCACCGGCCTGGCGGAGGCCGATGACGGGTGTCTCCACGTCTCTGAAGGCGAAGAACAGAACTAGTCCCCCGATGAGCATGGCAATTCCGACAACAAGTGCCCCGTCGTGCTTGTTCATGAATCCTCCTCGTCTGTACGACTGTATAGTACGAACGTATAGCAATCGGAGCGGACCGGCAAGGAGGTGCCGTGGCCGGACCGCAGAGCCGGATGGAATCGTCGACCGCTGCTCGAACTGGGGTGCGCGAGGCTCGACAGGTGTCGACCCTGGTGGTGAACTCGGTCGCTGTTTCTCCACTACTGTGGTTACTCGTGCTGTCTGTCGTTCCCACACCCGTCGTCGTTCGGGCCCCGTCGAAGGTGAATCTGCATCTGTCGGTCGGTGACCTGCGTCCCGACGGCTTCCACGAGCTGACGACGGTGTTCCAGGCGCTCTCGCTCTCGGACGAACTGTCGGTGGTTCCGGCCAAGACGCTCTCGGTTCGGGTGCGCGGCGACGACGCGAGGGTGGTTCCCACCGATTCGCGGAATCTGGTGTGGAAGGCCGCCGAGTTGCTGGGGCATCGGGTGGGGCGAGAGCCGTCGGTGGAGATCACCATCGACAAGGGAATTCCGGTGGCCGGTGGGATGGCAGGCGGAAGTGCCGATGCTGCCGCGACTCTGGTGGCGCTGAACGCGATGTGGCACCTCGATCTCTCGCGCGACGAGCTCGACGAGGTGGCGGCTCAACTCGGCAGCGACGTGCCGTTCTCGTTGCACGGCGGAACGGCGGTCGGAACCGGTCGCGGGGAGAAGCTGCTTCCGGTGCTCTCGCGCAACAGTTTTCACTGGGTACTGGCGTTGGCGAAGGGCGGTCTGCAAACGCCTGCCGTCTACAACGAGCTCGACGAACTGCGGGCCAAGGGTGATCCGCCTCGCCTCGGCGGCACCGAGGATTTGATGCATGCGTTGGCGTCCGGCGATGCGCGTGCTCTCGCGCCGTTGCTCGGCAACGACCTGCAGGCCGCTGCGGTGTCGCTGATGCCGCAGTTGCGTCGCACGCTGCGTGCGGGAGTCACCGCCGGGGCGTTGGCGGGCATCGTGTCCGGCTCGGGCCCCACCTGCGCGTTCCTGTGCGCCGACGCCGACGCGGCGGTGTCGGTGAGCGCTGAACTCTCCGGTGCAGGCGTGTGCCGCACCGTCCGTGTTGCGAGTGGACCGGTTCCCGGTGCTCGTGTTGTCACTAACGAATCGATTGGTTTTTCCTGATGGTCAATCTCGTCAATCTCGAAAACGTCAGTAAGTCCTTCGGCGTCAAGCCGCTGCTCGACGGTGTCTCCCTCGGCGTGCAGGAGGGCGAACGCATCGGCATGGTCGGCCTCAACGGCGGCGGTAAGACCACCACCCTCGAGGTGCTCGCGGGCATCGAGCCGCCCGATTCGGGACGCGTCAGCCGGGTCAACGGCCTGCGGATGGCAGTGGTCACGCAGCGCGGAGTGCTGCCTCCCGGGTCTACCGTCGGCCAGGTGGTCCTCGACCCGCTCGGAATGGCCGAGCACGAGTGGGCGGGCGACTCTCGGGTGCGAAACATCCTGACGGGCATCGGTATTGCCGACCTCGGGCCTGCAGGTAGTTCGGGACTCGACGCGCCGATCGACAACCTCTCGGGCGGCGAGCGTCGACGAGTTGCGTTGGCAGCGGCCCTGGTTCAGGATCTCGACCTGCTGGTGCTCGACGAGCCGACCAACCACCTCGACGTCGAGGGCGTGCAGTGGTTGGCCGCGCACCTGGTCAGCCGTCGCAGTGCGCTGGTGGTCGTCACCCACGATCGCTGGTTCCTAGACACCGTCGCCAATCGCACGTGGGAGGTGGTCGGCGGCGGCGTCGAGGCCTACGAAGGTGGCTACAACGACTGGGTGTTCGCGCGCGCCGAGCGGTCCCGTCAGGCCGACGCGTCCGAGGAGCGTCGACGCAACCTCGCGCGCAAGGAACTGGCCTGGCTACGCCGCGGTGCCCCGGCCCGTACCTCCAAGCCGAAGTACCGCATCGAGGCGGCCGAGGCTCTGATCGCCGACGTTCCCGCCCCGCGTGACTCCGTCGCGTTGTCCTCGTTCGCTCAGCGCCGCCTCGGCAAGGTCGTCATCGAACTCGAGGACGCGCGCCTCGAGACCCCCGACGGACGCGAGCTGGTGAAGGACTTCACCTGGCGTCTGGCTCCCGGTGAGCGCGTCGGTCTCGTCGGTGTCAACGGTTCGGGCAAGACGACCATGCTCCGCACGCTCGCCGGTGAACTGCAGCCTGCTGCCGGCAAGCGCATCCAGGGCCAGACCGTCAAGATCGGTTGGCTGAAGCAGGAATTGGACGACCTGCCCAAGAAGCTGCGTGTTCTCGACGCGGTCAAGGAAGTGGCCGAGCGGATCACGCTGGGCGACAGAGAGATTTCTGCCGGGCAGCTCGCGGAGCGGCTCGGCTTCACCCCGGCGCGTCAACGCACCCCCGTCGGAGACCTCTCCGGTGGCGAGCGCCGTCGGCTGCAGCTCACTCGCGTGTTGATGGCCGAGCCGAACGTGCTGCTGCTCGACGAGCCCACCAACGATCTGGACATCGACACCCTCCAGCAGCTCGAGGACATCCTCGACGGCTGGGCGGGCACTCTCGTCGTCATCAGTCACGATCGGTACCTGATCGAGCGCATCTGTGATTCCACGTGGGCATTGTTCGGCGACGGCAAGCTCACCAACCTGCCGGGCGGTATCGAGGAGTACCTGCGCAGGCGGGCCGTCCTCGTCGCCGACGCGACGCCGGACTCGCTGACCACCGGAAATGCACCGCGCAAGGCCACCCGAGACGCGGCCTCCGAGCGCGCGGCCCGTAAGGAACTCAGCAAGCTCGAGAAGCTCGTCCTCCGGCTCTCCAAGCGTGAGGTCGAGTTGCACGCCGAACTCGTCGACGCGTCCACCGAGCAGGGCAAGCTCGTCGCCCTCGACACCGAACTCAAGCAGGTCCTCGCCGACAAGGATGTCGCCGAGGAACGATGGATGGAACTGGCCGCCGAGTTGGAGTAGTGCGGCGGAGCCGCATGTGACTAGCTGAGTGATGGGTCGTTCCGCAGGCTCCACTCCTGGCTCGTAGCCTGCTACGAAGTTTCGTGCACGTGCGCGCAGCGCATACTGGGGTCATGACATCGGTCGTCGCGGAAGTACTCGGTTCGGATTTTGCCCGTCTGCATCCCAAGGTTCAGTGGCGCTTCGGATTGCAGTCCTCGGACGATCTCGCTCAGTTCGGAGTGGGCGTGATGGAGGAGATGACGCATTCTCGACTGGTGCCGCCGCCGTTGCTGTGGGCCGGACGCCAGCGCGGTCTCTTTCCCGCCGGTGTCGGCAAGGACGTGCCGTTCACCATTGCCAACTATGCGTATGTCGACGAATTGGGCCGCGAGACAATGTCTTTCGTGCGTCGCTTCGCTTTCGCAGGTCGCCCGCAGGGGATGAATTCGGTGATGGTGTCCTCCGCCGAGTCCGACGCGTATGCCCTCGACTACTTGGGCTTCTCCTCGGACATGGTGGTGCACACCAGGTGTGAGGTCGATGCCGATGGCGGGCTGATCCTCGAGAGCGAGGTGCCGCGATTCCTGCTCGGCCCGCTGGCACCGAAGTTGCCCAAGGTGGCGTCGGCAGTGACGATCGGTCGGGAGTGGTGGGATGCGGCCGAGGAGCGGCATCGCATCGAGATCGAGGTGAAGAGTCCGGTGCTCGGACAGCTGTTTCTCTATCGAGGGTGGTTCACTGCGGAAGAGCGGCCCTGTCTCGCCGCCGACATTCCCGATGACGCGCGTCCGCGGTCGGTCGAGTCTCGCGAATAGCGCTACTGTTACGCGTCGAGCGATCTGCGTGTGAAGGAGTCAACAGTGGCCGTTGTCGAAGCCGAGATCGTGGGCGGCGTAGGGCATATCGTCCTGAACCGGCCGGAGGCTCTGAACTCGTTGAACGGTGCGATGATCGAGGGCATCCGCACCGCGCTCGACGCGTGGCGAGACGACGATGCGGTCACGTCCGTTCTGGTGACGAGCAGTTCACCCCGGGCGTTCTGCGCAGGCGGGGACATCAAGGCGATTCGGCAGGCCGTAGTCGACGGTGACAACGAGGCCGGCCCGGCGTATTTCGCGGCGGAGTACGACCTCGACGAACTGATCGCGAACTACCCCAAGCCGTACATCGCCGTGATCGAAGCCGCGGCTTTCGGCGGTGGCCTGGGCATTTCGATTCACGGCAGCATCCGCATCGTCACCGAGAACGCCGTGTTGGCCATGCCGGAGACGGCAATCGGGTTCGTGCCCGATGTCGGGTCGAGCTACTTTCTGTCGCGCCTGCCGGGCCATGTCGGACGGTACCTGGCGTTGACGGGAACTCGTATCTCCGGATCCGATGCGCTTGCACTGGGATTGGCGACGCACTTCTGCCCCAGTGACTCGGTGGAGAGCCTGAAAGCAGACATCCTCGCCGGCGTTGCCGTCGACGAGGTGTTGGATCGGTACACCACCGCGCCGTCGACGACCGAGCTGTCGTTCGACGCAGAGGCGGTGGCAGCGGTGTTCGAGAAGGAATCGCTCGTCGACATCATCGACGCACTGGTGTGCGACACACCGTGGTCTCGGACGACGAAGACTCAGTTGGCGACGCTGTCGCCCACATCCCTGATGGCCACCGACGCGCTGATCGCACGCGGAGCAGACAGCACGTTGCGTGAATGCCTCGATCGGGAGTTGCGGATGGCGACGTGGATCATCGCCGAACCGGACTTCGCCGAGGGTGTTCGTGCAGTGTTGGTCGACAAGGACCGCGCGCCGCAATGGAAGCCTCTGGTGCTCGAGATGGTGCGACCAGAGGCATTCCAGCAGCTGCTGTGACCGGTACGGGTCAGCGGTAGCCCTTGGCGGGGTTCTGCAGGTCCAGCACGATGGTCTGGCCGTTGGAGCGCACGTGGATCTCGGGGTTCTGCAGGCCACCCGAGACGAGGTATTCGCCGAGGAGCTGGAGCAGCTCGTCGGGGCCGACGGAGGTGTCGGGGGTGCGGATGTCGCCGGTGCGGCTGCCGAGCTCGTTCTGGGTCAAGCGTCCCGCGATGCGTACCGAGGCGACACCCATGGCGGTGCGACGGTCGGGTCCCTGGCCACGACCGAGCGACGGCGAGGCGGTGGAGCCGTGAGACGTGGAGCGGCCGTTGGTGGGCAGGCCGTGTTCTGAGATCTGATCGCTTGTAGTCACTTCAACCTCGTTCGATTCCGTGGCGGGCTTCTCTGGACGACGTCGATCCGCGCGGGGGGTCGTTGAATCCGTGTCGGACGACGTTGCTGGTGCAGGCGTTGTTGCGGACGCCTTCTCGGTGGACGTGACCACTGCCTCCGACTTCTCGGTGGACAGGGTCTCGACCGCCTTCTCGGCGGGCGCTGCCGCCGAAGAATCGGTGCGGCCACCGGCGGGTGAAGCGGAGTTGGACTTCGGCGGCGTCGCCAAACGATGCGCGGGAGCGCCACCGACCTTGATCCCGGCCAATGGGTAGTTCGATCCCTTTGTCATGTCGTTTTCCACTTCATCGTGATTCCCAGGTGGTTCCGCGCCGAGATGTCACGATCGGGTATCGATCAGGACGGGCTACTCGGCGTCGAGCACGCAGAAACGTACTCGAAGTTTGTTCGGACAGGCTGAGAGTAGCATCACGATTGTTTACGACGCCATTTTTTGACCGAAGTTCTTGTTCTGGATCCTGAACCACACAACGAATCCCCAGGCCACGAACGCGGCGTACACGAGGTAGAGAACCGCGGACGGATAGAACCCGGCGACGATCAGCAGCGGAACACCCACGATGTCCACCGCGATCCAGATCAGCCAGAACTCGGTGAGTCCACGGGCCATTCCGAAGGTAGCCAGCATGGATCCAGTGAAGATCCACGCGTCGGCCCACTTGCCGAACGAGCCGAGGTAGCCGAACAGTTGCGCGAACACCACCGTGCCGACGACCGCGACGACGAGCATCGCCGTCCGCTCCCGCGCCGTGCCCCACCGCGGTAGAACCGCGGCCCCGGACCGCTTCGAATCGCGCAGCCAGCGCATCAACCCGTAGACGCTCACGGCGATGAACATCAGCTGACGCCCGGCCTGGCCGTACAGATCGAGTGCCTGCGGAGTATGGAACACGCCGCCGAGAAAAACGGTGAACAGCAGTGCATTTCCGATGATCCCCACCGGCCACGCCCACACGACGCGCCGCATCCCCCCGATCGCCGAGAGCAAGCCGAAACCGTTGCCGACCACCTCACGCCACAGAATCGGGTGCCCCAGAACGGAGAATTCTGCGTCGAGCAGATCGATCAGCACGGGTTGCTACTGATCACCCGCGGCGACGAGAGGTTCGAGGGTGAGCTCGGGCATTTCCTTCTGGATGTACTGCAGACGCCACTTGTCGCTCACCAGTGCCAACAGCGCGCCGTCGGTGCGAGTGAAGACCTCGACACCGCGTTGGCGACCCAGTTCGACGGCCGAGGCTGCATCGGTGCGTCGAGCAAGGGAGTATCCGAGCGGTTCCATTCGAGCGTCGACGCCGAACTCGGTCTTCATGCGTGCGGTGACCACCTCGAACTGCATGGGTCCTACGGCGGCGAGCACGGGGGACGCGTCGCCGCGAATGTCGTTGCGCAGCACCTGAACGACGCCCTCGGAATCGAGTTGCTCGACGGCGCGGCGGAACTTCTTGTACTTGTCGGCGCTGTCGACGCGCAGTGCCGAGAAGTGCTCGGGTGCGAACGACGGAATGGGCGGGAACTCGACCTTCTTGTCGGTGTAGAGCGTGTGCCCCGGGGCGAGCGCGGTCGCGTTGACGAGGCCGACGATGTCTCCCGGGTAGGCGTTCTCGACGGTCGTACGATCGCGACCGAACACCGTCAACGCGTACTTGGTGGTGAACGGCTTCTTGGTTTGCGAGTGGGTGACGACCATGCCGCGCTCGAACACTCCGGACACCACGCGCATGAATGCCAGTCGGTCGCGGTGCGCGGTGTCCATGCCCGCCTGCACCTTGAACACGACGGCGCTGAACGGGTCGGTGACCTCGCGTACGCCGCCGGAGACGTCGTCACGCGGGCCGGGTGACGGCGCGAGGGCCACGAGAGTGTCGAGAATCTGCCGAACGCCGAAGTTGAGCATCGCGGAGCCGAAGATCACCGGCGACGTCTGGCCGGCCAGGAACATCTCCTGATCGTGCTGTTGACCGCTCGAGATCAGCAGATCGCTCTCCTCGACGGCGGTGTCCCAGTCGACGCCCTCACGTTCGGCCGCGGCCTCGGCCGTCATGAATTCCTCGGGAGCGATGGTCGCGCCACCAGCGGTGCGGGTGAATCGGATGTAGCTGCCGTCCTGCACGTCGAGCAGGCCGCGGAAATCACCGGCGATCCCGACTGGCCAGTAGAGAGGCGTCGGCGTCAGGCCGATTCGCGACTCGATCTCGTCGAGCAGCTCGAGCGGCGACTGGCCCGGGCGGTCCCACTTGTTGATGACGGTGATGACCGGGATGCCGAACTGCCGGCACACCTGGAAAAGCTTGAGGGTCTGCGGTTCGAGTCCCTTGGCGGCGTCGATGAGCATCACGGCCGCGTCGACGGCGGTCAGTACGCGGTAGGTGTCCTCGGAGAAGTCGGCGTGGCCGGGAGTGTCGACGAGGTTGATGACGTTGGTGATCTCGGCGTCGGGGGAGGTCTGGTAATTGAACTGCAGCGCAGTCGAACTCACCGAGATCCCGCGGGCCTTCTCCATCTCCATCCAGTCGGAGACGGTGGAGCGGCGGCCGGCCTTGCCGTGGATGGCACCGGCCTCGGAGATGACACGGGCATGCAGGGCCAGGGCCTCGGTGAGCGTCGACTTACCGGCGTCGGGGTGCGAGATCACCGCGAATGTTCGACGCCTCGCGACCTCAGTCTCGAGCTCCTTGGCCTGGCCTCGGGTGGTTCCGGACTCGTCGAGCGCAGCCGGTCCGGACCCTTCGAGCGTTGCGTCGACGTCGGGGGTGCTGGACGGGGTACTCACGAAGACCTCATTCTCGTAGCAAGGGCGGCACCGAAAGAGTGGCCGGGGCAAAATCAAAGGATACGCGGCCCGTTGTTCCCCTCGGTCGGGGCGGGAGTGCCTACTGTGAACGGTAGGCCGGGAGATCCCTCACGAGGAGACGTGCGTTGAGCAAGTTCACCGAAGAGATGTTCGAGACCGCGAGCACCAGCAAGCACGGTCTGGTGACCGGCGAGCCCGACGAGGCGCTTCGGCAGTCCTGGGGTGAGATCCACGAGCAGGCGCGGCGAATGGCCGGGGCTCTGGCCGACGCAGGCGTCGAACACGGGGACGCGATCGGGATTCTGGCCGGTCAGCCGGTGGACATAGCGCCGGCGTGCCAGGCGACGTGGATGCGCGGGGGATCGGTGACGATGCTGCACCAGCCCACTCCGCGGACCGACCTGGCCGTCTGGGGCGAGGACACCGAGACCGTCGTGCGGATGATCGAGGCCAAGGCCGTGATTCTCGGGGCACCGTTCGACATCGCCGCACCCGTGCTCGAAGAGCGCGGCATCACCGTGCTGAAGATCGAGGACATGAAGACCGGTCGCGATATCGATCCGGTGCCGACGGCCGAGTCCGACATCGCGCTGCAGCAACTGACGTCCGGCTCGACCGGTTCGCCGAAGGCCGTGCGGATCACGCACGAGAACTTCTACGTCAATGCCTACGCCATGATCGATCGCATCGAATTCGATGTCGATTCCGATGTGATGGTCAGCTGGTTGCCACTGTTCCACGACATGGGGATGGTGGGCTTTCTGTCGGTGCCGATGCAGGTCGGCGCCGAGGTCGTCAGCATCACTCCACTGGACTTCCTGCGCTCGCCGCTGTTGTGGGCCAAGCTGATTCACAAGTACCGCGGAACCGTCACCGCAGCACCGAACTTCGCGTACTCGCTGCTGGCCCGGCGGCTGCGTCAGGCCGAGGACGATCTGGATCTCGATCTGTCCACTCTGCGCTATGCCTGGAACGGAGCCGAGCCGGTCGACCCGGACACCATGATCGCGCTCGCCGAGGCCGGGGCCCCGTACAAGCTCAACCCACTCGCTCTGGCTCCGGTCTACGGAATGGCGGAAACGACTCTCGCAGTGTCGATTCCGGATCCCGATCAGGGACAGGTGATCGATGTGGTCGACGCGGACCTGCTCGAGACCCTCGGTCGCGCCGTCCCGTCGACCCGCGGCAACACCCGTTCTCTCGCGACGCTCGGCAAGTTCGTTCCCGGATTGGAGGGACGCGTCGTCGACAAAGAGGGACAGGTGCTCACCGCCCGCGGCGTGGGCATCATCGAGGTGCGGGGCAAGGCCGTCACCCCCGGCTACATCACCGTCGAAGGACCGGTGTCGACGCTCGACGCGGACGGCTGGCTCGATACCGGAGACGTCGGCTACATCACCGAGGACGAACTGGTGGTCGTCTGCGGACGTATCAAGGACGTCATCATCATGGGTGGGCGCAACATCTATCCCACCGACATCGAACGGGCTGCGGGCACCGTTGCGGGTGTGCGGCCGGGCAATGCCGTCGCCATCCGGCTCGATGCCGGTGAGAAGCGCGAAAGCTTCGCTGTGGCAGTGGAAACCAACGACATCGACAAGCCGGACGAGGTCAAACGCATCGAACGGGAAGTGATCCACGCGGTGCACTCGGAGGTGGGTGTGCGACCGCGAACCGTTGCGGTGTTGGGGCCGGGCAGTATTCCGAAGACGTCGAGCGGCAAACTGCGACGGGCGAATTCGGCGTCGCTACTGAACTGACACGAACGGCGGGGACCTCACACCCTTTCTGTGGGGTGCGCGCGTGTGCTCGGACGCGAGAACAGGCGCGCGCCTCACAACAGGGGTGTGAGGTTCAGCGCGGGTGCACCCGGTTCTGTGCCGCTTCCAGTCCGGCAGAGAGCAGCAACTCCGCGGCGTCCGCGGCTTCCTCGACGACGACGCCGAGATCCTTGCGCTCGGCTGCCGAGAACGGCTTGAGCACGAACGACGCCGGATCCATTCGGCCCGGTGGTCTCCCGACGCCGACGCGAACCCGCAGGTACTCCTTGGTGCTCAGGTGCTGGGAGATCGAGCGGAGTCCGTTGTGGCCGCCCTCGCCGCCGCCGAGTTTGAGTCGCAGAGCACCGAAGTCGATGTCCAGCTCGTCGTGCACCACCACGATGTTCGCCGGTTCGATCGAGAAGAATCGCGCCAACGCAGCCACCGGCTGGCCCGAGAGATTCATGAACGTCCGCGGCTTGGCGATGATCACCGAGCGAGAACCGAGGCGGGCCTGGACGACGTCGGAGTTGGACTTCTTGTGCGAGGAGAACGCCCCGCCGATGCGTCCGGCGAGGGCGTCGGCGACCATGAAACCGACGTTGTGGCGTGTCTTTTCGTACTGCGGGCCGGGATTGCCGAGGCCGACGATCAGGGCAGGCGCTGTACTTTCGGCACTCACTGGGTCAACACTCACGCTCGTCATTGTCGCATCACGCCTTCGAAACGAACGACGCGCTGTTCCCGGTGTGGGAGCAGCGCGTCGTACGCGGTCGGTGGAGAGAGATCAGCTGTCGCTGTCCTTGCTCTCTTCGTCGTCCGAATCCTCGTGGCTCTCGGCCTCTTCCTGAGTTTCGGCCTCGCCCTCTTCGGTGATCGGCTCGGTGCCTTCGCCGTCTGCCTCGAGCTCTTCCTCGGACGGTGCCTCGACGACGTTGACGAGCAGCTGCTCGGGGTCGGACATCAGGGTGACGCCCTCGGGCAGCTCGACGTCCTTTGCGTAGTACTGGGTGTCGATCTGGTTGTCCTCGACGGAGATGACGAAGTTCTCCGGGATCTCCAGGGCGTCGGCCTCGATCTCGATGTACGTGGAGTCGGTGACGACCAGGGTGCCGGGCGCTGCATCGCCTTCGACGATGACGTTGACCTCGACGGTGACGCGCTCGCCCTTCTTCAGGACGAGGAGGTCGGCGTGCTCGATGCTGCGACGGATCGGGTGCACGACGATCGACTTGGTCAGCGCCAGCTGCGACTTGCCGTCGATGTCGAGGGTCAGCACGGCGTTGGTGCCGTCGTTACGCAGCACGGCTGCGAACGCGCGAGCGTCCAGAGCGAGGTGCTGGGGATCGGTGGCGTGCCCGTACAGAACGGCGGGAACGAGGCCGTCGCGACGGGTGCGGCGGGCAGCGCCCTTGCCGAATTCGGTGCGGACGAGCGCGGTGAGATTGTTTACCTTCGATGCCATGGTGCTGGATGCTCCTGATAAATGTGGTTCGTGCGGCGTACTTCGTCGGGCGGTCAAGCTCGTCGGGGCGGACACGAACGAGCGCGGCCAACGGGGCCGAGCCGCGTCGATAACGGTGGATCCGGAACTATTCGGATCTACCCTCGCCGAGACAACCTGGGAAACAATACACGACCACGTCACGGGCGTGGAAGCTCGACCCCTGCTACGAGCACGGAGTGGAGCCGGCGTAACGACCGCAGTTACTGCCGTGCACCTGCGAGCGCAGCGAGCAGATCCGACGCAATGCCCCGCGCGACCACGATGGCGTCATCGCGAGCCCCTGCCGTCCCCATGACCACCGCGCCCTCGTGCAGCACCGACAGTCGGGTTCCCAGCTGTTCGGCATCGGGGTATCCGGCTTCGGTGGCCAGTCGCGCGAACAACGATCTGGTCCAGGCTTTCTCGGACTCGATGATCGCGAGCACCGGGCTGTCGGTGCCACCGAACTCGGCGAAGGCGTTGACGAATCCGCAGCCGCGATGGTTGTCGCGCATCCAGAGGTCCAGGGCGTCGTACACCCCGAGGATGCGGGCGTCGCCGGGTTCGAGGGCATCGACGAATTCCGTCACGTGATCGCACCACAGAGCGTATCGACGGGTGAGATATCGCTGCACCAGGCCGTCCTTGGAGCCGAATCGGTCGTACAGGGTCTTCTTCGTGGTGCCGGCCTCCTCCGCGATCAGGTCGACTCCGACGGCTCGGATGCCGCGGGCGTAGAACAGCTCGCTGGCGACGGCGAGGATGCGTTCTCCGGCGGGGGTGAGGGGCTTGTCGAGCATGGTTGCCTTCCGAAAGCGCTGGTGAGCAGCAGGTGCACTGTAAGTATACAGACCTGTATGTTTACATCGCAGCATGAAAGCGAATGTCGACGCCGTCGCAGGTACGGCCCTGGTGGTGCTGTGGAGTTCGGGCTTCATCGGAGCCGAACTCGGTACAGCCGAAGCCCCCGCGCACACTCTGCTGGCCTGGCGTTATGTCGCGGCCGCGGTGCTACTGATCGCTTGGTGCCGGTACCGGCGGCTGACCCCCACCTGGCATGCCATCCGAATCCACGCGGTCCTCGGCCTTTTCTGTCAGTTCCTCTACCTCGGTGCCACGATCACCGGGATCGGTATGGGTGTGCCACCGGGAGTCGCCGCATTGATCGCCGCACTTCAGCCGCTGGTCGTCGCGACGGCATCGAGTCGGATCTTCGGCGAACGAGTCGGAGGGCGGCAGAGTCTGGGGCTCGTCGTCGGCATCGCGGGTGTCTCGCTGGTGGTGCTGGGGGATATGTCCGGTGCCGACCTCGCCTGGCCCGTCTACCTACTACCGGCGGCCGGGATGCTGGCTCTGTCGATGGGCACGATCGGTCAGCGAGTGCTGGCACCGAAGGAGCCGATCGCGCTGGCGATGGCCATCCAATGTTCTATCAGCGCAGCCGGTTTCATGACATGGAGCGCGTTGGCCGGTGATGTCGCACCGCCCATGACGACGGGCTTCTGGGCAGCTGTCGCGTGGACGGTCGTGCTCTCGACTTTCGGTGCGTACGGCGCGTACCTGTTCGTGGTGCGTCGCAACGGGCCCACCCGCGCCAGTGTGTTGCTCTACCTGACCCCGCCGACGACGATGCTGTGGG
Source organism: Rhodococcus sp. IEGM 1341 (assembly GCF_030056895.1). NCBI lineage: Bacteria > Bacillati > Actinomycetota > Actinomycetes > Mycobacteriales > Nocardiaceae > Rhodococcus > Rhodococcus sp. IEGM 1341. Next base: position 1,434,322 of record NZ_JASHKV010000001.1, on the reverse strand, counting down.
CCTGGATCATGTTCGGCGACGCGATCACCTGGCTCGGACTCGGTGGGCTGGTGATCTCCGCAGTCGGTGTGGCCGCCTATGTGAGCGGAACGTCAACCCCTGCTACGAGCCCGGAATGGAGCCTGCGGAACGACCAAAAACCGGTCGCGCACCTGCGAGCGCAGTGAGCATCGTGTCCAATTCGGCGAATGTGACGAAATAGTGGGGAGATGCACGAACGACCGCGTCGAGCCCCCGGCCGGTCATGTCCAGGCGGGTCGAGCTGCGGTGGCTGACGGTCACGGTCACCCCGCGCTCCCCGAGTCGGTCGCGCACGGCCACGGGATCTTCGCCGTCCACGGTGAACGAGACGATGCCGTTCTTGCGGTCGCCGAGGTCGTGCACGGTCACTCCGGGGATCTTCCGGAGCCCGGCCCGCAGGTATTCGGCACGTTCGACAACGGCCTCCTCGACCTGGTCGACGCCGAGCTCGAGGAGATAGTCGACGGCCGCCCCGAGCGCGAGCCTGGCCGCGATGTCGCATTCCCAGAACTCGAATCGCGTGGCATCGTCGGCCATTCGGTACGTCTGTCGGTCGACCCATTGAGCGCTGTGCAGGTCGAGGGCCGGCGGATGCAGTGTCGACGCCAATCCCGGTCGCAGGTAGAGGAAGCCGGTTCCGCGGGGGCCGCGCAGCCATTTGCGGCCGGTCGCCGAGAGAGCATCGACTCCCAATTCCTCGACGTCGATGCGCATCTGCCCGATGGACTGGCAGGCGTCGAGCAGGACCAGTGCGCCGTGGCGGTGCGCGAGATCGGCGACAGCACGGGCAGGATTGATCAGACCGCCGTTGGTGGGGGCGTGCACCACCGAGACCAGTTTCACCCGGTCGTCGAGCATCGATTCGAGTGCGTGCACGTCGATGCGTCCCGATTCGTCACTCGGGACGATCTCCACCGTTGCGCCGGTGACCTCGGCGCGGTGGAGGGCGGAGATCGCGTTGCTGGCGTACTCGGCCTCGCCCAGCAGTATTCGATCACCGGGGGACAGCGGCACCGAGTAGAAGAAGTCTGTCCAGGCCCGGGTCGCAGAATCGCTCAGTGCGATGCTCGCTGCCGGGGCTCCGATCAAGGTTCCGATCGAGGTCTTGACCGCGGCGAGATCGTCGAGTCGTTCGTTCGCGGCCCGGTACCCACCGATTTCCGCTTCCCGGCGCAGGTGTTCGATCGCGGTATCGAGGACGACGGTCGGAGGTAGAGACGATCCGGCGCTGTCGAGAAAGACCCGGCCCGACGCACCGGGGGTGTCGCGTCGAATGCGGTCGTGATCGAGCATCGGTCGTCCTTTCGGTAGCGAACTCTCGGGCACCAGAGTTCCACAATCGGTAGCCTCGATCAGACGAGGGATCGCGGCGTTTTCGATCCCCGCGGCTGGGTACGTACTCCGAGCGGAGAACGTGTTGAGTGCGGAAAGAAGGAATGAGTGTCGTCCAACGAGAAGTCTCTCGGGCTGAGCTCGCGCCCAGCAGCAGAGGCATATGTATCGAAGGTGTGTTTCAAGCTGGGGCCACCGGCTCTCATCGGTGCCGAACTCGAGTGGCTCACCGCCCTCGACGACGGAACGCGTCCGACCCTCCCAGCTCTGGCCGCTGCGCTCGGTGTTCACTCCCCGCGCAGTATCGATCCCGAGTCACCCGCCCTGTCGTTGCCGGGCGGCAGCATCGTCACCGTCGAACCCGGCGGTCAGGTCGAATTGTCCAGTTCGCCTTATCTATCCGTTTCCCAACTCGCACCGATGCTCGACGCCGATGCGCGGTTGCTACGGGACATTCTCGGTAAGGCCGGCATCGATATCGCGTCCGTTCCGGCCGATACTGCTCGGGCACCCGAACGTCTCCTCGTGCTACCGCGGTACTGCGCGATGGAGAATCGGTTCACCACCATCGGTCCCTTCGGAAAGCTGATGATGTGCAACACCGCAGCGGCTCAAGTGAGCGTCGACGCGGGTCGTGATCGTGCCGAGGTCGCCGCGCGCTGGCACATGCTCCACGTCATCGGTCCTGCCTTCGTGGCTGCGTTCGCTCGATCTCCCGAACTTTCCGGTGCACCCGCGGGACGCTGGGCATCCCAGCGGATGCGGACCTGGCTCGAACTCGATTCCAGCAGAACGGATTCGAGCAGAACGTTGGCGCCCAACACCGGCGACCCGATCACCGACTACGCACGGTGGGCGCTGGACGTTCCGTTGCTCTGCATCCAGGGCGTCACGCAGAACTGGGAAGCGCCGCCCGGCACCACGTTCGCGCAATGGGTGGACGATCCCGGCATCGTCGGACGCCCGCCGACCTACAGCGATCTGGACTATCACCTGACCACCCTGTTCCCTCAGGTGCGCGCCTGCGGGCACTTCGAGATTCGCTATCTCGACGCGCAGCCGGACGGGCAATGGGTGGTTCCGGCGGCGGCGTTCGAGGCGCTGCTGTCCACACCCGAACTGGTGGCCCGAGCCACCGAGATCGGCGGCGGTACGGCGGGACGGTGGCTCGACGCGGCCCGCGTCGGGCTGGCAGATCGCGAGCTCCGCACAGCCGCAACCGAATTGCTCGACCTCGCAGCGGAGGTCGGTGGCGAGTTCTCCGACCATCTGTCGGCGGCGTCTCGCCGGTGCAGTGCCGGCGAGCCGCCCAGCGCACTCGACACGGCGGCACGGGAACTTCGGACTCGAAAGGAATCGGTGTGAGCGCCGAACAACTCAGGAGCAGGATAGAAACGGTCCTCACGCGCAGCCGAGCCCGCAGTGCGGCGCTCACCGATTGCGTGGACGAAACCGAACTGATGTCGCAGCATTCGCCGTTGATGAGCCCGCTGGTCTGGGATCTCGCCCACATCGGTAGCCAGGAAGAGCTCTGGCTCGTTCGCGATGTCGGTGGTCGCGATCCCGTGCGTCCCGACATCGACGAGCTGTACGACGCCTTCAAACACCCGCGTTCCTCGCGTACGTCGCTTCCATTGCTCACTCCGGACGAGGCACGCGTCTACGTCCAGACCGTCCGCGACAAGGCCTGGGATGTGCTCGATCACAGCACTTTCGAGGGTAGGCCGGTCGAGAAACATGGCTTCGCATTCGGCATGATCGCCCAGCACGAGCAGCAACACGACGAGACCATGCTCGCGACCCATCAACTGCGTTCAGGACCTGCGGTTCTGACCGCTCCTGCGCCTCCCACGTCGGCCACACCGGTGTCGGGTGAGGCCGTCATCGCCGGTGGATCGTTCTCGATGGGGACCTCGCTCGATCCGTGGGCTCTCGACAACGAGCGACCGGCCCACACGGTGCACGTGCCGACGTTCGCCATCGACCGAGCCCCGATCACCAACGCGCAGTTCATGGACTTCATTGCCGACGGCGGTTACGAACGCCGCGAGCTGTGGACCGACAAGGGGTGGCAGCATCGCGTCGACGCGAACCTGACCGCGCCGCAGTTCTGGGAGTCCGACTCCGACGGCACCTGGTGGCGTCGGAGTTTCGGAGTGCGCCGTCCGGTGCGCCCGGATCAGCCCGTCGTGCACGTGTGCTGGTTCGAAGCCGACGCCTACGCGCGGTGGGCAGGCAAGCGTCTGCCGACGGAGGCGGAGTGGGAGAAAGCTGCGCGATTCGACGCCGAGACCCGCACCAGCAACGCCTACCCGTGGGGCGACGCCGAACCCACTGCGGTACATGCCAATTTGAATCAACGGCATCTGGAACCGGCAGACGTCGGCGCGTATCCCGACGGTGCCTCTGCAGCAGGCGTGCACCAACTCATCGGTGACGTGTGGGAGTGGACCTCCTCCGATTTCGAGCCGTACCCCGGCTTCGAGGCCTTCCCGTACGCCGAGTACTCCGAGGTGTTTCTCCGTGGCGACTACAAGGTGTTGCGCGGCGGGTCGTTCGGCACCGACGAGGTGGCGTGCCGGGGCACGTTCCGTAACTGGGACCACCCGATCCGCCGCCAGATCTTCAGTGGGTTCCGGTTGGCCCGAGACGTCGAGCCCAGCTGAATGTGCCGTCATCTCGGGTATCTCGGCCCCCGCACGTCCGTCGGGGGAGTGCTCACAGACGGTGAGCACAGTCTGCGTGTGCAGGCGTATGCCCCCAGCGACATGCGCGGCGGCGGCACCATCAATGCCGACGGATTCGGTGTCGCGTGGTGGGACGGCGACGCAGCCGCGCACAGCTACCGCAATCCCATGCCCATCTGGACCGATCCGGCGGTGGACGATGTTCTGCCGCAGATCGATTCGACGTCGGTGATCGCGGCGGTGCGATCGGGGACCGTGGGAATGCCGGTGGAGCGCACCGCCTGCGCCCCCTTCACCGACGGCCGTTGGGCGTTCAGCCACAACGGTGTGGTGTTCGGTTGGCCGCAGTCGATGGCCGACCTGTGGTCGGAGGTGCCGCCCGTCGACGCGCTCGCATTACCTGCGCCGACCGATGCCGCCGCTCTGTGGGTCGTGCTGCAGAACCTGCTGCGCACCCACGATCCCGAGTCGGCACTGCGCATGCTGGTCCGCAGGGTTCTCGCAACCTCGTCCAAGGCGCGCTTGAATTTTCTGCTGTCGGACGGCCAGAGCATGTACGCCACGGCGGTGCATCATTCGCTGTCGGTTCTGCGGACCGAGGATTCGGTGACGATCGCCTCCGAACCCCTCGACGATCGACCCGACTGGATTTTCATCGACGACCGACGCATGGTCGTCGCCACGACAACCGATCTCACCATTTCCAGCCTGGAATCATAAAGGAGCGTCATGAGCACGGTGGACGTACATCTGGCCGACACAGCATTGCTCGACGAGTTGCGTAAGGACGTGCGGGACGGTCTCACTGCCGACCCGAAGTGGCTCTCGCCCAAGTACTTCTACGACGCGCTGGGCAGCGAGCTCTTCGAGCAGATCACGGTGCTGCCGGAGTACTACCCGACGCGTACCGAGCGCGCCCTCCTCGAGGAGCACGCCCTGGACGTCGCCGAAGCAACCGGATCGACGATGTTGATCGAGCTGGGCTCCGGCTCGTCGGAGAAAACGAAAATCCTGCTCTCCGCCGGGGTGAAGCATGGATCGCTCGAAACCTATGTACCGCAGGATGTATCCGTCACGGCCCTCGAGGGTGCCATCGAGCAGATCTCGCACGAGTTCCCGGCGCTCGAGGTGCGCGGCATCGTCAGCGATTTCACCGACACGCTGCACAATCTGCCCAGCGGCCAGGCACGGACGATCGCATTCCTGGGCGGAACGCTCGGCAACCTGATCCCCGAGGAACGCCGGGAGTTTCTCGGAGCCATCGCCGACGCCCTGGATCCGGGCGAGTATCTGTTGCTCGGTGTCGGTCTGGTGATCGATCCGAAGGTTCTCGTTCCGGCCTACGACGACGCCGCTGGAGTGACTGCGAAGTTCAACCGAAACGTGTTGTCGGTGATCAACTCTCGCCTGGGCGGCAACTTCGATCCCGATGCCTTCGAGCATGTCGCGCTGTGGAATGCCGAGCAGGAGTGGATCGAGATGCGGCTACGCGCAAACGCGCCGCAGGAGGTGTACCTCGCCGACCTCGATCTGCAGGTGCACTTCGACGCCGGTGAGGACCTCCGCACCGAGATCTCGGCGAAATTCCGGCCGGAGGGCATCACCGAGGAACTCGCGGCGGCGGGATTCGGCGTCGACCATCTCTGGTCCGACGCCGATTCCCGCTTCGCACTCATTCTTGCGCGGAAGGACGGGTAGCGGATCCACCGGAGTGGGCACCAGTGCACACAACAACCGCCGATCGACGGAATCCCGTCGATCGGCGTCTTTAGTGTGCAACCCTGCCCGCTGCAGCCGCGTATTCACGGGAGTCGACGGTCCGTTGCTGCGATCGACTTCCGGCGACGCCGCACGACGGCGATGATTTCGTCCACGACTCGATCGAGGTCGGCAAGCGCCGTGGCCGCCGAGTAGCGCAGCACCAACCATCCATCGAGCACCAACTCGTTCTGGCGTCGACGATCGTTGTTGAACGTGGCGGGATCCGTGTGGAACTCTCGGCCATCGATTTCGACGATGACTCGTGCGGAAAAGTCGACCAAGTCGCCGTAGAACTTCCCGACGCGCGCATTGATCTCCATCGTGAAGTTGCGGGCTGTCAACGCCCGCGCTACTACGCGCTCCGGCTCTGATCGTGTTCTCGGGCAGCACGTTCGAAGCTGCTTCCGGACGGAAGCCATCCCGTGCATTCCCTTCGACGTGTCACACAGTGCGGCAACCCGTCGCCACGGCAGATGATGGTCGATGGCGTCGTCGAAGAATTTCTCGAGATCGGGCGTCGACAACGAGGTCGCGACGTCGACGAATGTCTGCTCCAGCGACACCACTCGCAGGCCTCGGTGGAGCTGGACCTCGACGAGGCGTCGGCGATGAACTCGAACCCACGGCACCGATCTCGACTGGACGTTCGGGGCCACCGTGACGGAGACGAGTCGCGGTTCGTAGTCGATCAGTCCCCACAACCAGGCCGCACTGTCGTGGCCTAGCACGGCGTCCGGTTTCCACGGAAGCGCACCGGTGCACAGTCCGAGGTAGTCCGGTTTCTCCGTCGCGTAGACCTTCGGCAGTAGGCACACGAGCTCTCCCGACTGCGATCGTCTCGAAATGCCGCTCGTACTGAGTCCTTGCGCCATCAATTGCTGCACTGTGTAAACCCCCATGGCTACACCGTTGCGGCTGAGGAGCCTCTGCAACAGTGGCAATCTCGCAATTGTGGATAACTCGATGACGTTATCCACAGGCAGTGCCCGGCAGAGTGGGCACCAGTGCACACAACGATCGCCGATCGACGGAATCCCGTCGATCGGCGTCGATAGTGCGCAACCCTGCCCGGCCAGCATCACCCAGCACTGTCGAACACGAGGCTAGGCATCCGCCAACGCGACCACCGGCGAGATTCGATTCGCCCGTCGTGCCGGAGTCAGTGATGCCCCGAGTGCGAGGAGGCCACCGCACAACACGGTTCCAGCGATCACAGCCCACGGCAGAGTGGGAGCCGTGAGTCCGCGTGAATCCAGTGAGCCGAGCAGCGATTGTGCTGCGGCCCAGCCGTATCCGATGCCGAGGATCAGCCCGAAGCCCATCGAGGCGACCACCATCTGGCTGCTCTCCGAGACGATCATCGACCGAATCTGCTTGCGGGTGAATCCGAGTGCACGCAACAGACCGATCTCTCGGGTGCGCTGCAGAATGCTCAGCAGCAGGTTGTTCACCATCCCGACTGCCGCGATCACAGCCGAGAAGCCGATGAGTCCGGTCATGATTCCCACTGTCACGGTGAGGACCTGGTCGACGGAGGCTTCGTCGAACTCGTTGACGAGCATCGCCCGGTAGCTGTACATCGCGACCGCGAACGTGGTCACCAGCGTCACCCCGATCAGCAATCCCACCGCGGTGCGGGTGCTGCGATCCGGATAGCGAATTGCGTTGGCCGAGGCCAATTTTGCTGCAGGTCCGCGTCCGAACAGTTTCCCGACCAGCCTCAGCGTCGCGGGCAGAATTCGATAGGCGCCGACCATGATGCCGGTGAACGAGGCGACACCGCCGAGGAACGCGACCAGCACACCCGTCGGGTTCACCATCCCGATCAGGATTCCGAGGCCGAGCAGTGCCACTCCGCCGGCGATCAGCACGATCGACATGCCCGTCCTGATTCGACGCGACCGCGGAGCCTCCACTCCCGTGTCCACGGCACCCCCGGTTGCCTGAACAGGAGTCACGTCCAGCACTTTTCGAGACCCGACGTAGGACGCGAGAGTCGTCGTCAGCACCACGATGACCACCGGCAGGATCACCAGCGGTTGGACGGACGTGTACTCCACGTCCGGCAGCTGACCGGCCGAGACCGCAACGGCTCGCGCGGAATGACTGGCTCCGACACCGAGAACCGAACCGAGTGCACCACCGAACAATCCGACGAGGAAGCCTTCCCTGGCCACCGATCGACGCAGGTCACGCGCCCGGGCACCCAGTAGGCGCAGAAGGGCGATGGTGCGGGTGCGGCCCGCGACGATCGTCGCGAACGTGTTCGAGGTGACCACCGCCGCGACATACAGGGCGAGACCGATGAACACGAGCGCCACGCTGTACAGCGCGGTGATGGCAGCACCCTCCATCTCGCCGAAGATGTCGACCAGAAAGGCCGTCGCCTGAATCAACACCACACCGAAGAACGACGCGAGCGAGGTCACCAGCAGACTGGCACCGTGCTCCTTCGACGCCTGAGCCGACGTCAACCCACTCATCGGACGCTCTCCATTCCCAGCATGTAGCTCGAAACCTGTTCCGCACTCGAACGCCCCAGTTCGTTGACGATGTGACCGTCGGCGAGGAAGACGATGCGATCGGCGTAGCTCGCCGCGATGGGGTCGTGGGTGACCATCACGATCGACTGGCCGTACTCGCGCACCGCCGCAGCGAGAAGGCCGAGAACCTCACGGCCGGTGCGGGAATCGAGATTGCCGGTGGGTTCGTCGGCGAAGATCAGATGTGGACGGGTCCCCAGCGCGCGGGCGATCGCGACGCGCTGCTGCTGCCCACCCGAGAGCTGATGCGGCCGGTGGTTCACCCGCGCCTGCAACCCCAGAGTGTCGATGAGCTGCTCGATCCAGGCCGCCTCCTCGGCGGTGGGTGCGCGGCCGTCGAGCTCGAACGGCAGCAGGATGTTGCCCCGAACATCGAGGGTGGGAACGAGATTGAAGGACTGGAAGATGAAGCCGACCTGCTTGCGCCGCAGCGTGGTCAGTGCGTCGTCGTTGGCCGAGGTGATGTCTGCACCGGCCAGCATCAGATGACCCGAGCTGGCGTTGTCCAATCCCGCCATCACATGCATCAGGGTCGATTTGCCGGAACCGGACGGTCCCATGATGGCGGTGAACTGGCCGCCGTGAATGTCGAGAGAGACGTTGTCGAGGGCGCTCACCGGATTGGTCGAGTCGCCGAAATGTTTGCTGACTTGGAATGCCCGGGCAACAGGGCCTGCTGTGATCGTCATGCCCACAACGCTATGAACTCAGCGGCCCCGAGTAATCAGGCGCGAGTCTCTGCGTCGTACATCTACAGGATGACTTCGGTGTCAGTCCCAAGCAGGTCAAGGCGAGTTGAGTCCGTGCTCGAATGCGTAGACCACCAACTGCACTCTGTCACGCAGGTGCAGCTTGGCGAAGATGCGACTGATGTGCGTTTTCACCGTCGCCTCGCTGAGGAATTCCATCTCGGCGATCTCGGAGTTGCTCAGCCCGCGGGCGGTCAGTCGGAAGAGTTCCTTCTCCCGCGCCGTGAGGGTGGCGAACTCGGCCGGCACCTTCGGCACCAACGGTGTCGGCGTGAAATGCGCCAGCAGACCCGTCGTCGCCGACGCGGCGATCACCGAGTTGCCTGCATGAACCGTCCGGATCGCAGCCAGCAGAAATTCCGGGTCCGCATCCTTGAGTACGAATCCACTTGCGCCCGAACGAATCGCTCGCGCCGCACTCTCGTCGAGGTCGAACGTCGTCAGGACCAGAATCCGCGGGGGAGTATCGGATCCGGCCACGATCTGCTCGGTCGCGGCGATACCGTCGAGCACGGGCATCCGGACGTCCATGAGCATCACGTCGGGACGTGCCGACGCGGCGAGCTCGACGGCTTCCTTCCCGTTGCCCGCCTCACCGACGAACTCCAGATCGGGCTGCGAGGAGATGAGCATGCGAATGCCCGCGCGGAACAACTGCTGATCGTCGACCAGCGCTACCTTGATTCGATCGGACATCAGCTGATTCCCTTCGTGGACGAGCCGGCCGCAGGAAGCCAGGCTGTCACGGTCCACGACGATCCGTCGCCGGACGCGGTGCACATGCCACCGGCGAGGCTGGCGCGTTCTTTCATACCGGCGATTCCGTGGCCGCCCGATTCCGACGCCGAACGCGCCGAGGGCACACTGTTGCGCACCGTCAGTTCGATGCCGGCAGAGTCGGATTCGATGGTGACGGTCACCGGCTTGTCGGGGTCGCCGTGACGTAGGGCATTGGTCAGCGATTCCTGCGCGATCCGATAGAGCGCCAGGTGCGCACCGGCACCCAACGACACCGAATCGGTGTCGATCGACGAGTCGATGGTCAGGCCGGTCGCACGCACTTGGTCGAACAGACGCTCGAGATCGTCGGGGGTGGGGTTCGGGAGATCGCCCTGACTGTGGCGCAGCTGTCCGAGCAACACCCGAACGTCGGACAGTGCTTCGCGCGCGGTGTCGGAGATGGTCGTCAGGGCAGTGTCGACGGCAGCGGGGTCGACGGCGCGGACATAGCGTGCGCCGTCGGCCTGCGCGATCACCACGGCGAGCGAATGCGCCACGATGTCGTGCATGTCGCGGGCAATTCTGTTGCGCTCCTGCTCGATTGCCACTTCGTGTTCGGCGCGGGCCTGATGTACTTCCGCGAGCTCACGCGCGTGTGCGGATTCGATGGCGGTGCGCCGGGCATAGGCCAAGCGACCCAGGGCCCAGGACAACCCGAGCATCGCCCACAGGCCGACGAGGAGGAAGGCGAACTGTAGGAGTCGGGGTTCCTGGTAGCCCTCCTCCGTGGCCGGGCCGAACGGATTGCCGTCCACGAACGCCAGGTACAGAGCCGCTATCACGCCACCGGCGACGGCCGAAGCGAGCCCGAGGCGTCGAAGCACGTTGTCGCCGTACGCGGCCGAGCAGTACAGAATCGCGAAGATTGCGATGTCCGCCGAGAGGGGGAGTACCCCGCTGATCATCTGCACGACGGCCAGCACCCACGCCAGTGCCAACGACAGTCGCGGTGACCGTCGCCGAACCGCCAGCGCGACGCCGAAACCGACCAGGACGCCGAAGCCGGCGGAACCGTAGGGACCGTACAGCGTGGACGACGTCATGAGCAGAACGAAGACGACGGCGTAGGCGACGTCGAGCACCTGCCGTGAGATCGAACGCTTGCGCAGCACTCGATCAGACTACGTGGATCAGTTGGTGCGGCGACGAGCCTTCTCGAGCGCGGCCAGAGTCGACAGGACCGTGGTGCGCTGCCGTTCGAGATCCTTCATGCGCGCACGTGCCGGCAGGCCCTGCACGCCGTCGAGCGCGCTGATCTGCTCGTCGACGGAGGTGAGCTGGCCGAGCAACTTCTGCACACGGGACTGCAGTTCGATCGCATCGATCCCGGTGACGCCGGCCTGCGACTTCTTCGTCGGTGCCTTCGCAGGCGTTCCGGACGTCGTGGAGGCCGGTGCGTTGCCCGCGGCAGCGGCCCTGGGGCGCAAGGCTTTGCGGACGGCGGCCGGATCGGGCAGCTTCTCGAGCCGAATGCGGTTGAGCACCTCACGCGCATCCCGAGCGGTGACGCGGTACTCGCGCTCCTCCTCGTCCTCGGACGCCAGCGTCCCGCCCAGGGGCCGCAGGCCGTACATCCCGATGAAGTGCTTGGCCTCGTCGATGACGGCTTCCTTCTCGCGGCACAGACCACAGCGCGGCTCGTTTCGGAAGTCCTCGACGCTGTCGGTGCTGCCGCACCAGACGCACCCGCCCGGCGTCCACCGGGCAATTCTGACCGTAGTAGTTCCAGCCGGGCCGTGGGGAGAGTCTGCGTCGATCACGACGAGTCATCTTAGGTGACAACGAAACCCGCCCCGCACACCCCCGTCTCGCGAGCTGCAGGTTCCGGTCACGGACGTGACGTAGTTCATGCAGAGCGGACGGAGAGCGGGCGGGGCGGGGTGAAACAGACCTGAAGGTCGGGAGTGGAGCCTGCGGAGTGACCCGAAAAGGCTATGCGCTGCCGTTGAACAAGCTTGTGACGGAGCCGTTTTCGAAGACCTCGCGGATGGTGCGAGCCAGCAGCGGCGCGATCGAGAGCTCGGTCAGCGTTTCGAAGCGCTTCTCGTCACTGATCGGCAGGGTGTTGGTGACGACGACTTCCTTGGCACCGCAGTTCGCGAGCCGCTCGGCGGCCGGGTGGGACAGAACTCCGTGGGTGGCGGCGATGACGACGTCACCGGCTCCGGCTTCTTTGAGCACCTTCACGGCACCGGCGATGGTGCCGCCGGTGTCGATCATGTCGTCGATGAGGATGCAGGTGCGGCCTTCGACGTCGCCGACGACGCGGTTGGACTTGACCTGGTTGGGCACCAACGGGTCACGCGTCTTGTGGATGAACGCCAGCGGCGCACCGTCGAACGAGTCGGCCCACTTCTCGGCGACGCGTACGCGGCCGGAGTCGGGGGAGACCACGGTGATGTGCTCGAGGCTGTAGGTCGCCCGGATGTGATCGGCGAGCTGGCTGTGTGCGTGCATGTGATCGACGGGTCCGTCGAAGAAGCCCTGGATCTGATCGGTGTGCAGGTCGACGGTGATGATGCGGTCGGCACCGGCGGTCTTGAGCAGGTCAGCGACCAGACGAGCGGAGATGGGCTCGCGTCCCCGGTGCTTCTTGTCCTGACGCGCGTACGGGTAGAACGGCAGGATCGCGGTGATGCGCTTGGCCGATCCGCGCTTGAGCGCGTCGATCATGATGAGCTGTTCCATCAGCCACGTGTTGAGCGGGAACGGATGCGACTGCAGCACGAAGGCGTCCGATCCGCGGACCGACTCCTCGAAGCGAACGAAGATCTCGCCGTTGGCGAAGTCACGCGCGGTCTGCGGGGTGACGTCGATCCCGAGTTCCTTGGCGACCTGCTCGGCCAACTCCGGATGTGCTCGACCAGAAAACAACATCAGGTTCTTCTGGTTGTCGATCCAATTAGGGGTGGTCACTGCTCTTCGCCGTCCTTTTGTTCTTGCCGATCACGATCTGCGAGCGCCGCTGCTTTCGCAGCTTCGGTTCCGGGCCTGTTGTCGATGACCCAGCCTTCGATATTGCGTTGCTTGCCACCGGAGACGGCCAGCGCGCCGGGAGGAACATCGTCCCGAACCACTGTTCCTGCACCGGTGTAAGCGCCGTCGCCCACATGAACGGGAGCGACGAACGTCGAGTCGGAACCGGTCCGCACATGGGATCCGATTTCCGTGCGGCTCTTGTTGACGCCGTCGTAGTTGGCGAAGACGTTGGAGCAACCGATGTTGCTGTGGTCGCCGATCGTGGCATCGCCGACGTAGGTCAGGTGCGGGACCTTCGTGTTGCGGCCGATCGTCGCGTTCTTGGTCTCGACGTAGGCACCGAGTTTGCCGCTCTCGCCCAGGACCGTGCCGGGACGCAGGTAGGTGAACGGTCCGACGGTGGCATCCGGTCCGATCACGGCCTGCTCGGCGTGGGTGCGCACGACCGACGCGCGCTCGCCGATCTCGACGTCACGCAGGGTCGAGTCCGGTCCGACGACCGCGTCGTCGGCGATGTGGGTCTTGCCGTGGAGCTGGACGCCGGGTTCGATGCGGACGTCCGCGCCGAGGGTGACGTCGATGTCGATCCAGGTGGTCGATGGATCGACGACGGTGACGCCGGCCCGCATGTGTCGTTCGACGATGTGACGGTTCAACACGGAGGTGACGTGCGCCAGCTGGACGCGGTCGTTGACGCCCACCACCAGATCGGGATCGGCGAGCTGGGTGCCGTAGACGGCTTTGCCGTCGGCCTTGCTGATCTTGACGACGTCGGTCAGATACAGCTCGTGCTGGGCGTTCGCGGTGCTGAGTTTGCCCAGGGCGGTACGCAGCGCCACGGCGTCGAACGCGTAGACGCCGGAGTTGACCTCACCGATCAGCACCTGGGCCGGGGTGGCGTCGGCGTGCTCGACGATCTCGGCCACCTCCCCGTCGTCGGTGCGGACGATACGGCCGTAGCCGTTCGCATCGTCCGGGACGAAGGTCAGCACCGTGGCGGCAGCGGGCCTGGGGGCGCTCAGGTGCTCGTCGAGCAAAGCTTTGAGAGTGTGGCCGTCGAGCAGGGGCACGTCGGCGGCGGTGACGAGGATCGTGCCCTCGAAATCGTCGGGCAATGCGGCCAGGCCGCACTGCACGGCATGTCCGGTGCCGAGCTGGCGATCCTGGACTGCGGTGTGAATCGTGCGCCCGAAGGTGGCCGCGAGGTCCTGGACGGCCTCGGTCACTCGTTCGCGATCATGTCCGACGACGGTCACCAGGTTGTCGGGACCCAGGTCGGCGGCCGCGTGGAGGGCATGCGCGAGCATGGTGCGGCCGGCGAGGGGATGCAGAACCTTTGGAGTCTTCGACCGCATTCGGGTACCTGCACCCGCAGCGAGAACGACCACGGCGGTCTGCACAGGCATTGAGCTCCTCAGGCGGTAACGCGAAGACGGTATGCACGAATGATGTTGCTCGCTCCGCCGCCAGGACTCGAACCTGAACTATCTGAACCAAAATCAGAGGTGCTGCCATTACACCACGGCGGATAAACGGCCAGCGGTTTCGCCAGTGGCCGACGAATCGAACGACTCATTCGTTTGCCGCTGCGCTCCCACTGAGCGCAACGATCCTCGCACGCGAGGTGGTGGTGAGTCGAACCGCGATGAAGATTCCGCCCTCCGGGTCGTTCCTGCAGGCTCCACTCCCGCCCTCCGGGTCGTTCCTGCAGGCTCCACTCCCGCAGGGCCAAACGGATGGATCGGACATCGTTAGTGTGGGGGAGGCGTCGAGTCCGGCGTCGAAAATGCAGGGTCGGTAACGGGAGCGGTTTTCGATGACAGGCGCAGCCTCGGAGCAGGAACGCACACCTCGAGTCCGAATGACAGGAACGCAACGGCGCGAGCAGTTGATCGAGGTGGGGCGCACGCTGTTCGCCGAACGCGGGTACGAGGCCGCGTCGGTCGAGGAGATCGCCGGGCGCGCGAACGTGTCCAAGCCGGTCGTCTACGAGCACTTCGGCGGTAAGGAAGGTCTCTACGCCGTCATCGTCGATCGGGAGATGTCGACGCTTCTCGGCATGATCACCAAATCACTCGACCTCAATCGCTCGCGGATTCGCGTCGAACGTGTCGCACTTGCACTACTCACCTACATCGAGGACCGCACCGACGGTTTCCGCATTCTCGTGCGCGATTCCCCTGCGGCTGCCGAGGACGGCAAGTACTCGTCGTTGCTCAACGAGGCCATCGGTCGCGTCGGGCACATGCTGGCCGGGGATTTCTCACGCCGCGGACTCGATCCCGAGTTCGCGCCGATGTACGCCCAGGCGCTGGTCGGAATGGTGTCGATGACGGCACAGTGGTGGCTCGACGTGCGAACACCGTCGAAAGAAGTGGTTGCGGCGCATGTGGTCAACCTGTGCTGGAACGGGCTGACGAATCTGGAGGCCGACCCTCGATTGACCGAGGAATGAGAACTCGGTTTCGTCTCTTCGCGGTTAAAGAGGGGGTATCGTCCCCTTTGTCGGCCATGAGAGCTGTGTCACAGACGGCGTAAGGCTCGATCGGACCGATGCATGTTGGCACGAGACGTAAAGCAAGTCAGTGGTACCGTTCGGGCGTAATTTGCGCAGTGGCAGTTCAGAATTGCGAAGGCGGATCCCATGGTCAGGCAGGCCCGCGCTGAAATAACCCGCGACACCGTGCTCGCGGGCGCAGCGAACGTATTTCTGCGCCTGGGGTACGCGAACGCGAGTCTCAGCGAAATCATCTCTCAGTCCCAGGTCACCAAAGGCGCTCTGTACTTCCACTTCGGTTCCAAGGAAGAGCTCGCACGTGCGGTCATCGACGAGGGCAACGCTCGGCTGACCACTGCGTGCATGCAGTTCAACGACGGTCGCATCCCCGCACTCGAGGCGGCAATCGGCATCTCCTACATCGTCGTCGACCTTTCGGTCAGCGACCCCATGGTCTCGGCCATGCTCCGGCTGAGCCATCAGATCGGCGATTACCGCGGCACCGAAGGCAACGTCATGGCCGGGTGGAGCGAGTCGTTCGACAAGCTCGCCGCCAAGGCCATCGCGCAGGGCGACATCGACCCCAACTCGGACTCGCGCACCATCGGTTCGCTCGTACTCGAGATCCTGGCCGGCGTGCACATGGTTGCGGTTGCCACCTCCACCACCGAGGAACTGCCGTCGCGCATGGAGCGTCTCTGGTACTACCTCCTGCCGGCTCTGGTTCCCGCCAACAAGTTGGACTACTTCCGCGAATTCGCGGCGCGTCGAGTCATCCGCTTCGGCCCGTAACTCACGAGTTCTTCGCAACGAAAGCCGCTACGTCGTCGCACAGTCGATCCGGGTATTCACCGTTGATCGCATGTGAGGCGTCGGGATAGAGGTAGGGCCTTGCCGTCGACGAGCCCGGCGTCTCCCGCCTGCCGAGCTGTCGGTGTGCTCCCATAGACTCGGTCACGACTGTGCGTATGCAGCCGTCGCCTCGAATCGCTTCTAGGAGCATTGCTGTTGTCTTCCGATTCTCTGCCTGCCATTTCTCCATCCGGGCCGGCCCCGATCGTTCCCGACGCGGCGCTGCAACTCTCGGGTCTGGCCAGCGTCGCGCTGACGGATTCGTCCATGGTGGCCGTCGCCGATGCGATCGGAACCGCCGAGCACACGCTCATCGGACCGCACTCGGTTCGCCCGTTCGTCGCCGCCGCGATCGCTCAGCACACGCAGTTGTTGATCGTCACCGCCACCGGGCGTGAAGCGGACGATCTCACCGACGAACTGCGTCAGATCCTCGGCGGCGGAGTTGTCATGTTCCCGTCGTGGGAGACGCTTCCGCACGAGCGACTCTCACCGAGCGCCGACACGGTCGGCAAGCGACTGGACGTACTCCGCCGGCTGGCCCGCCCCGGCGACACCGATTACGGCGATCCTCTGCGCGTCATCGTCACCACCGTCCGTTCGCTGGTGCAGCCCATGGCACCCGGTCTCGGCGAGATCGAACCCATCACCCTGAAGGTCGGGCTGGACATCGACTTCGACGGCTTGATCCACCGACTCGTCGAGTTCGGCTACCTACGCGTGGACATGGTCGGCAAGCGCGGCGAGTTCGCCGTCCGCGGCGGCATCCTCGACCTCTTCTCGCCGACGGCAGATCACCCGGTGCGCGTGGAATTCTGGGGCGACGAGATCACCGAGCTCCGAGCGTTCGCGGTCTCCGATCAGCGTTCGTTGCCCGATCACGAGGTCGATCTCGTCATCGCTCCGCCGTGCCGCGAACTGCTCCTCACCCAGGAAGTTCGCGACCGTGCCGCGGTTCTCGCAGCCGACAATGCCGGCGACACCGCGTTGGTCGAGATGCTCGACAAGCTGTCCGCCGGCGTCCCGGTCGAGGGCATGGAGGCGTTGCTGCCGCTGCTGCAGCCGGGTGAATTGCAGTTGCTGGCCGATACCCTCCCCGCGGGAACACACGTACTGCTCTGCGACCCCGAGCGAATCCGCACGCGCGCAACCGATCTGGTGCGCACGGGCCAGGAGTTCCTCGAAGCATCCTGGACGGCAGCATCGATCGGTGGAGCCGCGCCGCTCGATACCTCCACCCTCGACACCTCCAGCCTCGAAGGGGCATCACTGGATCTCGGCGCCTCGGCCTACCGTTCGCTTCGACAGGTTCGCGAGTCCGCGCAGGTGCACGGCCGGCCGTGGTGGACCATCAGCCCGCTGGCGTCCGGCAACGGCGAAGAAGTCGAACTCGCCGTCGACTCGGTCCCTGAGGTCCGTGGGTCCGAGGAAGCGCTGACGGCCCTGTTCGCCACCCTGCGAGCGCATATCGCCACGGGTGGTCGTGCGGTCATCTCCGTTGCGGGCGCAGGTACTGCCACCCGCATCATCGAACGCCTCGCCGAGGCCGAAGTGCCTGCAGCGCACCTCGATTCCGGTGCGGTCCCGGTCGCCGACGTCGTGAACGTCCTGTGCGGATCGTTGCACGACGGTCTGGTGTTTCCCGACGCGAAACTCGTGGTCGTCACCGAGAGCGACCTGACCGGCAACCGCGTGGCCGCAGCGGGCGAGGGACGCAAGCTCCCGGCGAAGCGTCGTAATCAGGTCGATCCGCTCGCCCTCGTCGCCGGCGACAGTGTCGTGCACGATCAGCACGGCATCGGCCGATTCGTCGAGATGGTCGAACGCACCATCGGTGGTGCCCGACGCGAATACCTGGTCGTCGAGTACGCACCCAGCAAGCGCGGCCATCCCGGAGACCGACTCTTCGTCCCGATGGACTCGCTCGATCAGCTCTCGCGTTACGTCGGCGGCGAGCTCCCGTCTCTGAGCAAGCTCGGTGGATCCGACTGGGCCAACACCAAACGCAAGGCGCGCAAGGCAGTTCGCGAGATCGCCGGCGAGCTGGTGCAGCTGTACGCGGCTCGTCAGGCCGCTCCCGGGCACGCCTTCGGACCCGACACCCCGTGGCAGCTCGAGATGGAAGATGCGTTCGGATTCACCGAGACGGTCGACCAGATGACGGCCATCACCGACGTCAAGGCCGACATGGAGAAGGCGGTTCCGATGGACCGCGTCATTCTCGGTGACGTCGGCTACGGCAAGACCGAGATCGCGGTTCGCGCCGCATTCAAGGCGGTGCAGGACGGGAAGCAGGTCGCCGTGCTGGTGCCGACAACGCTTCTGGCGCAACAGCATCTGCAGACTTTCACTGCCCGTATGGCGTCGTTCCCGGTGACCGTCAAGGGGCTCTCGCGCTTCACTCACGGTTCCGAATCCAAAGAGGTCATGGCCGGGCTGGCCGACGGTACGGTCGACATCGTCGTCGGTACGCACCGGTTGTTGCAGACCGGTGTCGCTTGGAAGGACCTCGGATTGGTCATCGTCGACGAGGAGCAGCGCTTCGGCGTCGAGCACAAGGAGCACATCAAGTCGCTTCGAACCCACGTCGACGTCCTGACGATGTCTGCGACTCCGATCCCGCGAACGCTCGAGATGAGCCTGGCCGGCATCCGCGAGATGTCGACCATTCTCACTCCGCCCGAGGAGCGGCACCCGGTGCTCACCTACGTGGGTGCGTACAACGACAAGCAGGTCGCCGCGGCCATCAGGCGTGAGCTGCTGCGTGACGGCCAGGTGTTCTTCGTGCACAACCGAGTCAGCTCGATCGACAAGGCCGCCAAGAAGATTCGCGATCTGGTGCCGGAGGCCAGGGTGGCGACGGCGCACGGTCAGATGAACGAGGAAACACTCGAGCGCACCGTGCAAGGGTTCTGGCAGCGCGAGACCGACGTCCTGGTGTGTACCACCATCATCGAGACGGGCCTCGACATCTCCAACGCCAACACCCTGATCGTGGAGCGGTCCGATTCGCTCGGCCTGTCGCAGTTGCACCAGCTGCGTGGCCGAGTGGGCCGTAGCCGCGAGCGTGGTTACGCGTACTTCCTGTACCCGCCCGAGAAGCCGCTCACCGAAACCGCATACGACCGACTTGCGACCATCTCGCAGAACTCCGACCTCGGAGCCGGTATGGCCGTGGCGATGAAGGACCTCGAAATCCGCGGTGCCGGAAACGTTCTGGGAGCCGAGCAGTCCGGCCACGTCGCAGGCGTCGGATTCGACCTGTACGTGCGGCTCGTCGGTGAAGCAGTCGAGGCGTACCGCGCGGCCGCCGACGGAAAGCCCATCACCACCGACGAAGCTCCCAAGGAAGTGCGCATCGACCTGCCCGTCGACGCCAACATTCCACCCGACTACGTCACCAGCGATCGGTTGCGCCTCGAGGGTTACCGAAAGCTCGCTGCGGCAGCCGATTCCGAGGGCATCGACGCGGTCATCGAAGAACTCGTCGACCGGTACGGTCCGCTGCCCGAGGAGGTGGGTCGACTGGTCTCCATCGCCAAGCTGCGGCTGATCGCCAAGGAATACGGCCTGACCGACGTCAATGTTGCCGGAACGCAGGTGAAGCTGGCTCCGATGGACCTACCCGATTCCAAGCAGATCCGCCTCAAGCGGCTCTACCCGAGCGCTGCCTACCGGGCGACGACCGGTGTGGTGCAGTTGCCGCTGCCGCGCGTCGAAGGCGGCGGAGTGGGGGCGGCGCGCGTACGCGACGTCGAATTGGTGCAGTTCATCGCCGATCTCATCCTATCCTTGGACGGTAAGCCATCTCGGTCGGTGTTGTTGGAGCAAACAGTGGGGGTGTAGCGGTGACGGTAGTTCTGCTCGACCCTGTTCGGCCCACGCAAGTGCCGGTTGATGCTGTCGAATTCCTCGGCGGTGCAGTGCAATTCACCGAAGAAGTGCCGGTGCGAGTGCGGTGGCTCTTCTCGGGAACCGCTGCGCCCGACGCCGTCGACGCGGTGCTGGTGAGTACCGATCCCGCCAACCCCGACGTCCAGGAACGGATTGCACGCGGAGAACGGGTCATCGCCGCCGAGAAGCTGCCCGGTGACGACCTCATCGCAGCGGTCCGGCTGATGGATCGGCTCCGCACCCTCGGCGGATGGGAAGCGCAGCAGACCCACGAGTCGTTGCGCGGCTACCTGCTGGAAGAAACCTACGAGCTGCTCGACGCCATCGCCGCGGGCAATTTGGTGGATCTGCGCGAGGAACTCGGAGACCTGTTGCTGCAGGTGCTGTTCCATTCCAGAATTGCTCAGGATGCCGCCGAGAACGCGTTCGATGTCGACGACGTCGCCGCAGGACTGGTCGCCAAGCTCACCCACCGCAGCCCGCATCTCGGTCGAACGGGCAACGGCCCCATCGACATCGCCGAACAAGAGCGAGCCTGGGAAGAGAAGAAGGCGTCGGAGAAGGCACGCGGATCCTGCGTCGACGGAATCGCCCTTTCTCAGCCGTCACTCGCCCTGGCGCAGAAAGTGATCGGACGGGCCACCAAGGCAGGCCTGCCCGACGAGCTGATCCCCGACGGCCTACGCGTCGTGCACATCGGGATCGACCACTCACACGGAGGAGACAGTGCCGAGGACCTGCTGAGGCGTCGGGTACTGGATTTCGCTGCGTTGATCCGTAATGCCGAAGCCTCGGCCCGCAACGCAGGCATCGGGCCGGGGGAGATGTCCGCACTCGACTGGATCGAACACTGGGGTCTGCGAGGCTGACTGCCCCGCCGCCCGCCCTCTCTCGGTACCCTCGTCCCTCGGGTTGGGATCAATGTGGGGTTCAGTCGGTCAGAGTGCAACAAAGTCGCATTGATCCGGACCGGCTACTTGCGCCAGAACAAGTGATGAGTGATGCCGCTGCTACTGGGTACGACCTCGTGCTCGAATCTGTCGTTCAACTCGTCGGGTGAATCCCACAGCTTCAGGCCCGAGCCGAATTCGATGGGCGAGACGACGATGTGCATGGTGTCGACGAGATCGGCGTCGAGGAATTCCCGAATACTGGTGACGCCGCCGCCGAGTCGCACGTCCCTACCGTCGGCCGCCTCCTTTGCTTGCTTCAGTACTTTGGAGGGCTCCCCGTCGACAAAGTGAAACGTTGTGTCGGAGAGCGTGATCGAGGGTCGCTCGTGGTGGGTGAGCACAAAGACTGGAGTGTGGAACGGCGGCTCGTCACCCCACCAGCCCTGCCATTCGTGGTCGGTCCACGGTCCGCGTTGGGGTCCGAACTTGTGCCGGCCCATGATCTCGGCACCGATGTTGTTCGCGAAGTCGCGGGCGAAGTAGTCGTCGAGTCCGCGACTACCACCCGAACCGGCGTTTCCAGGGAAGCTGGCGGTGCCGAAGTACCACCCCATCAGGGCCAGATGGTCGAGTCCGAACGGGCTCTCGAAGCTCTGGTCGACCCCCGCAGCGATTCCGTCGCTCGACACGGTGAAGTTCTGTACCCGAACAAGCTGTCCCATGTGTGCTCCCGAAGTCGATGATAGAACGTACGACGTATGGACCGAGCCGACTGTACAAACTCACCGCTCGACCGCGTCAATGGACCACTGCAGCGCCCAGACGTATGCAGTGTGCCATCCACGTGGACCGGGTTTTCGCGTGAATGAACCCTTGCAGAGGTCAGACGTATGCAAGGGTCCATTGACGCGGACGGGGGTGGCGGGGCCCGCCTACTCGAACAGCGTCGAACCCCAGTACTCGGATTCTTCGACGCCGGGTGGGCAGGCGAATACCGCAGACCCAACGTGTTGGATGTATTCGTTCAGTGCGTCCTTGCGCGAGAGTGCCAGTTGCATCGGGACGAATTGGGTCAGTGGGTCGCGGCAGTAGGCGATGAAGAACAGTCCGGCGTCGAGGTGGCCGAAGCCGTCGGATCCGTCGGTGAAGTTGTATCCCCGACGCAGGAGTTGGACGCCACCGAGGTTTTCCTTCGACGCCAAGCGCACGTGGGCGGTCTTGTCGATGAAGGTGCCCTCGGGACCCTGGGAATCGAAGTCGAGGGCGTCGAATTCGTCCTTCTGTCCCAGCGGCGCGCCGGTGCCCTTGCTGCGTCCGATCACTCGCTCTTGTTCTTTCAGGGTGGTGCGATCCCAGGATTCGATGAGCATGCGGATTCGACGCGCCACGAGGTAGGAGCCGCCGGCCATCCATTCCTGATCGTCGTCGGCAGCAACCCACACGTTGTCGTTCAGCAGTGTCGGGTCCTCGGCCTTGAGGTTGGCCGTTCCGTCTTTGAAGCCGAACAGGTTTCGCGGCGTCGCCTGGGTGGTCGAGGTGGACGACGTGCGACCGAACCCGAGTTGCGACCACTTGACCGACACGGTGCCGAAGCCGACGCGAGCGAGGTTGCGGATGGCGTGGACGGCCACCTGGGGGTCGTCGGCGCAGGCCTGGATGCACAGGTCTCCACCCGAGCGTGCCGGATCGAGGTTGTCGGCGGGGAAGTGCTGTAGATCGGCCAGGGACGCAGGTCTTTTCGACGCCAGGTCGAAGCGATCGAACATGCTCGGACCGAACCCGATGGTCAACGTCAGCGACGACGCCGTCAGACCGAGAGCTTCGCCCGTATCGGTGGGCGGGTTGTACTGCCCGCCGTCGACCGCGCCGCCGTCGAACGTCTCCTCTCCGCGAATGAGACGCTCGGCCATCAGCGTCCACTTCTTCAGCAGCGCAACGAATTCGTCGCGAGAGTCGGTGGTGATGTCGAAGGCGACGAAGTGCATGCGATCCTGCGCCGGGGTGACGATTCCGGCCTGGTGCTCTCCGCGGAATTCGACCACATCCGATGTCGGCACCTCGGCACCCGACGCCGTCGCATGTCCCGCCATTGCCCCGACTCCGACGAGGGCAGCACCGGTCCCGACGGCACCGAAGAGGCGTCGCCGGGAGAACTGGCCGGTCTTATTGTCCTGCAACGACACCCTGCACCTGGCTCACTTCGGCGGACAATGCGTCGATCTTGTTGGACAGTTCTTGGCGCTGCGGCTCGGTCACGGTGTCGTAGAAGACGAAGCCGTCACCGTTGCGGTACTTGGCGAGTTCGGCATCGAGTTCGGCGAAGCGTGTGTCGATCGCGGTGCCCAGCTCGGCGTTGCGCTCGTCGAGGATGGGGCGGACGGCGGCGATGGCGGCCTGCGAGCCGTCGACGTTGGCCTGGAAGTCCCACAGGTCGGTGTGCGAGAAGAAGTCCTCTTCGCCGCTGATCTTGGTCTTGGCGACCTCGTCGAGCAATCCCTGTGCGCCGCCTGCCACCTGGATCGGGTCGATGGTGAAGTCTTCGGCCTTGATCTTGTCTGCCAGTTCGGTGATGTCTGCCTGCAATTGATCGGCCATCGCGTTGGTGTCGGGCTGCAGACCCTGCGTCCACAGGTCCTTCTCGATGCGGTGGAAGCCGGTCCATTCGGCCCCTGGCTCCACGTCGGGCTCACGCAGATCGATGCGGGGGTCGAGGTCGTCGGGGAAGCTCTCGGCGACGGGCTCGATGCGCTCGTAATAGCTACGCGTGATGGGGAATTGAGCCTTGGCCGCGTCGACGTCTCCGCTCTTGACGGCGGTGACGAACGAGGCGGTGGTCTCCTGCAAGGCATCGATCTGGCTGACGACGTACCGCTTGTACCCGGCTGCGGCCTCGGTGAGGAGTCCGTCCTCGCCTGCGGTGCGGACCGAGTCGCCGGTGACGACGTAGTCGGCGCGGATACCGTCGCCCACCATGCCTGCCTTGCAGGCGGTTTGGTACGTGCCGGGATCGGGCAGGGCGACGATGAGCTGACGCGTCAGGCCGGGTCCGATGTTCTCCACCTCGCCCATGACGCGGTCGCCTTCGCCGTAGACGTAGAACTCGGTGACCTTGCTGCCGTTGTTGGTGATCTGGAACGTCGAGTTCCCGGTGGTGCCCTCGGAAGCGCCGACGTCGCAGGAGGAGTCGGTCGCGGTGACGGCGATATCGCCCGACGCGGCCTCGGTGGAGGACTTCTCGGTGCAGCCGGCCAGAGCCATCGGCAGAACCGCGACGGCGGCCAGAGCGTAGGTGGTACGACGCATGGTGGTGGTGCCTTTCAGGAGGATTGCAGAGCAGGCTCGGGTGTCGCGGGAACACGGACCGGGCGGAGGAAGAGGTAGAGGACGATCACGATGTAGAGCACCCACGCGATCGCTTGGAACACAGTGGGTTCGGGCCGGAAGTTGAAGATGCCGGCGAGCACGGTTCCGTACCAGCTCGAGGCGTCGAAGTGTGCGGTGATGTCGAAGGCGACGGCGCTGCCGCCGGGGAGGACTCCACCGATCTGCAGTGCGCGGATGCCGTAGGCGAGGATCCCGGCGGCGACGACGATCAGGAAGATGCCGGTGTACTTGAAGAACACCGCGAAGTTGACGCGCACGGCACCGAAGTAGAGGAATACCGTCAGGACAGCGGCGACGACGATTCCGAGCAGCAGTCCCAGCAGTGGCCACAGGCTGCCGTTGGTGTTCTCGGCGTAGCCGACCATGAGCAACGCAGTTTCGACGCCTTCGCGGCCGACCGCGAAGAAGGCCAGCGTCAGCACTGCGGCGGGCCCGACGGTCAGCGCTTTCTCCATGTTCGCCCGCAGTTCTCCGGAGATGTTCTTCGCGGCGGTGCGCATCCAGAGCACCATCGCCGTCACGATCACCACAGCAACGAGTGACGCCGCTCCGGCGATGATCTCGGCGGTCAACCCGGTGACGGTGGACGTGCCGTAATGGATCACGAAGAAGATGGCGGCGACCATGGCGACGGCAAGGCCTACTCCCAGCCAGACCCACTTGAGCGCGTCGCGGCGATCGGCTTTGACGAGGAACGCGACGAGGATCATCACGACGATGCCGGTCTCGAGCCCTTCACGCAGGCCGATCAAGCCACTGCCGAACATTTGGGTGGCGATCGACGGCGCTGAGCCTGCGGCGGCGAGAACTGGCATGAATCAGGCTCCTGCGGTGCGTCGAACATTGGTACGCCTTCCCTCGCAAAGGGTAGGCGACCCTCATGCGTGAGGGCTGACCAGAACATACACCCTGCAACCCGGCTCGAATACGCGTTGACCAGGGGTTATCTCCGTCTTTAGCTTTCTATTACCTTGCGTGTGCAGGATGGAGTGGTGATCTCCCGTATCTGCGTGCTCGCCACAGCGTCGGTCCTTCTCGCGTTGACGGCGTGCGGCACCGGCGAACCCGAGCGCGAGATTCCCGAGGGCATCCCGCCCGGACCCGGCACCGAAGTGCCGGCCATCGATTTCAACGCGCCCGGGCGGACGGCCGATCTGTTGCTCGCCTGGGCCGAACCACAGACCGAAGCGTTGGGCATTTCGGTGACCGCGTTGGCCTCGTACGGGCACGCGGCCGCGATCATGACCGAGACAGATGCCGATTGCGGAATCGCATGGACGACGCTCGCCGGAATCGGCTACATCGAAAGTCGGCACGGCACCTACCAGGGTTCGTCGGTCGCGCCCGACGGTCTCGTCGCACCGCCGATCCGCGGGATTCCTCTCGACGGCGGACCGGGCGTCGCCGAGATTCCGGACACCGACGGCGGCGTCATGGACGGTGACACCGAGTTCGACCGGGCCATGGGCCCCATGCAGTTCATTCCCGAGACGTGGAAGAAGTGGGGTGTCGACGCCAACGGCGATGGCGTCGCCGATCCCGACAACATCGACGACGCCGCGCTGACCGCTGCTCGATACCTGTGTGCGCGCGGCGGTGATCTGCGAACCGCGCAGGGCTGGGAGACGGCGTTGATGGCCTACAACCTGTCGGGTCAGTATCTGCGGGATGTGCGCGATCGTGCGGCCGCGTACTCGGTGGGCACCAGGCCGTAGGACCTCCATGCATCGCGGACATCACAGGGGAGCGGTTAGTCTTGCACCCGGCACAGTCCGTCGGTACCCGTTTATAGGAGAAGCATTCGTGGCCATCATTGAGCAGGTCGGAGCGCGCGAAATCCTCGATTCTCGTGGCAACCCCACGATCGAGGTCGAGGTCGCATTGGACGACGGGACGCTGAGTCGCGCCGCCGTTCCCTCCGGTGCATCCACCGGTGAGCACGAGGCCGTCGAGCTTCGTGACGGCGGAGACCGCTACGGCGGCAAGGGTGTCGAGAAGGCCGTCAATGCAGTGCTGGACGAGATCGCTCCCGCCGTCATCGGCCTGGACGCCATCGAGCAGCGCACCGTCGACCAGGCTCTGTTGGATCTGGACGGCACGCCCGACAAGTCTCGCCTAGGCGCAAACGCCCTGCTCGGTGTCTCGCTCGCGGTCGCGAAGTCCGCTGCCGAGTCCACCGGACTCGAACTCTTCCGTTACCTCGGTGGCCCCAACGCGCACATCCTCCCCGTTCCGATGATGAACATCATCAACGGTGGCGCGCACGCAGACAGTGGCGTCGACGTGCAGGAATTCATGATCGCCCCCATAGGCGCGCCGACCTTCAAGGAGTCGCTGCGCTGGGGTGCGGAGGTCTACCACGCACTCAAGGCCGTGCTCAAGGCCAAGGGCCTGGGCACCGGCCTCGGCGACGAGGGCGGCTTCGCTCCCGACCTCGCCGGCACCAAGGCTGCCCTCGACCTCATCCTCGAGGCCATCGGCAAGACCGGCCTCAAGCCCGGTCAGGACGTTGCGCTCGCTCTCGACGTGGCGGCCACCGAGTTCTACACCGCAGGCACGGGCTACGCCTTCGAGCGTGAGACCAAGTCAGCCGAGGAGATGTCGGCGTTCTACGGCGAGCTCGTCGACGCCTACCCGCTGGTCTCCATCGAGGATCCGCTCGACGAGAACGACTGGGACGGCTGGGTTGCGCTGACCGAGGCCATCGGCGACAAGGTGCAGATCGTCGGCGACGATCTCTTCGTCACCAACCCCGAGCGTCTCGAAGACGGCATCGTCAAGGGTGCGGCCAACGCACTGCTGGTCAAGGTCAATCAGATCGGCACACTCACCGAGACCCTCGACGCAGTCGATCTCGCGCACCGCAACGGCTACAAGACGATGATGAGCCACCGGTCCGGCGAGACCGAGGACACCACCATCGCTGACCTGGCAGTTGCCGTCGGCAGCGGCCAGATCAAGACCGGTGCTCCGGCTCGAAGCGAGCGCGTCGCCAAGTACAACCAGTTGCTGCGTATCGAAGAAGCTCTGGGCGACGCGGCGCGTTACGCCGGCGAGTTGTCTTTCCCCCGGTTCAATTACGAGGGATAGCGAACAGGCTCGTATGACACGAAGTGGAGAGGTCAATGATGGCACGGCGCGGCAGGTCCGGGACCAGTCCAGGTGGACGTGATCCCCGACCCCGCGGCCGTTCCTCCTCTTCGAGTCGGTCCAAGGCCGGGGGCGTCTCGCGTGACGCGAACGCCTCCGGCCGACAGGCCACCCCACCGGAACCCTCCGAGCAGGTGCGCGACGCGGTGGTCGGCGGCAAGGCTGCGCCTCGACGCGTCGGTGTTCGCCGGCCCAAGATGCCCGAGCGGACGTTCTTCGGACTGTCCACCGGACGAGCCGTCATTCTCGGTGTCGTGGTGTGTGCGCTGGCGTTGACGCTGGCCGTGCCGCTGCGCACCTACTTCTCGCAACGCAGTGAGCTCGAATCCGTGCTGGCCGAACGGCAGGCGCTGCAAGACGACGTGAACCGCCTGCAGGTTCAGAAGTCTCAACTCGACGAGCCGTCCCGCATCGCGGCCGACGCTCGCGAACGTCTGCGGTTCGTCATGCCGGGGGAGACGCCCTATCAGGTCCAGCTGCCCGGCGACTACTCGCCGAGCTCCGAGGACCTCGCAGTGGACAACACTCCGAAGGGACCGTGGTACACCGAATTGTGGAACACCGCGGTCCAGCCACAGGGATCGGACGAGCCCCCGGAGCCGACGTCTGCACCGATGCCTGTCGTACAGCCAGAACCCGCACCGGCCGTGCCGCCGGTGCCAGAACCAGAAGGAGGACCGGTCGGGTGAATTCCTCGGCAGTCTCGCAGGAAGATCTCGATGCGGTCGCATCGCAACTCGGACGTGAACCGCGTGGCGTACTCGAGATCGCGTACAGATCGCCGGACGGCAGGCCGGGTGTGGTCAAAACCGCCCCGAAGCTGCCCGACGGCACGCCTTTTCCCACCCTGTTCTACTTGACGGACCCCCGGCTGACGGCCGAGGCGAGCCGGCAGGAATCGGCCGGCGTGATGCGCGAGATGACCGAACGTCTCGGTACCGACCCGGAATTGGCTGCGGCATACCTGCGCGCCCATCAGTCCTATCTGGCCGAGCGTGACGAGATCGAATCTCTCGGAACCGATTTCACCGGTGGCGGCATGCCCGATCGGGTCAAGTGCCTCCATGTGCTGATCGCGCACTCGTTGGCCAAGGGTCCGGGCGTCAACCCGCTGGGTGATGAGTCGGTTGCGTTGGCCGCCGAGAACTCGTTGCGCGGCAAAGCTATTCCGGCCGACTGGCCGACCATCGAAGAACTACGTGCGGAGAAATCATGACCAGGGTTGCAGCAATAGATTGCGGCACCAACTCGATCCGCCTGCTCGTCGCCGACAACAACGGCAAATCCCTCGCCGACGTCGCTCGTGAGATGCGGATCGTGCGACTCGGCCAGGGAGTCGACGCCACCGGAGCATTCGTACCCGAGGCCATCGAGCGCACCCGGGTGGCGCTGGTCGAATACGCCGAGATCATCCGCAAGACCGGGGCCACCGCAGTGCGCATGGTCGCCACCTCGGCCACACGTGATGCGTCCAATCGCGAGGACTTCTTCTCGATGGTGCGCGAGGTACTCGGCAAAGTCATCCCCGGTGCCGAGGCCGAGGTGATCACCGGCGACGAGGAGGCTCGGTTGTCCTTCGCCGGCGCTGTCGGTGAACTCGACTCTGCTGCAGGACCTTTCCTGGTTGTCGATCTGGGCGGCGGTTCGACCGAGCTCGTGCTGGGCGACGCCAAAGGAGTGAAGGCCGCGTTCTCGGCCAACATCGGGTGTGTGCGCCTGACCGAGCGTTTCCTGCATTCGGATCCTCCCACCGCGGACGAGATCAACGGTGCGCGTGAGTACGCCCGCGAGAAGTTGGCGGAGGCGTTCGAGGAAGTGTCGATCGGCGACGCGTCGAGCTGGGTGGGGGTTGCCGGCACGATGACCACCATCGCCGCCATCGCCAAGGAACTGCCCGAGTACGACGCCGACGCCGTGCACCTCTCGCGAGTGCCGTTCGATCAGCTCTTCGAGGTGTGCGAGCGACTGATCGGCATGACTCATACGCAACGAAGTGCGTTGGGCCCCATGCATCCCGGACGGGTCGACGTCATCGGCGGCGGCGCAATTGTGTGCAGCGTGCTGGCCGAGGAATTCGAGCGGCGGGGTGCTGTGAGCTCGTTGACGGTGAGTGAACACGACATCCTCGACGGCATCGCGATGTCCATCAGGATCTGATCTGCAATTCTGCAGATGCGGTCTGCGGCGATGTAGGTTGCATCACTGCATGATTCGGTGAAGCCTTACAGGTGCTGTGGCCCACGTCACGGCTCCCTTCGAGGTGAGGACCACCGATGACGTCACCCGCCGAGCAGATTCCGGCCGACCAGGCGCCGGCCGAGAAAGGTTTGGCGCGCGTCGCGCAGATGCTCGCCAGGGGAACCGAGAAGTGGTTTCCCGACGCCTACATCTTCGCTCTCGTCGGCGTGGTGGTCGTGGCTGTCGCTGCTTTCGCCAACGGGTCGTCTCCGCAGAATGTGGTCGACGCCTTCGGAAACGGCTTCTGGGACCTGACCGCCTTCACCCTGCAGATGGCGATGGTCGTTCTCACCGGTTACGTCGTGGCCACCTCTCCACCGGTCGCTCGGCTCATCACTCGATTGGCGCAGGTGCCCAAGAGCTCCAGTAGCGCAGTGAGTTTCGTGGCGCTGCTGTCCTGCTCGGTGTCGTTCCTCAACTGGGGGCTATCGCTGGTTTTCGCGGGACTGTTGGCCCGTGCCATCGCGCGGCGTGACGATCTCCGCGTGGACTACCGGGCCTTGGGTGCCGCTGCGTTCATGGGACTCGGTGCGGTGTGGGCGCTGGGAATGTCGTCCTCGGCTGCGCAGCTACAGGCGACGGCCAGTTCGCTTCCGGCAACGCTGCTTTCGGTCACCGGTGTACTCGACTTCGGCACCACCATCTTCACGTGGCAGTCGCTGTTGATGTGCGTGATCATCATCGTTCTGACGGTCGTCATCGCGCATGTGTCGGCTCCCAAGGGTGCCGCGATCAAGACTGCCGCAGACATGGAGGTCGATCTCGACGACACGGTGTCGGAGCCTGCTCCGCGCAGTCGACCGGGGGAGTGGCTCGAGTACAGCCGAATTCTTCCGCTCTTCGTTGGTGCGATGACGCTGGGATGGCTTGTCTCCCAATTGTTGACGCTGCCGGTGCTGTCGGTGGTCAGCAGCCTCAACGGGTACCTCTTGGTGTTCCTGATGCTCGGGTTGGTGCTGCACGGCACCCCGCGGCGCTTCCTCGATTCCGTCAGCAAGGCGGTGCCCGCTACTGCCGGGATCCTGGTGCAGTTCCCGCTCTACGCCGCGATGGCAGCCATGCTCACCGAGGCGGAGGGCCGGGGAGGCATCACGATTTCCGAGCATCTGGCGACCTTCTTCACCGAGATCGGGTCAGGTGGAGGCTTCGCGGTGGTCATCGCGATCTACACCGTTGTACTCGGACTCTTCGTTCCCTCGGGCGGTGGCAAGTGGCTCGTCGAAGCGCCGTACGTGATGCAGTCGGCCACCGATGTGCAGATGAATCTGGGCTGGACCGTCCAGATCTACAACGTCGCCGAGGCGTTGCCGAACCTGATCAACCCGTTCTTCATGCTGCCCTTGCTGGCCGTACTGGGTCTGCGAGCGCGCGATCTGATCGGATTCACGTTCCTGCAGTTCATCTTTCACTTCCCGGTAGTCCTGCTGCTCGTATGGCTACTCGGCATGACCTTCGAGTTCGTGCCGCCGGTCATCCCGGCGCAGTAGCAGCCCGATATGATCGTCACCGCCGGAGCGAACCTCCGGCGGTGGCCCCTATAGCCCAATTGGCAGAGGCAGCGGACTTAAAATCCGCACAGTGTCGGTTCGAGTCCGACTGGGGGCACCGGAGTCCATATGGATCCAGATTTCTGGACTAGGACAGTGCTTTTCGGGTGGTAGCGTGGACTTCGGCGGTCTACCACGGATTTGAGTGGACAACCGAGACAGCGGATTTCAGATCCGCGGTAATCGACATTTCCGCAGGTCAAAAATTTCGTTTCCGCAGGTCAGAGGCTTCGAGCTCTGTGGCGTTCGGTCTCGGTGTCACAACGTTGTCACAACTGCCTCGTGAGCATCCAGATGGTCGTGAATCGACGTGCGTGGACTTGCCAGACCTTCGATTCGTTCACATCGGATCGCTACATGCCGACGATGTCCTCGAACGCCGCGACTCGGCGATTCTGCTACGGAGTTTGCTGGGTCCTTCCGGCGCAGCGAGCTCTCGGAACTTTCATGCGGGGACGTGACCGTGCATCGGCACGACGGCTTGCACATGCAGCTACGAAAGTCGAAGGCCGACCAAGAAGGCAGGGAAGCGGTCAAGGCGCTGCCGTTCACCGACTCCCACGAGACCTTCCCGCCCTGCGCGTATGTCCGGTGTTCGGTGTACACAGATCTTCGCCGCGTTCGACACCGGTGGCCGCCCCTCGATCACCCGGCCGCTACGGAAGCCGGCACCGTTCACCGACCGCGTCTGCCATGGGAATTCCCCGGACCGCCGCCCGCGCACCGCTGCTGAGGGCGATCGCGAAGAACGGCAACCTCGGCGCCACAGTGCTGTGCGGGGCGGCGATCCACCGAACCATCCGACGCCGCGCCGAGCACGCGGGCTATGACCACGCCTGGCCAAACTCGGCGGACACTCTTTACGAGCTGGTTTCGTCGCCCAAGGCACCCGCAACGGCGCTGGCGGTCCAGCCATCGCCCGCCAAACCGGACACGCCAGCCTCGACTCCGGTGGAGGTCTACCGTCGCGAACATGCACCCCGCGTCGGGAACGCCGTCAACGAAATCGGTCTGTAGACCAGGAGTCGGTTTGAGGACGTCTACGTCTTCGGGTTCGCCCGCTACCTGCGAAGCGGTTCCTAGCTTCTTCGAGCACGCTAAGTGGTTTGGCACCAGAATAATGGTGCCTGCCTGTGCGTCTACAGCCTTTGCATAAGCATCGATCGCGCAATCGTCGGGTACTTGCCCATCGGTCGATCAACACCAGAAATATCGAGGAAGGTTTGAGGCCGAACTGGCATCCCCCCCAGTGCACATCAGACGCCAGCGTGCGAGGATTTCGACGAATAGCTGCGGCCCGCGATGTTCGCACACTCCCTCGAAGACTTGAAGTTCGCTGTAAGTCAAGATTCCAGGCGATGTTACGAACCTGCCGAGCTCCCCGAGGACGGAGTGTGACCGCAGCTTGAGGTCAACATCAGAGAGCACATTCGGCGGAATACCTCCGTTCGGCACAACGACCATGGGTACGAATACCGTCTGCTCGTCGAAGGTGCGGCCCTCCCAGCCATGCTGAGCAAGCAGCTCGATTGTTGACCTCAGCTGTAGAAACTTCCTCCTGACGAATGTGTCTTCGAGATCCGCGGTGTAGTCCTCGGCATCAGCAAAGCCCTGCGCTGCTTTCTCGTCCAGCCAGTGATTGGTGGCGTCGACCAAGAGGCAGTACTTGCCGGAAGCCAGTACCCAGTCGCAGACGGACGGCTTGTCGCCCCTCTGTTTCCATGCTTGCTGCATCTCCCGCTCGGTAATCAGTTTGATCGTCGGCCGAGCTCTTCGAGTCGCTCGACGAAGAAGGTATCCGATGGTGTCTTCAAAGACATAGTTCGAGGCCAGGCTGAACTGCTCGCCACGCGGATCCTTCTCGGTGCCGAAAGCAAAGAAGGTTTGCCAGTACAGCTGCGAGCCACAAAGGCGATCAAGCACCCAAACAGGTCGCAAAGCAACATACTCATCATCCCCAAACCGGATAAGGGGCCGCTCGGCGAACGTATAGCGGCGGTGCGCAAGCAACCCCTTCTTACGCTCGGCCTTGAGCCGTTTTCGATACTCCTGCACAGTGAGAGAAGCCGCAGTTTTCATCAAGGTGACAGCCTGCGAATCAGCCCACTGGGCAAAATCAATGGCGTTGAGCGTCACGGCACCAGTCTTGGTTCGTGTCCAAAGCTGGAGTCCGAGTTTAATGAATTCGGTCAGCGAAACCCCAGTGGCCTGTTCGAATGCCTCGATAGCGGTGTCGCCGATCAGGTCGTGCGGGGCCAACTCTGGCCACTTCTTGAACCAGGTATCGTAGGCGTCGCCAAGTAGGACATCTGGCACTGTGGTGGCGTTCGCTTGCATCCGGGCTAGATCTGAAAGCATTTGCCGCTGAGCCTCGTCGCGAACCATGTCATCGTCGACTGCCATCGCCGCGTTGTATCGCTCCAGGTCGTCCTGCGTGGGAGGCCAAGTCCGAAAGAAGTCGGGGAGGTCTTGGCGTTCCTGATCGCCGTTGATCGACAGCATCAACAGCACGAAGTCGTCGATTCCGAAGATAGGGATTGTATTGCCGGTTCCCGTGGTTGCAGCGTCGGTGATGGAGCACCATTCAATGGCCTCACGAATTAGTTGAGTTACTGCGGCAGGTGGTAACAGTACGTTTCCCTTACTCACAGATTCGATGACCTTGGACGAGAACTCCCCGGTCAGCATGCTGACGAGGGTTTTTTCCCAGGCATTAGTCCGCGAGTTTAGGGCAGCGTCATCAAGCTGCGCGAACATCCTGCTGACAAATTCGAGGGTGCTCTGTAGTGCATAGCCGCCGAGCAAGGTTCTGCGCCCGTTCTCGTCGAGATGGTCGACGTCGATACTGGTCGAAGTTATGGATTGTGGGCCTAAATCCATCTTGGTCGTTTTCAGAAAAGCTTCGTAATCTCGGTCAGAGCTGAACCACGCTGGCCTCTCCGGCGGGGGCCCGCCCGGTGCACTGGTGCCGCCTCCAAAGGAATTACTCAATCTCGATCCAAAGACCATTTCGACCACCCCTAGCTGAAGTCCGCTCTAAACGGCCTCCGCTCCAAACGGACGCCCCAGCGGCGGCCGCGCCGTCACGCTACCGCCGCGCTACGACAAAAGGGCAGAAGACGTACCAGCAGATGTTCGTGGTCAAGAAGAAGGTGACGTTTCCGACCACGCCACACATCCCAGTGCTGTCGTCAGGATGTCTTGCCGGTGCGGTAGCTGTCGTATTCGACCTGATCGGTGGCTGTCGGCCAAGGACAGCGCAGTTTGTCCCGGCCTTGAGCAGGGCGAGAAAGAGGTTTCCGCATTCGTCACACCGGAACGCTGCTGGCCTGATGCTCGTCGACAACTCTCACGCGCCAAAGGCATCGCACAAGTCATCATGTAGGGACGACCGAGAGCGGCGACGGTCTGCGGTTGAGGATTCTCTGGATTTGGATCATGAATGCAGAGTCGTTGCCACTTAGGTGGCATGCTATCGAGCTGGGTGAGCGGCGAAGTCCGTCCGGGCTGAGCGATTAGACCTATGGCGGAGGTGGACCTGTGATCGTGGACAACGGGCAGTGGTGGATGCCATCCGATAGCGACCACACCGGCGCTGGCGATCTCACGACCGTTCACGACGGTTCTTTGCGCTTAAAGCTCGGTTGCCGTGTCGTCCCTAAGACCGATAGCAACCACATAACTGTGTGGGGTGTAACCGACGACGCCACGCCAGTAACTCTACTGGGCTGTCTGGTCCTGTCCGCTGAGGAGTCGACCCAGGAGGTGTACGTGCATGCTGCGCTAATTGGCGCTCACATCGCTTCCGGCGACGATCAGATCTTTCGTCGGGTGTCAGTAAGCCTGTCCAACCTGACCGACTGGGCAACCCGCGGACACGATCGACCGCCGCTGCCCGATCACATTAACAACCCCCAGTGTCCTGGTGAGCAGCTCAGCTTGCGTCGAGTGGGTAGCGAGGTCCAGCTGGTTATTGAGTCCGATGAACCCCGTAGGTGGATGGATTTCGACACCACTATCCGGGCGTTCGAAGACCTCCTTACATTGGCGGGCAGTGCAGACTGCCGGGTCGAGTCCGCTGTCCTATCCACCAGCGAAGGCATACGTGTCCAGTTACGGATGAAGGCTGAGCACGTGATCGAGCGTCGTTGGCATCCGGTATTCGTGCTCGGCACTGTCCCGGACCGGTTCATTTCCGACTGGCTCACGCTGCGCGCGCAGTTGGGGATGTCGGGTTCGGTGCTTTTCAGCGTCGACTACGGTGGCCCCGGGTACTTTCAGAACAAGCTGTTTAACGTTGCATCTGCTGCCGAGGGTATCCATCAAATTCTGTGTCCGACTACAACCGGCATCTCTGACCAGGAACACCACGAACTCAAGGCCTACATCAAAGCCTTGCCCGAGGGCCCGGTGCGGAGATGGGCACTCTCAGCAACTCAACGCAACCAGCCGGGCTTCGCGGCGCGAATGCGCGAGCTAGCCTCGATCCCCGACAGCGAGGCCGTTGCTACAGTACTCCATAACAAGGCCATGTGGGTTACCTGGATGGTCAATGCGCGCAACGCGATTGGGCATTCATCATGGGACGGTATGGAGAAAATCCCACGTGAGGTCAGACCTGCGTTGACCTACGTAACGAAAACTCTGCTGCACCTGGTGATGCTGGAAAGGCTCGGGCTCTCCCCTGAGCAGCAGCGCAACGCGGCCCCGGCGACCTACTACAATTTGCGGCAACGCTATGAGGACTACTTTGACTCAGCACCAGTGAACTAAGCTGCACGACCGAGCGTAGTCACTCTTTCGAATCGACGCGACGCTCGTTTTTCTCGCCGAGCCGTGGGTGTGGGAGGACGGCACGCCCGATTTTATGGATCTACAAACGTAAATTCGCAGCCGCCGGCGTGGACGCCTCCGGCGAAATGTCGATGATAGTGCCCCGTGGGGCACTATCTCTGGCCGTGCTACTCGTCTGCATTGCGCGCCATCGGCGGTGTTACGCAGTGTGCGTGTCGGTTACGCGTGACAACTCGCATCAGTTACGCACGACTGCAAACGGTTTCAGAAACTCTGTCCTTTGCATTGGCGTGTTGCTGACGCTAGCCCTCGTGTACAGACGAAAGTTTGAGCGTCTCGAAGAAGTGGAGAGCGCATGAACGTGGTCCTCTGTCCCGGAGGGCTATGACGATTTCGTCGAACAGCTCTAGCTCTGGCCCGTATCGACTAAAACAGGCAGTCCGCGGCTTGAAGCGCGGTAGTCCGTTTATACAGGGGGCGCAGGCCACGAGTTGGTAGGCATCACCGGTCATGTCGACTGCGACCGGCCGATCCGAGAACTCGGTCGAGCATCGTTTCGTCGACGCCGTCTATTCTTGGCGCTCGAAGCTACGTTCCATTGTTCCGGCGGAACAACGTAAGTGCGCGACAGCACACGGCTTAGAAGGGTAAGTTGCTTTATGGCAAACCATGGTGGGTCAGGTTCCGCCACGCTTGAACACCGGACTGTATCCACAGGCTTGAGGGCGCCCCGCGTCGCGATAGTCATCCCCGGTGGCCCAGATTGGCACTTTTGGGCACGAACAGCCATGCACACGGCATGTGTGACATGGGGTGGTCGTGGATTCATCCTCGTGCCGACCGAAGAGGATGTCGTCAGCCCCGTCATGGTGGCAGCGGTAGTAGCGTACGACCCTGACTACGTCGTCACCTTAGGGGTGACGTACCAAACTCTCGAGCGATTGCAACCGGGCCACATCCGCGAGACCCTCGAAAAATCTAGGATAGCCAGTGAAGATTTTGATCGTCTCGGCGCTGAGCTTGCCGAACGAGTTGTGATGTTCGAGAATCTCGAAACTGCGAGAAAGCTCCTCGTCGACCAAGTCGGTTCGTACCGCCTCATCACACCTGCTACTGGTGGGCGGACACCAACTGAGGAGATCACTCACGAGCGCGTGCGGACCATTCACGAATCCTCTGACCGAGGCCCGCTGATCGGACTCCGCTCAGTGCTAGCAACATCGGACCCGTCTGTGTTCGGAGTATCCGAGCACCTCGACGGAACGCTCGGCGTCGCGGCGACCGCACGCATCGGCCTGGTGAACGCGCCCTCACAGCCTGGCTGTGAACTGAATGGCGACGAAAAGTCGGATGTAGTCAGGTGGCTCGTGAGAACTCCCGGGTCGTATCCCATCGCTCCGCCGGCGCGCATCCTCGACACGTCCCGCACCTTGGGTGCCACGAACGGACCCAGCGCATGGGACATGTCAGTGACCGAGTTAGTAAATGTGTCAGCCGGTGACACAATACGAAACAACGGACTTCTGGTCGTGGGCGATAGCCCCGAGGACTTCTGTCTTGCTATGGCATGGGACCGAACTTACGGAGCGGGTCTCTGGATCGCAGAAGAGTGGTGGGCAGGTGGCGTTAGTGACACGTCGGCGACTCTTTTGGAAGGTCTGCACGATCTCCTCAAACTGGATCGCCGCACGGATTTGCAAGACTGGATTGTCACCTCGGTGTCGCTCGACGAAGAGCGTGTCGCGGACTTTCGTGATGCGGTCGTCACCAGCGCTTCACAGTTCAGTTCGAGTAGCGACAAGGGTCTTTCTCATGCTGATCTATCGGTTTGTGGTTTGGATGTCGACCTGATTTTCCCAAATTCAGGCAAGTATCACTTTGCGGTCGTGGACCAATATAGCAAGAGCACGACTATGCCCGTGCTGGTTGATTCTCAAGGGTCGGTAACACTCGCTGCAGCACCCAACCCGCCTCTGTTGTTGAATAATAGGCTGGCCGAAATTCGCGAGTTTTCTTGGCACGTGGATATCGATATCGCGGCGACTCTGAATCCGTCGTGCAGGTATACGCCTGCTGAATCCCTGCTCAGTCGCGACGAGCCGTCACTTCATACGTGGATTCGGACGGGCCGCCGGGGGCTGTCATACGAAGCCCCGTCGTACGGATTCGTTCCAGCAGGGGCAGCACCGGAGGATCGGTTGAGTCGGCCAAAAGTCCGAAAGCCTAGCTTATTCGCCTGGGCCGAGTCTAAAGCTGCAGGAAATGGATATACTGTCTCGTCGTCCGGTGCCGGTTTGCACGGTGAACTGCTCTCGACGATGCTCGGGTCACGCGAAGGCATCGTAGACACGATGAGTGGACAGATGAGGGCCACGCTACGCTCGTTTATCGCGGACGCGAAGAACGCGCGAAAAGAGTTTTCAGACGGAGGCGGTTGCATCGTCCGAGATAGTGTGTTCCTTACGTTCAGGGAGATGACGCGACGCTTCCCAGGTGAAACTGAAGAACTACGAGAAATACTTGACGAACACTTGTCGAAGGGATTACTGAGACGAGGGCTAGTTCTCGGCTGTGCGTTATGCAATCACGTGGTGTTCCAGCCAGTTGACAAACTTGCAAGTATAAACGAGTGTCCCAGGTGTGGTAACAGAAATGCGCTGCAGCAACCGCGTTGGCGCATACCGCATGATGAGCCGGAGTGGTTTTACGACCTGCATCCCACAGCCGTGCTCCTTATGCGACAAAACGGTGATATCCCAATGCTACTCTCCAAACATCTTCGATCCCGAACATCGCGCCAGTTCGCCTACGTGGACACTTCTGAGTTTGAGTTGAAAAAAGCTGGTAAATCCATTGCGGAGCTCGATCTATTGGCTTTGTCTGAAGGTGATGTATTTGTCGCCGAAGTCAAAATATCAAACGACATTGATTCGAAGTCAAATCGCCTCAGGACAGCACGTAAGAAGGTCTTACTTGCTGAAATCTTTGATGCGAGCCAGATTATTTTGGCCACAACTCAACGCCGCTGGGGTGAGGCGTCGGTGGCAGCGATGAACACTGCGCTCAGAGAGCTGAATCAGCGTAGATACCGTAATGTCCAGCTAAGACTCATCACAGGACTGGGTACGGAGCACGTAGAGGACCAATTTTATAGAGATTGTGCTATTTGAGCTCTAAATACTAACTTGCCTAACCAGTGCAGGACACGCGGAGTCACTAACTCGGTCGATGGCGTAGTCGCTCGTATCGTGCATACCTCGTCGGGCGTGTCGATTCGGTAGGCTGGCATTAGTCGTTAATGCGGTGGGAGCGCGGCGTCCGCAGCCCGATCACAGGAACTTAGTCGCTGCGCCCGTGATTGCGCCGGCTGAAGCCGATGGACTGGGTGTGTAAGCTTTAAGATGCGTTGGTGCCGTTCCGATTCGATGTGCACGCACTGTTCTTCGCGGACGAAGCGGTTTCGGTGGAAGCGAAATTGCGCCGACTCTTTGCGGCCCGGCTAGTGAATCAGGTCAATCAACGACGCGAGTTGTTCTCTGCGACTCCGTCCGAGGTGCTTGAGGCTTTGCGTCGCGATGTCGGTGAAGTCATTTCGTTCACCGAAGCGCCGGAAGCCGAGGAGTGCTTGGTGAGTATCGGGAGGAGATCAGCGTGTTTATGAATTGCCAGGGAAGCCACGGCTTTCCTATCGTTCGAATTCGAAGGAGAAGAGCGGGAGGTTGCCGATGATGGCTCCCAGAACGACGGCTAACAGCGTTCAGACCAGGGTGCAGATTACGAGGCTCGTGCTGTAGTTGGCGGAACAGAAGAGGCGATGGTGTTGGCTGTCGGTGTCACAGGATCCGCTGCCACTCTCCTTGGTAGCTCGACCGTTTGTCCGTCGCATTCCACAGCGGTCCGTGTTCGTTTGGCGCGGTCCGAGGCGCTCGCAGTGTGCAGAGTTCGGTATCACGAGGGTGTCACAAGTGGGTACATTCGTCCCTGGACTGTGTTGGTCGAAGATGAACGAAAAGCGTTGCAATACAATGAAAAAGGCGTCCATGTGGGTCCGCCTGAATCCACTTCTAGGGACTTAAAATCCGCACAGTGTCGGTTCGAGTCCGACTGGGGGCACCATATTCTCCCTGCTCGCAGCGCTATGTCGCTTCGGCGAGCTAACCCGAACCACTGACCGCGAATTGCTTTGCAGTCCAACGCAACGCGAATGGCAGACCGGTCATGGCACCGATGAAGTGGTCGCCTGCCACGGGCTCGTAGTGCACGTCGGCACCCTTGCTGCGCCACTGCTCGATCAGGGTAGTCACGCCGGCCTCGGGGATGAAGCGATCGCCGATCCACTTGCTCGCGGAACCGTGGAAGAACGCGACCGGCGCCGACGGCGCGTCTGCGCCCGGACGGTTCGCGGCGATCACCCGCCGCGCGATGTCGGAGTCGAACGGGTCGGGCTCGGACGCCAAGTCCTCGATTCGCATGCGTACCAAACCACCCAAGGCCAGGGGGAGCACGGACATGTCCTTCACCCACGAGGCCAACAGCAGCCCCTTCGGGCCGAACAACTCCACCATCTCGGGGTGCTCACGCGCGAGACCCATGCTCGCCGCACCCAGCAGGCCGGCCGCGACGGTGCCGTTCATGGTGTCCAGCAGCATCGAGAAGTCGGTGGGCGTTCCACCGGCGACGGCGCCCACCAACCTCACGTCCGGCGCGTACCTCGGCTGCAGTTGCGCCGTCCACGTGGTGGCGATCGCGCCGCCGCTGTAGCCGTAGGCCACAACGGGGCTGTCGGCGAGCTCCGGGGCGACGACCGTCATCCCGCGTAGCGAGTCCAGGACGGCATGCCCGGCCATCGTGCCTTCGGAGTACGACATCCGCGGGCCTTGGTGATCGGCGACGAGGACGGCGTATCCGCGGGCGAGCCAGAGCGGCATCACCGGCGGGAGGTCGGCACCGACGCCGTGCACGAGCCGGTACGACGGCGTGCTCTTGGCTCCGAGGGAATCGATGGCCACGTTGTGGGCAACGACGGGCCGCGGTCCGCGCCCGGTCCACGGCCGCTTCGGAATCAGCAGCGAGGCGGTGACGCCGGCGGGCAGACCTCGCGCGTCGGTAGATCGCACCATGAACTGATGCAGGGCGGTTCGCGGCCGGGGCACCAGACCGCGGGTCGTGCGCTGCCGAATCACCGCACCGGGTGCGAGGTCCTCGATGCCGGGAGGGGTGAGGAAGAAGGCGTCGTTGCCGATCGGGGTTGGAAGGATCGCGGCGTGGGGATCGTCCGGAGGCTCCAGGGGCAGTCGTTTGGTCAATACGCGATCGAGCACACCGAACAGAGTCATGATCCCCCGACATTCTTCTTTAGCCGTACCGATCCCCGCGGTCACCGTACAGTGCGAGGCGGTCGGTGAACGCAAAATGGAGAAGTCCCCGCGGCCCTTGGCTCCCTCGAAATCTGCACAGTGTCGTTTCGAGACCGACTGGGAGCACGGGAGTTCGTATGAATCCAGCGTTGTGAACGAGAACGGCGGGTTCCCGCCCTCTCTATCGCTGCTTCGGATACAGCTGGCGGTGACCAGACAACAGGTGTCAGTGCAGGGCGCTCAGTAGCACGGCATCGAGTTCCCCGGCGGGCAGCATCGGCAACATGTGGTGGCTGCAGCCGGGCAGGACAACGGTATGTGCGTTCGGGAGAACCTTCCCGACTGCGTCGGCAGCACGAGAACTGTTGTGCACCTTGCTCTCGCCGGCAAAGACGACGGTGACGTCCGCGGAGAGCGTCGCCCATCGATCTCCCTTGGGGCGCCGTGGGACCACTGGTTTCGCCGACGGGAAGTCGGTGCCTCGCTCGGTGAGATCGAGCCAGTCGGTGTCGACCGGCGCGTTCTGCGTTTCCCACCGGATCAGAGAACGCATACGTTCGCGAGTCGGTCGCACCAGAAGTGGCACCGCGTGCAGAAGGTACGCCAGGCGCATGCCGGCGAAACACGAAGGGGGATCCAGCAGGACGAGTGCGCCGACGCGCTCCGGTCGGTGCAGCGCGTACGCGAGCGCCACCGTTGCCCCGTACCCATGTCCGACCACCGAAGTTCGCGGGGCATCGAGCGTTTCGAGAACGTGATCGAGCCAGGACATCAGGTCATCGACCGTGCGGATCGGTGTCTCACCGACCACGCTTCGTCCGGGATCACCCATCGGGTCGATTGCGAAGACCCGGTTCTCTCGGGCCAGGGCCGCGATGTTGGCGAACCAGACGGTCGAGGTTGCTCCGCCACCGGGCAGCAGCACCACCGGAGGTCCGTCGACGGGTCCGGAGGCGTTGACTCGGGTTGTGCCGTAGTCGGATTCGACGTCGATGGCGTCGATGGGCGGCGGCCATTTCGCCAGAACACGGTCGTAAGCCGAAAAGAATCCCTCGGCTGCGGGGCTATCACTGAACCGACTCACTGAACCTCCCAAATACCTCGACGATCAAGATATTAGATCATCGTAATAAATTGGGC
Organism: Rhodococcus sp. IEGM 1341; assembly: GCF_030056895.1. Classification (NCBI taxonomy): domain Bacteria; kingdom Bacillati; phylum Actinomycetota; class Actinomycetes; order Mycobacteriales; family Nocardiaceae; genus Rhodococcus; species Rhodococcus sp. IEGM 1341. The sequence goes on along the minus strand of NZ_JASHKV010000001.1, from coordinate 1,391,724 downwards.
AACACTCCTCCGGGGGTCTGTGATCCGGAAGAGCTTGCGGTGTAGATGATTTCGCTGTTTGAACCGCAATGGCGAGTAGGCGCGGCACTAGCCGCCGATCAGCAGTCCAGCAACGAAGTCGGGTTCCTTTTGCCTGTTGCTGGCTGTTAGAGTCGGATCACCGGAAGTAAAAGCGAGGGCTTCAGCCCCGTTCATACGCCGCTCACCGAGCTGCCACTTCTCCTTGGATGGAGACGTGTATGCGCCTGAAAAATGAGCGACCAGCCAACACAGACGAGGCGCAGACCTCTTCGACGCGGCACCGTCCGCAGACGCTGAAAGCCGCCGCGGTGGCACTGGCCGGCCTTTCTGCAGTGTTTCTTTTCGAGATGCTCGACAACTCGATCCTCAACGTTGCCCTACCAACCATCGGGCGTGAACTCGGTGCATCGACCACCGCGTTGCAGTGGGTCTCCGGTGTGTACGCGGTCGTTTTCGGGGGACTGATGCTGCTGTTCAGCGCCATCGCAGACCGATTCGGCCGGCGCCGAGTAATGCTGGTCGGCCTGACATTGCTGGCGCTCGCCAGCGCGGCTACCGCCCTCGTCGAGACTCCCGAGCAGCTCATCACCGTCCGCGCCGCGATGGGCGTCGCCGCAGCCATGACCACCCCCGGCTCTATGGCGCTCGCGTTTCGGCTCTTCGATCAGGAGTCCTTACGCGTTCGAGCCCTCACCCTGATTTCGACAGTCGGCCTGGTCGGGTTGGCGATCGGACCGACGGCAGGAGGCTTCGTTCTCGCCTTCGCGCCCTGGCAGGTCCTGCTCCTGATCAACGTACCCATCGCGATTCTCGCGTTCGTCGGAATCCGCATGGGCGTCGCGAAAGACCTCCCAGAGGAGTTGCACCGCGACCCCCTCGATGTCGCTGGGGCGGTGCTCGGCACAGCCACCATCGTCCTGGCACTCCTCGCGCCGACCCTGTTCGTCGAGGTGGGTCCCGCTTCATGGACGCCGTGGGCAGCAACTGTCGGAACCCTTTCCGCAGCAGCAGTCTTCGTCGTCCGCGCTCGCACGGCGAGGTACCCGCTCCTGGACCTCGAACTCGTTGCGCTGCCCCTCGTGTCCAGCGGTCTTGCCTACAAAGCCGCGTCCGGGCTCGCCGTTGCCGGCCTCGGCTACATGGTCACACTGCAGCTGCAGTTCGTATGGAGATGGTCGCCTGCCCTCGCATCGATAGGGATGCTCCCTCAGGTCGTCGTGCTGCTCTTCAGCGGCCGCCTCGTCGCGCCGTTCCTGCGACGAGTGGGGATGAACCACGCCGCCTGGATGAGTGCGGCGGCGGTAGTGCTCGGGTTGGCGGTCTTCGCCGTAGGTAGCCGATTCGGCTATGTCTGGGTCGCTCTTGCCCTCGTCCTCGTCGCGGTAGGTATGCGCATAGTCGGTGTCGTCGCAGGTACCAACGTCATGACCGGTCTCCCCGAGAGCCGCACCACCATCGGGGCCGCCATGGTCGACACGTCGAGTCAGGTCGCCACCGGCGTCGGGATCACCGTCACCGGCACCATCATCGCGGCGCTCTTCACGGGCAACATCTCGAGTGCCACGTGGAGCGCCGAGCAAGCGGCCTCGTTCCAAACCGGAGTCACAGTGGCGGGGTTCGCCATCACGGCTGCGGCGGCAGCACTGGTGTTGCTTGGGATGAGCCGGGCGAGGGCAAGTCGTGGCGCACCAGTAGCACCGGGGGCACCGTGACGACCTGCATGCCCTGGTTCCGGTCCGGTTGTCGGTCAGCCGGCCTTGACGCGCAGACGCTCGACCTCGGAGCGAGAGTGACGCACGGCTTCGGTGTCGGCTCCGTTGTCGTTTGCAAGGTCGTGGGCGAGGTCGAGAATTGCCCGACGTAGGTGCTTGCGTGCTCGGCGCGACTTGTGGTGGGGCGCGGACTTGATGAATGCCTTTCGCGCTTTCTTGTCCAGGATGCCGTCGACCTCGGCGTCCGTCACGGTTCCTGCTTCGACCTCGGGGGCGAGGATGTCGCGGACGAACTGGTACTCGCGCGGCGCTGCTCGCCGGAACGCGATCGTCAAGACCGTGAACCCGAGCACGATGGAGCCGAGCATGACGGGGAAGGTCAGGATGCCACCTCGGCCGAGACCGCCGGCGTCGTCCCAGGTGAAGTGCAGAAACATTCCGACCAACACGAACGCCACACCGCGGCCGATCCGGCGTGGCTGGGCCGCCGTGCCGAGGATGTAGATGACACCGGTGCAGACGAGGGCACTGAACAGCGGGTGAGAGACGAAGCTGACCGCTATGCGCGTGAACGACATCTGCACGGCGTGGTCGACCGGATCGGTACCGAACGCCTGAGCTGTGGAGTTGGCGGCGTAGAGGAAGTCCTCGAAGATCGCGAACCCGAGCCCGATGAACGCGCCGACGATCAGCCCGTCGTTCGCGGTCCGAATCAATCGCGGGGCAAGGCTCATGAGGAGTATGAATCCGCAGAGCTTCGCGGCCTCTTCGGTGATCGGTGCGGTGGCTCCGGCTGCCCAGTTGGCACTCCACACTTGACCGAAAAGCTTGTTGTAAATGCTGATCATTGCGTTGTTCGCGGTGAGGGCGAATGCGAAGGTGGCCGGAATTGCGCCCCACACGAGCGCGGCGAGGATGAGTCGGCCCGGTTGGCGTTCCCATCGGTCGATATGACGGAACCAGGCGAACCACGCCAGCCCGCACAATCCGCACAGCACTGCCGAGATCGCGAAGGCGTCGGCGTACAACCCGGCCTTTGGCGCGAAGTACGCCCATACCTGGAACGCGCCGATTCCGGTCAGCACGACGAACACCCAGAAGGACAGATTGTGGGGTTTCACGAAGTGGAAGCGCTCACCCCACCCGGAGACCTCCATTGCTCTGGCCTGCCGTTGCCGGGCCCCGGAGCTGCTAGTGGTGTCGGTGCCGGTCTCGGTCATGGGTTGTTCCCGTCGACGGTGCGGATACTGGCGATCATGGTCTGGATGTTGTCGACGGCCGCGGTCATCTGAGCGGGAGGACCGTAGGCGGTGATCTTCAGACCCCTGCCGGCGATGACGAATGCTGCGACCACACCGTCGCCGGTCACGCTGCTGTAGGGCTGTGCGACACCGCTCTCGCCTGACGTCGTGGTGAGAGTGGTCCTGTCGCCGTCGACCCTGAAGGTCGGGTCGTCGGTGCGGGATGTGACCTTCTCCACTTGGTCCAACAATTCGTCCGGAGTGCCCTCGAACGTGTCCGACGAGACCTGGAAGGTGACGCCCTTCCCAGCGACGGTGGCGTCACCGGAACGACGGCTTTCGTCGTCGACACGAAAGCCGGCCTCGACATCCCAGCCGGTAGTCGGCGTGAAGACGACGGAGTCCGTGAGCGCGAGTTGCTCACCGGCGAGAACGGGGTCATCCCAGCCGATGGCCGCGTCGACACGTGGGAGGATCACGGTCCAGACGAGAAAGATCGCGACGACGAAGAGTGCCGGTGGAAACGTGCGTCGGTCGAGACCGAGCACACGATGCTCCGCCGGCACCCGATGTTTGTGTGTCGCAGCATGTATCTGTGTCACGGGTACTCCTCGGTGCTGAGTGTCGTTCGTACCCGCCCACGGACCTCATGATCGGTGCAGTCCAGCAGAGGTGGAATGAGCAGGGTGGTGCTTGCTGTTCGGTGTGAACAAGAAAATTTCGATCGGTTTGCAGCAACGAAGCTGCGGTCCCTCATTGCCAGATTCATTGATATCAAGGCAAGTGAAAATCCGTTGTGGCTCTGCTCGAAAAAAACCGAAAGTACATTTACTTCGAGCAAATCGGAAGTTCGACGCGTCGAAATACGGCAATAGCATGCCGTGTTCTGCCATCGATTTCCGCGAAGGATTCGGGAGCCACCGTAATTCTTTGTAGGTGAACCGTACGAAAGGGTCGGCGGATATTCGATCCAGCATTGTTCACGGGATGCAGCCAGGGCGGGAGCGTAGGCGGCCGTCGGTGATGATCCGATCCTCGATGTGGCCCTTGCGAAGGCTGACTACTCGGGTGCCTGCGTCCGTGCGTCGTTCGATGGCCGGCAGGTGGATGGACGACGTCGGTTGGCGAGAGGTATTGCATAGCAACCGATAACAAAGGTTTTCGTGGCACTGCTCACTCTGTCATCGTTCACACGATGGTGGCCGCGTACGCCACGAACACCACGAACATGGCCGCGCCGCCGAGGGCTGCGCTGATCATGGCCTCGCGGCCATTTGTCGCGAGGCCCTTCTCGTCCCGGCTCACCCCGACCCACCCGCACACCACAGCGGCGACACCGGTCGGGACAGCTACGAAATCTCCGATGAAGGGTACGAACGCGCAGATCAGAGCGATGATGCCCAGGATCACCGCGGCACTGCCGGCACCGTTGCGAAACAGCGGCCGTGTGCTGTACTCCTCGGCCATGCCGTCTCCTTCTTCACGGTCCTGATGCAGTGGTTGGATGCCCGTTCGTCGCTCGCGGCACGACGAGCAGACCCACCCGAAAACATACCCTCGATCTCCTCGTGGGCGCGATGGCACCGATGCATCGCATCTCGCACTTCTGGGCCCTCGGTTCGAGGATGCCAGCTAGGCTCGTTCGGTGACGGACTCAACGTGGGACGGGTACGTCCGTGTGCGCGGCGCTACCGAGCACAACCTGGCAGCTGTCGATGTCGACATACCCCGCAATGCATTCGTCGCGTTCACCGGAGTGTCGGGGTCCGGAAAGTCGTCACTGGCTTTCAGCACCTTGTACGCCGAAGCGCAGCGACGCTACTTCGAATCGGTCGCCCCCTACGCGCGTCGACTGCTTCAGCAAGTGGGCGCACCCCACGTTGCCTCCATCACCGGCCTTCCCCCAGCCGTTGCCCTGCAGCAACGCCGGGGTTCGCCCAGCTCGCGCTCCAGCGTCGGCACCATCACCACCATGTCGAACCTGCTCCGCATGCTCTACTCCCGGGCCGGTACCTATCCCGACGGTGCGCCGCTGCTGTCGGCGGAAGCGTTTTCACCCAACACTGTCGCCGGGGCCTGCCCGCGATGCGGCGGTTTGGGCGAGTTCCATGATGTGACAACGGAATTGCTCGTTCCCGATACGTCGCTGAGCATTCGTGAGGGCGCGATCGCGGCGTGGCCGGGTGCCTGGCAGGGCGCGAACCTGCGCAGCATCGTCAGCGGCATGGGTATCGACATCGACGTACCGTGGCGCACGCTGAAGAAGAAGGACCGAGAGTGGCTTCTCTTCACCGACGAGCACCCCAAGGTGTGGATAGAACCGGAAGAGGGCCGAGTCGACCACAGTTACGAAGGCAAGTTCTGGAGTGCCCGCAGCCATGTCATGCATGTTCTGTCCGACTCGAACAGCGAGCGCATGCGAGAACGCGCCCTGCAATTCACCGAGACCGTCCGCTGCCCTATGTGCTCCGGCAGCGGACTGCGCGCCGACGCGCTGGCCGTCACCATCGCGGGCCGCTCGATCGCCGAGATCAATGCGCTCTCACTGACAGAACTTGCCGCCGTACTGCGCCCGATAGCCGAACAGTCGGGGGAGACCACGGAGGTGGCGGTACGCATCACCGCCGACCTGCTGGCCAGGATCGACGTGTTGCTCGAGTTGGGCCTGGGATATCTGGCGCTCGGCCGTAGCTCGACGACGCTGTCGCCCGGCGAGACGCAGCGGTTGCGGATCGCCACTCAGCTCCGTTCGGGTCTGTTCGGGGTGGTGTACGTGTTGGACGAACCCTCCGCAGGACTGCATCCCGCCGATGCCGAGCCACTGCTCGACGTCCTGGACCAGCTGAAGGCGTCGGGAAACTCCTTGTTCGTCGTCGAACACGACATGGACGTGGTGCGCCGCGCCGACTGGGTGGTCGACATCGGACCCGCAGCGGGTGAGGGCGGCGGACGGGTGCTGTACAGCGGTCCCGTCGCGGGTTTGGAGGAGATCGAGGAGTCGGTCACCAGTAGGCACCTCTTCGGTCGAGCGGAATCCGTGCAGCGGGAGGCGCGCCCCACCCAGGGCTGGCTCACTCTGGCCGGGGTCACCCGGCACAATCTGCGGGAGTTGACGGCGGACTTCCCGCACGCGGTCCTGACGGCAGTAACGGGTGTGTCGGGCTCCGGCAAGTCGACACTCGTCAGCCAGGTCTTGTTCGAGGTGGCGCGCCACCGACTCGAGACCGCGGCAGACGAGGACGACGGCATGCAGATCGAGGTCGACGTGGCCGAGGTCTCCGGAATCGAGACGTTCACCCGCCTGGTCCGGGTGGATCAACGGCCCATCGGCCGAACACCCCGATCGACGCTGGCCACCTACGTCGGAATGTTCGACATCGTCCGCAAACTGTTTGCCGCCACCGATGAGGCGAAGGCCCGCGGATGGGCACCTGGACGGTTCTCCTTCAATGTCGCGGACGGACGATGCCCCACCTGCCAGGGCGACGGTTTCGTCGAGGTGGAGCTGCTGTTCCTCCCCGGCACCTATGGTCCCTGCCCCACCTGCCACGGTGACCGGTACAAACCGGAGACTCTCGAAATAACGTGGCGTGACAGGACAATTGCCGAGGTACTGCACATGTCGGTGGACGAGGCTGCGATGTTCTTCGCCGACATCACGGGAGCATCCCGCAGTCTGGAGACGTTGCGCGACATCGGGCTCGGTTACCTTCGACTCGGTCAACCCGCCACCGAGCTGAGCGGCGGTGAAGCGCAGCGCATCAAGATTGCCACCGAATTGCAGCGCACCCGACGCGGCACTGCCCTGTATCTTCTGGACGAACCGACCGCAGGGCTGCATCCCGCCGACGTCGCACTACTCATGCGCCAGCTGCACCTGCTTGTCGACGCCGGCAACACCGTGGTGATGGTGGAGCACGACCTGGATGCCATAGCCTCCGCAGACTGGGTCATCGATCTCGGTCCCGGTGGTGGCGACAACGGGGGCTCCGTGGTATCAACCGGGACGCCTGCCGAAGTCGCGGTGTCCCCGAACAGCATCACGGGACCGTATCTGGCTCGACGGCTCCGATCCTCGACTGCCGCTTCGTCCAATTGAGCTTCAGCATCTCCGGGTCTCGATGTGGTTGTGTATCAACCGATTCGGCCGGCGAATGCGCGTCCGGTGGACACGGCGAGTCCGAGCAATCCGCGCAACCCCGGCAAAGATCCGGCCAGTGACCACACGGTGATCGTCGACGATTCGTCGGTCGGCTTGCCCGCGAAGCGATCCGAGAGCCAATCCAGAGTGACGGGGGCTGCTATCGGGTGCAGCGACAGGTGTTCGCTGAGACGATCGCGGATGTAGGTGACGTTCGCTCCCGCAGCGCGATACCGGCGTACTTGCCCGTCCACGTCGTCGACGTCGATCATCGGATCATGCACCGCCTGCACCACGAGAAGCGGAAACTCGGGTGCCGACTTGCCGGGCTGGATATCCTGAAAAATCTGCACCATCTCGGGTGTCGCCAAGAGGTCTGCCATCGGCATATCGAGGTGCCGCTCCAGATCGTGCATCACCATGGACGCGACGGCGTGCACTGTCGTCTTGCGGTGCAGGGATGAGAGGGTCTCGAGCCCGGCAGCAGCGACGTGTTCGCGAACGAGGCGGTCGAGTACGGGGTAGGTGCGACGGAGGCCTTCCACCACCATCGCGGGCAGCGCCGCGAAGATCGTGCCGTTGAGGCGGGAGAATGCAGATCCGGGGTCGCCGACGGGCGATCCGAGTGCTGCGCCGACGATGTCGAGTTCAGGGACGTAGCCGGCCGCAGCCTCGGCGGCCCATGACGTCGCCAATCCGCCGCCCGAGTACCCCCACAGCGCGACAGGGGTGGTGGCTGTGAGGTCGAGCGGCTCGAAAGACAGTGCCGCGCGGACGCCGTCGAGTGTGCAGTAACCGGGCTCGATCGGTGCTCCCCACAGCCCGTCCATGCCCTCGTGATCGGGAAGGGACAGAACCCATCCGCGGCGCAGTGCGTACAGGATGATCATGAACTCGAACTGCGGTACGGAGCCGACGGCTCGAGCGCCCGCCCGCAGAACGTAGGACGGGAAACACCGATCCGACACGGCGTCGATCGCGCACTGATAGGACAGCAGTGCTCGCTCCGGTCGCGCTCGGCCCCCGACGGGAAGAACCACCGTCGTGACCGCGACACGCGCTGCCCCGTCGAGGCTGGTGGTCCGGTACAGAAGTTGCCACGCCGACACCTTCTGCCGAATGACACCGAACAACGCGAGGGTCACCGCGCGGGACCGCAATACGGTCCCCGGCTCCGCATACTCGAAACCGGCAGGTGCCCGATAGAACGGGTCCATGCTGGGAATTGCGATGATCGATTCCGAGTCGGCGTGGTCGGCCGCGGCTCGCGGACGACCGGTCGACGCGGTATCGGGTTCGGTACTCATAGTGGATTACTTCCTGATGAGGGTGCGATGGTGTCGACGAGTTGCTCGATGACTGCTCGGGAGACTTCTGGCGACGCCGCGTGAGTCAGCAATCCCTCGACGACGAACGTACCGATACGGAGCATGGCATCGGCCGCCTTTCCGGGCAGTCCTGCAGCCGCGATATCGGCGGCAAACAGCGATTCCGCGAAGGCATGAAACCCGTTGTGCCACTGATCGATGGCCTCGGACTCGGTCACCCGATCGTGCACGGTGGAGACCAGTGGGCCGACTCTGCGGAGCCGCTCCACCAGCCAGAACAGCCGGTCGACAAGTGGTAGATCGACGATCTGGAGATAGTCCGTGGCGTCCTCGGCGGCGATTGCCGTCAGAACAGCGACCAGGATGTCGTCCTTGTCTCCGAAGTACCAATACAGCGTGTTCGCAGTGACGCCTGCTGCTTTCGCCAGACGACTGATCGAGGTGCGATCGAAGCCGTCGGACACGAACATTTCGCGGGCGGCGACCACGATGTCCTCGCGCTTGCTCTCCCGGTCGTGAAGTCCGCGATTCCTGGGCATACGACCAACCATATCTTGAATGGTCTTCAAGACCCTGCTACCTTCCTTGAATACCGTTCAAGAGTGGAGGCCCGTCGATGGCGAAGACCGGAAGAACCGCGCTGATCACCGGAGCATCAGCGGGCATAGGCGCGGCATTTGCTCGACACCTCGCCGCCGAAGGGCACAACCTCGTGCTCGTCGCGCGACGCGAGGACCGGCTCACCGCCCTGGCGGACGAGCTGTCGTCTCGGCACGATGTGCGATGCGACGTCGTGCCCGCGGATCTCGCCGATCCCGCTGCGCCCCGGGCCATCGTCGAAGAAACGAAATCCCTCGGCGTCGACGTCGACATCCTTGTCAACAACGCGGGCATGTCGGGGAACTCCACCTTCGCAGATGCGCCGTTCGACGCACTCGCCGCGGAGATACAGGTGATGATCACTGCCGTCACCGAACTCTCTCATCTCACGGTGCCCGGCATGAAAGAACGCGGATACGGCCGAATCGTGAATCTGTCGTCGTTGGCGGCATTGCTTCCCCCTGGTGCAAGTCTGCTGTACACCGGAATCAAGTCCTATGTGCTCGACATCTCGCAAGCACTCGACATGGAGTTGCGGCCGCATGGCATCCACGTGACTGCGCTCTGCCCCGGCTTCACCCACAGTGAGTTCCACGACGTGATGGGAACCCGAGATGCAGCGACCTCCAAGCTGCCAGCTCTTCTGTGGCAGAGCCCCGAGGACGTCGTCCGAGAAGGTTGGCAGGCCGTGAACAACGGCACGCCGGTGTGCGTGCCCGGGATGGTCAACAAGGTGACTGCTGCTGCCGCGAAGCCGATTCCGACTCGCATCGGCTACTACCTCGGCAAGACCCTCAATCCTTTCAAGCTGTGAGATCCGATCACCACCCTGCTGTAGAACAGAGAGACGAACGCATGACCACCGACGAACATTCCGGCTTCACCCGTACCGAAACGTCGTTTGTGTCGGACGGAGTTCGTTGCGCGGCAACGGTCTTTCGTCCCGCGGTGTCCGCCGCCGTGCCACTACCGGCAATCGTGATGGCGCACGGATTCGGCTCACCTCGGGCGATGCGCCTGTACGCCTACGCCGAGCGTTTCGTCGAGGCCGGCTACGTGGTCTGCGTCTTCGACTATCGGTACTTCGGGGACAGTGAGGGCGAACCGCGCCAGTTGTTGGAAGTGGATGCTCAGCTTGCCGATTGGCGAAACGCAGTCGACTTCGCTCGCTCTCTCGACGGCGTCGACGAGAACCGAATCGTCGGGTGGGGCACGTCCTTCGCCGGCGGCCACGTACTCACGTTGGCGGGCAACGGCGTTCGGTTCACAGCGGTCATCGCACAGGTGCCCCACATCGACGGTATCGCCGCCGTTCGCGCAACCGGGTTCAGGCAGGCACTGCGGCTGGCACCGGCCGCCATCACCGACAGCGTCCGCGCCGCCCTCGGACGGTCGCCGCACTACGTCGACAGTGTCGGGCTACCTGGCACACGCGCTGTGATGGTCTCACCCGACGCGATGAAAGGGCGTGACCGCCTGGTCCTCGAGTCGGGCCTGACCGACGGCGACTACCCCGAGACCGTGGCGGCGCGGATACTGCTGAAAATCTGGCGGTACTCCCCGGGTCGCACGATGTCGGCAATCGACTGCCCAACGCTGGTGCAGATCGCGTCCGAGGATTCCGTCACCCCGGCGTCCGTCGCGCAACGCGCCGCGGCGAAAGTTCGCAAAGCCAAGGTGCGCACCTATTCGGGCGGTCACTTCGATCCGTACGTCGAACCCCTGTTTTCATCGGTCATCGGTGATCAACTCGCATTCCTCGCCGACAACGTGCCCTTGAAATTGCGTACGGTTCCCTCCATCTGATCGTGCGGTTCGCTGCACCCGTCGTTCTCGGATTGGATCACCATGCCCGACGGTACGAACAACTCTGAACTTTGGCTGTTGCGAACATATTTCGGCGATGGCGACGATCCCGCGTGGACGAGCCTGACGGAGCAGGCCCGCCACACGCGATCTTCGGTGTCAGGTGCCGCGCTGGTCGTTTCCTCGGACCGAACGCAGTGTCAGCAACGTATTCGTCGGGTCCTCACGAGACTGGCCACGCGTGCCGAGGCGAACGACGGCTTGTACGTTGTCATTGCAGACAAGCAGACGTTCGTGCGCCACGATCGAATGCTGCTCACCATCGATTGTTCTGCAGTGACACGAAACGCCGAACGTCTTCCCACCATCCATATGGCCCCGCCCGATGCCTTTCGGTTGGGGATAGATGGCCGATCGCCGAATACCCGGCGCTCGATCGAGCCGGTTCGCCGACCGACAACGGAACTCGAACCTGCACAGATCGATTCCGAGCGAACGGTCGCCGAACTCACGGCAAGCGTAGGCGACGCGATCCGAGCCAGTCTGCGGTGGCGAACGGAGATGACGCGAGACGGTTCCTGTGGGTAGACACCGGGAATCGCCGTCGAGAACCCACGGATATCACCCACCGGTCTTCCCCTCACAGTTGAGCAATGGGCATCCGGCCTGTGCGCATTCTGGACCGAGATGGTCGCCTACGGACGCATCGGCGACTTCCGTGCGCCCTGGGTAGGACGGTGACGAATCTACTAGTTTCCCAAGCGCCGGATCGGATGTCGCAACGATCGCGGTTCGGTCGAAGCAGATCGACCTGAGTCGAGGCTCAACGAAGCAAGTTCATTCGCTTCTCGTTGACTGCCACAACGCCGCCGCCAGTGGCAAGCAGTGCAACCCTCTCGGACCGTCCACCGGTATTGCCGAGCAAATCCTCGATCGCGATTGTTTCGAGGCGAGCGCCGGTTTCGGGCTCGATCGCGAGGATCTCCCGAGAATCGGCTACATAGGCCAGGCCCTCGCGCACAGCGGTAGGCATGAAAGGTAGAGATTCGACGTCGGGACCCCACGCCGGATCCCCGGTGAACAGGTTGCGTGCGAGTGGACCGATACCCAAGACGACATCACCGACAATCGCGATGTCCCCCCCGGTGCCGGCGTCGTCCGAGGTCCACAGTTTCTGCCCCGTCGTAGGGTCGAAGGCGCTGCTGCCCAACACAACCGGATCGTCGGGGTCGTTCGCTGCGTCGACCGTCGTGCGCTGGTAGACCTCTTCGTCGGTGGTCGCGACAACTCGTCCGGTGGAATCGACCAGGTCGGTGCGAAACTCGAACAGGTCAGAGCATCGGCGGCCGGCAAGAACGTAGATCTGATCGCCTCGATCGAACTGGTCGCGCGCGCAGTCGGGGGACGAGATGTTGTCGGTGATGTCACCGGATCTGGAGTCGAACAGTGCTGTGCCCGAGGAGAACCGGGCCACTCCCGCATTGCCTGCGAACGCGAGGATTTCTCGTGAGTTGTACGGGTCGACCCAGGTGTCGTCGAGGGTGAGGGACCACGACGCGTCGGGGTCGTCGATCGTTCCTCGATGGATCCGGACGGTGTACCCGTCATTCTCGCCCTCGACCACGTAGAGGTCTTCGCCGTCGGTGCCGACTGAGAATATGTTCCAGTCGGTATCGTGTCGGGTGGCGGTTCCGGTTGCACTGTCGATCGTCACGATCTGATCGGTGCTCCGGCACAGCAGCAGTGTGTCGAGTACGTGGGACGAACAACTTTCGATCCCGTCGGCGGGTGTTTTCCACCGCACCAGACCGGTTGCCGCATCGAACCCGATCAGTTGGGACTGCTCGAACTCGTCCGTCTCCTGATTGATCAACCCTGCCTTGGCGACAAGAATGTCGTCGGCGTCTATGACGCCGCCCTCGACCTCGCCGAATCGTCCACCCACGGGATCATCGAAGGTGGCGAACGGATTGCCGAGCACGTCGGCGGCGTCGAGCGTCCACACAGCGCCGGGCGACGTCGGAGTCTGTGCTGCAAAGGGTTCGGCGTCATGGGGGCCCGTTGCCACCAGCGCGACGGCCGCGCCGACGCTTACGAAAGCCACCGCAGCGGTGACGGCAAGCCGTCGGTACGGGTTCACAGCACATCCAATCCGTCGGCGGTGGCAATGGTGCGCAATGTGTTTGCGCTCAGTGGTTCGTCCGGACGCTCGGCGTGCGATCGGACTTCGACCTCGGTTCCCGACGGGTAGGTGACGGTCACGGTACGGCGCATCCCGCCGTTCGGTCCCTCGGGCAGTGCAGGCGAGTACGAATAGGGTGCCTCTTCGATCCGCAGCACCGCACCGCCGTCGAGCGTCTCGAAGTCGGTCGGCCGATTCTGGTAGGCGGGGTCGTAAATGTCCGGCATCACGGGGAGTTCCTGTCCGCCTCGTATGGATATGGTCAGGTCGGCACCGGTGCCGACGGCATCGACGTGCGTACACACCACACCGGTCTCGAAGTCGGCGAGCCTGAGCGTGTTCAATCCGGGATCGAACCGCTCACCTGCATCGACGCGCTCCAACGCGGTGTTCAAGTTGGTGGCGAGTTCCGCGTCGATCGCTGTGTCGCCGGAGAAGAGGCCGAAGGAGTCGTCGCATCCTTCGCGAGGTTCGGGTGTGTCGGCGGGGACAGGTGCCGATATCCGCAGCTCCGGTAGTGTCACAAGAGCTTTCAGCTCATCGATGGTGAGAACGATGTCGCGGTCTCCGGTGTTGGTCGACTGAAATCCCTCAGCGTCCGATGCGGTTGCGGTGATGTGCGTGCCGTCGGGTGCGTAGGCGGTGACCGTGCGGTAATTGGTTCTCGTACCGCCGAATTCGGACCACGATACGTTGGTGTCGACCACGGTGCCGTCCGCCGATGTCGTGCGTTCCTGCACTGATCCGGCCCTGCACGGTGGCACACCCGTGTTGTCCTGCGCCACGGATACTGCCAGCAGGCCTAGTGTGTTGCCGCGTCCGAGCTCGGCCGATGCCGTTGCCCAACCGGGTTCCTGAGGCTGGCCTGGTTCGCTGGAGGTTTGGGGGATCGGCTGAAACACCAATGACTCGCGCAGGCTTGCGAACAGAACCTCGACACCATGCGGAAGGGCTTCGGCGACAGCATCGGTCATCATCACCGACCTGGGTCCCGAGTACCACGAGGCCTGAGGGTTGTCGTATGCATCCTCGCTGGTGGTGATCCGTCCCCACACCGATGACGTCCCGTCCGGAGGTTCGACGACGTCGCATCCGGAGATAGCCGTCGGGAATATCGCCTCGGGCGTTCTGTAGGTGGTGTCGACGGGTGCAGAAGGGCCAGGAGTGATGGAGTGTGTGGTGGTCGTGGCTACTGACTCGGCGCGGTTCTCGGGCTGCTCTGGCGGTGCGCCGCGCTCGACGAGCGCTGCTACGCACACCCCGATGGCGACGATGGACACGATCGTGAGCGCATCGGCCCACATCCCGGCACGCTGAGGACCAAGTCTGCTCACCGCGTCAAGATACCTGTCATGTGCATCCGATCCGCGCACGGTTCAAAGCTGACCAAAACCGCAATGATCCCCGGTCTCTCTGCGGGCCAGGGCAACTGAATCATCAGAACAGTTGCTCGAACTGGTACCAGTCGCCGTCGAACTTTTCGTACCCGATATCGCCCTCGTGCTGGGGCTCACCGATATACGGTGCGCCGTCGGGGAAGTGCGCCAGGCCGATGGAGTTCAACAGTCCGCCTTCGATGAAGAACAGGCAACCGCCCTCGACGGGCTGGGTCCGATACACCCGGTAGACACCGAGGGTGGTGCCTTCGAACGACTGCACGCAGTGGTCCGCTGCGGTGCTGAGCGAGCGTTCGACACTGCGAACGCAACCTTCGGCGGCGATGCTCGGTAGGTCGCCATCGCCCAGCGCTCCGTTACACACGCTGAGAACGGTCACATTGTGACAGGGTGGGCGCGTGAGAAACCTGTGGGTGTCGATGCCAGCGGTCATCACTCGGGTGACGCGATGAATACCGCTGCACGACGACTACTTCCCCCCGTCACCGTTCTCGTCGGTGCGTTCACGGCGGTCCTGGCTTTGACGACGCCGGTACCGCGCAATTTTGCGTTCGTTGCTGGCGGCGACAGGCTCGATATCCTGCTCGACAGTAGCGCGTCCGCCTGGTCACTCGGCGCGATCGTTGCCGTCGTCACCGCGGTATTCGCGACGCGGAAGCAATCAGCTCTCATTGTGGCAGCCGTTGGCGTCGCGGCCCTGTCGGTTCTACTGTCGGTGCCGATTCCTGCAGAACTGCAGCTTCGGGCGATCGCAGCCGGTTTGATCCTGGGTGGTGCCGCGGCGGTGACCGCCCTCAGTCGAATCCTGCAGCACGCGTTGCTGTTCGGCGCTATCGGCGGTCTGGCGGCATCGAGTGTGTTGCAGAACGTCCCCAGCCAGTACGTGGACTACGCCGGTTCCGCCTTCCAGCAGGCACCGCAGACGCCAGTGCTGCTCGCCCTGGTCGTCTTCGCGGCGCTGCTGGCGGTGTCGTCGTGGGCGAAAGTGTTCGAGGAAGTATCGCCGGTGCAGTCGCGCGGTCGAGTGCTCGCGGTGGGGATCGTCATTCCTCTCGTGGGTCTGGTCTTGTACTGGCTGTTCGAGCGGTCGGTGAACTCGCTCGGTCCGGGCGGTGCAATGCAGAACCGGTGGTTCTTGGGTCTCGCGGTCATACCGCTACTTGTCGGTGCGGCGTTTGTGCTGCCCGCGGTGACAGGAGCGATCCTGCTTGCGGCACTTGCCTTCCTATCGGCCCCGACAGTGGGATCCCTGACGTGGGGGACAGCTTTGGTGTTCGTCGCGATGTTGGTGCTGGGCGGGGTGGTCGGCCATCGTCGGCCGTCTCCGATGGTGGGGTTCGTAGTACTGGCCGTCGTCGCAGCTACGGGAGTGTTCACCGGCCCACCCTTGGACACCGTCAATATCGTTGCGACCCTCGTGGTTCTGCCGCTCGGAGTGGGCGTGGCGTATGCGTCGTTGTTGCCGACAACCGCCCCTGTTGCGGTGATGTCGGTGACGACGCCCATCGTGGTATCGGTTCCCGTCGTCGCCGAATTCGGTTGGACCGCTTACTCTCCGCTGGTCGAGCTCGAGCCCACGTTCTCGCCGAGCACGTGGGTGTGGGTGTCGACGGGCATCTCTGTGGTGTCGGTTCTGGTGGCGGGTGCGGCTCTGGTCGTGTTGAGGCGAAGGGAATAGTCCGACCGGAGATGCCGATTCTGCGCAATCGTGCGAGAGGTATTGCACAGCAATCGATGCATGAGATTTTCGTATTACTGCTCATCGTTCACACAACGGTGGCCGCATATGCCACGAACACCACGAACATGGCCGCGCCGCCGAGAGCTGCGCCGATCATGGCCTCGCGGCCATTGGTCGCGTGGCCCTGTTCGTCCCGACCGACGCCGACCCACCCGCACACCACCGCGGCGACACCCGTGGGGATAGCGACGAAATCCCCGATGAAGGGTACGAACGCGCAGACCAGAGCGATGATGCCCAGGATCAGTGCGGCGCTGCCGGCGCCGTTGCGAAAAAGCGGCCGTGTGGAATGTTCCTCGGCCATGCCGCCTCCCTCTTCGCGGTCCTGATGCAGCGACTCGATGCCCGTTGGTCTCACGCGACACGGCGAGCTCATACACCAAAACATACCCTCGCGATGCTCGCAGGCGCGACGACACCGATGCACTGCATCTTGCCGCCCACGTGCCATCGAGGGGTATCTCTCGCCGGTCTGGATCTTGTCGGCGAGGTCGGTGTCCGTACATAGCACGGGACCGATTCGGCCCGACGGCTTCGACCCTGAACTGGGCTGTCGGTCAGCGCGGCGTAGTTTCTCGCCGTAGGCTTCAGTAACGGCTCGGGGGCCCGTGTGCGCCTACTTCCGCGACAGTCGTTCACTGCGTGCGAGGTGTCGAATTGTCAGGAGTTGCTTGTGCCTCGGATGTGCAGCCATTCGCCCCCGTGCGTTCGGCCCGTGCCGGATGCCGGTGACGATCGTGACGTCGCGGCAGCGGCTCGCGACGCCGTAGCCGATCGAGCCGACCGTGCTGCTGATGCCCGTGATGCGGTGGCCCTGAGCTTGGATTGTGACGACCGATCACACGATCAGTGCCACGGGCGGGGCCGAGCGTATCGGCTCACCGCGGCCGGTGACCGTGCCCGGGCCGGCGCGGATAGGTCCGCGTCGCGCCAGGATCGGATCGCAGCAGCGCATGATCGCCGTACTTCGGCCACCCATGACCTGACCTCTGCATACCGCCGGGACGCGGGGATCGGTCAACTCGAACGCAGCCTCGGTATCGCCCGCGACTCGGGTACCGCCATGGTCGTTTGTTTTGTCGATGTGGACGGCCTCAAGACCATCAACGACACCGACGGACATCCGGCCGGTGATCGCATACTCCGACGGGTCGCCGAGGTCATCGATGATCATTTGGACTGCGACGACACCCTGTTGAGGTACGGGGGTGACGAGTTCATCTTCTCCGTGCTCGGTCCGGCTGCTCTCGACATCGACGACACCACCGATGCAATCGAAGCGAGACTTCGCGAAAGCGATGACATAGCGATCACATGTGGCATCGCGTTCGCGCGCGAGAGGGACACAGTCGCCGATGTGATCGAAAATGCAGACAGGGAGCTGTACCGCCAGCGCCGTGCCTCCCGGACCACAGTTGCTCCACCTACGGCCGCAGACGCGATTCCTGGTCACCGACCGGCCCGATCATGATGAAGAGGAGCACGAGGAAACCTTGACTTCCAGCGCCGTTCGCAGCATCCTCGCGGATCCTCGGTCCGTTCGTCCGCACTACCAACCGATCGTCGAACTCGACAGTGGCAAGGTAGTCGGCTACGAAGCTCTTGCACGGTGGCCGGGCCACCCGTCGGTGGACCCCGGTGCTGTGTTCGCGAGTGCTGCCGAATGCGGAGTGATCGACGAGGTCGATTGGGCTTGCCGGTGCGCTGCGATGACCGGCGCACTCGATGCCGGTATGCCAGAGAATGTTTCGCTGTTCATCAATATCGAGCCGCAATCCTCGCGCATCGTTCCCGCGTACGCGCGCGAGATCATCGGTATGGCTGCGAACCGGTTGAATGTCGTAGTCGAGCTCACCGAGCGCTCACTGTTGGCCAACCCTGCAGAGCTACTCGAAACGGTGGCGCGTGCACGAAAGAGCGGTTGTCTGATTGCCCTGGACGATGTCGGATCGCATCCCGACTCGCTCGCTCTGCTGGAATTCGTTGCCCCGGACATCATCAAGCTCGATTACACTCTCTCGCAGTCGGATCCATCGCCGCAGCAGGCTGCAGTCGTCCTCGCCGTCGCTGCGTACGTGGAGTCGAGTGGGGCGCGGATAGTTGCGGAAGGCATCGAAACAGACGCCCACCTTGACCGTGCGACCGCGCTCGGAGCCACTTTCGGACAAGGCTGGATGCTCGGCCGTCCCGCGCCGCTTCCGACCCTCGGAAACCGGCAGCACTCGGGTGCCATCTCCGCCCGGCCCATCCTGTCGGTGAAATCAGGTGCGCACGCGCGAGCGGACACAGCGGTGCCCTCGGTTCCGTCGGACCTCCTGACGACTTCATCGGCGCAGGTGGGTAGTAAATCGTTGCTACTGGCGTTGACCCGGCAACTCGAAGATCACGCGCGCCACATGCCCGATCCGCTCACCATTCAGGCTGCGTTTCAAGACTCGGCGTGGTTCACGCAGTCGGTGGCCGACCGCTATGCGAGGCTGGCCGCCGTCAACCCGTTCGTGGCGGCCTTGGGAGTCGGGATGGACACCGAACCCGCAGCAGGTGTGCGTGGTGCGGAACTTCATCCCGATGAGCGTTTCGTCGGCGAGTGGACCATCACGATCGTCGGATCTCACTACTGCGCTGCGCTCATAGCCCGCGATCTCGGCGACGACGGTCTCGATCACGACCGTCGGTTTGCGTTCCTACTGACACACGACCGGTTGACCGTCGTCGCTGCGGCACGTTCCATCATGCGCCGGGTCCTGCCGAAATACTCTGTCGCGGAAACAGATCGCGACATCGAGGCCGGTGGCACTGCTCTGTGAGTACTGAGTCACGCGTTACCGGACAGTCAGTCGGTCGATACACAACGCGTCCGGTCTAAGCAGCCCTGCGGCGCGTTGCATAGCCGTTCCGTCTATGGCCGAGTGAATTGCGCAGCATTGCGGACATTTTCTGTCTGTATATGCTGTGTGCATGTCCATCAATGCGGAACGAGTCCCGGTTATCGTGGGCGTGGGTGACCTGAAGTTCACAGGAGACGGCACTCCGCAGAGCACCATCGAACCGCTCGATCTCGTGCTGCGCGCTGTGGATGCAGCGATCGAGGACGCAGGAGCGCCCGGTCTGAGCGCGCAGGTCGATGCGATACACGCAGTTCGCACCACCAGCTGGAACTACGCCGATCTCCCGTCTCTGGTCGCCGAGAGGTTGGGCGTCACCCTCACATCCAGCTTCTCGAGCACGATCGGTGGACATCACCCCGCGCGCCTACTCGACCAGGTCGGTCGAGATATCGCCGAAGGACGCACTACTGCAGCGCTGGTGGTGGGCGGCGAGGCGCAGGCCTCCGTCCGAGCCCTGATGAAAGCGGGTAAGGACCCCGGTGAATCGGGTTGGACCACCGCGCCGGGAGGCCCTCCGTCGTTCTCGCCCGAGGACCTCGGCAGCGCCGAAATGCAGCGAGCAGGAATCCTGGCACCGGTACAGATCTACCCGCTCTTCGAGAACGCTCGTGCCCACAGCCGTGGACTGAACCCCGACCAGGGCCTGCGCGAATCGGCCGACATGTACTCCCGCTTCTCGGCAATTGCGGCCGAACATCCCGTTGCCTGGAGCCCTGTTGCACGCACCTCGGAAAACATCGGCACCGTCAGTTCATCGAATCGTTCTGTGTCCGATTGCTATCCGCTATCGATGAACGCAATGCCCTTCGTCGATCAAGCAGCTGCGGTCATGGTCTGTTCCTTGGCGACCGCCCGCGAGGCCGGTGTGGCAGAGGACCGAATCGTGTACCTGTGGGGTGGCGCGGGTGCAGTCGACAATCCGGATGTGTTGGCGCGCCCGGTGTTCGACGACGGACCAGCTCTTCGTGCGGCTGTGCGGCGGGCACTGTCGAGGGCCGAGGTGGCCAGCGAGGACCTGGCATTCATCGATGCATACAGCTGCTTCCCGATCGTACCGAACCTGTTGGCCGACGAGCTCGGCCTGGCCGAGGGGGCGACTCCCACTGTCCTGGGCGGACATTCGTTCTTCGGTGGGCCGTTGAGCAGCTATTCTCTCCATGCCATTGCGGAATCGACGCGACTGCTGCGCAAGAGTTCCGGCGTCGCATTGGTGCATGCAAACGGCGGCTATCTGACGTACCAGCACGTGGTGCTGCTGGCCACGAGAGCTCATCGCGACGGATACATCGGCGACCCGGAGCAGATGAATGTGTCGGGTACGCCGGCACGCGTCGTGCACGGTTACTCGGGAACGGCGACCATCGAGACGGCTACGGTCACATACGACCGTAGCGGTCTGCCGGAGCAAGCGTTTGTCGTGGCTGCCACCGACGATGGGGCGCGGGTAGCGGGCCGAGCTGGACGTGAATTCGCAACGATGCTTCACGACCTCGTGTCCGTGCAGAACGAGTCGGCTGTCGGACGCCGAATAGACCTGGTGGACAACGAGGGAAACCTTGCCGTCGAATTCTGCATGTAGCCGTCGCGTTCGGCCGGCAGACCGGTGAGAGGATGCAGTCATGTCTGAAGATTCTCCCCGCGGACCGGGCAGGCCCCGTGACGCGGACATGGAGGACCGCGTGTACACCGCCGTGCTCGCGGTGTACTGGGAAACCAGTTGGCGCGGATTCACATTCGACGCAGTCGCACGGCAGGCCAAGGTCGGCCGCGCCGCGCTCTACCGCCGCTGGGCCGACAAGGAAGAACTTCTGGTCCAGGCGCTCGAAGCTCGGTCGCCGCTGTCGACGCTTATCGACACCGGATCGGTCCGTGGGGACCTCGTCGAGCTCG
Organism: Rhodococcus sp. IEGM 1341; assembly: GCF_030056895.1. Classification (NCBI taxonomy): domain Bacteria; kingdom Bacillati; phylum Actinomycetota; class Actinomycetes; order Mycobacteriales; family Nocardiaceae; genus Rhodococcus; species Rhodococcus sp. IEGM 1341. Next base: position 1,370,777 of record NZ_JASHKV010000001.1, on the reverse strand, counting down.
CGGAACAATTGGCCGTCGGCTACGGGGAGCTCTCCGGCTTGGTCTCGCTACGGGTGACTCTCGACGCGAGGGTGAATCCGGACCTGTTGTCCCATCTCACCGACACTCTCAACCAGAGCCGTCTCGTCACGGCTCGACGCATCGTCCGCCGGGCTGTCACGCGAGGAGAGCTGCCCGAGGGCACGTCGACGACCTTGCTGCTCGAACTCGTGACGGGAGCGGTGTTGGCGCGTGCGCTCTTCTCGCAGGCGCACTCAGGATCGAGAACCACTGCTGCAGTTGACCACTCGACGGTGGTCGTCGACACCGTTCTGCGAGCGTTGGGCTAGCCGATGAACGATCGCGCCGCAGGCGGAACCATTGCAGACAGTGACTGTCTGAATTAGTGTTGTGAGGTCTCACGGCCCGAAGAAACGAGGATCGACGTGTCCGAAGTGGTACTCACCGAAGTGCGGGGACACACCCTCGTCGTCACCATCGATCGACCGGAGGCAGCCAACAGCATCAACGCCGATGTGCATCGCGGTTTGGGCGCGGCGTGGGAGCTTGCGCAGGAAACCGACGACATTCGAGTTGTGGTGTTGACGGGCGCAGGCGACAAAATCTTCTGCGCCGGAGCAGATTTGAAGGCTCTCGGCACATCCGGACCCGCGGGAGTGACTCCACCCGAGACCGCGCACTGGGGTTTTGCCGGGATCGTCAAACACCACATTGCGAAGCCGGTGATCTCCGCGGTGAACGGCAGCGCCCTGGGCGGTGGGACGGAACTCGCATTGGCCGGTGACCTTGTTGTAGCCGCGGAGAATTCGACCTTCGGACTTCCCGAAGTGAAGCGGGGTCTCATCGCCGGAGCGGGCGGTGTCTTCAGATTGACCACGGCCCTGCCGCGTGCCGTCGCGCTGGAGCTACTGCTGACGGGGGCAGCCATGAGCGCCGAGGACGCGCTCCGGTGGGGATTGGTCAACCGTGTCGTTCCTCAGGCCGAAGTACTGAGCACTGCTCTTGCCCTCGCAGACGTCATATCCGCGAACGCACCGCTCGCTGTTCAGGCGAGCAAGCGCGTCGCTCGCGGCATCAGCGACGGCGAGATCGAGACGGAAGCCCGCAGCTGGGAGCTGAGCGAACAGGCCCTGGAGTCACTGAGCCGGTCGGCCGACACTGTCGAGGGAATCATGGCCTTCATGCAGAAGCGGGATCCGGTGTGGACCGGCAAGTGAGTCCGATCGTGAACGGAATCACCCTGCGCCGGCTGCGTGCAGTCGCCCTTCCGAAGTAGATTCCCCGTCGCTGTGCAGCAGTGCAGAGGGTTCCGCCAGAAGGTAGCTGTTCAATCAGAGGGACCAGAGGACCGCCGTGCTCGGTCGGTTTCCGGTAACCCCAGGAACGACAGCAGACGCCTGAGAAGTTCGCCTCGCCACTCACGCGATGACCAGGTGTGGTCGGCACCGGTGATCGCGGTGAATGTCGCGTGTGGCAACAACTCTGCGTAACGGCGTCCGTACTCGAGTGGCACGATCTGGTCTGCCGTGCCGTGGACGATGTCGACGGGACCGTTGTATCCGGCCGCAGCCTCGTATACATCGAGGCCATTGCGGATGTCGTCGAAAAATGCCGGTCCGAGCCATATGCCGCCGAAGTCGAAGCCGCCGTTCTGTGCGACGGAATCGATGGGCTGGCCCTGGATTTCGTGCTTGACGGTGATGTCGTCGACGACAACGCCTGCAGGTGACCACAGGGTGAGGCTGGCGACACGGTCGGACAGGAGCGTGACCGCCATTGCCGCTTCCACTGCGCCGAGGCTGTGGGCGAGAACGTGCACCGGTGCAGATCGATCGGCAGCGAACTCCCGGATCATGGTCGACACCTGCTCGACCTCGTCGCGCAGGGTGATGTCCTCGAACTCGCCGTCGCTGATGCCTTGGCCGAGTCGGTCGTACGCGCGGACGACTGCTCCCGCCTCGGCGAGGCGTCGAGCGATCTGCACGAAGAGGCGCTGTGGTCCGATGCTGGAGTCGCTGAAGCCGTGCACGATCAGAACGGACGGCGCTGTTCTGTCGGAGTTCGTGGGTCGATACTCGTTGCCGCGGATCACCTGCCCACGGTGGGGGAGCGTGAGCGTGGCCACGCCGGGGTTCTGGAGGTTCACCTCAGTTGCTCCGGTCGGCAAAGCCTGCCGGTAAGTCAGCGGGCGCGGTGTCGATGACGGTGTCGTCGTCGATACCGACGTACTCGAACAAGGTGATGTGCGCGAACTCGGGCACGACGTAGATCGGATAGGTGGGGCCCTGATCGCGGAACTGACGCATCTCGTCGAGGTGGTCGTTCTGGAACAGGACGGTTTTGGACCCGTCGAGTTCCACCCAGTGCGGGAAGAAGATGGTGCCGTGCAGAACGCGGTCCTCGGGAACGACGTTGACGACGACGCTCGTGCCGGTGGGCTCGTTCCACGAGATCTTGTAGACGCCGCGACCGAGTCCGACGAGATCGACTTCTTGCCCCTTGACCCACCGGCCGCCGACCATTCCGGTGTGGATCCGGTAGTCGATGGTGGTGGCGTTCTTGACGTACATCTCGTACTGCCACCCGTTGGCGTAGGTGTAGATGAACCGATGGCCGATGATCGAGTCCAGGGCTTGTTCGGGAGTGGGGTCGGCAACGCTGGTGTGAATGCTCATGACTCCATGATCACCCAGAAATGCGTTTGTTGCAAACCTAAATCGAGGGTGAGTAGTCTGGCGCGGTGGACGATTCCGACAGCGCACCCGGTCTCGCGGATATCGCCCGCCATCTCAGCGAGGAGATAGGCCCCTTCCGGCGCGTGCTGCTCAACGCCTCCCGCTCGCGCGCGGGGCTCAAAGCCCTGCCCGACGCACAGATCGAGATCCTGCGGCGACTCTTTCCGGACAAGTGGGAGGGCCCCACAGTGCTCGGGCGTCAGCTGGGGTTGGCACGCCCCACGATCAGCAACCTCGTCCGAACGATGGAATCGGACGGGCTCGTCGCTCGCCGACCCGACGACTCGGATGCTCGCAGCATGCGCGTCGGCCTCACCGATCTTGCTCGAGAGCAATTGCGCATCTACGACATTGCGGCAGAGGGGCTTCTCGTGAATATCCTCGACGACCTGACGCCGGCCGAGCAACGCACCCTCCGTGACGCCACTGCGCTGCTCGGCCGAATCCGCGAGGCGCTCGAGCACGGCGACGACCTGTAGCGGAGACAGCGTTCGTGAGGGCTCGGCGATCAATTCACCTCGATACTTCACTGCGTGTGCACGTCTGAATCGGTCGTCCTGTTCTCGCGTCCACGGAACGTAAATCAACAACGATTCAAGTAATTCGGCCACATCTGCACTGGGTGTCATATAGCGTCGAATCATGTCCTCGAAACCGGACATACCGCCCGAGCGTACCCGGCCATTCGGCGAACCGTTCTGCGCTCGTACCGTTTTCATCCGACGATCAAGGAAGTTCGATCATGGGAAAGCTCGACGGAAAAGTAGCCTTCATCACCGGTGCCGCACGCGGACAGGGGCGTAGCCACGCTCTCCGGCTCGCGCAAGAAGGTGCCGACATCATCGCGGTCGACATCTGTGCACAGATCGATACGGTCGCCTATCCGATGGCCACATCGGAAGATCTCGCACAGACCGTGAAAGAAGTCGAGGCGCTCGATCGGCGCATCGTCGCCACGGAAGCCGATGTCCGCGATTACGACGCGATGAAAGCGGCAGTGGACTCGGCGGTAGCCGAACTCGGCCCCATCGACATCATTCTGGCGAATGCCGGAATAGCACCCCAGGGTGCCGAAAACCCCGACGAAGTGAAGACCTTCCGTGATGTGGTGGAGGTCAACCTCTTCGGTGTGTGGAACACCGTTCAGGCCGGGGTTCCGAGCATGATCGCCAAGGGTCAGGGCGGGTCGATCGTGTTGACCAGCTCGACTCAGGGCCTGTCCGGTGCGGGCGGTAACGGATCCGGTGCCGGAGACGGCTACGCGGCCAGTAAGCACGCGGTCGTGGGGTTGATGCGCACGTTCACCAATTGGCTTGCGCAGTACTCCATACGCGTCAACACCGTGCACCCGACCGGGGTGAACACGCCGATGGTCGTCAACGACGTCATGCAGAAGTTCCTCACCGAAAACCCCGACGCCACAGCCATGCTCGGCAATTTGCTACCGGTGCCGATGCTCGAAGCGATCGATATCAGCAACGCCATCGCGTGGCTGGTGTCCGACGATGCGCGGTACGTCACCGGCGTCACCTTGCCCGTCGACGCCGGCTTCCTGGCCAAGTAGGAGACGGACATGGGCAAGTTGGAAGGCAAAGTCGCATTCATCACCGGGGCCGCTCGCAGTCAGGGGCGAAGTCACGCAATACGTCTCGCACAGGAGGGCGCGGACATCATCGCTGTAGACCTGTGCGGACCGGTCGACACCATCGAGATGTATCCGCCGTCGACCGAAGCGGACCTCGCGGAGACGGTGAAGCAGGTCGAAGCGCTCGACCGGCGGATCGTGGCCACCAAGGCCGACGTGCGTGATTCGGCCGCACTGAGAAAGGCCGTCGACGACGGCGTCGCAGAGCTCGGTCGCCTCGACATCGTCCTGGGCAATGCGGGAGTGTTCGAGATCGCGCCGGCCCTCGATATCACCGACGACGCGTGGCAGAACATGATCGACGTCAACCTCACGGGCGTCTGGAACACCTGCAAAGTTGCTCTGCCGCATCTGATCGCCGGCGGTCGCGGTGGTTCCATCGTGCTGACGAGTTCGACAGCGGGCCTCAAGGGCACACCGAATACGGTGCACTACACCGCGACCAAGCACGGTGTCGTCGGCATCATGCGCACTCTCGCAAACGAATTCGGACAACACAGTATTCGTGTCAACACCGTTCATCCGACCGGTGTGGACACCGTCATGATTCAGAATCCCAAGACGTGGGGGTTGTTCGCTCCCGACGATCCGAACCCGTCGCGAGAGAAGTCGGCACCGATCTTCCAAACCACGAACACGCTGCCGGTGCCGTGGATCGAGGCAATCGACATCTCCAACGCGATAGCGTTCTTGGTCTCCGACGATGCTCGATACATCACGGGTGCAACGCTTCCTGTCGATGCGGGGTACACGGTCAAATGACTGCTACCGCGTCGATCGGTGAGGTGCGCCGGCGGATTGCTGCGCACCTCGTGGGTCGAGACCGTGAACTCGACCTCCTGTTGGCAGCGGTCGCGGCCGGGCGGGACCTGCTCCTCGAGGGCCCGCCCGGCACCAGCAAGAGCACGCTGCTCGGCGCGATCACCTCCGAGTGGTCCATTCCGCTGTTCTTCGTCGAGGGCAACGCCGATCTGACACCGGCCCGAATTGTCGGGCACCACAACCCGGCTCGGGTTCTTCGCGAGGACTACAGCGAGGACAACTTCGTAGCGGGACCGCTGATCGACGCAATGCGCACCGGCGGTTTCCTCTACATCGAAGAGTTCAATCGCGCACCCGAGGACACCCTGAACACGCTGCTCACCGCGATGGCAGAACGACGCATCGTCGTCCCGCGCGTCGGCACTGTGCACGCGTTACCGACGTTCCGCGTAGTGGCATCGATGAATCCCTACGACAACGTCGGTACGACGCGCCTGTCGACCAGCGTCCACGACCGTCTGTGTCGTCTTGCCATCGGCTACCAGGATGCCGAAGCGGAACGCGGCATCGTGGGTCTCCGTAGCGAATCCGACTCCGCGCGACTGATCGCCGACGCCGTGGCCGTCACTCGGTTGACGCGTGAGCACGAGGACATCACCCAGGGCAGCAGTGTGCGCGGGGCAATCGATCTGACCCTCGTCGCTCAGCAATTGGCAGATCTGCGGGAGGTGGCGATTCCGCTCGTCACCGACATCGATCCACCGAGAGGCCTGCCCGAGGACTACCAGCAGGTCATGCTCGACGCGATGTACGTTGCCCTGTCCGGGCGCATTCACATCGACGAGACATCCGACGCACCAGCAGAAATGGTCTTGCACACGATATGGCAGGACCATTTCGTGCTGCGTCCCGCTGCGGCGGCACCTGGTTGAAGAGCCGTCGAGGCCGAATCTCCGATCACACGGCCGGGGACCCGTAAGCCGGCAGGAACTCTGAAGCCGTTGCGCCGCAAACCGAAACAGCTGACGGAGTCACCGTCGCTGTTTCGTCCCGGCGGCGGAAACGGTGCGGTACTGATCGCTCAGGGCCGCAGCAAGCCGGGTAAGGCTTCCGGCGAGAACAATCCGTCGGCACCCGGATTCACCGAGGAATCGGCCGAAGTGATTCCGCTGACCGACGCGACCGAAAGCGAGTCGACTGCCGACGCCGCGACTCGGGCCCGCGCCCGAAAGATCGCGGCTCGTCTGGCAGTTCGGCGTCCACGCATCGACACACGCGCACGGCGTGGCGTCGGGGAGTTGACGTCTCTGCGCTATCGAGGCGGCAGTGACGAGATCGACCTGGACCGCATGCTCGATGTGTTGGCGGCCAATCCGATACCGGAGGACGATGACATCGTTGTCCGAGAACGCTTGCACACCAAGCGATCCATCGTCCTGGTGGTCGACATCTCCGGGTCGATGAAGGGCGAACGGGTGCGCACTGCGGCCGCGACCGTCGGCGCTCTGGCCGGTGAGATGAACCGAGACAACCTCGCGGTCGTCGCCTTCTGGTCCGACGCGGCCGTACTCAGTCGATTCGGCGACTCGCGGACCCCATTGAATATTCTCGACACCGTTCTCCGCATTCCGGCGCGGGGATTGACCAACGTACAGTTCGCGCTCGAGACCGCGGCCGGGCTACTGCGTACGGCGTCCGCTCCCGACCCACGGGTTCTTCTGCTCTCGGACTGCGTCCACAACGCCGGTCCCGATCCACGCCCGACCGCAGCCAGGATCGCGCGCCTCGACGTACTGCTGGACACGTCGGGTGAACATGACGTCGACCTCGGACGGGATCTCGCGCGAACAGGGCACGGTCGTATACGGACCATCAAGACCTACCGCGACGTCGCACCGGCACTGAGTTCACTGTTCGGAGACTGACGTGTGAAGGTCGTGATTCGCGTGTTCTCCCACGACATCGGCATCAGGCACCTCTCGGGTCAGGAGTCGGACGTCACGTACGCAGGTCTTTTCGCACGATGACTCGCGGGATTCCGCCCGATACCGATGTCGTCTCGGCTGCGAATTCGAAGCCTGCCGACTCGAACAGTCCGCGGGTGCCGACGTAGGCCATCGTCAGATCGACCTTCGCACCCTTGTTGTCCACCGGATAGCCCTCGATGGCCGGAGCACCGTGATCGGCCGCGAAGCGAACGGCACCGTCCAAAAGCACGTGCGCGATCCCGCGCTTGCGGTGTCCGGCCTTGACGCGGAAGCACCAGGCCGTCCAGACCGGTAAGTCGTCGACGTGCGGAATCTTGTTCGAGCGCGCGAACGGCAGCTCCGAGCGTAGTGCCACCGCAGCCCAACCGACCACCTCGTCCCCGTCGTAGGCCAGCACACCCGGTGCGACTTTTCGACGGGTCAGCTTCTCGACGTATGCGGCGCGTTCCGGACCGACAAGCGCTCTGTTGGTCGCGGAATCGATTCGATGACTCAGACACCAACAGACCGAGGACGTCGGGTTCTTCGGGCCGAGAATCGTCCGCAGATCTGCGAACGACGTGGCAGGCCGTACCGAGAAGCTCACCCTCCGACCATACCGAGGATCGGTGTCCAATTACCGGTCCGGCAGGCGGTGATTTCGAGGCGGTACGGTCGAGACGTGAACACTTCGACCGTCGCTGCCGGTGCACTGTGAGCATCTCTTCGAGCGACCGTGCATTTCTGGCCCGTGCTGTGGATCTTGCTGCAGAGGCGGCGCGAACGGGCAACGATCCGTTCGGCTCTATTCTGGTGTCGGACAGTGGCCAGTTGCTGGCCGAGGACAGGAACAGGGTCGGCGACCTGAACGATCCCACCCAGCATCCCGAGATCGCACTGTCTCGGTGGGCTGCGACCAACCTGGACGCCGATCAGCGTCGATCCTCTACGGTCTACACCTCCGGTGAGCACTGTGTGATGTGCTCTGCGAGCCACGGCATAGTCGGACTCGGCCGCATCGTCTACGCCACGTCGACGGCTCAATTGCTGACGTGGCTCGAAGAATTCGGTGCTGCACCACTCGCGATCACGCCGTCGCCCATCCAGCAGATCGTGCCCGGCATCGCGGTGGACGGACCGGTCGCCGAGTTCGGCGAGGCCGTTCGCGAACTGCACAGGCAACGCCACACTTCTGCGCAGTGATGGTGCAGGCAGACATCGAAGTCGGAGCAGGGCACCGTACGAGAGCGATGACGACTGCGCTCGCGGTGACCGGCGTCGCCGGCGTCGTACTCGCGTGGCTCGAGTTCGTCCTCATCCGTCAGCAGCTCGCGGTGGGGTTGTGGGTCATCGCCGTGGCAGTGGTCGCGACATGTCTCGTCTTGTCCGATGCCAGAAAGCGTGTAGGCGTGGGGACTTCGCTCGGGTCCGTCGCCGTCGTGACTCAGGTGGCATGGCTGGTGACGGATCTGCACGCCCTGTGGGTCACGGCCTTGGCTGCGTCGATAGTGCTCGGCTTCTATCTGCTCGCGTCGGCATGGGCAGGCCGTTCGAAGACCTCCGCTCGTGGGGTGGCCACCGCCGCCCCAGCGGGCTTCGCCGCAGCGATTGCATTGGTGATTTCCGTCGTGGTCGTCGGCACGGCGGCCAGTCCGGCACCACTGATTCGATCGCTGCATGCGTTGGGGCAGAGCAATTCCTTCGAGCCCGACGCGCAGACGGCCACGGCGGTGGTCGACGGAGCACGCCTCACCAACGACATCGACTACGGCTCGACGCTTCCGAATTCGTTTCTCGACATCTACATCGCCGACGACGATCCATCGATCAGCCGGCCCACGTACGTCGCGATTCACGGTGGTGGTTGGATTGTCGGGGACAAAACCGATGGTGCTCCCAGCGCAGATTCCGGTGGTGCGTCGTGGGCCGGCCCCATGCTCGACGCGGGCTACAACGTGGTGTCGGTGAACTACGCGTTCGCGCCGAGCTACCGATTTCCCACGCAGACAATCCAACTGGGCCAGGCCGTGCAGTTCCTGGAAACGAATGCGGACGGGTACGGACTCGACATGACTCGCGTCGTCCTCGCCGGAACCAGTGCGGGTGGCCACATCGTGGGCAACTACGCTGCCGTGCAGACCAATTCCGATTACGCGCGGGCGCTGGGTATCGAGCCCACCATCGATCGAAGTGCTGTGAAGGCCTTGGTATTCGAGAGTGCTGCCCTTGATGTCGGTAGAGCGGGCGCACCGCAATCACCGAGCCCGTCGAACGGTTTCTTCTTCGACATCGCCGCCCGAAGCTACCTCGACACCACCGACCGAGCGTTGCTGGCGCAGGCGAACGTCATCGACAACGTCACGGCCGACTTTCCGCCGAGTTTCATCTCCGACGGCAACACCGGTACCTTCCCCGACCAGGCAGCCGAACTGAGCGCTGCGCTGGATCGAGTGGGCGTCGACAACCGCCTGAACCTGTACAGCAAGAACGAGGCGAGACTGGACCATTCGTTCATGTCGGTGGATTCGGAATGGACCGACGACTACACCCGACTCAAGATCGAGTTCCTCGGCGACATCGTCTGATCCGCTGCTCCTCAGCTCGGTCCGAAACGCTCCGTTCGGATGTTCGCTGCCGAGTGGCCCCGCTGCACCAGCATGTCGGCCACTGTGTCCACGAAACTCGTGGGGCCACAGATGTAGCAACGCGGCTCGAACTCCGCCGGCCATCCGTGCGCGTCGAGGTCCTCGACCGTGATGCGGCCGAGGGGCCGTGCGTTACCGGCAGGAGCACGCCGCGTATGAATCATGGTGACGTCCACGCCGGCCGGTGGACGAGCCCATTCGTCCGCGAAGTAGACCTCCGCGGGTTCGCGCACGGAGTACAGCACCCGGAACGGCACCCGACCGCCGTCCGCGGACGCCTGCGCACGAACCATCGCGCGGAGCGGGACGATGCCGGAACCGCCGCCCACCAACAGGATCGGTGGAGACGGGGTCTCGGAGGGCCGTGACGGCCGCCAGACGAACCATCGACCCACCGGCCCGCGGATTTCGATGCGGTCGCCGACCTCGACGGCCTCGACCAGGTACGGCGATACCTCGCCGTCCGCGACGTTCTGCACCGTGATCTCGATGCGCGACGTTCCGTCGGGTGCCGACGCCAGGGAGTAGCTTCGCTGTGCGCTGTAGCCGTCCTCGGCGGTGAGCTTGACGTCCACGTGCTGCCCGGCAAGATGGCCGGGCCACCCGTCGACGTCGAGAACGAGGGTGGACGCGGTGGGTGTCTCACGCCGCACGGTCGCCACCGTGGCAACGAGCCAAGGTTTCGCCCCGGCCGCCGATGTCACGTCAGTCGCCCTGGTATCGCTGTTCGCGCCACGGATCTCCGTAGTCGTGGTACCCGCCGCGCTCCCAGAAGCCCTGTTCGTTCTCCACGGTGAGCTCGATGCGTGAGATCCACTTCGCCGATTTCCAGAAATACAGATGCGGGACCAGAAGCCTTGCCGGACCGCCGTGTTCGCGAGTCAGGGGAGCGCCGTCGAACTCGGTGACCAGCCAGGCCTTCCCATCCCTGAGGTCCTCGAGGGGAAGATTGGTGGTGTAGCCGTCGAAGCCGTGCACCACGACGTAGCCGGCATCGCTATCGAGACCGTCCAGCAGAACGTCCAGGCTCACGCCCTTCCAGGTGGTGTCGAGCTTCGACCACTTGGTGACGCAGTGGATGTCGACGGTCGGAGTCTCGTGCGGAAGAGTCGCGAATTCGCTCCAGGTCCAGCTGCGAGTCTCGCCGCGTTCGGTGGTGATCGAGAACGACCACGTGTCGGTCGCGACCACGGGCGCAGGCCCGATCGCGAGGACGGGAAAATCCTTGGTCAGATACTGACCGGGGGGAGTACGCCCGTCGTCGCCGCGTCGACGGCCCACGAAGCCCTTCGAGATCAATGCCATGGTGGCAAATTGTCCTCCCGCGGTCGGGAGTCTGACAAGTCGGACGGTGCGACGATGTCGGAACGGACTGCCCTCGATCGCGGCATGATTCGACTACGGAGAGACAGCACGAATTCGACCGCCTTCCAGTACAGAATCGACAGGGCGAACGCCAACCATGGGTGGTCGTCGCGTAGCGGCAGGTAGACCTGGAAATGGATCAGGTAGATGTACAGCGAGGCGCTCGCCAGCACTCCTGCCACCCGGCTCAGCATCGCGGGGAATGGAATCGACGACAGCCATACCAGCATGCACAGGCCGATAGCGACGATGACTCACGGACTGCGATGCCAGGTTGCGAACACGATCAGTAGACCGCCGACCAACGCGGTGGAAACACTCTGTGCGATGAGCTCATCAGGTTCCGGCCTGGTGATGGACACTTCGAGGAATCGCACGACGAGTACCAGCAGCAGCGTTCCTGCGGTCTGCCTCTTCAACTGACCGAACGAGGTGGTTGTCAGTGAAGGCGGCAGGTCGAGGTCGTGGACGAACAATTCCCACAGACCGAATCCGACGATGAGAAGCACGGTCGCGATCAGGATGGAGTCGATACTTTCGAACAGTTTGACCAGCGCTTTGTCGGAGGAGAGGCCCTCGACGATGAGCAGACGGACGAAGTCCACACCCTTTGCGAAGGCCCACATATAGGTGACGGCCGACAGCAGCAGCGCAGTCGATGCGCCGACGATGCTCATGAAACGGACTTTTTCGACGGCAAGTCGGCGACCCGTTGGCTGCCCGTCCACAGTTGGTTGTGAATGGTGCTCAGAGTGGTCCGTTGGTGATGACATGTGTGGGTCCCTCCTGCGCTGTCTACAAGACCTTCAGCGAGTCTCCAACGCGTCGGCGAGCATATGCATTGCCGCGGTGGTCGACAGTGCACGGACACTTGCCCGGTCCCCGGGGAGATGAAGGGTGTGGGTGACGGTAGGTCGGCCCGTGACGGCGATAGCGAAGCAGACGGTCCCGACCGGTTTGGCCTCGGTGCCACCACCCGGGCCCGCGACGCCACTGGTCGATACCGCGATGTCGACGTTCAGTCGATTCAGTGCGCCTTCGGCCATCAGCGCGGCCACTGGCTCGCTGACCGCTCCGTGTTGGTCGATGACCTCGGCGGGGACGTCGAGCAGGCCCGTTTTCGCCTCGTTGGCGTAGGACACCACCGCGCCGATGACGTACGCCGACGATCCTGCGCGGTCGGTCAGGCGTGCGGCGATCATCCCTCCGGTGCACGATTCTGCCGTGGCGATCCGATGCCCGGACAGACGGTGCGCGACGATGTCGTCGATGGTGGACCCGTCGGTCGAAAAGACTCGTGCACCATGGATTTTCCCGACGAGACGTTCGAGATCCATGTACGCAGGTCTCGCCGATTCGGCGTAACGGGTCACCATTTCGAGCTCGCCGAGACTCAGACAGGTGGTGATCTCGAGATCGTCGAATCCCGTGATCTCGCGCTCTGCCGTTCGCAGCGTTTCGGCGAGGTCGGCCTCGGACAGTCGGTAGCCGCGAATGGTGTCCTGGCGCATCTGCGTGCGGCGGGCGAGGACCTCGGCGACGGGTGCGCTGTCGAGGGCCTCCGGCCACATCGCCTGCAGTTCGCGAGGTGGGCCGGGCAGAATGAGGACGGCGGGCAGTGACCTGGACTCGTCGGACGGTATCGCGACCCCGGGTGCGGTTCCGGTCGGTGAAATGGACTGCGCGCCTTGGGGAACCATCGCCTGCTTCCGAATACCGGCCCGTAGCGGCTCGGAGTCGGCTGCAGAACTCATGCGGCTTCGCCACCGTTGCACGATCGCGTGGATGCGATCTTCGAGCTCGGCATCCAGCGCCAATTCGCGGCCGTACAACGCGGCGACGGTCGGTACGGTGAGGTCGTCCGCGGTCGGACCCAAACCACCGGTGGTGACGATCAAGTCGACACGTTGATCGGCCAGAAACCGCACCTGCGCAGTCAGATCGTCCGGGCGATCACCGCACACGGTGATATGGGCAACGTCTACGCCCATCTCCAGAAGTCGTTGAGCCACCCACGGGCCGTTCCGGTCGGTGACCCGACCGGCCAGAACCTCGGTTCCCGTGACCACCACACCTGCTCGCACAGTCATCCTTAGACCTTACTGACCGAGGTGTGCCGGTGACTTCTGCGGTGGCAAACCTCTGCTGTTCACTGTGGCTGCGGGGCGAACACGTCCGGAACGTCATCCCGCTGCGCCGAACATCGAGTGCGGCGTCCATCAGTGCCGCCGCAAACGCGCGCGCGTTCGCCGGATGCTCGCGGAATAGTGGACGAACTCGCGCGCGTCTGACGGATGCGCGTGCGTTTGCGCGATCTCGTTGTTCACCAATCGAACTCGGGCAAAGATGCTCGCGGGTTCCAGTTACCGAGGAATCAGCACTGACTCGTGGTCAGGCCACCGTAAGGCCGACGTATTCAACGGACGGATTCGTGATCATGTATCGATCATGCCGTCGAACCGCGGTTCAGTTCGGCGCGTTTCCGCTCTCGGGAGGGTGTGGCACGTTTTCCTCGTCCACGTGCGCGCCTTCGACGGCGTCCGTCTCGGGGGTGTGCTCTCGGGGGCCGTCGTTGCTGCCCTGCGAGGGGACTGCATCGCTTGCGTCGGTCGGCATCGTCATGAAATCTCCACGGAGTCGGGGCGACAGGTCGCCGATGGATGTACATCATGGGTGTGCCCCGCTGGGTCCAGAACTACACCCCCGAGATGCCAGAATGACGACACGACCCATCCCGAGACGGCGAGGACTGCATGAATTCGACAGGCGCACAGGGCTCGGTGTGGTCGACGGTTGCGGTGATCGTCGGGATCGTTGCTGCCGGCACAGTTGTCGCCGGCCTGCTGCACGAACCGCAGCCTGACCCAGTCGTCATTCCTGGCTGCGAGGAGGTCGTTCAGCCAGAGGACTTGGTGCGAGTGAACTACGCATTCGTCAGCGAGGGTGACGCCGACATTTCCGAGGTGCCGTGGAGATTCGAGGCCAAAGCACAAGCGATGACCGATGCCCTGATCGCGGCACTACCCACCGGAGCGACCGTCGAACCCGAACCGTTCGCACCGGCCTTCGGCTTCGACGCACTCGCAGTACGGCAGTCACTGGACGGATACGCCGACGCGTTCGGAACCATCACCGTCGGCGATCGGACCGGCACGCTGACAGTCACTGTCTGGCTTTCCTCCGAGCCGGTCGGTCCGTGCTTCGCGGGCGTCGTCGACGAGCGCTCGACGCAGGCCGACGGAACAGTGCTCGACATTCAGGACAGCAAAGACGCGAGTCGCGTCATTGCGCGCGCGACCGACGGCACCCGAATCGATGTGAATGCCAGGGGCGTACTGACGCTCCAGCAGGTCATCGATATCGCACTGGCACCCGGCCTTCGCGCGAGCACCCCAGCCTGACGGGTTCCGTGCTCACACGGGCCGCACCTGAACGTTCACTACCGTCGCCCAACGGCGGTATCCCGCGCATGACACCCGATCGTGAACACTCATGCCCGCGTCCACCCCCGATGGTGGCCTATCTTGAGTTCGATGCGAATTGCTGTGGTGGAAGACGACGACGGACTCGGCGACGCGTTGGTGGACGCGTTGACCGAGGTGGGGCACACGCCTGTCCGTATGCGCCGCGGCGCCGACGCCCTGCTCGGCTACCACGACATGGACGTCGTGCTGCTCGATCTCGGGCTGCCCGACATGGACGGCCTCGAGGTTCTGCGGAAGCTCAGGACGCTGAGTTCGGTTCCGGTGGTGGTACTGACGGCGCGGGACGACGAGCGCTCGGTGGTACGGGCCCTGCGCGGCGGCGCAGACGACTACGTAGTCAAGCCGGCTCGATTGGGTGAATTACACGCCCGACTCGAGGTGGCCGCACATCGTCGAAGTTCGGCGTCGGGACCCGCGGCGGACAGGCTGACGCTCGGGGACGTCGTCGTCGATCTCTCCGGTCGTGCCGTGGAAGTCGGTGGAAGCGCTGTTGCACTGACTACCAAGGAGTTCGACCTGTTGGCGCATCTCGTGACGCGTCGCGGCGAAGCGGTGAGCCGGGAACAGTTGATGGACGCCATCTGGGGCGATGCGTACGTAGCGATCTCGCGGACGCTGGATGTGCACATGACTGCATTGCGTTCCAAGCTCGATCGCCCGGGTGCCATCGTCACCATCCGCGGCTTCGGCTACCGCTGGGACACCTGACGTGCGACGGCGTGTCCTGTTGGTGTTGATGATCTACTCCACCGTCGTCGTGCTTGCGCTGTCGGTTCCTCTCGCGCTCCTGGTCGGTCGCGAACGGGCCCAACGGTTCGGCGAGAACAGGGCCGCGGCAGCATCGTTCTTTGCCGAACTCAGCTCACGAGAAGACGAATCCGGCGTGGCCCGTATCCGAGAATCGGTGCAGCGCTATAACAATCTGTACGAGGAGGGCGTTGCGGTCGTCGACCGCACCGGAGAGGCACGCGCGGTGTCCGGCCTGGACCTGCAGCGCGACGACGTCCAGCAGGCGGTGGCAGGAGCGTTGCGCAATCAGCGTGGTGACCTACCGTCGAGTCTGACGCCGTGGTCGGATTCCTCGGTGTTGATTGCCGCACCGGTCGGTGGGGGCACCCAAGTGGACGGCGCAGTGGTTCTCGAGGCGTCCACCGGTTCTGCGCGTAGGGACGTCGCGATCACCTGGGCGGTCATCGCCCTCGGTGCCATGCTGATTCTCGCAACGGTCGCGGTGATCGCTGTTGCGTTGTCGCGCTGGGTCGTTCGTCCGCTCACCGCACTGTCCTCGCGAGTCCACTCGTTCGGCGACAAGTTCCACGATCAGGCGTCGATCGAAGGTTCGCAACGACTCGAACCGGTGCCCTATGTCGGGCCACCGGAGGTGCGTGAGCTGTCCAGTGCCTTCGAGGCAATGGCCGACGACGTCGAGGCCGCCACCGCTGCGCAACGCCGATTGGTGGCCGATACTGCCCATGCTCTCCGGAACCCACTGGCAGCGTTGCGAATTCGGATGGATGTTCTGGGAATGCGGGTTCCGGATTCGGCAACCGATGCGCACCTGCGGACCACGCTCGAGGTCGATCGTCTGAGCTCCGTTGTGGAAGACCTGCTCGTTCTCGCAGCTGCCGAAACCCCGACGACCACTCGATCCCCAGGGTGTGACCTCGGTGCGGTCGTCGCAGATCGAGTCGGATTCTGGTCGAGCTCGATAGCCGTGGCCGACATGACCGTGCACGTCTCGGAGCCGAAAGCCGACACGGAGTGTCGCGTTGCGATGTCCGAGGACGACCTGACTCGAATTCTCGACGCTCTGCTGAGCAACGCAACCAAGTACGCCGGCTCCGGCACCGGCATCGAGGTCGGCTACCGAACCGGTGACGCGGACGTCACGATGTGGTTGTCCGACAACGGACCCGGCGTGCCTGCAGACGAGCTCGCCAAGGTCGTCGACCGGTTCTATCGAGCGTCGGGTGCGCACGGCGACGGTACCGGTCTCGGTCTGTCGATCGTCCACGCCCTGACCGAGCGAGCCGGTGGATCACTTCGAGTCATGGCGGGTCGACCAGTGGGACTTCGGATCGAGCTGCGGCTTCCGAGGGCCGTTTCCTAAGGGAGTGTTAGGAAATCCGAAACGGCTTGGTTCCAGGCTGTGCTTGCCGTCACAGTAGGGAGGCTTCGGTTGCCGATCGTTGCCCGGCAGCCCAATTGCCCGCTGAATGTGGAAGGACCAAACCATGGCCAACGAGGCCACCTCGCTCACCGGTTCGACGCTCCCGAGTCCACCCGTCTCCTCGCGCGCTGCCACCCGCCGTGCCGTCTTCAACACGTTGCGGGGGTCGTCCGGCAACCTGGTCGAGTGGTACGACGTGTACGTCTACACCGTCTTCGCGACCTATTTCGAGAATCAGTTCTTCGACTCCGCCGACAAGAATTCCACCATCTACGTGTACGGGATCTTTGCGGTCACGTTCTTGATGCGACCGGTCGGGTCGTGGTTCTTCGGCCGCTACGCGGACCGCAACGGGCGCAGGGCAGCGCTGACGTTCAGCGTCTCGATGATGGCGGCGTGCTCGCTGGTCATCGCGCTCACTCCGGGACGAGAGAGCATCGGCGTATGGGCCGCCGTGATCCTGATCCTGTGCCGTCTCGTTCAGGGCTTCGCCACCGGCGGTGAGTACGGTGCGTCGGCGACGTACATGTCCGAGGCCGCCACCCGCGAGCGTCGGGGATTCTTCTCGTCGTTCCAGTACGTCACCCTCGTCGGTGGACACGTGCTCGCACAGGTGACTCTGCTGCTGATGCAGGTGTTCCTCGAGCGCGAGCAGATCGAGGACTTCGGTTGGCGCATAGCTTTCTTCATCGGCGGAGTGGCCGCAGTGGTGGTCTTCTGGCTGCGTCGCAGCATGGACGAATCCTTGACCGAGGATCAACTCGACGCAGTGCGCAGTGGTGCGGACAAAGCCTCCGGCTCCCTGAAGGAATTGGTCGCCAATCACTGGCGGGCGTTGCTGATCTGCTTCATGGTGACGGCCGGCGGCACCATCGCGTTCTACACCTACAGCGTCAATGCACCCTCGATGGTCAAGACCGCATACGAGGACCGGGGGATGACCGGTACCTGGATCAACCTCGCCGGTCTGGTCTTCCTCATGCTGCTGCAGCCCATCGGCGGAATGATCAGCGACAAGGTGGGTCGCAAGCCGCTGCTCGTCTTCTTCGGCATCGGAGGCGTGCTGTACACCTACGTACTCATCACGTACCTTCCGACGGCGACGTCGGTGGTCCAGTCACTTGCACTGGTGTGCGTCGGCTACGTCATCCTCACCGGATACACCTCGATCAATGCGATCGTCAAAGCGGAGCTGTTCCCCTCGCACGTCCGCGCACTCGGCGTCGGCTTGGGGTACGCACTCGCCAACTCGGCCTTCGGCGGCACGGCACCACTGATCTATCAAGCCGCGAAGAACGGTGGGCACGTGGGTTGGTTCATTCTGTACGTGACGGTCGTGATCGCCATCTCGCTGCTGGTGTACATCTTCGTACTGCGCAACAAGTCCGAGACCGTGCTCGACCGAGAGCAGGGCCGAGCGTTCCAGTGACCGGCTACGCCTTACAGTGACTGGCATGGCCGAGCCCGCAGCGTCGTTCTCACGTAGAACGGCGCTGCAGGCCGGTCTGCTGGCCCTGAGCGCTGCCGTCGTGGGTGGCTGCGCCTCGGACCCGCCGATGCAGCTGCGCCTCGCGGCAGGCGAGGTCGGCGGGTTCTTCTGGGAGTTCGCCGGATTGCTGTCCGACGCTGCCGCGAAAACCGATGTCGCCGAGGTCTTTCCACTCACGACGGCCGGCTCCGTCGACAACCTCGAGGCGTTGGGTTCACGGCAGGCCGAGCTGGCCCTGACGCTCATGGACGCCGCCTACAGCCATCCGAGCGGAGAGCTGGCGGCGGTCGGGTGCGTCTACGAGAACTACTTCCAAGTGGCTGTACGAGCGGACTCCGATATCGAGTCCATGGACGGTCTGCGAGGGAGAAAGGTGAGCATCGGTGCCCCGGGATCCGGTGCCACCGAAGTGTCGCAGCGAGTCCTCCGCGCAGCGGGTGTGGCCGAAGGCGGTGCTGTCGATCAGGTTCAGCTGTCGATGAGCTCGGCAGCAGATGCACTGACGGGCAACGAAATCGACGCCGTGATGTGGGCGGGCGGGTTGCCGACTCCGGCATTTGCCCAGCCCCGAGCCGCGATTCGTCTACTCGATCTGGGCACCGTCGTCACTGATCTCAGACGCGAGTTCGGTACCGCGTACGAGGCGGTGCCGGTGCCGCCGAACGTGTACGGCGAGCATCCGGAGGTCACCACCGTCGGTATTCCGAATCTTCTGCTGGCACATCCTGACGTGCCGGACCGCGTGGTCGCTGCACTGGTGAGTGTGCTTCTCGATCAGTCGTCCGCGCTGGTGCCCGGTCAGGCGATCGGCAGCCAATTTCTCGACGCGCGGTCATTGGTCATGACCGGAAGCATCCCCCTCCACCCCGGAGCCGAACAGGAATACCGAAGACGTCACGGGTGAGCCGGCGGCCGGAGCAACGACCTCACAACTTCGCCGCGAGTCGGTGGTATGCCGCGTTCCATCGCAGTGTCTGTTGGAATTGACGTGTGGTGGTTGCGGAGTCGATGGTGAGCAGCTCGACGCCGATCATGTCCGAGAATGCCTCCAGCACAGGCAGGCCGATCGCGGTACTGAGAACCGTGTGGTGGGGTGCCCCTGCGGTCAGCCACGACTCGGCCGATACCGACAGCGAGGGCTGCGGCTCCCACACAGCGCAGGCCACCGGCAGATTCGGTAGCGCCTCGTCGGGCTCGACGACGTCGATCACGTTGGCCGTCAATCGAAATCGTTCACCGACGTCCGAGAGTCCGACGACGATGCCGTGGCCGGGATCGGCGGTGAAGCGCAGGCGCACCGGGTCTTCGCGGCCGCCGATGGAGAGCGGATGGATCTCGAGCGTAGGCCGCGAGGTCGTGATCGACGGGCATACTTCGAGCATGTGTGCGCCCAGGATCTTCTCGGCCCCCGGGACGAGGTTGTAGGTGTAGTCCTCCATGAACGACGTTCCACCGTCGAGTCCCTCGGCCATCACCTTCATGGCGCGCAACAACATCGAGGTCTTCCAGTCGCCCTCACCGCCGAACCCGTACCCGTCGGCCATCAGGCGCTGCACCGCGAGTCCTGGCAACTGGCGAAGCCCACCGAGATCCTCGAAGTTCGTGGTGAAGGCCTTGAATCCACCGTCGGTGAGGAACTTCCGCAGCCCGGCCTCGACCCGGGCACCGTAGCGGAGCGAGTCGTGGCGGTCACCGCCCTTGTCGAGACTCGGTGCGATGTCGTACGACGACCGGTATTCGTCGATCAGGTCGGACACGGCCGATTCGCTCACGCCGTCCACGACCTCGACCAGATCGTTGACGCCGTACGTGTTGACGGAGACTCCGAATCGCAGTTGGGCTTCGACCTTGTCGCCCTCCGTCACTGCGACGTCGCGCATGTTGTCGCCGAAACGTGCCAGGCACAGTGACCTCAACTCCGCGCGGCCGAGAGCTGCTCGCACCCACTGCTCCGCACGCTCGATCACCGCGGGGTTGTCGACGTGACCTGCCACGATCGTGCGCAGAACACCCACCCGAGATTCGACGTGTCCGAATTCGCGGTCCCCGTGGGCGGCCTGATTGAGATTCATGAACTCCATGTCGATCGTCGACCACGGCAACGACATTCCGGCCTGCGTGTGTAGGTGCAGCAGCGGGACATCCAACGCGTCGAGGCCGGCAATCCACATCTTGGCGGGGGAGAAGGTGTGCATCCAGGTCACGACGCCCACACATTCGTCGGCGGCGTTCGCCTCGCGCATACGGCGCAGAATGGACGACGCGTCGAGCAGCACCGGCTTCCAGACCACCGAGACGGGCAGTGCCGCATCGAGTTTGTCTGCGATCTCGCGAGACTGAACTGCTACCTGCTCGAGGGTCTCGGGGCCGTAGAGGCTTTGGCTGCCGGTGAGAAACCATATTTCGGACATGGGGGTACCTCCGGGGAGAGAAGATCGGGCGCGCCGGTCAGCGCTGGCCGTAGACGTTCTGATAGCGGTCGTAGAGTGCGTCGACCTTCGAGCTCGGAATGGGAAGAGGCTGTCCCAGTTGATAAGCCAGGTGTACCGACCTCGCGACGTCCTCGCACATGACCGCGGCTTTCACCGCAGATCGGGCGGATGGGCCGACCGCGAAGACACCGTGGTTCTGCATGAGGATCGCCGGAGATCGACTGTCGGCGAGGGTATCGACGATGCCGCGTCCGATCGAGTCGTCGCCTATCACGGCGAAGGGGCCGACCGGAATGTCTCCGCCGAATTCGTCCGCGCACATGGTGGTGACCACAGGGATGGGTTCTCCTCGGGCCGCCCACGCCACCGCGTAGGGCGAATGTGTGTGCACCACACCGCCGATGTGGTCGAGATGCCGGTACACATAGGCCTGCGCCTCGGTGTCCGAGGAGGGTGCATGGTCACCCTCGACCACCCTGCCGTGCAGATCGCACACCACCATGTTGCCGGGCGTGAGGTCGTCGTAGGAGACTCCGCTGGGCTTGATGACCATGAGGTCCCGGCCGGGGACCCTCGCCGAGACGTTGCCTGCCGTCCAGACCACCAGTCCGTAGCGCACCAACTCGGCGTGCAATCTGCACACGTCACGGCGCACTTCCTCGATGACCTCGCGCACATCGTCGACGACCGTCATGACGCGTCCACCTTTCGCGTCAGTGCGTCACGTCGAAGCGCCCGCAGTCGGCGCATGGTCGGCACGTCTCGGCCGAATCGATCGTGTAACTCCAGATAGATCTCGAACAGGGAATCGTAGGCCGCCGAGCGTGATTCGTCGGGCACGAATGCGCCGCGACGTACCTTGCCCATCGATTTCGCCGCGACGGGTACATCGGGGTAGCACCCGGCTGCCACCGCGGCATGGATGGCCGATCCCAGTGCCGGTCCCTGTGCAGAAGCGATGACCGACAACGGCATTCGCAGCACATCGGCGTATATCTGCATCAGGAGCGGGTTGCGTGCCAACCCTCCCGCCACCACGAACTCCTCGACCGGAACGCCGCTGTCGCGGAACGTCTCGACGATGACTCGGGTTCCGTACGCCGTTGCTTCGAGTAGCGCGCGGTAGGTGTCCTCGGGCCGCGTCGCCAGCGTGGTTCCGATGACCAACCCGGAGAGTTCGTGATCGACCAGGACCGATCGGTTTCCGCTGTGCCAGTCGAGCGCGACGAGCCCGTGCTCACCCACGTCCTGCGTCTGCGCGAGACGCGTCAGGTGCTCGTGTACCGACTCACCCGCCGCTTCCGCCGCCTCGCTGTACGACGCGGGAACCGAGGTCCGTGTGAACCATCCGAAGATGTCGCCGACGCCGCTCTGTCCTGCCTCGTAGCCGAAGGATCCGGCGACGATTCCACCGTCCACCACCCCGCACATTCCGGGAACTTCCTTGAGGACGGTCGAGCTCATCACGTGGCACGTCGAGGTTCCCATGATGGCGACCATCCGGCCCGGTTCCACCGCTCCGGCCGCGGGGGCCGTCACGTGCGCGTCGACGTTGCCGACAGCGACGGCGATGCCCTCGGGCAGCCCGGTCCATCGCGCGGCCTCAGCGGTCAACGTACCTGCGCGAGAACCCAACTCGCCCAGGGGCTGATCGAGTTTGTCGGCGACGAAGGAACCGAAGCCCGGTGCCAACTCTCTGAGAAAGTCCGCGGACGGGTAGTGCCCGTCCTGATAGATCCCCTTGTATCCGGCAGTGCACGCATTGCGCACGTAATGTCCGCAGAGTTGCCAGACGATCCAATCGGCCGCTTCGACCCATCGGTCCATCGCGTCGTAGATCTCGGCGTCTTCCTCATGGATCTGCAGCGCCTTGGCGAATTCCCATTCCGAGGAGATCAGTCCGCCGTAGCGAGGGAGCCAACTCTCACCGCGCTGCTCTGCCAGATCGTTGATGCGGTCCGCCTGCCCCTGTGCTGCATGGTGTTTCCACAATTTCACGTACGAGTGCGGCCGATCGGCGAAGCGCGGATCCTCACACAGCGGAGTGCCGTCGGCGTAGGTGGGCACCATGGTGCACGCGGTGAAGTCGGTACCGATGCCGACGACCTGGTCGGGTTCGATGCCCGCGGCGGCCAGAGCGGCAGGCACCGCGCGGCGCAGGACGTCGCGATAGTCGTCGGGCACCTGCAGTGCCCACGCGTCGGGCAACCGAACCGTGCCGCCGGGCAGCGTCTCCTCGAGCACCGCGTGTCGGTAATCGTGGACTGCCGAGGCAATTTCGGCACCGTCGGACACGCGAACGACGACGGCGCGTCCGGACAGGGTGCCGAAATCGACACCTACCGTGTACTGGTCAACCGGCATGCAAAACTCCTTCGCGGTGCCACTTGCTGTGACGTGTGCAACACAGTGTGAGCGCTAACATCGGTCGAGTCAAGTGCGTGGGATGCATCGGTTCATCGAGTGCGAGGCGAGAGTGTTCACTCGCGCCGATTCGAGTTTCTCGTCAACGCACCTATTCGCAACTGTGCATACTGGTGTGAGGCAGGCCACAGGTGCGATCGGGTCGATGATCTCGGCTCGATGAGCACACAACTCACTCGACGAAGAGGAGAACTCATGGCAGACAACCGCGCAGTGACGTACGCAGGACCGGGCAAGGTGGAGGTCCAGGACATCGCTTTTCCGGGCCTGGAGTTGACCGACGGCCCCGGAGTGAACCCGGCGAACATCGGCCGCAAGTGCGAGCACGGAGTGATCCTCAAGGTTGTCTCGACCAACATCTGCGGCAGTGATCAGCACATGGTTCGCGGGCGAACCACTGCACCCGAGGGGTTGGTGCTCGGTCACGAGATCACCGGTGAGATCGTCGAGGTCGGTAGAGACGTCGAGTTTCTGAAGGTCGGTGACATCTGCTCCGTACCGTTCAACATCGCCTGCGGCCGGTGTCGTAACTGCAAGGAGCGCAAGACCGGAATCTGTCTGAACGTCAACCCCGATCGACCGGGTTCGGCATTCGGCTACGTGGACATGGGCGGTTGGGTCGGCGGCCAAGCCGAATACGTCATGGCACCGTACGCAGATTTCAATCTGCTCAAGTTTCCCGATCGTGACCAGGCCCTGGAGAAGATTCTGGACCTGACCATGCTGTCGGACATCTTTCCCACCGGGTTCCACGGGGCGGTGACCGCAGGGGTGAAACCCGGTGCGACGGTGTACATCGCGGGTGCGGGTCCGGTCGGCCTCGCCGCCGCTGTCGGCGCACAACTATTGGGAGCGTCGGTGGTGATCGTCGGCGACATGAACGCCGACAGGCTCGCCCAAGCGCGAACGTTCGGTTGCGAGACCGTCGACGTGGGCAAGGGAGCTCCGCAGGATCAGATCGAGCAGATCCTCGGAGTCCCCGAGGTCGACGCGGCCGTCGATGCGGTGGGATTCGAAGCCCGCGGACACGGCGGAGATTCGTCTCGTGAAGCGCCTGCGACGGTTCTCAATTCGTTGATGGACATCACCACGGCCGGCGGTGGAATCGGCATCCCGGGGCTGTATGTCACCGGAGACCCCGGTGGCGTGGACGAGGCGGCCCAGCGCGGCGCGTTGTCGTTGAGTCTCGGCACCGGTTGGGCGAAGTCGCTGTCGTTCGCCACCGGTCAGTGCCCGGTGATGAGCTACCACCGTGAATTGATGAATGCGATTCTGAAGGAACGTGTCTCGATCGCCAAGGCCGTGAATGCCACCGTCATCTCGCTCGACGACGCACCACGCGGCTACCGTGAATTCGACAGCGGAGTCGCACAGAAGTTCGTCATCGATCCCCACGGCATGATCGCGAGCTGACTCCGTCCGGACCCCTAGGCTGGTGTCATGTTTCTTCTCTTCGGTTTCGGCAGCAAGCGCAAACACATCGGCCCGGGGGCAACCCGAAACTGTCCGCGGTGCCACAACACCACCCAGTGGGCGCGGATGAAGCAGTACCAGCAATTCACGCTGTTCTTCGTTCCGGTCGCACGCTGGAAGCGCGTCGAGTTCGAGGAATGCGGAATCTGCGGTAACGCAGCGCAGGTCTGAAGTCCGCACGCCGGTCCGGCAGCCCGCGACCACGCGGGCTGCCGGACCGACGAGTGCAGCTCACGCCGGAGCCAACACCACCACCGAGTTGTGTCCGCCCATTCCCAATGACGATTTCACGGTCAATCCTGCCTCGGCGGTGGTGAATCCGTCGAGCAGCAGGGGATGAGCATCAGAGACCTGCGGGGCCGCCGGAACGAGTCCGCGCTCGAATCCCATGACTGCCGATACGGTTTCGATTGCCGAGGCCGCCCCCTGGCAATGTCCCGTCAGTGGCTTCACCGAGTACACCTGTGCGTGGGATCGAAGCACCGTCTCCAACATCGCAGTTTCGGCCGCATCGCACTGTGCGGTGCCGGGACCATGAGCGTTGAGATACCGCACCTGCCGGGCAGTGACGTCGGCGTCGACCAACGCCTGCTCGAAGCAGGCCCGCACCTGGGTGAGCGCAGGGTCGATCGAGGTGGCATGAAACGCGTCGTGTGTCATCGAACCGCCCAGCACCCGCGCGTACGAGGCCGAGCTGCGCGTCGACAGAACGAATGCCGTTGCAGCCTCACCCATTCCGAATCCGCGGCTGCCTTCCTGAAAGGGGCGGCAGCCTTCCTGTGGCTCGACGTCCACGACACCGACGCCGAGCGCGACGAAGTGGTCGATGTTCTCCGGAGTCAGAGACAGATCGGTGGCCACGAACACCACGTCGTCGACGAACCCGGTATCGAGCCACATCTTGGCGGTGAGCAGCCCTGCATTGCCCGACGCGCACATCGCCGAGACATTCATGGCCGGCCCGTGAAAGCCGTATTCCTGCATCAGTAGTGACACCGGAGTCGACGGCATCAGCGTGAGATAGTCACGAACACGGCGCCGGCCGCCGTCGTGCAGATAGAAGTTGCGCCACTCGTCCACTTCACCCAGGACGACGGCGTGGATCAGACCCACTCGCCGACCCGGCTGCCAGCCCCGCGCCATCGCGTCGTCGATGGCCTCCCGCGCTGCCCCGCGAAGTGCCCGCCCGAATCGGCTGGTGCCATCGCTCTGGTCCCCGCCGTCGGGGACTTTCGCCAGCCACACCGGATTCTGCCCCGGTCGGGTGTGGTCGTGGTGCAGCGTGGCCGCCGCCTTGCCCGTGGACAGGCCGTCCCACAGGGCGGATGCGCCCCAGCCGTAGCCGGACAGTGCGCCGATACCGGTGATGTCGATGCCGAGAAAGCTCACGTCGAAATCCGTTTCTTGTCGAGTTACGCGAACCGGATTCGGTTCGCTCCTCGATTTAGCCCCGCAAACAGGCGTCAGGTCCAGCCGAGAAACCGGACATAAAGTTCAAAACAGACATGAGCCGCCAACGGCACGTTCGTAAGTGGTTCAATCGGGTGTTGACCGTCCGTCTACGATCGCGAGGACCGAGCATGGCTCCAGGGGAGCGTGATGGCGTCGGCGACCCCCGATCGAGTCCCGCGTTGCCCGGGCTCGCCGATCGCTACCGGGTTCTCGTCGAGCATTCGCCGGACGCCATCGGGGTCCATCGGCGAGGCATCCTCGTCTACCTCAACCCCGCCGGGATGCGATTTCTGCGTGCCGAGGCAGCAACGGACGTCATCGGGCATCCGATCACGAAGTTCATCGCTGCCGAATCGGTGGGCCCCATGCTCGCGCGGATCGCCGCCCTCGACACACACGGCACCGCCAGCGCCGCGTCGGAAGCGACGGTGCTGGCCCTCGACGGGACGACACTGGCGATGGAAGCGGTATCGGTGCGCACGGTGTGGAACGGTGAGCCGGCGTTTCAGGTCATTCTTCGCGATCTCACCGAACACAAGGCGGCGCAGAAGGCGCTGCAGAAGCAAGCCGCTCTGGTCGAGCACGTCAGCGATGCCATCATCGGTGTGTCCGCGGACGGTCTGGTGTCGAGTTGGAATCCCGCTGCGGAGTCGGTCTACGGTCGACCGGCAGCGGACGTGCTCGGCCGTGACGTTTCGGCGGCCGTCGGGGTGCCCTGCGATCCGGCCGCGATTCTCGCTGTCGGCGGCCGACTGACGGATTCCCATCGACATGCCGAAGGGACGGCGCTTGCGGTGATCGTGTCGGCTGCCCAGATGCCCGACGGTTACGTGTTGGTCTGCGCCGACCAGAGCGCAGTACGCAGAGTCGAGGATCATTTCACCGCGGTCGTGGAATCGCTGGAGGCCGGTGTCGTCGTTCTCGATCACACCGGCCGTATCGAATCGGCGAACCTGGCTGCGAAGACCATTCTCGACATCCAGGTCGGGTTGGCGACCGCAGGACAGGCATCGGTTCTTCCGTTTCGGGTGTACGGCACCGACGAAGAGCCGATTCACCCGTTCGAGCATCCGGTCGCCGTCACCAGGAAAACCGGTGAGCCCTGCCAGGCGGTGATCGGGGTCGAGCGTCGCCGAGACGGTCGGAACTTCTGGTTGTCCTTGACGGCGACGATGCTCACCCCGGTCGACCCGAACCCCTCCGTGGTGGCGACGTTCGTCGACATCACCGACACCTACCGGATGAGCATGAAGCTCGAGCATGCGGCGACGCACGACGACCTGACCGGCCTGCCGAACAGGCCCTTGATTCTGGCTCGCCTGGACGAGCAACTGGCGATGCCTGATCGCGAGGACTCCATGGCCGTGCTGTTCATCGACCTCGACAACTTCAAGACCATCAACGATCTACACGGTCATACTGTCGGCGACGCCGTTCTGGGGGTGGTCGCAGACCGACTGACACGCGCGCTCCCGGCCGATGCCTTCGTGGGTCGTATCGGGGGTGACGAGTTCGTGGCGGTCGTTTCGCGGTGCGTCGGTACCGAGGCCGACGACGTTCGTGCCGAACTGGCCACGCCCATCACCGCCGCGGGACGAGTGTTGACGGTGACGGCGAGCATCGGTGTCGTCACCGTCGACCGCGACGACACCCGAAGTGCACTGGACATACTCGACGATGCCGATCACGAGATGTACCAGGCCAAGCCCGCAACCCAGTACATTTCGCATTCATAACAACATCGGTAACAATCTGTTGTAGCTGTTACCAAAGTTACGCATGGTGCGTACGGGTCGGACATACTTCCTCGGTGACATCCACCGCACGCAGGTTCCTGTTCGTCGTCCCGATGGTGATCCTGGCTGTCGCCGGACTGCTGTTCTCCGCCGCAGGAACAGGTGCCGCTGCACCCTCCGCGTGGCGCTACACGATGGTGGCGTTCAGCAACGACAGCGATCGAGACATGGATGTCTACCAGTCCAGCGACGGCACCGATTTCACAGCACTGCAGACATCGGCGTATCGACCTCCGTCCGGAGTGGTGCGCGACGCGAGCATCTTCCGGCACACCGACGGGATGTACTACGTGACGTACACGACCGGCGGCGGTGCGAACATCGGCTTCGCGCGCAGCAGTGACCGCGTGAACTGGACGTTCCTACAGAACTTCCCGATCCCGTTCTGCTGCGCTTTCCTACCGGGCACCGGAGCCGGAACCGGATCTGCCAGCCCTTCCGGATTCAGTGGATCGGCCGGCTTCTCGGACGGACCGTCCTTGTCTCCGTTCACCACGAAGGCATGGGCACCCGAGTGGTTCGTCGAGGGTGGCCGCGTCAGCATCATCGTCTCGCTGTCGACCGGCGGCGGGTTCGTGCCCTATCTGATGACGGCCATGGATCCAGGCCTGCGGATGTGGAGCTTCCCGGTTCCGTTCGTCGGCATCGGAGCGGACCACATCGACACCACGGTGGTCAAGGTAGGGCCGACCTACCACGCGTTCACCAAGAACGAGACCCACAAGGTCATCGAGCACTGGACGGCACCGTCGTTGATCGGGCCGTACACCGTCGTTCCGACCCGCGATTTCGGACCACTGAAAGAAGGCCCGGCAGTCATCGAGTTGCCCGACGGCACCTGGCGGTTGTACTACGACGACTACACCAACCAAAAGTACTTCTACTCCGACAGTACGGACGGGCTGAACACCTGGTCCGAGCCACAGGAGCTTCCGGGTGTGTCCGGCACCGTCCGTCACGTCGGTGTGATGAGAGAACCTGCCTAGACAGCGAGGTTCGCGTCAGTCGGTGGTTCCGGCGAGTGCACGCAGCCCGGCTGCGATGAACTCCCCGGTGGCCTCGGCGGCCTTGCCTGCACCGGCCCCGGTGTCGGAGCCCGACAGCGCACGGTAGGTGATTCCCTCGCCGATCACTCCGAGCTTGAAATTGGCGAGGGCGAGGTAGAAGCCCCAATCATGAAGTTCCCGACCGGATTCCACTGCGTAGTGTTGCGCGAGGTCTGCCGCGGAGGGGTACCGATCGCTCGTCCAGGCAGCGTCCGCGCCGAGGACTGCATCGAAGACCGGTTTGCGGTAGATGCACATCAGAGCCACGTCGGTGAGCGGATCGCCGAGCGTGGACATCTCCCAGTCCACAACCGCGGCAACGGAACCGACGTCATGGGCGTGGAGAATGGTGTTGTCGACGCGATAGTCGCCGTGCACGATGGACGACGCAGATCCCGCCGGTACTGCTGCTTCCAGCGCACGATGCAATCGTTCGACGTCGGGTAGATCACGAGTCTTGACTCGTTCCCACTGCCGAGCCCACGTCGCGACCTGTCGCGAGACGAACCCGTCGGGACGGCCGAAGCTGCCGAGGCCCACAGAGTCGGGATCGACCGCATGCAGCCTGGCGAGCACTCGGACCAACTCGGCGGCGTTCTCGGTGACCTGCGCATCCGTCAGATCGCGAAGATCCTCGCGGCTACGAACGACTCGGCCGGGTACGAAGTCGACGACGGTCATGGGTGCACCGAGCACCGAGCCGTCTCGATCGAACGCAATGGTCCCGGCGACCGGAACGTCGGTGGATGCAAGCGCTTCCGTGACGGCCCACTCGCGGGCCATGTCGTGCGCCGAGGGGGTGAGCCCACTCGTGGGAGGGCGGCGAACAACCCATGTCGAGGAGTCGTCGAATGCCTTGTAGGTGAGATTGGAGCGACCCCCGCTGATCATCTCGACCGACAGTTCACCGTCGACCTCGATGCCGTTCCCTCGCAGGAACTGCTCGAGCGCATCGCGATTCATGCCCGGAAGTTCGCTCACGACTGTGCCTCCCGCGCTGCGCGCTTGGCTGCACCGATCGTCCGCTTGGCGATGGCCCAGCGGTGTACCTCGGACGGGCCGTCGTACACACGGAACGGACGCACCTCGCGTGAGAGCCTCGCCAGCGGAAGATCGTCCGATACGCCGAGCCCCCCGCACATCTGAATGCTGCGGTCGACGATGCGGAAGATCGCCTCGGCGGCGAACGTCTTGGCAATGGAGGTCTCGTTGCTCGCGTGCCCACCCCGATCCAGCTCGAAGCAGGCCTTGGTCAACAGAGCGCGGGTGGCCGCGATGTCGATCTCGTTGTCCGCGACCATCTTCTGCACCATGCCCAGATCGCCGAGTTTGCCGCCGAAACCCTCGCGCTGCGCAACCTGTGTGACGGCGATGTCGTGGGCTCGCCTCGAGGCCCCGAGCCACCGCATCACGTGAGTCATGCGGGCGGGTCCCAAACGCACCTGGGCGTAGGCGAATCCCTCGTCGACGGCCCCGAGAACGTTGTCGTCGGGCACGAACACGTTCTCGAAGAACACCTCGCAGTGCCCGCCGATCATGGCTTTGTCCAGGGTGCCGATGTGACGGCCGACCGTGATCCCCGCGGTGTCCGCAGGGGCCAGGAACATCGTCGCGCCGCCGCGATCTCCTGGCTTACCGGAGGTGCGGGCCATGATGATGAAGAAACCTGCACCATCGGCACCGGTGATGAACCACTTGTGTCCGTTGATCTTCCAGCCACCGTCGACCCGCTCGGCCGCAGTGGTCAGGGCCGAGGGATCGGAACCGGCACCCGGGGCGGGTTCGGTCATGGCGAATGCCGAGCGCATGTCACCGCGCGCCAGGGGAGCGAGAAACTGCTCCTTCTGCGTCGTCGATGCGATGTGGGCGAGCATGTGCACGTTGCCCTCGTCGGGTGCGCCGAGGTTGAGAGCGATCGGTCCGAACAGTGAGTAACCGGCTTCCTCGAACACCGGAGCGCGGTCACTCATGGACAGACCGTGGCCGCCGTATTCGACGGGGGCATGTGGGGCGAACACGCCGGCATCCTTGGCGGCCGCCTGCATCTCGACGCGAAGTCGATCGCCGCCGGCATCGGCGACGTTCCCCAGAAAGCGGTCCTCGATGGGAAGCACGTGTTCGCGAGTGAACGTGCGCGTCCTCTCGATCAACTTCTCGATGTCGGGGTCGAATGTCAGATCGATGGCCACGATGCGCTCCCATTCCGGTGCCGACCGAACACTCGCTCGGTCACTGGAAGGTTGGCACAATCACTCGATCGGGTCAAGGATTCCGGGGCAGCTACTCCCGCCCGCCGGTCGTAGCTCCGACCGTGCGACGGGCAATGTCGAGATACACCGCCACCAGCTCGCTCGGAGACAGCGGCCCGTCGGGTCGATACCACGTTGCGACGCCGACGCACATCGTCGTGACGGCTCGGCTGGCATCCGCCGGGTGCGGAGTGTCGAAGACGCCGGACTCGACGCCGTCGACGACGATGGCGTCGAGCACTCGTTGCTCCTCGTCCCGCTTCGCGATGTACGCGGCGCGATTCGCGGATTCGAGGCTGCGGATCTCCGTCGAACACACGAAGGCGGCGTCGCGTCGGTGAATGTGGAACAGCAGCAGGGACTCCACGACCGCGTCGAACCGATCGCTCGGCAACGGACCTGCTTCGTTCTCGGCCGATCGAGTCCGATCCAGCAATTCGTCCATCGACGCGTCCATGATGCCGACCAGCAGGGCCTGCTTGGATGGAAAGTGGTGGTACAGGCCGGGAACGGACAGGCCGGCACCTGCCGCGATCTGCCGCACCGATGTGCCGTGGTACCCCTGCTCGACGAACGTGTTCAGCGCCGACGCCAATGCTGGGGAGAGGTTCGATCCCTCGTACGTGCGCCAGATGTGGGTCGCGGTCATGCGCTTACCGTAGAGGTCGACCGGGGTGTCACCGGCCGCTACGCACCGGGTTGACACCGAAGTTGTGATCCGCAACACTGTGAACACCTTCACCGAGCGAGTGTTCGGTCGGTCCTCCTGGGCCGAGATTCCGGTCAACCGAAAGGGCCGTCCATGACCCTCGACAGAGCGATCGGGCCTGCAACCGTCCTCGACGGATGGCGTAGGAGAGTGTCCGATGCCCCGGACCGGCCGGCGCTCGCGTACTTCGACACCGTGCTCACCGCCCGCGAGGCGGACGAGGCATCCGACGCCCTTGCGGCCGCCATGATCGACCGCGGGGTGACGCGCGGCGACCGTGTCGGCATCTATCTGCAGAACATTCCGCAGTACCCCCTGACCTTTCTCGCGCTGTGGAAGATCGGGGCGGTCGCGTTGATCCTCAACCCGATGTACCGCAATCGCGAACTGCGGACGCTGATCGACGACGCAGAACCGATCGCGCTCGTCTGCGACGAACACGATCTCGAAGCCCTCGGTTCGACACTGCGGGGTAGTACGGTTCGGCTGCTCGTGAGCACCAGTGGACTGGACCTGCAGACCCGCAACGACCCGCGCGTCTTCTCCTCGACGTCTCGTGTGACGCCCCGACCCGAGGACGATCTCATGGGCCTGATCGATCTGTACCGTGGCCGGTCCGTTCCCGAATTCGCCCCGCACCCGGACGATCTCGCACTCCTGGCCTACACGTCCGGAACCACGGGGCCGCCGAAGGGTGCGCAGATCTCGCATGCGAACGCATTCGCGACGGCCCTGGATTTCGGGGAACGGGCCGGTCTCGCCGACGGGGACGTCGTGTTCGCCGTCGCGCCGCTGTTTCACATCACCGGCGCGATGCTCGACGCGGCGGTTGCTCTGATACGCGACTGTGTGCTCGTCTTCGCTCACCGTTTCCATGCGGCAATCACTCTCGACGCCTTCGTCGAGCACCGCGTCACGTACACCATCGGGTCGATCACGGTGTTCAACGCGATCTCCGAGACTGCAGGTGCGACGCGTGCCCACTTCGAGTCGGTGAAGGCCTTGTACTCCGGCGGCGCACCCATTCC
Organism: Rhodococcus sp. IEGM 1341; assembly: GCF_030056895.1. NCBI lineage: Bacteria > Bacillati > Actinomycetota > Actinomycetes > Mycobacteriales > Nocardiaceae > Rhodococcus > Rhodococcus sp. IEGM 1341. The sequence goes on along the minus strand of NZ_JASHKV010000001.1, from coordinate 1,337,905 downwards.
GCCCGCAACGGTCACCGCTTTCGAGTCCGCATTCGGGTGCTACATCCACAACGCGTACGGCATGACCGAAACGACAGCGGGCGTCATCGCGGTGCCGCCCGGCACCCGAGCGCCGGTGGACTCCGCCAGTGGGTCGCTGTCCGTCGGGCTGCCGTTGCCGCGAGTGACGTTGCGTACGTTGGACTCCTCCGGGGAGCCGACGGCCGCGGGAATCGCGGGGGAACTGGAGATCTCGGGTCCGCAGGTGGTCTCGGGCTACTGGCGCAATCCCGATGCGACCGCGTCGACGATGCCCGGAGATCGCCTTCGTACGGGAGACGTGGCGATCATCGACGACGACGGATGGGTGTATCTCGTCGACCGACTCAAGGATCAGATCAACGTGTCTGGGTACAAGGTCTGGCCCCGAGAAGTCGAGGACACCCTCTACGAACATCCCGCGGTGTTCGAGGCCGCCGTGGTGGGCAGGCCCGACGACTACCAGGGCGAATCGGTGGTGGCCTACGTATCCCTACGCAACGGCACCACGGTGACGCCGGATGCGCTGGTGGATTTCGCGCGCGACCGACTGGCGGCTTACAAGCGCCCGAAGGCCATTCACATCATCGACGAACTTCCCAAGACCCAGACCGGGAAGATTCGGCGTGCAGCACTCAAACCTGTTCCAGTGCAAACTCATTCGACCGAAAGTGACACTCCATGACCGTCGGATCATCACGCGATACCCGCTCGGCACCCGATATCTCCTCGCGGAAGAAATCGCTGTTCGCCAGCACCGTAGGCAACGTTCTCGAATGGTACGAGTGGAGTGCCTACGCGGTGTTCGCTCCGTTCATCGCGGCGGCGATGTTCAGCCAGGCAGATCCGGTCTCGGCACTGCTGTCGACGTTGGCAGTGTTCGCCGTCGGATTCCTGATGCGGCCCCTCGGCGGCATCGTGTTCGGCCGGATCGCGGACAAGAAGGGCCGCAAGTTCGTTCTCGTCACCACGATGCTCATGATGGCGACCGGCAGCCTGCTGATCGGCATCATGCCCACCTACGGTGCGATCGGTGCCTGGGCCTCGGTGCTGCTCTTGCTCGCACGCGTCATGCAGGGGTTCGCGCACGGCGGTGAGTCGGCGACGGCGTACTCCTACGTCGGCGAGATCGCACCGCCGAACCGTCGGGGCATGTGGGGAAGCGTCGCGTTCGTCGCGATCTTCGGCGGGTCGGCCCTGGCGTACACGGTCGGTGGCGTCATCACCTCGACGCTGTCGGAATCGGCTGTCGGCCAGTGGGGTTGGCGTATCCCGTTCCTGCTGGGAGCACTCCTGGCGTTGTTCGCGCTCTACCTGCGCAAGAACATGGACGAGAGCGAGGTCTTCGATTCGGAGCAGAACAAGGTGGAACAGGCGCCGATCGCACGCAAGACCGTCGTCAAGGCGATCGTGTTGATGATCGGAATGACGTCGGGAATCACTGCGGCGCACTACACCTGGACCTCCTACGTCTCGACGTTCGCCATCACACAGCGGGGGATGAACCCGGACACCGCGTACTGGATGCTCGTCGTCGCTCAGTTGATAGCGCTGGTGTCCCTGCCGTTCTTCGGTCGTCTCTCGGATTCGATCGGTCGACGGCCGATGCTGGCCGCCTTCGCCGTGCTGATGTTCGTGCTGCAGATCCCGCTGACGATGATGATCTCGACGCAATGGTGGTCACTGCTGCTCCCGTCGACAGTGGCGCTGCTCGTCATCGCCGTCCCGGCATCCATCCTTTCCTCGACTCTCTCGGAAAGCTTTCCCACCCGACTCCGCACGCAGGCAATCGGATTCGCCTATTCGTTCTCGGTAGCGGTGTTCGGCGGAACTGCGCCGTATCTCAACCAGCTCTTCCTCGGCCTCGACTTGGGCTGGGTGTTCGGTGTGTACATCATGTTCCTGGCCGCTCTGACCGGTGTCGCCTGCTTCTTCATGAAGGAAACCAAGGGAATTCGACTCGAAGACGTGTGATCCGAACCGGCCGAGTTTGCTCCTGACGTGGCGTGAGGTTCTACCGTTGCATGCATGAACAGCAGCGATTCCAGCACATGGGGCATCGGTGACGTGGCCCGTAGAACCGGCGTCACCGAGCGTACGTTGCGCTACTACGAAGAACTCGGTCTGCTCGCTCCCGACCGAGACGGAGGGGGCAGGCGTCGCTACGACGGGGGTGACCTCGACCGGCTGTACCGGATTCGACTGCTCCGAGAACTGGGCACCCCGCTGGGCGATGTGGATCCGGACGCAGCGGATCTCCTGCACCTGAGTCGGCAGCATCTGGCCGACTTGGACCGGCAGATGGCCGAGCTGGCTCGTGTGCGAGAGCGGGTTCGGGCGGTCGAGGACCGGCTACTGCACGGTGCTCTCCTCGGCGACGACGCGTTGTTGGACCTACTCTCGGGCCTGTCGGCCGAGGAGCCGGCAGTCACCAGACGCACCACGTTGCTGGTCTATCGCGACATCGCAGCAGCGCATTCCTACCTCGTCGACGTGTTCGGACTGGCTCCCGGACCCATCGAATACGACGGCGACAGAGCGGTGCACGGTGAAGTGCATGCCGGTGACGGTGTGGTGTGGCTTCACCGCGAGGCCCCCGAACACCGGATGGTGTCGCCGCTGACAACCGGATCGGTCACGGCATCGCTTGCGATCCTCGTCGACGACGTCGAAGCCCACCACGCTCGCGTGGCGGCAACCGGGGCATCGATCGACTACCCGCCCACCGACATGCCCTACGGCGTCCGTGAATACAGCGTGCGCGATCCCGAGGGACATCTGTGGTCGTTCCAGTCGCCGATCGAAGAACAGACGTAGTCATGAACTCGGTCGTTCCTTCGGGGATCCACCGGTGTGCAGCAGAGACGTCGATGCTGTGGCGGCGAGATCGCTGCCTCCCAACAGACGCATGAGCAGCAGGCCGTCGAGCAGTGCCACTGCAGCTGTGGCCTCCATCCGTCGGTAGTCCGGACTACCGACGACAAAGCTGCTGAGCCACTCGATCCAGCCCTCCACCAAGAGTGAGGCCACCGACCGGTAGGGCTCCAGTCCTGCAGTGGCTTGTCCTATCGCCTCGAAATACAGACCGAACAACGGATCGTATTCAGGTTTTGCCACGACCGGCCACGCCGCCGCGACGAGGGAGCGGTGGTCGTTCATCGGCGTCGGGAACGCCGCGGACAGCACGTGCTGCAATCGGTCTCCCACCACCGACAGAACGGACGTCACGAGGTCGTCCTTCGTGGGGAAGTAGTAGACGACCATGCGATCGCTGATCTGCAGACGCGACGCGAGTCGGCCGAAGGTCAAGCGGCTCAGGCCGCCTTCCAGGGCGGCGTCCAATGCGCCGGACAGCATCTCTTCGCGCGAATGTTTGGTGGCCACACCTTGATTGTAGTGGCCACTACAGGTAGCGTCGGTGTAGTAACCACTACAAAACCTGAGGAGACGTTATGCGTTCACAGTCCACCCCGTTGCTCGCACTCTCGGTTCTGCGATCGGCTGCCGGATTGGTGTCGTGGGTGAGCCCTGCGCACTCGTGGCGCGCCTTCGGTCTCGGACCCATGCGCGAACCCGGAAGCGCGGGGGTGGCGACCCGCCTGTTCGGAGTGCGCGATGTGGCACTCGGAATGGCCTTGCATCACCCGTCCTCGGAGGTTCGCAAGGCAGCGGTAGCGGCCGGGGTCGGGATCGATGCCCTCGATGTCGCGGCGAGCGTGCTCGGCCGACGTGCGGGTGCGCCTGCCGCGAGTCTGTTCGGAGTTGCGGCCGGTGCCACGCTTTTCGTCGCGCTAGGTGTGACCATTCTGGCCGACACGGACTCGTGGTGATTGCGCAGGCGACACGTGTTCGATCGACGTCGTGTCGATCCGCGATGATCTAGCTTTGATCGCAAGCGTCGGCTCGGCGCGGTGAACCCTTGGCAGAAGGACGCACTCCCATGACCGATGACACTCTGGCCGACTTCGAGCGAACCGAGTTCACCGCGGACGGGCGGACAGCGCCCGTGTATCGCATCGGAACCGGACCGGCTGTGATCGTGATGTCGGAGATGCCGGGCATCACTCCCAGGGTCGCGGACTTCGCGAGAACCGTCGCCGGAATCGGTTGTACGGCCGTCGTTCCGCACCTGTTCGGAGTCGACGGCAAGGATCCCCTGGCCGCGCCGATGGGAGCGCTCGGCACCGTTGCCACCATGTCCCGCGCCATGGTGCCGGCGTGCATCAGTCGCGAATTCACCATCCTCGCCACCGGCAAGTCGTCGCGCATCGTGGTGTGGTTGCGGGCTCTGGCGGCGCAGGAGCACGAGCGCTGCGGCGGACCGGGCGTCGGTGCCATCGGAATGTGCTTCACCGGCGGATTCGCTCTCGCTATGGCGGCGGACGACCGTCTGATCGCACCGGTGCTCTCGCAGCCGTCGCTTCCGTTCGCGGCATCGAAGTCTCGCGCCCGATCCATCGATATCACCCCGGGCGATCTCGACAAGGTGAAAAGCCGTTGTGCAGCAGGAGAGCTCACGGTCCTGGGGATGCGCTTCGAGGGCGACAAGATGTGCCCGCCTGTGCGATTCCAATGGCTGCGAGAGCAGCTCGGCGACGCATTCGTCTCGGTGGAACTGCCCGACTCCTCGTTCAACCCGGAAGCCTTCGGACCGCCGCATTCCGTTGTCACGGAGGGACTCATCGACGAACCAGGGCAGCCGACACGGCAGGCTTTGGACCAGGTGCTCGACCTGTTCCGCAGTAAGTTGCTCGCAACGCCGTGAGGTCCCTCTTCGCGAACACGATGCGAAGCCGAAGGTCGAATTCACGACCACGGAATGGTGGCCTGCAGAACCGCCTCTTTCAACGCGGCGGTCCGTAACGCCGTCACCGTCTGATATTCGGGATCGGCCACCATCTCGCTGAACGCCTTACGTGACGGGTACTGGACCAGCAGCACTGCATCCCAGTCCTGTCCGTCCTCGGCGGCAAGTGCGGTCGAACCGTCGCCCGCGTACAGCACCGTCGCGCCGTAGCGCGGGAGGAAAGTCTCGTCCAGTGCTTTCGCATATTCCGCGTAGGAGTCGCGACCACCCTCGGCAAACCGAAGCAGGTTGAGCATCACCACCGGACCGCCGGGATCTTCTTCGAGGTAGCGCTTCAGGTCTCTTCCGCGGGGATCGACAGCCATCGTTCGAGTATGCGTGAACCGTCGATCCTGTGGAGTGTAAAGCGCTGTCGTCGGTCGAGTCGGTCCACTGTTGGACCCCACGAGACGATGGCTCCGCGCTCAGCGGTAGAACTTGGAGAGCGGGAAACCAGTGACTCCATAGAGGGAAGTGTGTCGTCCATGACCGAAGTCGATAACGTGACCGTATTCGGAACCGGAGTGCTCGGTTCGCAGATCATGATGCAGGCCGCCTACCACGGAAAAACCGTTGTGGGATACGACATTTCCGACGAACTGCTTGCCAAGCTGCCGGGTCGCTGGGAATGGATGCGCGGATACTACAAGCGTGACCTGAAGACTTTCGACGAGGAGCGATTCGACAAGGCCATCGAATCCATCACGACCACCACCAGCGTCGCCGAGGCCGTTTCGGACGCCGACCTGGTGATCGAAGCAGTTCCGGAGGATCTCGACCTGAAGAAGAAGGTCTGGTCGGCTATCGGCGCGTCCGCTCCGCCGAAAACTATCTTCGTGACCAACTCGTCGTCGCTACTGCCCAGCAGTTTCGCCGAGGCCACCGGGCGGCCGGAAAAGTTTCTTGCATTGCACTTCGCCAATCTCGTGTGGCGGTACAACACCGGTGAGGTGATGGCAACTGCTGCAACAGATCCTGTCTACTTCGATGTCGTATTGAGCTTTGCGGCGGAGATCGGTCTCGTCCCCGTTCCGGTCCGTAAGGAAATTCCGGGATACGTGCTGAACAGTCTTCTGATCCCGCTTCTGCAAGCAGGAGCCAACCTTTACGTCGGCGGGGTTGCCAATCCGGCGGACATCGACAACGTGTGGCGCATAGCCACCGGGGCACCCGCCGGTCCGTTCCAGATATACGACACTGTCGGCTTCAACGTCGCTGCACATATCGCGCGCGCACACGGTGGCGAGGATCAGGTCAAATTTGCCGACATACTGCAAAAGGGTATCGACGCGGGAAAGACCGGTCTCGGGGACGGTGAAGGCTTCTACACGTACGACTCCGACGGCCGGCGACTCGATGCTGTCGAGTCGTGGAACATCAACTGAATCGCTCGACCACCGTCCCATTCAGGTGACGAGACCGCGTATGGGTTCATGCATGGGTGTCCGGGTTTTCGATGTGCCCGGCATTGCCGAAGACCGGATCACCCGAGTTGCCGCAGTTGAATCGCAGTGTCCAACGCGAGGCGATGCCACGCGGATCGGGGATCTCGGCCGGTCAGTTCCTGGGCTCGGCGCAGTCGGTAGCGCAGAGTCTGCGGGTGTACCTGTAGTCGGGTGGCGGCAGCCGTTGCCGTACCGGTGGCGATGAAGGCCGAAAGGCCTTGCAGAATATGTTCGTTCGCCGCCTCGGTCAGCGGACCGAGCACGCTACGTACCACCTCGCTCGTGTCCGCGGTGGGGCGCGCGGTCAGCAGTGCCAGCAGCTGACCGTCACCCTGATCGAGCAGTGCCCGGTCGTCGAACGCGTGATCCGGTGCGGTGTCCAGCGCTTCCGATGCGAGTCGCCACGAACTGCTGATACCGGCAATGGTGGATCTCTCCACGAGGCATCCGCGCAGCATCAGATCTCGACACGCGAGGTCCGCCTCGGCGCGGTGGATCGATGGTGGCAACAACGCGATCGCGCGTTGCTCGCGCCGAGTGCACAAGTGGCTCCGCTGACCCGACGGCGCGGTGCGGTCCGGCGGAACGAGTCCTACTGCGAGGACCAGCGATTCGACGGTGTCGTCGGACATGGGTCGGCCCGGGTCTGTCGATTGCACCACAAGCAGATTCGGGTGCGTGGGCAGCTTCAGGTCGAGTTCGCGAGAACGATCCGACACCGTCCCGGGTGAGTTGTGCCTGGCAGCCAGCAGGTCGTCTAGCAGCGCGGCATGCGCCTGCGCACGGTTGGATGTGAGCTGTTCGCGCGCAATGACGTACGCGCCGATGATTTCCTCGGAGATTGCGTCGATGGCGTCGAGCACGCCGAGGCCGAGTTCGGCAATGTCCGGTGGTTCGAGTACATCGAGATACTCGGTTGTCACGTGCCGAACGAACACGCTCGACGCGACTCGATACGCACGCAGCACATCGGCCAGCGGGCGCCCGTCCGCTGCGCGCGCGGCACCTATCGCGCGGAATCTACTGTGGTCACGGTCGTCGATCGTCCGATCGCCATGCGCCCACAGGGCCATCAACCGCCTCAGCGACCAATATGCGATGGCCTCGACATCGGCCAACTGCGCACCCTGCAGTGATCGGTAGACCGGGATCGCGTCGCGAATCGCGTGTACTGCGGATGCGACGACGGGGCCCAGCTCCGATTCGATCTTCGCGACTACGGCGACCCGCGCTGGGTACATCGACCTACCTCCCCACTATTTGTCAGTCTCTGATAAATCCTATAGTCATTCAAGGCGGTTTCCTTGAGATCCGGCACCGACGACAGCACAGTGGGGCAATGGACGCAGACGTGATCGTGGTGGGTGCAGGCTTGGCCGGACTGGTGGCGACCGCCGAACTGGCCGACGCCGGAAAGCGGGTGCTGCTCCTCGACCAGGAGCCCGAGCAGAACTTGGGCGGCCAAGCGTTCTGGTCATTGGGCGGTCTGTTCATGGTCGACACCCCGGAGCAGCGACGCATGGGCATCAAGGATTCCGCGGAGTTTGCGTGGCAGGACTGGCTCGGAACCGCGACCTTCGACCGCGGCATCGACGATCCCGCGGGCGAGGATTACTGGGGCCATCGGTGGGCGCGCGCGTACCTCGATTTCGCGGCGGGGGAGAAACGGTCCTGGCTGCACGCGCAGGGCGTGCGGTGGGTTCCCATCGTCGGGTGGGCCGAACGTGGTGGCTACCTCGCCGAGGGCCACGGCAATTCGGTTCCGCGATTTCACCTGACCTGGGGTACCGGTCCAGGGGTCGTTGCGCCGTTCGAGCGACGCGTACGTGAGGCCGCTGACAAAGGGTTGGTGCGCTTCGGTTTTCGTCACCGCGTCGACGAGTTCATCGTCAGTGCCGGCACAGTCGAGGGAGTCCGCGGCGCACTTCTCGAACCCAGTGCCGCGGAGCGAGGTTCGGGCAGTAGCCGCGTCGAGGTGGGTGAGTTCGAGTTGCGTGCCGGGGCCGTGCTCGTCACTGCGGGCGGCATCGGAGCCAACCACGACCTGGTGCGGGAGAACTGGCCGGCACGGCTGGGAACGGCTCCGAAGTCCCTGATCTCGGGAGTCCCCGAACACGTCGACGGCCGCATGCTCGGCATCACCGAGAAAGTCGGTGGCCGTCTGGTCAACAAAGACCGCATGTGGCATTACACCGAGGGCATCAAGAACTGGAATCCGATCTGGAAGAACCACGGAATCAGAATCATTCCCGGCCCGTCGTCCATGTGGTTCGACGCGCGTGGGCGACGGTTCCCGGTTCCGAACTTTCCGGGGTTCGATACTCTCGGCACGTTGAAAGCCATTCAGGACAGTGGATTCGAGTACTCCTGGTTCGTTCTGACGCAGAAGATCATCGAGAAGGAGTTTGCACTCTCGGGATCGGAGCAGAACCCGGACATCACCGGAAAGAACCTCAAGCTCGTTCTCGGCCGGGTGTTGCCCGGTGCCAGCGAACCGGTGGAGGCGTTCAAGAAGAACGGAGAGGATTTCGTCGTCGCCGACACCCTCGCCCAACTCGTCCAGGGAATGAACAGGGTCTCCGGCGAGGATCTGATCGACCTCGCCGATCTGAAGCGGCAGATCGAGGCCCGCGACCGTGAGGTCGACAACCCGTTCACCAAGGACCTGCAGATCTCCGCGATCCACAATTCGCGTCGATCGCGCGGAGAGCGCATCGCGCGTACCGCCTCACCGCACAAGATTCTCGATCCCAAATCGGGTCCGTTGATCGCCGTGCGGTTGAACATCATCACGCGAAAAACATTGGGCGGCATTCAAACCGACCTGCAGGGCCGTGTCCTCGACGGCGACGGACAGGCGATAGACGGATTGTGGGCGGCAGGTGAGATCGCCGGTTTCGGTGGCGGCGGTGTGCACGGGTACCGCTCGTTGGAGGGAACGTTCCTGGGTGGGTGCATCTTCGGTGGCCGGCAGGCCGGACGCGCGCTCGCTGCGCAAGCGTGACAGTGGCGCGGAGTCGAATGCGATGCACCGAATACGCGATTTCGCTCGGTGAGCGGACTCGCGTCTCCGGCGTCGATTGCTACGAGTCGGGCTCGGGCCGGGGTACCTCGAAGGCGAGCAGCGCGACGTCGTCCTGCAGGCCGTCCCCGAAGGATGCCAACAGTGAGGTCAGATCGTCGACGATCTTCGGTGCAGTGGTCGGACCCTTTTTGGCAGCGAAGGATTCGAGGCCACCGTCGTCGTCGAAGCGCGTCCGCCCCGGTCCGACGATCGCTTCGGTCAATCCGTCGGTGTAGAACGCCATGACGTCGCCGGGGCGCAGGGTCACCGATGCCGATGCGAAGTGCGGCTCGGCCAACGCCCCGACCAACTGGCCACCTGTGGTGTCGACGAAGTCGACGACGGCGTCGTGCGTGATACGCAGTGCCGGCGGATGTCCGCCGCTGGCGAGGTCAACCTTTGCGCCGTCCGGTCCCGGAGTGATGGTGCCGAAAACCACCGTGCAGAAACGTGGGTCGTCTCCGTGGAACTCGTGGTGCAGAACGGTGTTGAGGTTTTCGAGCACCGAGATCGGGTTGCGGTCGAACACTGCGGCGGCGCGGAGGGTGTACCGGGTCAGTGACGTCACGGCGGCGGCTCCCGCACCCTTACCGCTCACGTCACCGAGGAAGAATCCCCACGTCTGCTTGTCGAGCGGAAACACGTCGTAGAAGTCGCCACCGACCTCGTCGATGGATGCGGGGTGATAGTGCGCTGCCACGTTCATGCCCGTCGGAGCCGACAGGATCGGCGGCAGCAGAGTGCGTTGCAGCGTCGACGCCAGAATCTGCACCTGGGTTCTCTCCGCCTCGGCCTGCTTGCGTGCTTCTTCCGAGGCCCCCAATGCGTCCTGTGATCTGTCCAGTGCGGCCTCGGCATCGTCCTGGGCGGCCTCCGCGTTGTCGCGGGCGTCGACCAGATCCTTCTCGCGCACGTGGCGTTCGGTTTCGTTGTGCAGCGTCATCGTCACCGTCACGGCCCCTTCGGCCGTGCGCAGACTGTTGGCCAGGATCGACACGGCTATCGCGGCGCGTGGATCGGACGCGACGGTCAACTTCGCGTTCGCTCCGACCGGCGAGTCCGATTCCGATGTCGACACAACATTCATCAGGGCCGCCAGGATCGGCTCGAACTCGACCGTGAACAGGTCGCTGACGGACATTCCGACGAGCGTCTCGCGGCTGCGCGCGGTGATCCGAGCGGCGGCCACGTTGGCGTAGAGGATTCGCGAAGTGGCGACGTCGACCGAGAACACGCCGCACGGTGCAGTGTCGAGTAGATCAGCAGCCGTGGCAGACATGGGGACTCCCTTCGGTCATGACGAGCGGGTGGCGGGTTTCGAGTGGTCGGTTGTGATCGGATCGGTCCACACGGCAGTGACCACTGTGCCGAAACCGGGTCGATGGTCGACCAGGAGGTCGTCGGCCACCGCGGCTGCGAGTTGCAGGCCGTGACTTCGATTGGTCGTCGGCGTCGGTGGACGCCACGTCCCGGTGTCGGAGATCGTCACCGTCAGCGTCCGGTGTTCGTAGGCGGCGGTGATCGTCATCGTCCCTGGCTCGGGCACCGAGTGATAGGCGTGTTCGACCACGTTTGCCAGTGCCTCGTAGACCCCGAGGACGATGTCGTCGACAAGATCGCTACTCACGCCGAGTTCGAGAGTCCAGTGATGCAACCGGCGACGAAGTACGGTCGCCACGGCGGGCTCGGCCGGGGCGGTGTGGCTCCAACGACTGGGAGCGAGACTGCTCTCGGTCATCGTCGTCGCCCGACTCGGTATCGGCCGGTCATCGGTCGACCTCCGCGTCGAGAACAGCCGACCGAACGTGGGCAACCGCGTCGGGCACGGTCGTGAAGGTCGCCATCACTCGATCGATTCCGCTGAGCTGCACCGGACGAACCACGACTCCGTCGACCGCTACCAGAGCCATGCGTGAGGCATCGGGTAGCCGATCGCACACTCGCACCAGCACAGTGATCGCGCTCGACGACAGGAAGCTGACGTCGGTCAGATCGACGACGAGACCTCCTGCTGCACTGTCGGCCGCTGGAAACGCGGTGGCGGACAGTTCTGGGATGGTGTCGAGATCCAGCTCGCCTCGAACGGTGAGTACGGTGGCCGAGTCGTGCTCGGCTGCCACGATCTCGAACGGTCCTCCGGTCGGCTCCTCTGACATAACTTGGACGTTACCTGTTGTCGAGTCGGATTCACGACCGAAACGTGTCGACGAACAGGTCACCTGAGCCCAGTACTTCCAGGACCATGCGGACCGAGCGTGCAGGCGCGAATACGGCAATCTTGCCCGGATGTACAAAGGTGAAATCGATGATCGCGTTGGCGACGCCGGAGTACATGAACGAGACCTCCGACAAGTCGACCGTCACCTGCACGGACGCCGATGCCAGGCGGTCGAGGCTGTGCACGAACTCGGCCCGGGTGGACATGTCCAGTTCGCCGAACGCGCGCAGCGTGTTGCGGCGGTCCGGTCGCACGACGGTCTCGAGTCGGAACACGCCTTCGTCGTCGCGAAGGGAGCGTTCCATGGTTGCGGTGCTGGTCAACATGTCTTTACCTCTTCCCCGAAGCGCTCGGACCGGTCGGTCTTCCCGTACGGTGCACGACGCTGAGTTGTTGTGCTTTCAACAATGTCAGTGTCCGATTTCGGTAGACCTCGTCCGAGGTCTCGAACCGGTAACGAAAGATCTCGCTTCGATAACGGCGTCACCGGGTCAACATGTCGATGAGTGAACCGGTGACTTTCTTCTTCACCCAGCCGGTGACACCTCGCTGGCCGAGCGCTGCCCGGGCGGCATTGAGCCCGGCTGCTCCGTGCACTCCGCCACCAGGGTGCGCCGATGCCGAACCCAAGAACAGGCCCTCCACCGGCGTCTCCGCCCGACCCAGACCCGGTGTCGGTCGAAATATCAACTGCTGCTGCAGCTGTGCGGTTCCGCCGTTCACCGCACCACCGTGCAGATTCGCGTCGGCACCGTACAGATCGCTCGGTCGCTGTACGATCCGCCCGACGATCGAATCGAGAAACCCCGGTGCGTGGGCGTCGAGGACTTCGTCCACCCGATCCGCCACGGTGTCGGCGGCCGCGTCGTCGACGACGCCTCTCGGCAGATGCGTGTAGGCCCAAGCGCTTTCGGTGCCCTCCGGTGATCTGCTCCGATCGGCAGTGGTCATCTGACCGAACAGCATGAACGGACTCGCGGGAAGGACTCCGGTCGTGAGATCGGCTGCCCAATGCACGAGACCGTTGTCGTCCGCACCGAGATGAACGGTGCCGGCATCGGCCAGAGACGGTGAATTCCAAGGGATTCTACGATCGAGCGCGTAGTTCACCTTGACCACAGGGGTGTCCCACTCGAAGGTGCGCAAGTCGTCGTGCACACGGCGCGGCACGGCGTCGTACGGAAGCAGTGAACCGTAGAGCGCCGGTGCGGACACGTCGGCCACGATCGCTCGGCGCGCCCGAAACGTGTCGCCGGCCGCGGTGTGCACTGCCCGAGCTCGACCGCCGCGCACCTCGATGTGCTCGACCGCCTGACCGCACTCCAGCACCGCACCCGATGCGGCGCCACGCCGAATCAACGCCGACGTCAGCGCAGAGGATCCGCCCACGGGGGTCGGAAACCCGACGTCCTGGGCCAGCATCGTGAGCAGCCAGCCCATCATCCCGCTCACGGGGGCGTCGGTCGGGACGTCACCGTGCATGGCGTTTCCCAGCAGGAGGCAGCGAGCGGCCTCGCTGTGGAAGAGTTCGTGAGCCATCACGCGGGCGGGGAGGGCGGCGAATCGTGCGAAGCGCAGCGTCTCGGGTACGCCCAAGGCGTGGACGAGGCGAGCCGCGGGGACGACTGGTGGAAACGGTCCGAACAGCGAGTTCATGAAGGGCTCGCGAATGCGCTCCCACTGCTCGAAGAGTCGCAACCAGGTGCGGCCGTCCCGCGCGTCGTGTTCCGACAGCCGCGCGGCGGTGGTCTCGACATCGTGGTGCACGACCGGAGCGTCGGTGTCCTGCGGTGACCGCGCATGGCCGTACACCGCGGGGGAGTGCGACCACTGCAGCCCGTGGCTTTCCAACTCGAGTGCCTTCATGGCAGGCGAGGCGAGCGCCAGTGGGTAGAACGCGCTGAAGAGGTCGCTGGTGAAACCGGGAACGAGCTCGGCGCTGCGCACAGCGCCGCCGGGATGTTCGGCGGCCTCGAGGACCACGACGTCCCAGCCGGCGTCTGCCATCGCTGCCGCCGCGACCAAGCCGTTGTGGCCACTGCCGATCACGATCGCGTCTACTTCGGTCGTGGTCATCGGGATGTACTCCTCTGCTCGGTCTTCGTCCTGCCGGTCAGCACGGTACCGACGAAGTACAGCGCTACGCCTACCGCAAGAAGCAGTCCGGCGCGGAGCCACGTTGCTCCCGACTGCTGGGTCAGCAGTACGGCACAGGTGATCAGCGCCAGGACGGGAAGTGCTGTGGGCGTTCGGAAATGGTCGGTCTCTGCCCGATCTCGGCGTAGTACGAGCACGGCGACGTTGGTGCTGACGAAGACGAACAGCAGCAGGAGCACCACGGTTTCGGCCAGTGCCGCAACAGAACCGGTGGTGGCCAGGACCATCGCGACAGCTGTGGTGGCGACGATGGCAGTCCACGGTGTCTTGCGACCCGGCAGAACCTCGGCGAGCACTCCGGGGAGCAGACCGTCGCGCGCCATCCCGAACGTCAGCCGCGATGCCATGATCATCGTCAGCAACGCGCCGTTGGCGACAGCGACGAGTGCGATCAGACCGAAAACCGACGGCGGAATGCCGGCATCCGCTGCAGCGACGACCTCGAGCAGTGGACCGGTGGACTGCGACAGTGTGTCGGCAGGTACGACCGTCGACACAGCAAGCCCGACGAGCACGTACACCACACCGGCCACGGTGACGGCACCGAGGAGGGCTCGTGGGTAGACCCGGCGCACGTCCTCGACTTCCTCGGCGATGTTCGCGGACGTCTCGAAACCCACGAACGAATAGAAGGCCAGCAGAGCCGCGCCGAGAACCGCCAAGGTCGGTGTCGTCTCGTCGGTGAATTCGAGGACGCGAGAGGGCACACCGTCGCCGCGGCTCAACACCAGTCCGGCAAGGGCGATGACGACGACCAGCCCGGACACCTCGACCACCGTCATCACGAGATTGGCGCGGAGAGACTCGGTGATGCCGCGCGCGTTGAGCAACCCGATCAACAGCAGGAAGACCACTGCAGCGGGTACAGCAGGCACGTCGAGGAACACGCCCAGATAGTCACCCGAAAAGGCGAGTGCCAGCCCGGCCGCACTGGTGACACCCGCGGCGAGCATCGAGAATCCGACGAGGAACGACACCATCGGTTTGCCGTACGCCTGTTGCGCGAAGACCGCCGCGCCGCCCGCCCTCGGATATTTGGTGACCAACTCTGCGTACGACGCCGCGGTCAGCAGCGCCATCAGCAGCGCGACGAGCATGGGGAGCCAGATCGCTCCGCCGACCTCACCCGCGATCTCACCGACGAGAGCATAGATTCCGGCACCGAGCACATCGCCGAGAATAAACACGAACAGCATTTTTCCCGAAACTGCTTGTCGCAATGGGGTCTTGGTCACGGTGCAGTGGACCGCTCGGCCAGGAGTGCAAGCCTGCGCAGCGCCTCGGCGTTGCGTGGATGCGCCAGAAGATGTTGGACCCGGTCGGGGACCAGATCGAAGGGTGCCGTGATTGCGTGCTCGATGATTTCGATGCGGCAGCCCGAGGCGAGAGGATGCAGTCGCACTGTTATCGAGGCCTTTCCGAACGGCAGTGCACGGGCTTCGAGCACAAGTTCTCGACCGGCATGGAGTCCCACCGACCGCGTGACGTCACTGAGTACCGCAGGCCACGCACCCACCGAGTGATGAATGGAGCTGCCGACTGCGGGCCAGTTGCCGTCGACAGCGCGGATGCGGGACGCGCCGACGACCCAGGTCGCATAGCTCCATCCGTTCGCCAGGACGTTCCAGACGTCCTCGCAGGTGGCTGACGTATTTCTGCTGGTGGGCACGATTCGGCCTCCGAAACTCTCGTCGTTGTGCGTGATTGCACGATCTCCGATCGTGCTCCGCTACTCCTGGGCTCGAAGTCGATGTACTGCGCGGTGTCGTCGGTTGCTCGAGGAGACGCACCGACTTCGACGTATGCCCCGAAACCTCCGGACCCAATCCCGTGGCGACCACTCGCGTCGGTGCCGATCTGCGATTGTCATACTGAGGCCATGTCGACAATCGCCTATGTCATCGCTGGTTCGGAAGCCACCGGCGGAGCCGGTCTGCAAGCAGATCTCAAGACATTCGAGCGGCTCGGGGTCTACGGAGTCGGCACGATCACGTGCATCGTCTCGTTCGATCCGAAGGCGGGCTGGGGGCACCGATTCGTGCCCATCGACAGCACGGTCATCGCCGATCAGATCGAAGTGGCCACTGCCGCACACGATCTCGATGTCGTCAAGATCGGCATGCTCGGCACCCCCGTCACCGTGGACACGGTAGCGGCGTCGCTGCGCCTGCAGCCGTGGCGGCACGTGGTCGTCGATCCGGTCCTGATCTGCAAGGGCCAGGAGCCGGGTGCCGCACTCGACACCGACAATGCCCTGCGGCGCGAGATCCTTCCGTTGGCCACCGTGATCACCCCCAACCTGTTCGAGGCGCAGACCTTGTCCGGAATGGACGCCATCGACACCGTCGACGATCTGGGTGAGGCCGCCAAGAGAATCGCCGATCTCGGGCCTCGTTTCGTGGTGGTCAAGGGTGGCACAGGTCTGCCCGGCGACGAGGCCGTCGACGTCGTCTACGACGGGTCCGAACTGACCGTGCTGCGCGCCCCCAAGGTGGGCGAAGAGCGCGTGTCAGGTGCCGGCTGCGTGTTCGCCGCAGCCATCACCGCGGAGCTCGCGAAGGGCGCAGACGTGCTCGACGCCGTCGCGACGGCCAAGGATTTCGCGCACGCCGGCATCGTCGGCCGACTCGCCAGCCACGCTCCGTTCGCGGCAGTGAGTTGGCACGACTGATCGTCCGATCCGACCTCAGGTTTACCGCCGGTGACTAGCGGGCAGCCGATACGAACCGCTTGTCTCGAATGGGACGAACGGTCCGTATCCGGAGAGGATCCACATGGCAGACCAGAACACGAGCGAATCCGACGCCGGGGCAACCGACGACGATCGGACGACGCGCGGGCACGCGGGTGAGGCAATCGTCGACACACGCAACTGGCCCGGGTACATCTGTATCGGAGTGGCATTGGTGAGTCTCGGTCTCACTCTCACCGCGGCAGGTTACGGATTCACCGGGTGGGTGTGGATCGGGGCCGTTGCCGCGCCGGTGCTACTCGCCGCCGGGATTGCTCTGGTCCTCCTCGAGCGCAAGCGTGTCAAGGCCAAGGAAGGCAAATCCCTCACCGACCCGGCGGGTCATTGACCGAGCCCGCGGCCGACGGATCCTGGAAGTCGCCGGGCCGAGGTCTCGGTACGGCGCTCGCTGATATCGCTCGCACGATCGGATCACCTGTACCCATCGAATCCGTGCGCGTGACCGGGGCGAGTGACGATTCCCGGACGGTCCGCCCCGGAGACCTGTACTTGGCGTTTCCGGGCTCTCACGCCCACGGGTTGAACCACGAACTCGAGGCGTACGAGCGCGGAGCGGTGGCCGTCCTGTCCGACAGGCCGTCGACCGTGCTGCCGACCGTCGTCGTCGACGACCCGCGCCGAAGCGCAGGCGCGGTCTGCGCACTGATCCACGATCACCCCGCGGACGCCATGGACGTCTACGGGGTGACCGGAACCAATGGAAAGACCAGCACTGCACTGCTGCTCGCTGCGGGGCTAGAGGCCTCGGGCGAGACGGTCGGCACGATGACCGGCATCGGACTGGCCGGGCCGGCGACGTGGTCACCCACTGCGCGAACGACACCCGAGGCTGCGACGGTCCAGCGCACGCTCGGCCGCTTTCGAGACGAGGGCGCAACGGCTGTCGCGCTGGAGGTGTCCTCTCATGCAGTGTCCGAACACCGCATCGACGGTATGCGCTTCGCTGCGGTCGGGTTCACCAATCTCGGTCCCGACCACCTCGACTATCACGGCAGCATGGACAGATACTTCGCCGCCAAAGCGGAGTTGTTCGCAGCCCACCGAACAGCAGCCGCGGCGGTGGGTATCGACGACGTGTACGGAAGAAGGTTGGCCCAGCTCGTGGACGTTCCGTGCTGGAGGTGGTCGGTACTCGACATCCGTGCGGAGGTGTTCGGAGAGCACATCGAATGCACCGGCGTCGATACAACGATGACTGTCCGAACACCTACGGGTTCGATCGACGTTCGACTGCCCCTGCTCGGTCCGCACCAGGCCGGTAACGCGCTTGCTGCGCTTGCCACAGCACTGGCCGCAGGCAAGGATCTCGCGGTGGTCGCCGCAGGATTGGAGAGCGTTCGATCCGTTCCCGGACGGCTCGAGAAGGTCGATGCCGGGCAGCCGTTTCTGGCATTGGTGGACTACATGCACAACACCGCGGGACAACGCCGATTGTTGCCGTTCGTACGGACTTTGGTGACCGGTCGGGTGATCGTGGTCGTCGGGGCAACGGGTGAACGCGATCCGGGCAAACGCTTCCCGCTGGGAGCTACCGCAGCCGAACTTGCCGACGTGGTGATCGTCAGCGACGAAAGTCCGTTGTCCGAGGATGCCGACACCATCCGAGCTGCGGTGGCGGAAGGTGCGCGAGCTGCACGGTCGGCGTCGGTCGTCGTCGAGCCGGACCGTCGTACTGCGCTCGCGCTCGCAGTGAAGATGGCCGAACCCGACGATGTGGTCGTGGTCGCGGGCCGCGGCTGTGACACCGAGCAGGCCTACGGTCGAGACATCGTCGAATTCGACGATCGGGTCGTGCTCCGAGAAGTGCTGAAGGACCTCCGCCGAGAAACCGGCGACCGGCTCTAGCGACCGACGCTGCGGGACTTGCGGTCCTGCTTGCCCTGGGACTTGTCGGCGCGCTTCTGCGCGAATCTGCCGGCCGATTTCAGGCCCCTGGACACGAAGTTGTCGTTCCCTGTTCGCTTTTCGAGGCTCTGACCGGCGAAGGCCAGCAGTCGGGCGAGGATGGGTAGCCCGATCGCGACGATCAGGTAGCGGTACAGGTATTTACGGGCAAGCAGGGGAAGCATCGGGCATTCCTTCTCGGGTCGAAGTCGGTCAGCGGACTGCGCGTCGAACCTTGAGCGCTGCGGTCGCGGTCAGCGTGATGACGGCACCGACGACGGCTGCGCCGAGCAGGGAGACACCCTGACCGAGGTCGAAGTTCCAACCCAGGAAATTGATCGTGGTGTGCACGGTGTTCTGCAGCACGAAGATCACCAGCGCTGCGACCAGGACGAGCGTGATCAGGAGGGCGAACTTCGAGGCGAATCCGCCGCGACGCTTGGGGGCCTTGGTCGTGTCTGTCGATGTGGTCATGAGGGGCATCCGTTCTCTGGTGTGAGGAAAGGTGGGAGTGAAAGGCGAGTGCCGCCGATCATCGAGATCGGCGGCACTCGATGCGATGGGGGTGGTTACTTGAAGGTGTCCTTGATGTTCTCGCCGACCTTCTTCACGCCTGCCGAACCCTGGTCCTTCTTGCCCTCGGCCTCGAGGTCCTTGTTGTCGGTTGCGTCGCCCACAACCTCCTTGGCCTTGCCGATGGCGTCTTCTGCAGCGTTCTTGGCCTTGTCGATGAAGCTCATGGTGTTGCCCTTTCAGGTGGCTGTGACTGTTGGTAACGGATACTTAGTCGGTTTCCGCCCCTGAAAGCAAACGCCGCTGTGATGTAGCTCATATCGCCGCAGTGTTCGCTCGGAGCATCAGGTGAGAGAGACCAGCTCGGTGATGTCGTCCTGAGGCAGCTCGCCGTCGACGACAGCGGTCACGACCGAACTGTTCAGGGTGATCGCACCCTTGTGGTTGTCCAGGAATGCGGTGTCGGCAGCATCGCGACCGACCGAGATTCGCACCAGCGTCGAGCGAGGGGCGAGGCAGGTGGCATCGACAACACGCCACTGGCCGCCCACGAACGCCTCGGCGACGGCGTGAAAGTCCATCGGATCGCAGCCGGGTGCGTACACCGCCACCAGCCGAGCCGGAACGTTGACCGCACGCAGCATGGCGACCACGAGGTGCGAGTAGTCCCGGCAGACACCCTGTCCGGCGAGCAATGTGTCGACGGCTCCGTCGATCGGATCGCTGCTTCCCGGAACGTAATTCAGACGTGCGCCCACCCATGCGGAGATCTTCGCCAGCAGTTCCTCGGAGTCCGCGTAGTCGCCGAATTCGGTTGCGGCGAACCCGTAGAACTTGTCGGCCTCGGCGTACCGGCTCGGCCGGAGATAGAGCGACATGTCGTAGTCGGTGACCGGAGCCGGGGTGGTGTTGCCCAGAATGGTGGCGTCGTACGAGACCTGCAGATTGCCGACGTCGGCAGGCATGACGTGGATCCGGTTGCCGTGCGGTCCGCTCACTTCCTTGGCCTCGATGGGGTTACCGTCGAGGACGAAGGACAGTGACTCGGTGACCGTCGTACCTGGGTGCGGTGCGACTGCGATCTGGAATTCGAGCGTGGTGGCTGCGGTGATGTCTACATCGAGGCGCGCGGATACGTCGCGTTTTAGCATGGGAACTCCTGGCAGGTGGGGTGGGTGAACCTGCTGCCAGTACCCACGTTCACCGAAGCCAAACGCCGCTGCTCAGCAGGTGATCAACGCCACCCCAGGGCGGGAGCGACGTCGCGCAGCAGTGTCTCGAGCAAGTGAGCGCAGTAGTCGACGCCCAGTTGGTTGGGGACGGTGAGCAGCAGAGTGTCTGCGGCAGTGATCGCTTCGTCGGTGGCCAGTTCCTCGATCAGCCGGTCGGGCTCGCCCGCGTAGGTCTTGCCGAACCGTGCTTTGCCGCCGTCGAGGTAGCCGACTTGGTCGTCGCCGGTGCCCTCTCGGCCGAAGTAGGCCCGATCGAGATCGCTGACGATCGGAAAGATGCTGCGGCTCACGGACGTTCGCGGTGCGAAATCGTGGCCTGCATCGCTCCACGTCTTGTGGAATCGTTCGATCTGCTCGGCCTGCAGTTGATGGAACGGCACACCGGTGTCTTCGCTCAGCAGTGTCGAGCTCATCAGGTTCATACCCTGGCGCGCGGTCCACTCGGCGGTCTCGCGAGTTCCGGCACCCCACCAGATGCGCTGACGCAATCCGGGGGAGTGCGGTTCGAGGCGCAGCAGTCCGGGTGGGTTGGGAAACATCGGTCGTGGATTGGGCTGCGCGAAGCCCTTGCCTTCCAGGAGGTCGAGGTAGATGCGGGTGTGCTCACGCGCCATATCGGCATGATCCGAACCGTCGGCGGGTGCGTAGCCGAAGTAGCGGTAACCCTCGATGACCTGCTCGGGCGATCCCCGACTGATGCCGAGTTGCAACCGTCCGCCGGAGATGAGGTCGGCAGAGCCCGAGTCCTCGGCCATGTAGAACGGGTTCTCGTACCGCATGTCGATGACGCCGGTGCCGATCTCGATGGTGCTCGTCTTGGCACCCACGGCGGCGAGCAGGGGGAACGGCGACGCGAGTTGGTTGGCGAAGTGATGGACGCGGTAGTACGCGCCGTCGGCACCGAGCTCTTCGGCTGCGACCGCGAGGTCGATGGACTGCAGCAGCACGTCCGACGCAGACCGTGTCTGCGACTGTGGGGATGCCGACCAATGTCCGAAGGACAAGAATCCGATCTTCTTCATCACGCGCTCTTTCGTTGAAGGATCAACTAAGTTCACAGTACTGCAGCGTGTGTCGAGGTGGATTCATTCCCGGCTCCCGCTAGGCGCCGATTCCAGCGGTCAAGAGCTTGGCCAATTCGAGATAGGCGTCGCCGTCGCTCAAACCCGTCAGGCGAAACACCTCACGCGTCTGGATGCGCACCATGACCGAGGAGGCGACATCGCCGACGAATGCGGCGTGCACGTCTCGTACTTCACCGCTGGCGACGCCCTCGCTGATCAACTCCTGAACACGCCGAGCGGCGATCGCGGTATTGCGTTCGTACACCGAACGAGCGGATTCGAGAGATGCCAGATCGGTCATGAACTGCTCGGACGCCGATTCCAGGGCCGCGCCGACGGCGGTGAGATACGTGGTGATGCGATTGCGGGTGCCGTCCACCTCGGCGACCGCGTTCTCGACCTGGGTGGTCATGGACTTGAAGTAGTGCACTGTGGCGCCGCCGACGAGCTGATCCTTGCTCGACGCCAGTGTGTACAGCGTGGACTTGGAGCATCGGAGGCGGGCCGCGATGGTGTCGAGCGTCAGGTGGGCGAAGCCCTCTGCCAGAAACAGGCTCACGAGCTGGTCGAAGAGCTCGGAACGGCGTGCCGTGGCATGCGAGGTCACGGGTGCGTTCACATCAGGGATGGTACTGCATCGCCTTGTGCAGTACTGTGCATCAGTACTGCGGATCATCCGGCAGTACTGATCCGAACTTCCCGGAGGTTTTCCACGTGCCCGTCGATCGTCTGTTGCCCACTGCCGAAGCGCGCGACCTCATCGCGCTGACCCGCGACGTGGCAGACAAGGTGCTCGACCCGATCGTCGACGATCATGAGCGGCGTGAGGCGTACCCGGACCAAGTGTTCGCCACCCTGGGTGAGGCAGGACTGCTGAGCCTGCCGTACGCGGAGGAATGGGGCGGTGGTGGCCAACCGTACGAGGTCTACCTCCAGGTCCTCGAAGAACTGGCATCGCGCTGGGCGGCAGTGGCCGTTGCAGTGAGCGTGCACGGTCTGGCCTGCTATCCCGTGATGGCCTTCGGTACCGACCAACAGAAAGCCGACAAGCTTCCCGACATGCTCGGTGGGGCTCAGATCGGTGCCTACTCGTTGTCCGAGGCGCAGGCCGGTTCGGACGCTGCCGCACTCAGTTGCAAGGCCACCCCGACCGAGGGCGGCTACACGGTGAACGGTTCGAAGGCGTGGATCACGCACGGTGGAGTGGCCGACTTCTACAACCTGTTCGCCCGAACAGGCGAAGGATCCAAGGGAATCTCGTGCTTCCTCGTTCCGGACGGAACCGACGGCCTGAGCTTCGGTAGGCCCGAGGAGAAGATGGGGCTGCACGCCGTCCCGACGACCTCGGCGCACTACGACAACGTCCACGTCCCCACCGATTGGCGAATCGGTGCGGAGGGGCAGGGGCTGCAGATCGCCTTCAGCGCGCTCGACGCCGGACGGCTCGGAATCGCCGCTGTAGCAGTGGGAATCGCTCAGGCGGCACTCGACGACGCGGTGAAGTACGCCCAGGAGCGTACGGCGTTCGGCAAGAAGATCATCGACCACCAGGGCCTCGGTTTCGTATTGGCGGACATGGCGGCCGCAGTGGACTCCGCCCGCGCCACCTACCTCGACGCCGCCCGTCGGCGTGACGCCGGACTTCCCTACTCGCGCAACGCCTCCGTGGCAAAGCTGATCGCCACCGATGCGGCCATGAAGGTGACCACCGATGCGGTGCAGGTCTTCGGCGGCTACGGCTACACCCGCGACTTCCGCGTCGAGCGATACATGCGCGACGCCAAGATCACCCAGATCTTCGAGGGCACCAACCAGATTCAGCGTCTGGTGATCGCCCGATCGCTCGCAACCAGCTGACACCAGAATCCACTCGACACGCCCGAACAGCAACCGTAGGGGACTCCTTCATGACCACGACCGAACCCGATATCCATACCACTGCGGGTAAATTGGCCGATCTTCGTAAACGTCTCGCGGTTGCGGAGATTCCGTCCGGTGAGGCAGCGGTGGACAAGGTCCACGCCAAAGGCAAGCTCACCGCCCGCGAGCGGATCACCGCGTTGCTCGACGAGGGCTCGTTCGTCGAACTCGACGCCCTCGCCCGGCACCGCTCCCAGAACTTCGGGCTCGGGGACAACCGGCCCTTCGGTGACGGTGTCGTCACCGGCTACGGCACCGTCGACGGCCGCGATGTGTGCGTGTTCTCCCAGGACGCGACCGTCTTCGGCGGCTCCCTGGGCGAAATCTACGGCGAGAAGATCGTCAAGGTCATGGACCTGGCCGTCAAAACCGGACGGCCCCTGGTCGGGATCAACGAAGGTGCCGGAGCCCGCATCCAGGAAGGTGTCGTCTCCCTCGGGTTGTACGGCGAGATCTTCCACCGCAACGTCCGCGCCTCCGGAGTGATCCCACAGATCTCGGTGATCATGGGACCCGCCGCCGGCGGGCACGTCTACTCCCCGGCGCTGACCGACTTCGTGGTCATGGTCGACGGCACGAGCCAGATGTTCGTCACCGGACCCGACGTCATCAAAACCGTCACCGGCGAGAACGTCACCATGGAAGAACTCGGTGGCGCGCACACCCACATGGAAAAGTCCGGGGTCGCGCACTACGTCGCCTCCGGCGAACAAGACGCGTTGGATTACGTCCGCGACCTCCTGTCGTATCTACCGAGCAACAATCGCGCCGACGCCCCCCGCACCGCACCCTCGGACCCGATCGCCGGGTCCATCGAGGACAATCTGACCGCCGAGGACCTCGAACTCGACACCCTGATCCCCGACTCACCGAACACCCCGTACGACATGCACGAGGTCATCACCCGGATCCTCGACGACGACGAATTCCTCGAAGTGCAAGAAGGCCGGGCCCGCAACATCATCGTCGGGTTCGGGCGCATCGACGGCCGATCGGTGGGGATCGTGGCCAACCAACCCACCCAGTTCGCGGGCACCCTCGACATCGATGCTTCCGAGAAAGCAGCCCGGTTCGTGCGGACCTGCGACTGCTTCAACGTCCCGATCATCACCCTGGTCGATGTTCCCGGGTTTCTGCCCGGCACCGGGCAGGAATACAACGGCATCATCCGCCGTGGCGCGAAACTGCTCTACGCCTACGGCGAAGCGACCGTCGGCAAGATCACCGTCATCACCCGCAAAGCGTACGGCGGCGCGTACGACGTGATGGGGTCCAAGCACATGGGAGCCGACGTCAACCTCGCCTGGCCGACCGCGCAGATCGCCGTCATGGGAGCCTCCGGTGCCGTCGGGTTCGTCTACCGCAAACAGTTGCTCGAAGCCGCCAAGAACGGGGAGGACGTCGACGCCCTGCGCCTGAGGTTGCAGCAGGAATACGAAGACACCCTCGTCAACCCCTACATCGCCGCCGAACGCGGCTACCTCGACGCCGTCATCCCCCCCAGCCACACCCGCGGCCAGATCGTCACCGCACTACGACTACTCGAACGCAAACAAGTCACCCTCCCACCCAAGAAACACGGAAACATCCCACTATGAACGAAGCGAATCATGACGCAGCGAACGACGAAGCGAATCATGCTGCAGCGTCGGTCAGTTGGTCGTTTCGCGGAAGTCCGACGGACGCCGAGATCGCTGCTGTCGTTGCGGTTTTGACTGCCGCGCAGCCGTCGGTGGCCGAGGAGTTGCCGGCCCCGATCGATCTGTGGGGTCGCCCGGAAGACATGCATCGCTACGGACTCAACAGTGCCCCAGCTCTTTTCGTCAATGCCCGATATGGCCAGTGAAGGAATTTCAGTACATGACTACCTCGACTTCCCATAAGAAAATCTCGAAGGTTCTTGTCGCCAATCGTGGTGAGATCGCGGTGCGGGTGATCCGGGCTGCGGCCGATGCCGGGTTGGCCAGTGTCGCTGTGTACGCCGAACCCGACGCCGACGCCCCGTTCGTCCGTCTGGCCGACGAAGCGTTCGCGCTCGGCGGGCAGACCTCCGCGGAGTCGTATCTGGTGATCGACAAGATCATCGACGCGGCCGCCAAGTCCGGGGCCGACGCCATCCACCCCGGCTACGGATTCCTCTCCGAGAACGCCGACTTCGCCCAAGCCGTCATCGACGCCGGTCTGATCTGGATCGGACCGTCCCCGCAGTCGATCCGCGACCTCGGCGACAAGGTCACCGCCCGCCACATCGCCGCCCGCGCCAAAGCCCCCTCGGTCCCCGGCACCTCCGAACCGGTCAAGGACGCCGACGAGATCCTCGCCTTCGTCGACGAACACGGCCTACCCATCGCGATCAAAGCCGCGTTCGGTGGCGGCGGACGCGGCATGAAAGTCGCCCGCACCCGCGAGGAAATCCCCGAACTGTTCGACTCCGCCACCCGCGAAGCCGTCGCCGCGTTCGGGCGCGGAGAATGCTTCGTCGAGCGCTACCTCGACAAGCCCCGCCACGTCGAAGCTCAGGTCATCGCCGACCAACACGGCAACGTCATCGTCGCCGGCACCCGCGACTGCTCCCTGCAACGCCGCTTCCAGAAACTCGTCGAGGAAGCCCCCGCCCCGTTCCTCACCGACGCCCAACGCAAAGAAATCCACTCCTCCGCGAAAGCCATCTGCCTCGAAGCCGGCTACTACGGTGCCGGCACGGTCGAATACCTCGTCGGCCAGGACGGCCTGGTGTCGTTCTTGGAAGTGAACACCCGTCTGCAGGTCGAGCATCCCGTCACCGAGGAAACCTCCGGCATCGACCTGGTGCTGCAGCAGTTCAAGATCGCCAACGGTGAAGAACTGTCCATCACCGACGACCCCGAACCGCGGGGGCATTCGTTCGAGTTCCGGATCAACGGCGAGGACGCCGGACGCGGCTTCCTGCCCGCCCCCGGTCCGGTGACCACCTTCCGTGCGCCGTCGGGACCCGGGGTGCGCGTCGATTCCGGTGTCGAATCGGGCTCGGTGATCGGTGGCCAGTTCGATTCGATGCTCGCCAAGCTCATCGTCACCGGCGCGACCCGCGAGGAAGCCCTCGCGCGGTCGCGTCGAGCGCTGGCCGAATTCGATGTCCAAGGGTTGGCGACGGTGATTCCGTTCCACGCCGCGGTGGTCTCCGATCCGGCGTTCATCGGCGACGGCGACTCCTTCGACGTCCACACCCGCTGGATCGAAACCGAATGGGACAACCAGGTTCCCCCGTTCACCGCCGGACAACCCATCGACGACGAGGAAGTCCTGCCGCGGCAGTCCGTCGTCGTCGAGGTCGGTGGCCGCCGCGTCGAGGTCTCCCTGCCCGGGGAACTGTCCCTCGGCGGCGGCGGTAACGGCGGCGGGCCCGCGGGAGCGGTACGCCGCAAACCCAAAGCCCGCACCCGTGGCGGTGCCGGAGCCGGTGCCGCATCCGGAGACTCGGTCACCGCACCCATGCAGGGCACCGTGGTCAAAGTCGCCGTCGACGAAGGCCAAACCGTCGACGCCGGTGACCTCATCGCCGTCCTCGAAGCAATGAAAATGGAAAACCCCGTCAACGCCCACAAAGCAGGCACCATCACCGGCCTGACCGTCACCGCAGGCGACGCCATCACCCAAGGCACCGTCCTCGCAGAGATCAAGTAGGGGGTGTTCGATGACTGCCCTCGCTGAATCGTTCGACGGTGGTAGCTCTCCGGTGCATTCGACCGAGCTCGAAATCGTGTCCACGGTGCTGCGCATGGCGTCGGCCGCGCGGGTTCGTCTGGCCGAGGCATTGGACGCGCAGGGGCTCAGTTGGGCGAGGTACGAGGTACTGGAACTGGTGTGCAGACGAGGGCCGATGTCCTACAGTGCGCTGTCGCGGGAGTTGGTGCGACACCGGACGAGTATCACCGCCACGACGGCAAGTCTCGTCGAGGCGGGGCTGCTGGCGCGGAGCGTCAATCCGCGAAATCGGCAGCAGTACATGGTCGAGTCCACCGACTCGGGGCACCGTGCGGTGACGCGGGCCGAGCGTGCGCTCGAGCGTGCCCGGTCGAGGATGGCTGTCGATGCCGATTCTGCTCGGACGCTCGAGGTGTTGCGCGGCATCGAGAAGCAGTGGAACGGCAGGCGCTGATCGAGGCCGAACAGGTGCCGCCGTCTCCGACCCCGGCCTGAAGTCGGGGTTCGGTGCCGCGGGGGAGTGACCGGAAAACGAACAGTGGGAGTCGTGTCGGCTCCGAGGTGACGCGTCGAGCGTCGTTGCGGTCGACATTCGGAGAATTCGTCTGCATACTTGACTTTGTCCAGAAAAGCGGAGGATAATATTGCTGTGATGCCGATCTCACCGTACGCGGAGCTGTTACGCACCGCCGACATGCGCGTGACCCGTCCGCGGGTCGCGGTGCTCGGGGTCGTCGGATCCAATCCTCATGCAGACACCGACACGATCCTCGGGCTCGTGCGATCGGTGCTGCCCGAGGTGTCGCGGCAAACCGTGTACGACGTGCTCAATGCGTTGACCGCGGCGCGCCTGGTACGGCGAATCGAACCGGCAGGATCTCCTGCTCGGTACGAATCTCGTGTCGGCGACAACCATCACCACGCGGTGTGCCGCTCCTGCGGTGTCATCGCCGACGTGGACTGCGCGGTCGGCGAAACGCCGTGTCTCACCGCATCGGACTCCGTCGGTTTCACGATCGACGAGGCGGAAGTCATCTACTGGGGCTTCTGCGCACAGTGTTCGGCTGCTCGAGGGCAGTCGACAGCTCCTGTTTCGTTCCCTCCCGGTTCTCGAACACAGCAGAGTTCGTGAATCGACCTCGATCACAGCCCGATCGTCACACTTCGGAAGGAAGCACGTGTCACAAGATCACACAACACGCGAAAAAGAGATGAACGAGGATCAGCCACAGGAGTCGGGTGGCAAGTGTCCGGTCATGCACGATTCGATGCCGATGCCCGTGGAGGGTGGCGGTAACCGCGAGTGGTGGCCCAAGGCTCTGAACCTCAAGATTCTCAAGAAGAACCCGGCCGTCGGCGACCCGATGGGTGCAGATTACGACTACGCCGCCGAGTTCAACTCCCTCGACCTCGCCGAGGTCAAGCGCGACATCGAAGCCCTCATGACCAACTCGCAGCCCTGGTGGCCTGCCGACTTCGGTCACTACGGCCCCTTCTTCATTCGCATGGCGTGGCACGCCGCAGGCACGTACCGCAAGCAGGACGGGCGCGGTGGAGCCGGAGCGGGCATGCAGCGCTTCGCCCCCCTGAACAGCTGGCCGGACAATGCCAGCCTGGACAAGGCTCGTCGTCTGATCTGGCCGGTCAAGCAGAAGTACGGCCGCAAGCTCTCCTGGGCCGACCTGATCGTGCTCACCGGCAACGTGGCCATCGAGTCCATGGGTCTGCCGACCTACGGCTTCGCCGGCGGACGCGTCGACGCCTGGGAGCCGGACGAGGACGTCTACTGGGGCCCCGAGCAGACCTGGCTGGGCGACGAGCGCTACAACGGTGACCGCACGAGTCTCGAAAACCCCTTGGCCGCAGTGCAGATGGGCCTGATCTACGTCAACCCCGAGGGCCCCAACGGCAACCCGGATCCGGTGCAGTCCGCACTGGACATTCGCGAGACCTTCGGCCGGATGGCCATGAACGACATCGAGACCGCGGCACTCGCCGTCGGTGGGCATACCTTCGGTAAGACGCACGGTGCGGCGGATCCCGACGAGCACATCGGTGCCGAGCCCGAGGGCGCACCCATCGAGCAGATGGGCCTCGGCTGGAAGAACAGCTACCAGAGCGGTGTCGGTGCGGACGCGATCACCAGTGGTCTCGAAGTCATCTGGACCCCCACGCCCACCCAGTGGGACAACAGCTTCCTCGAGACGCTGTACGGATTCGAGTGGGAGCTCCACAAGAGCCCCGCAGGTGCGCACCAGTGGCGCCCGAAGAACGGCGAGGGCGCAGATCTCGTTCCCGACCCCGCCGATCCCACCAAGCGTCGCCACCCGTCGATGCTGACCTCCGACATCGCGATGCGCGTCGACCCGATCTACGAGCAGATCACCCGTCGCTGGCTCGACCACCCCGAGGAGCTCGCAGAGGAATTCCAGAAGGCGTGGTTCAAGCTCACCCACCGTGACATGGGCCCGGTCTCGCGTTACCTCGGCCCCGAGGTTCCGGCGGAGCCCCTGCTCTGGCAGGACCCGATCCCGGCCGTCGATCACGAGCTGATCAACGACGCTCAGATCGCCGAGCTCAAGCAGACGATCCTCGGTTCCGACCTGACTCAGGACCAGCTGATCTCGGCTGCCTGGGCCGCGGCGTCGTCGTTCCGAGTCAGCGACAAGCGCGGCGGTGCCAACGGTGGCCGTCTGCGCCTGCAGCCGCAGGCAGGCTGGGAGGTCAACGAGCCCGACGAGCTCGCACAGGTCATTCGTGTGCTCGAGGGAGTCCAGCAGTCGTTCTCCGGAACGGTGTCGTTCGCCGACCTCGTCGTTCTCGGTGGCGTCGCAGCACTCGAGCAGGCGTCGGGTGTCAGCGTGCCGTTCACGCCGGGCCGTATGGACGCGACGCAGGAGCAGACGGACGTCGATTCGTTCTCCGATCTCGAGCCGAAGGCCGACGGTTTCCGCAACTTCCTCGGCAAGGGTCAGAAGCTTCCGGCCGAGTACTCCCTCGTCGATCGGGCGAACCTGTTGTCGCTCAGTGCACCCGAGATGACCGTGCTCGTCGGCGGACTGCGTGTGCTCGGAGCCAACTTCGGAAAGTCGTCGCACGGCGTCCTGACCGACAAGGTCGGAACGCTCACCAACGACTTCTTCGTCAACCTCCTCGACATGGGCACCGAATGGGTCCCCGCCGCGGAGGAAGGCATCTACGAAGCCAAGGATGCGGCGACCGGTGAGAAGAAGTGGACCGGAACTCGCAACGACCTGGTGTTCGGATCGAACTCCGAATTGCGCGCTCTCGCAGAGGTTTACGCCTGCGACGACTCCAAGGACAAGTTCGTCGCGGACTTCGTCGCTGCCTGGGACAAGGTCATGATGCTCGATCGCTTCGAGCTGGCTTAACTCTCTCGACCGAACTCGAAGTTATGGATGGAAACCGTGCTCGATCCATCCATAGCTTCGAGTTCGTCGTTATCGGTCCGTTATCTTTCGTTGCCGATTCGTGTCCTCGGTCCCTGATTCGCTGAAATTTGCGAGCGGCAAGCTACAAGACATGACACACGACGAGGGGGCGGCAGGAGCCGTCGACCACAACATGGACGAACCACGCAAGGGAGCATCCGGCTTCGGATCGTTCCTGGAGATGTTCCAGGATGCCTCCACCGACAAATCCGATACCGAGCGCTGAGTTCAGCGAGTCCCGATCGTGTTGGTGACCGATCCGATCCGTTGAATACTCAGCTCGACGCGATCGCCCGGGGCGATCCATCGGTCGAGTTCCAGGCCGCATCCGCGCGGAAGCGTGCCGGACGTCAACAACTCACCGGGGTAGACGTTTTCGCCGCGGCTGGCGTATGCGAGAGATTCGCCGACCGAGTACCGCATACCGGCGGTGCCGGTCGTCGACCATAGTTCCTCGTTGACGGTGACGGTGGCCGTCAACGAATCCAGATACGGCGTGATCTCGTCGGCGGTCACGATGTCGGCTCCCATGGAGCTGGCGAATGTCTTGGTCTTGACCACCGGACCGAACGGGGTGCGGCGCTGCTCCTCCCACTGGGTGTCGCGGGCGCTGATGTCGTCGAACACCACGAACCCTCCGATCGCAGCAGTGGCCTCTCGCTCGGATACGTCGCGCACGGGCCTGGTCACCACCGCTCCGAACTCGAGCTCGAAATCCAGTGCCCGGCTGTAGGACGGCCACTCGACCGGAGCTTCGTCGGCTACGACGGTGAGGTGGTTGCCGGTGTAGTAGACCGGATGGTCGTCGAATCCCGGCCCCGGACGGAGCGCCGGAAACGTCGATCGAGTGACGGCTTCGAATCCGCGGATGAAGGGGAGAGCTTTCGGGAGGTTGCGGCGAACCAGGTTGTGCGCGGCCAGATCCCAGTGAGCCTCCCAGCCGAGGAAGCAGCGAAGCGACGCCGGGACCACCGGAAGCGTCGGTGCCGGTCGGTCGATCACCGCGACTCCCTCGGACACGGCGCGCTGCACCACGGCAGAGGCCGCGTCGCGCACGCGTTCGCCGGCATCGAGAAACCCGAGCACGGTGCGGGTGAGCGGGCGTAGAGACTCGTCGGCACCCAATGTCGACACGGCGGTATCGAGGTCGACCCACGATCCCGACTCGGGTGCGTACACGGCCAGACGATCTGTCGAATCGGCAGCGATCAGGCGTCGCAATCGCACGTCAGGAATCCGATCTTTGCGGGAGGGGGCCCTACAACGGTTGAGGAACCAGGAGTGTAAGCGGCAGCACGGCCGTGATGTCAAGACCTGCTCGCCGAGGACTAGCGTGGACACATGAGATCGCCTGTTCCCGAATACCTCGCCTCCGTGTTGGAGGACTGCAGACAGTTCGACGGAGGGACGGTGACCGAGGGCAACCCGGTAGTGGCCTCGGCGGATCCCGACACGTTCGCGGTCGCACTCGCCACCGTCGGGGGATCGCTGCACGGAGCGGGCGACACCGACACCGAATTCTCGATCCAATCGATCGCCAAAGCGGTCGCGTACGCTCTCGCCATCGAGGACAACGGCATCGAGGCCGTGCTCGAGGCCGTCGACGTCGAGCCGTCGGGAGACTCGTTCAACGAGATATCCCTCGAAGCGGAGACCGGAAGACCGCGGAACCCGTTGATCAATGCCGGTGCGCTGGCAGTGCATTCGATGATTCGAGGCCAGGGAAGCGAAGAGCGGGCAGGGCGATTGACGGACCTTCTGAGCCGAATGGCCGGTCGCGGACTCTCCGTCGACCGTCAGGTGTACGAGGCAGAACTCGAGTCCGACGACCGGAACACCGCGATCGCGCACCTGTTGAAGTCGGTCGGCCATCTCGGAGCCGAGCCCGCCGATGTCGTCGACGGTTATGCACGTCAGTGCGCGGTGACCGTGACCTGCAACGACCTGGCCCGGATCGCCGCGGTGTTGGCGAACGGTGGGAAGGATCCCGACACGGGCGAGCAGGTGGTCGACCCAGCGATCGATCGACACGTGTTGGCGGTCATGGCCACCTGTGGAATGTACGACGGCAGCGGCAGCTGGCTCGCGTCCGTGGGTATTCCGGCCAAGAGCGGGGTTGCCGGGGCGATCATCGGTGTGCTGCCCGGTCAGGTGGGGATTGCTGTGCTGTCCCCGAGGCTGAACGAGCACGGCAACAGCGTCCGTGGGGTGGCGGTGTTCGAGAGGCTCTCGCGCGATCTGGGTCTGCACATGATGCATGTGGCACCCAGCGGCGAATCGGCCATCCGCAGCGTGACCGAGGCGGAGGGTGTGACCACAGTGGAGCTGCAGGGTGATCTTCGGTTCGCGGGTGCCGAGGCGATCATCGCCCGGATGGTCCACGGTTTCGGCGAAAATGACAGTACGACAGTCGATTTCAGTGAGGTACGGGCAATCGACGGCACGGCTCGACGGCTCCTGGATGATGCGTTTCGCGCCCTGGAGGACGACGGTCACCGGGTGGTCGCCCGTGACCCCGACGGGTTCATGGGCTCGCCCGATCGGTCAGAGTCGGCCGGCGAGAATCATGTTCCAGTAGGACAGCGGTAGGCCGTAACGGTCGAACGCCCAGGCGGAGCGCCGGGGTTTCAGCGGATCGACGAACGACGGCAACGACGGCGTCAGGGTGCCGGTGCGATCGAACTCGGCAGCGATCAGGCGGTGTGCATCGACCGGGATGGGGGCCACGGTGTAGCCGTCGTACTCCGACAACGGCGTGCCGCTGCGCGCTGCGATCATATTGTCGACGAGAATCGAAATCTGTTTGCGCAGTGCGCCACCCGAGGAATCGGTGTCGATGGCTGCGCCGTCACCTGCGGCCCAGATCTCCGGATGGATCCGGTGGCGCAGAGTTCGTCCGTCGATGTCGACGACACCGTGCAAGGCGGACCCGGTCAGGTTCGATTCCTCCAGCCACTTCGGACCGCGGAACGGCGGTACGAGGTGCAGCATGTCGTAGCCGAGCCGCTCGTCGATGCCGTCGTGGTCCGTGACCGTGATGTGTCCGCTCTCCGGGTGCAGTGCCGTCACCGCAGTGCGGGTCAGAATGCGCACGCCGAGCTCGCGTAGTCGTGCGATCACGATGCTGTCGAGTTGCGGCACACCCAGTAGTCGGTGTCGATCCACCACCAGCGTGATGTCCATTCCCGGCATGCGGCCGGTGCGGGTCCAATGGTCTGCCGCGAGGAACAGCGGCTTGAGGGTGGTGCCTGTGCACCCGACCGGTGGCCGGGGCACGGTGAACACCGCCCTGCTATGGGCTGGCAGATCGCGTACCAGCTGCCAGGTGCGTTCGGCTCGGTCGAGGTAATTGCTGGTGACGGCGGGGGATCGGAGCGCGGCCCACACTCCGGGCAGCGCGTCGGTGTCGACGACGAGACCCTGTCCGAGGACGAGATCCCGGTAGCCGTACTCGGTGCCCGACGCGCAGCGCACCAGACGATTCACCGGGTCGATCGCTGTCGCCGAATCTTCCAGCCAGACGCATCCGGTCGGGATCACCGAACGTTGGGTGCGCTCGGCCTCGGTCAGAGCAGCTTGACCGGAGCCCACGTACGAGAGCAATGGGCGATAGGTGTGCACTTTCTTGGGTTCGAGCACCGCGACGTCGGAGATGCCCTTCTTCAGCAGTCGTGCTGCCGCGCTGATGCCCGCGTTGCCGCCGCCGACGACGAGCACGTCGTAGGTCGTGTTCGGGGTGGTCACAGAGACACCTGCCGCGCTTCGGTGCGTGCCCTCGTCGTCATCGAACGGATCACCGGGTGTCTGCTGTCGGCGCGAGCACGGATTCGGTCATCGATCCTCGTACCTCGACTCGATCGGGTACGAGACCGATGCCGGACTGCTGCAGTGCCGGCGAAAGTACCACTGACAGTTGCTGATTCCACCGGCCGAGTCGGATGGCGGTGGCGTCGAGTACGGAGTGGACACCGGCCGAGGCTCCGGCCACCGACGACAGGTCGAGTATCAACGCTCGCCCGCGCTCGGCCGCTTCACCGAGCGTTTCGGCCAGGAGGGGGACATCCGAGTCGCCGATCGTGCCGGTCACTCGGACGACGATGTCGGAACCCGCGCTCTCGTCGACCGACAGCATCATCTCGGTATCGAAGCTCTGCGAGGCGTTCAGCGACGGAATCACTTCGGCGAGCGGGGGCGTGATGGACGGTACGACGATCATGAACACACTCCTGAGCAGCCGAACTCCTCGCCCGGCGCACGGGGGGAATCGACAGTCGACATTCGGGGACCGCGGGCTACTCCTCAACCACGCTCCACAGGACTACCCGGGGTGGGGTGTTCGTAAGCCTCGAAACGGCAACGGGTTTGACTGCGGGTCCGACGGGAATACGACAACGATCGCTACACCGTGGGAGGCACGCCGATGACGACAGCCGAATCCGATTCCATCCGAGCATTGACATCCGTGCACGCCGATCCAGGGGTGTACGAACCGCAGGAGGATTCGCTTCTGCTGTGTGACATCGCCGCCACGACGGGCATCGTCCCCGGCGCGCGAGTGTTGGACATGTGCACCGGCAGTGGTGCCGTGGCGATCACTGCCGCACTGTTGGGTGCGCGCGAAGTGGTGGCATTCGACATCTCGCCCCGCGCTGTCGACTGCGCCGAGCGGAACGCGCGCTCGGTAGGCGTCGAGGTGGACGTCAGGTTGGGTTCCCTGGCAGAGGCCGCCGAGCTCGAACCGTTCGACGTCCTGCTGTGCAATCCCCCGTACGTGCCGTCCGAGCTTCCTCCGACGGGGATGGGCCTGCACCGCGCCTGGGATGCGGGCGAGGACGGCCGGACGGTGCTCGATCCGCTGTGTCGCGCCTCGGCCGACCTGCTCGCGCCGGGTGGCGTGCTGCTCGTCGTCCATTCGGAGTTCTCCGGCCCCCACCGCACCGTGAGAATGCTCTCCGACAACGGATTCTCGGTGACGGAAGCGGGCCGGCAGACCATCGATTTCGGGCCTGTGATGCACCGGCGCGCAGAATGGCTGGAAGCTCGCGGAGCATTGGCTCCGGGGTGCCGAACAGAGGAGTTGGTGGTCGTTCGTGGCGACAAGCGATGACGCGGCAGGTGCGCGCACCACGGTGAGAATCGTCCGCGGCGGACCGATGCTGATCGACGGACCGGTGAACATCGAACTCGACGACGGTACGCGGGTGGAATCGGATCGCTTCGTCGTCGCGGTGTGCACGTGTCGGCGCAGCAAGAACTATCCCCTGTGCGACACGAGCCACCGCGCCAAGCGGCGACCCTCTCAGTCCAGCGAGGACTGACCGGCAGACCACCGCTTCATCACGTGGTCGGCGAGCTCGTTCTCGACGAAATCCAGCGCACGCATTCCGAACACCACATCAGCCTCCAGTTCGGGCTCGTGGCGGAGGAGCGTGCCGACCACATCGTGACGTAGTACCTGCTCGTGGACGGCGTCCGCCTCGACGTGCTCGGCGTAGAACGCGATGCATGCTGCGGGGGCATCGAGCCTCTGCAGTCCCTGGACGTAGCGCTGTGAGCCCGGAGACGAGGTGATCTCTGTTGCCGCGAGGTGGCCCACGGTGGCACCGCGCAGACCACGATGCAGGCCGAAGAGCGACATGAGATTGACCCACGCCAATGTCTGCGCCGGGACACGGTCGACGTACCCGAGGTACGTGGCATCGAGGTCGGCGGCCACCATCGATTCGGCCCACAGATGCTGGTGCAGGCGGTCGCCCTTGCCGCCGCCGTACTCGTCGAATTCCACTGCTACGTAGGAAGCCTTGGTCTGACCCGTCAAGCGGGGAATGGCCCAGGCATGCGGGTCGGCTTCCTTGAGGTGATAGACGGATCGGTGCACGAAGTATTCGCGCATCTGCTCCCATGAGCCCTTGTCGCGCAGGAACCAGGACGGGCCGGTTCCCGAGGTGGCCTCGACGGACAGTGCGTCCATCTCTGCGATCGCGTCGGTGCCGGGTTCCACGTTCTCCCGTACGTAGGCCAGGAAGGCGGATTCGAGAGCTCCTCGCAGTCGAAGGAGTTCGGGATCCCATTCCCAGGCGTCGGCGACACCCTGGAATCCGCGGTAGTGCAGTTCGTAGCAGATTAAAAGTGACAGTTGCACGTCTCGTGACGTGGGATCGACCTCGGTCGGTGTCGGCATAATCTCAGTCCCGTTCGGCTCACCCGCGGTCAGGCGCCGAGTGATGGCATCGGAGATCGGCCCACAGGGAGTGGGCAGCGCAGGGGAGCGGGCGGTGGACGGATCGACTGAGAACAACGCGGTCATAGTGGTGGCTACCCGCTGACGCTCGGTACCAACCACTCACGACCTCTGTGTTTGTGACCTGTCACAACAGGCAATGCGCAGTGCACGACATCGAACTTCGAGGTCGTTCCATCGGAAGGACCATATGCGCGCAGTGACCTGGCAAGGCAAGAGGAAAGTCGGCGTGGACACCGTTCCCGACCCGCGGATAGAACTGCCGACAGACGCGATCGTGAAGATCACGACGACCAACATCTGCGGTTCGGACCTGCATTTGTACGAAACACTCGGTGCCTTCATGGACGAAGGTGACATCCTCGGCCACGAGCCGATGGGCATCGTCGAGGAAGTCGGTTCGCAGACCGGCGATCTGGCAGTCGGAGACCGAGTGGTCATCCCGTTCCAGATCTCCTGCGGGCACTGCTACATGTGCGATTCGAGCCTCTACACCCAGTGCGAGACCACGCAGGTGCGCGAGCAGGGAACGGGTGCAGCACTGTTCGGCTTCTCCAAGCTCTACGGGCAAGTTCCCGGCGGTCAGGCCGAGTACCTCCGCGTCCCGCAGGCGCAGTTCACTCACATCAAAGTTCCGGAGGGACCTCCGGATTCGCGATTCGTCTACCTCTCCGACGTGTTGCCGACCGCATGGCAGTCCGTCGAGTACGCGGCAATTCCCGACGGGGGATCGGTGACCATCCTCGGACTCGGGCCCATCGGAGACATGGCAGCGCGCATCGCACAGCACAAGGGCGCGCGAGTGATCGCCGTCGACCTCGTACCCGAGCGACTCGCCCGCGCCGCAGCGCGGGGAATCGAGACGGTGAACCTTGCCGAGCACAGCGGTGGCGTCGGCGACGTCATCCGCGAGATGACCGACGGCCGGGGCACGGACTCGGTCATCGATGCGGTGGGTATGGAGGCGCACGGATCGCCGGTCGGCAAACTCGCACAGCAGATCGTCGGAATGCTTCCGGACGCTGTGGCCGCGCCGATGATGCAGAAGGCCGGTGTCGATCGACTCGGCGCGCTGTACTCGGCAATCGACATCGTCCGCCGCGGCGGAACCATCTCGATCATCGGGGTGTACGGCGGCATGGCCGATCCGCTACCTCTGATGACCATGTTCGACAAGCAGATTCAGCTCCGGATGGGGCAGGCGAACGTCAAGAGATGGGTCGACGACATCATGCCGTTGCTCGGTGACGACGATCCCCTCGGCGTCGACTCGTTTGCCACACACGAGCTTTCGCTCGAGGAGGCTCCGCATGCGTACGACATCTTCCAGAAGAAGCAGGACGGTGCCATCAAGGTGCTGTTGAAGCCCTAGAGACGTCCTTCGAATACAGCGATGCGGCCCGGAAGTTCACGGGCCGCATCGGTATTCGCAGAAGGATCAATCCATCTTCGTCAGTCGATGGAGATGACGTCCTTGGCGATTGCTGCCACGCGCGTCTGTCCTGCGGACACGACTCCGTGGCGGTTCTTGTGTGCCTCTTCGTACGTCACGACGGTGCGAACGTCGGTCGGGTTGGTGAGGTCCTTGATGGCGGCGACGGCGTCCGAGACGTTCAGGTCGTCGTAATCCGCGATCGGCAGCTCGTCGGCGTCCAGGGTTCCGCTGGCCGACCGCGCGGTGTGGATTGCGTCGGCGACGGTATCGACGCCCTCGCTGCGGGTGACGTCCTCGGCTGCTTCGAGTGCTGCATCGCGACTTGCCGTCAGCGTCTTGACTGCCACGTCACCGGCGTGAGCGCCGCGGCCCAGAAGTCCGGCGAGGCGGTCCGGGGTAGCGCGAGCTGCGTCCAGTGCACGGTCGAGACCGCGAGCCGACCAGGTTGCGGGCGCGTTGACGATCTTGACCGCGGTGCCTGCGGCGGCCTGGAACGGGGTGCGACGCAGTGCTGCGGGTCCGCCCAGTGCATCTTCCGCGAGGACGGTCTCGAGCCATTCCACCGTGGCGCTGTGCGCCGTGGCCAGCCGAGTCGCCAGAGCGACGACGGTGGGCTCGTTCGCTGCGGTGGCCAGAGCCTTGATGTACTTGGCGCGGCCCAGCAGCTGCTGCTCGAGGGCGAGATCGCCCAGCAGGGCCTCGTTGAACGGCTGTGCTTGCTCGGCCACTGCCTTGACTGCGGCGAGCGTGCGTCCCAGGAACGGCGACACGAGATCGGGCAGTCCGCCGAGTCCGCGAAGGGCTTCCTCGATGGCTGCGGCGCGGTCGCGACCGTTCGCGGCGTTCTGGGTCAACTCCCGGCGTACCGCCTCGGTGCGCGCCTGAACGACGCGAGTCTCGGCGATCTGGATTTCGGTGTTCGTCAGCTGCAGTGCGACACGCAACTGGGCGATCAACGTCGATGTGCTCATGGTGCTCCCCTTTCGGTCGGGTGGTCGATTTACTCTGGCCGATGCCTGTGGGTCACAGCGTGATGCTCGGCCCTGACTGCAGCATTACCCGTCGGTAGGTTCGACCAAACTGATGTGTCCGATATGTGAACAGCGACACGTACCCGTCGGCCTCCTTCCGCAGGTGCGGAACCTGACGGTTTCGATCGGCTGCCGACTGGACATCCGACATCGATGAACACCGAGCTGTACACAGCAACTGTCTCTGCCACCGCGACGGGAGTCACCTCCGACGACGGGGTGCTGTCCCTCGGTGTGCGCGAACCGAAGCAACTCGGGGGGCCGGGGGAGCACACCAACCCGGAACAGCTGATGGCCGCCGCATTGTCGAGCTGCCTGGTCGAATCTCTGCGTATCGCGCTCGGAACCGTCGGGGGCAGCGTCGACGAACTTGCAGTGAAGGGCACCGTGGTGCTCACCGACTCCGACGCATCCGGCTACGACGCGACGTTCGCACTCGCGGTATCTCTTCCCGGTACCGACGACGCCGAAGCAGTGTTGGCGCAGGCGACCTCGATCTGCCCGTTCCTCAAGGTCATCGACGGAGTGGAGGTCACCCTTGAATGACCCGTCGACGGGTGCCCTGTACTTCGGTGCCCGCACGAGATGACCTCGATACGCACCAGGGCAGCGCGGGGAGTCGAGGCAATCAAAGCCGGGTTCGCCCGCGAGGACACCACCTTGATCGCGGGCGGACTGACCTTCTACGCCGTCATCGCCGTGGTGCCGCTGTTGCTCCTCACCATCCGCGCCTGCGCTCTGCTGGTGTCGGCCGACTGGGTGCGCGGTGGCTTCGACGCCATCTCGGCGTTGTTGCCCGACGCCCTGGGTGCTCGCGCGGCCGTGGACGGACTGGCCACTGCCGGAATCGAACTCGGCCCGATCGGCGTCCTGATCGCCATCTTTCCCGCGACGTTCTACGGGGAGGGCCTGCGCCGGGCGATCGTGCGGTTCGCTCCGATCCGAGAATCGTTCACCGGTTGGCGGGGTCGGCTGGCAATGGTGCCGTTCTTCGCCGCAGCGCCTGTCTTGCTGGCAGGCGTCCTCTGCCTAGCGTGGTTGCTCGAAGCGACGACCGGTGGCGGCGGAATCGGTGCCATGGCGGCGCGCGTCTTCCTCGGCTTCAACTGCCTGTGGGTGATCCTGTCCGTCCCCTTGGCATGGACCTATCGCGTGATTGCGCCACGTGCGGTGGGCTGGCGGGCGTTGATCGTCGGATCACTCGTCACCTCGTCCATCGTCACCGGATTCGTCCATGGATTCATCTTGTTCCTGGCGATACCGGTGGACCTGGGTGCGCCGTTCGGAGGCCTCACCGCGATCGGCGGTGGAGTGGCAATGATGTTGTGGATGTTCGTGTTCCATGTGCTGGCTCTGGCCGGCTGGCTGGTCACCGCCGAGTTCGATCGGCCCGTCGATGCAGCCCAAACATCAACTGCATGAACCCGACGACTGCGAGCGCGCACGTCACCGACATTCCGATCGTCGCCGATGATCCGGCGGCGGCCGGAGCGGCACCGGCAACCGTCGCCGTGACCGCAGCCGCGATCACCCGCGAGGGGCGCTCCCACACCGTCAGAAAACCGACATCCTCGATGCCGGAACCGACCGCGCGGGCACGGGCCATCTCGTGCAGCATTGTCGTCACACCGACCGCGAGGACGAGCGGCATCGGTGCTCCGAGCGCAAGACCGCTCGCCAGGAGCAGCAGGTCGCTGCAGCGATCGGCGACGGTATCGAGCAGGTACCCCCACTGAGTTTGGGAGCGACCGATCATCGCGACCCCACCGTCGATACCGTCGAGCAGGCCGGAGATCACGATCAGCACAGCCGCGATCAGTGGTGCCGAGGTGCCGGGGCGAGACAGGGCCACTGCTGCTCCTGCCACGACGACGGCGGTCAGCGTGACCGCGTGGGCGGATACGGACGCGCGGACCAGCGGCGCGCTCAGCGCATAGACGACGCGAAGCCAACCCGAGACCAACCCGGAAGCAGAAGGATCGATGCCGTTGTGCAGCGTCGACCACGTCGACAGATACTCCTCGCGAGTCGCCGGACGTACCGGCACACCCTGCTGCTTCGACGTACTGCGCTGATTGACCATCGAGAACCCTTGCTCGGCACTGACTGAGAGGAACTCGACGAGCGGGTGACCGGCGATTGCGCGTCGAGACTTCGATGCGGAGTACCCGCCCGCGGCGTTCTCAATCCGCACCGCAGCCGGACTATCGGTCGTCGTCGGAGTTGCTCGCTCTCCGCCGCGCTTTCAGTCGCGAGATCTTGATGCCCACGGCAGCGAGCACGATCAGCCAGCCCGAGATCAACACTCCGCCACCGACGAACGCCGCACGGCGCAGAGGATGTTCGTCGGCGTACACGTAACCGACTGTGCCCCAGATCAATGCGATGAGGGCGATGATCGCCATCATCCAGAGCATCGAATACAGCGTTCTGTTCATTGTTCACCCGACCTTGCTGTTACGTCGTCCCCGACGAGCGCGGACATCCATTCTTCCATCAGTGGCCGCCGCACCGTACTTCCCTTCACCAGGACAGATTCGGTTGATGTTCACCGGTCGAGATCCCGAATTCGACGGCCGTGCGGTGCATGTGCCCGAAGAGGCCTTCGGCCGCATCGAGCCGATCACGACCGAGCTCATCGGCCCACCGCGCCGCGCGCGCACTCGACCGCGAACTGCGACACTCGACGACACCGCAGCCCCCGACGTCCACGGTCATGCGATCGGCACCGGTTGCCAGCATTCGGCGCAGAGCGTGCTCACCGAACAGTACGAGTCCGCGGACGTGTACGACCATGTGGCTGCGGCCGGTGTCGCCGGGCCGACCCAGATGGACGCGTGGGTCCACGTCGCCCCACTGCTCTCGCAACGACGCCGCGTCCGAACCGTCCAGCCACACCGCGCAATCTCGCTCGCGCAGAACGGAACCGACCGTGGCGAGCAGCGAGGCAGAGCTGTGTCCGGCGCACTCGACGACCACGACGATCTCGGGCACGGCGTAGACGAGGCCGTGAGTGCGAGCCGCAGGGTCGGTGATGCGCGAGGACAGCATCAGCGCTTCGAGATTCTTGCGTTCGCGATCCCCACCCGTCCGCTCGGCCCATTCGGGTCCGTCGTGCCAGGCGACCGCTCGGGGCAGGTGCGCCAGGACGGCACCGGCGTCGTAGGCGCGATGCGCGAACTCCCAGTCCTCTCCGCCGTAGCCGACGAAGGTCTCGTCGAATCCACCGATCTCCGAGAACAGCCGACGGCTGCACGACATGACGGCGCTGATGATGAACCGGTACGAACGCCGATCGGCATCGAGCAGGTTTCGCGAGCGGGAATACCCGTCCCGAAGCCACCCCGGCTCCGACAACTCCGGTGGTGCGGAAAATTCGCCGCCGAACCACCCGGCCACGTCCTCGGCGGACCAGCCCGTCAGATCGGCATGGCGTCGCCGACCCACGGCGAGGGCATCGGGAACCGCCCCTGTCAGCCGTACCGATTCCGCGATGTACCCGGGTTCGGGGGCGGTATCGGCGTCCAGAAAACACAGAATCTCCCCGTCGGCCACCGATGCGCCGAGGTTGCGTACTGCCGCCGCACGAAAGCCGAGATCGTCCTGTCGAACCACGGTGATGTCCAGGTCCGTCCGGAAGCCGTCGACGTCCGGTGCATCGGGGGACCCGTCGTCGGCCACGATCACCTGGAGCAGCGAGGCCGGGTAGCTCTGCAGTGTCAGCGCGGTCAGTACGAACTCCAGCTGACGCTGCTGGCGAAAGTACGGGATCACCACGGACACTCGCGGTTCCCGATCGACCGGCTCGGCGAGATCCCACCGATTGCCCGGAACCACCCATCGGCCGTCGGGTAGCTGGTCTGCCGTTCGTGCACACTGTTCGTCGAACAGTGCGTGGTACAGCACGGCTGCTTGCTCGAGCGTGGGGTAGGTGACCACGTCGCGGTTCTGCCAGGTCCTGTCGGGATGGCGCAGAGCCTCCGCCATCGCAGACGCGAGGCCGTCGACCGAATTCTCGTGAATCCACAGCGCCCCGGGGGAGTTGGTCTCCATTTCCTCCACGTACCGACCGCGCGGGACGAGTGGTCGACGGCCGGCCGCGATCCAGGAATTGATCGAACCCGATGCCGACACGTGTCGGTGGAACGCGACGGGAATCGCGATCGACCGCAGGATCTCGTTCAGCTCTGCATCGGGAACGAAACCGGTCGAGGTGAACGACCGGCCGAGTTGCTCTGCAGCACGGCCGAGTTCGTCGATCATGGATTCGTGGCCCGGTGATGCGGACCCGATCGAGAGAAAGTCGACGTCGGTGTCCAGCGACGTCATGGCATCGAGCACCTCCTCGTGCCCTTTACCCGGGTAGACGAATCCGAGTACGCCGACGAGTTTTCGCGGGGCGACGCGGTCTTCGGTTCGTGGCTCCGCGCGTCCGATCGGAAGCGGGATCACCCGAACGTCGTCTCCACCGTCCAGGACGTCGTCGAGCAGTAGCCGCTCGTGCATGCTGGAGACGACGACGGCAGCGGCGCAATCGGCCACCCGCCGGTAGCACTTCTTCCGCGCCTCGAATGCGTGGCCGTCGGATGCCTGCGGGACATCGTGCATCGTGACGGTGATCGGTGCGCGGTGCCGCTGCGCGAAGGCGACGAAAGCATCCGCCGCCGCCTCTGCAGTACGGCCGAACAACCGGTCGGTGAAGTGCACGTGGATCGCACTGTCGAGGGGGAGCTGCTCGAGATCCGATATCACCGGACTGGCTGTGGCGGAGGCCAATTCGTGCGCACAGCGGACGACACCGTGCTCGTCGGGCCCCATGACGAGATGAAGTACCGTCCCGGTCACGGTGCTAGCTCCAGGGTACGGATCAATTCGGCGTGACGTTCCAGCGCCGCATCGACGAACTCGGGACGATCCGCGTACCACTGCAGGTGCGCGCGGTGAACGGAATCCGGCGACACGGCAGCGCCGTCCACCGACCAGTTCGGCCGCGAATCACCCTGCAGACCCAGAGCATTCAGCACTCGCCCCTCGACGGGCGCGCGAACGCCGCCGAGCAGTTCGCGTCCCGGATCTCGCACCGTGCTCCCGGTCCCCAACTGATCGAGTATCCGCTGGGCGAGAGCGCCGAGCACCACGTTGGTCGCATGGTTGATCGTGTGGGTGGCGTCGATCCCGGCATCTGCGAACAGGTCGGAGGCAACGATGTCGGTGTCTCGGCGTTCGCGTCGGCGCAACTCGTCGAGGCTCGCCTCGGCTGCCTGTCGCAGACCGTCGTCCGAGACCGGTCGATCCCAGTCCTCGTCGCCGCTCAGGCCGCGACGGGCGGCGAGAATCGTCCGTAAGTCGTGGTACGGCACCATGTTCGGGACGGCAGCGGGGTCGCTCGGGTGTCGAACGATGACCTGGAAGGGGTGCAGCCCCGCGTATCTGAGTACCGGCCACCGGACCACGGTGGCGCCGGGTGCG
The DNA here is from genome assembly GCF_030056895.1 of Rhodococcus sp. IEGM 1341. Classification (NCBI taxonomy): domain Bacteria; kingdom Bacillati; phylum Actinomycetota; class Actinomycetes; order Mycobacteriales; family Nocardiaceae; genus Rhodococcus; species Rhodococcus sp. IEGM 1341. The sequence continues at coordinate 1,293,480 of NZ_JASHKV010000001.1, read as the reverse complement.
AGCGCGTCGGCGAGATCGGGTACCCCCAGTGGCAGCGACCGATAGCCGGCTCGAACCGGCTGGGTGAGCAGCACCGACGCCTGGCGCACGAGGCGGTCGACGTGGGGCAGGTCCGAGGCTTCCAGCTCGTGTACGGGAGGGATGCGTACCGTCCGCAGCGGCATGGCCGGGTCGGAACCGAGGAGGATGCGCAGTGCCTCGGCCTGGCAATTTCCCCAGACGAGCAGGAGCGGTCCGTCCTTCTCGGCGTCGTCCGCCAGTCCGTAGAATTCGCCGTAATGGCGGGTGCGACCGTCCATGCTTGCCCCGACGTCGTGTGATCGTTCTTGTTGGACCATTCTCTCGTCAACGTAGACCCGGCGGACGGGCTTCGCCAACCCCGATTGAACCCGGCACCAACTGGGTACAGGCTACGTATCGCGTGTCGGGACCAGGCACGATCCACCTGCCTGTACCCGAAGGAATTCATGATTCGCGTTGCATCGGTTCCGTCCTCGCACGCCTATGTCCGACACCTGCAGCCCGTCGTCGGTGCCGCCCCACACGAGATGTCCGTCGACCCGGCGGTGATCGTGCTGCCCGATCCTGCCCCGGTAAGAGTCGATGTACCCGGCCAGTGGTGGCCCCCACGATTGCTCGATGCTCGGTGGCTCGCCGAGCAGACCGACGTGCACTTCGATGTGCTGCACGTGCATTTCGGGTTCGAGTCCTTCACGGCCGACGAACTCACCCGCACCGTCGAGCATCTGCGCGCCCACCGGCAGCCGTTGGTTCTGACGGTTCACGACCTGCACAATCCCCATTTCGCGGACAGCGCCGATCACCTGCGACAGTTGGACGTACTGATTCCCGCTGCCGCCGCCGTCATCACCCTCACCGCGGGAGCCGCTGCCTGGATTCACGATCGGTGGGGCGTCGAGGCAACAGTGGTGGACCATCCGCACGTCGTGCCGCTGGAGCGGATGACACTGCCGCGCCCGGAGTCGGACTCGTTCGTCATCGGCGTCCATGCCAAGAACCTGCGGTCCAACATGGACCCGTTGGCTGTGATGGATGCCGTGGTCGAGGCCGCACGATCGCTGCCCGACGCCACTGTCCGGTTGGACATCGACGAGGACGTGTTCGAGTCCTCCAGCCATTGGCACAGCCCGACGGTCGGCGCAAAGTTGCTGGACTACACGAGTTTTCCCGATGTCGACGTGCGCGTGCACGAACGTTTCGACGACGACGCGCTGTGGGACTATCTGTCGTCGATCGATGTCTCGGTGTTGCCCTATCGATTCGGAACACACTCGGGCTGGCTCGAGGCCTGCCGCGATCTCGGGACCGCCGTGGTCGCGTCGGACTGCGGCTTCTACGCAGATCAGGCCCGGGTGCACAGTTTCCGAATGGGAATCGATTCGTTCGATCCCGAAACCCTCGTTGCTGCCGTGCGAGCAGCGCACGCCGATCGAACGCCTGCGCTCGATTCGGGCGTTCGCGCGGAGCAACGACAGCGAATCGCAGCAACTCATGCCGCGATCTATTCAGCAGTGACAAAGGAGATGCGTTGAACGAGAACCCACTTCGCATCGCGGTGTTGGCGTCGTCGAGTTTTCCAGTGGCACAACCCTTCGCCGGCGGTCTGGAGGCGCACGTCTACAACCTGGTGCGCGCGCTTACCGAGCGTGGACATCAGGTGAGTCTGTTCGCTGCAGACGGATCGAGCGTCGACCTGGACGCAACGATGCTGCCGGTCCGAACGTTGGATCTGACGCCGATCTCGATCGCCGACGTGGCGATCACTCCCACCGCGATCCGTGAGCATCACGCGTATCTGGCGGTGATGTTGGAACTGGCCGGGACGCTGTCTCGGTCGTTCGACATCGTGCACAACCACAGCCTGCACTACCTGCCGCTGGCGATGTCGGCGACGCTGTCGGTACCGATGGTGACGACACTGCACACACCTCCGTTCGCGTGGCTGGAGTCCGCGGTTGCGTTGGCTCCTCCGGGTGCCAACACCTTTGCCGCTGTCAGCGAGTTCGCCGCCTCGCAGTGGGCCGATGTCACCGCCGGAACCGTCGTCATTCGCAACGGAATCTCGTTGGAGGACTGGCCGTTCGGCACCGGGGGCGACTACGTGGTGTGGTCGGGTCGGGTGGTCCCGGAGAAGGGGCTGCACCTGGCCATCGCGGCTGCGAAAGAAGCAGGGCGCTCGCTGCGTATCGCCGGTCCGCTGAGCAATCTCGAGTACTTTCACGAGTTCGTCGAACCCATGCTCGACGAGAACATCCGGTACGTCGGACACCTCGATCAGCCCGCCCTGGCGGCGTTGGTGGCAGGTGCCGAGGTCGCGCTGGTCTCGCCGGTCTGGTCCGAGCCGTACGGCCTGGTGGTCGCCGAAGCGCTGGCCTGCGGCACTCCCGTCGCCGCGTTCGCCAGGGGCGGCATACCGGAGATCGTGGACAGCTCGTCGGGAGTGCTGGTGGCTGCCGACGACGTACACGGCCTCGCCGCAGCGATCCCCGCGGCGGCAGCGCTGAGGAGGTCCGACGTCCGGGCCCGGGCGGAGAAGGTGTGCTCGATGGGCCGGATGGTGGACGAGTACGAGGCGCTGTACCACTCGACTCTGGCCGCGGCGGTCGACTCGGTGGACGACCGACTCGCGATCGCATGATCGGCTACTACGCGCACCACCACGGGGTCGGTCACATCACCCGTTCCGACGCCATCGCACGGTCGATGGCCGAGCCGATGACGGTGTTGTCCTCGCGTGCTCGACCGACAGCGCATGCGGCGGCCGAGTGGATCTCGCTTCCTCTCGACGTGGACGACTCCGTGAAAGGCGATGCGGCGGTGGACAGTTCGGCTGGAGGGGTGCTGCACTGGGCTCCCCACGACGTGGACGGTCTGACCGAACGGATGGCGATCATCGCGGAGTGGGTGGCGCGCGAGCGACCGCGGGCAGTGGTGGTCGACGTATCGGTGGAAGTAGCGATGTTCCTGCGGCTCATGGGTGTTCGCGTGATCGTGATGGCGATACCGGGGGAGCGGGATGATCCGATCCACAACCTCGCCTACCGGGCTGCGACCCACATCGTCGCACCGTGGTCCCGCGAGGTCTACGACCCGACCTGGCTGCGGCCCTTCGCCGAGAAGACCACCTATGCAGGCTCGATCAGCCGGTTCGCCGAACGTGAGCGAGACACTGCCCACGCCGATCCGACCGTGGTGGTTCTGGGCGCCGCCGGTGGCACGGCGCTGACCCGAGACCTGGTGGACTCGTGGTCGGCGGTGGACGGCCGCTTCGAGTTCCGCGCACTCGGCGTCGCAGGCGGCGACTGGGTCGACGACGTGTGGCCGGTGCTGTGTTCGGCGGCACTCGTCGTCACGCACGCCGGCCAGAACGCCGTCGCCGACGTCGCTGCTTCGGGCGCGCCGGCCATCGTCGTGCCGCAGGCCCGTCCCTTCGACGAGCAGCATGCCACCGCCGCGGCGCTGGCGGGCGGCCCGTTCGCCGAGGTTCTCGACTCGTGGCCGTCCGTCGCGCGATGGCATGCTGCTGCCGATCGCGCTCTCGAGATCGGTGGCCGGCGGTGGTCCGCGTTGCGTACCGAGGGCGCACCCGCACGTGCTGCCAGGGCGATCGAGCAGGCCGCACCTCGAACGGCGCGACAGTGAAGACCGTCGTCGTCACCGTGGTGTCCGGTCGGCACGAGCACCTGGCCGCTCAGGTGCGCGGTCTGAGTGCATCGGAAGAGCAGGTCGAACACGTCGTGGTCTCGATGGGCGACGACGCGATAGAAGACGTGCTCGCACGATCGGGTTCGGCGGCGACGTGCATCGACATGCCCCCGCAGACCCCGCTGCCGCTGGCCCGCGCCCGCAATCGAGGCGCGGCCGCAGCAATCGAACGTGGCGCGGAACTGCTGGTGTTCCTGGACGTTGACTGCATTCCGGGCCCGAACATGATCGAGCAGTACCGCCGTGCGGCAACGCTGCCCGGCAACGAGCGATCCCTGCTCTGCGGCCCGGTGACCTATCTGAAAGAGAAGGACATCGGTGCGGAGGGCAAGGCTCTGACGTTGCTGACCGCACCGCACCCGGCGCGGCCGAACCCGCCGGTCGGCACCGTCGAGCGCGGAGACAACTTCGATCTCTTCTGGTCGCTGTCCTTCGCGGTCGGGGTAACGACCTGGACCGAACTCGGCGGCTTCTGCGAGGACTACACCGGCTACGGCGGTGAGGACACCGACTTCGCAGCCACCGCGGAGGCGTCGCGCATGGGGTTGCGGTGGGTCGGTGGGGCTCACGCCTATCACCAGTTCCATCCGGTCTCCGATCCTCCGGTGGAACATCTCGACGACATCGTCGCCAACGCGCGCACGTTCTTCGACCGATGGGGGCGGTGGCCGATGATCGGATGGCTCGACGCCTTCGCGGCTCGCGGACTCGTCGAGTTCGACGGCTCCGGGATCCGCCGCACGGCCGGCTGACTCGCTCGGACCGGCACGGCCCCGCGCAACAGTGAGGGCGATCGGCCTCCGCAGCCGATCGCCCTCACCGAGGTTTGCTCGCCGGTGACTAGCCGCCGGTGATGGGTGAGTTGAATGCGCACGGGATGGACCTCGTGGGGAAGCCCTTCGGATCCAGTGCGTTCTTCACGATGCCGATCGCGCGAGGCGAGACCGAGATCGACAGGTGGTCCGACAGATCGATCTCGCAACCGTTCTGCAGGGTGACGTTGTTGACGGTGGCACCGGGACCGGCGGTGAGGAACGTCGTCTTGTACGGGGTGACGACCTCGTCGTACTTGGTGCCGATCACGGTGTACTTGATGCCGGGGTCGGTGTCACCGCCCACTGCCAATCCCTTGACCAGATCCGAGTCGATGACCTGGTCCGAGGCGGCGGGTCCGGCGATGGCCCCGACGACGCCGAGTACGTTCAGGCCCAGGTTGTTGATCGTGCGACCCAGAGTGCCGATACCGACGAGTGTGGTGCCGTGGTTCGACCCGGCGACGCTGACGACGGTGTTCACTTTGTTCTTCGTCGGGTCGGCCGGGTTGGCACCACCCTCGAAGCGCAGGTACTGGCGGGTCACGAGTCCACCCTGGGAATGGCCGACGATGTCGACCTGAGCGGACCCGGTGGCGGCGCGCACGGCGTCGATGTAGGTCGCGATCTCCTTCGCGCTCGACGCAACGGATGCCGTGCCGCGCAGCGACTCGAGATTGCCGACGATGCTCGAGTCCCGGTCGCCGTAGTTGAGCGCGAAGATGCAGTAGCCCTCCTTCTTCAGCGCAGGCGACATCCGAGCGAAGTTGTTGTAGGCGTTCTCCCACGTGCCGTGCAGCAGCACGACCGGACGTGGATGCGCTGCCGACGGCTTGCAGTTCCAGTCGTTGGCACCCTGAGGTGCGACATTGGGGTTGACGATGCTGTACAGGAATCCGGCCAGGAAGTTCTTCTGCTCCGGTCCGTAACCCGTGGTCTCGGTCCGTGGGTCGTAGGTGATGGTCGCGGGAGCGGCGGATTCGATGTTCGGCTGGGCGATGCCCTGGTCGGCGGCCTTGGGGGAAGCCTCGGTCGGGCCGGGCGGAACGACCGTGTCGCCCTGCACGGTGGCGGGCGGAGCAGGTGCGGTGGTGGGCTGTGCCTGTGCTGCGACACCGGTACCGAGGGTGAGTGAGCACGCCATTGCGGCGATCATCGCGGCGCGCACCGTCGTTGCCTTCCGCGTCGTGCGGGAGGTGGACCGAGAAGTGGTCATGGAGCCTGACTTTCGACGAGGGTTGTTGGACAAGGCGGAACAGTAAGCGCGGATTTCGGTGATTCTCGTTCTCCTGTCGGGCGTTTGGAATCTGCCCGTAACCGCCGAGTCGTATGTGAGAGATCGTCACAATTGAGCACCGACGACCCGAATCCGAACGGACTGCCGGATATATTCGGAAAAACAATCCCCAGGTTTGATTGGTGTTCTACAGTTCGTAGGGGGGAAACAAACCTGAAGTAGGTTTCGAGGTTCGAGGGGTGGGGTCTTCGGTGACGGCAACGGAAAGCGTGCACGTGTCGCAGGAGGAATACGTCAGTGGGCGACGGGCGTCCGATCGTCTGCGGACTCCGAGGGAGACTGCCGCACGCATGCTGGATCAGTACTTCGGCGAGCCCGAGGACACACCACCGCCGCGTGAGTGCGCCCGCGGCGAACTCGACGACATGACGACGACCTGCTGCGAACTGGCGACCGGAGTACTCGAATCCGGGCGGCTACCGATACCCGGTGCGATGGACGTCTTTCGCGACGCAGCGACCCGGTGGGCCCGAGATGGCGTACCGCTCGGCCGTATCCAACATGCCGTCAACGAGGGCTGCGCACTGGCTGTGCGACAGGCACCGCGCCCGGGCGACGGGGGTGCCGACGATCGACTCGCCGACGGAACCGTCCTGGTCATGGAACTGTTGGACGTCGTCACCGCGGCCGTGTCCGATGCCTACCTGACGGAATTTCGCACGCTGGCTCAGAACGGCCCCCGTCACGACGTGGAACTGCTGGACGCGCTGTTGACCGGTGACGGCACGGCTCGCAAGATCGCCGATCGGATGGGAACGCTGCTCGCCGAGGATTATCACGTTGTCGCCCTGCACTTTCCGGCCCATGCCGACGAAGGTGGCCGTCGGATCGACGCGGCGATGATGGCGGCTCGAAAACTGCGAAGAATACACACCGCGCTGGCCACATTCGACGCGGACTGCGTGCCCATCGCGTCGATCAGTCCCACCGGCGGAACCGTCCTGCTGCCCGATGTCCCCGGCGTCGACGTCGGCGACTTGATCGATCGTCTGGCCGACGCGGGTCAGGTGGCGGTGACTGCGACAACCGGGTCGGCCGCGATCGACGACATCGCCGCTACCGCGCCTCACCTGTACGAACTGCTGAGTCTCGTGCGTCGGCTCCGATACGCACCGGGGACGTACCGGATTTCGGATCTCGTGTTCGAGTACCAGGTGAGCAGGCCGGGCCTGGGGCGCAAACACCTTGTGACACTGATCGATCCGTTGCGCGATTCGGTCGACCTGTTGCCGACGCTGCAAGCATTCGTCGATTCGGACTCCAACCGAAAGAAGACGGCCACCTGGCTGACGGTGCATCCCAACACCGTCGACTACCGTCTCAAAAGGGTGGAGCAGCTCACCGGACTCGATCCGATGAAGCCGTCCGGACTGCGAAGACTGCACGCTGCTCTGATCGCCGACCGCCTCGAGGCCCGTCGCGTTCCGGTGGACGAGCGATCACTGTGACCGCGCCGGACGGCGCGGTGCTCGCAGCATCGGCGGCGCTCGATTCGGTGGAGTCCGTTGCCGCTCTGTTTCAGCCCGTCGTCGAACTGGCCACCGGGACAGTCGTCGGATACGAGGCTCTGGCCAGGTGGCCGTCTCCGAGCCTGGCCGTGCCCGAGGACGTGTTCGCGCTGGCGAGAGAGCGCGGACTGGTGGGTCGCGTCGACGTCGCGTGTCGCGCCGCCGCGCTGCGGGCGGCGCGTGAACGCGCCTACTCGCGTCGGGTGCGTTTCTTTCTCAACATCGAGCCGGGCTGTTTCGCCGACGAACGCGACGTCGACATCCACCTCGACGCGATCGGTGACGACCTCGACGTCGTCCTCGAGATCACCGAGCGAGACCTCGACCGCAACGTGCCGTTGCTGATGGCTCTGGTTCGAGGAGCCCGCGCTCGCGGCATCTCGGTGGCCATGGACGACGTCGGTGCCACGCCTGCAACGTTGGCACTGTTGGCCTCGGTCGCGCCGGACATCGTCAAACTCGACGCGTCGATCGTGAGGTCCCCGTACCGCGCACGCGCCGCGATACGACAGGTGCGGGCCTACGTCGGTTCGAGCGACGCCGTTCTGCTGGCCGAAGGAATCGAAACCCGCAGGCATCTGCGTCGCGCCAGGTCTCTGGGAGCAACCCTCGGTCAGGGCTGGATGTTCGGACGTCCCATGCCGCTGCCGAATCCGCCGATCTGACGAGGGACCGGGAACGACGAAACCCCGCACCCTCGACGGCCGGGGCCTGGGTGCGGGGTTTCGTTACGACCGATCGAGACGATCAGTTCTTGAACTTGTCCTTGATGTTGCCTGCGGCGTCCGAGACGTCGTCGCCGACCTGCTTGGTCTTGCCCGACGCCTGATCCTTTGCGCCTTCGGCAGCAAGATCGTCGTTGTCGGTCTTGTGGCCGATCTTTTCCTTGGCTTCGCCCACGAGCTCTTCTGCCTTGTGCTTTGCCTTGTCGATGAAATCAGCCATGGTGAACTCCTCGAAATCGATTGTCTATCCGTTCACGAGTAGCTATACCCGTGATCGACGTCGGTAATCATGAACTGCACATGCGGCGGGTTCTGCCGGCCCGATTCGGGTAATCGACGGCCATGGACCCAGATACCGATATGCACTCCGCCCCCGCTATGCCCTCACCCGAACACCGGCGCCCGAGCGGAGTGGACGATGTGACCGTGGCCGCAGTGGGAAAGTTGTCCGAGGCACTCGAGTGTGTGGAGCGGGCCCGGGGACACCTGTACTCGTTCCACCAACTGATGGGGCATTCGGACCTGCTGTTGGGTGAGGCCGTCGAGGCACTCGCCGAGGCAGATCACGACGCGATCGCGCAGCGAATCGACACGGACATGATCGGCAGAAACATCGCACCGGGGCGTTGGACGTTCCAGCTCGTCGAGGAGTTCGACGACGGATACTGGGGCCCGTTGCGCGAGCACGAGCGGGCCGTCCGAGACGAATTGCTCGACGGACGTCGCCACGTGTTCGAGGCCGAGATGAAGGAGAAGCGTAGAACCCACGGCCGCAGCGGGCACGAAGCGAGACCGTCCGACTGACGCCGGTCCACGAAAAAGCACCGACCCCGCCGGTTGACGGCGGGGTCGGTGCGTAAAGCGTGAGTGTCTAGCCTGCTTGCTTCGCCGCGTCGACCTCGCTGGTCGCGTTGGCGGTCGAGAGCTGGCCACCGGAGTTCTCCAGGTGTGCCCGCACGAACCAGTGGAAGAGTTCGAGCTGCGCGCTCTGGCCGATGAGCATGTCCTCGGTCACCGGGTCGATCTCGCCGACCTCTTCGATGTTCTTCCGAGTGGTCTCGATGACTCCGGTGTAGACCAGGTCGAGTGCACCGAGGTGCTCGATGGCCGTCGCGCGACCGATCGAGTAATCGTCCCAGCTGCGCTCGGAGACGATGGTGCCCGGTGTGCCCTTGGCCGAGGAACCGAGGGTTGCGATGCGCTCGGCGACGTCGTCCGCGAATCCGCGAACTGCTTCGACCTGCGGGTCGAGCATCTCGTGTACCGAGATGAAGTTGGGACCGACGACATTCCAGTGAATGTGCTTGAGGGTCAGGTGGAGATCGTTGTAGGCGTTCAGTCGATCCTGAAGGATCGCGGCGACGCGCGCGCCCACTTCCGAGGTGAGTCCGGGAACGGTGTACGAGTTCTTTTCAGCCATGTGCAGTGATTGCCCCATCCCCCTGGAACACAAACATGCCCCGCCGAATCGAATCGGCGGGGCATGTGTGGTGAAGGGTCAGGGCTTGTCGAGTCGCGGTGAATCCGTGCTCGACGTGCCGGTCGGCGAGGTGCCGGCCGAGGAGGTTCCGTCCGTCGGATCGACGATCGGGCTGTCGGCAGCGACCTTGTCGATGGCGTCTGCTTCGTCCTCCTTCGGGGGATTCTTCAGGCTCAGAATGATCGAACCTGCCAGGACCACGATGATGACCACCAGGCTGACCAGCGAGGGAATCTCGGGGATCGAGGTACTGATCACCTTGTGTCCGGCCTGCAGGATCAGCTTGACGCCGATGAAGGCGAGGATGATCGCCAGTCCCTTGGACAGGTAGTGGAACTTCTCGAGCAACCCCGCGAGCAGGAAGTACAGGGCGCGTAGACCGAGGATGGCGAACGCGTTCGAGGAGTAGACGATGAAGGGGTCGTCGGTCACCGCAAGAACTGCCGGAACACTGTCGACTGCGAAGACCAGGTCGGCGGCCTCGATGGCCACCACGACGGCGAGAAGCGGCGTGGCCACTCGCTTGCCTGCTTCCTTGACGAAGAACTTGGTGCCTTCGTATTCGTCGCGGACAGGAATGATCTTGCGAAGCAAACGAACTGCGATCGAGGTGCTCGGGTCGTACGAGTCGTCCTCGTCCTTCATCAGCTTGTATGCGCTGTAGAGCAGGATGGCGGCGAATACGAACAGAACGGCAGCGAACTTGCTGACGATGGCCACACCGGCGGCCAGGAAGATCGCGCGGAAGACGAGGGCACCGATCACACCGAAGAACAGCACGCGGTGCTGGTACTCACGGGGAACCTTGAAGTAGCCGAAGATCAGCGCGAAGACGAAGAGATTGTCGACGGACAGACTCTTCTCCAGCAACCAGGCCGTCGTGTATTCGACGCCGGCCGTGGTGCCCAAGGTGAAGAACACCACGATGCCGAAGATGATGGCCACGCCGACCCACAGTGCGCTCCACCATGCGGCTTCCTTGAAACCGATGATGTGGGCACCGCGGTGTGCCAACAGGTCGATGGCCAACAGGATCAGGACGACGGCACCGAATGCCGCCCATGCCCACCAGGGGACGACGTTCATGAACGGCCACCTCTATTCGTGAATTTGCTGCCGAGTTGCTTCAACTTCGCCTGATTCTCGGGCTTGGTTGCGTACCGACGTGCTTGGTCGATCATCTTCTTGCCCTGTGGGCTGCGAGCGAACGATGTCAACTTCTGTGTCAACGACGCCATCTTCACACGCTCCTTCTCGTTCTCGTCTGTCTTCGTCTTGCCGTTTTTCCGGCCGTACGTTCGGGCCTGGGCGGAAAATACTGCGTCTTTCCGCGACTACTCCAGTGTGACTGTTCGCTTTCCTGCAGGCATGGTCGTTTTGCGGACACGTTTCGACCGATTTCGTTGCCGGGTTACGGCAAGTTCAGCGGCCCCGCTGAGTCACGACGACGAGCCGACCTCGGGCCAGTCGAGCAACTTCGCTCCGAGCACCGCCGTGTGCAGCGCGAATGCCTCGACGGGGTTGCCCACATTTTGCCCGGTCAAATCCTTTATTCGCGACAACCTGTAGGTCACCGCCCGTACCGACAGATGCATGCGGCGCGCGGTGGATGCAGTGTTCGCACCGGTGTCGAAGTACACCTGCAACGTCTCCAGCAGTGGACCCGCGCCGCCTCGCGCGCTCAGCAACGGTGTCAACAACGTGTCGACCAGATCGGCGATCGCCGCGCGATCGCTGATCAGGACGCGGTAGACGAGCAGATCACGAGCATCGACCACCGATGCGTCGAATCCGAGCGAGGCTGCGAGATCGAGTGCGTCGAGGGCTTCCCGGTACGACGCCGCGACACCGACCGCCCCGCTGCGTGGGCGGCCGACCCCGATCTGCGTCCGGCCGTATTCCCCCTTACGACGTAGATCGACCGATTCGCTCGAGGTCGATGTGGACGTACCGAGGGCCCGTCCCACCCGGTCGAGGACGTGGTCGACGGCGACGAGGTCGGGTGCCGGGAACACCAGGATCAACCTGTCCTGCTTGGTGGCCACGAGCAACTCGGCGTCGCCCTTGCTGCCCTGCACGCTGCGCTCGACGAGGGTGATGGCAGAGCTGGCGTCGGTGAAGGGCTTGGTCGACGTCACCACGGCCACCACATGAGGACTCGACAGATCGAGACCGAACGTCTGCGCCCGCCCGAGCACCCCGGCGACATCGGAGGTGCCCGAGAGCAGATCGTCGACGAATTCACGGCGGGCGAGTACCTCGGCTCGCACGAGAGTGCGCCGGGCGAGCTGGAATCCCTCGGCCAGTTCGGCCACCGCGTCGTCGACCGCGCGCAGCATCACCTCGCCTGCCGTGACGACCCCAGCCGGGTCCTCCGCAGCGGCGACGACAGCGGGTAGTTCGCGCCACAGTCGCCACGCCGAGCTCAGATACAGATCCAGCAATGCCCGCAGTGCGACGCCCGCGCGGGCAGCGGCATCACCCTGCGCTCGGAACTCGTGCAGCTGCGGGCGGCTCAGTGGGACGCCGGCATCGACGGCGTCGGCGAGGACTTCGAGGAAGCTGCCCAGCAGAGCGACGTCGAGTCCGCCGGCGTCCGAAGCCGACTGCGCAGCGACGGAATCGAGCGGTAGCGCATCGCGCTGTGTGGCCATGTGTGTCTTGCTCCTCGTCGACTCCCATCATCGTAAGTCGCCGAAACCGATCGGTTACACGGGTGTGGAAGCATCGTCGCGCGCGACTCGGCGTTCGACGAAGGTAGGTAGATGACACGACTCGGCTCGGTGACCGTCGTCGCGATCGTGTGCGTGCTGTCGGTCAGCGCGTGCTCGGCACCGTCGCAATCGGGAGCGGCATCGGCCGATGCACTGGTGTTGGCGGACGGTTACGAACTCGGCGGTTTCAACCCGGTCGCCGGGTACGGTGCCGCGGGCGAAGCGAAGATGTACGACGGGCTGGTGCGCATCGGCAGCGGCGACGGTCTGCCACCGCTCGAACCCGCACTCGCAGTCGAGGTTCCCACAGCGAACGACGACGCGACGGTGTGGACGGCGACGCTTCGCGAGGGAGTGGTCTTCTCCGACGGGTCCGCGTTCGATGCAGCCGACGTCGTCGCCACCTACGAGGCGATTCTGGATCCGGCATCGGCGTCCGAGGCGAGATCGTCGTTCGACATGATCGACGAGGTCGTCGCGATCGACGATTCGACCGTCGAATTTCGACTTGCCTATTCGTACGCGCCGTTTCCGACGAAGCTGCTCATCGGAATCGTTCCATCGGAGGCCGTTTCGGAACCCGGGCTCGCCGCCGAATCCCCACTCAACCGCGCACCTGTGGGAACAGGCCCCTACGTTCTGGTGGATCTGTCACCGGATCGAGCCGAATTCGAGGCCAACGACAACTACTGGGGCGGTGCGCCCCAGGTGAAGAAGCTCACCCTGCTGTACGTCCCGGACGACAACACCAGAGCCCAGCGGATGGCGTCGGGCGACATCGACGGGACGAACCTACCGCCGCTTCTCGCGCAGAGCCTGGACGGACGCGAGGGAATGTCGTTGTCGGCCAATGTCTCCGCGGATTGGCGGGGTGTGTCGTTGCCGACGAATTCACCGGTCACCGGAAACCGGGACATGCGGCTCGCCCTCAATCTCGCCGTGAATCGTCAGGCGATGACGGACGGGGTGCTCGGCGGATACGGCCGACCGGCGGCCACACCCGTTCCGCCGGTGTTCGGCGACTCCTACGAACCGACTGCGGTGTTCGAGTACGACCCGGCCGCGGCCCGGCAGATCCTGTCCGACGGCGGCTGGATCCCCGGTCCCGATGGCATTCGCACGCGTGACGGACAGCGCGCAGAGATCACCGTGATGTACAACTCGACCGATACCGTGCGTCGAGATCTGGCGCAGGCCTTCGCGTCCGACGCGGTGGCGGTGGGGGTCGAGGTCACCCTCGAAGCACTGTCGTGGGACCGGATAGACCCCAGGATCGGCGTGGATTCCACGATGCTCGGCGGCGGAGAAGAGCCGTTCGATGCCGATACGCAGGCATACCGCGCACTCGACTCGTCGTTCGTCGCGCCGGGCGTCGGAAGTGTCTACGACAACGCGGCCGACTACTCGAACCCGACGGTCGACGCCGCCCTCGACACCGGCAGGCGCAGCCTCGACCCTGCGGTACGCGCGGAGGCGTACCGGGAGATGCAGCGCGCCTACGTGGCCGATCCGGGATACGTCTTCCTGGTCTTTCTCGATCACACGTACGTATCGAAGGATTCGGACTGGACGATGTCCGGCCCGGTACTCGAGCCGCACTCCCACGGCGTCACGTGGGGTCCGTGGTGGTCGTTGCAGACGTGGACTCGCGCGTCGTGACCGTCGATCGACGGCACGCCACGAAATCGCGCGGCATCGGAGCGATGGTGCGCCGTCGACTGATGCTGCTGGTTCCGGTGTGCGGTGTCGTCTCGCTCGGTCTCTTCGCCGCCGCAGCGGTGTCCCCGTTCGACCCGCTCGTCGGGTACCTCGGAAACCGATACACGACGACGACGGAGGCGGACAAGGCGTCGATGACGGTTGCCCTCGGCCTCGATCGGCCGTGGTTCGTCGCCTACTGGCAGTGGTTGCAGGGCGTCGTGACAGGAGATCTGGGTCAATCGCGATCCTACGGACAGCCGGTGAGTCAGGTTCTGGCCGAGCGTATTCCGTGGACGATGTTGTTGGCGGGAGTCGCGCTGTCGGCCGCGATTGCGATTGCGTTCACGGTCGGCATCGCTTCCGGCATTCGTGCCGGCGGCCGGTTGGACCGCTTCGTCGCCGCCGCGTGCGTCACCGTTCAGGGAGTGCCGCCGTTCGTGCTCTCGCTCGCCGCAATTGCGGTGTTCGCGCTCGGTCTTGGATGGTTGCCCGTGGCCGGACTCTCCGACGGCGGCAGCGATCCCACCCTCGGTGGAGTACTCCGCCATCTGCTGCTGCCCGCGTCGGTTCTGGCTCTGTCTCAGGTTCCGTGGCTGCTGTTGTCGGTTCGCGAGTCCATCGTGTCCGCGCGTGGCGAGGACTTCGTGGCAGGTGCGGTGGTTCGCGGCATTCCCACCGCCCAGATCACTCGCCGCCACATCGTGCCCGCCGCATTGGCCCCCTTCGTCAACGTCGTCGGAGTTCGACTGCCCGAGTTGGTCGTCGGGGCAGTACTGGTGGAAGAGATATTCGGGTGGCCTGGCGTCGCAGGAGCTGTCGTGCAGTCGGCACGCGATCTCGACATGCCGTTGCTGGCCGTGCTGACTCTCGGAACCACTGTCGCGGTCATGCTCGGCTCTCTGCTCGCCGACGTACTGGTCGTGCGACTCGATCCGAGGGTGCGTGCGGATGGATAGGCGAACGGCGATCGCGAGCGTGGCCCTCGCCGCTCTGACCGTGTACGCGGTAGCGGTCCCCATGCTCGCGGGGGTGGACGATCGCGTCGTCGACTTCTCGTCGGCGAGGCTGGGGCCCTCGGCGCAGCATCCGTTCGGCACCGACTCGGCCGGCCGAGATCTGTTCGTGCGCAGCGCATCGGCCATCGGCACATCGTTGCTCATCGCGGTGGCCTGCGCGGCACTGGCGACGGTCCTCGGCTGCGTCGTCGGCCTGGCCGCGGGGGTCTGGGGTGGGCGGGTCGATCGCATCGTCATGCGCAGCACCGACGCCGTCAACGCGCTGCCCCACCTGTTGCTCGGCATCGTGATCGTGGCGATGTTTCGCGGTAGCGTCGTCGCCATCGTGGCGTCGATCGCGTTGACACACTGGACCCAGGTGGCTCGCATCGTGCGCTCGGAGATCCTTCGGTTGCGCGAGCGAGAGTTCGTCGACGCGGCAATTCTGGCCGGGGCCAGTCGTTTTCACGTGGCAACTCGACACTTCGTTCCTGCCGTTCTACCCCAGGCCATGATCGCCGTCGTCCTGTTGCTCCCACACGCGGTGTGGCACGAATCGACGCTGTCCTTCCTGGGGTTCGGGCTGCCTCCACACGAGCCGAGCCTGGGTACCCTGCTCGAGGAAGCCCGCAGTTCTCTGCTGCTGGGGAGTTGGTGGACCTTGGTGTTCCCCGCCGCGATACTGCTTGTCGCCACGCTGTCCGTGGCCGTACTGGGTTCGGCACTACGGACGCGGGTGACGCCTGCGCGTCCGTCGGAGCTTCGCCTGTGACCCGGGGTCTGTCCGTTCGAAATCTGACCGTTCGCATTCCGATCGGTCGACGGTGGGTGCATGCCGCCTCCGATGTCGATCTCGAGGTTCCGGTCGGAACCGTGACCGCTCTGGTCGGCGAGTCGGGCTGCGGCAAGTCGATTCTCGCGGCGACGGTGATGGCGATGTTGCCGGTCGGAACGACCGTGAACGGATCGGTCCTGGTCACCACCGCGGAACGGGAATTCGACGTGACGAGTGCGGCAGGGTTTCGGGGCAGGGACGTCGCGCTCGTTCCGCAGTCTGCGGCAACACATCTCACGCCGACTCGAACCGTCCGATCGCAACTGGACGAGACGATCGCCGCACACGGAGGTCCGTCGACGTCCGATCGGCTCGCCGAGCGGGTGGGGCTTGCTCCGGCACACCTCGATCTCCATCCACATCAGCTCTCGGGTGGAATGGCTCAGCGGGTCGCTCTGGCCGGAGCGCTGGCCGCGGATCCCACGGTGATCGTCGCCGACGAGCCCACCTCCAACCTCGATCGCGCGGCCGTCGACCACGTGCTCGGGCTACTGCGGGCGTGCGCGGACGACGGCGCAGCGGTACTGCTGATCACCCACGACCTGTCGTCGTTGATCAGGACGGAGGTCGCGGATCGCATCGCCGTCATGTACGCCTCGCGACTCATGGAAACGGGGCCTGCCGCGTCGGTGCTCGAGAATCCCCTGCACGACTACACCCGGGACCTGCTGGATGCGCTGCCCTCCCGCGGGATGACTCCGCTCCCGGGATCGCCGCCCGAGTTGACGGACCTTCCCGACGACTGCGTCTATCACCTCCGCCGGCCACTGTCTCCACACTCCGGTGGACCCACTGAAATGGTGACGGTGGGCGCGCGGTCGTACCGAACGAGAGTGCACCGATGAGTCTGGACGCGATGGCCGTGAGCGCCGGTTACCCGGGTGGCCCCGATGTGTTGACACAGGTCAGCGTTTCGGTCGAACCGGGAACGATCACGGGGCTGACCGGCCCGTCGGGTAGCGGAAAGACAACCCTCGCGAGAGTGCTTGCGCTGCTGCAGAAACCTCGAACCGGATCGGTGCTGCTCGACGGAACCACCGTGCGAGGCGTCGGGTATTCGGTACCTGCGACGTCACGCGCACAGATCGCGCTGCTGTTCCAGTCTCCACGGCAGGCGACCGATCCACGGATGACCCTGCGCTCGATCATCGAGCAACCAGCGGTCATCGCCGGGCGCTCGGTCGATGTCGCGGATCTGGCAGAGCAGGTGGGCCTGACCGCCGACCTGCTGTCCCGTCGCCCACACCAGATCAGCGACGGGCAATTGCAGCGCGCCTGTGTCGCACGGGCGTTGGCGCAACGGCCGCGCTATCTGATCTGCGACGAGGTGACGTCGATGCTCGACGCGGCGACGACGGCGTCGATCGCCAGATCGGTCGAACGACAGGCCGTCGACGGCGGACTCGGTGTGCTCGTGATCAGCCACGACGAGGATCTGTTGGACGCTCTGTGCTCTTCCGTGCACCATCTGAGCTGAGAACCACATCGAGAACTCGCGGAGACGAGCGAGCCGGTTCGGTGTGCGAATCACTCGATCGGGGAGCAGAATCAGCCGAACCGATTGATTCGAGAGTTTCTCTCCACGTTGGGAGTCGCCCACATGACCTCGTCGAACAGACCTGCATCGAGTCTGCGATCACAACTGCTTCGCAAGAAGCCGATCGTGGATCCGGACCAGCAGAACAGTGGCGGGCTGGAACGCACCATCGGCACGTTTCAGCTGACGATGTTCGGCGTCGGTGCCACCATCGGTACCGGCATCTTCTTCGTCCTGTCGCTCGCGGTTCCCGAAGCCGGTCCTGCAGTGGTGCTCTCGTTCCTGGCCGCGGGTATCGCGGCCGGCCTCGCAGCCATCTGTTACGCCGAAATGGCATCGGCGGTACCGGTTTCGGGCTCGACCTACTCCTACGCGTACGTGACGATGGGCGAGGTGGTCGCGATGGGCGTCGCCGCCTGCCTGTTGCTCGAGTACGGAGTGTCCAGCGCTGCCGTCGCCGTCGGGTGGAGCGGGTACCTCAACGAGTTGTTGAACAATCTCTTCGGCTTCACCATCCCGCACGCGCTGTCCGCTGCCCCGGGTGACGCCGATCCTGGCATCATGAATCTGCCTGCGGTCGTGCTGATCGTGCTGTGCGCCGTTCTGCTCATTCGCGGTGCGAGCGAGTCGGCGGCCGTCAACGCAGTCATGGTCGTCATCAAACTCGGCGTGCTGGCTCTGTTCGCGATCGTAGGATTCACCGCCTTCGACTCCGGCAACTTCTCCGACTTCATGCCCCTGGGCGCAGCAGGTGTGACCGCGGCCGCCGGCACGATCTTCTTCTCGTTCATCGGACTCGACGCGGTGTCCACCGCGGGCGACGAGGTGAAGGATCCGCAGAAGACCATGCCGCGGGCCATCATTGCGGCGCTGATCGTCGTCATCGTCTTCTATCTCGTCGTCGCCGTGGCCGCCCTTGGCACTCAGCCCTGGACCGACTTCGCCGGCCAGGAGGAAGCCGGGCTGGCCGAGATCCTGCGTAACGTGACCGGGCAGGCCTGGCCGGCAACGATTCTGGCTGCAGGTGCGGTGATCTCCATCTTCTCGGTGACCCTGGTGACGATGTACGGGCAGACTCGCATCCTGTTCGCCATGGGCCGAGACGGCATGCTGCCCAAAGCTTTCGCCAAGGTCAGTCCTCGCACGCACACTCCGGTCAACAACACGATCGTCGTCGCCGTCGTGATCTCGATCCTCGCCGCGTTCATTCCGCTCGACAAGCTGGCGGACCTGGTGTCGATCGGCACCCTCGTCGCATTCATCGTCGTGTCCATCGGAGTGATCGTGCTGCGCCGCTCGATGCCCGATCTCGAGCGGCCGTTCAAGGTTCCGGGATACCCGGTGACTCCGGTGCTGTCGGTCCTCGCGTGCCTGTACATCCTGTCCGGGCTGCACTGGACCACGTGGTTCTGGTTCGGGCTCTGGCTCGCGGTCGTGTTGGCGTTCTACTACTTCTGGGGTCGGCACCATTCGGCATTGCGTGGTGCAGGGCAGGACGCGCGATGAGCGTGCTGATCGCGTTCGCACCGGGGAAGGGCAGCGTCGGTGCCCTCGATCTCGGTGCCCAACTCGCTCGGTCGACCGGTGCCGACATCGACGTGGCGACGGTGGTTCCCAAGCCGTGGTCGACGCCGTCGATGGCCCGCGTCGATGCCGAGTTCGCGGATTGGGCGGCGGCAACGGCAGCCGAATCCGAGGCGAAGGCGCGGCACTATCTGCAGGAGAAAGCGCCCGATATCGCCGCTTCGTTCCACCGCCTCGCGCACCGCTCGGTGTCGACGGCGCTGACCGATGCGGCGGACAGTCTCGGGGCCGCGGTTCTGGTTCTCGGCTCCTCGGGCGACGGCGCACTCGGGCAGGTCGTCGTCGGGTCGACCGCCGACAAACTGCTGCACTCGTCGCCGGTGACGGTGGCGCTGGCTCCGCGCGGCTATCGTGTGCGCGAGCGCACGACTCTGACGCGGATCACGTGCGCGTTCTCCGGTGACAGCGAGGCCTCGCGCGTGGTGGGACCCACCGCCGAACTGGCCAGGGAAGCAGGCGTTCCGCTTCGTCTGGCGTCGTTCGTGGTCCGTGGTGCGACGATGTACCCGCCAGAAATCGGGCTACGAGCCGAGGACGACGTCGCCGCCGAGCTGTCCCGGGGGCTCAGCGAGGCGCTCACCGCAGCAGTGGACGACGCGGTTGCGGTGGGACTCCCGGTCGATCGGGTGACGACCGAGTTGGCCTCGGCCGGCAGTTGGCGCGAAGCCCTCGACGAACTGCACTGGCAGGACGGCGAAGTACTGACCATCGGATCGTCCGGGCCACTGGGACCCATCGCTCGGGTGTTTCTCGGTTCCCGGGCAACGAAGATCATCCGTCATTCGCCGGTGCCGATCCTGGTGCTGCCGCGGCGGTGACGTCCTATCGGTTGAGGGCGAGAACCGACAACAGCTCGTAGGCAACATGAGCCGCAGCGATTCCGGTGATCTCGGCGTGGTCGTAGGCCGGCGCGACCTCGACGATGTCGGCGCCGACGACATTCAGGCCGACGAGTCCGCGCAGAGTGTTGAGCAACTCTCGGGACGTCATGCCGCCGGCTTCGGGAGTGCCGGTGCCGGGCGCATGTGCTGGGTCGAGAACGTCGATGTCGACCGAGACGTAGACCGGGCCGCCGTCCAGACGTCTGCGCATCCGCTCGACGATGCTGGCGACACCGTCGACCTCGTAATCGTCGGAACGAATCACCTGGAAGCCCAGAACTCGATCGTCCTCGAGGTCCTGCTCGCTGTAGAGCGGGCCGCGAATGCCGATGTGCTGCGAGCGTTCGAGGTCGATCAGGCCTTCCTCACTGGCTCGTCGAAACGGGGTTCCATGGGTGTAGGGCGCACCGAAGTACGTGTCCCACGTGTCGAGGTGAGCGTCGAAGTGCAGCACTGCAATCGGTCCGTGGTCGCGGGCGAGCGAGCGCAGAATCGGCAGTGCGATGGTGTGATCGCCGCCGAGGGTCAGAACCGAGGAGCCGTCGGCGCGCAGGTCGGTCACCGCGTCGTGCACCGTGGTGAGCGCCTCGGTGATGTCGAACGGATTGACTCCGATGTCGCCGAAGTCCGCAACTTGCTGGCGGGCGAACGGCGAGACCTTCAGGGCAGGGTTGTAGGGCCGCAACAGTTTCGAGGCAGCACGGATGTGCCCGGGACCGAAACGTGCGCCCGGGCGGTAACTCACGCCGGAATCGAACGGGACGCCGAGGATGGTCACGTCGGCGCGGGACACCTCGTCGAGGCGCGGGAGCCGAGCGAACGTGGTGGGCTCGGCGTAGCGGGGGACCTTGGTCGCGTCGACCGGACCGATCGGTGGGTGCTCGGGACTGCTCGGGTTCATCGAGAATTCCTTCCGAATTTCACAGAGTCCGGTGACAGTGGAGTCGACCAGTTCGCCCGGCAAGCGTTACTCTGATGCACGATCTTGTCAACACGAGTTTCCTGAGAGGCGATGACGGTGTCGATTGCTGCTTCGGTCGAGAACGACGCGCCACGTATCGGCGCGCGACTGAAGGAAGCACGCATGAAGAAGCGGCTGACTCTCGACGCCCTCGCCGATACCTGCGGGGTGACCAAGGGGTACCTGTCCAAGCTCGAGCGCGATCAGGTGAACGCATCGGTCGCGTCGTTGGTTCGGGTCTGTGCTGCGCTCGACGTTCCGGTCGGCTCCCTGTTCGACGACGCCCCCGCCGGTGAAGTGGTGCGCGCGCAATCGTTGCCGCGCATCATGTTCGGGGGAACGGCGATGACGGAGTATCTGTTGACCCCGGTCGGGGAGCGGCGGGTCCAGGTACTGCTGGGGGAGATCGAGGAAGGTGGCGGCAGTGGCGCGGAGGCGTACACCCTGCCGTTGGACGTCACGTTCGTACACGTGCTGTCCGGCGAGGTTCGAGTGACCTTCGAGGAAGATCCAGGCGGTGCCTTCGGCGGCGACGACGTGCTGCTCGGACCGGGCGATGCGTTCACGTTCTCGCCGCGACGCCCGCACAGTTTTCGCAGCGACAGCAGTGGTGGTGCCCGGGTCCTGTGGGTGCTGGCGCCCGCGCTGCCCGAAGAGTTGCACAACAGGAAACCGGAGTTTCTCTCATGACGGTCATCGTGTCGCTGTTCCAAGGGCCGGAGTTCTCCGCCGACGTCGAGGCCAACCTGTCGGCGATCGATGCCGCGGCGCGCAGCGCAGCCGAAGCAGGGGCGTCGATGCTGGTGACCCCGGAAATGTCGGTGAGCGGCTACGACATCGGGGATCTCGTGCGCGAACGAGCCGAAACGTTCGACGGTTCGATCTTCGAGCGCATCGCCTCGATCGCGCGAACACACGGTGTCGCGATCGTGTACGGATACCCCGAACTCGGTCATTCGAATCACGGGGGCGAGCCTGTGTTCAACGCGGTGCAGGTGGTCGACGCATCCGGACGATCGGTCGCGCGTTATCGCAAGACGCACCTGTTCGGGGCCCTCGATCGCACTCACTTCACCCCGGGGCCGGACCTGCTGGTGCAGTTCGACTTCGGCGGGCTGCGGTGCGGTGTACTCACCTGCTACGACGTCGAATTTCCCGAAGCCGTTCGCGCGCACGCCGATGCCGGCACCGAGTGGTTGATCGTTCCCACCGGTCTGATGACCCCATTCGAGATCATCGCCACTCACGTCGTTCCCACGCGGGCGTACGAGAGCCAACTGTTCATCACCTACGTCAATCGCTGCGGCACCGAGGCGAGCCTGAGGTATTGCGGGCTGACCTGTGCCGTCGGGCCGGCCGGCAACGACCTCGCGCGAGCCGGTGAACACGAAGAACTGCTGACCTTCGAGCTGGATCCGGCCGAGCTCGCTCGATCGCGTGCGGTCAACACCCATCTGGCCGATCGCCGTACCGACCTCTACCCGACAGGACCCTCACGGGCCGAGCAGGAGACCGACCGATGACCACACCCGTCACCCCGGACAGCGCAATCGCATCCGAGGACGACCAGCCGCTCACGATGTTCGGCCCGGACTTCCCGTTCGCGTACGACGATTACCTCGCGCATCCGGCCGGCCTGGGGAGCATTCCCGACGCGGCCCTCGGTACCCGGGTCGCCGTGATCGGCGGCGGACTCGCCGGTATGGTCGTCGCCCACGAATTGCTGAAGCTCGGCATGGAACCCGTTGTGTACGAATCGGATCGGATCGGCGGCCGGATGCGCTCGGTACCGTTCGACGGGCACCCGGGTGTGGTGGCAGAGATGGGCGCGATGCGTTTTCCGCCGTCGTCGACCGCGCTGTTCCACTACCTCGACGCCGTCGGGCTCGAGACGACACCGTTTCCGAACCCGCTGGCCGAGGTGACCCCCAGTACGGTGATCGACCTCAAGGGCGAGAGCCACTACGCACGCAAGCTCGACGATCTCCCGCCGATCTTCGCCGAGGTCGCCGACGCGTGGAACAGGACGCTCGAGGAACACGCCGAGTTGATTCCGCTGCAGCGTGCCATCCGCAGGCGAGACGTGGCCGAGATCAAGCGGATCTGGAACGAGCTGATCGTGAAGTTCGACGATCAGACCTTCTACGGCTTTCTGGCTGCGTCCGAGCACTTCTCGTCGTTTCGGATGCGAGAGCTGTTCGGCCAGGTCGGTTTCGGAACGGGCGGATGGGACACCGACTATCCCAACTCGATCCTCGAGATCCTTCGCGTCGTCATCACGGCAGCGGACGATCACCATCGCGGAATCGTCGGCGGCTC
This sequence comes from Rhodococcus sp. IEGM 1341, assembly GCF_030056895.1. Classification (NCBI taxonomy): domain Bacteria; kingdom Bacillati; phylum Actinomycetota; class Actinomycetes; order Mycobacteriales; family Nocardiaceae; genus Rhodococcus; species Rhodococcus sp. IEGM 1341. The sequence continues at coordinate 1,270,405 of NZ_JASHKV010000001.1, read as the reverse complement.
ACAGCAACTCCCGATGCGGTTGTGGACCGACTCGCCGGCGAACATGGCGCACTGGCCCGCAGGCACATCGGTCGCGTCACTGAACGGCGGCACCACGATGTCGCGCGTCACCGAGATCAGGCGCACCGACGGCGGCACCACGATCCACGACGATCGCGGCAACATTCGCACCTACGCCGCCGCCGTCGTGACCGCCCAGAGCTGGATGCTGCTGAGCAACATCAGATGCGACGACGAGCTGTTCCCCATCGACCACTGGACCGCCATCGAACGCACCCACTACATGGGGTCGACCAAGGTGTTCGCACTCGTCGATCGGCCGTTCTGGAAGGACAAGGATCCGGTCACCGGCCGCGATCTGGTGAGCATGACGCTGACCGATCGAATGAGTCGCGGCACGTACCTACTCGACCAGGGTGAGGGCAAGCCCGGGCTGATCTGCCTGTCCTACACGTGGTCCGACGACTCGCTCAAGCTGCTGGCCCTGGATCCGACCGAGCGCATGAACATCATGCTGCGATCGCTGGAGGAGATCTATCCCGGTGTCGACTTCCGCAGTCACATCATTTCCACGCCGGTGACTCTGTCCTGGGAAACCGAACGCGATTTCATGGGCGCATTCAAAGCGAATCTGCCGGGGCACTATCGATACCAGGAAAGACTGTTCACCCATTTCGTGCAGCACGATCTCGAACCTCGACACCGGGGGATCTTTCTCGCCGGCGACGACATCTCGTGGACGGCAGGGTGGGCCGAGGGAGCCATTCACACCGCACTCAACGCGGTGTGGGGCGTCGTGCATCACTTGGGCGGTTCGTCGGGAGACGACAATCCGGGACCGGGCGATGTGTTCGAGTCGATTGCTCCGCTTCGGTTGGGCGACTGACCTTTCGGAGACAACGACCTGGGTGTGCGCTCGTCGAACACGAACAGTGCCAGAGCGACGGTCAGCATCACGGCTACGACCCAGATCGCCCGTAGCCCGAAAAGCTCGACCGCGACTGCGCCGAGCAGCGCCCCGCCGAAGAATCCGGAGATCACCGCGCCGAACCGTCGGGCGCGGGTGCCGGCCTCGAGATCGTGTTCGACCACCCGATGGAATGCCGCCATCGCCATGCTGCGGAGATTGCCGGTCGTCATCGTGGTGTTGAACGGCGAATCCACCAGCACACGGAAGGTGGTCACCTGCACGCCGGCAACGTGAGCGAGAATCACCGAGACCACTGCATCGGGGACGGTGGCCGGCAGAAATCCGACGACGAGGACCACGAGGATCTCGAACACCAGCACCGCCCGCACCGGTCGTCGGACGATCCTCGCAACCGCGGGCAGCGCGATGAATTCTGCGGTCGCGACCCCCAGGACGAAGGCCGCCAACGGCGGTAGGAACGCGAGCGCTTCGACCCACCGGCCGGCGGCGACATCGACGCCGAGCAGCACGACGTTGCCGGTCTGCGCGCCGGCGAACACGCCGCCGCGGGTGATGTAGGTGTACGCGTCGAGGAATCCACCGACTGCCGCCAGCAGTACTCCGAGTCGAACCGATTTCGCAGTGGCGACGGCAATGTGGGGCTGCGGCGTGCTCATCGAGAAATACTGACACGATTGCCGATGTTCACGATGTCGCGGCAAGCAGTGAGAGCAACAATTCCGCCCGCACCCGCGCCGACGTCAGATCGACCGACAGTAACTCTTCGCATCGGGTGATCCGGTTTCGCAGCGTGTGGCGATGAACGGACAGATTCGCCGCGGCGGTCTCCCAATGCCCGTTCGCTTCGAGAAAAGCCCGAAGCGATCCCACCAGATCGGCGGTGTGGGTGCGGTCGTACTCGGACAGCACTGCAATGGTCACGGCGGCCATGGCACGCAACGATTCCTGTACCGGCTCGGAGGCCAACAGCATCGATCCGGTGAATTCGACGATCCGATCGCCAGAGCCGGCCGCTGCGCACGCGAGCGAAGCCTGCTTCAGAGCGACGGGAGTCTCGGTGATGGGGAGGCTGGAACTGAGGCCGACGCGCACCGACCTCGGCAGTGAATCGAACAGTCGGGCAACGACATCGGAGTCGTCGCTACCGCGGAACAACACCACCACACCGGTGTCGGTCTGCCGAGTGAACGTGGGCCGCGCCCTGGCTCGGCACTCGGCATCGATCGCCTCGACGATGCGCTCGTACGGTCCGCGGACAACGGCGACCCTGATGCGAGAGTCGTCGTCGGCGGCGTCGACGAGATAGCTCGGTAGCGCGGTGCCGTCGGGGGAGGGCAGATGGCCGTCCAGCAACAATCCGAGCGCGAGCGTGTTGAGTCGCGACTGCTCGGCGCGCAGCCGCGTGGGCTTCTCGAGTTCGAGGGTCACCAGAGACACCGCGTGCCCGAGCAGGATCTGCTCGACGCCCGTCACCGGGCCTGCGGTGCGAATGGCGAGAAAGCTCGACGCCCCGCCGGAGATGGCGACCGAATGCAGAGTGACGGTGCACCCCGGTTCGCTGACCGACACCGTGGCCGGTGACGACGACGGGCGAATGCTGCGGGCGACGTCGCGGGCGCGCTCTACGAGATCGGCTGCGGCGGCGGGATGGAACGATTCGGTGCGATTGCCGATCAGCGCCACCGATGTGGACGTGGCGACGGCCAGTTCGCGAACGATCGCGTCGACGCCGCCGTGCAGTGCTGCCCTCGTGATGCGGGTCTGGACCGACGCCGCACGCAGAACCTGCTCGTATTCCTGCTCGGCTATGCGTTTCATGACCGCTCTGATGACGGCGGCGAACGGGATGTCGTAGGGAACCTCCACGACAGGAAGCCCGACATCCTCGGCGGTGTCGAGAATGTGACGGGGAATAGTGCTGTGGGACAACCCGACTCCGAATCCGAGACAGGCGACACCCGCGGCTGCCAAGGTCCGGACGTAGGTACCGAGGGCCGGGCCGTCGGCGTCGAAGCCGAGTCCGGTCGTGAGAATCAGTTCACCGCCCGACAGCCACGGACTGGGATCGATGAGTTCGGTCGCCTGCGCGAAGGTGATGGGCGCAGCGCTGCGCTCCGGTCCGCCGCGGTGACTCAGGCGAAGGTGTTGCTGCCTCAACAGCCAGGACATCTGCACGCTCACCGATCGAACTGTAGCGGCAGAACTGCCGAAATGGAGTGCAATGTGCCGTCGAGGTGTACGAAATGGCGTCCGGCCGTCGTGCTCGTCGAGTCGCATACTTGCACGACAAGCCCACACGAAAGGTGCGACCCATGGCCTCGATCGAGTACCGACTTCCGCAGGAGCGCAAGATCGTCACCGCCTTCCCCGGGCCGAAGTCGGCGGCGTTGGCGCAGCGGCGCAAGGCCGTCGTCGGTGCAGGCGTTGCCTCGACGCTGCCGGTGTACGTGGCCGACGCGGACGGTGGCGTCGTGGTCGATGTCGACGGGAACTCGCTGATCGACCTCGGGGCCGGAATCGCCGTGACCACCGTCGGTGCCTCGAACCCGGCAGTTGTTGCCGCCGTGCAGGATCAGGTCGCACACTTCACCCACACGTGCTTCATGGTCGCGCCGTACGAGGGCTACATCGAGGTCGCCGAGAAGCTGGCCGCGTTGACCCCGGGCGATCACGACAAGCGCAGCGTCCTGTTCAACAGTGGTGCCGAGGCCGTCGAGAACGCCGTGAAGATCGCACGTCACGCGACCGGGCGGTCCGCTGTCGTCGTGTTCGACCACGCGTACCACGGCCGCACCAACCTGACGATGGCACTGACGTCGAAGTCGATGCCGTACAAGAGCGGATTCGGGCCGTTCGCTCCCGAGGTCTATCGAGCGCCGATGTCGTACCCGTTCCGCGAAGGTCTGAACGTCGACGGTTCCGCGGTGACCGGTGCCCAGGCTGCGGCCCGGGCGATCTCCGTCATCGACAAGCAAATCGGTGCAGGCAATCTCGCGGCCATCCTGATCGAGCCGATTCAGGGTGAGGGCGGCTTCATCGTGCCCGCAGAAGGATTCCTGCCTGCACTGGCGGATTGGGCACGTGAGAACGGCGTCGTGTTCATCGCCGACGAGGTGCAGTCCGGCTTCACTCGGACCGGGGCCTGGTTCGCCAGCGAGCACGAGGGCGTCGTACCGGATCTGATCACGATGGCGAAAGGCATCGCGGGCGGGATGCCGCTGGCCGCGGTCACCGGTCGTGCCGACCTGATCGATGCCGTGCACCCCGGTGGGCTCGGTGGCACGTACGGCGGCAACCCCGTCGCCTGCGCCGCAGCCCTGGCGTCCATCGAGCAGATGGAGACGCTTGAGCTCAATGCCCGAGCGCGCGACATCGAACGCATCGTGTTCGAGCGACTGAACGCGTTGAGTGCCGAGGTCTGCATCATCGGTGAGGTGCGTGGCCGCGGAGCCATGCTTGCGCTCGAGCTCGTGCTGCCGGGTGGGCGTGAGCCCAACCCGGAGGCCACCAAAGCCGTTGCGGCGGCGGCACTCGAGGCCGGAGTGATCGTGCTGACGTGCGGCACCTACGGCAACGTCATCCGGTTGCTGCCGCCCCTGGTGATCTCCGACGAGTTGCTCGATGATGCTTTGACCGTGCTCGAAGACTCGCTTCGGACTGTGGCGCAGGGGAACTGATGGGTGCTCACGATCTGATCTCCTCGCTGCCCACCGATCTCTGGCTCGGTGGTGTCCAGTCGACCTCTGCGTCGGGCGCACGATTCGCCGTGCTGAACCCGGCGACCGGCGAGGAGCTGATCACCGTCGCCGACGCCACCGCGGCCGACGGCATCGCCGCGCTCGACCGTGCCGCCGAGGCGCAGCCGGGGTGGGCGGCTACGCCCGCTCGTGAGCGAGCCGAGATTCTGCGGCGCGCTTTCGACCTGCTGCAGGAGCGTGCTGCCGATTTCGCTCTGCTGATGACACTCGAAATGGGAAAGTCGTTGGCGGAGAGCCACGGTGAGGTGAAGTACGGCAGCGAATTCCTACGCTGGTTCAGCGAGGAGGCCGTCCGAATCGGCGGCCGGTTCACCCCCGCCCCTGCGGGCAACGGCTCGATCCTGGTCAGCAAGTCGCCCGTCGGGCCGGTCCTGGCGATCACCCCGTGGAACTTTCCGTTGGCCATGGGCACACGCAAGATCGGCCCGGCACTCGCGGCCGGCTGCACCGTCATCGTCAAACCGGCCGAGGACACCCCGCTGACGATGCTTCTGCTCGGACAGGTGTTCGCCGACGCGGGGTTGCCCAGCGGTGTGCTGTCGATACTTCCCACCTCCGACGCCGCCTCCGTCACCGGGCCGTTGATGGACGACCCGAGACTGAGGAAGGTCACGTTCACCGGATCGACCGGAGTGGGAAAGCTGTTGGTGCGCAACGCAGCCGACCGACTGCTGCGGACGTCGATGGAACTCGGCGGCAATGCGCCGTTCATCGTGTTCGACGACGCCGACATCGACGCCGCTGTCGACGGAGCGATGCTGGCCAAGATGCGCAACGGCGGCGAGGCGTGCACGGCAGCGAACCGCCTGTACGTCGCGAACTCCGTGCGTGAGGAATTCACCGCGAAGTTGACGGCGCGCATCGAGGCATTGACGGTCGGTCCCGGTGATCGGGAGGGCACCGACATCGGCCCGCTCATCAACGACAAGCAGCGCAGGACGGTGACCGCGTTGGTCGACGACGCCGTGGCCAAGGGTGCCCGGGTGCGTACCGGGGGCACGACGCCCGAGGGACCCGGCTTCTTCTACTCACCCACGGTTCTCGACTCGATTCCTGCCGACGCGAATCTGTTGCACGACGAGATCTTCGGCCCAGTGGCGGCGATCATCGGATTCGACACCGAGGCCGAGGCCATCTCTGCGGCCAACGACACCCGATACGGGTTGGTGGCGTACTTCTTCACCGAGAGCCTCGACCGCGCCCTGCGGGTGTCGGCGGCACTGGACACCGGCATGGTCGGGGTCAATCGCGGTGCCATCTCCGATGCCGCCGCCCCGTTCGGTGGCGTCAAGGAATCGGGCTTCGGACGCGAGGGTGGTTCGGAGGGCATCGAGGAGTACCTCGAGACCAAGTACATCGCGCTTCGGTGAGGGTGCACATGGCGCTCCACTCCGCGGCCTGTGGCGCGGGTATCGCCGATTTACGGCAGGGAGTGGAGCGTCGTGTGCAGGCCGCCTCTCAGCTCTGCGCGGCGGCGATTCGATCCTCGGCCAGGCGATCGGCCGCTGCCCCCAGCAGGATGCCCTCGGTGCGGGCGATGGCGAAGATGCCGGCGACGGTATCGCGGATCTTGCCGATCGTGGCCATCACCTCGGCCGAATCCTTGCCGCGCAGTTCGCCTTCCACCTGGATCAGGCCGCCGGCGTTGGCGACGTAGTCGGGGACCCAGACGATTCCGCGCGCAGCCAGCATGGCTTCGACATCGGGCGTGAGGAGTTGATTGTTCGCTGCGCCGCACACGATGGACGCCGACAACCGGGCCACCGAGGACGCGTCGAGAGTGGCACCCATGGCGCACGGGGCGTAGACGTCGATGTCGGCACCGATGATGTCGGATCCGACGGTGACTCCGGGGAAGTCGGCGACGATGCGATCGAGGGCGGGCGCGTAGGAGTCGCTGACGATCACCTCGGCACCGGCATCGCGAAGCAGGGCGACGAGGTTGTAGCCCACTTTGCCTGCACCCTCGACGCCGATGCGCTTTCCGGTCAGATCGTCCGAGCCCCAGGTCGATTCGGCTGCGGCCAGAAGAGAGAGAAAGACTCCGAGCGCGGTTTGGGGGCCGCTGTCGCCGGTGCCGCCTGCGGTGGTGTTCTTGCCGACGACGTGCGCCGTTTCTTCGGCGATGATGTCGAGATCGTCGCTGTTGGTGCCCACATCGCCTGCCGTCACGTACGTTCCGCCGAGCGACTCGACGAACCGGCCGTACGCGCCAAGCAGGGTCGGGGTCTTGATGGCGTTGGGGTTGCCGATGATCACCGCTTTACCGCCGCCGAGATCGACTCCCGCGACGGCCGCCTTGTAGGTCATTCCCCGGGAGAGCCGTAGTACATCGGTCAACGCATCCTGCTCGGATGCGTAGGGGTAGAAGCGAGTTCCGCCGAGAGCGGGTCCCAACGCAGTGGAGTGGACCGCGATGATCGCGCGCAGCCCGGTGTCGGGATCCTGACAGAACACGACGCGTTCGTGTGCGGAGTCGCGCGGCATGTCGGGGCGATCGAAGACGCCCGTCGGCAGGGGATCGTTCGGGGTGGGTACGACGGCGGGGCGGTCGGCAACGATGGACACAGGCAGTCTCTTTCGGTGATGAGGCGGCGGTACCCGGAAATGGATGGTGTCCGGGAACATGTCCGTCGAAGAGTGCCGTGAACGTGCACGCTGGTCAACCACCGTCGTCGAGAACGTGCATGTTGCACTGTGGCGCGTGAATCGACTCGGCAGAGCTGGTCTGGCTGCTCAGCGTCGGCCCTCCTCGGCGAGCTGCTCGAGCAACGGCTTGGTGCGGTACTGGATCAACTCGCTCATCGCGATGGACATGTTGGTGCGCTCGACGCCGGGAATGTCGAGGATGAGACCTGCGATGCGATACAGGTCGTCGGCGTCGACTGCGGCGATGCGAATGTGCATGTCCGCAGCACCGGACAGTCCGAACACCTCGAGTACTTCCGGAATGGTGCGCAGGTGTTCGGTGACCGCAGCCAGGGTGTGCTGGTTGACCTGAGCTGTGACGAATGCTTGCAGCGGGCGGCCGAGAGATTTCGGTGGAATGCGGTGATCGATCGGCGTGAGCGATCCCTTGTCGTCCCATCGACCGAGGCGCGCCTGCACGGTGTTGCGGGACAGGCCCAAGGTGGTGGCGAGTTCGACGCCGGTGGCTCGCGGCTTGGCGCAGAGAGCGAGGAGGAGTCGGGCGTCGGTCTTGTCCAGATCGGTCATTGCGCACTTCCTGTCGCTCGGTCGTTACCCAATATTGTGCATCGTGCGCAGTTCTGAAGTCAGCACTTGTGCACTCTGGCTGTCGGTGGTGTTCTTGTGAAGGACATCACACCACGACGGAGAGTGCGACGAACATGAACACCACCTCGCTGGTACAGCTGATCAAAGAATCTGGAACGGTGGTCCGCAACGAGACCTACTCACCTCTCGTCGCGGACATCGACACGGCCGCGATGATGGAGATGTACCGCGATCTCGTGGTCGTCCGGCGCATCGACACCGAGGCGACCGCGCTACAGCGACAGGGCGAACTGGGCTTGTGGGCACCGCTGCTCGGGCAGGAAGCGGCACAGGTCGGATCCGCTCGTGCGCTCGACACCGAGGACTTCGTGTTCGCCAGCTACCGCGAGCACGGCGTTGCTTACTGCCGGGGCGTCGACCCCACCCAGATGCTGCGGTTCTGGCGCGGCTCGACGCTCTCGGGCTGGGACCCGTACGAGTACCGCATGACTACACCGGCGATCATCGTCGGCTCGCAGGGTTTGCACGCCACCGGGTACGCCATCGGCATGCAGCTCGAGGGAGCCGAGGGCGCGGCCATCACCTACTTCGGTGACGGCGCAACCAGCCAGGGCGACATCTCCGAGGCGCTGGGCTTCGCCGCCAGTTTCCACGCACCGGTGGTGTTCTTCTGCCAGAACAACCAGTGGGCGATCTCCGAGCCGGTGACCGTGCAGACCAAGGCAACGATCGCCGCTCGCGGTGAGGGCTACGGCATTCCCTCGGTCCGCGTCGACGGCAACGACGTTCTCGCCGTCCTGGCCGTCACCAGGGCAGCACTCGCTCGCGCCCGCGAGGGCAGCGGCCCGACTCTCATCGAGGCCGTCACCTACCGCATGGGCCCGCACACCACCTCCGACGACCCGACGCGATACCGCTCGGGTGCCACCGACGACGAATGGCGCGCCAAGGATCCGATCGACCGAATCGAGAAGCTACTGAGGCGAATCGGCGTGTTCGACGACGCATTCGCCGCCTCGGTGAAGCGCACCGCCGATGACGTCGCGGCCGAGCTTCGTCGCGGATGCCTCGAGACCGTCGAACCGGCTGCGATGTCGGTGTTCGACAACGTCTACGCCGACCCCCACCCCCTCCTGGACGACGAGCGAGCCCAGTTCGCCTCGTACCAAGCCGGATTCGAAGGAGCTTCGTCATGACCACCCTGGAACGGCCCACCAGTCTTCCGTTGGGCAAGGCCATCAACGCAGGTCTGCGACGAGCGATGGAGAACGATCCGAAGGTTCTGTTGATGGGCGAGGACATCGGCAAGCTCGGCGGCGTCTTCCGCATCACCGACGGCTTGCAGAAGGACTTCGGCCCTGGCCGTGTACTCGACATGCCGTTGGCCGAATCGGGCATCATCGGCACCGCAGTCGGACTCGCGATGCGGGGATTCCGCCCGGTGTGCGAGATCCAGTTCGACGGCTTCATCTATCCGGCGTTCGACCAGATCGTCTCGCAGGTCGCCAAACTGCACTACCGCACCAGCGGCAATGTCAAGATTCCGATGACGATTCGCGTGCCCTACGGTGGCGGAATCGGTGCCGTCGAGCATCATTCGGAATCTCCCGAGGGCTACTTCGCGCAGACCGCAGGCCTTCGTGTCGTCACCTGCAGCAATGCCGCCGACGGCTACTCGATGATTCAGCAAGCCATCGCCAGCGACGACCCGGTGCTGTTCTTCGAACCGAAGCGCCGGTACTGGGAGAAGACCCCGATCGATCTGGAGTCGCGCGATCTCGACGCGTCCTACCCGCTGCATCGGGCGCGGGTGGTCACCGAGGGCACCGACCTCACCCTGATCGCGTACGGACCGCTCGTCGCCACTGCCCGCAAAGCTGCCGAAGTCGCTGCCCACGAGGGGGTGTCGATCGAGGTCATCGATCTTCGTTCACTCTCACCCATCGACTTCGAGACCATCGAGGCCTCGGTACGCAAGACCGGGCGTCTGGTCGTCACGCACGAGGCCCCCGTGTTCATGGGCCTCGGCTCCGAGATCGCCGCCCGGATCTCCGAACGCTGCTTCTACAATCTGGAGGCGCCGGTACTGCGCGTCGGCGGCTTCGGTACTCCGTACCCGGCATCGAAGCTGGAGAAGTTCTATCTCCCCGACGTCGACCGGATTCTCGACGCAGTCGACCGCTGCCGCTCGCACTGACCTCGCGCTCACCGACCGCCGCCGATACGTACCGAACAGGATTCGACGATGCCCACCATCAAGAGCTTTCCGTTGCCCGACCTCGGGGAAGGACTCACCGAAGCCGATCTGCTGACTTGGCTGGTCGCGGTCGGCGACACGATCGAGTTGAACCAGAACATCGCCGAGGTCGAAACGGCCAAGGCCGCCGTCGAACTTCCGTCACCGTTCGCGGGCGTCGTTGCTGCCCTGCATGTGTCGGAGGGTGACACCGTCGAGGTCGGGGTTCCGATCATCGACATCCGAGTCGATGGAGACACCGAGGACCCCGACGTCGTCGTCACCGGCACCGATGTGGACGACGCGAGTCCTGTCGAGGACAGCGAGGAACGCGTTCCGGTTCTCGTCGGTTACGGCGTGGCGAAGGAAGGATCGAGTCGACGCGGCGGCCGGGGGACCACTCCGGTCTCTGCGGCATCGACCGGGCAGAACGGCAGACCGCTGGCTGCACCGCCGGTGCGAAAGATCGCCAAGGACAACGCCGTCGACCTATCCGAGGTACCCCCGACCGGAGCTCGCGGCGACGTCACCCGAGACGATGTCGAGTCATATCTGCACGGAGCCGACACTGCAGGGGAGCAGACCCCACTGCGGGTCGGCCGCGAAGAGCGGACCCCGATCAAGGGGGTGCGCAAACATACTGCGGATGCAATGGTGCGCAGTGCATTCACCGCTCCGCACGTCACCGAGTTCGTCACGGTGGACGTCACCGACACCCTGACTTTGCTGGACTCGCTACGGTCCTCCGCCCACTTCGCCGACGTGCGGCTGACCCCGCTGGCGCTGGTCGCCAAAGCGGTTCTCGTTGCGCTGAAATCGAATCCCTCGCTCAACTCCTCCTGGGACGAGACTGCTCAGGAGATCGTCACCAAGCACTACGTCAACCTCGGCATCGCCGCAGCAACCCCGCGCGGATTGATGGTGCCCAACATCAAGGATGCACACGAACTGTCCCTGGTGGACATCGCCCGCGCACTGGCAGAGCTGACGCGAACGGCCAAGGAGGGCAAGAGCAGTCCGGCCGACCTGGCGGACGGCACGATCACGATCACCAACGTCGGAGTGTTCGGAGTGGACGCGGGCACTCCCATTCTCAATCCCGGCGAGGCTGCCATCCTGTGCTTCGGTTCGATCCGCCGCATTCCGTGGGAGCACGAGGGCGAGATCGCATTGCGGTCCGTGACTACACTGTCACTCTCGTTCGATCACCGCCTCGTCGACGGCCAGCAAGGTTCGCAGTTCCTGGCCCTCGTCGGCCGGTTGCTGAGCACTCCGATGGATATGATCGCCCTGAGCTGATTCCTCAGCTCGGCTCGACGCAGACAGCTCGATGGAGACAAAGGTGCGAGTGTGGCCGAGGCGATCGACGAGTACTTCCTGAAGCAGGTTCGGTCGGCTCGGAACGGAGATTCGGCCGTTGCCGATCCGGACCGACTGCTCCGGTACTTCGACGCGCAACTCGCGAGCCGGCATCTCGACTTCGCCGCGCGCTGGTTGCAATCAGCTGGCTTCGGCTACTACACCATCGGCTCGTCCGGGCACGAGGCCAACGCAGCCGTCGGTGCCGCGACGACGGTCACCGACCCGGCGCTCCTGCACTACCGGTCCGGCGGCTTCTATGCCGCACGAGCACAACAGTATTCGGGATCCAATCCGATCCACGACGTGCTCGCCGGGTTGGTCGCCTCCACCAGCGACCCCATCTCGGGCGGGCGGCACAAGGTGTTCGGGCATCCGGAACTGGGCATCGTCCCGCAGACATCGACCATCGGCTCGCAGGTACCGCGCGCAGTCGGTCTGGCGTTCGCGCTCGGCCGGGCGAAGGCTCTGCGGCATCGCACCCCGTGGCCCGAGGACGCCATCGTCGTGTGCAGCTTCGGCGACGCCTCGGCCAACCATTCGACGACGGTGGGGGCGCTCAACTCGGCGGCCTACTGCGCGCACCAATCCGTTCCGATGCCGATATTGTTCGTCTGCGAGGACAACGGGATCGGCATCAGTACCCGATCGCCGCGAGGGTGGATAGCGCAGTCGCTCGGCAGATTTCCCTCGATCGAGTACGTGCGGGCCGACGGACACGATCCTGATGCATTGATGCATACCGTCGACGCTGCCGTTGCTACCGTGCGGACTCGGCGGCGTCCGGTGGTCCTCCATCTCGAGACGGTCCGGCTGATGGGCCACGCCGGTTCCGACGCCGAGCTGGCCTATCGCACCAACACAGATATCGTCGGCGACTATGCACGAGATCCGTTGCTCGCCACTGCACGTACGCTGATCGGGGCCGGGGTGCTCTCGGCAGCCGACGTCGAAGTGCGCTACGAGGCGGTGCGCGAGACCGTCATGGCAGAGGCCGAGGCAATGGTCGAGTCACTGCGGACCGGGGGGTCGTCGCGCCTGGCCACCGCGGACGAGGTGATGGCTCCGTTGACCGAACGGCGACCCGCTGCCGTGGCCGCCACCGAGCAGAGCCTGCGGCCCGCACAGGGTGGGCCGCATCTGACGCTCGCCGCCATGATCAACAGGACCCTCACCGACATCATGGCAGCGCGACCGGACGTCCTCGTGTTCGGGGAGGACGTGGCCGTCAAGGGCGGCGTCTACGGTGTCACGAAGGGTCTACGCAAGAAGTTCGGTGCAGCACGGGTTTTCGATACTCTGCTCGACGAGCAGACGGTGCTCGGCACCGCCCTCGGTGCTGCGCTCGCCGGGTTCGTTCCGATACCCGAAATTCAGTATCTGGCGTACCTGCACAATGCGGAGGATCAGTTGCGCGGCGAGGCCGCGTCGCTCAAGTTCTTCTCCGATTCGCAGTTCACCAACGGCATGGTCGTGCGCATCGCAGGCCTGGCGTATCAGCGTGGTTTCGGTGGGCACTTTCACAACGACAACGCGGTTGCGGTTCTGCGCGATATCCCCGGCATCGTGGTGGCCGTTCCGAGTTCCGCGGCCGAGGCCGCAGCCCTGCTGCGAACCTGTGTGGCACTGGCCGTGGAGGAGGGACGGGTATGTGTCTTTCTCGAGCCGATCGCGTTGTATCACCGCACCGACCTGCTCGACGGTGACGGGGCGCTCCGCTGCACCGACGAAGGCCCGGCCCAATTCGGTACCGTCGCAAAGCATTCGGACGGAGGCGATCTTGCCATCGTCACGTTCGGAAACGGGGTGGTGATGAGCAGGCGTGCGGTGCCGAGGTTGCGTGAGCACGGAATCGGCGTGACGATCGTCGACCTGCGGTGGATCGTTCCGCTGCCGATCGACGACCTTCTGCGCCGGCTCGAAGGCTTCGATCGAGTGTTGGTCGCCGACGAGACCCGGCACGACGGGGGAGTGGGAGAAGGCGTCGTGACGGCCTTGATGGAGGGTGGCTACGCGGGCACGGTCCGCCGAGTGGCGAGCAAGAATTCGTTCGTGCCACTCGGCGGAGCAGCAGATCTCGTCCTCCTGTCGGAAGACGAGATCGTGTCGGCGGCTGTGACGATGGTTCGATCCGGTTGAGTCAGTGCACCGGCTGTACGGGAGCGACCTCGTCGAGATCACTATGTGCCGGGGCGCGGATGAAGAACGACGCCACCACCGCAACCAGCGATACTGCACCGCCGTAGAGGAAGGCGGTGTGGATGCCTGCCTCCGAACCTCCCACCTGAGTTGCGCCGTCGGAGATTCGGGCTGCCGCGGTATTCGACATGACGGTGACGAACAGTGCGGTCCCGGCAGCGCCTGCCAACTGCTGCACCGTGTTGAAGATGGCGCTACCGTGTGAGTACAGCTGGGTCGGAAGCGATCCCAGCGATGAGGTCATGAGCGGCGTCATGATCAGCGCGAGCCCCGCCGAGAGCAGCATGTGGATGCCGATCACCAAGGGCAGCGCGGTCTGCGCGTCGAGCACGGTCATCGACCACAGCGCGGCACTCACCACCATCGCACCTGGAATGACCAACGGGCGCGGTCCGATTCGGTCGAAGATACGTCCGACGAACGGCGCGAGCAGGCCCATCAGCAGTCCACCGGGAAGCAGCATGAGTCCGGTGTCCAGGGTGTCGAGACCGCGAACGTTCTGCAGGTACATCGGTAGCAGGATCAGAGCGCCGAACAGGGCCATCATCGAGATCGCGATCATGCCGAGGCCGATGCTGAAGGTCGGGGTACGGAACGGACGCATGTCCAACAGCGCGCCGCCGCGGTCCTGACGCGAGATCTGACGCAGCACGAACACCAGGAGGGCGATTGCTCCGACCACCAGTGGCAGCCATACCGGCACCACGGACTCCTCGGCCGAATGTCCCAGGCTGCTCAGGCCGTAGACGATACCGCCGAAAGCCAACGCGGACAACACGACCGACAGGGGATCGAACGACGGCCGACCGGTCTGGGTCACGTTTTTCACCAGGGTGGTCCCGATGGCGAACGCGACGAGCGCGATCGGCAGCACGAGCCAGAACATCCAACGCCAGTTCAGCGAATCGAGGATGATGCCCGAGATCGTCGGACCGATGGCGGGGGCAACGGCGATGACGATGGAGATCACGCCCATCATTGCGCCGCGCTTGTGCGCGGGAACCACCGTGAGCACAGTGGTCATCAACAGCGGCAACATTATCGCCGTGCCGCTGGCCTGCGTGACGCGTCCGAGCAGGAGCAGCTCGAAGCCCGGGGCAGAGGCTGCGAGCAGTGTGCCGACGGTGAACAGACTCATCGCAGCGACGAATACCTGGCGCAACGTGAAGCGCTGGAACAGGAATCCGGTGATGGGGATGACCACGGCCATCGTCAGCAGGAATCCGGTGGTGAGCCACTGCGCCGTCGTCGCCGTGATGTCGAGGTCGACCATCAGGGTCGGGAGTGCCACGCTCATGATCGTCTCGTTGAGGATCATGACGAACGCGGCGATGACGAGAATGCCGATCAGAAGTTTGCTGCCCGGCGCGAGTTCGTCGTCCGGCGCGGACTCGGATGTGTGGTCGGTCTGAGGTGAGTTCATCGGACGCTTTCGAGTATCGGTACAAGGTGCGGACAACGGACCGCCTAGATAGCTTGAGTCACCATGACAGTGACTGTCAACTTGAATATTACTGGTAAGTTGACGGTGAGAACCCGAAGGAGTGACGAGGATGACCGAACGAGTGTTGGATCTGCGAGAACGACGTCGCCGAGACACCCAGCTCGAGATCTCCTGCGCAGCGCTCGACCTGTTCGAGAAGCAGGGGTGCGCCGCGACGACGGTCGACGAGATCGCGCGTCGGGCAGGGGTATCGCCCAGCACGTTCTTCCGTAGTTTCGCGTCGAAGGAAGAATCCGTCCTCGGAAACGACCCCGAGCTGGACGTCGATCTGCACGCCTGGCTGGCGTCCACGGCACCGGAGAACATCACCATCACCGGAATCGAAGCACTGTACGAGCGATCCGTCGAACGATTTTCCTCCGCACCGGACGAGGTGCGTGATCGTCTCCTTCGCACCCGACGGCTGATCGGGGCCGACGCGCACCTGCGATCCGCGGCCTTCGCCCACGACGCGATGACATTGTGCCGCGTCACCGATGCGGTGGCCGAACGGCTCGGTGGCCACGAATCACGTTCCTATGCACGACTTCTGGTGGAGGGTGCCGGCATGGTCATGCGCATCGCCTTCGACGACTGGGCCGAGCGGGTCGACGGTGGACAGGACGCCGATCTACTGGACATCTACCGAACCACGGTGCGTGATCTACGACGCGTCGTCGGTAGAGCGGCTGCGCCGCACGTGAGTGAAACTTCGTAGCAGGGGTCGAGTTTTCGTGCACGTGGCGCGAAGCGCCTCTCACCCGAAGCGCTGTGGAGCCACGTCGCCCGGCCGTAGTCCACGCTCGGTCACATCGACCGGAAGTGGTTGCCGCCGTATCAGAGACGCGCCCACTCTGGCCAGCGCCGCACACGTCTGGATTCCGTATCCGCCCTGACCGGCGCACCAGAAGAAACCTTCGACTTTTCGATCGAAGCCCACGACCGGGGTGCGATCGGGAACGAAACTGCGCAGACCCGCCCAGGACGAGCGCAGATGCCTTCCTGTCAGCGTGGTCGCCTCGGCGATGTCGTCGAACGCCCGCGCGATCTCCAGCTCGTCCGGGCGCGCATCACTCGGTTCGGTGGGCGTCTCATCCGCAGGCGAACACAAGAGTTGTGCGCCTTCGGGTTTGATGTAGAACTTCTCGTCCATGTCGCTCAACGTCGCAAGGTTCGCGGTGTCGAGATCATCGGGTGCGGCGACCATGAACACCGACCGACGCATCGGCACGAGTCCGACGGGATCGGCTCCCGCCATCGCCCCGAGAACATCCGCCCACGCGCCTGCTGCGTCGACGACGAGCGGCGCGGTGTGGACCGACCCGTCCGTGGTGTGCACGTGCCACAGTCCGTCGATGCGTCGCAGTCGCGTCACACCTGCCCCGGTGTGGACTCGACCACCTCGATCGCGCAGCCCCCGCACGAACCCCTGATGCAGCGCGTGTACGTCGACCTCCATCGAATGTGGTTCGTACAGTGCACAATCGATCAGTTCGGAACGTAGCGGCGGAAAGAGCGTCTGCGCGTCGGCCGGGGATACCAGTTGGGCGTCCGGGGTCAGTCGGCTGACGTCCGCGTACATTGCCTCCAGCGCGTCACCTCGGCCGCTGGCCGCGAACTGCAGCAGCGGACGCGGGGCGAGCAGTTCGGATCGGAAGTGTTCCGGCGGGTTCGTCAGGAATTCTCGACTCGCCGTCGTCAGAGCGCGAATGGTGCTGTTGCCGTAGGTCTCCAGGAACAGTGCGGCCGAGCGGCCGGTGGTGTGGAAGGCCAGGGTCTTCTCGCGCTCGAGCAGCGCGACGCGTCGGTCGCTCGCGAGTTCGTATCCGAGCGAGACACCCGCGATTCCGCCGCCGATCACGATGACGTCGGTGGAGTTCGGATCTCGCTCGGG
Organism: Rhodococcus sp. IEGM 1341; assembly: GCF_030056895.1. NCBI lineage: Bacteria > Bacillati > Actinomycetota > Actinomycetes > Mycobacteriales > Nocardiaceae > Rhodococcus > Rhodococcus sp. IEGM 1341. The sequence continues at coordinate 1,253,308 of NZ_JASHKV010000001.1, read as the reverse complement.
CGTGGTCATGGATTGCTTCCGTTCGTTGTCTCTGCGGTCCACTGCGCGCCCGGTCCGATCGCCTCGTCGAAGATCAGCCAGGTTCGCGTCGACAGTATCCCGTCGAGTCCCTGCAGCTTGTCGAGTACCAGATGGCGTAGCGCCGAGGTGTCCGGAGCTCGCACCAGAACGAGTGCGTCGAAGTCGCCGCCCATGAGGCTGACGTGTTCGACGAACGGAAAGGTGCTCAGGTCGTCGGCGACGGCTCGCCAGGAATCCTGCCGAATGGACAGTGCCACATAGGCCGACGCGCCGAACCCCGCCTTCTCGTAGGCGATGCGTGCGGTGAATCCCTCGATGACACCTTCGTCGACGAGGCGGTCGACGCGCACGTAGGCGTGCGCCCGCGAGATGTGGGTGGCCTCGGCCAGGGCGCGCATGGACATTCGGCCGTCGCGGCTGAGCTCGGTGACGATGCGTCGGTCCACGTCGTCGAGACGGTACTCGGGTCGGTGCTGTGCCATCCGTCCACTCCAGGTCGCTCGGAAAGGGTCTGTGTAGACGAATTGTCACATCTTTCGTGGCCATGAGCCATCGATCTTCGATTCGGCTCTCGATTTGAAAGTCGGTCCATCTGGCCGCACTCTGTGTAGAACACATCGATCCGCGACGAACACGCGCAGAAGGGGTAGTCATGACCACGACCGACACGCTCGATCACGTCACGACCTCGGTCGCACGACGCGTTCGACAGGGATACGAAACAGACTTCGTGGAGTGGACCGATCACGGGATGGATCTGGTCCGAACCTTTCCCGGATTTCTCGGTGGCGGCTGGCTGCGCAGTTCCGGTGATTCCAGCGACTATCACGTGGTGTACCGATTCGAGACCCACGACGACCTCGACGCCTGGCTGCGCTCGGATGCCAGGCGCACCTGGCTCGCCACCGGCCGTCCCATCGCCGACGACGTTGCGACCCATCGACTCTCCGGTGTGGAGGGATGGTTCGAGCCGCAGTCCAACCTCACCGACGCCGTTCGGGTGATCGGTGGACCGCCGCCGCGGTGGAAGCAGGCGATCTCGATCGGCGTGGCCTTCTACGCTGTCAGTCTGCTCGTCAACATCGTTCTCACTCCGCACCTGACGGACCTGAACGTGGCTCTGCGCACCGCACTGGTGGTGATGATGTGCACGCCGCTGATGGTCTACGTGGTGATGCCGTTCGTCACCGCCCGGCTACGGCGGTGGCTGGTACCGCACTCGTAGCTTCACCTTCGATAGGGTCGAAGCATGCCCGACGCCCCGGTACACGATCAATTCGCCCTCGACGGGGCCTGGAACTTCCGTGATCTCGGCGGTGTGCGTACCACGGACGGGGCGACGGTTCGGCCCGGATTGTTCTATCGCGCATCCGAATTGAGCGGGTTGACCGAGGTCGGGCAGCGCGTTGTCGCGGATCTCGGCATCCGTACCGTGTTCGATTTTCGCGGTGATGCGGAGGCCGAGCGAAGCGGTGTCGACAGGGTTCCCGCCGGCGTCGAGTCGATCTCCGTGCCGTACGAGAATCTGAAGGGCGAGCGAGCCCCACACGAGGCGGCGCCGATTCACGACGAGCAGAGTCAAGTGGACTACATGATGCGCGCGTACGCGTCGTTCTCGACTCTCGACGGTGCGTCGCATGCGATCAAGCGGGTGGTGGACGAGATCGTGGGGCGTCGCGGCGGCGTCCTGGTGCACTGCGCAGCGGGCAAGGACCGGGCAGGGTGGACGGTCGCGACGGTGTTGCGGGCGGCCGGCGTCGACGAGGACGACATCGTTGCGGACTATCTGAGAAGCAACGACGCGGTGGAGCCATTGCTCGCCCACGTCCGCCGGACCTGGACCGGACTCCACGACGTTCTGCCCACCGAGGCGATACTGGGAGTTCGCGCGTCCTATCTGGAGCACGGCCTGGAGGTCATGGCGAGGTCGCACGGCTCGTTCGACGGGTACCTGAACTACCTGGGCATCGATCGGGATCTCCGACGACGTCTGACTGCTTCGCTCGTACAGGACTGAGCGGTAACCTCGCCCCATGCGCATCGGAAAGACCGCCCCGGACTTCGAGTTGCCGGACCATTCCGGTGAACTGCGTGCGCTTTCCGACCTGACGGCGTCGGGTCCGGTCGTCCTGTTCTTCTATCCGGCGGCCAACAGCCCCATCTGCACAGCCGAAGCGTGTCACTTCAGGGATTTGGGCACGGAATTCGACAGATTCGGCGCACAACGTGTGGGCATCAGTACCGACACCCGAGATCGCAACCATCATTTCGCGCTGCAGAGGTCGTTCGACTTTCCGCTCCTCTCCGATCCCGACGGGGCGGTCGCCGAACAGTTCGGAGTGCGTCGAGGCGGGTGGTTCACGCGGCGGCGTCGGCTTCGAGAGTTCGAACGCGGCCACTCGAACGCGGGCCGTCGCGGATATGTGAGGCAGTTACTGTCCGTGAAGCGGACGACATTCGTGATCGATCGGCACCGAGTGGTGCGGATGACGGTGCGGAGCGAGCGCGGTCACGTGCATGCGACCAAGGCGCTCGAGTACCTGCGCTACCTGTCGTGAGAGTTGCTCGTTACGTTCCGAACGTCATTCGTTCGCGCCGCTGAACAGGGCGGTGTAGACGGCAGGCTTCGAAGCTTCGGCGTGTGCATCGGTCGATGCATCGTCAGGATGGCTGAAGAGTGCCTCGTTCTTGTCTTTGTGTTCCATTCCCCGAGCATGCCCCTGATTCGCCGCAATAGCCACTCGCCGCGCGGGCTGTCGTGGGTGCGCAGGGTGGGATACTGCTCGGGTGCCCGATGAATCCCTGTTCGACGCCCTCCGCCGTGAGCCCGACGCCGAGGCACCCAACCTCCATGCCGTCGACGCCGCGGACCGCCTCGTCCTCGATACCGTCGACGAACTCCCCGGAATCGACAGGACGATGCCGATCGCGGTGATCGGCGACAGGTACGGAGCCATGACCCTCGGAGCCGTTTCTCTCGGTTTCACCGCGGTTCGCGTTCATCAGGACGCCGTCACCGGCGCGCGGGCACTCGAGCTGAACGCCGCGCGGGTCTCGTTGTCGGACTCCTACACCCAGCACGACCTGGGTGCCGAACTGCTGACCGGCGTGGGCACAGTACTGATGCAGTTGCCACGAAGTCTGGCCGAACTCACCGAGATCGCCGAGCACATCGCGGCACACGCGTCGGCGGACGTCGTCGTCCTCGCGGGCGGGCGAGACAAACACATGACCCCCGCGATGAACGACGTCCTGAGAAAGTCGTTCGAGACCGTCACGGCCGGCCGCGGCCGGCAGAAAGCCCGAGTGCTCACCGCAACCGGGGCGGTGGCGTCGGGCATGACGTATCCGGTGAGCAAGCGGATTGCCGATGTCGACATGACGGTGGTGGCGCACGGTGCGGTGTTCGCGGGGGCCGGCCTCGATATCGGAACTCGTTTTCTGCTCGAGTACATACCGAAGATGCTGCCGCGAGCTCGCAACGCCGTCGATTTGGGTTGTGGCACAGGAATTCTCGCCACCGAGCTGGCTCGGGCCAGGCCTGATCTCGAGGTGATCGCGACAGATCGCTCGGCGGCAGCGATCGCATCGGCAGCGGCCACTGCGGCGGCGAACGGGACGAAGATTTCGGTGGTCGCCGACGACGCGATGTCGACCTTCGAATCCGAATCGGTCGATCTGGTGGTCTGCAATCCACCGTTCCACGAGGGTGCTGCGGTACACACGGGCGCGGCGAGCAAACTGTTCGCAGCCGCCGGTCGGGTGCTGCGACCGGGCGGACAGATGTGGACGGTCTACAACACGCACTTGAACTACCGGCGTGAATTGGCCGACGCGGTGGGTCCCACCGATCTCATGGGCCGCAACGGCAAGTTCACCGTCGCTCGCTCGGTACGCCCGAGCGAGCAACGATGACTGTCAGGTGACCGGGCCGCCGTCTTCGGGAGTTCCGTCGATCTGTCCCCGGTTGCGCCCGAGGTCCTCGACGAGGGTGCCCTCGACGATCTCGGCCTGACGCTGGCCTTCCGCGTAATCGATGTCGGGATCCTCGTCGGATTCCTCGACGACGTGGTCGACGAGTTCCTCGGTCAGTTCGTCGTCGGGAGTCTCGGTGATCGGGCGGTCGAGCTCCTCCTCGACGGCGATGTCGGGTTCTTCCTCGCTGAGCTTGAGATCCAGGCTCTCGCCCTCGGCAGCCTCGCGAGCGGTGGTGCCGAAGCTGTTGGCCTCGCTCCAATGGTCGGGGGGATCGACCACGGTGTCGCCGTCGTCGTTGCGCACCTCGTCGGAGTCGACGCTTTCACTGGGGTCCAAGGTCTGGTCGGGTCCGTCTTCGATTGCCATTTCCTCATACTGCCCGTTTCGATTCGGTGTCACACACGCGGTCGTCTCCGCGTGTGTGCCCGGTACCCGGTAGAGTCCGTTTTGTCCGTCGTAGAAGTTCTCCGCTCGGGAACTTTTGTCCGGATGTCAGACGTTCTACTGATGACCGACGGGGAGATCCCCGGTGGGGATCAGAACTTACGAAGGGAAGAGACACGGTGCGCACCTCCAGCAACCCGGTGTTCCGCAACCTGCCCAAGCAGCAGGGCGGCGGATACGCCACATTCGGATCTGCGACGGCTGGAGCCTCGCAGGCCGCAACCTTCGGCCAGCATCCCGGAACGCAGGCCGATCCGTACACGACGCAGCCTGCTCAGCGGGCCATGACGATCGACGACGTGGTCACCAAGACCGGCATCACCCTCGGTGTGCTGAGCGTGACGGCGATCATCTCGTACCTGCTCGTCTCAAACAACACCGACTTGGCCATCCCGTTCGTCATCGGCGGTGGCTTGATCGGCTTCGGTCTGGTCATGTTCGCGACCTTCGGCCGCAAGATGGACAACAAGGCGATCGTGCTCGCGTACGCCGCAGCCGAAGGCGTGTTCCTCGGTGCGCTGTCGCTCATGTTCACCGGCGTCGAGTTCGGTGGGGTCGGTGGATCCGCCCTCATCGGCCAGGCAGTCCTCGGTACGTTCGGCGTGTTCTTCGGCATGCTGATCGTCTACAAGACCGGTGCCATCCGCGTCACCCCGCGCTTGACCCGCATGGTCGTCGGTGCCCTCATCGGTGTCGTCGTGCTGATGCTCGGCAACCTCGTCGCCAGCTTCTTCATGGAGGACGGCTTCGGACTTCGCTCCGGCGGACCGCTGGCCATCATCTTCAGCCTCGTCTGCATCGGCATCGCGGCGTTCAGCTTCCTGCTCGACTTCGACCAGGCCGATCAGCTGATCCGCGCACAGGCTCCCGAGAAGGCAGCCTGGGGCGTCGCCCTCGGTCTGACCATCACGCTGGTCTGGCTGTACGTCGAGATCCTGCGTCTGCTGAGCTACTTCCAGAACGACTAGTGCTCACGCGAAAAGCCCCGCCACTCCATCGAAGGAGGGCGGGGCTTTTTCGTTGTGTGTCTCGGATCAGCTGAGGCGCTCGAGCACCATCGCCATACCCATGCCGCCGCCGACGCACATGGTCTCGACGCCGAACGTCTTGTCGTGCGTGGTCAGGTTGTTCAGCAGCGTGGTGGTGATGCGCGCACCGGTCATGCCGAACGGGTGGCCGATCGCGATGGCACCACCGGAGACATTGAGCTTGTCCTCTTCGATGCCGAGGTCGCGCGCCGATCCGAGGACCTGGACTGCGAAGGCCTCGTTGATCTCGAACAGGTCGATGTCGGAGATGGACATGCCCGCGATCTTCAGCGCCTTACGGGTCGCCTCGATGGGTCCGAGGCCCATGATCTCGGGGGACGTGCCGGTCACGCCGGTCGAGACGATGCGGGCCAGCGGGGTCAGGCCCAGTTCCTTGGCCTTGGTGTCGCTCATGATGACGAGCGCTGCTGCGCCGTCGTTGAGCGGGCACGCGTTACCGGCGGTGATGGTGCCGTTCGGGCGGAAGACCGGCTTGAGCTGGCTGATCTTCTCGTAGGTGGTGCCGGCGCGAGGGCCGTCGTCGGTGTTGACGACGGTGCCGTCGGGCAAGGTCACCGGGGTGATCTCCCGCTCGAAGAAGCCTGCGTTGATGGCCTCTTCGGCGCGGTTCTGGCTGCGGACGCCCCAGTGGTCCTGATCCTCGCGGGTGATGCCGGTGAGCAGCGCGACGTTCTCGGCCGTCTGGCCCATCGCGATGTACGCATCGGGCAGCTCGCCGTTCTCGCGGGGATCGGTCCAGCTGTCCGCGCCCTCTTCCTGCGCCTTCTTGGTGCGGGCCTCGGCGTCGGCGAAGATCGGGTTGTGGCTCTCGGGCAGCGAGTCGGAGCTGCCGTGGACGAAGCTGGACACGCTCTCGACACCAGCGGAGATGAACACGTCACCCTCGCCTGCCTTGATCGCGTGCAGCGCCATGCGGGTGGTCTGCAGCGAGGACGAGCAGTAGCGCGTGATCGTCGTTCCGGGCAGCGAGTCGTAGCCGAGCTGCACTGCGACGATACGAGCGAGGTTGTTGCCCTGCATGCCGCCGGGCAGACCGCAGCCCAGGAGGAGATCGTCGATGTCCTTCGGGTCGAGCGAGGGCACCTTGGCCAGCGCGGCGGCGACCATCTGGGCGGTGAGGTCGTCGGGACGAATGTCCTTGAGCGAACCCTTCATCGCCCTGCCGATCGGTGAGCGCGCGGTGGCGACGATGACTGCCTCTGGCATGAGATCTCCTTCGAATCGATACTGCGTGACTACAGTGCTACCGCCGGGTAGGCGATGTCTCCCGTCCGAACTTACAACCCCGCCGATTCGTCACCGGCACGACGTACGAGATCCTCCGACGCAGTGACGATCTCGGCATCGAGCTCGGCGCTTCTCCGGCGCAGGAAGCGATCGAACGCGGCCGTCGCGCGGGGGATGGCCTTGCGTGATTCGGCGACAGCGGACACGGTCGGCAGCTCGGGCAACGGGCCGCCGTGCCACACCCCCAACGCCGACGCGAGTACCGGCAGAATCTGCTGAGCGGCGAGCTCGTACCCCGCGGCCGACGGGTGAAAACGGTCGGCCGAGAACATCGTGTCGGGCGCTGCCAGGAACTCGGGGGAGAGCAGATCTGCCAGAGCCACCGGATGGCCACCGGCGCTGAGAGTCCTGGCCGTCTGGGCATTGGCGAGACGTCGACCCCAATTGCGGACGACGGTGCGCAGCGGCTGCGGGATAGCCGTCACGACACCGAGATCGGGGCACGTGCCCACTGCCACGACGCAGCCCTTGGCCGTCAATCGTTCGACGGCGTCGCCCAGCCGAGCCGCCGACGCCGGGATGGAGAACTTCTTGGTGACGTCGTTCGCGCCCACGAAGATGACCGCCGCGTCCGGGGGCGGGCCCGCGACGAACATCGCGTCGACCTGGCCTTCGAGCCCCTTCGAGGTGGCACCGGCAATCGCTTTGGTGCTCAATCGAATTCGTTGCCCGGTTTCCTCGGCCAGTCCGCGGGCGATCAGTACGCCGGGAACTTCGTCGGCTACGGTGCAGCCCACGCCGGCAGCGGTGGAGTCGCCGAAGATCATCAGATGAATATCTGCTGAATTTCCCATCCGCCACCGTTCCGGGGCCGCGCATCCCGCGGTGTAGACGCCGTCCGCCTCCGGTGGCTTGGCGGTGGTGCGCCCGATGACGCCGCGGGCCGCCGCGGCCTGCGCCATCAGATGTCGGTACGCGGCCCAGGATGCAGTCCCTGCTCCGGAGCCTGCAAGTACTGTCGCGGCGCTCGCTTTAGCAGCGGTACGCCATCCGCTCGCCGTCACAGATCGATCCCTCTCCTCGTGCCGTTGTGACCATCGTATGCGGGGTATCGACGGCCGTGACCGAGAGTGAAATAGGTGCATCTGGGAAGATGGAGCAATGCGCATCGCACAGCACATCACCGAACTCATCGGCAACACCCCGTTGGTGAAGTTGTCCACCGTCGTCGGCGACGGTGCAGGCACTGTCGCGGCCAAGATCGAGTACCTCAACCCGGGTGGTTCGTCCAAGGATCGCATCGCGGTGAAGATGATCGACGCGGCCGAGGCAGCAGGGGAACTGAAGCCCGGCGGCACCATCGTCGAGCCCACGTCCGGCAACACCGGCGTCGGTCTCGCCCTGGTCGCTCAGCAGCGTGGCTACAAGTGCGTGTTCGTGTGCCCCGACAAGGTCGGCGAGGACAAGCGCAACGTGCTGCGCGCCTACGGAGCCGAGGTCGTCGTCTGCCCCACGGCTGTCGCACCCGACGACCCCAACAGCTACTACAGCGTCTCCGATCGACTCGTCCGCGAGATCGACGGAGCCTGGAAGCCCAACCAGTACTCCAACCCGGCCGGCCCGGCCAGCCACTACGAGACCACCGGTCCGGAGATCTGGGCCGACACCGACGGCAAGATCACGCACTTCGTCGCAGGCGTCGGCACCGGCGGAACCATCTCCGGCACCGGCAAGTACCTCAAGGAGGTCTCCGGCGGCAAGGTCAAGGTCATCGGCGTCGACCCCGAGGGCTCGGTCTACTCCGGCGGAACCGGGCGTCCGTACCTCGTCGAAGGTGTCGGCGAGGATTTCTGGCCGACCGCCTACGACCCGTCCATCCCGGACGAGATCATCGCCGTCTCCGACAACGACTCGTTCGACATGACTCGGCGTCTCGCTCGCGAGGAGGGCCTGTTGGTCGGCGGTTCGTGCGGCATGGCTGCCGTCGCCGCGATCCAGGTCGCCGAGCGCGAAGGTCCCGACGCCCTCGTCGTCGTACTGCTGCCCGACGGCGGCCGCGGCTACCTGGCCAAGATCTTCAACGACTCGTGGATGTCCTCGTACGGCTTCCTGCGTTCGCGTCTGGACGGCAAGACTCACGAGACGTCCGTCGGCGAGGTGTTGCGCGGAAAGTCCGGCGCATTGCCGGATCTGGTGCACACCCACCCGTCGGAAACCGTGCGCGACGCCATCGAGATCCTGCGCGAGTACGGCGTCTCGCAGATGCCGGTCGTCGGTGCCGAGCCTCCCGTCATGGCAGGCGAGGTTGCCGGCAGCGTCACCGAACGCGATCTGCTCAGCGCAGTCTTCGAAGGTCGCGCCGCGTTGGCAGACCCCGTTGCCAAGCACATGAGCGAGCCGTTCCCCCTGATCGGTGCCGGCGAAACCGTCTCCGACGCCACCAAGGCACTCGGCGAGTCCGATGCGCTGATGGTCGTCGAAGAAGGCAAGCCCGTCGGCGTCATCACTCGCCACGATTTGCTCGGATTCCTCAGCAAGGGTGCCTAGCGGCAGTGGTGCGGTTGAGCGCCCCAGGGGGCACTCAACCGCACCACTGCGCGTCAGCGCACTGCGCTGGTGCCGGTCAGTGCCTGGCCGATCACGAGTTGATGGACCTCGGATGTGCCCTCGTAGGTGAGGACGGATTCGAGGTTGTTGGCATGACGGAGTACCGGGTATTCCAGCGTGATTCCGTTGGCCCCCAATATCGTTCGACATTCACGAGCGATCTTGATGGCCTCGCGCACGTTGTTGAGCTTGCCCAGTGACACTCGCTCGCCCGGCAGTTCGCCCTTGTCCTTGAGCCGGCCAAGATGCAGTGCGAGCAGCTGACCCTTGCCGAGCTCGAGGGCCATGTTCGCGAGCTTGGCCTGAGTGAGCTGATATCCGGCGAGTGGCTTGTCGAACACCGCGCGGGTCTGCGAGTACTCGATCGCCGATTCGATGCAGTCCCGCGCCGCGCCCATCGCGCCGAAGACGATGCCGAAGCGTGCCTCGTTGAGGCAACTCAGAGGTCCGCGCAGACCGCTGGCCTCGGGCAGCATCGCGTCGGCAGGCAGTCGGACGTCGTCGAACACCAATTCGCCGGTGATCGAGGCACGCAGTGACAGCTTCTTCTTCACGGTGTTGGCGGTGAATCCCGGTGTATCGGTGGGAACGACGAATCCGCGGATCTTGTCGTCGGTCTGAGCCCACACGACGGCGACGTCGGCGACGGGTCCGTTGGTGATCCACATCTTGCTGCCGTTGAGGATCCAGTCGTCACCGTCGCGCTTGGCGCGGGTGAGCATGCCGCCGGGGTTCGATCCGTAATCGGCCTCGGTGAGCCCGAAGCAGCCGATCAGCGATCCCTCGGCCATGCCCGGGAGCCACTGCTGCTTCTGCTCCTCGGAGCCGTACTTCCAGATGGCGAACATCGCGAGCGAGCCCTGCACCGAGACGAGCGATCGGATGCCGGAGTCGATCGCTTCGAGCTCGAGGCAGGCCAGGCCGTACGCCGTCGCGGACGTTCCGGCGCAGCCGTAGCCCTCGAGGTGCATGCCCAACAGGCCCAGCGAGCCCAGCTCCTTGGCCAGCTCGCGCGCCGGCACCGTGCCCTCGTCGAACCAATCGGCGATGTGCGGACGAATGCGCTCGTTACCGAACTTGCGGACTGTGTCCCGGATCTGACGTTCCTCGTCGTCGAGGAGTGAATCGATCGCGAACAGTTCGTCGACGCTCTGGGAGTTGGCCACGGTGCCTCTTTCCGCTGGGGGTTGTCTTCGCAGGTTACCCACGCCCCCGCGCGGCGACGCAGGCCGATTAGGGTGGAGGCCATGAGTGAGCAGCGCAGCAAGGCAGACAACACCTCCTGGCAGGGCTTTTCCACGAAGGCAGTGCATGCCGGATACGAGCCGGATCCGCTGACCGGCGCGGTGAACGTGCCGATCTACGCCAGCTCCACCTTCGCTCAGGACGGCGTCGGCGGCATGCGCAGTGGATTCGAGTACGCGCGCACCGGCAATCCGACGCGTCGGCCGCTCGAGGCCAATCTCGCGGCCATCGAGTCCGGCACCTACGGTCGCGCGTTCTCCTCCGGCATGGCGGCCACGGACTGCCTGTTGCGCTCGGCGCTGCGTCCCGGTGATCACCTCGTCATCCCCAACGACGCCTACGGCGGCACGTACCGGTTGATCGACAAGGTCTTCACCCAGTGGGGCATCGAGTACTCGGTGGCCGCAGTGTCGGACGTGGACGAGGTGCGCTCGGCGATGCGTCCGAACACCAAGCTCGTCTGGGTCGAGACGCCCACCAACCCACTGCTCAACGTCGGAGACATCGAGGCATTGTCGGGCGTTGCGCACGAGGGTGGGGCCAAGCTCGTCGTCGACAACACCTTCGCGTCGCCGTATCTCCAGCAGCCTCTGAGCCTCGGTGCCGACGTGGTGCTGCACTCGACGACCAAGTACATCGGCGGACACTCCGATGTCGTCGGCGGCGCTCTGGTGACCGACAGCGAGGAACTGGACACGGCCTTCGCGTTCCTGCAGAACGGCGCGGGTGGCGTTCCCGGACCGTTCGACGCGTTCCTGACCTTGCGCGGCATCAAGACTCTTGCGCTGCGGATGGAGCGACACAGCGACAATGCCGAGAAGATCGTCGAATTCCTCGACGGGCATCCGGCCATCTCGCAGGTCATCTACCCCGGACTCGAATCTCACCCGTCTCATGCTGTCGCCGCGAAGCAGATGCGACGGTTCGGCGGGATGGTCTCCGTTCGTCTGGCCGGTGGCAAGCAGGCTGCGCTGGACTTCTGCGCGAAGACCGAGATCTTCACGCTCGCCGAGTCTCTGGGCGGCGTCGAATCGTTGATCGAGCATCCCGGTGCGATGACCCACGCCTCGACGGCCGGTTCGTTGCTCGAGGTGCCCGACGATCTGGTGCGTCTGTCGGTCGGGATCGAGGACGGTGCCGATCTGGTCGGTGACGTCGAGCAAGCGCTGGCATGATCGTCGCACTGATCGACTCGGGCCTCGGGATGCTCCCGACGGCTGCGCGGTTGCGACAAGCGCGCCCCGAGCTCGATCTGGTGCTGATGATGGACCCCGACAACGCTCCGTGGGGACCCAAACCCGATGGGTGGGTCGTCGATCGAGTGGTCGCCACCGCCCAGCATGCCGTCGAACTCGGTGCCGAGGTGGTCGTGCTTCCGTGCAACACCGCCAGTGTGACGGCGCTGAGTCACGTTCGGGCCGCGCTCGGTGACACGATTCCGGTGGTGGGTACCGTTCCGGCGATCAAACCCGCTGCAGCGGTGAGTGATCGGATAGCGATCTGGGCGACGGCGGCCACGACCGCGAGCGCCTATCAGGGGCGTTTGATCGAGCAGTTCGCCTCGCACCGAACGGTGACGAGTGTGGCGTGCCACGGTCTGGCGGATTCGATCGACCGTGGTGACGAGCGGGGGATCGGTGCCGCTATCACCGCGGCCGTGGCCGCGACACCCGCGGACGTCGAATCGATCGTGCTGGGTTGCACGCACTACCCACTGGTGTTGGACCGGATCGTCTCGCAGCTGCCGCGCGACGTCACGATGTTCGACAGCGCCGAGGCGGTGGCCAACCAGACGGTGCGACGCGTCGACGAAGTCGGTTCGAGCGGTTCGGGCACCGGCTGCGTCTCGGTGTGGTTGAGCGGAATCGAGGGCGACTTGCCTGCGAGCGCGCAGCGGTACCGCGAAGGAAAACTGCTGCGGGGCGACGCACGAGCCGAGCAACACTGACCGTCGGGGAATGCCGGGCGCTCCCGAGCGTTGTCTTTCACTGAGCTAACGGTTACTGCGGTGAAGGGAAATACATGGTCGGCGTGGGCACTCGGACTCCAGTGGAACGGACGGCGGTGCGCATGCCGCATCGGTACGCGTTCTGGGTCGTCGGCGTCGCCTTCCTGGTCCTGATGGCCTCGGCGTCGGCACCGTCGCCGCTGTACCCGGTGTACCAACAGGCCTGGGGATTCAGCGCTCTCACCCTCACGGTCATCTTTGCCGTCTATGCGGTCGCATTGCTGTCCACGTTGCTCACCGTCGGTAGTCTGTCGGACCACATCGGGCGCAAACCCATTCTGATCGCCTCACTGGTTCTCCTTGCGGTCAGCTTGATGCTGTTCATCGTCGCCGACAGCGTCCCGGTACTCCTCGCGGCTCGCGTCGTGCAGGGAATTGCCGCGGGTGCGGCCACCGGTGCGCTGAGCGCAGCCGTCATCGACCTGCAGCCCGACGCGTCCACCGGACCGTTGCTCAACAGCGTCGCGCCCTCCCTCGGCCTGGCAAGCGGCGCGCTCGGGGCCGGATTGCTGGTCCAATTGGCACCTGCGCCCGACATCTTGGTGTTCGCATTGCTGATCGGCGCGGCACTGACTCTCGCAGTGGCATTGCTGTTCGTCCCCGAGACCTCGGCACTGCGTGGCTTCGATTCCCGCCGTCACCTCGCCTCGACCCTGCTGCCGAGGATGTCGATCCCCACGTCGGTGCGGGCACCGTTCCTGCTCATCGCTCCCGCTCTGTTCGCGACCTGGTCGCTCGGCGGGTTTCATCTCTCGCTCGGGCCGTCGATCATCGGCACGGTGTTCGACGTGGACAACCACATAGTGGGCGGGTTGGAGATCTTCGCGATGTTCGCCTCGGGCGCGGTGGCAGCTGCAGTGGTACGCAACGGGTTTCCCCGCACCGTGATGATGATCGGGGCGACGGTGTTGGCGGCAGGCGTCGCGCTCTCCCTGGTGTCGGTGCAGATCGAGTCGATCGTGCTGTACTTCGTCGGGGCTGTCATCGCCGGATCGGGCTGGGGAGCAACGTTCCTCGGTTCTATGCGCACGCTCGGCGCGCTGGTCCCCGCAGCGGAGCGAGGTGGGGTGTTCGCCACGACGTTCGTCATCAGCTACCTCGCGTTCAGCCTGCCCGCCGTGGTCGCCGGGCTGGCCGTGCATCGCCTCGGCCTGAGCACGACGGTGCAAGTGTACGGAGGGTTCGTCATCACGCTCGCGCTGATCTCGGTTCTCGGATTCTCTCTGGCGCAGCGGCGAGATCGATAGTGCACCAAAGCTTGTGAGTTCTCCTCTGCCGAGGGTGAGCGAGTACTCCTACCCGATCGGGTAGTTCGGTCGAGTCGTTGGCAGGGTTCCCGCCTCGAGGTGTTCCCACGCGGTACCGGGCAGGGGAGTGTGGTCATCAGTGAGACGCCGATCACAGAAGAAGGCGTCTTGTACTCACACTCACCGAGGAGACACCGATGGTCATCGAGCTCAACCAGATCTGGGAATTCCCCATCAAGGAGTTTCACCCGCTGCCGCGCGCCAAGCTGGGAGTCGGCGCCCACGACATGATCGGTGTCGAGGCCAAGGAACTCGGATTCAAGCGCTCGCTGCTGGTCACGACCGGTCTGCGCGGATCGGGCATCATCGAGGAACTGATCGGCAAGATCGAGTACCAGGGCGTCGAGGTGGTCCTCTACGACAAGGTCGAGTCCAACCCCAAGGACTACAACGTCATGGACGGTGCCGCGCTGTACCAGAAGGAGAAGTGCGACAGCGTCATCTCCGTCGGTGGTGGCTCGAGCCACGATGCGGCCAAGGGCATCCGCGTCGTCGTCGCCCACGACGGCCGCAACATCAACGAGTTCGAGGGATTCTCCAAGTCGACCAACAAGCAGAACCCGCCGCACATCGCCGTATCGACCACTGCCGGAACGGGTTCGGAGACATCCTGGGCCTACGTCATCACCGACACCTCGGACATGGAGAAGCCGCACAAGTGGCTCGCCTTCGACGAGGCGTCGACACCGACGCTGGCACTGGACGACCCGCTGCTCTACTACACCTGCCCCCAGCAGTGGACCGCGTTCTGCGGCTTCGACGTCCTCGCCCACGGCGCAGAGCCGTACGTCTCGCGGCTGGACTTCGCGCCGTCGCTGGGCAATGCGATCTACTCGATCGGGCTGGTCTCCAAGCATCTTCGTGAAGCTGTGTACGACCCGGGCAACCTGAAGGCTCGCGAGGGCATGATGAACGCCCAGTACATCGCCACACAGGCCTTCAACTCCGGTGGACTCGGCGTCATCCACTCGATCTCGCACGCGATCAGCGCCTTCTACGACAGCGCGCACGGCCTCAACAACGCCATCGCTCTACCGCGCGTGTGGGAGTACAACCTGCCCTCGCGTTACGAGCGCTACGCCGAGATCGCCGTGGCCATGGGCGTGGACACGAAGAACATGACCACCGTTCAGGCTGCCGACGCGGCAGTCGAGGCGGCCATCAGGCTCGCAAAGGACGTCGGAATTCCGGACAACTTCGGATCGATCCGTTCGGCGACGTACGACAAGAACCGGATGAACACCGGCAAGTACGCCGGCAAGGGCGACGTGATCAAGGGCGACGAGAAGTCGGTTCTGAAGATCTCCGAGCACATCCAGGAAGACTGGTGCACCCCGGGCAACCCCCGTGAGGTGACCGTCCAGTCGATGATTCCCGTCGTCTCGCACGCGATCAACGAGTCTTACTGATGCTTCGCAGTGGTGCGGTTGTGTGCCCCGGGCGGCGCACAACCGCACCACTGCGCCGCCTGAAAGGAAGCACATGACCTCGCTGTCGACAGTGCGTAGCGACGACACCGGCACCGTTCGATTCACCGACGCCGCCGATCTGCAGCGCGCGCTCGGAGAGCAGGACTACATCGCGGACGACGATCTCGCCACCGTGGTGCATCTGGCGACAGCACTCGATCGCCCACTGCTGCTCGAAGGCCCCGCGGGCGTGGGCAAGACCGAGCTGGCGAAGTCCCTGGCCGCGGCGAGCGGACGCAAGCTGGTGCGCCTGCAGTGCTACGAGGGTCTCGACGACAATCGGGCCCTCTACGAGTGGGACTACGCCAAGCAACTTCTGCACGTGCAGATGCTGCGCGAGCACATCGGCGCACTCACCCAGCACGTCACCGACATCGACGACGCCTCGAAGATGCTCGCCGCCAAAGACTTCGGCCTCTACTCCGAGCCCTTCCTCGCCGTGCGGCCCCTGTTGGAATCGGTGCTCTCCGAGGAGCCGGTGGTGCTCCTGGTCGACGAGGTCGATCGCACCGAGGAATCGATGGAGGCCTTGCTGCTCGAGGTGCTTGCCGAGAAGCAGGTGACGATCCCCGAGGTCGGTACGTTCACCGCGCGCAGCGATCCGTGGGTGATACTGACCTCCAACGACACTCGTGAGCTGTCGTCGGCCCTCAAACGTCGCTGTCTGCATTTCCATCTCGATTATCCGACCGCGGCGCGTGAGCGCGAGATCGTCACTGCTCGTGCCCCCGAGGTGCCCGCGCACATCGTGTCCGAGATCGTGGAGCTGGCAACGGAATTGCGTGAGCTACCGCTCCGCAAGAGCCCGTCGATCTCGGAAGTGATCGATGCGGCTCGTATCGCCTCGGTCCTCGGTCATACCGAAGACACCCGCAAGTACCTGCTCGCGGCCCTGGTGAAGTACTCGTCGGACATGAAGATCGCGCTGGCCGGACCGGTCGCAGAAACACCCTCTGCAGCAACATCACTCGGAACGGTCGTCAACACGACCGCGTCGGCCTTCAGAGGGCACGGTGGACGCGACAAGGGTGGCATCGGAATACGACGATGACCGTGGCACAAACGTTCTCGGCATCGGTGGTGCTCGATGTGCTGGCTGCGGTGTTCGGGCGCACGCTCAGGCGCTTCGGAGTAGCGGCGTCGCCGGCAGAGGTCATCGAGGTACGACGCGTCCTCGGACTTCTCGGGGCACGTGACCTGGCGGTGTTGCGCGCGGCCTTGCGTGCGACGTGCGCCAAGTACGACCACGAACAGCACGGTTTCGATCTGGCCTTCGAGTCGATGTTCAGGGCACCCGTCGAGAGCGCCATGGACGAGCATCGTTCGCCACTGGGAGCGCAGGTAGCAGGCGGATTGCCGACGGACCTGGACGTCGGCGCAGACCAGGAAGCGGCCAAATACGCCGAATACAACGAGCGTGCGGTCGAAATCGGTGATCTGCTCGACGCCCCGGAAGCGGACAAGGGCTTCAACCCGCACAAGGACGACGACGACATCAGTCTCTCGTCCGAGGACCACGATCTGTCGATCGACACCGACGGCGACATGGGTCGACGGGGTGTCACCTACACCGTCGACCTGGAGCGGTCCGGGTCGACGGCGGCCGGGGAGTTGGCGTCGAGCACCAGCGGAGCTGTTGCGGGACAGCTGAACTGGGAGGATCCGGCGAGCATCCTGGCGTGGTTCGATGCTTACGATCCGAGTAGCGTCTACGGCGACGGGGGTGATTCCGGTCCACTGAGTGCTGCGATGCTCGACCGCATCACCGATGCCGTCGAGGCTTTCGTCGCGGCGCTGGGGGATGTGACGGGGACGATGTCGTCACCGGTGCCGGTCGACGGCGCGGCGCAGGCGATCGGCCGGCACGCCGAGATCGAGCGCGCGAGTCACGAAGTGCTCAAACACATGCGGGGCACTCCTCGCCCACGACCACGCGAACATTCACGCGGACCGCTCGACATGCGGCGCACTGTCCGGTCCAGTCTGCGTACCGACGGCATCCCGTTCCGTCTGGTGACGAAAACCCCTGTGCCGGGCAAGGTTCGGTTGCTGGTGCTGGCGGACGTGTCGTTGTCGGTTCGGCCCATCACCGCGTTCACCCTGAGGCTTGCGCAAGCCATGCATGCGCGCGCACACCGATGCACGGTGATGGGGTTCGTCGACGCACCGGTCGATGTGACTACCACCTTGCTCGGCAGTACCGGCGACGGCGCACTGGCCGCGGTGCTCGCGGACGCGCGGCTGGACCTCGAAGCGAGCAGCGATTACGGCAGAACCTTCACCGATCTGTTGCAGTCACACCCGGAAGTCCTGGACAAGCGCACCGCGGTCATCATCGTCGGCGACGGTCGGTGCAACGGACGCCCGGCTGGCCTCGAGGCCCTGGACGAGATCCGGTCGAAGGTGCACCGCATCGCGTGGATCACCCCCGAAGCTCGTCGTTACTGGGCGCAGGCAGCGTGCTCGATGGAGGACTACGAGCGAATATGCGACCGGGTCGTCGTCGCGCGGGATGGCGAACAATTGACCTCGCAGGCGGCCGAACTGGGCCATGCGCTGTCCTGACCTGACCGATCGTGCCGCCTACCTACCCGATCGGGCAGGTAGGAACCTGGCCCGGTGCTGGTGGGATCGGATCAGCCGTACTCGTAAGGTTGTAACCTGAATCACAGGTCCGAGAGTTCTGGGATCGATGGACAGCGAGGGTGTGAACGGTGGACCAGGCAGCTACGGCGGACGTCGGCAAGGCGCTGCACGACCTCGATGCACAGCGCAGCCGAGCCGAGACGTCACGAGTTCTCAAATTCCACGCACCCGAGATCGTGTTCGGTCCGGATTCGCTGGGCGAGGTCGCGCACGCGACATGTCGTCTCGGTGGGGTCCGGCCGATGCTCGTCACGGACTCGGGGTTGATCGAGAGCGGCTGGGCCGGGCAGCTGGTCGACCTACTCGTTGACCAGGGCCTCGACCCCCAGGTCTGGAGCGCGCTCACGCCCAATCCCAAGGATGTCGAAATCGAGGCCGGGCACGGCTACTACGCAGAGAACGGTTGCGACGTGCTGGTGGCGATCGGCGGTGGGTCGGTCATGGATGCGGCCAAGGGGATCGCCATCCTCGCGGGCAACGGCGGCAGAATCCTCGACTACGAGGGCGTCGATCAGGCCACTCGGCCGATTCCCCCGCTGGTGATGGTGCCCACGACATCGGGCACCGGGGCCGACGTCTCGCAGTTCTGCATCGTCACCGACACGGCGCGCTCGACCAAGATCACCATCCTCGGCCGGGCACTCGTTCCCGATATCACCGTGATCGATCCGATGTTGCTTACCACGATGCCCGAATGGCTCAACGCGGCAACCGGTTTGGACGCTCTGACGCACGGAATCGAGGCATTCGTCTCGCTGGGGCACAACCAGCTCACCGACCATCATGCACTTCGGGCCATCACCATGGTGATGTCGCAGTTGGCGCGCACCATCGACGAGCCCACCGATATGGCCGCGCGTGGTTCGATGGCGCAGGCAAGTCTGGAAGCCGGTCTGGCGTTCACGAATGCGATTCTCGGTGCCACCCATGCCATGAGCCATCAGGTGGGAGGACTCCTCGACCTCCCGCACGGGGTGATCAACGGAGTGCTGCTGCCGCATGTCATTCGTTTCAACGCCGCGGAGGATCCGTTGCCCTACGTGGCCATCGCGACGAGCCTCGGATTGCCGGAAGGCAGAGCCAGGCCGGAGGAAGCCGCCATGGCTGTGGCGGACCGTGTCGATCGCCTTGCACGTCAGGTCGGCGTTCCCACCGGTCTGGCACAGATCGGTGTCCGCGAGTCCGATCTGGATGTGTTGGCCACCAACGCTTTACATGATGCCTGTATGTCCACCAATCCTCGCTCCGCCACGCACCGCGAGATGGTCGATCTGTTCAGGAGTGCGCTGTGACGTCCGGACCCGACCTGTCGCTGCTGACGGGGCTGCGTTCGGGCAAGAACACGTTCTACCCCCAATATCGTGGCGCGGCCGAACGTTTGGAGCGCGTCGTCTATGCGCTGGAGTTGATTTCACGGGCACTGGTTCGGACGGTCGACGGGCCCGAGACGCTGGTGTGCGCGGTCGCGGAAGCAGCTCGTGCCCATCTGAGCGCACGCTGGGTGGTCTTCGCTCTTGCCGATGGCGCTCTGCCGGATGCCGGTCCTCGTCGACTCGTGCTCGGACCGGACGCCACGCCGTTTCTGGTCGACAACGTCGAGGGGCCACCGTTGCCGGACGACGTCGTCGACTGCCTCGAGTCGATTCGACAGTCGACGTGCGGCGATGGGCAGACACCGGTTATTTCCGCTCATCACGCCTTCGTGCCGATCGCGTTCGACGGAGGCGTTGTGGGTGCTTTCGCGGCGTGGACCGGAGAGCAGCGGGTGCTCGACGCCACCGACGCAGCGGTGTTGAGCATTCTGGCCAGTCAAACGGCGGTGGCGCTGCAGAATTCGGCGCTCTTCCAGAGTCGACGGCAATTGCTCGAGCGGACCGAGAGTGCCTATGCCCAGGCGAACCGCA
Source organism: Rhodococcus sp. IEGM 1341 (assembly GCF_030056895.1). Lineage (NCBI taxonomy): Bacteria > Bacillati > Actinomycetota > Actinomycetes > Mycobacteriales > Nocardiaceae > Rhodococcus > Rhodococcus sp. IEGM 1341. Next base: position 1,233,403 of record NZ_JASHKV010000001.1, on the reverse strand, counting down.
CAGCGGCCGATCTCGCAGCCCGCAATGCCGAACTGTTGCTGACACAGCGGCAATTGGGTGCCGCGCACCGCCATCAGGTCCTCGACGACGAACGCCACCGCATCGCTCGCGAATTGCACGACAGCGTCACTCAGGCCGTGTTGTCCGCTGGTATGCAGATCGAAGTGTGTCGCAGCGAGATCTCGGCCGAAGAACGCAGCGACAGATTGGATCTTGCGAAGGATCTGACGCGTCGAGCTGTGGAGCAACTGCGGTCGGCGATCTACGCGCTCAATCATCCGCAGGACGCGGATCGAACGTCGCTTCCCGAAATGCTCGAACAGCTTTCCGTGGTCCACATGCCCGACGAGTTGCAGGTCTCGTTGCGTGTGGAGGGAACCCCCGTCGAGCTGAGCAGCGAGTGTGAGCATGCATTGCTCCGTATCGCCGGCGAAGCATTGTTCAACACAGCGGTGCACGCGCACGCGTCGCGGGCGATTCTTCGGTTGACCTATTCGCTCGATCAGGTGCAGTTGTCGATCGCCGACGACGGCGACGGCGATCCGGCCCACCTGCGAATGATGCTGCACCTGGCCGAGTCCACCGATGTCGACGGCCGCCACCGCGGATTGGCGAACATGGCGGCCCGCACCCGTGAACACGGCGGGGTCTTCGAGATTCGCCGCGCCCGAACCGGGGGTGTGCGTGTGGCAGTGCGCATTCCCTTCCAGGAAAGATCCGAGAAGGGCGAAACACAGTGAGCGTTCCGACGGTTCGCACGGGCATGGGGCAGGTGGCGGCACCTACTGTCCGCATCGTCCTGGTCGACGATCATGCAATTCTGCGCGACGGGCTGCGTTCGGTGCTCGAGCGCGAGTCGGATCTGACGATCGTGGGGGAGGCGTCGACGCGGGAGGAGGGATTGGCCGTCGTCGCGCGGGTCGAGCCCGATATCGTGCTGATGGATCTCAAGCTCTCGGCCAGTTCGGATTACGAGGGCCTTGCCTTGTGCGCACAATTGGCCAAGGCGCACAACGGAATCGGATTACTGGTGCTCACAACTTTCCTCGACGACCGACTCGTGGTGGAGGCGGTGCACGCCGGTGCGCGCGGATACGTCGTCAAGGACGTCGATACCACCGAACTGGTGCGGGCGATACGTGCTGTCTCGCGAGGCGAGAGTGCCTTCGATTCGCGCAGTGCCTCGGCTGTCGTGCGATCACTCAACGGCACCCCGAGCAGCATCGAGCGGCTGACCGAGCGCGAACTCGAAGTACTCCGGTTGCTTGCGACGGGCCTGTCCAACAACATGATCGGGACCCGCCTGTTCATCTCGGCAACGACGGTGAAATTCCACGTCAGCAACATCATGCGCAAGCTCGCAGTGTCTCGGCGAGCCGAGGCCGTGTACGCGGCGAGCAAGCAGGGGTTGATCTGAGCGACGCCCAAACATCCGAAGGTGCGGGGAAGCTCTCCGCGCCCCACCCCCCGGTGTGAGGAGAGTGCACACATTTCGTAACGCAAATGCCTCGGATGGCTTACGCCCAGGGCTTACCGTGTGTGCACTCGAACCTAGCGCGGAGTGCATCATGACGTCGTATTGGACAACCCGGGGACTCGGCCCGGCCGATCAGATGAGCTATTGGGCCGATGTTCTCTGCCAGGCATTCACGCCGCTGGCACCGTGGCGATCCCGGGACCACGTCGAACACAGTTCGTCACGTTCAGGACTCCCCGGATGGGTGCGCTCCGCGGCGATCGGGGGTGGCAACGCAGCGGAGATCGCTTCCTGCACACAGCGAATCGATCACGGAAAACGCGAGGTAGCCCGCGCGGACGAGGATGTCGTCTTCGTCAATCTGCAACTGGACGGGCACTGTACGACCACTCAGGACGGGCGGCAGTGCACGGTCTCCCGAGGTGAGTTCGCCGTCGTCGACTCGACTCGCCCGTACCGGCTGGAGTTCGTAGAGCCCGGCAACGACGAACTGTGGCGAGTGCTGTCCTTCCGACTGCCGCGCCCTCTGCTGGCTGATGTGGTCGGTCCGTCGGCAGCGACGACTGCGCGGCGTTTCGCAAGCTCGTCGGGTTCTGCTCGGCTGCTCAGCTCGTTGATGGTGGAGACCTGGCGGACCGATTCCTCGCTGCAGACCGCCGAGCGGCAGATGATCGGAGCGGCCCATGTCGATCTGCTGCGTGCCGTACTGGGAGGGACACAACGGCGCACCGGATGCTCGTTGGAGACCGACGAAGCACTTCGGGTCTCCGTCGTTCGGTACATCGACTCCAGGCTTGCATTCGGCCGAGTTCCCGCCACCGATGCGGCCCGCCATGTCGGGGTATCGGTACGCACGCTCCATGCCCTCTTCGAGAGGACGGGAACCACGTTCGGTGCCGTCGTCCGTGAACATCGCGTCGAAGCGTGTCGGCGTGAGCTCGCCGATTCTCGGGACACTCGATCGATCGGAACGATAGCGGCAGCGTGGGGATTCTCGGATTCCGCCCATCTGGCCAAGACCTTTCGATCGCGCTTCGGATGCAGTCCGGTCGAATACCGCGCGTTGGTGCAGACAGGGGAAGTGCCGCAGTCGGCGCAGGGGTGAATCTGTTTGTTCGACAATGCAGAACGGTACCGATGACGGCGCAGTCCGGTACAAGACCGGGATGCATCGGGCGATGAAACATGGTGGGTAGGGCAGCGTCGCCCGATTCCGTTCTTCACCTCCACCAGGACAGACATCGAGGAGTCTCACATGACCCTGAGTTTCGAGCTCAGCCCCGAGCAGATGGCAGTGCGCATGCAGGCGCGGCAAGTGGCAGACGACATTCTGAGCGAAGTAGCGCCCACCATTTCCTCCATACCGAGCCCCGAGGATCGCTTCTACGCGCTGCAGCCGGTCTACAAGCAGCTGGCCGGTCTCGGCTTCGTGAAGGGACTGGTTCCCGACCAATACGGCGGCGCGTACTTCGACAATCTCACCTTCGCGCTCGCAGCCGAGGAACTCGCTCGGGTCGACATCAACGCTCCGACTGCGTTGCTGGGCACGGGATTGGGACTCAACCCGATCATCAATTTCGGTACCGAGGAGCAGAAGAACCGGTGGCTCCCGTTGTTCTGCGACGGCGAACCCCGATTGGCTGCGATCGCCTACACCGAGGTGACCGGCGGGGCCAATTACGACTCGGAGGACCCGACCGTCGGAATTCGGACCTTCGCGCGTCGCGAGGGCGACGAGTGGGTCATCAACGGTGCCAAGCACTACACCACCAATGCCTCGGGCTGGGACGGTCAGGGTGCCGACCTGATCAGTGTGGTCTGCCGTACCGATCCTGCACTGCCGCCGTCGGAGTCGCTCGCCGTCATCGTCGTGGAGAAGGGAACGCCCGGGGTCGAGATCACCGACATGATCGACACCATCGGACATCGCGCCACCAATTCGCCGCGGGTGGAATTTCGCGACGTGCGGGTGCCGGTCGGCAACATCGTCGGCAAGCCGGGCGACGGGTTGGACATCGTCGCCACCGCGTTCTCCTGGACCTGCTCGTCCATCGCTGCCGCGTGCGTGGGCAGGATGCGAGCTGCATTCGACTACTCTTTGCACTTCGCCAAGACCGACCACCGCTCCGGTCCGGTACCCGTCATCGAGTATCAGAACGCCGGCTACATGTTGGTGGACATCAAGACTCGCATCGAGGCGGTGCGCTACTTCGCGTGGAAGGCCGCCGACCATTTCGACCGCACCGGCGGACGGGATCGGGAATTGGCGAACGAGGCAAAGATCTTCGCATCCGAGACGGCCGTGCAGGTCGTGTACGACGCCATGCGTCTCGTCGGCGTCGATGCGTACACGAACCTGACACCGATCGCCGCGATCATGGAGGACGTCCTGTGTTTCCCGGTCTACGACGGCGGCAACATGGGGGTCCGACGGCGTAACGTCCACAATCTGCTCAAGGCAGACGGATTCGACTCACTCGGTGCAGCGGAGAATCGACTGTCGGTACCCGAGTACGCCTAGGTCGACGGACGCAGTGGTGTCAGGATCCATTGCGATCCTGACACCACGTCGGTATTGCGATGTGGTACTCCCAGCGGCCTGTCAGACCAGTTGGGGGGGTCGAGGTCTTGTCGATCACGAGCCACCCACCGTGGTGCTCGAAGGTCCGAAATGCGCGGCCCGACGACCGACCGAGCTCGACCAGCGATGCCTCGTCGAATGTGCGGACGTGTCCGTGGCAGGCGGTGGTCTCGGTCTCGAAGGGCACGGCGACAACGACACGGGTGCGCGCGATGCGTAGCGCTTCTTCCACTATGCGGGAGCCGGTCTCGGCGTCGACGTGCTCGAGGAGATGCAGTGCAGTCACCGTGTCGGCACTGCCGTCGGCAACGGGAACATTCGCGGCGTCGCACACCACGGTGTCGAGCGTGACCCCGAGGTGTGGAGCCACGGTGGCGAGCAACCGCATGGTTCCGGCCGACAGGTCCGTCGCAGTCACCGAGTGGCCTTCCATCGCCAGCCGCAGTGGAAAGAAGCCGAAACACGAACCCAGGTCGAGCACCGACCCGACGATCAGGTTCTCCGCCCGTTCGTGGACAGGCGCGAAATCGGCGGTGCCCGAGAGCAGCTCGTCCAACGAATTGCGGTAATAGGTGGCCCATGCGTCGACCGGATCGGCGACCGTGGTGCGGACGATCCCGACCAACACCAACTCGAACTCGCGCTGCGAAAGACCTACATGGCGGGCGTGTGGGGTGACCATCGGAACCAGGCGCTCACCGATACCCGCAGACGTCAGGCCGTGGCAGACCTGCACGATCGACCCTGTTCGGGCCGCGTCGAATTCCAGTCCGGGGAGGTGCCGAACCACCACGTTCTCGTGAGCCCAGACTCCATCCGGGCTCGGTGCGAGTGCATCCAACTCGGTCATCGAAAGCCATTCTGTTCGTCGGACTCTCAGCGAAGCCGTACCTTCGCACACCGCCGAGCGTTCCACACGACGGTGTGCGAAGGTACCGATCCAGGGAAGATCGGGCCGTTCGGAGGACGTGGAACCCACGCGCCGGACGGGCCACTGCCTACCCGGACGGTCAGGTGGTGTCGACTCCCGAAACTCGGCGAACGCGTCACGATCCAAGGAGTGTCCACGAAAAAGACGCGATACGCATGAGGGAGGTCCACTCCGAGTTTCGACTGTTGTTTCGGTCGAGTTACTCGACGGTGGTGGACGTCCGTCGGAGCTTCAGCGACCCTCGATCATTTTCGCGCACACATCTGTGGTGGCCGACCGAAGACGCGCCACCGCGATGTGGGACAAGGGCCCGCCCTCGATCCGTAAGGGCTGGATGGCGATGGTCGTGGCGATCATCGTGCGTGCTCGCAGCGACCGAGCGGCGTGATGCGCCGCGGCCGACCGCTTGTCCGCCGGTGTCTCCGAGTCGGGGAAGTAGTCGAAGGCGCGGCGTACGTGCCTGTCCTCGTACTCTTTGGTCAGCAGGCGCGTCCCAGGGGTGGCACCGCCGGCCACCTGAAGAAACAGCATCCGGGCCGCATCGGGGTGTTCTGCCGTCCAGTCCCAGACGGCGTCGACGGCCTCCTTGAACGCGGCGGAATCGGCCTCGGTGTCGTCCGGTCGAACTGCCTGGGCTGCGGCGGTACTGGCATCCATCGCGAATCCGAGCGCGGTATCGAACAGCTCTTCCTTGCCGGCGAAATGGTAGTAGACCGCCGTCGGAACCATGCCCGCTGCTTCGGCGATCTCTTGAATGGACGTTTCCGCAAAACCTTTGCGGGAGAAGACACGCACCGCCGCCTGGACGATGAGGTGGCGGCGAGAGGGCCGGTGGGCAGATCCCTTGGGGGGCTGGGCATCGGGCTCGGACGCAATCGGAGCATCGACAGCAGCTCCGAGCGCGGAACTCTCGTCGACTTCGGACGTCGAGCTGCTGGTTCGTCGCGGCACAGCGTCCTCCTCGGCACCTGGGTCAGTGCATGGTGCCATGATCTCCGTCATGGCAGCAAAGGCAGTGAAGCCGAAATCGACGGTGACGCCCCCGGCGGACAAGGGGGCCAAGCGTGCGGCGCATCGGCCCTCGCGGCGCGAAGTAGTGGTCGAGGCCGCCATGCATCTGTATTCGGTCAGGTCCATCGAGGACGTCACCGTGGCCGATATCGCCGCGGAGGCGCAGATGACGTCGGCGGCCGTGTACTACCACTACCCGTCGAAGGACGAGGTTCTGCTCGCGGGTTTGCGTTTGTTCGCCGATGGTCTTCTCGATGAGCTACGGGCCCGGATCGCAGCTGACCCCGACGCTGCTCTGGGTGACATCATTTCTTCGTTGCTCGAGTGGACGGATCAGCACCGTGCTGCCGCATTGGTGTACTTCACCCGATCGCCCGGTTGGAGTCTGTCCATCGAAACCCTGCGAAGAGAAGTGCGTTCGGTGATGCTGGCGCTGTTCTCGGCCGAACTGCGCACTCGAAGCGGTATCGCGTCCAAAGCGAAGCAGGGTGCCGCAGCTGTTGCGTTGACTACCCTGCTCGAAGTGGCAGCCTCGTCATGGCTCACCGAGGATGCGGTTCTGGCCGGTCTCGGCCGACGTCGGTTCTCCGAGGAAGTTCGCGAGCTGGCGGCCGACATCTCGAGCGTCTGACGAGGGGTCTCGCGGCACCGATTTCACGAAGTATCTTCGGAGTTTTTTTCCAGTGCTCACTCGATGTGCTCTCCGTCCAGTCGGCTCTCGGCAGTGTCACTGGACGCTCGGAGCGGACCGACACCGGTGAAGAGAACCGACGCTCCTGCCGTCAGAAGCTCGGGAAGGCTGTTGTTCTCGTCGATCAGCCAATGCTCGTACGCCGAGATCGCCACCCCCAAGAGCATCCATCCGACGGTGCGCGGAAGATGGTCGCCGGGGTCGGAGTTCGTCCGTGCTGCCACGTATTCGGCAATGACCTGACGCCAGCCCTCGTACATCACCATCGAGTAGCTCTGCAGTGCTGGATTTCCCAGGATCAGTGCCATGCGCTGACGGTGAACGGCTACTTCTTCCTCGGGGAATGTGTTGAACTGCAACAGGGCCGAGTGCAATCCGTCCGCGAGTCCGACGTTGCCGGGCAGGTCGTTCAGATGCGTCCTCAATGCCGTGAGCTGAGTGTCGAAATCGCCCCAGGGAACTGCGTTCTTGGACGGGAAGTAGCGAAAGAACGTGCGTCGAGCGATGCCCGCGGCATCGGCTATGTCGTCGACGCTGGTCTCCTCGAATCCCTTGGCGGCGAACAGTTCGATTCCGAGATCGCTCAGTTCGCCTCGCGTTGTGGACGGGCGCCTACCTGGCTGACTGGACGGTTTTGCGCTCCTGACCATTTTCTTCTTTCCATTCTCTGGTTTTCTGCACTCAGTGTCATTATGTTGGTGACCCAAGCCACTGTCGACTCCGATTGTGGTCCGAACAACCTCAGGAGGTTTCCGATGTCGAAGAACAACGAGAACGCTGTAGTCGATACGGCAGTCGTCGAATCCGATCTGGTCGAAGAGTCGTTGGTCGAGGAAGTATCCATCGACGGCATGTGCGGCGTGTACTGATCATGACCACTGCGGTGCGCGAGGACCTCGACGAGTTGGACCTGGATGTGCGGTGGATTCTGCATCCGCAGGTGGCGTTGCGGCCGGAGTCGTTCGGGGCGCTGCTCTACCACTTCGGAACTCGCAAGCTCTCGTTCCTGAAGAACCGCACGATCGTGGCGATCATCGAATCGCTGCCCGACCACCCGGATATGCGGTCGGCGATCGCGGCTGCGGGAATCACCGAGTCGCAGTCGGCACCGTACGTCACGGCACTCGCGACGCTGGCCCGCTCGAACATGATCACTCGCCCGTAAAGCCCTGACCTATCGCAGAAGAGGACTTCCGCCCATGACCTCCACCCTCGAAAGACCAGCTCCGGTAGGAAAACTGGTCGATCAATTCGAACTCGGACTCGACGCCCCCATCTGTCTGACGTGGGAGTTGACGTACGCCTGCAACCTTTCCTGCGTGCACTGCCTGTCCTCGTCGGGTCGCCGTGACCCGCGCGAACTCAGTACCGAGCAGTGCAAGTCGATCATCGACGAGCTGCAGAAGATGCAGGTGTTCTACGTCAACATCGGTGGCGGTGAGCCGACGGTGCGGTCGGACTTCTGGGAGCTCGTCGACTATGCGACTGCGCATCAGGTGGGGGTGAAGTTCTCCACCAACGGGGTCAAGATCGACAAGAAGGTCGCGGCGCGTTTGGCTGCGTCGGATTACGTGGATGTGCAGATCTCCATCGACGGCGCGACGGCAGAGGTCAACGACGCGGTCCGCGGGCCGGGCTCGTTCGACATGGCCTGCCGTGCGTTGGAGAATCTGAAGGAGGCGGGCTTCCGGGACGCGAAGATCTCGGTGGTCGTCACCCGGCACAACGTTTCTCAGCTCGACGACTTCAAGGCCTTGGCCGACGAATACGCTGCAACACTGCGCATCACGCGGCTTCGGCCGTCGGGACGTGGCGCGGATGTCTGGGACGATCTGCATCCGACGGCGGGGCAGCAGCGAGAGCTCTACAACTGGCTCGTCGCGAACGGTGAGGGAGTGTTGACCGGTGATTCGTTCTTCCACCTGTCGGCGTTCGGTGATGCTCTGCCCGGACTGAACCTGTGCGGTGCCGGGCGTGTGGTGTGTCTGATCGACCCGATCGGCGACGTGTACGCATGCCCGTTCGCCATCCACGAGAACTTCCTCGCCGGCAACATCGTGCGAGACGCCAAAGACGGCATGGGCGGGTTCCAAACCGTCTGGCAGACTTCGGAATTGTTCCAGGAGTTGAGGTCTCCGCAGACCTCGGGTGCGTGCACCAAGTGTGCTCATTTCGATGCGTGCCGCGGTGGCTGCATGGCGGCGAAATTCTTCACGGGCCTGCCGATGGACGGTCCGGATCCCGAATGCGTCATCGGTAACGGCGAAATGGCGTTGGCGGCGGCGGGGGAGATCCCCAAGTCCAGCGTCGATCATTCCCGTACCGGGCAGCGCAAGAGCCCACGAAAGTCGGTGCCGCTGACGCTGATGATGCGTCCCCCGGCGAAGATCTGCGACGAGAACCCGCTCGCAGGAATGGAACAGGAACACTGATGGCCAAGAGTGCGTGGTTCGAGACCGTTGCCGAAGCGCAGCGACGAGCGAAGAAACGTCTACCGAAGTCCGTGTACGCCGCACTCGTGGCGGGGTCCGAACGCGGGTTGACGATCGACGACAACATGGCAGCATTCGGCGAACTGGGGTTCGCCCCGCACGTTGCCGGTCTGTCCGACAAGCGGGACTTGTCGACGACTGTGATGGGGCAACCCCTGTCGTTCCCGGTGATGATCTCCCCGACGGGTGTCCAGGCGGTGCATCCCGACGGTGAGGTCGCCGTCGCGAGAGCTGCTGCAGCGCGGGGCATTGCGATCGGACTGTCCTCGTTCGCCAGCAAGTCCGTCGAGGAGGTCGCTGCGGCGAATCCGCAGACGTTCTTCCAGATGTACTGGGTGGGCTCGCGCGAGATCCTGCTGCAGCGGATGGAGCGGGCACGCGCCGCGGGAGCCGTCGGATTGATCATGACCCTGGACTGGTCGTTCTCCAACGGCCGCGATTGGGGCAGCCCGTCGATTCCGGAGAAGATGGACCTCAAGGCAATGGTGCAATTCGCTCCCGAGGGCATCATGCGACCGAAGTGGTTGTGGGAGTTCGCCAAGACCGGCAAGATTCCCGACCTGACGACCCCGAACCTGACGCCACCCACCGGCGGTCCTGCGCCGACGTTCTTCGGAGCGTACGGCGAATGGATGGGCACCCCCTTGCCGACGTGGGAGGACGTGGCGTGGCTGCGTGAGCAATGGGGTGGGCCGTTCATGCTCAAGGGAGTGATGCGGGTCGACGACGCCAAACGAGCCGTCGACGCGGGCGTGACCGCTATTTCCGTCTCCAATCACGGCGGCAACAATCTCGACGGCACCCCGGCACCGATCCGGGCGTTGCCTGCGATCGCCGAGGCCGTCGGCGATCAGATCGAGATCACCCTCGACGGCGGAATCCGGCGCGGCAGCGACGTGGTGAAGGCGCTGGCACTCGGCGCGCGTGCGGTGCTCATCGGCCGGGCGTACCTGTGGGGTCTGTCGGCCGGCGGTCAGGCGGGCGTGGAGAACGTGCTCGACATTCTGCGCGGCGGAGTCGATTCCGCGGTCCTCGGACTCGGACACACCTCGGTACACGATCTCTCGCCGTCGGATGTGGTGATGCCGCCCGGGTTCGACCGGAAGCTCGGGGTCTGAGCGAGGGCGTGTGGTTCGAGACCGTTGCCGAGGCCCAGCGGCGAGCTCGGAAACGTGTACCGCCGTCGGTGTACTCGGCGCTGGTGGCGGGTTCCGAACGTGGTCTGACCGCGGCGGACAACACCGCCGCGTTCGCCGAACTCGGGTTCGCCCCACACGTTGCAGGGTTGTCGGACACCCGAGAGTTGTCGACGACGCTGATGGGGCAACCGCTGGCGTTCCCGGCAATGATCTCCCCGACGGGTGTGCAGGCGGTACACCCGGACGGTGAGGTCGCCGTCGCCAGAGCTGCTGCGGCGCGGGGGATTTCGATGGGGTTGTCGTTGTTCGCGAGCAAACCGATCGAAGAGGTCGTCGCGGCCAACCCACAGACGTTCTTTCAGCTGCATTGGGTGGGTTCGCGGGAGATGTTGGCGCACATGCTCGATCGCGCGCGCAGCGCGGGCGCGGTCGGGTTGATTCTGACGATGGATTGGTCGTTCTCCGAGGGCCGAGATTGGGGTAGCCCGGTGATTCCCGAACGCCTCGATCCGAGGGCGATGATCCGGTTCGCACCGGAAGCGCTGTGTCGGCCACGGTGGCTGACGCAGTGGGCCAGGTCGGGCGCGTTCCCTGATCTGACTGCCCCGAACCTCGCGCCGCCCGATGGGCCTGCGCCGACGTTCTTCGCTGCTTATCGAGAGTGGAAGGCGACCCCGCTTCCCACATGGGATGACATCGCGTGGTTGCGCGAGCAGTGGGACGGGCCGTTCATGCTCAAGGGCATCTCGCGGGTCGACGACGCGCTGCGGGCCGTGGACGCAGGCGTCACCGCGGTTTCGGTGTCCAATCACGGTGGTAACAATCTCGACGGTTCCCCGGCGTCGATTCGGGTGTTGCCTGCGATCGCCGAGGCCGTGGGCGATCAGGTCGAGATCACCCTCGACGGTGGTGTGCGTCGGGGAAGCGACGTGGCGAAGGCACTCGCGCTCGGTGCGCGGGCAGTGCTGATCGGGCGAGCGTATCTGTGGGGTCTTGCTGCGAACGGTCAGGCCGGAGTGGAGAACGTCCTCGACATCCTGCGCGGCGGCCTGGACTCCGCCGTACTCGGTCTCGGTCGCACGTCGGTCCACGAACTGTCACCGTCGGATGTCCTGGTGCCGCCTGGCTTCACGCCGGCGAATCAGCTCCCAGGTCTGGGATAACCGACGCCGATCGGAGTCCGGGATCCAGAACCGAGGGGCCGATTCGACCTGGACGGCCGCCGCAGGGAGACGAATCGACAGTCACCATTCGGACAGGTGAGTGTGGCCGTCCTGTAGTGCGCGAGCGAACAGGGCGGCCTTCGTCGGCGCGTTGCGTCCCACCGCCGCGTATTTCTGCCGGATGCGGGTGATGTGGGTGTTGATCGTGCCCACCGAGATGTAGACGGACCGAGCTGCGACCGTTTTCGAGTCGGAGGCGAACCAGGCGAGCATGACCTCGATCTCGCGGGCGCTCAACGCAGGCTTGCGGTGGCGAGCTTCGAGCGGTGTCGGGACTGCACCGGGTCCCCGCTGTGCCGGCCTTCGGAACGGGTGATGCACTGCCGATGCCAGCGTTCGTTCGAGCACGAAAATTCCCCCCCCTGGAGTGTCCACTTGCCCCGACCACACCGTCCATCGTCGACTGGACTTCGTCGCGGATCCAGCTGAACGAGCATGTCCGTACAAGGTCAATACGGACGGCCACGGACTCCGTACGAGCGTCATTCAAACGCATCAATTTGCTGTTCGTGCAGCTCAGCGCGATGCTTGAGTGCCTCTATCGAGGTTTTCCCGGTTCTATAGTTCTCGCTCATGACCATCGACCGTCCGGATCCTTCGTCGATCACGGACCGCACGGAATTCGCGGCAGCATTGCGTGCGATCAGGACCGAGGCGGGTGCCACGGTCCGGGAGATCGTAGAGCGTTCCGGTGGCTTGCACGGCACCATCAGTGGCTGGTTCTCCGGACATCACGTCCCGACCAAAGCCAGCGCCGAAATGTTCGCTGCCGTACTGATCGCATGCGGCGTAGCCGACGAGGACGAGCGCGCTCTGTGGTGGGACGCGGTGTCGAGGGTGCGGTCGATCCCGGGCAGGCGGACCGTCGATCCGGTGAAGGGCGACCCTCCGTACAAGGGTCTCGAGGCGTTCGAGCCGGCCGATGCAGAGTGGTTCTTCGGACGTGACGACGTGATCGAGCGTCTGAGCACGCGCGTCCGGGAAGCCCTCGGCTCCGGTGGAGGCATCGTCTTCGTCGTCGGTGCTTCGGGCTCCGGCAAGACCTCGCTCCTGCGTGCCGGGCTGGCATCGAGATTCCCCGGTTCGGAAGTCCATTCCGGCGTCGGCGATATTCGTGCCTTCCCCGAACGAGCCGAATCCTTTGCGCCGGGATCGGTTCTCGTCCTCGATCAGGCCGAGGAGTTGTGGACACTGGCGACACCGCTCGAGCGCGAGAACTTTCTGCGTGCGGCAGCGGCGTTGCCGAGCGCCGGGTCGGTTCTCGTGGTCGGACTGCGGGCGGATTTCTACCAGAACGCCGTGTCCGAGGACGCGCTGCTCGCCGGCCTGTCCGACAACCCGGTGGTTGTCGGGCGTCTCACCGAGTCACAACTGCGGGAGGTCATCCTGTCGCCTGCCGCGAAGGCGGGTGTCTCCGTCGAGGCCGCCCTCGTGCAGGTCTTGGTCGGCGAATTGGGTCCACGCGGATCGCAGTTCGCCCACGACTCCGGTGCCCTGCCGCTGCTGTCCCATGCCCTGCTCACCACGTGGCAGGTGTCGAGCGGCAGAACGTTGACTGTTTCGGACTACCTCGCAACCGGCGGGATCGGCGGTGCCGTGGGGCAGAGCGCCGAGGAAGTGTTCTCGGCTTTGACCGCCGAACAGCAGCGCGAGACACGACGCATCTTCATGCGGTTGGTCAATCTCGACGACGAGGTCGTCACTCGTCGCCGCGTCGATCGCGTGAAGCTGTTCAACGGAGACGAGAACGAGGTCGCGGTCACCGACGTCGACATCGTCGTCGAACGGTTTGCCGCACGCAGACTGCTGACCGTCGGAGAAGAGACCGTCCAGATCACCCACGAGGCGTTGCTGACGGCGTGGCAGCGGCTGCGCGAGTGGCTCGACGACGATCGTCAGTGGCTCGTCGACCACCGTCGACTCACCCAGGCCGCAGAACTGTGGGAGAACAACGATCGCGACGACGGTTCGTTGCTGCCGGAATCGAGGTTGGCGCTGGTGCAGGAATCCCTCGGTCCGGTACGTCGGCGAGATCTCAACTCGGTGGAGAGGCGGTACCTCGATGCGAGTGCGAACCGAATCGAGCAACAGAACCGAAGCGACCGACGTCGGCGACGCACCCTCGAAACGCTCGTCACTGCACTCGCGCTTCTGACCGTACTGGCTGTGACACTGGCAGTGACCGCGTTCGTTGCTCGGTCGGACGCGAACAACCGACGGGTCGAGGCCGAGCGCGCGGAGGCAGAGGCTGTCTCACGTCAGATCGCCGGTGTCGCAGAGCAATTGAGGACTCGAGATCCCGGGCTGGCGGCATATTTCGCGTTGGCGTCGTACGAGGTGGACCGCACGACGGAGGCACGATCGTCACTGCTCGACTCGTCCGCGATCCATACTCCTGTGCGGCTGCTCGGAGTGGAGGGCGGGGCGGTGACCGCGGTCGACCCGCGCGGAAACATCGTGGCGACAGCCGGTTCCGACGGACACGTGCGGATGTGGTCGCTCGCAGAGGGGCACGCGAAGCTCGGTGAAATTGTCTTGCGTGACGCCCGGGTGTTGATTTTCGATCCGCAGGGGAGCGTGCTCGCTGTGGGAGGATCGTACGGCGTCGAGCTGTGGGATGTGGCGAACCCGTCGGCACCGATGTTGTTGTCGCGCATCGACGCAACTGGCGTCAGTAGCCTGTCGTACTCTCCCGACGGCCGGCTGCTCCTCGTCGGAACCCAAGATGACACACTGCCTCTCCTCGACGTTGCAGATCCCACCGCGCCGCGCACGATAGGTGAAGTCTCTCAACCTGGTTCGCCGACAGCGACGGAATTCAGTCCCGACAGTCGATACCTGGTGACGGCCGGTCCGGGGCGCGCGATGCGGCTGTGGGACGCGACCCGACTGACCGCGTCTCCAGCAGCCCCTGTCGTTCCGCTGATCGACGTCCCCTCGGACGGATCGACCTACACCGCGCTACAGCTGGCATTCTCTCCCGACGGCACCACGTTGATCGCGGGTACCACCGGTCGCGAGGTTCTACGCTGGGCGGTCGACGGCGGTCGGCTGACTGCACTACCGGCGTTGACGGGATTCACCAGTTACGTCAACGACGTCGCGTTCAGCGGGGACGGGGTGTTGATCGCTGCGGCGAGTTCGGACAACACCACGAAGGTGTGGGACGCCGACTCGGGAACGCTGCAGCGGACACTGCCCGGCCCCATCGAGGTCACTTCGCTCGCGTTCTCACCGGATCGCTCGTCGATCGTGACGGCCAGTGGCGATGGCATCACGCGGATCTGGCCACTTCCCGGACCGGCCCTGGTCGATGCCGGCGACACGATCTATCAGAACCCCATCGGTGCGTCGGACACCCGGATGCTCGTCGGTGCCGGCAGCCGAGCCCCGGCCACGATCGTCTGGGAAATCACGGATGTGGAGCATCCGGTGGCGTCGGCACCGTTGGTGATCGGCGACGGTGCCCAGCAGACGGGGGCGGTAGCACTGACCGCCGACGGCACCCGTGCTGCTGTGGGTACCACCACCGGTGGATTTCAGCTCTGGGACACAACCGATCTCACCGATCCGGTCGCCCTCGGTGGCATTCGGGAGGCAACGACCAGCTTGACTGCGGGGCTGGTCTTCGACGGAACGGGATCGCTTCTGGTCGTCTCCGGCCAGAACTCGAACGACGTGTCGTTGTGGTCGCTGGCCGACCCAACGATCCCGCGAGCGTTGTCGACCCTGGAGGCGGGTAACTACCCCGCGGGTATGGCGCTGTCGCCCGACGGTTCGGTACTCGTCATCGCCAGTGTCGGTGGCGTGGTCGAACTGTGGGACATCTCCGACCCCACCGATCCGCGTCGAAGGACCACGTTGGGCGGTTTCGGAAGTGACGTGCAGGCCGTGGCCATCTCACCGGACGGGCGAACACTCGCCGCAGGCAGTGCTGATCGCTCGATTCGACTGTGGGACATGGAGAATCCGGACAACCCACAGCACCTCTCGCGCATCGTCGGACCGTCCAGTCCGATCTGGTCGCTCTCGTTCGATCGATCCGGTACGCGGCTGGCCGCCGGTGAGGGGGGATCGACGCTCTGGCTGTGGAACGTGGGGGACCGCTACGCACCCGAAGAGTATGCGGCCCTCACCGCGTACGGCCAGCGTGTCTACACCGCGGTGTTCGGCGCGGGCGGACAGGTGCTCTTCGGCGGTGGCTCGGCCCGCGACCTCCGCATGTGGCAGACCGAGCCGGACGAGGTCCGCAGTCGCCTGTGCGAATCCGGGGGCTCGGTGGTCACCGAAGCCGAATGGGACCGCTACCTGCCCGGGGTGCCGTATCGGCAGTTGTGCGAGACCTGATCGATCGCGGATCCAGGGCTAAGGATCAGGGATCGGTCGGCTGAAACCCTCCAGCATCCCGGTGTAGCGCTTGGGTGGCGGAACGGCGAATTCGCCCCTCTTTCCGGTACCCAGTCCCAGCGAGATCAGTGACTGCACGAACAGTGTTCCCGCGGCGACGCCGTCGACCACCGGTACGCCGATCTCGGCCGAAATGTGTTGGCACAGATCGGCCATCCCCGCACATCCGAGGACCACGGCATCGCTACCGTCCGTCTTCACGGCGATGCGACACGCCTCGGTGACGATCTTGCGGGCGTCGGGGTCCGCCTCGAGATCGAGGACCGGCAGGTCGCACGCGTGGATGCCGAGGCAGTGGCGTCCGAAGCCGTAGTGGTTGGCCAGATCCTGGGCACGCCCGACGGTGCGCCCGAGTGTGGTGACGACGCTGAATCCTCGGCCCAGGAAGCTCGCGGCGTGCATGGCCGCCTCGGCGATACCGATGACCGGCCCGGCCGCGAGTTCGCGAGCCGCGTCGATGCCGGGGTCGCCGAAGCAGGCGATGACGTAGCCGTCGACCCCCTCGGCCTCGCCACTGGCGATCTCGGCGAGAATTCCTGGGACGCTGAGGGCTTCGTCGACATGGCTTTCGATCGAAACGGGCCCCATCGAGGGGCTGACCGCGTCGACGACCGTGCCCGGGCCGACCACGGCCCGGGCACAGTCACCGATCGTTGCGGTCATCGAACTGGTGGTGTTCGGATTGATGACCTTGATGAGCACGGAAGAGATCCTATGCCTTCGCTGGAACGTCGAAGTTGGTGACAGCCAGCTTGGTTCGCGTCGCAAGGAAGTAGTACGTGGCGAATCCGATGCCGCAGCCGATGAACCAGCTGTACTTCGACGCCGTGGACATACCGGCGATCTCCAGGCCGTCGACGGCTCCGTTGAACAGCACGGTGAACATCGCCACCGCTGCGCCCGCGACGGTCGCGTACACCGCCGCCGGGTTGTAGCCCTTCGAGTACCAGTACAGGCCGGTCTTGGACATCGAGAAGAGTTCGTCGACCGCCACATGCTGCTTACGGATCAGGTAGTAGTCGGCGATCAGGATTCCGAACAGAGGCCCGATGAACGCACCGAGGGTCTCGAGCGTCAGGTGGATGACCTCGGGATTGTTGTACAGGTTCCACGGGGTGATCAGTACCGAACCGACTGCGGCGATCATGCCACCGGCGCGCCAGCTGATGCGTTGCGGGCTGACGTTGGAGAAGTCGAAAGCCGGAGCGATGAAGTTGGCGACGATGTTGATGCCGACCGTCGCGATGGCGAAGGTGAGGGCACCGAGGACGATGGCGAAGGTGCTGTCGATGCGGGCGACCGTCTCGACAGGGTCGGTGATCAGCTCGCCGAACACCGGCAGAGTCAGCGAGGCGGTGACGACAACGAGGATGGAGAACACCAGGAAGTTGACCGGCAGACCGAGGAAGTTGCCCTTCTTGACGGCAGCGTAGGACTTTCCGTACCGAGAGAAGTCACCGAAGTTGAGCATCGGACCGGAGAAGTACGAGACGACGAGCGCAATGGCTCCCAGCATGACGGGAACGGCGCTGAAGCCGGTGTATTCGACATCGCCGAGGGTGAGATCGATTGCGCCCCAGCCGGCTTTCCAGATCAGGTAGCCGCACAGCATGAACATGACGACGTAGACGGCAGGGCCGCAGAAGTCGATGAACTTGCGGATCGACTCCATCCCGCGCCAGAACACCGCAGCCTGAACGACCCAGAGGAACAGGAAGCTCGCCCAACCGAGCAGCGACAGTCCGGCGAAACCGTAGTCCGCGGTAACGGCGTACGGAGCCAGAGACGGGAACAGCTTGATCAGCACGATGTCGAGGGCAGCCGATGCCAAGAATGTCTGGATGCCGTACCAGGCCACCGCGATCAGGCCACGGATGATCGCCGGGATGTTGGCACCGAGTACTCCGAACACGCTGCGACAGATGACCGGATACGGAACCCCCGTCACCTGGCTCGGCTTGGCGACCAGATTGCAGAAGAAGTAGACGATCGTGATGCCGACGAGCAACGCGATCAGCACCTGCCAACTGGCCAGCCCGAGCGCGAACAGGCTGCCCGCCGTCACGTAACCGCCGACCGAGTGCACGTCCGACATCCAGAAGGCGAAGAGGTTGTACGAAGTCCAGGTCTGCTTCTTCAGCGGAGCGAGATCCTCGTTGGTCAGCCGTGGGTCATAGGTGTCCTTGATCAGTCCACCACCGACGGGGTGGCCCGCGGCTTCCACGAGATCTCCCGTTTGAGCGGGACCGTGCGCTGTATCTGTCATCGATGCTCCTGACGGCATGGCGTATGAGACGAACGAAGGAGGTGAACGAGCGAATGAGGAAAAGTTAGCGGCGAAGTGTTGCGCACTCGTGACGAGAGCGATATATCTTTTCGGTCGTTTTTGCAGTCTTTATTCCGACGACGGATCGGCGAACAATCCGTGATCGTTCGACAGTGTCGAAATGACCGAATTGAGACGCGTGTGGTGATGCTGCGCGGCGCGCAGCAAGCCCGCGGAATCGCCGGCCAGAAATGCCGCGAGCATTTCGGCGTGATCGCTGTGCAGCGACGCCCTGTCCGACCCGGCGACATGCACCATGGGTTGCACGGGTTCGGTTATGTTCCAGGCGGATTCGAGCATGTGCAGCAATCGATGCATGCGGGACGGACGGGTCAGGGACAGGTGGAACTCACGCGAGAGGCGGTGATATTCTCGCGAGTCGTCCTGGGCAAGCGAGGCCTCGAGTTGACAATTGATCTCGACGATGTGGGCCCGGTCGGCCTCGGTGGCGAGCTCGACTGCGGACGGTAGTGCAGCCGTCTCCAATACCTCTCGCACGATGTACATTTCGCGAAGTTCGGCTGCGGTCAACTGCGCAACCGTGTAGCCCAGATTCGGTCGATGATCGACCAGTCCCTCGCCGATGAGTGTCTTGAGGGATTCGCGCACCGGAATTCTGCTCACCCCGAAGAGTTCCGCTACTTCATTGAGTGGAATCGGCGTATTCGGCGGCGCATCGCCGGCAAGAATGACTCGGCGTAACTCTTGCAGAATTGTCGGTTGCGGGCCGCCGGGTGCCGATATCGACAATTGCGAGAGCAATACGGATCGGCGACGGGGTGGCACGAATCGAAGATTATCGTCGCAGTGTTTCGGCGGCGTGACGTCCTCGTTCCATCCGATAGCATCTGCACTCATGGCCACGGACCCCCTCGGTACGCAGTACTGGCCGGACCTCGACGGGTCTCGCACCCTGGTGGTGCCGGTCGGCTCGATCGAGCAGCACGGTCCGCACCTCCCGCTCGATACCGACACTCGTATCGCAACCGCCGTGGCGCACACCATCGCGGATGCTCTCGTGGCCCCCGCGATCGCGTACGGAGCCAGTGGCGAGCACGAGGGATTTCCCGGCACCGTGTCGATCGGGGCCGCAGCTCTCGAATCGGTTCTGGTGGAGTACGGGCGTTCCGCGTGCCGCTGGGCCGAGCGAGTGGTGTTCGTCAACGGACACGGAGGCAACGGCCCCACCGTGCGCTCTGCCGTACTGCTGCTGCGCTACGAGGGCCGCGACGTCGTGTGGTTTCCGTGCGCGATACCGGGAGCAGATGCTCACGCCGGGCGCACCGAAACGTCGTTGCTGCTGCACCTTTCGCCCGAGGTGGTGAACATGAGCAAGGCCGAGGTGGGCAATGTAGCCGACATCGCCGATCTGTTGCCTGCGCTTCGCGTCGACGGCATGGCACCGATCACTGCGAACGGGGTGCTCGGTGATCCCACCGGGGCCGATCCGGAGGAGGGGCGTCGGATGTTCGAGCAGCTCTGCACCCGCGCCGGCGATGCTGTGCAGAGATGGAGTCCCTCCGAGCACGGAGTGATCACATGAACGAGCTCGATGGATTGCCTGCTGAGGGGCCGTCCGACGATTCCGGAAAAACGGGGCATGGGTATGTTCCGTCCGATTTCACGGGTGGCCGACACTTCGGCGTCTCGTCCGCTTACGATCTCCTGATGGGTGAAGGTCGGTTGCCTGACGGCTTCGGGGTGCGAGTCGATCCACGCGTACGCACATTCTCCGAAGGACGAGTCCTGATCGGTGGTTCACCGACACGCATGCTCAAGCTCGCACCGACGGCAGCGGCGATGATCGGTGACGGTTTCATCGAAGTGACCGACTCGCAGTCCGCTCTCGTCGCTCGCAAACTGCTCGACTCGGGTGTCGGGAACCCGCGCCCGATGTCGATTCCGTCGCCGAGCGACGTCACCGTGGTCGTACCGCTCAAGAACAACGAGGCCGGGTTGGAGCGCTTGATCGCAGCACTCCACGGTCTGCACGTCATCATCGTCGACGACGGGTCGGACGTTCCGGTCGCAGTGCCGCGGGTCTCGTGGAGTGTGGGCAGCGTGACGGTGCTCCGGCACGAGCACTCGCGCGGACCCGCTGCGGCGCGAAACACGGGATTACGATGTGCAACAACGGATTTCGTTGCTTTCCTGGACTCGGACGTCGTGCCGCGCAAGGGATGGCTCGAGGTGATGCTGGGGCACTTCTCGGATCCGGCCGTGGCGCTGGTGGCACCCCGAATCGTCGCGCTGGAGCCCGAGGGCAGCGCCCTGGCCAGGTACGAACACGCGCGCTCGTCCCTCGATCTCGGTCGCAGGGAAGCAGCGGTACGCGCAGGCAGCTCGGTCTCCTACGTGCCCAGTGCGGCAATGCTGATTCGTCGGTCGGTGGCGATGGACTGCGAGGGATTCGACGAGTCGATGCACGTGGCCGAGGACGTGGACCTGTGCTGGCGGCTGCAGGAGGCGGGTTGGCGACTGCGCTACGAACCGGTCGCTCACGTCGCGCACGAGCATCGCGTCACCTTCGTCGAGTGGTTCGCCCGCAAGCTGTTCTACGGGACCGGTGCCACCCCGTTGTCGGCACGTCATCCGGGAATGGTGCCGCCCATCGCAATGTCGCCGTGGACGTTGGTCGCGTGTCTGCTCGCCGCGAGTCTGACGAGGATCGGACTCGTCGGTGCCGCCGCCACGCTCGGTGTCACGATCGTCCGCCTGCGCAAGATGTTCGTCGGTCTGGATCAGCCCACGCGGATCGCGGCCATTCTCGCTGCCGAGGGTTTCGTGGCGGGGTTGTGGCAGTTGGCGTCGGCCCTGTGTCGACACTATTGGCCGATCACCCTGCTCGCCGTGCTGCTGTCGAGTCGTATTCGTAGAATAGCGCTGGGATTGGCTGTTGCAGAGGCGTTTTCGGATTGGTACAAGCATCGTGAACTCGGCGGCCTCGACCCTGTGCGGTATGCATTCTACAAACGTGCCGATGATGTCGCGTATGGCGCAGGCCTGTGGCGCGGTGCACTGTCCGCGCGCAGCATCGACGCGCTCAAGCCTCGCCTGGACGGCTGACGCGATGCGAGCCGGGCCCGCCCCGCAGACGGTGTGATCGGAATCGAGCACGCGGACGTCATCGTCGTGGGAGGCGGATCCTGCGGCTGCGTCGTCGCGTCGAGGCTCATTGAGAATCCCGATCGGTCGGTGCTGTTGCTCGAAGCCGGGCCTGCGTTCTCCGGCGTCGCCGACGTTCCGGCGGCTTTGCTGGACGCGTCGACGCTTCCCATCGGCCCGGGGAGCGAATGGGTGGGAACCTACACGGCCGAACTCGCGTCGGACGTGTCTCGGACGATCGCGCGAGGCCGGGTGCTGGGGGGCTCCGGCGCAGTGAACGGCGGTTACTTCATCCGCGCCACGCCGGGCGACTTCGACGCCTGGCCGCAGTCGGTGTGGTCGTTCGATCAGGTGTTGCCGTTCTACATCGCCTCCGAAACCGATCTCGATGTCGAGGCGACCGGTCGGTGGCACGGTTCCCACGGACCGATGCCGGTCTCGCGCACTCACGTGCAGGACCGACATCCAGTGACGGCGGCATTCGTAGAGGCCGCTACGAACGCTGGCTTTCGATTCCATGATGATCTGAACGCTCCCGACGCGGCCGTGGGGGGAGTCGGCGTTGTGCCCTCGAACATCCGCGACGGGGTCCGCGTAAGTGCCGCTCTGGCATATCTGTTGCCGGTCGTCGGAAGGAAGAACCTACGGGTACAGGGGAATACGACGGTCGCGTCGTTGATGTTCAAGGGAAGCAAGGTGATCGGGGTCGAGATCATCGCCGACGGTGTACGCAGTGTCGTCGAGTCCGACACCGTTGTCGTCTCGGCCGGCGCGGTGCATACTCCTGCCCTACTGCTTCGATCCGGCATAGGACCGTCGGAAAGCTTTGCTGCGCTGGGTATTTCGGTCGTCGCCGACAGTCCTGGAGTCGGCCAGGGTTTCAGCGACCATCCCGAGGTTGCCGTTCCCGTCGTCACGACGAACGAATTCCCGACGGCATCTCGTGTTCTGGAAGCGGTGCTGCATGCGGGCGACGTGGAGATCAGGCCGTACACCGGGAGATTCGACCGACTCATTTCCGGGCTCCCCGCAGGTCCGCACGTGTTCGGTGTCGGCCTCATGCGCTCGACGGCACGAGGGAGCATCGCGCTGCGCAGCACGGATCCGTTCGAGGCTCCGGACGTGCGCTACCGCTATCTCGAATCGGAGGGTGATCGGCAGGCGGTGCGAGGTGGCGTCGCACTGGCGCGAGATCTGATCGCATCGCCGTCCATGGCGTGCGTCGAGGTCCCTGCGGTCGACGACCCTCTCGCGGCACTGGGCACGTCGTTGCACCTGTCCGGTAGCGCCAGGATGGGACCCGAGTCGGATCCGGGGTCGGTGCTCGACGATCACTGCCGCGTGCGCGGTGTGGATGGAGTCTTCGTGATCGATACTTCGGCGTTCCCGATGGTGCCGAGCCGCGGCCCGCACGCGACGGCGATCATGTTGGCCGAACGCGCCGCTGCGTTGATGGGAGAGGAGCCGGCGGAACGACCGGTGGCTGTTGCAGACCACGGTGAGGGTGTGTAGGCGTAGCGTTCGTGGTCTGGGGACCGTTCAGGTTCCCCGATAGATGGGTTACTGCCATGTCGGACAAATCGCCCCGCAACACGATGACCAAGAAATCCGGCAAATCGCTCAAGGACAAGCGCGCAGACAAGCGGGCCAAATCCAGTGGTGACACCAGCAACGACATCATCACCACGGCCGTCAAGAAGAAGTAGGCACTCGGGGTCGGCGCAACCGGCCACGGCCGCGCGCGTCGGCCACGGCTGTATCCTTGCGTGTGAGCTGGGTTACAACGATGTGGACAGGTCACGGAGGAAGCGTCGAATGGCAAGCCGATCGGACAGTGGTGGCAACCCCTGGGTCGCAGTGCGCCCCGGCGAGGACGTCGCTGTGCTCGCGCGCCAGATGTCCAGTGCCCATCAATCTTTCGTCGACGATGTTCGCACCCATGGGTCGGCCGTCCGGTCGGTCGTTCTCGATTCGTGGATGCGCAGCCGAACCAAGGGTGTCGACCCGGACGGTGGCAACGACACTCCTGCGCTGACCGGTGCGGACCTCGAGCGCTACCGCAACGGACACCCGATGGCCATCATCCGTCCGGTGATTCGGAAGCTTCTGGTCGAGGACGCGTCCGACACCGGTTTGCTCGTTGCGATTTCCGATGCCGAGGGACGCCTGCTGTGGGTCGAGGGTGATTCTGCGGCCAAGGACCGAGCACTCGCGATGGACTTCGCCGAGGGGGTCGATTGGAGCGAGGAGAGCAAAGGTACCAACGCCCCGGGCACTGCGCTCGCGGTCGATCACAGCGTGCAGATCTTCGCATCCGAGCACTTCTCGCGGTCGGTGCACGAGTGGAGCTGCTCGGCGGCACCGGTGCACCACCCCACCAGTGGTCACATCCTGGGAGCCATCGATATCACCGGTGGCCCGCGGGTAGCGGTGCCCGAGGTGCTCTCGTTGGTGCGCGCAACGGTCGCCGCTGCTGAATCCGAGCTGCGCCTGCATCTGATGAACTCGCCGAAATCATTGGGCGACACAGCTCCCCGGCTCGAGGTCCTGGGTTCGGGACGGCCGGGAGTGGTGCGCGGATCCGGCCGGATACCGCTTTCGCAGCGGCACGCCGAAATTCTGCTTCTGCTCGGTGAGCATCCCGAAGGCCTGAGCTCCGACCACCTCGCCGTGCTGCTCGACGAGCAGGAACTCGACTCGGTCACCATTCGCGCCGAGATGTCGAGGCTGCGCAAGGCCTTCGGTACTGCAGGCCTGGCATCGCGGCCCTACCGGCTGGTCGGCGAGTTGTCCTCCGACGTCGGCGATATCCGACGAGCCCTGGATCGAGGCGACGTCGACGCTGCTCTGCGCATCTACTCGGGCCCGGTGCTTCCCGGGTCGTCCGCGCCGGGAATCGAGGAGATCCGCGAGGAACTGCGGTCTCGGATGCAGGCCGCATTGCTCCGACTCGGAGATCCGGTGCTGCTGGCTCAGTGGACCTCGTCCATCCACGGTCGCACGGACGTCATCGCATGGGAGGCGTACCGGGCCACGCTCAGCCGCGACTCCGCGCTCTACGGGCAGGTCAGTGCGCGTATCGACCTTCTCGACCGCGATCTCGGCATCTGAGGAACCGGTCGCTCCAGGCCGTCCTCGGAATCGGCAACGTAGTTGCAACGTTGCAAGCCCTAGTGTCCTGAATCACACACCGCATCAACTGTGAAGCACGTGTCGATCAGGAGGATTTTCAATGTCCGTCTACGCCCGTCCAGGTACCGCCGATTCCGTCATGTCGTTCCAGTCGCGCTACGACAACTGGATTGGCGGCGAGTGGGTACCGCCGGTCAAGGGCCAGTACTTCGAGAACCCGACTCCCGTCACCGGTGAGAACTTCTGCGAGGTCGCCCGTTCCACGTCCGAGGACATCGAGCTCGCGCTCGACGCCGCACATGCCGCAGCCCCCGCATGGGGCAAGACCTCCGCGGCCGAGCGTGCCGTGATCCTGAACAAGATCGCCGACCGCATCGCCGACAACCTCGAGTCCATCGCGCTGGCGGAGTCCTGGGACAACGGCAAGCCGATCCGCGAAACACTGAACGCCGACATCCCGCTGGCCATCGATCACTTCCGATACTTCGCCGGCTGCATCCGCGCGCAGGAGGGATCGCTCTCCGAAATCGACAGCGACACAGTCGCTTACCACTTCCACGAGCCGCTCGGCGTCGTCGGGCAGATCATCCCGTGGAACTTCCCGATCCTCATGGCCGTGTGGAAGCTCGCCCCCGCCCTTGCCGCCGGTAACGCAGTGGTGCTCAAGCCCGCCGAGCAGACCCCCGCGTCGATCCTGCACCTGATCTCGATCATCGGCGACCTGCTGCCCGCGGGCGTGCTCAACATCGTCAACGGATTCGGCGTCGAGGCAGGCAAGCCGCTGGCTTCGAGCCCGCGTATCTCCAAGATCGCGTTCACCGGCGAGACCACCACCGGCCGCCTGATCATGCAGTACGCGTCGCAGAACTTGATCCCGGTGACACTCGAGCTCGGTGGCAAGAGCCCCAACGTCTTCTTCTCCGACGTGCTGCAGGCCAACGACGACTACCAGGACAAGGCGCTGGAGGGCTTCACGATGTTCGCCCTCAACCAGGGTGAAGTGTGCACCTGCCCGTCGCGCTCGCTGATCCAGGCCGACATCTTCGACGAGTTCCTCGCCCTCGCAGCCATCCGTACCAAGGCTGTGCGACAGGGAGATCCGCTCGACACCGAGACCATGATCGGCGCACAGGCCTCGAACGATCAGCTCCAGAAGATCCTGTCGTACATCGAGATCGGCAAGGGTGAAGGCGCACAGGTCGTCACCGGCGGCGAGCGCGCACAGCTGGGCGGCGACCTCAACGGCGGCTACTACATGCAGCCCACGATCTTCACCGGCAAGAACAACATGCGCATCTTCCAGGAGGAGATCTTCGGGCCGGTCGTCTCGGTCACGTCGTTCACCGACTACGACAACGCCATCGAGATCGCCAACGACACCCTGTACGGGCTCGGCGCAGGCGTCTGGTCGCGGGACGGCGGCATCGCCTACCGTGCCGGCCGCGATATCCAGGCCGGTCGCGTCTGGACCAACACGTATCACCAGTACCCCGCGCACGCGGCGTTCGGTGGCTACAAGCAGTCGGGTATCGGCCGTGAGAACCACAAGATGATGCTCGATCATTACCAGCAGACCAAGAACCTGTTGGTCAGCTACGCCCAGAAGGCACAGGGCTTCTTCTGATGAATGCCCCTCGGCCGCCTGCGCGGCTGAAGACCACCGTCGAGGCGATGGACCTGCTCCGTCGCCTCGGCGGTATCCACGGCGAACTGATGATGCATCAGTCCGGGGGATGCTGTGACGGGTCGTCGCCGATGTGTTATCCCGCCGGCGAATTCATCGTCGGCGACCGGGACGTTCTCCTGGGGTACATCGACCTCAGGCTCGGCGTCGGCGAGGTCCCACAGGGCCTCCCGAGCGGGAGCGACGGTGTACCGGTGTGGATTTCGGGGTCTCAGTTCCAGGCGTGGAAGCACACGCAGCTCGTGCTCGACGTGGTTCCCGGCCGCGGCGGTGGGTTCTCGCTCGAATCGCCCGAGGGAGTGCGCTTCCTCAGCCGCGGACGTGCGTACACCGCCGAGGAGAACGACATCCTCGCCGAGTACCCACCGCTCGTGGGTGTCGACTGGGAAGAAGGCCGACGGCCGGAGATCCCCGACGATCCGCTGGTGGTCGCCGAGGCCGTCGACGCATGTCCCGTTCCGGGGATGCTCCAGGGCTGAATGCCTGCGGCAGTGGCGCGGCTGAGAGCCCCAGGCGGCACTCAGCCGCACCACTGCGCGGAGCGCATACAGTGCGAACGATGAAGAGCGCACCGAAGTCCAACCACGTCGAGGGTGACGAGAGCCTGCGCACCGTGGTCATCGCTTTCGTCGCCAACCTCGGCGTCGCGATCGCGAAGACCTGTGCAGCGGTGTTCACCGGATCTGCGTCGATGGTTGCCGAAGCCGCGCACTCCTGGGCCGATACCGGGAACGAGATATTCCTGCTCGTCGCCAATCGTCGAGGATCCCGCGGACCGGACGATCGACGGCCTCTCGGGTACGGGCGGGAGACCTATTTCTGGTCGACTCTCGCAGCGGTCGGACTCTTCGTTGCCGGTGCGGCGGTGTCGGTGTGGCACGGCATCACCTCGCTGTTCGCCGGCGAATCGAGCAGCGAGAACTACCTCGTCGCATACGTGGTGCTCGGCATCGCATTTCTGCTCGAGGGAGTCTCGTTTCTGCAATCGGTTCGACAGATTCGCGGCGAGGCCGCCGAGTACCACAGAGACTTTCTCGATCACGCGCTCGAGACCTCGGATCCGACACTGCGCGCAGTGTTCGCCGAGGACAGTGCCGCACTGATCGGCATAGTCATCGCCGGTGCCGGAATCGGATTGCATCAGCTCACCGGTAACGCTGCCTTCGACGCCATCGGCTCGATTCTGGTGGGTGTGCTGCTCGGAATCGTCGCGTTCGTACTGATAGATCGAAACCGCCGATTCCTCACCGGCGAACCGGGATCGAGAGCATTATGGAACGCGGTGGTGCAGCGGATCGAGGAACTTCCCGACGTGGCGTCGGTCCGGTTCGTTCGCATCGAGTTCGTCGGTCCCAAACAGCTCTACGTGGTGGCGAGTGTCGATCTCGTCGGTGATTTCGCAGAATCACGCATCGCGCACACGCTCCGGCGGCTGGAGCGTGAGTTGGAAGCCAACAGAGCTGTGGTGGACGCAGTACTGACAGTCGCCGAACCGGACGAGGGAGACCTCGGCGACGTCAACGCCGTCGGGTACCAGCCGTAATTCGCCCGTCATTCATCGATGACGCGCCGCTTACATCACGCGCCTATCGTGAACCGATTCGCGCGCCACACCTGTTGTGAATCGTCCCCTCGGGCGTGACCGTCGTCCCGAGCGTTATGGCTACGAGAGGCTTGTCATGTCCGTAGTAGACCCCCAGTCGTCTCCCCCGAAATCGGGCTCCCACGAGAGCACTCAGTCACACGTCGAGGGCGGTGACTACCTGGCCAAGCGAACCCTGAAGAAGGGGACGGCAGGCTGGGTCCTGCTGGCGGGCCTCGGAGTCAGCTACGTCATCTCCGGCGACTATTCCGGATGGAATTTCGGTCTCGCCGAGGGTGGCTTCGGTGGTCTGCTCATCGCGGCGATCATCATCGCGGGCATGTACCTGGCCATGGTGCTCGGCATGGCCGAGATGTCCTCGGCGCTGCCCGCGGCCGGCGGTGGCTACACCTTCGCCCGCCGCGCTCTCGGACCGTGGGGCGGATTCGCCACCGGTACAGCGATTCTCATCGAGTACGCCATCGCTCCCGCCGCCATCGCGACGTTCATCGGTGCCTACGTCGAATCCCTCGGGCTGTTCGGCATCACCGACGGGTGGTGGGTCTACCTGGTGGTCTATGCGGTGTTCATCGGAATCCATCTCTCCGGCGCAGGCGAAGCCCTCAAGATCATGTTCGTCATCACCGCGATCGCCTTGGTCGGACTCATCGTGTTCGCCGTCGCCGCCATCGGACAATTCGACGCGAGCAACCTGACCGACATCGCGCCCACCGACGCAGCCGGAGCTTCGGGATTTCTGCCGTTCGGCTACCTGGGCATCTGGGCTGCCGTCCCGTTCGCCATCTGGTTCTTCCTTGCGATCGAAGGCGTTCCGCTGGCCGCAGAAGAGGCCAAGGATCCGACCAAGAACGTCCCACGCGGCATCATCGCCGCCATGGGCGTGCTGCTCGTCACCGGTGCTGTCGTGCTGCTCCTGGTGACCGGCGCAGGCGGTGCCGACGCCGTCAAGGAATCGGGAAATCCGTTGGTGGAAGCCCTCGGTGACGGAACTGCGAGCAAGATCGTCAACTACATCGGCCTCGCCGGACTGGTTGCGTCCTTCTTCTCGATCATGTACGCGTACTCGCGCCAGCTCTTCGCGCTCTCGCGTGCCGGATACCTGCCGAAGACACTGTCCATCACCAACTCTCGCAAGGCCCCGACGCTCGCCTTGATCGTCCCCGGCGTCATCGGCTTCCTGCTCTCACTGACCGGTCAGGGCGCAATGTTGCTGAACATGGCCGTGTTCGGGGCGGCGCTGAGCTACGTACTGATGATGGTCAGTCACATCGTGCTCCGTCGCAAGGAGCCGAACATGGAACGCCCGTACCGAACCCCCGGCGGCGTCGTGACCACCGGATTCGCGTTGATCGTCGCAGCGCTCGCCGTTGTCGCCACGTTCGTCGTCGATTCCACAGCGGCACTGTGGTGCCTCGGCGTGTTCGTCGCGTTCATGGCCTACTTCGGCATCTACAGCAGGCATCATCTGGTCGCGAACTCGCCGGACGAGGAGTTCGCTGCGCTGGCCGAGGCCGAGGCCGAGCTGGAATGACGATCTACACCCAACAGGTCTCGGGCACCACCTACACCTTCGACGGGTTGGTGGACTTGATGGCCAAGGCGACACCGCTTCGATCGGGCGACGAATTGGCAGGCTGCGCAGCCGAATCGGATGCCGAGCGCGCGGCAGCCCAGTGGGCATTGTCGGAGGTCTCGCTCGACGTCTTCCTGCAGGATCTGCTCGTGCCGTACGAGAGCGACGAGGTCACCCGCCTCATCATCGATTCACACGACCGCCTCGCCTTCGGAGCAGTGTCGCACCTGACCGTCGGCGGCCTGCGGGACTGGCTTCTCCAGGTCACCGCCAGGCCGGACGCGGCCGCGACGTTGCGGTCGGTGGCCGCCGGACTGACTCCGGAGATGGTGGCAGCGGTCAGCAAGATCATGCGAAACCAAGATCTCATCGCGGTGTCTCGAGCCGTGCAGGTGACATCGGCTTTTCGTACGACGGTGGGACTGTCCGGAACGCTCACCACCCGGCTCCAACCCAATCACCCGACGGACGACCCCCGCGGAATCGCCGCGGCCACGCTCGACGGGTTGCTGCTCGGATCGGGCGACGCGGTCATCGGGATCAACCCGGCGACCGACTCGCCTCAGGCGACGGCCGAACTGCTGCACCTGCTCGACGAGATCCGGCAGCGCTTCGAGATTCCCACACAATCGTGCGTGCTCTCGCACGTGACGACGACGATGGAACTGATCGACAAGGGCGTTCCGGTCGATCTGGTGTTCCAGTCCATTGCGGGCACCGAAGGAGCCAATTCGAGCTTCGGAGTGAACATCCCGCTGCTTAGGCAAGCCAACGAGGCCGGCCGATCGCTGCACCGCGGAACCGTCGGGAACAACGTCATGTATCTCGAAACAGGCCAGGGTTCGGCGTTGTCGGCGGGCGCGCACATCGGTACCGGCGACCGCCCCGTCGATCAGCAGACCCTCGAAACGCGTGCGTACGCGGTGGCCCGCGATCTCGAGCCGCTGCTGATCAACACCGTCGTCGGATTCATCGGGCCCGAGTACCTCTACGACGGCAAACAGATCATCAGGGCGGGCCTCGAAGATCACTTCTGCGGCAAGCTGCTGGGACTGCCGATGGGTGTCGACGTATGCTACACCAACCATGCCGAGGCCGACCAGGACGACATGGACACCCTGCTGACGCTCCTGGGTACCGCCGGGGTTGCGTTCGTCATCGCGGTGCCGGGTGCCGACGACGTCATGCTCGGCTACCAGTCGTTGAGCTTTCACGACGTGCTCTACGTTCGGCAGGTTCTCGGTCTGCGACCCGCTCCGGAATTCGAGTCGTGGCTCTCCCGGCTGGGCATGGTGGACGCCGACGGCAGAGTCCTCGACGTCGATGCCGCGGGATCACCGCTGCGCGCGTTGATGAGCGCGCGATGAGCACGCCAGCGGAACGACCGGAAACAGAGTTCTGGGGCGAGTTGCGCGCGATGACGCAGGCTCGAATCGGGTTGGGCCGCATCGGTGATTCGTTGCCGACCACGCGGGTGCTCGAGTTTCGCTCGGCGCATGCTGCGGCGCGTGATGCTGTGCACATGCCGCTCGAGGTCGAGGAGTTCGTGGGCCGGGTGGAGCAGGTCGGTCTCGGTTCGCCGTCGGTGGTGACGTCGTTGGCGACGAGTCGCGCGGAGTATCTGCGACGGCCCGATCTCGGTCGGCAACCGAAGGATCTGTCGGAGGTGGTGAATTCCGAGAGCGAGATCGGTATCGTGTTGGGCGACGGGTTGTCCCCACGTGCGCTCGCCGATCACGGCGTGCCGATGCTGGAGGCGCTGAAAGCAGAGCTCTCCGATCGTTATTCGATCGCGGCTCCGGTCATTGCAACCGAGGCGCGGGTGGCGCTCGGTGACCACATCGCGGCTGCGATGGGTGTGCGGACGGTGTTGGTGCTGATCGGGGAGCGTCCGGGGTTGTCGGTCGCCGACAGTCTCGGTATCTATCTGACGCATCTGCCGAAACCCGGGTGCACCGACGCCGATCGCAATTGCGTATCCAACATCCATCCGCCGGAAGGCCAGGGGTATGCGCAGTCGGCACGAATCGTGGCCGGTCTGTTGGCCGGTGCCAGGAAGCTCGGGCGGTCGGGTGTGGCGTTGAAGGACACCTCGCGAGCCGATGTGCTCGAGGCAGGCGAGGCCCTCACCCTCGAGTGACATCCCCCTATTCGGGGGTGGCCGACGGTGACGGGGCTCACTACCGTGGCCGTATGGACAGTTACTCTTCCGGTGAGTCGGACACAGCGGTGCTGGACGACACGATCGGTGCGAATCTGGATCGAACTGCGGCGCGGTACTCGGATCGCGATGCGCTGATAGATGTTGCGTCCGGGCGACGGTGGACCTACTCGGAGTTCGTCGCCGACGTCGATCTGTTGGCGGCCGGGTTGCTCGTGGCCGGAGTCGAGGTGGGGGACCGCGTCGGAATGTGGGCACCGAACTGCCCGGAATGGGTTCTGGCGCAGTATGCGACGGCCAAGGTCGGTGCCGTGTTGGTCAACATCAACCCCGCGTACCGCTCGCACGAGTTGCAGTTCGTGCTGAAGCAGGCCGGGGTGTCGGTGTTGTTGTCGGCCAGGGAGTTCAAGGGGTCGGACTACGCGGCGATGATCGACGACGCCCGCCCCGAGGTGCCGTCCCTGCGTGAGGTGCTGTTCATCGGGAGCATCCAGTGGGAAGCGATGACCGATCGCGGGCATCGAGCGCTGGCGAAGACTCCGCGCATGATCACCGATGTGTCCGAGCGGCTCCGCTGCGACGACGCCATCAACATCCAGTACACCTCGGGGACAACGGGTTTCCCCAAGGGTGCGACGCTCAGTCATCGAAACATCCTCAACAACGGATTCTTCGTCGGCGAGCTCTGCCATTACACCGCCGAGGACCGAGTGTGCATTCCGGTGCCGTTCTACCACTGCTTCGGCATGGTGATGGGCAATCTCGCGTGCACGTCGCACGGCGCAGCGATGGTGATTCCCGGACCCTCGTTCGATCCGGTCGCGACGTTGACGGCCGTCGCCACGGAGAAGTGCACGTCGCTCTACGGAGTCCCGACGATGTTCATCGCAGAACTGGCACTGGAGAACTTCGAGGATTTCGACCTCGGCAGTCTGCGTACCGGCATCATGGCCGGATCGCCGTGCCCCACCGAGGTGATGAAGCAGGTGATCGAGCGGATGGGGATGGCCGAGGTGTCGATCTGTTACGGCATGACCGAGACTTCTCCGGTGTCGCTGCAGACTCGGAGCGAGGACTCCGTCGAGCAACGGGTGTCGACCGTCGGACGCGTCGGTCCGCACCTCGAAGTGAAGATCGTCGATCCGATCGAGGGCAGCACACTGCCGCGTGGGGAGGCGGGCGAGCTGTGCACGCGCGGGTATTCGGTGATGTTGGGCTACTGGGAGCAGCCGGAGAAGACCGCCGAGGCCATCGACGACGAGGGGTGGATGCACACCGGCGACATCGGGGTGATGGACGACGATGGCTACGTGGCGATCACCGGACGGATCAAGGACATGGTGATTCGCGGCGGCGAGAACATCTATCCCCGCGAAGTGGAGGAGTTTCTGTACACCCATCCCGACGTCCTCGACGCGCAGGTGATCGGTGTGCCCGACGCGAAGTACGGCGAAGAGCTGATGGTGTGGATCCGGATGAAAGACGATGCTGCGCCGCTCGATTCGGCAGCGGTGCGTGAGTTCTGCGACGGGCGGTTGGCGCACTACAAGATCCCGCGGTACGTGCACGTGGTCGACGAGTTCCCGATGACGGTCACCGGCAAGGTGCGCAAGGTGGAGATGCGCGAGCGATCGCTCGGCCTGATCGAACAGCTGCCCTTCGGCTGACATACTCGCTTCCATGACCAGTGCGCTGTGGACGCCGACGGATTCCGACCTCGCCGAGGCTCGGGTGACCGCGTTCGCGCGCTTCGTCGAGCAACGTCACGATGTGCTTCTACCGGACTACTTCGCTCTGTGGCGATGGTCGACCACCGAGCTGGAGCTGTTCTGGCGAGCGGTGTGGGACTTCTTCGAGGTTCGCTCCTCCAGCGTGCCGACAACGGTGCTTGCGGAGCGCACGATGCCTGGCGCGCAGTGGTTCCCGGGTACGGAACTGAACTACGTGGACCACGTGACTCGGCACGCTCGACCCGGTCGCGCCGCGATCGTGCACGCCCGTGAAGACGGTTCGACGCGGACCGTGACGTGGGAGGAGATGATCGATCAGGCCGGGGCGCTGGCGGGGACGCTCGCAGGCGCGGGAGTTCGACGCGGCGACCGCGTCGTCGGGTATCTGCCCAACGTCCCCGAGGCGGTGATCGCGTTCCTGGCGACCGCGAGTCTGGGTGCGGTGTGGTCCGCGTGCGGGCAGGACTACTCGGCCTCGGCAGCGCTCGATCGTCTGGGACAACTCGAACCCACGGCACTGATCACTGCCGACGGGTACGTCTACGGAGGGAAGTTCCGAGACAAGGCCGCCGATGTCGACGCGGTCACGGCCGGGCTGCCGACGCTACGGCTGGTGGTGACGGTCGGCGAGGCGTCGGGAACTGCAGTGAGCTGGTCTGCCGCAACAGCGCAGAGCCGTGAATTGGAACCGGCCGCAGTGCCGTTCGATCATCCGCTGTGGGTCGTGTTCTCCTCCGGTACCACCGGTCTGCCCAAGGGCATCGTGCACGGTCACGGTGGCGTGGTGCTCGAGCATCTCAAATCGGTTGCCCTGCACTCCGATCTGGGGCCGGAGGACGTTTTCTTCTGGTACACCAGCCCCAGCTGGATGATGTGGAACTTTCAGGTCGCCGGTCTGCTGGCCGGGTCCACGATCGTGTGCGCCGACGGCAATCCCGCATTTCCGACGCCTGATGCATTGTGGGACATCGCCGCTCGCCTGGGTGTGACCTATCTCGGCACCAGCCCCGGGTACGTACTCGCATGCATCAAGGCCGACGCACATCCGGGCACCGATCACGATCTCTCGGCACTGCGGGCCATCGGCATCACCGGATCCGCGATGCCTGCGACGTCGTCGATCTGGTTGTCGGAGAACATCGGAGCCCACGTACCGGTCTTCTCCATCTCCGGTGGCACCGACGTGGTGTCGGCGTTCGCCGGGGGAGTGCGGACCGCGCCGGTCCGGGCGGGGGAGCTGTCGGTGCCGTTCCTCGGCGTCGCGCTCGACGCCTACGACGAGGACGGCGAGCCCGTCCGCGGCACCGTCGGTGAACTGGTCGTCACCGAGCCGATGCCGTCGATGCCGCTGCACTTCTGGAACGACGCGGACGGATCTCGTTACCGAGAGGCGTACTTCGAGACCTATCCGGGAATCTGGCGGCACGGCGACTGGATCACCAGGACCGATCGCGGCAGTGTGCTCGTCCACGGCCGGTCGGATTCCACGCTCAACCGCAACGGAATTCGTATGGGGAGCGCCGACATCTATCAGGCCGTCGAATCGCTGGACGAGGTCACCGAGGCGCTCGTTCTGGGCATCGAGCTACCCGACGGCGGATACTGGATGCCGCTGTTCGTGGTGGTCCCGGGCGGCGCGACCGACGAGTTGGGTGAACGCATCCGATCCGTCATCGGAACCCAGGTGTCGCCGCGACACGTTCCCGACGACGTCATCGCCACGCCCGCGGTGCCCCACACTCGAACCGGGAAGAAACTCGAGGTACCGCTCAAACGACTTTTCCAAGGTGCCGCTGCGGCAGGCACCGTCGATGCGAGTGCCGTCGACGACCCGGCTGCGTTGGCGTGGTTCGTCGACCGGGCGGCCGAGTTTCAGCGAGTCCAGCGCGCGAGGTAAGCCTTCTCCTCCGGCGCGATGCGGCGCAGAGTCTCGGCACCGACGTTTACCATCGCCATCCGGGTGGTCGCCACCACCGCGGGCGGCGAATCCGGTGCCGCGCCCGCGGCGCGCACCTCGTACCCGATGGTGAAGTCGACAGCGCGCACCTTCTCGAACCACAGGGTGACGTCGAGTGGACCGTCCGAATGACGGAGCGGCTTCTTGTACGCAATGGTCACGTTGGCGATCAACGCACTCTTGATCAGCGACTCGTTGGCCTCGCCCTCGCTGAGCAGCCATTCGATTCGCGCTTCTTCGAGCAGGGTGACCATCCGTGCATGGTTGATGTGCGCAAAGGCGTCCATGTCGGACCAGCGCACCGTCACGCTCGCGTGATATCCGACGGGACCGGTCTGCTCTGTCTGCATCGCAACAGGCTCTGTCTTCATTGCTAGAGGATGGCATGCGCGCCCGTGAAGTCGACGCTCTAGAGTCCCAGGAGTGATTATCGCCAATGTCGCACTGGATGGTTCCGGCGTGCTCTTCGACATCGAACTGGCAGGGTCGGTCATCGCGGCGATCACCCCCGCAGGTACTCGACGCGCAGCGGGTGACGAGGTGCTCGACGGTGGGGGCGGGGTGGCGCTACCCGGATTCGTGGACTCTCACGTGCACCTGACGCAGTGGGCGGCGGCCCGTAGGCGAATCGACGTCGGGCCGGCGATGTCGGCGGCCGACGCCGTCGCGCTGGTGTACCCCTACGCGCGTACGTCAGGTGAATCCGTGGTGCGCGCCAACGGTTTCCGCGATGCACAGTGGCCGGAGGAGCCACACAAGGACCTGCTCGAGAATGCGTTGCCCGGTGCCCGCGTGGCGATGACGAGCATGGACCTGCACACGCTGTGGCTGAGCCCGGCGTTGCTCGACGACCTGGGTATCGACCACCCCACCGGTGTGTTGCGTGACGTCGACGGCCTCGAAGCGGTCATGGCTCTCGAAGAGCAGGAGGACCCGGCCGAACTCGATCGAGCCGTGCTCGACGCGACCGCGGCACTGGCGGTCCGCGGAGTCACCGGCGTCGTGGATTTCGAGTTCGCCGACAACAAGACGGTCTGGGATCGACGCCTGACGGCCGGCTCTCCCGCGGTACGCGTCGACACGACCGTGTGGCCGCAATGGCTCGACGAAGCACTCGAGCGCGGCGAGCGGACCGGAGACGTCTCGGCTCTGTCGGAACTGATCCGGCGCGGACCGCTCAAGGTGATGCTCGACGGCTCGCTCAACACCCGGACGGCGTGCTGCCACGACAGGTACCCGGGGATCGAGGGTGACGACGCGTACGGTCTGCTGCTCGAGACCCAGGAAGGTCTGTTCGAGCTCGTGTCGCGGGCCTCACGCGGCGGCATCGTTCCGGCGATCCACGCGATCGGTGACCGCGCGAACGGTGTTGCTCTCGATGCGTTCGAGCGCGCCGGTTGCGGTGGTCGAATCGAACATGCGCAACAGATCCTGCCGGAGGACATCACGCGTTTCGCAGCGCTCGGCGTCGCGGCATCGGTGCAGCCGCAGCACGCGATGGCCGATCGCGAGATCGCCGAGGATCTGTGGGCCGGGCGGCGCTCGGTGGCGTACGGATACGGAACCTTGCACCGGAGCGGGGCGAGGTTGCTGTTCGGTTCCGACGCCCCGGTCAGTCCGCCCGAGCCGTTGGCCGGAGTCGCCGCGGCGGTGTTCCGTACCGACGACGACCGACCCCCGTGGCACCCCGAAGAAGCCGTACCTCTCGAGGTGGCACTGCGGGCGGCGTGCGGTGGCCGCGGGATACTCCGCGTGGGGGATACGGCGGACATCGTCGTTCTCGTCGAGCATCCCGTGCACCGATCGGCACACGATCTGGCCGACACCGAGATCCGAGCGACGATCTGCGCCGGCGCGCTGACCCACGCGTCCGCCGGATAGGCACCGGGTTCGCGGACGAAAATTCGGTCCATAGCCGGACATGAGAACTCACTCATGTTGCCCTCATCGGCGTCTCACTCGTTCGAGACAGTGTGGTGATGTGAAGTTCGCACCCAAGATCGCCGTCCTGGCGGCCGTGGTCATCGTCCCGGTGGGCGTAGCACTGGCGAGCACCGTACTCGCCGACATCCCGCAGCCACCGAGCTTCGAGCCGCGAGTCACCGTCGGAGTCGCGGCACCGAGCGCATCCGAGACCTCCGGCGAGGCGCCGCCCCCATCGGCCACACCGCCCTCCTCGACCGCTGTACCCCCGACCGCTGTACCCCCGACCGCTGCACCCTCGACCGCGGCCCCCTCGGTGGCTGAAATTCCTCCCGCGGCCACGGGCCCGGTGGGCGGTACGGCTCCTGCTGCAGCGGAGCCGCCGGCAGCACCGCAGTCCATCGTCGTCCCTGCCCCTCCGCCTGTCGAAGTCATTCCGGACGGTGATGACGATGATGACGACGTCGGTGGCCAGGACGATGCGGATGGCGACGACGATGTGGAAGACGACGACGGGTGAATTCGACCGAGAAACTGATCGACGGCAGTGATGCCCGCACCGAGGTGCTCGCTCGGAAGGGCCCTGTGCCCGAGCCTGCGCCTCGTCGTCCCCGGGTGGGAACCCGTGTTCCGGCGCGGGTGCGCATCCTCGGCTGGCTGTTGTTCGTCATGGCACTGGCCATGCTGGCCGTGGGGGTTGCCGTCCGAACGATCCTCCTCGCCGATGTCGAGAGAGACACCGCGGTGGCGCTCGAGCAAGAGATCGGCGAGTTCAGCGAGTTCGCTGCGACCGGCCGGGATCCGGACGACGGGTTGCCGTTCGGCAATGTCGCCGATCTGCTCCAGTTGCACCTGCAGCGCCAATACCCGGACGACGACGAGATCCTGTTCGGCTACACCGACCGACTGCTGCGTCAGGAGCGCAGCGGCCCGGGAGATCTGGTCGCCGACGCGGCCGTCGTATCGGCGATCGTGGACTCACCCGACAGTGTGGGATCGACGCAGACTTCGGAAGGCGAAGTCGCCTGGGCGAAACAGGTCGCCGAACCTTCCGGCGGCGGCCAGGCCGGAACTTTCGCGATCGGAATCCTCGTCGACCGCGAACGCGCGGACGTATCCGACACCGTTCGTGTGGTGATCGGAGTGTCACTGATGGCACTGCTGTTCACCGGCGGCATCGCCTGGGTCGTGGCCGGGCAGATCCTTGCGCCCGTGCGTCTGGTTCGGCGGACCGCAGCCCAGATCACCACCGACGACCTCTCCAGGCGGATCGAAGTGGACGGCCGAGACGACGTCGCCGAACTCGCCGACACCTTCAACGACATGCTCGATCGATTGGAGTCCGCGTTCGCCGCGCAGCGACAATTCGTCGACGACGCGAGCCATGAGCTTCGTACGCCGATCACGATCGTGCTGGGGCATCTCGAACTGATGGGTGATGATCCACGCGAGCGCGAAGAGACGGTCCGGCTCGTCACCGACGAGTTGGACCGAATGAACCGGATCGTGGAAGATCTGTTGCTCCTCGCCAAAGCCGAGCGGCCGGATTTCGTGCACAAGCAACCGGTGGATCTCGAGACCCTCACGCGCGACATCGACGCGAAGGTGCGCGCGCTCGCCGACCGCGACTGGATACTGGGGCACGTCGGCACGGGCTCGGTGCGGGTCGATCCACAACGAGTGACGCAGGCAGTGCTTCAGCTGGCGCAGAATGCGGTGTCGCACACCGGCCCCGGTGACCGGATCGTCGTGGGCTCCGAGCTCGCCCTGGACCGAGTTCTGTTGTGGGTGAGCGACACCGGTCCCGGTGTGTCCAGCGAGGACGCGCCGACCATCTTCGAACGATTTGCCCGCGGCACCAGTGCTTCGCCTCGCTCGGACAACGGCGGAGCGGGTCTGGGCCTCAGTATCGTGCGAGCGATCGCCGACGGGCATCACGGTGCAGCGACACTCGACAGTCGGCCCGGTGCCGGTGCGACATTCGGGCTCGACCTGCCGGCACGGTGAGCGACCGACGATTTCGTTCTGCCAGAAATGTTTCCACGTCACCCACGGCAGTGGAACGGCACATGAAAGAACGCTCATGGAACGTTCATCGACGTTTCATCGGACGGACCGAGACTGGTCACCATGAACACGGTCAGCTACAGAACGCAGCCACCTCCTGTCCCGGAACCGATGCGCTCGTGGCGCTTTCGCGATCTGTTGACCCGCCGACTGGTCCAGGGTGTCATGAGTTCGGTTGCGCTGCTGGTACTCCTGGGCGTACTCGCCGGCGCGGCGCAAGGGCTGCCCAGCGCCGGGCGGACCACGCTCGTGGTCTTCACCGCAGCTGTCGCGCTCTGGGTGTTCACGAAGATCGACGACACCTACGTAGCTCTCGGTGCCGCACTTGCTCTGGTACTGACCGGTGTGGTGAGCACCGACGCACTGTTCGACACTCTCGGCGAGGAGACCATCTGGCTTCTCATCGCGGCATTCATCATCGCCGCGGGAGTCCGTGAGTCCGGTTTGGCAACGCGCGCAGCAGTGTTCATCGTCAGTGGCGCGCGTAGCGTACGCCAGCTCGCCCATCTGGTGACGGCCGCGTTGATCGTGACCGCTTTCGCGATTCCCGCCACCTCGGGTCGCGCCGCCCTTGCGCTGCCGGTGTTCTTGGCGTTGGCGCAGGCGCTCGCCGAGCGCAAGCGGGTGGTGCGGGCGTTGGCAATCCTGTTTCCTACCGTCATCCTGCTGTCCGCGGTGGCGACGCTCATCGGGGCGGGGGCGCATCTGATCACCAGCCAGGTGCTCGAGAGTGCGACGGGTACCGGGATCAGCTTCACCGCGTGGCTGTTGCTCGGTGTGCCGCTGGCCGTGGTCAGCAGTCACTGCGCCGCCGAACTGGTACTGGTGCTGTTCACCGATCGGGAGGATCGCCGAATACCGTTGACGGTGAACGTATCCGACATGGCATCGCGACTCCCGACACCGGTGACGGGACCGCTGACCATCGCGGAGAACCGGGCCGCGACGCTGCTGGCCGTCGTCATCGTGCTGTGGTGCTCCGAACCGTTGCACGGCGTGCACCCCGCCATCATCGCCCTGCTGGGTGCCTTGATCTCCACCTCACCGCGGGTGGGTACCACCGACTTCGGAAAGGCGCTCGCTACCGTGCCGTGGTCGCTGCTGTTGTTCATGGCGGCAACGCTGGCCCTCGGGACCGCGTTGACGACGTCCGGTGCGGCAGGGTGGCTCTCGGACGGGCTGTTCACGGTGGTTCCGATCGGCTCGGCACCGCCCTGGGTGTTCATCGCGGTGGTGATCGTGCTGTCCGTGGCCTCGCACCTTCTCATCCAATCTCGCTCGGCACGTTCGTCCGTCCTCGTTCCGCTCGTCGTCACCACGGCTTCGGCGCTCGGAGTCGACCCCATGGCCGCGGCCTTCGCGTCGACGGCTGCAGCAGGCTTCTGCCACACCATGCCGTCCTCGGCGAAGCCGGTGGCAATCTTCGGCAAAGCCGAAGGTGTGGAGACGTATTCACCGAAGGACCTGCTACGCCTGTCCGCCTTTCTCGCGCCGCTGACCGCAGGGACCGTGCTGTTCTTCGCCGTGTTCGTGTGGCCGCTGCTCGGCACCCCCATCTCCTGATCTCCCACCCTCGAAAAGGAATCGATCACCATGCCGTCTTCCACCCCACTCCGGTTCGTCGTCGCCCCGTCCGGGTTCAAGGAATCTCTCGGTGCCGACGAGGTCGCGTCGGCCATTGCCGCTGGTATTCGCCGGGTGGTGCCCGGGGCCATCGTCAACTCGGTCCCCCTCGTCGACGGGGGTGAGGGGTCCGCTCGCGCCCTTGCCGGTGCCACGATGGGCAAGGTGATCGACACCGTCGTGACCGGGCCGGTGGGCAAGCCGGTCGATTCCCATTTCGCTCTGCTGGGAACGGACGGGCCGGTCACCGCGGTCGTGGAGATGGCAGCAGCGGCCGGTCTGTCGCTGGTTCCGCGAGACATGCGCGACCCGACGGTGACCACGAGCCGCGGAGTCGGTGAGCTCATCCGCACCGCCCTCGACTACGGTGCCGAACGAATCCTGTTGGGCTGCGGCGACTCCGGCACCTCGGACGGCGGTGCGGGGCTCCTGCAGGCGCTCGGAGTGCGACTCCTCGATGCCGAAGGCCTCGAATTGGGCGACGGCGGAGGCGAGTTGACTCGGCTCGACCACATCGATGTATCCGGCCTCGATTCACGGCTGAGTCCGGGAAGCGGTGTGGAGATCAGGGTCGCATGCAACCCACACAACATTCTCTGTGGGCCCGGCGGAGTCGCCCGGGTCTTCGCACCGCAGAAGGGGGCCACCGCGACGCAAGTGGAGATCCTGTCGGCTGCGATGGACCGCTGGGCCGAGGTGTTGGAGCGTGACGTATCGACGCGGCCGGCCGGTCTGAACCTCCGCACCGGGCCCGGTACCGGCGCATCCGGCGGGATGGGGGCAGGCGTGGCAGCGGTCCTGCGGGCCGAGCTGCTACCGCGCTTCGAGGTGATGCTCGATCATGTCGACCTCGACAGCCTCATCGCGACAGCAGACCTGGTGTTGACCGCCGAGGGGTCCATCGACAAGCAGACGCCGAAGGGGAAGATCCCGACGGAGGTCGCCCGCCGAGCCAAGCTTCACGGCAAACCTGTGGTGGCGCTCGCGGGAACCATCGGGCTCGACGCCCGCGCCAACTACGACTCGGGTATCGACGCCTTCGCCGGCATCCTGCCCTCACCGGTCGAGTTGGTCGAGGCGCTCGAACGGGGTGCCGAGTTCCTGACCGACGCCACGGAGCGAGCCATGAGATTGCTTCTGGTCGGAGCGACTCTCGGCCGGTGAGGCCGGAGCAGCGTGAATGGATCTCGAGGACCTGCCGAAGTGTCCGCGATCGCCGATTCTGTCGGATCACCCGCGTAGCGTGTCTGCGATGACGTCGATCACCGATCCGCGCGTACGCGAGTTTCTGTCCACGGGTACCCGCACCGGCAAGCTCGGATACCTGGCCTCCGACGGCAGGCCCCTGGTGGCCCCCGTCTGGTTCATCGTCGAGGGCGACGAGATCGTGTTCAACACGGGGGCCGACACCGCGAAGGGAAAGTCGATTCGCCGTGATCCCCGCGTGGTGCTGACCGTCGATCTCGAAGAGCCGCCGTACGGATTCGTCCAGGTGCAGGGCATCGCGTCGGTCGACGAGGATCCCGCCGAGTTGCTCCGCACCGCCACCGAGCTGGGGGCTCGGTACATGGGCCGCGATCGCGCCGAGGAGTTCGGCGCACGCAACGGTGTTCCGGGCGAATTGATCGTTCGGGTGACACCGAACAAGGTGATCGCCGCTTTCGACATGACGGCATGACGACCGACGGTCTTCGCCCGGTCGGCACTGTAGATTGACCGGGTGCCGAATCGAGTCGGAGTGTGTCGGGTGAGCTCGGATCGGGTATCGACTTGTAACGGTCCGGTACATACGGACGGATATGTACTGAAAGGTAACTTCGAGTTGTTTCCGGTGAGAAAATAGAGAACGAAGTAAGCAACTTGTTCGATGTGTTCGGTGCCTGCCGATCGCTGCTCGTGTGGCAGCCGGTGGGGGCGCGTGTGATTGTGGGAAAGAGAGGCTTCGATTGGACCCGCTAGGTGTGGAAGGTGCTGGACACGACGACGGAGTCGGCAGTTCCGAGCATTCGTCGTTCCCACTGTCACCGGCCCAATTGGGAATGTGGTTCGCACAGCACGTGGACCCCTCGGTACCCGCGAACATCGCCCAGTACATCGAACTTCACGGCGACCTCGACGTGGAGCTGCTTCGCCGAGCATCCTCGCAGGCGGCACTCGAACTGCAATCCGGATTCGTGCGCATCGTCGAGGTCGACGCCGAGCCCCGTCAGATCGTCGACCCCACTCTCGACGACTCTCTGAACTACCTCGATCTGCGCGGTGAGGCCGATCCGAGGGCAGCCGCCCTGGCGTGGATGCACGGCGACTACAGCGCGCCGATCGACATTCTCCGCGACCGACTCATCGCGGCAACCGTCCTGCGCCTCGAGGACGACGTGTGGTTCTGGTACGAGCGCGTGCATCACGTGGTGCTCGACGGTTTCGGAGCCGTCACGTTCATGAACCGTGCGGCGGAGCTGTACACCGCAGCGGTGGAGGGCACCGAGCCGAGCAAGAACCTGGCATCGGACCTGACCAAGGTCTACGACATCGACGTGGCATACCGTGATTCGACCCGTTTCGAGGCCGACCGCGAGTACTGGGCGTCACGCATCGACGGCATCGACGGAGTCACCACTCTCGCCGGGCACACGGCTCCGCCCGCAGCGAAGAGCCAGATCGACAGCACAGCTCTGTCCACCGAGACGATGGAACGGCTCGAGGCTCTTCGTGCCGAGACGGACACCACGATGGCAACCATCGTCATCGCCGGCTTCGCCGCCTATCTCGCCCAGATGACCGGACGAGAAGACGTCGTACTGTCGCTGCCGGTCACCGCACGCACCACCGCTGTACTTCGCCGTTCCGGCGGCATGGTCTCCAACGTCGTTCCCCTGCGGCTCGACGTGTCGGGAGACACCACCGTCGAGACGCTCTTCGCGCGCGTCAACGCCGAGGTCTCCGGGGCCCTGCGCCACCAGCGTTACCGGCACGAGGACATCCGGCGCGATGCAGGCTCGGCCAGTGGTCAGGCCTCGTTCTTCGGCCCGTGGGTCAACATCATGCTGTTCTTCGGCGAGGTGCGCCTCGGTTCGATGGTCGGCGGCATCAACATTCTCTCGACCGGCCTCATCGAGGATTTCGGGCTCAATCTCTACACCAGCGTCGCCGGGTCCACCACGCACATCGACTTCGAGTCCAACCCCAATCTGTACGGACCGGAACAAGCCGGCCGGAACCACGAACGCTTCGTCGACTTCTTCGCCCGCTTCGTGGCGTCGGGACCGAAGGACGCGGTATGGGATCTGGCACTGACGAACGGTCTCGAACGCGAGCAGGTCGTGGACCGGTGGAACGACACCGAGCACGAGACCGAACCACGGACTCTGCTCTCTGCATTCGAGGCAGCCGCGGCCGCGAATCCGAACGCAACAGCCCTGGTGTACGAGGGTGAGGCGCTGACCTACGGTGACCTCTCGGCGCGCGTGAACGGCCTCGCTCGCCACCTGATCGACATGGGTGTGGGTCCCGAGACGCTCGTCGGACTGTCGATTCGCCGTTCTTTCGACCTCGTCGTCGGCATGTACGCGATCGTCGCGGCAGGCGGTGCCTGGGTGCCGATCGACCCCGACCACCCCGCGGATCGCACGGCCTACATTCTGGACTCGGCACAGCCGCGGTGCGTGCTGATCTCTTCCCGCGACGACGTGGCGCTGCCCGAGGGAACCGAGACGGTTGCGGTCGATCTCGTCGACTGTGCCGCGAGGTCCACGGCACCCGTTCGGGATGTCGAACGCACTGCGCCACTACGACTTTCGAATACTGCGTACGTGATCTACACCTCCGGTTCCACCGGACGGCCCAAGGGCGTCGCGGTCGAACACGCGGCGATCCACAACCAGATGGAGTGGATGCTCTCGGAGTATCCGATGGACGGCTCCGACGTCT
Source organism: Rhodococcus sp. IEGM 1341 (assembly GCF_030056895.1). NCBI lineage: Bacteria > Bacillati > Actinomycetota > Actinomycetes > Mycobacteriales > Nocardiaceae > Rhodococcus > Rhodococcus sp. IEGM 1341. The sequence continues at coordinate 1,188,640 of NZ_JASHKV010000001.1, read as the reverse complement.
ATCTGCAGAAGACGGCCACCACCTTCGACGTCTCGCTCTGGGGATTCTTCCTGCCGCTGCGCGTCGGCGCGACGATGGTGCTCGCCACCCCCGACGGGCATCGAGACTCGGTCTACGTGGCCAACAAGATCGCCGAACATCGGGTCACGATCACCGATTTCGTGCCGTCGATGCTGACGGTGTTCGTGGCCAACGCGCCGATGGGCACCTGCAGTTCGCTGCGCCACGTGTTGGTCATCGGCGAGGCACTGCCGGTCGAGACAGCAGCGTCGTTCCGCGCGCTGTGCTCGGCGGGGCTGCACAATCTCTACGGCCCCACCGAGGCCGCGGTCTCGGTCACCTATCACCCCAGCGGACCGGAGGACACCCGCACCGTTCCGATCGGTGTCCCCGAGTGGAACACCAGGGCCTTCGTTCTCGACGGTCGGCTGCGGCCCACCCCGATCGGCGAATCGGGCGAGCTCTACCTTGCCGGAGTCCAGTTGGCGCGCGGCTACGTGGGCCGACCGGATCTGAGCTCGGATCGCTTCGTCGCCAACCCCTTCGGCACCGGCGGCGAGCGGATGTACCGCACCGGTGACCTCGTGCGCTGGCGTAGCGACGGAGTGCTGGACTACATCGGACGAACCGATTTCCAGGTCAAGTTCCGCGGCCAACGCATCGAGCTCGGTGAGATCGAAACGGTTCTGCTCTCCAACGAATCCATCTCGCAGGCAGTGGTGTTGGTGGTCCAGACGGTCACCGGTGATCAGTTGGTGGCGTATGTGGTCGCCGCTCCCGGACGATCCATCGAGTCGGCCGCGGCGATCGAGTTCGCCGGTCACGCCCTACCGTCGTACATGGTGCCTGCAGCGGTCGTCGTCCTCGACGCCCTGCCGCTGAACACCAGCGGCAAGCTCGACCGAAAAGCGTTGCCCGAACCGGTGTTCAGCAGTGCGAAGAAGTACCGGGCCCCGCAGAGCCGCGCGGAGTACGTCGTCGCGGGCATCTACGAGGATCTGCTCGGAGCCTCCAAGGTCGGTCTGGACGAGGACTTCTTCGAGCTCGGTGGCAACTCTCTGATCGCCACGCAGTTGGTGACGCGAGTCGGCAGCGCTCTCGGTGTGCGCCTCGGTGTCCGTGAGCTGTTCGAGGCTCCCACGGTCGGCGCACTCGCGGCCAGGGCCGAATCGGCGGCCCGGCTCGGGGCGGACACCCCGGTTCTGGAGTCGCGGGAACGGCCCGAGCGTATACCGCTCTCACCTGCGCAACAGCGGATGTGGTTCCTCAACCGCTTCGACCCGACCACCGCGGCGTACAACCTGCCGTTCTCCGTTCGTCTGACCGGTCCGCTGGACGTGGTGGCGCTGTCGGCCGCATTCGCCGACGTCGTCGATCGACACGAAACGCTGCGCACCGTCTACCCCGAAGTGGACGGCTCACCCGAACAGGTCGTGCTCACGGCCGCACGGACTCCGGCGACGATTCTGCCGGTTCGCATCGAACGCGACGAACTGGGTGGCCGGCTGCACGAACTGGTCGCCAAGGGATTCGACGTCACGGTCGACACACCGTTCCGCATCGCACTCTTCGAGATCTCACCGACCGAACACGAACTCGCGATGGTGCTCCACCACATCGCCGCCGACGGTGCGTCGTTCGGCCCGCTGGCGCGGGACGTGCTGGTGGCGTACTCGAGCCGCGTCAAGGGGCGCGCACCCGAGTGGACCCCTCTCGAGGTCCAGTACGCCGACTACGCGTTGTGGCAACGAGCGGTGCTCGGTCCCGAGGCCGATCCACTGTCTCTGGCGTCTCGCGAAATCGCCTACTGGAGCGCGACTCTCGAAGATCTGCCCGATCAACTGGCGCTGCCGTCGAGCAGGCCACGGCCCGCCGTGTCCTCGAATGCGGGCAGCAAGCTCCGGGTCGACGTTCCGGCGCATCTGCATGCCTCGCTGGCGAACCTGGCCCGAGCGAACAACGCCTCGCTGTTCATGGTCATGCAATCCGCGTACGCGCTGCTGCTCGCTCGGCTCAGTGGTACCACCGACATCGCCATCGGTGCGCCCGTGGCCGGTCGGGGAGAACCCGCGCTGGACGACCTGGTCGGCATGTTCGTCAACACGCTCGTACTGCGCACCGAGGTCGATCCGGCGTTGACGTTCGAGGATCTGCTCTCGCGCGTACGTGACACGGATCTGTCCGCGTTCGCGCATGCAGACGTGCCGTTCGAGCGCCTCGTCGAGGTGCTGAACCCGGTTCGCTCGACGTCTCGGCACCCGCTGTTCCAGGTCGCGATCTCACTCGAATCGGCGATGTCTCGCGAACTCACCGTCGGCAGCCTGCGCGCGGAGGCCGCCGAATTCGATGTTCCCATCGCCAAATTCGACATACAGCTGTGGCTGACCGAGCACCTCGACGACGGAGCGCCCGCGGGTATCGATGCGGTGTTCGAGTACGCAACGGATCTGTTCGACGAAGATCTCGTCGAGAGCTTCGCGCGTCGCTTCCTGGCGATTCTGGACGCGGTCACCACGGACGCGACAGTGCCGGTCGGTGACGTCACGATCGTCGACGCCGCGGAGCACCGTGCCGTGGTGTCGCAGTGGAACGTCTCGGGAGACGACGTCTCACGAGAGCTGACCCTGGTGGATCTGCTCGATGCAGCAGCCGCGAATCACCCGGACGCCGTCGCGGTGCGATTCGGTGGCTCGTCGATGACCTATGCGGAGTTCGATGCGCAGTCCAATCGCCTTGCGCGCGTTCTCGTCTCGCACGGCGTCGGCCCCGAAAGCCTGGTCGCCGTAGCACTTCCTCGGTCGGCGGAACTGGTCGTCGCGCTCGTCGCGGTGATCAAGGCCGGCGGTGGATACCTCCCCGTCGACCCGAGCTACCCACTCGACCGGGTCGAGTACATGCTCGACGATGCTCGCCCCACCACCGTTCTGTTGTCCGGCTCGGACCGAGTCGAACTGCCGTCCGACGTCGAATCACGTACCGGCGCAGCGCTGCTCGATATCGACACCGTCGATCTGTCCTCGGTGTCCGACGATCCCGTCACCGACGAGGATCGGACTGCTCCGCTGCGGCCCGACAACGTCGCCTACGTCATCTACACCTCGGGTTCGACGGGCCGTCCCAAGGGCGTGATGGTTCCGCATCGCAACGTCGTTCGGCTGCTCGACAACACCGATTCGGTCTACGGCTTCGGTGCCGACGACGTCTGGACGATGTTCCACTCCTACGCGTTCGACTTCTCGGTGTGGGAGCTGTGGGGCCCGTTGCTGTACGGCGGCACGTTGGTCGTCGTCGACTACTTCACCTCACGGTCGCCGGAGGCATTCCACCGACTGCTCGTCGACGAGCAGGTCACAGTGCTCAACCAGACGCCGTCGGCCTTCTATCAGCTCTCCGAGGCCGATCGCACGACGGCGACCGCGCACGGCGAATTGGTGCTGCGGTACGTGATCTTCGGCGGTGAAGCCCTCGAACAACGACGGCTGACCGGCTGGTTCGAACGGCACGGGCACAGTGCGCCCCAGCTCGTCAACATGTACGGCATCACCGAGACGACCGTCCACGTGTCCTACCGTGCGCTCGATGCCGCGTCCGTCGAGACCAGTGCGTCGGTGGTCGGTAAGCCGATCGCCGGGCTGCGGGTATTCGTACTGGACACTCGCCTGCACCCGGTTCCGGTCGGGGTGCCCGGTGAAATGTACGTCGCCGGTGGACAACTCGCCCGCGGTTACCTCGGTCGCCGCGAACTGACGTCGGTTCGCTTCGTGGCGAACCCGTTCGCGTCGGGAGCCGACGAGGGATCGCTGCTGTACCGAACCGGTGACCTCGCACAGTGGAACGCCGCAGGCGAACTCGAGTACCTCGGACGTTCCGACGACCAGGTCAAGGTTCGCGGATTCCGCATCGAACTGGGTGAGGTCGAGGCGGCGGTGTCCGCGCAGCCGACCGTCACCCAGGCCGCCGTGGTCGTGCGCGAGGACTCGCCCGGTGCAGCTCGACTGGTCGCCTACGTGGTGTCCGCCGCGGTCGAGGGCAGGCCGATCGTCGACATCGAAGACATCAGAACCGGTATCGCAGAGGTACTTCCCGAGTACATGGTGCCGTCGGCTTTCGTCGTGCTCGACGCGATCCCACTGACCGTCAACGGCAAGCTCGATCGCCGGGCACTGCCGGCTCCGGTGTTCGAGGTGCGCGAGTTCCGCGCCCCGACCACACCGATCGAGGAGATCGTCGCGGACGTCTTCGCAGACGTTCTCGGCGTGGAACGCGTGGGTCTCGACGACGACTTCTTCGAGCTCGGCGGTAACTCGCTGATCGCCACGCAGGTGGTCTCGCGCCTGGGAGTCGCTCTCGATGCGACCGTGCCGGTGCGCATGCTGTTCGAGGCATCGACCGTAGCGCTGCTCGCGGTACGGGTGGAGCAGGCCGCAGGGGAGGGCGGCCGCGTCGCGCTCGTCGCAACCGTGCGGCCCGAGCGCATTCCGCTCTCGCTCGCGCAGCAGCGTATGTGGTTCCTCAATCGATTCGACGCCGATTCGACCGCATACAACATTCCGTTCGCACTGAGACTGACCGGCGAACTCGACGTCGCCGCGTTGCAGGTGGCGATCATGGACGTCATCGACCGTCACGAATCGCTGCGCACGGTCTACCCCGACACCGCGGCCGGCCCGCAGCAGACCATCCTCGATGCCGCGCAGACGGTGCCGAACCTGATGCCCGTTCCGACGTCCGCGACCGATATCCAGCGGCAGGTCTTCACGCTCGCGTCGACGACGTTCGACGTGACGGTCAACGTTCCGATTCAGGCTCGCCTCTTCGAGATCGGTCCCCGCGAGCACGTCATCGCCATGGTGGTGCACCACATCTCGGCCGACGGCTGGTCGATGGGTCCACTGGCCCGCGACCTCATGATCGCGTACGCCTCACGCACCGCGTGGGAGAACCCGGCGTGGATGCCGCTCGAGGTGCAGTACGCCGACTACAGCCTGTGGCAGCGTTCGGTTCTCGGCTCCGAGGACGATCCGCAATCGCTGATCTCCGGTCAGGTCGACTACTGGGCCGACATGCTTGCCGGTCTGCCCGACCAGCTGGACCTGCCGACCGATCGGCCGCGCCCGAATCGTCAGTCGTACCAGGGATCGTCGATCCGATTCGAGGTACCGGCCGAGGTCCACCGAGGCCTGTCCTCGCTGGCTCACACGCACAACGCATCGCTGTTCATGGTCGTGCACGCCGCTCTGGCGGTACTGCTCGCTCGCTTGTCCGGCACCGAGGACATCGCGATCGGTACTCCGGTCGCAGGCCGCGGCGACGCAGCCCTGGACGACGTGGTCGGCATGTTCGTCAACACCCTCGTGCTGCGCACCGATATCGAGTCGGGTCGCACGTTCTCGGAGCAGATCGGCCGCGCCCGCGAGGTCGCGCTCGGTGCGTTCGGGCACGCCGATCTGCCGTTCGAGCGCTTGGTCGAGGTGCTGAACCCGTCCCGGTCGCAGGCGCGGCACCCGCTGTTCCAGGTGATGCTCTCGTTCGAGAACCTCACCCGTACGCACGTGGACCTACCCGGACTGTCGGTGGACAGCGTCGCCCTCGATGCCGAGGTGGCGAAGTTCGACCTGCAGCTGACCGTCACCGAGTCCATCGGAGTGGACGGTCGCGGACAGGGCATGGCAGCCGAGTTGACCTACGCGACCGATCTTTTCGACGCCGCGACGGTCCGAGGATTTGCCGAACGTTTCGTGCGGATGCTCACTGCCGTGGTCGCAGATCCCTCGCTGTCGGTGGGAGACATCGACCTTCTCGACGACGGCGAGCGCGAGCGCGTCGTCACGGCGTGGAACCGGACCGAACACGACGTGCCGAAGCAGGTGACGTTGGTCGACCTGTTCGACCGTCAGGTCGACCGGACCCCCGATGCACCGGCTCTGGTGTTCGAGGGGGAGCGGCTGACGTATGCGGAGTTCGCGGCGAGAGCCAATCGTCTTGCGCGACATCTGGTGTCGACCGGTGTCGGGCCCGACACCCTCGTGGGGCTCGCCATCGGACGCAGCCTCGACCTGTTCGTGGGTATGTACGCGATCGTCAAGGCCGGAGCCGGGTACGTTCCGATCGATCCGACGCAGCCGGCCGATCGCAACGAATACATCGTGGCCACGGCCGCACCGGTCCGAGTGCTGTCCACCACGCGAGATCACGTGGAGTTCGCCGGGGTCGCGACGATCGACATCGACACACTCGACGTGTCGGACCTGTCCTCGACGCCGTTGACCGACGCCGACCGTGCAGCCCCGCTGCGGCCCTCGAACATCGCCTACGTGATCTTCACGTCGGGATCGACAGGTCGCCCCAAGGGCGTCGGAGTCTCGCACGAGGCGATCGTCAACCGCCTGCTGTGGATGCAGCACGAGTATCAATTGAACGCCGACGACGTGGTGCTGCAGAAGACTCCGTCGACCTTCGACGTCTCGGTGTGGGAGTTCTTCTGGGCTCTGCAGAACGGCGCATCGGTCGCCATCGCTGTTCCGGACGGTCACCGCGATGCGATGTATCTGCTCGACGTCATTGCGCGCGAACATGTCTCGGTGGTGCACTTCGTACCGTCGATGATGTCCGTCTTCGTCCCCGAGGTGGAGCGACGCCGAGCATCGGGTGCCACACTGCGGCTGGTGTTCGCATCCGGCGAGGCACTGGCTCCCACCACGGCTCGTGCACTGCGCCGAGCGGTGAAGGGAGTCGAGCTGCACAACCTGTACGGTCCGACGGAGGCTGCCGTCGACGTCACCTATCACGCTGTCACGGACGAGGATTCGGACGTGATGCCGATCGGTGCGCCGGTGTGGAACACCGCCGTGTACGTGCTCGACTCGCGACTGAATCCCACTCCCGTCGGTGTCGCAGGTGAGCTCTACCTCGCAGGTACACAGCTGGCTCGCGGCTACGTGAGCCGCCCCGACCTGACCGCGGATCGCTTCGTGGCGCATCCGTTCGCAACGGGCGGGCAGCGCCTCTATCGGACCGGTGACGTCGTGCGGTGGAACCGTGACGGCGAGCTGGAGTACGTGGGTCGTTCGGATTTCCAGGTGAAGCTGCGCGGCCTGCGCATCGAACTCGGCGAGATCGAATCCGCATTGCTGGCACAACGCTCCATCTCTCAGGCAGTCGTCGTGGTCCGCAACGACCAACTCGTCGGGTACGTCGTACCGTCCGGTGCCTCGGTGGAGACCGGAGCCGTCCTCGGTGCCCTGCGCTCTCGACTCGCGGAGTACATGGTGCCGTCGACGCTGATCGTGCTCGAGGAGTTTCCGCTCGGTGCCAGCGGAAAGCTCGACCGCAAGGCTCTGCCCGATCCCGCTTTCGAGGTGACCGAGTACCGGGAACCGACCAACGACATCGAACGCACCGTTGCGGAGGTCTTCGCCCAGGTCCTCGGAGTCGAGCGCGTCGGTCTCGACGACGACTTCTTCGAGCTCGGCGGAAACTCCCTCATCGCAACACAACTGGTGTCACGACTGGGCGTCGCCATGGACACTCGAATTGCGGTTCGAGAGCTGTTCGACACCTCCACGGTGGCCGATCTGGCCGCGCGGTTGGGCACACTGGTCGCCACCGGAAGCCGTCCGCCGCTGGTGCCTCAGCAACGGCCGCAACACATTCCGTTGTCGCTCGCGCAGCAGCGGATGTGGTTCCTGAACAAGTTCGACGTCGAATCCGCAGCCAACAACATCCCGATCGCCGTGCGACTGTCCGGTCTGCTGGACCGTCGCGCAATGCAGATCGCGGTCGCGGACGTCGTGGCTCGGCAGGAGTCCCTGCGCACGGTGTTCCCGGAGACCGACGGAACCGCACATCAGGTGATCGTCGACGCAGCCACGGCCACACCGGATCTGACGCCCGTCGACATCGCCGCGCACGAGGTCGCGGATGCGTTGCGTGAACTGGCGACCACCGGATTCGACCTGTCGAAGGACCTGCCCTTCCGAACCAGGCTCTTCGAGGTCAGCCCCACCGAGCACCTGCTGGTGTTCGTCGTCCACCACATCGCGGCCGACGGGTTCTCGCTGGGCCCGCTCACCCGAGACGTGATGAACGCGTACGCGGCTCGCTCGCTGAACCAGGAGCCCTTCTGGTCTCCGCTGCCGGTCGACTACGCCGATTACAGCCTCTGGCAGCGCGAAGTACTCGGTTCCGAGGACGACCCGCAGTCGGTCGTCTCGCAGCAGATCGACTACTGGACAGCCACTCTGGCGGGCCTACCGGATCAGCTCGACGTGCCGTCCGACCGACCGAGGCCTGTCGTGGCGTCGAACCGTGGCGCGCTCGTACGCTTCTCCATCGACGAAGATCTGCACCGCGCGCTGATCGATGCCGCCAGAGCAGAGAACGCCTCGCTGTTCATGGTGGTGCACACCTCGTTGGCCGTACTGCTGTCGCGGTTGTCCGGCGAGGCCGACATCGCGATCGGCACCCCGGTCGCCGGTCGCGGTGAGGCCGCCCTCGACGACTTGATCGGCATGTTCGTCAACACGCTGGTGTTGCGCACCGAGATCGACACGTCGCGGCGATTCGACCAGGTTCTCGCCGACACCCGCGAGACCGACCTGTCGGCTCTGGCTCACGTGGACGTACCTTTCGAGCGGCTGGTCGAAATTCTCAACCCCGCCCGATCCACGGCTCGGCATCCCCTCGTGCAGGTGGTACTCGCGTTCCAGAACCTGGGACAGAAGGATCTCGAACTGCCTGGACTGTCGGTCTCGGGTGTCGATTTCGAGACGCTGGTCGCGCTGTTCGATCTGCAGTTCACGTTCGTGGAGTCGATCGGACCGAGCGGTGCTCCGCAGGGCATGACCGTCGACGTCACCTACGCCACCGATCTCTTCGACGAAGCCACGGTCGTCACGCTGGGCGATCGGTTGATCACGGTTCTCGAAGCCGTCGCCGACAACCTCTCGACCGTGGTCGGGGACATCGAGCTGCTCGAGCCCGTCGAACGCAGCCGGGTACTGGTCGAGTGGAACGACACCGCGCACGAGCTCGACCGGGCACAGACGTTGGCCTCACTTGCCGGACAGGTCGACTCGACCTCCGCCGCACTGGTTTTCGAGGGCGACACGCTCGGCTACGGCGAATTCCAGGAACGGGTCTCCCGTCTGGCGCGGTTCCTGATCGCCCGCGGTGTCGGACCCGAGAGCGCGGTAGGCATCGCTGCCCGTCGCTCGGTGGAACTCCTCGTCGGCATTCACGCGATCATCGCCGCCGGCGGTGCGTACGTACCGATCGATCCGGACCAGCCGACCGAGCGGATCGCACACATTCTCGGAACCGCGGAACCGGTCTGCGTGCTGACCACCTCACGTGACGCGGTGGAAGCCGACGGCTACGAGGTGCTCGATATCGACACCCTCGATCTGTCCGGCTTCTCCGATGCGCCGATCACCGACGCGGACCGAATCGGTGCGCTGGCACCGTCCAACACCGCCTACGTCATCTTCACCTCGGGTTCGACCGGGCAGCCCAAGGGCGTGGCCGTCTCACACGAGGCGATCGTCAACCGCCTGCTGTGGATGCAGTCGGAGTACGAGCTGAGTCCCGACGACGTGGTGCTGCAGAAGACCCCCGTCACGTTCGACGTGTCGGTGTGGGAACTGTTCTGGCCGTTGCAGATCGGCGCTACGTTGGTCATCGCGAAGCCCGACGGCCATCGCGACCCTCAGTACCTGCTCGAGACGATCGAGGCACAGTCGGTCACCACAGCGCACTTCGTACCGTCGTTGCTCGAGGTCTTCGTGTCCGTCGTGGCGGCTGCGCCGTCTCCTGCGGCCGGCTCTCTGCGGACGCTGTTCGCATCAGGAGAGGCGCTGCCCGCCGAGGTCGGCGATCGGCTCCGTCGCGTCCTGCCGGGCGTGGCTCTGCACAACCTCTACGGTCCCACCGAGGCGGCCGTCGACGTCACCTACCACGCAGTGACGGAGGCGGACGTCGACCTCGTCCCGATCGGTGTCCCCGTGTGGAACACCAGAACGTATGTCCTCGACGCTCGACTGTCTCCGGTCGCACCTGGGGTTGCCGGCGAGCTGTACCTCGCCGGAGTTCAACTGGCCCGCGGATATCTCGGACGAACGGACCTGACGGCCGATCGATTCCTTCCCGACCCGTTCGGAGAACCGGGCTCGCGCATGTACCGCACCGGTGACCTGGTGCGCTGGCGTGCGGCGTCCCCCGGTTCAGGACGGTTGGAGTACCTGGGCCGCACCGACTTCCAGGTCAAGCTTCGAGGACTGCGCATCGAACTCGGCGAGATCGAGACCGTGCTGCGCAAGCATCCGTCCGTGGAATCCGCCGTCGTACTGGTTCGGCAGACCGTTGCCGCGGGCGATCAGCTGGTCGCCTACGTCGTACCCACGGTCGGCGGGACCGTCGACGTCGCCGAACTGGCGGAGTTCGCGTCACGTTCGCTCGCGAGCTACATGGTCCCGGCCGCGACCGTCGTGCTCGACGCGCTGCCACTGACGCCCAACGGCAAGCTCGATCGTCGCGCTCTGCCGGAGCCGAACATCGAGCAGCGCGTGTTCCGTGCACCGACAACCACGTCGGAAACCGTTGTGGCCGAAGTCTTCCGCGATGTTCTCGGCATCGATGTGGTCGGTGCCGACGATGAGTTCTTCGCGCTCGGCGGCAACTCCCTCGTGGCCACGAGAGTGGCGTCTAGAATCGGCGCTGCACTCGACACCACGGTGACCGTGCGGACGATATTCGAGGCATCGACCGTGTCCGCCCTGGCGGCCAGACTCGACGAGCTCTCGGGTTCGGGCCGTCGAATTCCGCTGGTGCGCACCGACCTGCCGGATCTGGTACCGCTCTCGCTCGCGCAGCGCCGGATGTGGTTCCTCAACCGGTTCGACCCGGAGTCCGCGACGGAGAACCTCCCCGTCGCCATCGAGCTCAGTGGCGATCTCGACATCCCCGCTCTGCGCGCAGCAGTGGCCGACGTGATCGAGCGGCACGAGTCGCTGCGAACGGTCTACCCGGAGGTCGACGGCGTCGCCTCCCAGGTGATCGTTCCGGCGGAGCGGGTGGTTCCGGATCTGGTACCGACAGCGACCACCACGGCCGAACTGCCGTCGGCGCTGGCGGCGCTGGCCATGGGCGGGTTCGACGTCACCGCGGAGCCGCCGTTGCGTGCTGCGCTGTTCGAGCTGGGCTCGGACCGCCACGTTCTGGCGTTCGTCACCCACCACATCGCTGCAGACGGCTTCTCGATCGGCCCCATGACTCGGGATCTGATGGTCGCGTACGCGGCCCGGAGCGCGGGGACCGAGCCCGGTTGGGCTCCGCTCGCCGTCCGCTACGTCGACTACACCCTCTGGCAGCAGGCCGTTCTGGGTTCCGAGGACGATCCGTCGTCACCGGTCTCGAACCAGATTCGGCACTGGACGAGGGCATTGGCGTCGCTGCCGGACGAGGTCACCTTCCCCGGCGATCGCGTCCGCCCGGACAGGTCGTCGTATCGCGGCGGCAACATCACGCTGGCCCTCGACGCAGCCACGCACGGACGCCTCGGCGACGTGGCCCGCGCCAACCAGAGCTCGCTGTTCATGGTGTTGCACTCCTCGCTCGCCGTGCTGTTGGCCCGGCTGTCCGGTGAGACCGACATCGCGATCGGTACTCCGGTCGCAGGACGCGGTGAGGCCGCGCTCGACGACGTCATCGGAATGTTCGTCAACACGCTGGTACTGCGGACCGATATCGATCACGGCGGCGCCTTCACCGGGCTGCTGGCTCGGGCACGCGAGACCGACCTGTCGGCGTTCGCCCACGCCGAGGTGCCGTTCGAGCGGCTCGTCGAGGTACTCGACCCACCGCGGTCGGCGGCTCGGCACCCGCTCGTCCAGGTGATGCTCACCGTGCAGAACATGGAGCAGACCGAGCTCGAACTCCCCGGCCTGAGCGTGCGCGGAGTCGATCTCGACGTCGAGACGGCCAAGTTCGACGTTCAGTTCACGTTCACCGAGAACCACGTCGACGGCGGCATGACCGTCGACGTCACCTTCGCTCGCGATCTCTACGACGACAGCACAGCGCGTGTCATCGGGGAACGTCTGGTCCGCGTCCTCGAATCCGTGGCAAGCGATCCGAGTCAGCGAATCGGCGACGTCCCCGTCATGGACGAAGCCGAACGCGGCCGTGTTCTCGCACTCGCGCAGGACGCGCCTGCCGTTGCCGATTCGCTCGACACGATCGTCGATCTCTTCGCCGCTCGGGTGGCCGAGGACCCGGACGCTCCCGCAGTGGTGTTCGAGGGTGCCTCCACGAGTTACCGAGAGATCGACGAGTCCTCGACGGCACTGGCGAGAATTCTCGCCGGCCAGGGGGTCGGGCCGGAGTCGCTGGTGGCCGTCGTGCTGCCGCGTACCGCCGATCTCGTCGTCGCACTGCTCGCGGTGCTCAAAGCCGGCGGTGCCTACGTTCCGATCGATCCGTCCTACCCGGCCGACCGTATCGAGTTCGTACTCACCGATTCTCGTCCGGTGGCCGTCCTGACGTGGACCGGTGTGGACGTGGAGCTACCCGCCGCGCTTCCTAGGATCGATATCGACACCGCCTCGATCGCGGGCGACGTGTCGGTGGCCGATCCGATTCCGGCGACCGCGGCTGCGACGGCGTACGTGATCTACACCTCGGGCTCGACGGGCAAGCCCAAGGGCGTACTCGTTCCGCATCGGAACGTCGTACGGCTGTTGGCGAACACCGAGCGGCACTTCGAGTTCGGTCGAGGCGACGTGTGGACGCTGTTCCACTCGTTCGCGTTCGACTTCTCGGTGTGGGAACTGTGGGGCCCGCTCACCACCGGCGGCAGCGTCGTCGTGGTCGACTACTTCACCTCCAGGTCGCCGGAAGCGTTGCGAGAGCTGCTCGTTCGTGAGCGTGTCACCGTTCTCAATCAGACTCCGTCGGCGTTCTACCAGCTCGATCAGGTCGATCGGACCGCAGGCTCGACAGGCGACTATTCGTTGCGGTACATCGTGTTCGGTGGCGAGGCGCTGGAACTGCGACGACTGGCCGGTTGGTTCGATCGTCACGGCGACGAATCCCCGCAACTGGTCAACATGTACGGCATCACCGAAACCACCGTCCACGTCTCGCACCGCGTCGTGGACGCGCAGTCCGCAGCGCAGGCTTCGGGATCTCTGGTGGGACGCGCCATCTCGGGGCTCTCGGTGTACGTACTGGATTCGCGACTGTCGCTGGTGCCAGCAGGCGTGCCGGGGGAGATGTACGTCTCCGGTGGTCAGGTCGCGCGCGGGTATCTCGGTCGGCCCGGACTGAGCGCGACGAGGTTCGTCGCCGATCCTTTCGCAGGCGACGGATCGGTCCTGTACCGCACCGGCGACGTGGCACGGTGGTCGACCGACGGCGAACTCGAATTCGTCGGTCGCGCCGACGATCAGGTCAAGATCCGCGGTTTCCGAATCGAGCTGGGCGAGGTCGAATCCGCCGTCGCGTCCGCTCCTACCGTCGGGCAGGCCGCGGTGATCGTGCGCGAAGACACTCCCGGTGCCGCACGCCTGGTTGCCTACGTCGTGCCCGCGGCCGAGTCGACCGTCGACATCGACGTCGTCAGGACAGCGATCGGGGAGCACCTTCCCGAGTACATGGTGCCCTCGGCGTTCGTGGTCCTCGACGCGATTCCGTTGACCGGCAACGGAAAACTGGACCGACGAGCGCTGCCCGAGCCGGCCGCGCGCACACGTGAGTTCCGACCACCGACCACTCCGGTGGAGGAAATGGTCGCCGACGTGTTCGCCGAGGTTCTCGGAGTGGAGCGTGTCGGTCTCGACGACGACTTCTTCGAGCTCGGCGGCAATTCGCTGGTGGCAACGCAGGTGGTGTCCAGGCTGGGAGCCGCAGCGGACACCACTGTCCCCGTCCGCGCACTGTTCGAGGCCCCGACCGTCGCGGCTCTGGCAACGCGGGTCGAGCAAGGTTCTGGCGCAGGCGCGCGTCCGGCACTGGTGGCATCGACGCGACCGAGCCGAGTGCCGCTCTCGCTCGCGCAGCAGCGGATGTGGTTCCTCAACCGCTTCGATTCCGAGTCCACGGCGTACAACATCCCGTTCGCGCTTCGGCTCAGCGGGCGTCTCGACGTCGACTCGCTGCAGCGTGCCGTCTCCGACGTGATCGAACGTCACGAGACTCTGCGATCGGTCTATCCGGATTCACCCGAAGGCCCGCATCAAGTGATCGTGCCGATGTCCCAGGTGCCCACCACTCTCGAGGTGATCGACACCGACGCGGAGTCGGTGACCGCGCGGGTTCTGGAGCTCCTGTCGGCGACGTTCGACGTCACCACCCAGGTTCCGCTGAAGACCGCACTCTTCCGAGTCTCGAACACCGAATTCGTACTCGGCATGGTCATCCACCACATCAGCGCCGACGGTCTGTCGGTGATGCCGTTGTCCACCGACGTCATGACCGCATACGCCGCGCGCACCCGTGGTTCCGATCCGGCGTGGGCACCGTTGCCGGTGCAGTACGCCGACTACGCGCTGTGGCAACGCCAGGTTCTCGGATCCGAGGAGGACTCGGAATCGATTGCTGCGCAGCAGATTCGGTACTGGGAAAGCGCTCTGGCCGAGCTGCCCGAGCAGATCGAACTACCGCTCGATCGTCCGCGACCCGCCGAGCAGACCTTCCGGGGCAGCCGCGTCGACTTCCGGATCGACGCAGCCGCGCACGCTCGACTGACCGAACTGGCACGCGCACGCAACGCGACGGTGTTCATGGCCGTGCACGCGGCGTTCGCCGTGCTGCTCTCGCGCATGTCGGGATCGTCGGACATCGTCGTCGGGACTCCGATCGCGGGTCGCGGCGAAGCGGAGATCGAGAACCTCGTCGGGATGTTCGTGAACACGTTGGTGCTGCGGCTCGACGTGGCGGGCGGTGCGAGCTTCGAGGACCTCCTCGACGCGGCTCGGGAAACCGATCTGCAGGCTTTCGCCAACTCCGACATACCGTTCGAGCGGCTCGTCGAGGTCGTCAACCCCACCCGGTCGACGGCGCGTCACCCGCTGTTCCAGGTCGGCTTCTCGTTCCAGAACTTCGCGCGCCGAGAATTCGAGCTCGACGGACTGGATATCTCGGCCCTGGACACCGAGACCGGAACGTCGCAGTTCGACCTGCATCTGATCGTCTCCGACGCATCGAGCGGCGACGAGGCGTCGGGCGGGGCCGATGCGTTGTTGACCTACGCGACCGACCTGTTCGACGAGCGCACCGCGCGTTCGCTCGTAGCCCGGTTCGAGGCCGTGCTCGACGCTGTCACAGCGGCGCCGGCGACCCCGATCGGCGATCTCGATCTGTTCCTCGACGGTGAGCTGCCCGCCATCGTCGAGGAATGGAACGACACCGACCGTGAGTTCGATTCGGCATATGGCACCACGCTCGCCGATCTGTTCGCGGGCTCGGCAGCGCGCAACGGTGACGCCGTTGCACTCGTGCACGACGACGGCACGCTGACGTACGGCGAGTTCTCCGAGCGGGTGTCGCGTCTGGCCCGTCATCTGATCGGTCTGGGTGTCGGACCCGAAGTGCCGGTGGGGCTTGCCATTCGGCGTTCGGTGGATCTACTGGTCGGCATGTACGCCGTCTCCGTGGCCGGAGGCGCCTACGTCCCGATCGATCCGGATCAGCCGGCCGAGCGCAACGCGCTGGTGTTGGAGACCGCAGCTCCGCTGTGCGTACTGACATCCGGTGCTGTCGGCCCGGAGATCTCCTCTGCAGCAACGGTCGTCGATCTGGCGCAACTCGATCTCGAGGGCTACTCGTCCGCGCCGGTCGAGACCTCCGAGCGCTGCGGTGAACTCTCCGCCGACACCACGGCCTACGTCATCTTCACGTCCGGCTCCACCGGCCGGCCCAAGGGCGTGGCGGTCTCGCACGGCGCAGTGGTGAACCAGTTGAACTGGCTGCGCGCGGAGTACCGCCTCGACGAGACCGATGCGTCTCTGCTCAAGACCGCAGCGACGTTCGACCTGTCGGTGTGGGAGTTCTGGTCGCAACTGACCTCGGGTGGGCGACTCGTCATCGCGAACCCGGAGGGTCATCGCGATCCCGACTACCTGCTCACGCTGATCCGTCGGCACGCGGTGACGACGTTGCATCTGGTGCCGTCGATGTTGTCGATGCTCGGCACCGTTGCCGCGGGCGATCTGTCACCCGATCTGCGACGTGTCCTGGCCATCGGTGAAGCACTACCCGCAGCGGTGGCACAGGACTTCCGGCGGCACAACGGTTCCGCCGAGCTGTTCAACCTCTACGGTCCGACCGAGGCTGCGGTGTCGGTGACCTCGCATCCGGTCACCGATGCCGACACCGTCACCGTGCCGATCGGCGTGCCCGAGGCCAACACCGCCGTGTTCGTGCTGGACTCGCGCCTTCATCCGGTTCCTGCCGGAGTCACGGGAGAGCTGTATCTCGCCGGTGCACAGCTGGCGCGAGGATATTTCGGGCGTGCGGACCTCACCGCCGAACGGTTCGTGGCGAATCCGTTCGACGCGAACGGAATGCGGATGTATCGCACGGGCGACCTCGTGCGCTGGCGGGTTCCGGTCGTCGACGGCGCACCCGCGGCGGCCCGCCTCGAATACATCGAGCGTGCCGATTTCCAGGTCAAGATTCGCGGCTTCCGCATCGAGCTCGGTGAGATCGAGGCAGCCCTGCGCACACAGGCGACGGTGGCCGACACCGCCGTCGTGGTGCACACCGGCGAATCGATGGGGGACCAGCTGGTCGCCTACGTCGTCGGTACGTCCGGAGCAGTACTCGACGTGGCGAGTGTCGAAGCCGAACTCGCCCGCGCCGTGCCGTCGTACATGGTTCCGGCAGCGTTCGTCGTCCTCGATGCCCTTCCGCTCAACGCCAACGGCAAACTGGATCGACGGGCACTTCCGGCACCGCAGTTCGAGGTTGCCGAGTTCCGCGCTCCGGTCACTCCGGTCGAAGAGATCGTCGCGGCCACCGTGGCGGAACTGCTCGGTCTGGACCGTGCCGGACTCGACGACGATTTCTTCGCGCTCGGCGGAAACTCATTGGTCGCAACGCAATTGGTCTCGCGGCTGGGACAGGCTCTCGACGCCCAGATTCCGGTGCGAGCAGTGTTCGCGGCGTCCACCGTCGCAGGCCTGGCCGCCCACATCGCCCCGCTCGTCGGCGGCGGTGCGCGCCGAGAACTGACCGTTCGTGAGCGACCCGATCTGCTTCCACTCTCGATCGCTCAGGAAAGAATGTGGACGATCAACCGGATCGACCCCGGTTCCTCGGCGTACAACATTCCTGTCGCGGTCCGGCTGACCGGCGCACTCGACGTCGACTCCCTGCGTGGGGCATTCGACGACGTTCTGGGGCGCCACGAAATTCTGCGCACGGCGTACCCCGATTCTGTGGACGGGCCGGTGCAGCAGATCGTTTCCGTCGCCGAGGTAGGGGTCGATCTGACGCCCGAGCGGGTGGAACCGGATGCAGTGATCTCCCGCCTGACCGAGACCCTCGGTGCCGGGTTCGACGTCACGAAGTCGGTTCCGGTGCGCGCTGCGTTGCTGCAGGTCGCCGACAACGAGCACGTGCTCGCCGTGGTGGCACACCACATCGCTGCCGACGGTTTCTCGATGGGTCCGCTGATCCGCGACGTCATGGTGGCCTACACCGCTCGGGTTGCGGGGGAGATGCCGGCATGGACTCCGTTGCCGGTCCAGTACGCCGACTTCGCGCTGTGGCAGCGTGACGTGCTCGGCAGCGAGAACGATCCCGAGAGTCCACTCGCGAAACAACTGGCGTATTGGACGACCGAGTTGGCAGGTGCGCCGGAACAGTTGGCGCTCCCGCTGGATCGGCCGCGACCGCCTCGGCCGACGATGCAGGGTGCCTCGTACGAGTTCTCGTTCGGCACCGACATCGCATCGGCGATCGAGAAGATCGCTCGCGAACACTCGGCGACGACGTTCATGGTGGTGCACTGTGCCTTCGCCGTGCTGCTCTCGAGGCTGAGCAACTCCTCCGACATCAGCATCGGTACACCCACTGCCGGTCGCGGTGAACAGCAACTCGACGAGCTCGTCGGCATGTTCGTCAACACGCTCGTGCTGCGAACTCGACTCGATCAGAGCGGCACGTTCGTCGAGCTGCTGCAGCAGGCCAAGGACAAGGATCTGGCAGCGTTCGGCCACGCCGACGTCCCGTTCGAGCGGCTCGTCGACGCGCTGGGCCGGGCGCGGTCGAGTGCCTACACTCCGCTGTTCCAGGCGATGCTGACGTTCCAGAACCACGTGACCGGATCGTTCGAGTTGCCGGGTCTGCAGGTGCAGGCCTTGCCCGCGGGCGACGACCAGGCCAAGTTCGATCTGCAGCTGACCGCCGTCGAACGATTCGACGACACCGGTGCACTGCGCGACATCGAGGCGACGTTCACCTACGCGACGGCGATCCTCGACGAGTCGTCGATCGCGACGTTCGCAGATCGGCTGCTGCGGATTCTGAACGCCGTGGTCTCGGATCCTGATGTGGTGCTGCGGTCCATCGACATCCTCTCCGACGAGGAGAAGGCGGAGTTCGCACCGCGAACCAAGCCCAAGACGGTGGACGATCTGCCCGATCTCGTTGCCCGCGCAGCGGCCGTCGCACCCGATGCGGTGGCACTCGAACACGAGTCGACGACGGTCGATTTCGCTGCTCTGCACGCCAAACTGGCTCAGATGTCGGCAACGATGGGCTCGGCGATGAAGCCGCAGGCTCTGGTGACGGTCACTCTGTCGGCACTGGTTCCGGGGATCTTGCCCGCCCTCGGTGCGGAGGGGCTGAACACCGCTCTGGCATCGTTGATCGAACGGGCGGAGTCGGTGATCGCGTCGTCGTGACGAATGCCGAGCTCGCCGGTTGTGCACGTGGATCGATCAGGAGGAAAAGGTAGATGGCGGTAGGACGTCGAAGCGATGCAGCTCTGACGGTCGAGGACCTTCCGCGCTTGGTTCGGAGCGTCGCAGCGGTCGAACCCGACCGCGTAGCTCTCACGCACCTCGGTACGGAACTGACCTACGCCCGCCTGGACGAGGAGATCACCACCCTCGATGCGGCCATGGGGGGCGTCCTCGGCCCCGACGCGCTGGTTCCGGTCGTGTTGTCCAACACGCTTGCAGGCCTCATCGAGGCCACCGAGGGTGGTCTGGACGCGGTCGTGTCCACCGTCGTCGCGGATGCGGTGTCGGTTCTCGGCGACGACGAGTCGACGTCGAGCTCCGCCCATCCCGAAGCCGCCACGCTGTACGCGCTGTTCGCCGATCAGGCCGAGCGCACCCCGGACGCACCTGCCCTCGTCTTCGGCGACGACACGCGAACCTACGCCGAGTTCGCCGCCTCGGTGGAGCGTCTAGCCCGCGTGCTGATCGCACGGGGAGTCGGCCCCGATTCAGCGGTGGGACTGTCGATCCGCCGATCCTTCGATCTGCTGGTGGGCATGTACGCCGTCTCCGCAGCAGGCGGAGCCTACGTGCCGTTGGACCCGGATCATCCGGTCGACCGACTCGGCTACGTTCTCGACATCGCGACACCTGTCCTGGTTTTGACGACCACGAACGACATACCGCAGTTGCCCGAGGGCACCGCCACCGTTCTCGTCGACGAGCTCGACCTGACCGATGTGCCGGGAGGACGGATCACCGATGCGGATCGGCTCTCCGCCCTGACCGAGGACGACCTCGCCTACGTCATCTTCACCTCCGGTTCGACGGGACGCCCGAAGGGCGTGGCGGTGAGCCACCGGGCCATCGTCGCCAACATCTCCTGGCGTCAGCGGGAGTACTCGATGAGTGCTGCCGACGTCGTGTTGCAGAAGACTCCGTTCACGTTCGACGTATCGGTGTGGGAGTTCTTCTGGCCGTTGCAGATCGGTGCCACGCTCGTGATCGCCGAGCCCGAGGGCCACCGCGACCCCGCCTACCTCGCCCGCGTCATCGGCGAGCGCGGCGTGAGCGTGACGCACTTCGTGCCCTCCATGCTCTCGGTGTACGTCGCCGAACCCACTGCTGCGCAAGCCGATTCGCTTCGGATGGTCTTCGCCTCCGGCGAGGCTCTCCCGGCGCGCACCGTCAACGCGTTCCACGAGATCTCGAACGCGGAACTGCACAACCTGTACGGTCCCACCGAAGCGGCCGTCGACGTCACGTACTACCGAACCCAGCAGGTGGAAGAAGCCTCGGTTCCCATCGGCGCTGCCGTCGACGACACCGATCTGTACGTGCTCGACGAAGGACTGCGGCGATCGCCCCGTGGAGTCGAGGGCGAGCTCTATCTGGCGGGCGTGCAGCTCGCTCGCGGATACCTCGGACGCACCGACCTGACAGCCGATCGGTTCGTGGCCGACCCGTTCGGTGAGCCGGGTGACCGCATGTACCGCACCGGCGACCTGGTGCGTCGACGCGGCGACGGCCTCATCGAATACATCGGGCGCACCGACTTCCAGGTCAAGCTGCGCGGCCTGCGTATCGAGCTGGGCGAAATCGAATCGGCCCTGCTCGCCGAGCCTGAGGTGACCCAGGCGGCTGTACTGCTTCATTCGTCGGAGCAGTCGGAACAACAGCTCGTCGGCTACGTCGTCAGTACCGATTCCGATCTCGACCACGACGGCCTCGCGGACGCGGTGAGACGCCGCATGCCCGAGTACATGGTGCCGTCGGTGTTCGTCGTCCTGGACGAGTTCCCGCTGAACGCCAGCGGAAAGCTCGACCGAAAAGCGTTGCCCGCTCCCGATTTCGCGTCCCTGGCTCGGGAGTACCGCGCACCGAGCACGGAGACCGAGTCGGCATTGGTCGCGATCTTCGAGACCGTGCTCGGCATCGACCGTATCGGCGTCGACGACGACTTCTTCGCACTCGGCGGCAACTCGCTCAACGCCACCCGCGTGATCGCGCGGGTCAACGCCGAGCTGGGCACTGCGGTGGATGTGCGGTCCTTCTTCGACGCACCGACCGTCGCCGAACTGGCCGCCGCAGTCGACGCCGCAGGCTCGACGCACGCGCGACCGGCGTTGGTTGCGCAGCAGCGGCCCGAACGTGTGCCGCTGTCGCTTGCCCAACAACGGATGTGGTTCCTCAACCGATTCGAGCCGGACTCGGCTGTCAACAACATCCCGGTCGCCATCGCGTTGAGTGGAGAACTCGACTTCACGGCCCTGCAGTCGGCCTTGGTCGACGTGTTGGATCGGCACGAGTCACTGCGGACGGTCTACCCCGACCACGACGGTGTCGGCTTCCAGCGAGTACTCGAATCCGATTCGGTGGCAGTGGAATTGGAACGTGCGACGGCAACCGATGCCGACGTTCCCGCCGTGCTGCTCGAGTTCGCGCTCAGGCCCTTCGATCTGGCGGTACAGCTGCCCTTCCGGGCGGTGCTTCTCGAGACGTCCGAGACCGAGCACGTGCTCGCGTTCGTGGTGCACCACATCGCGGCCGACGGATTCTCGATGGGCCCGCTGACCCGCGACGTGGTGGCCGCCTACGTGGCACGCACAAACGGGCAGGAACCACAGTGGACTCCGCTCGAGGTGCAGTACGCCGACTTCACGCTGTGGCAGAGAGCCGTCCTCGGTAGCGAGGACGACCCCGAGTCGGTGCTCTCTGCTCAGCAGGATTATTGGCGCGGACGCCTCGGCGGAGCACCCGATCAACTCGAACTACCCACCGACCGGCCCCGCCCGGCTGTCGCCACGACCAACGGCGGCACGCACACGTTCGAGATCGACGCCGAACTGGTCCGCGCGCTGGAGAGGCTCGGAAGAGACCACAACGCAACGACGTTCATGGTCGTGCACGCCGCACTGGCGGTGTTGTTGGCCAAGCTCGCTGCCGCCGACGACATCAGTATCGGTACTCCGGTCGCCGGCCGTGGTGATGCGGCCCTCGACGACGTCGTCGGGATGTTCGTCAACACACTGGTGCTGCGCACCGAAGTCGATCCACGGACGTCGTTCGACGATCTGCTCCGCGAGACGCGGGAGGTGGACCTCGCCGCGTTCTCGCACGCCGAGGTGCCGTTCGAGCGTCTGGTGGACGTGTTGGCTCCGGCGCGCTCGCAGGCACGCCACCCGCTGTTCCAGGTGATGTTGACGTTCCAGAACCTGGATCGAACCTCGGTCGAGCTTCCCGGCCTGACCATCGCAGCGGTCGACTACGAGGCAGACCTGGCGAAGTTCGATCTGCAGGTGACGCTGTGGGATTCGGCACCGGCCGGCTCCGAGCCCGCGGGCCTGACCGTCGCCCTGACCTATGCCGCGGACCTGTTCGAGAAATCGACGATGGCCCGATTCGGAGAACGGTTCGTTCGTGTTCTTCGTGCGATCACCGCAGCGCCCGCCGCAGCCGTCGGAGAGATCGACCTGCTCGACTCGGTCGAGCGGGAGTCGGTGCTGACGTTCGGTTCGGGACCGGCGCACGAGATCACCAGCGGAACAACGTTGGTGGGGCAGTTCGACGGTCGCGTCGAGCAGACCCCCGACGCGCAGGCCCTGGTGTTCGAGGACGTTCGGCTGACGTACGCCGAGCTCGATGCGCGCGCGAACCGCCTGGCGCGGTACCTGCTGTCGGTGGGTGTCGGGACCGATTCGACGGTCGGCCTCGCAGTCGGCCGCAGTATCGAGTTGTTCGTCGGTATGTACGCGATCGTCAAGGCCGGTGCTGCGTACGTACCCATCGATCCGGCTCAGCCGTCGGAGCGCAACGAGTACATCGTGAGCACGGCCTCGCCGGTACGGGTGCTCTCGAGCACCCGAGACCACGTCGAGTTCCCCGGCGTGGAGACGGTGGACATCGACACCGTGGACGTGTCCGAATTCTCGTCGGCACCGGTGACCGATGCGGAGCGGACGGCACCGCTGCGGGCGGAGAACCTCGCATACGTCATCTTCACCTCGGGTTCGACGGGTCGGCCGAAGGGCGTCGGCGTATCGCACGCGGCGATCGTCAACCGGTTGTCGTGGATGCAGCACGAGTACCCCCTCGGTCCGCAGGACGTGGTGTTGCAGAAGACACCGGCTACGTTCGACGTGTCGGTGTGGGAGTTCTTCTGGGCCTTCCAGGTCGGCGCATCGGTGGTCCTCGCGGTTCCCGAGGGTCATCGTGATCCGTCGTACCTGCTCGATGTCATTGCACGCGAACGTGTCTCGGTAGTGCACTTCGTGCCGTCGATGATGTCGGTGTTCACGCCGGAGGCGTTGCGTAGGCCCGACGCGGGAGCGTCGCTGCGTACGGTGTTCGCCTCGGGGGAGGCGCTTGCGCCTGCTACTGCACAGTCGTTGCGCCGCGCGCTCCCACAGGTGTCGGTGCACAACCTGTACGGCCCGACCGAAGCTGCTGTCGACGTGACCTATCACGCGGTCTCCGACGCGGACACAGCCGTGGTGCCGATCGGTTCACCGGTGTGGAACACCGATGTGCGCGTTCTGGATTCGTCGTTGCGGCCGGTTCCGGCCGGGGTGTCGGGAGAGCTCTATCTCTCGGGTGTCCAGCTCGCCAGGGGATACGTGAGCCGACCCGATCTGACCGCGGATCGCTTCGTTGCCGATCCGTTCGCGGTCGACGGTGCGCGGATGTACCGAACCGGCGACGTGGTGCGGTGGCTGCCCGCCGGTGAGTTGGAGTACGTGGGCCGGTCCGACTTCCAGGTGAAGTTGCGTGGTCTCCGTATCGAACTCGGCGAAATCGAATCGGCTCTGTTGGATCTTCCCGAGATCGCTCAGGCCGTGGTGCTCGTGCGACGAGAACAACTGGTTGCCTACGTCGTCCCCACCGAAGGCCCGGTCGAAGTGGACCGGGTACGCACCGCGCTACGTGGACGTCTGGCCGAGTACATGGTGCCGACCACCGTCGTGGAATTGGCCGAGTTCCCGCTCGGCGGAAGTGGCAAGCTCGATCGAAAAGCGCTGCCCGATCCCGAATTCGAGGCAACGCCCTACCGAGCACCGTCCGATCCGGTCGAAGAGATCGTCGCGAACGTGTTCGGCGCGGTCCTCGGACTCGACCGAGTCGGTGTGGACGACGACTTCTTCGCGCTCGGCGGCAATTCGCTCGTCGCCACTCAGGTCGCCGCACGACTCGGTGCCGAACTGGGCACGACGGTGCCCGTCCGAACGATGTTCGAGGCAGGCACGGTGGCAGCCTTGGCTGCTGCGTTGGAAAGCCACGTCGGCCACGGAGTCTCCGCGCCTCTCGTGCCGCAGGAACGCCCCGAACGAATTCCGCTCTCTCTCGCCCAGCAGCGGATGTGGTTCCTCAACCGATTCGAGCCCGAATCGGCGGTCAACAACATCCCCGTGGCGATCCGGCTCACCGGAGCACTCGACACTCCGGCCCTGAACGCAGCGGTCGTCGACGTTCTCGACCGGCACGAAGCACTCCGCACCGTCTACCCGAGTGTGGACGGAGCGGGGCATCAGGTGATCCTGCCTGCCGAATCGGTGGCACCGGACCTGACACCCACCACACCGTCCGCCGACGGTGCGGTGGCCGACCTGATCGCTTTCGCCTCCGAAGGATTCGACGTCACCCAGTCGATTCCCCTGCGCGCGAAACTGTTCCAGGTCACCGACGACGAGTACGTGCTGGTCGTCGTGGTTCATCACATCAGCGCAGACGGGTGGTCCATGGGACCGCTGACCCGCGACGTGATGACGGCTTACCTCGCTCGTGTGGCCGGCGACGCTCCGCAGTGGACGCCGCTGGCGGTTCAGTACGCCGACTTCGCGCTGTGGCAGCGCGCCGTGCTCGGCGACGACGCGGATCCGAACAGCCTGATGGCAGCACAGGCGGACTACTGGCGTTCGGCCCTGGCGGACCTGCCCAGTGAGCTGACCCTGCCGTACGACCGGCCGCGTCCCGCGGTGCAGTCGTACTCGGGCGGGCGGTTCCAGTTCGATATCGATGCGGATCTGCGTGCCTCGCTCGACGATCTGGCCCGGTCGACCGGAACCACCCTGTTCATGGTGCTCCACGGTGCTCTCGCGCTGTTCCTGGCTCGCATGTCCACCTCGGACGACGTTGCGGTGGGTACCGCGGTCGCAGGCCGCGGCGAGGCCGTCCTGGACGACGTCATCGGCATGTTCGTCAACACCCTGGTGCTCCGCACCTCGGTCGATCGAAGCAAGGGATTCACCGACCTCCTCGGCCACGTCCGGGACGTCGACCTCGATGCATTCGCACACGCGGACATCCCCTTCGAGCGGCTCGTCGATCTGCTCGAACCCGAGCGAACGACGGCCAGGCACCCGCTGTTCCAGGTGGCGATCGCGTTCGAGAACCTGCCGCCGAGCGAATTCCACCTTCCCGATCTGACGGTCTCGGCGGTCGACGTCGAGGTAGACACCGCCAAGTTCGACCTGTCGCTGACGCTGCACGAGAAGTCCGACGGCACCGGTCTGTCCGCCGGTTTCCTCTACGCGCGAGACCTGTTCGACGAGAACACGATCGAGGTGTTCTCGCGACGTTTCCGCTGGCTGCTCGAAGCGATCGTGGCGACACCGAACACCCCGGTGGGCGATCTGTCCATCCTCTACGACGACGAATACGACCGGCTCACCCACGTCCACGGTGACGACGTGTTGGCCGGCGGCACTCTGGCCGAGATCTTCGCTGCCGGAGCCGCACTCGACCCGTCGGCGACCGCGATTCGCTACGAGGGCCGCTCGATCTCGTACGCCGAACTCGATGCGACGTCCTCGCAGCTCGCCCGGGTGCTCATCGAGCGCGGGGCCGGCCCCGAATCCGTTGTGGCTCTGGGATTCCAACGCTCCTACTTCATGGTGCTCGCGGTCTGGGCAGTGGCGAAATCGGGGGCCGCGCACCTACCCGTCGACCCGACGTATCCGCAGGATCGCGTCGCCCACATGGTCTCGGACTCCGAGGCCCTACTGGGCCTGACCACCCGGGCACACTCGGATCGGCTCGCCGGTGGACAGCAGGACCTGACCTGGCTGAGCGTCGACGACGACGAGTTCGTGGCCGAGGTCCGCACCCGCTCTGCCGAGCCGGTCACCGACGCCGACCGCCTGCGACCCGTCACGTTCCAGAACCCCGCCTACGTCATCTACACCTCGGGCTCGACGGGCAAGCCGAAGGGCGTCGTCGTCACGCACGCCGGACTCGGCGGCGTCCTCGACGCAGCAACCGATCTCTATCACCTGAAACCGGCCTCGCGGTTCCTCCACGTCTGCTCGCCGAACTTCGATCCGTCGGTTCTGGAGTGGATGGCGGCGTTCTCCGTCGGCGCGACGTTGGTGGTGGTACCGGCATCGATTCTCGGCGGCACCGAACTGGCCGAATTGTTGAAGGCGGAGAGGGTCACTCACACGATCATCACGCCTGCGGTGCTCGGCACGATGGATCCCCACGGGATCGATTCGCTCGAGGTGCTCTCGGTGGGCGGCGACGTGACCACTCCCGAACTCCTCGCCCGGTGGGCAGGGGACCGGAAGTACTTCAACGGGTACGGACCGACCGAGACCACGATCATCTCGAGCTTCGCCGAGTTGACGCCCGGCGAACCGATCACCATCGGTCGACCGATTCACGGCATGTCCGTGCTCATCCTCGATTCCAGGCTCGAACCGGTTCCGACCGGTGTCGCGGGTGACCTGTATCTGTCGGGCGGTGCGCTCGCTCGTGGCTATCTCGGTAGGCCGAGTCTGTCCTCCGAGCGCTTCGTGGCCAATCCGTACGGTATCGACGGCGCACGGATGTACCGCACCGGCGACGTCGTGCGATGGACGGACGACCTGCAGCTGCAGTTCGTCGGCCGCACCGACTTCCAGGTCAAGGTGCGCGGGTTCCGTATCGAGCTCGGCGAGATCGACTCCGCGCTCACCGCTGTTCCCGAGGTCGACTTCGCCGTCACACTCGGACACGAACTGCCCTCGGGTGTCACCACTCTCGTGTCCTACGTGTTGCCGGCGCGTGGTTCGGTCGTCGACGTCGACGAGCTGACCGCCTTCGTCGGAAAATCATTGCCCGCCTACATGATCCCGTCGTCGATCATCGTTCTCGACACCGTTCCACTGACCCCGGTGGGCAAGTTGGATCGCGCCGCGCTTCCCGCACCCGTGTTCGAGGCCCGGGAATTCCGCGCACCCACCACCGCGGTCGAAGAGATCGTCGCCGGAGTGTTCGCCGACGTTCTGCACCTCGAGCGAGTGGGACTGGACGACGACTTCTTCGCCCTGGGCGGTAACTCGTTGATCGCCACCCAGGTGGTCTCGCGGCTCGGCGCGGCCCTGGACACGGTGGTCCCGGTGCGGGCGCTGTTCGAGAGCTCGACCGTGGCCGCACTGGTGGCGCACGTGGAGAGCGCTGTCGGTTCGGGCGGGCGAGCTGCACTCGTGGCGGGTCCGCGTCCCGAACACCCGCCGCTCTCGCCTGCGCAGCAGCGGTACTGGTTCCTCAACCAGTTCGACACGACGTCGTCGGTGGACAACATTCCGTTCGCCGTGCGGTTGTCGGGTGAGCTCGACGTCGCTGCGCTGCAGTCGGCGGTGCGCGATGTCGTCGAGCGCCACGAGTCTCTTCGTACCCGGTACCCGGACTCGGCACAGGGCCCGTTCCAGCAGGTGTTGCCGGCGTCCGAGGTGCCGATGGACCTCGCCGTGCGAGACGTGGCCGGTGCGAACGTCGTCACCGCCGTGACCGAATTCTTCACGCGTGGCTTCGACGTCACCGTCGAGGTACCGGTCGACGCGCGCGTGTTCCGCGTCGACGAGAACGAGCACGTCCTGGCCTTCGTCGTCCACCACGTGTCGGCCGACGGCGCTTCGATGGGCCCGCTGGCCGTCGACGTCATGACCGCATACACCGCGAGATCTGCAGGGACGGCTCCGGACTGGGAGCCACTCGAGGTGCAGTACGTCGACTTCGCGCTGTGGCAGCGAACCGTACTCGGCACCGAATCGGATCCCGATTCGGTTGCAGCGCAGCAGGTGTCGTTCTGGAAGGATACGCTCGCCGAGCTGCCGGATCAGCTGGTGCTGCCCACCGATCGCCCGCGCCCGCCTGCGCAGAGTTTCCGTGGCGATGCCGTGCGGTTCACCGTCGACGCCGGCACGCACGCTGCTCTCGCCGAACTCGGACGTACCGAGCAGGCAACGTTGTTCATGGTGGTGCACTCGGCATTCGCCGTGTTGCTCGCACGCCTGTCCGGTTCCGAGGACATCGCGGTCGGAACGCCCATCGCCGGCCGCGGTGAGCGGGCTCTGGACTCGATGATCGGTATGTTCGTCAATACCCTGGTCTTCCGGTCGTCGGTCGAATCGTCGATGACCTTCCGCCAGTTGCTCGCTCAGGCCCGAGAGCGGGACCTGGCCGCGTTCGCGCACTCCGACGTTCCGTTCGAGCGTCTCGTGGAGGTGCTGAACCCGGTGCGGTCGACGGCACGCAACCCGTTGTTCCAGGTAGGCCTGTCCTTCCAGAACCTTGCCGAGTCGACGTTCGAGCTGCCGGGTCTGACGGTGAGTGCCGTCGAGGCGGATGCGGTGACTGCGAAAACCGATCTGCAACTGTCGATCTCGGATCGCTACGCCCCGGACGGCTCGCCCGCGGAACTGTCGGCCGAATTCAGTTACGCCACCGATCTTTTCGATCGCGCGACGGTCGAAGGTTTTGCCGACCGGTTCGTTCGCCTCCTCGCTGCCGTGGCCGAGGACCCGTCGGCCGTCGTCGGCGATCTCGAGCTGCTCTCACCCGAGGAACGCACCCGGATCGTCCGCACGTGGAACGACACCGATCACGATGTCGATGCGTCGCAGACGCTGGTATCGCTGTTCGATCGACAGGTGCAGGCACAGCCCGACGCGGTCGCGGTGGTCCACGCCGGGCAGTCACTGTCGTACGGCGAGTTCGATCGTCGAATCAACCGGTTGGCCCGCGTCCTGATCGGTGCCGGTGTCGGCCCGCAGGTGACGGTTGCCCTGGCGATCAGGCGCTCGGTGGATCTGCTCGTCGCGATGTATGCCGTCGCCAAGGCGGGCGGGGCGTACGTGCCCATCGATCCGGACCAGCCGGCGGACCGCAATGCCTACATCCTGGAGGTAGCTGCTCCCGCTCTGGTCCTGAGTACTGCTCGCGACGGTGTCGATGTCGACTCGGTTCCGGTGCTGTTGGTCGACACCGATCCGCGAGTGCTCGACGCAGAGGTCTCGGACGCGCCCGTCACCGACAGTGAGCGCACCTCGCCGCTGCGGCCTGCGAACACCGCCTACGTCATCTTCACGTCCGGATCCACCGGCCGACCCAAGGGTGTCGCGGTGAGTCATGCCGCCATCGTCAACCAATTGCTGTGGCAGAGCGCCCATTACGGACTGGGCAGCACCGACCGAGTGCTGCTCAAGACTGCGGCCACATTCGACCTGTCGGTATGGGAGTTCTGGGTCGCCACCGTCTCCGGTGGTGCGATCGTCGTTGCCGACGCCGAGGGCCACCGCGATCCCGCCTACCTCGTCGATCTGATGAACCGGGAATCGGTGACGACACTGCACACCGTGCCGTCCGTGCTCGATGCGTTGGTCACGGCGTCGGCGGGCACACTGCCCGAACACCTGACGCGGATCCTGGCGATCGGCGAGGCGCTGCCGGTGGCGACGGCCGAGCGCACACTACGCAGTTCTGCTGCGCGACTGGGCAACTTGTACGGGCCGACCGAGGCCGCGGTCTCGGTGACCGCGCACCGGGTGACGACCGTCGACGGCACAACGGTTCCCATCGGCGCGCCGGAGTGGAACACCCGTGTCTACGTGCTCGACTCGCGTCTGGCTCCCGTTCCGGTCGGCGTCGCAGGCGAGCTGTACCTCGCGGGTGCGCAGCTGGCCGACGGGTACTTCGCCCGGCCGGACCTGAGCGCCGAGCGATTCGTCGCGGACCCGTTCACGCCCGGCGGCCGCCTGTACCGCACCGGTGACCTCGTATCCTGGCGCGCCGACGGCGAATTGGAGTACGTCGGGCGCACCGACTTCCAGGTGAAGATTCGCGGTTTCCGGATCGAGCTCGGCGACATCGATGCCGCTCTCGGATCGCTCGACGACATTCGCGACGTCGCCGTGATCGCTTTCGAGGACACGGGATCAGGCGCGCGGCTGGTGGCCTACCTCGTGCCCGCCGATGGGGTGACGCTGGATCAGGACGGCATCCGTCGAGCACTCGCCGAACGTCTGCCGTCGTACATGATCCCGGCGGCCTTCGTCGTGCTCGAGGCTCTTCCTCGAGGCGTCAACGGAAAGCTGGATCGACAGGCGCTCCCCGAACCGCAGTTCGAGACAGCCGAATTCCGCGCGCCGACCAATCCGGTGGAAGAGGCCGTCGCGGCGGTCTTCGCCGAGGTGCTCGCTGTCGAGCGCGTGGGTCTGGACGACGACTTCTTCGCGCTCGGCGGTAACTCGCTCATCGCCACCCAGGTGGTCTCCCGGCTGGGGGCGGCGCTCGATACTCAGGTGCCGGTCCGCTCGATCTTCGAGTCTCCGACGGTGCAGTCGCTCGCACGTGCGATCGAGTCCGAGGTGGGTACCGGTGCGCGCCGGGCACTGACGGCTCGGACGCGACCGGACTCGGTGCCGCTGTCGATGGCCCAGCAGCGCATGTGGTTCCTGAGCCAATTCGATCCGACGTCCGCCGTGAACAACATCCCGGTCGCAATTCGGTTGTCCGGCAATGTCGATGTCGATGCACTCACCAGCGCGGTGTACGACGTGCTGGCACGGCACGAGATTCTGCGCACCGTGTACCCGGAGGTCGACGGACGAGGCCAGCAGGTTGTGCTCGGTACCGCAGAGGCCGGCGTGACGGTTGTCGTCGACGACGTCGACGAGAGTTCGATCGAGCACGCCCTTCGCGACTTCGTGTCCGCGGGATTCGACGTGACCCGAGCTGTTCCGGTCCGAATCCGGATCCTGCGGGTCAGCGAGACCGAGCACGTACTGGCCTTCGTCGCCCACCACATCGCCGCGGACGGGTTCTCGATGGGACCCCTGACGCGCGACGTCATGGTGGCCTACACCGCCCGTGCCGCGGGGGAGAACCCGCAGTGGGCACCACTCCCGGTGCAGTACGCGGACTACGCGTTGTGGCAACGCGAGGTACTCGGTTCCGAGGAC
Organism: Rhodococcus sp. IEGM 1341; assembly: GCF_030056895.1. Taxonomy (NCBI): domain Bacteria; kingdom Bacillati; phylum Actinomycetota; class Actinomycetes; order Mycobacteriales; family Nocardiaceae; genus Rhodococcus; species Rhodococcus sp. IEGM 1341. The sequence continues at coordinate 1,157,478 of NZ_JASHKV010000001.1, read as the reverse complement.
GACCCCGATTCGCCGTTGGCGAAGCAGCTCGCCTACTGGACGACGGCTCTGGCCGGTGCCCCGGCACAGCTCGACCTCGCGACCGACCGGCCGCGTCCGGCGGTGGCGTCGTATCGCGGTGCGGCATACAACTTCTCGATCGACTCGGTATTGCAGTCGAACATCGCTCGGGCCGCCAGAGCCGAAAACGCCACGAACTTCATGGTGGTGCACGCCGCGCTCGCGGTGCTCCTCGGCGCGATGGCGGGAACCGACGACGTGACGATCGGAACTCCGGTCGCCGGCCGCGGTGACGCGGATCTGGACGAGCTCGTCGGCATGTTCGTCAACACGCTCGCTCTGCGTACCGCGATGAATGCCGCGGCAACGTTGCGCGAGCAACTCGCCGCAGTTCGTGAGGCCGACCTGGGTGCCTTCGGGCACGCCGACGTGCCGTTCGAGCGGCTGGTCGACGAGCTGGCCCCGGACCGCTCTCAGGCTCGGCACCCGATCTTCCAGGTCATGTTGACGTTCCAGAACCTGAACCGTCAGACGTTGGCCCTGCCCGGGCTGAGCGTCGAGGGAATCGATCTCGGCAGCGCGTTCGCAAAGTTCGACCTGCAGGTGACGCTGTGGGAGAACGTCGAAGAATCCGGCGCTCCAGCCGGCATCGACGTCCAATTCGACTACGCCACCGATCTTTTCGACGAGTCCAGCATGAAGTCTCTCGGGCGACGGCTCGTCCGGGTTCTGCACGCGCTCACCGATGCACCGGACGCCGTCGTCGGCGACATCGACATCCTCGAGGAGGGCGAACGTACCCGCGTCCTCGAGGAATGGAACGCCACCGCGCACGAGGTGGATCCCGGCGCAACTCTGGTGTCGCTGTTCGAGGCCCGAGTTGCGGCGTCACCGGACAACATCGCCACGAGCTTCGCCGACGACCGAGTGACCTACCGCGAATTCGCCGAGCGGGTCAACGCGCTCGCGCGCCTGCTCATCGCCGAGGGAGTCGGCCCGGAAACCGTGGTGGCCACGGCCATGCGCCGCTCGATCGACATGCTCACGGGTATCTACGCCGTGCTCACCGCGGGTGGTGCCTACGTCCCGGTCGACCCGGATCTTCCGGCCGAACGAATCGGCTACATCCTGGACACGGCGGCACCGGTGGTACTGCTCACGACCGAGCACGACGGCACATCTCTCGTGACCGACGCCGCCAGGATTCTGGTCGACACCGTCGACACGACAGGTCTGTCCACGGCACCGGTGACCGATGGCGAGCGAACCGCGCCGCTGCGACCGGCGGACACCGCGTACGTCATCTTCACCTCCGGCTCCACCGGTCGCCCCAAAGGCGTTGCGGTCAGCCACGAGGCCATCGTCAACCGTCTGCTGTGGATGCAGGACGAATACCGTCTCACCGAGCAGGACAAGGTGTTGCAGAAGACGCCGGTCACGTTCGACGTATCGGTCTGGGAACTGTTCTGGCCGTTGCAGATCGGTGCCGAACTCGTCATCGCGGTGCCCGACGGCCACCGAGATCCGGCATACCTGGTGAGCACCGTCGCCGAACGCGGCATCACGGTCGCGCACTTCGTCCCGTCGCTGTTGGCCGTGTTCGCTGCTGCGGATGGTGTCTCCGACTGCACCGGCCTGCGTGCGGTCTTCGCCTCGGGCGAGGCGCTGCCTGCATCGGTTGCCTCGGCGCTGCGCGCGGCACTGCCTGCCACCGAACTGCACAACCTGTACGGACCGACCGAGGCCGCAGTCGACGTCACCTACCACCGCGTGGTGCCGGCCGACGTCGCGTCGGTCCCCATCGGTGCTCCGGTCTGGAACACCCGAGTCACCGTGCTCGATGCACGCCTGCACCCGGTCCCGGTCGGAGTGCCCGGGGAGCTGTATCTCGCCGGGCGGCAACTGGCCCGCGGATACCTCGGCCGCCCGGACCTCACCGCCGACCGGTTCGTCGCCGACCCGCACGGCAATGCCGGCTCGCGGATGTATCGCACCGGAGACCTGGTTCGCTGGAACGCAGACGGCGAGCTCGAGTACCTCGGCCGCACCGATTTCCAGGTCAAACTGCGAGGCCTGCGGATCGAGCTCGGCGAAATCGAAGCCGCGTTGACCGCAGATCCGTCGGTCGACCAAGCCGTGGTTCTCGTGCGCAGGACGCCGTCGGCAGGTGAACTACTGGTCGGGTACGTCGTTCCTGTCGCCGGGGAGACGATCGACACCGCAGCGGTCACCACCTCGGTTGCCACCCTGGTTCCGGAGTACATGGTGCCGGCCGGGCTCGTCGTGCTCGATGCCCTCCCACTCGGGCCGAACGGCAAGCTGGACCGCAGAGCGCTACCCGAACCGGAATTCGGCAGCGATGCCGAATTCCGTACGGCGACAACCGATACCGAACGCGTCATTGCCGAGGTCTTCGCCGACGTGCTCGGCCTCGACACCGTGGGCGTCGACGATTCGTTCTTCGCGCTCGGCGGCGACAGCATCGTCTCCATTCAGCTCGTCTCTCGTGCCAAGGCCAGGGGAATTCAGTTCGGTCCGCGAGATGTGTTCGAGCGCAAGACCGTCGCCGGTCTCGCCGAGGTCGCCGTGATCGTCGGTGAGGGCGCTGACGCGGTCGTGCTCGAGGAACTCGACGGCGGCGGCGTCGGTTGGATGCCGCTACCCCCGTTCGGTGTGGCGATGATCGAGCGCGGCGGAGGCTGGTCGCGGTTCCATCAGGCCGTCACACTGGAGCTGCCGCTCGGCATCGACCGAGCCGGGATTCTCGCCACGGTGACTGCAGTGGTCGATCGACACGACGTGCTGCGCTCGACCCTGGTGCACGACGACCGCGGCTGGGGTCTCGAGGTTGCGGGCACCGGTGCGGTCGACGTGGATGCGTTACTCACCCGGGCCGATACCGATTCGGCCGCAACCGTATTCGACGACGCAGTCGGAACGCTCGACCCCACGGCCGGGCGCATGCTCGCCCTCGTCTGGGTCGATCGAGGACCCGACGAAGCGGGCACGCTGACCGTCGCCGCGCACCACCTCGTGATCGACGGAGTGTCGTGGCGAATTCTGGTCCCCGACTTCGTCTCCGCCTGGGCTCAGGTGTCCGGGGGAGTGGACCCGAGCCTGCCCGAGGTCGGAACCTCGATGCGGCGGTGGACCCATGCTTTGGCCGACGCGGCAGCGAGCGAAGCGCGGCTGGCCGAGTTGCCGCTGTGGCGCTCGATCGCCGACACCGAGGATCCCGTGCTGGGCGACCGAGCTTTCGATCCCGCGGTCGACGTCGTCGCGACGCTCGAACGGGTGAACATCGAACTGGCACCCGACGTCACGCGCACCTTGCTGACCACGGTTCCGGAGATCTTCCGCGGCGGCGTGGGCGACGGGTTGTTGGCCGGACTCGCTATGGCTGTCACGAGACTGCGGTCCGAGCGCGGCGTCACCGCACCGGCGACACTGGTGCAGCTCGAAGGCCACGGCCGCGAGGAAGCGGTGGTTCCCGGAGCCGATCTGGGACGCACCGTCGGCTGGCTGACCAGCCTGTTCCCCGTCCGCCTCGACCTGACCGGAATCGACGTCGACGCTGCGTTCGCGGGCGGACCGCAGCTCGGCGACGCCGTCAAGGCCGTCAAGGAACAGATGCTGGCGCTGCCCGATCGAGGCATGGGCTGGGGACTGCTCCGTTACCTGAACTCCGAGACAGCTGCGGAACTTGCGGAACTCGGGACCGGACAGATCAGCTTCAACTACCTGGGCCGGGTCGACGCCGGCGAGGTCCCGGACGAGATGAAGTCGCTCGGCTGGTTGCCGGCCGCCGACGGCGAGCTCTCCGCGCCCGGTGACGCCGACATGGCCGCGAACAAGACCGTCGACATCAACGCCATCGTGCTCGACACCGACGAGGGCGGGGTCCTGAGCGCCAGCTTCGCGTTCCCGACCGGAGCCGTGTCCGCGGACACGGTCGAGCGTCTCGCCGGGCTGTGGTCCGAGGCGTTGTCGGCGCTGGCCTCGTACGCCGAGGTACCCGGCTCGGGTGGCCTGACCCCGTCGGACGTGCCCCTGGTGGCGCTGTCGCAGGCCGACATCGCGTCGTTCGAGGCGCGTTACCCACAGCTGACCGACATCTGGTCGCTGTCACCGTTGCAGCAAGGACTGCTGTTCCACGCGTTGTTCGCCGATGCGTCGATCGACGTCTACACCATGCAGGTCGTACTCGACCTGGCCGGCGAGGTGGACGCCGAACGGTTGCATCACGCTGCCCAGACACTGCTGGATCGGTACGAGAATCTGCGTACCTCGTTCACCGCGACCGCGGACGGCGAGACTGTGCAGATCGTCCAGCAGAACGTTCGTCTGCCCTGGAACACCCTCGATCTGTCTCATCTCGACGGGCTCGAACGCGACGCTGCCGTCGCCGACGCACTGGCCGCGGATCAGCGACGACACTTCGACGTGTCCACGGCACCCCTGCTGCGGTTCCTGCTCGTCAGGATCACGCCGACCACTTACAAGCTCGCGATGACCAATCATCACGTGTTGCTCGACGGATGGTCGTTGCCGCTGGTGATGAAGGAACTGCTGTACCTGTACGCGGCGCAGAGCTCCACGGCGTCGATGCCTCGCGTGCGGTCGTACCGCTCGTATCTGGCGTGGCTCGATCGACAGGATCCAGCCGTATCGCTGAGCGCGTGGACCCGGGCACTGGACGGTGTCGAGGAACCGACCTTCGTCGCTCAGCCGAGCGTCGGACGAGAAATCTCGTCCAGATCGGCCGAGGCGGAGAAATCGGTCGATGTCGACACGACAGCGGCGCTCGTAGCGCTCGGTGGCCGGCTCGGCGTCACGGTCAACACGCTGGTGCAAGCGGCGTACGGACTGTTGATCGCGCACGTCACCGGACGCACCGACGTCGTGTTCGGTGCCACGGTCTCCGGTCGTCCGGCTGCTCTTCCCGGCGTCGAGTCGATGATCGGGCTGTTCATCAACACCATCCCGGTGCGGGTTCGATTCGATCCCGCCGACACGGTGGAGAACTACCTGGTCCGGATCCAGGGCGAACAAGCCGATCTTCTCGACCACCACCACGTGGGACTGGTCGACATCCAGCGGGCGATCGGCGTCGGCAATCTGTTCGACACCCTGACCATTTTCGAGTCCTACCCGGTGGACGAAGCACAACTGACACAACAGGCCGCGGCCATCGACGGCATGACCGTCGAGGGCGTGAGCTCCAACGACAACACCCACTATCCGCTGACGTTGCTCGTCGTGGCCGAGGACCGAATCTCGTTCACGCTCAAGTACATCAGCGATCTGTTCGATCCCGCATACATCGACTCCGTGCTGGCGCGACTCGTCGGCATCCTCGAAACCTTCGTGTCCGACACGACCGTCGCGGTCGGCGATATCGATCTGCTCGGCCCGGCAGAACGAACTCGAGTGATCGAGACGTGGAACGACACCGCACACGAGGTCGACGCAGGCGTCATGCTGACCGAGCAGTTCCGGGCGCGAGTGGCCGCGAACCCGGACGCCACGGCCGTGGTGTTCGAGGACGCGACCGTCACGTATGCGGAGTTCTCGGACCGAGTGAATTGCCTCGCGCGACACCTGGTGTCTCTCGGTGTGGGGCCGCAGTCGCTCGTCGCACTCGGGATGCGGCGCGGAATCGACCTCATGGTCGGCATCTACGCCGTCCTCGAAGCCGGTGGCGCCTATGTGCCCATCGATCCGGACCACCCCGCGGATCGCATCGAGTACATCCTCGACACAGCCGAGCCGGTGGTGGTGCTCTCCACCAGTCACGATCGGGAAGGTCTACCGGAGCGTTTCCCGATTCTCGAACTCGACACCGTCGGTCTCACCGGGTACCCGAACGGTGCCTTGACCGACGCAGATCGACTGGCACCGGTGCGTCCTGGAAACACCGCCTACGTCATCTTCACCTCGGGCTCGACGGGACGCCCCAAGGGCGTGGCGGTGTCGCACCGTGCCGTCGTCAACGAGATGGCCTGGATGGTGCACCAGTACTCGCTCGACGAGAACGACGTCTACTTGCAGAAGACCGCCACGACATTCGACGTGTCTCTGTGGGGGTTCTTCCTTCCGCTCTGGGTCGGTGCAACGGTCGTTCTGGCGACCCCCGACGGCCACCGCGACCCGGAGTATGTCGCGGAGCGCATCGCTCGGCACGGCGTCACCGTCACGGACTTCGTGCCGTCGATGCTCACGGTGTTCGCCGCGTACGCGACCGAGGAGCAGTGCCGGTCCCTGCGACACGTCTACGTCGTGGGTGAGGCACTGCCCCCGGAGACGGTGACGGATTTCCGTGCGATCACCTCTGCCGGGATCCACAACCTGTACGGACCCACCGAAGCTGCTGTGACAGTGACGTTCTGGGAGACCGAGCCGGAAGATGTATCGACGGTTCCGATCGGTGCGCCGGAATGGAACACCCAGGCCTACGTCCTCGACGGCAGGCTGCATCCAGTGGCCGCAGGGACCGCGGGTGAGCTGTATCTGGCGGGTACCCAGCTCGCCGACGGATATCTCGGCCGCGTCGACCTGACGATGGACCGCTTTGTCGCGAACCCGTTCTCGGCTGCCGGCGAGCGCATGTATCGCACCGGAGACCTCGTCCGATGGCGGCCGGGCCCCGACGCTGTGGGGGTACTCGAGTACATCGGGCGCACCGACTTCCAGGTCAAGTTCCGTGGCCAACGGATCGAGCTCGGTGAGATCGAGACCGCGCTGTTGGCCCATCCCGACGTCAACCAGGCCACGGCCGTGGTGGCGACCACCGGTGCCGGCGACCAGCTCGTCGGATACGTGGTGCCTGCACCGGGCAGCACACTGGACCCGGCCGAGGTACGCACCTTCGTCGGCGGCGCGCTGCCGAAGTACATGGTGCCGGCGACGGTGATGGTGCTCGCCGAATTCCCTCTGAACACCAGCGGCAAGCTGGACCGAAAAGCACTGCCGGAGCCGGTGTTCGAGGTTCGCGAGTTCCGTGCTCCGGCAACGCCGGTCGAGGAGATCGTGGCGGAGATCTACGCCGAGTTGCTCGGCGTCCAGCGTGTCGGATCGAACGACGACTTCTTCGATCTCGGTGGTAACTCGCTGATCGCCACGCGAGTGGCGGCACGGGTGTCGGCGGCGCTCGGCAAGAAGGTCGGTGTCCGAGACCTGTTCGAGGCGTCGACCGTTGCCGCGCTCGCAGCTCGTGCCGAGTCGCGTATCGACGACGCGAACGATGTGCCGCTGCGCCGCCGACCGGCCGGACAGACCGTGCCGTTGTCGCTCGCGCAACAGCGCATGTGGGTACTCAACCGACTCGACCCCGAGTCCGGGGCCTACAACATGCCGCTGGCGCTCCGTCTGCGAGGCGAGCTGGATGTCGCGGCACTGCAGACCGCCGTGTCCAGCACCGTGGAACGCCACGAGGCACTGCGCACGCGCTACCCGGAAGATGCGAACGGTTCGCCGTATCAGGAGTTCGTCGACGCCGGATCGGTCGTACCCGATCTGACTCCGATCGACGCGCCCAACGACTCCGACACCGCCGAACGGATTCGCGCACTCGTCTACCAGGGTTTCGACGTCACCGTCGCACCCCCGGTCCGGGGAGCACTGTTCCGGTTCGGTCCGGACGAGTACGTCTTCGTCATCGTGATGCACCACATCAGCGGAGACGGCGCATCGATGGCACCACTGGCCCGTGACGTCATGACCGCGTATCTCGCTGCCGCGTCGGGAACCGACTACACGCCCGAACCGCTGACGGTGCAGTACGCGGACTTCGCGGTCTGGCAGCGGCAGGTGCTGGGCTCGGACAGCGACCCCACGTCGATTCTGTCGCAGCAGTTGGCCTTCTGGGCGGACGAGCTCAGCGGGATCACCCCGGTCGTGTCGTTGCCGTGGGATCGGCCGCGTACGGCTACCGCCAACCTGCGCGGAGCCAGTGTGAGTGTCGAGCTGGACGAGTCGGTACACACCGGGCTCGCGGCGATCGCGCGCGAGAACAACGCGACTCTGTTCATGGTGTTGCACGCGGTACTCGGGGTGCTGTTGTCACGGATGAGTGGCTCCCGCAGCTTCGCCGTCGGCACGCCTATCGCCGGCCGCGGGCACGAGGCGCTCGACGGACTGGTCGGCATGTTCGTCAACACCCTGGCATTGCGCACGGACGTGGACCCGGATGCGACGTTCGCAGAGCTGCTGACCGCCCTCCGCGAGACCGACCTGCGGGCCTTCGCGAATTCGGACGTGCCGTTCGAGCGGGTCGTCGACACCATCGCACCGGACCGGAACGCCGGGTACACCCCGCTGTTCCAGACGGTTCTGTCGGTGGAGCCCCACGGCGAGGCGCGGTTCGAATTGCCGAACCTGGTGGTCGAACCCGTCAGCGGCTTCGAGCCGACGGCGAAATTCGACCTGCAGGTCACGGTGGAGACCCAGCACGCCGACGGGAACAGCGGCACCGGAACCCTGAACGTCGAATGGGTGTACGCCGCCGACCTGTTCGACGAGTCCACGGTCGCCTCCTTGGCGGAACGATTCGCTCGTATCGCCGGTGCGGTAGCGGCAACACCAGCTGTCGTCGTCGGCGACATCGACGTGCTCGACGCCGCCGAGCGGGCCGCACTGACCGAGACCCCGCAGACCGCCGACTCCCCTGCGGCACCGGTCCGGTCGGACCTGACCTTGCCGCAGGTACTCACCTCGGCGGTGGACGCAGATCCCGATGCGCCCGCGTTGTCGTCGGACGGAGTCGAGACCACCTATCGTCAGCTCGACGAGCAGTCGTCGAGGATGGCTCGGGTACTGATCGAGCGCGGCGTCCGGCCCGGAGTCGTGGTCGGCGTCTCCGTCACCGGCGACGTCGCGGCCGTCGTGACGCGGTGGGCGGTGGCCAAGGCAGGCGGAGCTGTGGCACCGATCACCACTTCGAACTCCTCCGACGTTCTGGAGCGGGCAGGCGCATCCGTCCTCGTTCTGGACGGTGACGATGCGCCGAGCTCGGCCGGGCCCGCCACGACCGTCCACCTCGGACAACCCGACGTGGTCGACGCCATTGCCGCGAGTTCTGCGCGGCCGGTGACGTATTCGGACCGAACGGCGGTTCTGGGACCCGACAGCCCAGCGTTGGTCTCGGTCGACGACGGCACCGTGATCGACCACGGAACACTCGCCGCACTGGCGACGAGCGCAGTGACGGAGTGGGCAGTGGCGTTCGATTCACGGCTGGCCGTTCCCACCCGGTTCGATTCCGCTGCAGCAGTTCTGGCCGGCGTGGTCGGCGTCACGGCAGGTGCAGCTCTGGTGACCGACCGGGCGGAGTCCGCCGAAGACGCCGCAGACATCGTGTCCGCAGAATGGGTGACCCATGCGTTCCTCGCCGCAGCAGACATCGCCGCGGTCGATCGACTGCAACCCGAGGACATCGAGGACCTCGTTGCGATCGTGTCGGTCGACGGTGACGGTGACGGTGTCGAGATGAGCGGTGTCGACATTCCGGTGCATCGTCTGCCCGGGTCGATGGGAACCGCCGACCGATAGGGTGAAGCGAACTGCAACGCTCGCCGCGTCGCGGACGATGAACGGTCGGATCGGCCGACGCGTCGTCCACGACCGAGCGCGGGGCAACACTGGTGAGGAGTCATAGTTCAGATGAGTTCGGATGGATCGACCGGCACACCGTCCGAGTCGGGCGGCCGAGTGGGTGGACGGTCGAGCCGCCCCAGGCCTACCCGTGCACGACCCACCCGACAGCGACCGGCCCGTACGGTCGCGCTGCCGACTCTGCTCGCCGCGGCGGTGGAAAAGAACCCGGACGGTACCGCGGTGGAGTTCGGCATCCGGTCGCTCACCTATCGGGAGATCGACTCCCGGTCGTCCAGGCTCGCCCGGCTGCTCATCGAACGCGGGATCGGTCCCGAGGATTTCGTGGCTCTGGCACTGACCCGTTCGATCGAATCGGTCACGGCCGTGTGGGCCGTGGCGAAGACCGGTGCTGCTTTCGTGCCCATCGACCCGAATTACCCAGCCGCCCGCATCACGCACATGGTGAACGACTCCGGCGTGCGAATGGGTGTCACTGCAACACAATTCGAGGACACGATGCCGACGTCGGTGTCGTGGATCAGCCTCGACTCGTCCGACACCGAAGGCGCACTCCAGGGGTTCTCCGACGATCCCGTCGTAGCGGACGACCGACGGGCACCGATTCGCCCGTCCACGCTCGCGTACGTCATCTACACCTCCGGCTCGACCGGTCTGCCGAAAGGCGTCGCCGTCTCCCACGCCGGACTGGCTCCGCTGACCTCCACTCAGGTCGAGACCTACGGGCTGGACTCCGATTCGCGCACACTGCATTTCGCGTCCCCCAGCTTCGATGCATCCGTGCTGGAGCTACTGATGGCCGTGGGCGCAGGCTCGACGATGGTCATAGTCCCGCCCGGCGTGTACGGCGGGTCCGATCTGGCCGACATGCTCCGCCGCCACCGCGTCAGCCATGCGTTCATCACCCCGGCAGCGCTGGCCTCGCTCGACCCGGCTGAGGTGCCCGACATGCGAGTGCTCGCGATCGGCGGCGAGGCCTTCACCTCGGAGCTGATGTCGAAGTGGGCACCGGGCAGACGGTTTCTCAACGTATACGGCCCCACCGAAGCGTCGATGGTGTGCAACATCTCGCCGCCGTTGAACGCCGGCGAAGCCGTGCTGCTCGGGCCGTCCACCAAAGACATGGGCTACCACGTGCTCGACGACCGGTTGCGGCAGGTACCGGCCGGGGTGCCGGGGGAGCTGTATCTGACCGGTGCCGGCCTTGCGCGGGGTTACCATCGAAGATTTGCGCTGACCGCGGCGCGATTCGTAGCCAATCCCTATGCAGCCGAGGGTATCTCGGATCAGAGTCGACTGTACCGTACCGGTGACCTGGTGCGGTGGCGGGAAGTGGCGTCCGGACGTGCCATCGAATATTTGGGCCGCAACGACTTTCAGGTCCAGATCCGAGGCTTCAGAATCGAACTCGGTGAAATCGACGCCGTTCTCACAGCGCAGGACGGGGTCGATTTCGCTGTCACCCTCGGTCACCGCAGTCCTACTGGCGCAACCGTTCTCGCAGCCTACGTACTGCCGGTGGCAGGGGCGGACGTCGACCTGGACCGGGTGCTGGACGAGGCCGGGCGGAGTCTGCCCGCGCACATGGTGCCCTCGGTGATCACGCGGATCGATACGATCCCGCTGACTCCCACCGGCAAGCTGGACCGAGATGCACTGCCGGAACCGGTGTTCGAGGCCGCGGAATTCCGGGCTCCGTCGACCCCCACCGAACAGGCGGTAGCAGAGATATTCGTCGAGCTGCTCGGAGTCGAACGAGTCGGTGCAGGCGACGACTTCTTCGCGCTCGGCGGCAACTCGCTGATCGCCACCAAACTCGCCGCACGACTGGGTTCGGCTCTCGGCGTGCACGTGCCCGCGCGTTCTGTGTTCGAGTCGTCCACCGTCGAGGCGCTCGCGAACGCGGTCGACTCGGTCGACGCTCCGGTCCGGGCGCAGCTCGACGCCTCGAGGGCTCGACCGCAACACATTCCGCTCTCGTCCGCTCAGCAACGTATGTGGTTCCTCAACCGACTGGACACCGGGTCGGCACTCAACAACGTGCCGGTTGCTCTGCTGCTGCGAGGTTCCCTCGACATCGAAGCGCTGCAGGCCGCCGTCCTCGATGTGGTCGGTCGGCACGAATCGTTGCGCACCATCTATCCCGACATCGAAGGCAGCGGCTATCAGCAGGTGCTCGACGAGGCCGATGCGCAGGTCGACACGGCCATGGTCACCGTCACCCGTGACAGCGCCTTGGCCGACGTCACCGAATTCTTCAGCCGTGGATTCGACGTGACGGTCGAAATTCCGTTCCGCGTTCGGCTGTTCGAGGTCACCGACCCCGCCGGTCCGATGCCGGAGTACGTATTGGCGTTCGTGGCACACCACATCTCGGCCGACGGGCTGTCGATGGCTCCGCTGTCTCGGGACGTCATGACGGCATACCTCGCGCGACGCAGTGGATCGGCACCGCAGTGGATGCCGCTGCCGGTTCAGTACGTCGACTACACGCTGTGGCAACTCGACATGCTCGGTTCCGAATCGGACCCGAAATCCGTCGCCAGCAAGCAGATTCAGTACTGGCAGCACACACTCGACGGCCTACCCGAACAACTGGAGTTACCCGCCGACCGGCCGCGCCCGCGAGTCGCGTCGGGACGAGGGGCGGTGGTGTCGTTCGATATCGATCCCGAGCTGCACACCCGAGTGGTCGAATGCGCCCGGGCCAACGAGTCGACCCCGTTCATGGTGGTGCACGCCGCGTTGGCCGTGTTGCTGGCGACACTGTCGGGTACGTCCGACATCGCCGTCGGAGCGCCGGTGGGTGGCCGTGGTGACGCGCGGCTGGACGATTTGGTGGGCATGTTCGTCAATACGGTGGTGCTTCGAACCCCTGTTGACTCGGATGCCTCGTTCGTCGAGGTTCTCGACACGGTCCGTGAGGCCGACCTCGAGGCGTTCGACAACGTCGACGTTCCCTTCGAGCGTCTGGTCGAGGTACTCGATCCGGTGCGTTCGCAAGGACGACACCCACTGGTGCAGGTTGCGCTGTTCTTCCAGAACTTCTCGCAGGGTTCGTTCGAGCTGCCCGATCTCGCCGTCGAGGCGTTCGGGTCCGGCGTGGCATCGGCCAAGTTCGACCTCCAGGTGACGTTCACCGAGCGGGGCGACGGCGCAGGGCTCGCCGTCGAGTTGATGTACGCCACGGATCTGTTCGACGAGCCGACCGTGACGTCCTTCGGGCACCGGCTGGTGGCCGTTCTCGACTCCGTGACCGCTCGACCCGAACTCGCGGTCGGTGACATCGACGTTCTCGATTCGGCTGAGCGTGAACAACTCTCGTTGCGGGGCCACGGCAGCGCGGTGGCTGTCGATTCGGACGAGGTGCTGCTGGATGGTTTCGACCGGGTGGTGGCCGAGTCGCCTGATGTGGTGGCGTTGGTGTTCGGCGAACAGTCGTTGACGTATCGGGAGTTCTCGGACCGGGTGGATGCGACTGCGTGGTTGTTGCAGGAGCACGGTGCCGGGCCTGGTGTGTCGGTGGGGTTGGCCATGCGTCGATCGATCGAGCTGGTGGTCGGCATGTATGCCGTGCTGCGGTCCGGTGCGGCGTACGTTCCGGTGGATCCGGATCAGCCGTCCGAGCGAAACGACTACATTCTCGACACGGCGTCGCCGGTTGTCGTTCTGTCGACGGCGCGAGACGACTTCGCCACGGGGACAGCGATTCCGGTTGTCGACATCACGGATCCGCCGCCGCCGGTCGGGTCGGTGGCATTCCCTCGTGCCTCCGGTGCCGATCTGGCATACGTGCTGTTCACGTCCGGGTCGACAGGTCGGCCGAAGGGGGTGGCCGTCGAGCATCGCGCCATCGTCAACCAGATGGCGTGGATGGCGCAGGAGTACGGTCTCGACGCGTCGGATGTGTACTTGCAGAAGACGGCTACGACGTTCGACGTGTCGTTGTGGGGGTTCTTCCTGCCGCTGCGTACCGGGGGTCGGTTGATCGTGGCGGCCCCGGGCGCGCAGCGCGACGTGGAGGCAGTCGCGGCCGAGATCGCCCGTCATGGTGTGACGGTGACAGATTTCGTGCCGTCGATGCTCACGGTGTTCGCCGAATCGGTTGCTGCACAGTCCATCTCTTCGCTTCGGCACATCTTCGTGATCGGTGAGGCGTTGCCCGCGCGGACCGTGGATACGTGCCGCGCGGTGTCGGATGCTCGGGTGCACAACTTGTACGGACCGACCGAGGCGGCGGTGAGTGTCACGTATCGCGACGTCTCCGAGGACGTCGGGGTGGATGGCTCGGTCTCCATCGGGGTGCCGGAGTGGAATACCTCTGTCCACGTTCTCGATTCGCGGTTGCATCCGGTGCCTGCGGGTGTGCCGGGCGAGCTCTACCTCGCCGGGGTGCAGTTGGCTCGGGGTTACGTTGTGCGGCCGGACCTGTCTTCGGAGCGTTTTGTAGCGAACCCGTTCGGCGATGCTGGGGCGCGAATGTATCGCACCGGCGATCTGGTTCGGTGGTCGATGGATGGCGGGCGGCTCGAGTACATCGGTCGGACGGACTTCCAGGTCAAGTTCCGTGGGCAGCGAATCGAGTTGGGGGAGATCGAGACTGCCTTGACGGCGTCTCCGGCGGTGAGTCAGGCCGTTGTGGTGGTTGCGCAGTTGTCGGTGGGGGAGTCGTTGGCGGCGTACGTGGTGCCCGCGGTCGGAGCCGACATCGAGGTCGAGGCGGTCCGGTCGGAGTTGGGGTCGGCGGTGCCGTCGTACATGGTGCCGTCCGCGTTCGTGGTGCTCGACGCGTTGCCGCTCAATGCGGCGGGCAAGCTGGACCGTCGTGCGTTGCCTGCCCCGGAATTCGAGATCCGCGAGTTCCGCGCTCCGCGGACACCGGTCGAGGAATCGATCGCGGCGGTGTATTCGGACGTCCTGGGAGTCGAGCGCGTCGGGTTGGACGACGACTTCTTCGCGTTGGGTGGCAACTCGCTGCTGGCGGTCAAGTTGGTGTCCAAGCTCGGAGCGGCCGTGGGCGGGCCGATACCGCTGAACTGGTTGTTCGTCGACGCGTCCGTGGCCTCGCTCGCCGCGCGGATCACCGCAGCGACAGCGTCGCCTGTCGAGGGGGACGAATCGAGCGGGCTGGACACAATGATTCCCCTTCGGATCGGTGGTTCCGCGTCACCGCTGTTCTGCATCCATCCCATCGTCGGGCTCTCCTGGGCCTTCGGAGGATTGTCGGCGTACCTGGGCGAAGATCGTCCGATCTACGGGTTGCAGTCACCTGCCCTCTCCGGTGCCGAACCCCTGCCGGAATCCATCGAACAGTGGGCCGCCCTGTTCGTCGACAGGATTCGCAGCGTGCAGCCGTCCGGCCCGTACCACCTGCTCGGTTGGTCGATGGGCGGATCGATCGCGCACGCCATGGCTGTGCAACTGCAGCACGAAGGCGAGTCGGTAGCAACGCTGGCGATGATGGACTCGTTCGTCGCGGGCAGGACCGACCACCTCGTGGACCGCCCCGTGTCGGCCGGAGAGATGCTCGGCGGCCTCGGCCTGGGAACAGACTCCGATATCGAGATCGGAGAGCTCACGGTCGATTCCGTGGCGGAACTGTTGGCATCGATGCCTGCTCCGTTCGACGCGATATCCCGCGAACGGATAGCCGGGATACTGGACGGGATCGCCCGCTCGGCGGAGCTGATCGACTCGTACGTGCCACGGACATTCGTCGGGCGGTCGACCCTCTTCGCGTCGGTCGTCGACGATCCGACCGGAACCATTGCAGCGTCGACGTGGGAGGACGCGGTCGACGGGGGCGTGAACGTGGTGCCCGTGCATTCCACCCACTGGCAGATGGCGTCGCAGTCTGCGCTCGCCGAAATCGGACCGGTGTTGCAGTCCGAGTTGGACCGGTAGACCGTCGAACACGACCGGGGCCTCACGACGTGATGTCGTGAGGCCCCGGTGGTGAAGGTTCGTGCTGTGTCAGCAGGGTGCAGGCGTCGTCGCTGCGTAGTCGGGATCGAGCGCCGACTTGACCATGTACAGAGGCACAGGGTCGG
The DNA here is from genome assembly GCF_030056895.1 of Rhodococcus sp. IEGM 1341. NCBI lineage: Bacteria > Bacillati > Actinomycetota > Actinomycetes > Mycobacteriales > Nocardiaceae > Rhodococcus > Rhodococcus sp. IEGM 1341. The sequence goes on along the minus strand of NZ_JASHKV010000001.1, from coordinate 1,141,816 downwards.
TGACGAGGCCGATGTGCGATGTCGTGGCGGCCGGGCACACGTCCTGGACCCAGACGTTGTGCACCGTCGACGGATCACCCGACCGGAGGAAGGTGTTCCCCGGGGGTGTCGACACCGTGTCGTTGCGTGTGGCGACGACGGTGTACTCGACTCCCGGTTGGACGTCACCGCCGTCGTTCAGGCTCGTCAACGTCGTCGAACCGACCAACTGCTGTGCACCGGCCATGTTGTACGTCAACGGGGTGAGCGCGTCGCCGGGGAGTCCGAGCGAGGTCAGCAGTTCGGAGAGCTGCTGCAATCCGCCGAACGTCGTCCCGTGGTTGGTGGCACCGAGGGTGACCAAGGTGTGAACCTTGTTGCGGGCCGGGTCCTGCGGATCGGTGCCGCCGTCGAATTTCATGTACTGGCGTGAAGAAGTACCACCCTGTGAATGGCCGACGAGATCGACCTGTTCGGCACCGGTGGCGGCAAGTACCTCGTCGACGAAGCGGCCGATCTGACGTCCCGACTCGGCGATGTCGCCCGAACCCCAGATGGTGGTGCTCGGATCGAGCAGGAGCGAGACGCCACCGTAGTTGGGGGCGAAGACGCAGTACCCCTCGCTCTTCAACTGTGGTGCGAGTGTCTTCCACGTCGACGCATCCATCTTGGTTCCGTGTACGAGAACGACCGGGCGCGGATGGGCCGCACTGGGTACGCAGCCGAAGTCGTTGGCACCCTCGAGTACGGGGGTGGCCGACACCGAGGTGCCGGTGGGAGAGGGTGCTGCGGTCGCCGTTCCCGCCCCGGTCAAGCACAGGGCACCGGCGACGGCGGCAGCAACCGCCGTGGGCAGCACTCGGGAAAGCGTGTTCGACATGGCCTCGATCTCGTGTGAAGGCGTGGGACGCGCCGCCGGTTTCGGCAGGCCTGTGTTGTCGACCGTAACATCGGTCATCCATCCGTTACAGTCGCGCGGATCAAGACTGCAGGCCGGGTGGGTCGGTGAGCCAGTGGGTGTGTCCGACGTCACCAGCTGAACGCGCGATAGGCAATGCCCCCGCGAATTTCGCCGACCCGGATGACGAGGGCCCTCGACCAGTGACCACGGGCCAGCCCGGTCCATGCCGTCGGTAGCAGCGGATTGCGAACCAACAGGGCTGTCCACCACGACAGGACCGTACGAACTTTCATGGCCGGGCACCCCTGGGGCCGATAGATTCCCCGCAGCTTGGCAAAGCCGAATCCGAGCCGGAACGACTGGCGCAGCATGGGTCGGAGCTCGGCGCGCAGTCTGTAGGCCACGACAGTGTCGGTACTGAAACCGAGGGTGTAGCCGGACAGTTGCGCGCGCCAGCAGAATTCGACGTCCTGGCTGGCCCTGAACCGGTTGTCGATGCCACCGACATCGCGATAGACCGACGCCCAACAGGCCATGCTGGCCCCGATGGCGAACGGCAGGAAATCCGTACGGCCCTGGTTCTCGGGCGGTGTGGTCGGAGTCCAGGACAGCGCTCGCGCACTGTTCAACGTGTGCGTCTCCACTGCGGTACCTGCCACGTCGAACGTCCGAGCCAGTTCGGCGAGCGTTCGTAGCCACGACGGATGCACCACGTCGTCCGCGTCGCAGAACATCAACAGGTCGCCGGAGGCGCTCTCGGCACCGCGATTGCGTGCGTGCGCCGCACCGACCTGCTGTGACGCGTCTACGCAGGTCAACTGCAGTCGATCCCGCAGGGGATGCGAAGCGACGTGATCGCTGACTCGTCCGTCGCCTGCATTGTCCGAAATCAGAACCTCGAACGGATGGTCGACATCTTGCTCCGCCAACGCCTGCAACTGGGCGTCGAGCAGGGGATCCAACGAGCCCACAGGAATGATCACCGAGATCGACGGATGTGCGGAGTGCGCATGCTTCACGATGTCATCTCCGTTCCGGGCCGTGGGTCGACCGGAGCCACTTCGATCAGCCGTCCGACGACGCCTTCTTGTAGCCGCGAATTGCCGGGATCAGAAACACTGCTGCCATTCCGAGCGACCACGCAAGAGTCTGCAACACCGGTGTCAGGACCGGACCACCCATTGCCAGGTTTCGCATTGCATCGACCGCCACCGACATCGGCTGCGCCGCGACGACGGGCTGAAGCCATGGTGGGTAGGCCAGCACAGGTACGAAGCCGGCGTTGAAGAACATGAGAAGCGTGGCGAAGATCGACACGACTTCGACCAGGGGTGCGTCGCCGGCGACGGTGGCCAGGAATGTCACCATGACCGCGAACCCGATACCGAACACGATCGGCACCAGAATCAACAAGATGCCGGCCGGAATTCCCTGGGTGAATCGGAACCCCATCGCGACACCCGCCAAGGTGATGACGATGGTGGTGACGAGCACTCGAACTGCTTCGGCGATCATCCTGCCCAGCAGACCGGCGGCACGATGCGTCGGTGTCGTCCAGAAGCGGGACAGCAAACCCGATTTACGTTCGCCCTTGAGGCCGACCGCGCTGACGATGGATCCGAACATCGCTCCGACGAGAGCGATCATCGGCACCTGGCCGTAGATCGCCGGCGCTCCGGTGGCCGCGGAAATCGAGTTTCCGAGCACGACACGGAACATGACCAGCATCAAGGCGGGGTACAGCAACGCCTGAATCATCGTCGACGGATCGCGCATCCATCGCATCAACAGACGCTTGGCCTGGATCAGACTGTGGGTCCAGAGGGCACGGACAGACCTCTCGCCCAGGACCATGTTGGGTTCGGGGAAGGTCAAGCCGGACACGCGGGTCGTGTTCACCGACGCTTCGGACATCGTCATGTCGGACTCTTCACTCTGGCCTGGAGCTCGCCCAGATGGCGAGCGGTACGAAGAACAGGATCAATCCGGTCACCCACGCGAGCGACGGCCACAACACCTGGAAGGTGACTCCTCCTTCGGCCATATCTCGCATTGCGAAGGAGAACTGCGAGATCGGCTGGTTGCGTACGAACGGTCGGATGAGTTCCGGGAATCCACTTTCCGGAACGAACCCGCACGACGCCATCCCGAGAATGAGCTGGGGGAGGGTCAACACCTGGCTGGTTGCTTCGGGACTCTTCGACAGAGTTCCGATCGCATCGGCCCCGATCGACAACGTGGTGCTGATCAGCATGGCGAGTGCGCAGAACAACAGGGCCTGACCGAACCCTGCCGTGAAGCGAAAACCGATGACATAGCCGAAACCGAGGGCGGATACGAGCGAGACCAACGAGCGGACGACACCGCTCGAGATTCGTGCCACGAGTGGCACGCCCCGTACGACGGGCATGGTCTTCAACCGTGAGTTCAGACCACTCATCGCCTCGGCCGAGGCGCGCTGTGCCGCCGAGATCGCGGTGAACGCCATGGCCTGCAACACGATGATCGGCATCAGGAACTGGGCGTAATCGATGCCCTGCAAACCCATGACGAACTTGAGAGGCAGATAGAAGCCGACGGTGAAGATGAGCGGTGCGATGACTGCGACCAGCAACTCGCCCTTGGTCAGCATGGTCCACAGTGCGCGGCCGGTGAGGGCCTGCCACTGCACGAACCCCGACGGCTTCGTCCTCGACCGCCGCTTCGGCTGCTGAGCGGTCGAACCGACATCGGCCCGTTGGACGGTTCTGGCCTTCGAATCGGCGACGCCTCGCGTAGTGGCCGTCACGGTGTGGTGCTCGTCTGCGAGTGCCCGGTGAGCGTGAGGAACACGTCATCGAGCGACGGGCGGCGCAGAGCAATGTCGGCCAGCACGATTCCCCTCGCATCGATACGCCGCAGAATCTCCGACAGCGTTGCCGCGCCGTCGGGTGCGGGAACGGAGAGCCGGTCCGAGGCAGCGGTGATCTCGGCGTGAACTGCAGCGGGGACCATGTCGCCCAGGGCTTCGGCGGCCGCACGGAGTTGGCCGGGATCGAGAGGAACGACCTCACAGTAGCTTCCGCCGGTCATTGCCTTGAGATGGTCCGACGTGCCCTCTGCGATGACCGTGCCCTTGTCGATGACGATGATGTTGTCGCTCAGAACGTCTGCTTCTTCGAGGTACTGCGTCGTCAACAGCACGGTGATGCCCTGCGCCTTGAGTGCCTCGACCAGCGACCAGACACCCTGCCGGCTGCGTGGGTCGAGTCCGGTGGTCGGCTCGTCCAGGAACACGACCTCCGGCCGCACGACGAGGCCACAGGCGATGTCGATGCGGCGACGCATACCACCCGAGTAGCCGCGCACGGGGCGCTTGCCGGTATCGGAGAGGTCGAACTCGTCGAGCAGCGCCTTGGCGCGGGCCTTCGCGGCCTTCTTGTCCAGACCCATCAGACGACCGAAGAGCTCGATGTTCTCGCGGCCGGACAGTGTGTCGTCGAGGGCCGCGTACTGCCCGGTCATCATGATCGAGCGGCGTACTGCCGGAGCGTCGGTTGCGACATCGTGACCCGCCACGAAGGCTCTGCCGCTGTCGGGTGCGATCAGGGTGGAGAGCACCTTCACGGTCGTCGTCTTGCCTGCACCGTTCGGGCCGAGAATGCCCAGAACTGTTCCCCGCTCCGCGGAGAAGCTGATGCCGCGCAACGCTTGCACATCGCCGAAGGACTTGTGTACGTCCTCCACGTGTACGGCTGCGTGTTGAGCTGACGACATCGAATCTCCGAGCTGTCGGGGGGAGTGGTGGGACCGGACCCCGTGGAGTCGAGGGCCACTACTTGATAGCGAAATTCGCCGTGGATGTTACGTGGAGGGGCGTCGTTGCGTGAGTTCCGCAGTCAGCCCCAGTCGATATCGATACTGTTCTCGACGTCGAGTTTTCGGCACAGAGACCGCAACCCGCTGTAGTCCTGAACCAACGCTCGCCGGCTCTTGTCCTGCTCGACATCGGCGAGCATCGCCTCGGCTCCCAGCACGCCTTCGAGTTCGAGAATGCGTCCCCAGGTGGAGAAATCGCTGCTCGAGAACGCGTCCATGCCATCGACGAGGCCGTCCAGGAACTTCTGCCGGTCGTCGGGACCGAGTCGCTCGAAGACGATCGCGGCCATGTCGTCGGCGATGGACGCATGGCAGTACTCGTCGCGGTTGTGCAGCTTGACCGTTGCCCGATTGATGGGCTGAATGACGTCGTCGTCCTCGATCAGGTCCAGGTACGACGTGATGGAGATCTCTGCAACCGTCATGAACGCGAGGGAGCTGATCGCGGCCGACCAGGGGTCGTCACTGTTCGCCTGTGCCGCGCGTTGCCGGCGCACGGTGGAGCTGAACGGCAGAGAGCGTTCCGACAGGGCCCAACCGCGCCCGCGCCTGGTGGCTGCGCTCGCGTTGAGGTGCATGAGGGTGTGGTACTGCTCGTCCACCATGGCCTGGGTCACCGCAACTGCGAGGGTGTCACCCATCCCGGTCTCGAACACGTCTTGCGCCAGCAGGGCGAAGCCGGGATGAACGACATGCTGCTCGACGTCCATCACGTTCTTGTTGAACGCGATCCAGCCCCACGCCCGAAGTCGATTCTGTTGCTCGGGAGTGGCACCGGTGAAGGTGTCGTGCTCACCGAACGGAATCAGAGCGTCGGGGAAATCCTGCTTGGCGACGTCGAACAGATCGTCCAGTTCGGGTTCGGGCTTCTTGACCGTCGCGCGTTGTGACCAGTTCTTCGCCAACCGCGCGACGACGGCGCTCTCCACGACATCTGTGGAGTCGAATTCCGGCAACGACGGTTGCTCCAACATCGCGTGCCCCCGCTTTCCGCTCGTCCGACTGCGGCTATCGGTTACCGCCGCTGCCTCGAACGATACCGAACATCTCCGCACACAATGCTCGATACTGATCGCCGTTCCCGCCCAGAGCGGCTTCGGCCTGCGTCAACAGGCGAGCGAAGTCGGCCTCGGAGCCGGAATCGACGGTCTCGCTCACCGTCTGCGTCGCTCGATGCAGCGCCTCCCTGGCATCGGCGGCGTGCGGATTGCCTGCCTGAACATCCCAGTAGACCTCGGGTTCACCGCCGGTGATGCGCGCCAGCACCGCGAGCATCGTCGCGTGTGGGGGAGGCGCAACGGCGTCGATGTCGACGAACGGAAGGTCCAGTTCGGCCAGAGCCAGGCCGAACGCCAGCACACTGGCGTGTGTCAGCGCCTGCGTCGCGGCGGCGAGGCGATCATGGCGTGCAGCGTCGAGGAGCACTACTCGACCGCCCCACCGCGAAATTCCCTCGAGGAAGAGATCCACCGGCGGGCCGGGTCGGTGTACGACGGCCGCGACGGGACGTCCGGCCATTCCGAGCGACGGGGCGAACATGGGATTGATTCCCACCACGGCACCGATCGGACGTGCGCCCTGCACGTGGCGCGAGAAGCCGGACTTGACCGACAGGGTCTCCACCAGCAGAGCGTCGGGCCGCAGCGCAGACAGGTCCGCCGCCAGCGCCACGGATTCGGGCACCGCCAGAATGACCGTCGCCGCACGTGCCAGCACCGCTTCGAGCTGTTCGTCGGGCGCAGTGATGTCACCGACCGTGACGGGAAAGGCGTCGGGACCGTCGTCGATGTCGACGACGGTGACCGAAGCGCCGTCACCGCGCAGCAGGTCGACCATCAGACGTCCGACCGCTCCCGAACCTCCGACCACAATCACGGAGTTGTCGGGCTCCGACCGCGTCACCGAGTTCATCGGTCGAGTATGTCAACGAGATGCGGCAGAGACCCAGATGGTGATGTCCGCGTGCACCACCTCCGCGCCGGCTGTGTCTCGGATCGAGACCGGCACGACGATGTCGATGCCATCGGTGACCGTCCCGAAGTCGGGGAGCTCGTCGAGTGCGGCGATCGCGCGCAGTGATGTGGTGGCCTTCGTCAGATACTGGACCGTCATCGATTTGGGGATCCATCGGTGCGAGGTGGGGACGGTCGCCTCGGCGAGCATGCCCATCGCGACCTCGGCGAGGTTGCAGGCCGCGATGGCGTGGAAGGTGCCCAGGTGGTTTCGAATGCCGAACCACTTGGGGGCAGTGACCTCGCAGCGCCCCGGCTCGAGCGCGACGACACGGGGCAGTACGGATGCGAAGTACGGAACCCGTAGGCACATGCCGACAGAGAAGAGGGTGGAGCCGATACCGTTGTTGGGTAGCTTCGACCAGGCGCGATAGGTCGCGCCGGTGGTGTTCTCGACGGTGGTCATGGCGCTACCTTACTGCTCGGTAAGGTAGCGCGGTGACGATCGATCGGCCCCGAGTTGATCTGATGCCCGGTCTGCGGCATACTGGTCGGGTTGCCTGGACACGGGACGCGCATGCGTGCGGCCTGACACAGGTGAGTCGGCCGAAAAGCCGACTGAGCAAGAACATGAGACCAGCGCTCCACGTGAGCGCGTCCGGAACACCAGCTCGATCGGTGCGGATTTCGTTGGATTCGGATGGTCGAAGCGAAAGTTTCAGCCCAGAAGAATGAGCGGAATCGCGACACGCCCGACCGCGTGGACCGGAGAACCATGACAGATGAAGAGCGGCAACGGAATCAGGTCACGCCTGGTCGTCAACGTTTTTCACTGTCGTGTGTGCACGAAGGCAGTTCGAGTCGGTGGGTTTCCCACGGCTCGGGGACTGTGCAGACGAGGTGGAGCAGGCCGAACGGCCCGTTCTACGACCAAGCGGCAAGAAAAGGACACTAAGCGTGGCGGGACAAAAGATCCGCATCAGGCTCAAGGCCTACGACCATGAGGCGATCGACGCGTCAGCGCGCAAGATCGTCGAAACGGTCACCCGTACGGGTGCCCGCGTCGTCGGACCGGTGCCGTTGCCGACAGAGAAGAACGTGTACTGCGTCATCCGTTCGCCGCACAAGTACAAGGACTCGCGCGAACACTTCGAGATGCGTACTCACAAGCGGCTCATTGACATCCTCGACCCGACACCGAAGACGGTGGACGCGCTCATGCGCATCGACCTCCCGGCCAGTGTCGACGTCAACATCCAGTGAGCGCGGAGACAACGATGACTGATAACAAGAACCGGCCTGCAACAGGAATTCTGGGCACCAAGCTCGGAATGACCCAGGTCTTCGACGAGAACAACCGCGTCGTTCCGGTGACCGTGATCAAGGCAGGCCCCAACGTGGTCACCCAGATCCGCACCCAGGAACGTGACGGCTACAGCGCCGTCCAGGTCGCATTCGGTGCGATCGACCCGCGCAAGGTGAACAAGCCCACCACCGGCCAGTTCGAGAAGGCAGGTGTCACGCCGCGTCGCCACATCGTGGAGATTCGCGTTGCCGACGCCTCGCAGTTCGAGGTCGGCCAGGAGCTCACCGCTGCAGTGTTCGAGGACGGCGCTTACGTCGACGTCACCGGCACCAGCAAGGGCAAGGGCTTCGCCGGAACCATGAAGCGTCACGGCTTCAAGGGTCAGGGCGCGAGCCACGGTGCACAGGCCGTGCACCGTCGTCCCGGATCCATCGGTGGCTGCGCAACGCCCGGTCGCGTCTTCAAGGGAATGCGCATGTCCGGACGTATGGGTGGCGACCGCGTCACGACGCAGAACCTCTCGGTCCACAAGGTGGACAGCGAGAACGGTCTGCTGCTGATCAAGGGAGCGATCCCGGGCCGTCGCGGCAACGTCGTGATCGTCAAGTCTGCATTGAAGGGTGGTGCACGGGCATGACCAGCCTCGAGAAGAACACCGAGACCAAGCTGACGCTCGATGTCAAGGAAGCCGGCGGCAAGACCAACGGCACCGTCGATCTCCCCGCGGAGATCTTCGACGCTCCGGCGAACATCGCGCTGCTGCACCAGGTCGTCATCGCACAGCTGGCAGCTGCTCGTCAGGGAACCCACTCCACGAAGACTCGTGGCGAGGTTCGCGGCGGCGGCAAGAAGCCGTACCGGCAGAAGGGCACCGGCCGCGCCCGTCAGGGCTCGACCCGCGCTCCTCAGTTCGTCGGCGGTGGCACGGTCCACGGACCGCAGCCGCGCGACTACAGCCAGCGGACCCCCAAGAAGATGAAGGCCGCCGCATTGCGCGGAGCCCTCTCGGATCGGGCCCGCAGCGAGCGTCTGCACGTCATCACCGAACTGGTTGCCGGACAGGTTCCGTCCACCAAGGGTGCGAAGACGTTCCTCGCCGAGATCTCGGACCGCAAGAAGGTCCTGCTCGTCGTCGGCCGCGAGGACATCGCAGCCTGGAAGAGCGTTCAGAACCTGGACGGCGTGCATCCCATCGCACCCGACCAGCTCAACACCTACGACGTGCTCAACGCCGATGATGTCGTTTTCAGCGTGGAAGCGCTGAACACCTTCATCGCTGGGCCTGCAAAGAACGAGGAGGCAAGCAAGTGACCACGATCGCCGATCCCCGCGACATCTTGCTGGCACCGGTCATCTCCGAGAAGTCCTACGGACTGATCGAAGAAGGCACCTACACGTTCCTTGTGCACCCGGACTCGAACAAGACGCAGATCAAGATTGCCGTCGAGAAGATCTTCGACGTCACCGTGACCAGCGTCAACACGATGAACCGTCAGGGCAAGCGTAAGCGGACCCGGTTCGGTTACGGCAAGCGCAAGGACACCAAGCGCGCGCTCGTAACGCTCTCCGCCGACAGCAAGCCCATCGAGATCTTCGGAGGTCCGGTCGCGTAAGCGACTGGGACTCTTCGGATATAGAGGACGAGAAGACTCATGGCAATCCGTAAATACAAGCCGACAACCCCGGGCCGTCGTGGCTCCAGCGTTTCCGATTTCGCTGAGATCACGCGTTCGACCCCCGAGAAGTCGCTGATCCGCCCGCTGCACGGTCGCGGTGGACGTAATGCACACGGTCGTATCACCACCCGGCACAAGGGTGGCGGTCACAAGCGTGCGTACCGTCTCATCGATTTCCGTCGTAACGACAAGGACGGCGTGCCGGCCAAGGTCGCTCACATCGAGTACGACCCCAACCGCACCGCGAACATCGCACTGCTGCACTTCGCAGACGGCGAGAAGCGCTACATCGTCGCACCCAAGGGCATCGCCCAGGGCTCGCCGATCGAGCAGGGTGCCAATGCCGACATCAAGCCCGGCAACAACCTGCCCCTGCGCAACATCCCGACGGGTACGACCATCCACGCGGTCGAGCTCCGTCCGGGTGGTGGCGCCAAGATGGCCCGCTCCGCCGGAGCGAGCATCCAGCTCCTCGGTAAGGAAGGCCCCTACGCCACGCTGCGTATGCCGTCCGGTGAAATCCGTCGCGTCGACGTGCGCTGCCGCGCAACCGTCGGCGAGGTCGGCAACGCCGAGCAGTCGAACATCAACTGGGGCAAGGCCGGCCGCATGCGCTGGAAGGGCAAGCGCCCGACCGTTCGTGGTGTCGTGATGAACCCGGTCGACCACCCGCACGGTGGCGGCGAGGGCAAGACCTCCGGTGGACGCCACCCGGTCAGCCCCTGGGGACAGCCGGAAGGCCGTACCCGCAAGAACAAGGCGAGCGACAAGCTGATTGTCCGTCGTCGTCGTACCGGCAAGAACAAGCGCTAGGAGGGAGTTCAGAATGCCACGCAGCCTGAAGAAAGGCCCGTTCGTAGACGATCACCTCCTCGCGAAGGTTGACGTCCAGAACGACAAGGGAACCAAGCAGGTCATCAAGACCTGGTCCCGTCGATCGACAATCCTGCCCGACTTCATCGGTCACACTTTCGCCGTCCACGACGGTCGCAAGCACGTGCCGGTGTTCGTGTCCGACTCCATGGTCGGCCACAAGCTCGGGGAATTCGCACCGACCCGCACGTTCAAGGGTCACATCAAGGACGACCGGAAGGCGAAGAGGCGATGACCAACTTCACCCCCACCGCCAATCCGACTGCCAAGGCCGTAGCGAAGCACGTTCGCGTCACGCCGATGAAGGCACGTCGCGTCGTGGATCTGGTTCGCGGGCGCTCCGTCGAGGACGCGCTCAACATCCTCAAGTTCGCGCCGCAGGCAGCGAGCGAGCCGGTCGCCAAGGTGATCGCCTCCGCAGCGGCCAACGCCGAGAACAACCTGGATCTCGATCCCAGCACACTGATCGTCGCCACTGCATTCGTCGACGAGGGTGCAACCCTCAAGCGATTCCAGCCGCGCGCTCAGGGCCGGGCATTCCGGATCCGCAAGCGCACCAGCCACATCACGGTGATCGTCGAAAGCCTGCCCAAGACCGGCGGAACGTCTCGCAACCGTCGTAAGGGCCAGGCGTCCAAGGAAGGGGCTCAGTAGTGGGTCAGAAAATCAACCCGCACGGCTTCCGCTTGGGTATCACCACTGACTGGAAGTCGCGCTGGTACGCAGACAAGCAGTACTCGGAGTACGTCAAGGAAGACGTCGAGATCCGCAAGCTTCTTGCCACCGGCATGGAGCGCGCAGGCATCGCGAAGGTCGAGATCGAGCGCACCCGTGACCGTGTTCGCGTGGACATCCACACGGCACGTCCGGGCATCGTCATCGGTCGTCGTGGCGCCGAGGCCGACCGCATCCGCGGAGCTCTCGAGAAGCTGACCGGCAAGCAGGTTCAGCTCAACATCCTCGAGGTCAAGAACGCCGAGTCCGAGGCTCAGCTCGTGGCCCAGGGTGTTGCCGAGCAGCTCAGCAACCGCGTCGCATTCCGTCGCGCAATGCGTAAGGCCATCCAGTCGGCCATGCGTCAGCCGAACGTCAAGGGCATTCGTGTTCAGTGCTCCGGCCGTCTCGGTGGTGCCGAAATGTCGCGCTCGGAGTTCTACCGCGAGGGACGCGTTCCCCTGCACACGCTCCGTGCCGACATCGACTACGGACTGTACGAGGCCAAGACCACCTTCGGCCGCATCGGCGTGAAGGTCTGGATCTACAAGGGCGACATCGTCGGCGGACGGCGTGAACTCGCTGCCGCTGCGGCTCCGGCCGCCGGTGCAGACCGTCCCCGTCGTGAGCGTCCCACTCGTCCGCGTCGCAGCGGTGCCTCGGGCACCACGGCGACCAGCACCGAGGCCGGCCGCGCGGCATCCGCAACCGAGGCTCCGGCCTCGACCGAGCCCACTCAGGAGGGCTGACGCATGTTGATCCCCCGCCGGGTCAAGCACCGCAAGCAGCACCACCCGAAGCGTTCGGGTGCCGCCAAGGGCGGAACTCAGGTGACATTCGGTGACTACGGCATCCAGGCTCTCGAGCCCGCCTACATCACCAACCGTCAGATCGAGTCCGCTCGTATCGCGATCACTCGCCACATCAAGCGTGGCGGCAAGGTCTGGATCAACATCTTCCCGGACCGCCCGCTCACCAAGAAGCCTGCCGAGACCCGCATGGGTTCCGGTAAGGGTTCGCCCGAGTGGTGGATCGCCAACGTCAAGCCGGGTCGTGTGCTCTTCGAGCTGTCGTACCCCGACGAGACCATCGCGCGTGAGGCATTGACTCGCGCCATCCACAAGCTGCCCATCAAGGCACGCATCATCACCAGGGAGGAGCAGTTCTGATGGCTACCGGAACCCCAGCCGCAGAGCTCCGCGAGCTCACCGGTGAAGAGCTGGTCACCAAGCTGCGTGAGTCGAAGGAAGAGCTGTTCAACCTTCGTTTCCAGATGGCTACCGGCCAGTTGGACAACAACCGTCGACTGCGCGTGGTGCGCCACGAAATCGCGCGTATCTACACGGTGCTTCGTGAACGTGAGCTCGGCTTGGCCTCTGGTCCTTCCGAGGACACAGCAGGTGACGCAGCATGAGCGAGGAAAACACTGTGACTGAAGAGCGCAACAACCGTAAGGTTCGGATCGGCTACGTCGTATCCGACAAGATGGAAAAGACGATCGTGGTCGAGCTAGAGGACAGGGTCAAGCACCCCCTCTACAGCAAGATCATCCGTCGCACCACCAAGGTCAAGGCACATGACGAGAAGGGCGACGCCGGCGTAGGCGATCGCGTTCAGCTCATGGAGACCCGTCCGCTGTCCGCCACGAAGCACTGGCGACTGGTCGAGGTTCTCGAAAAGGCCAAGTAGTACCTGCACACAAATGCCCGCTCCCTTCCTGGGAGCGGGCATTTCTGTGTTCCGGCCGCGCGGCCTATCTGCCCAACAAGCCGCCGAGCGCGCCGCCCACACCGGCCTGCTCACCACTGCCGCTGCCACCGATCATCCCGCCCGGCGGCTGCTCCGACGGCTGTACGACGACAAACCCTTGGCCCGCGAACTCGAGGGTGAACCGCTCACCGGTCGATCGGCCGATCAGCGTGCCGAGACCGAACGAATCGTTCTTCTTGACTCTCGTCTGCAACGAGGACGACCACGCAACCGCAGCCTGCGGATCGGCAAATGTGGGCTGATCGACGTTCAGCACCACCGGAATCCCGTCCGTGGTGATGGCGATCCGTCCGCGCCCGGTGAACACACAGTTGAAGAAGCCCGCGTTACCGCCTGCCGCAGCGCCCTGCACACGCTTGACGTCGTAGCTCAGCGTGGACTCGAAAGCCAGAACGTTGGCACCGTTGATGGTCAGACCGTCGGACCCGTCCAGGTCGATCAGATGGATGTCCTGAGCTGCGTTGGCGAGAAAGAGATCGCCCCGGCCCGTGACTTTCATCAGAGGGACACCCTCGCCCGAGAGTGCCTGCTTGAGCGCCCGGCCGATACCACCCGAGCCCTTCGCCTCGAACCGGAGATCGCCCTGGTACGCGACCATCGAACCGGCCCGGGCCATCACGTCACCGTTCATCCCGATTCGGCACATCTTGCTGCCCTGCTTCTGAATGCCCGAGCCGGGAACCTCGGCGTGGGCGGGCGTGAACAGTTCACTTCTCATGGCCAGGACTCCTCGAGGGACGGGTGAATTCACGGGTGGCGCGGCGGCGTCTGCTGATGGCTCGTCGGGGGTGTCGGGCGCCGGCTCGTCGTCTTCGACACTGATCCCGAACGCCGTGGCCAACCCCGCCAGACCATCGGCGTAGCCCTGGCCGACGGCACGGATCTTCCACTGCTCGCCGCGGCGGTAGAACTCGAGACACACCAGCGCGCTCTCGTCTCCGAGTGCATCGGCAGTGAATGCCACCAGGGCTGTGTCCGACGCATCGGACACCGTCACCGCCGTCGGACCCGCAGCCGCGAACGTGGCCGGCCCCGTTCCGTCGAGGGACGCCGCAACGGCCACGGTATCGACGCCGGCGGGGACGGCGGTGGCGTCGAACATCAGCAGGTGCCCGGTCGATGCACGGCGATACTCGACACCGGGGGCGGATGGCTGGTTGTAGAACACCAGGTCCGCGTCCGAACGGACCCGCCCGTCCGGCCCCAGAAGCAGCGCGGAGACGTCGACCGAGGTCGACGCTGCGAGTGTCACCGTCAGGGGACCGGCAGGAGCGGGGCAGTTCTCCCCGCGTGCGAGGGTTTTCATCGAATCCAGTGTGCCACTGTCGAGGGCGTCAGGACTGGCGCGCCAGCTCGATGACCTCTTCCTCGGTCGGCGGACTCTTCGGATGGTAGGACAGGCACAGCGGAGTGGCCGTACGACGGAATTCTGCGCCCTCCACGGCCGCGTAGAACTGACCGGCGGGCAGGCGTCCGACGTCGGGAACCGAGCCACCCTTCACCCGCGCCATCTCTTTGGCTGCCTCCACCTGCGAGGGACTGTTGAGCAGGCCGTAGAACTGAGTGGACGCATTGCCGGCGATTCGATTGTGCAGACCTTTCGGGGCCTGGGTGGCGAACACCAGGCCGAGTCCGTACTTGCGTGCCTGCGAGGCCAGAGCGAGAGTGCTGTGTGTCGCAGCGGTCGTCCTGTCCGAGGGCGCGAAATTCTGCGCCTCATCCATCACGAACAGCCCACCCAGCGGCCGGTCGCCCGCAGGGTTCTTCTTGATCCAGGCGAACAAACCCATCTGCAGCTGGTTGACGAAGCTCTGCTTCTGCTCGTCGGTGGTCAGGCCGGCGAGGTTGATCACCGAGACCCTGGCCTTCTTGCCCTCGGCCGGAGTGAGCAGAACGGCCGGATCGACCGGGGTACCCGCTCCCGCGAACATCGGATCGTTCGCGGCGGCGGCCTTGAGATTCTCGGCCAGTCCGGCCGCGATGCGCACCGCATCGCGCATCTCGCTGGCGTCCTCGGGAAACTCTTCCAACAGGTCGATGAAGGCGGTCAGGTCCCCGCCCTGCGGCCGTCGACCGAACAGATCGAGCGCTGACTTCAACACGGCCCGACCGTGTTTGGCCTTCTGTGACGTGCCCAGAACTCCCGCAGCCGGTTCGAGTGAGGCCAGTGCCGACTCGACGGAGGCCTCGAACTCGTCGGCGTCGCCGAGGACGCTGACGAAGTCCGGAAGTGGCTGGAAGCTCAGCGGCCGACCGGAGGACTTGCGAGGCGTCCAGACCACGACGTCGGTGTCGCGCAGATACGCGGTCGCCTTCGCTTCGTCCCCCGGTGGCCACGTCCTCTCGTCCTCGGGCCACGCGGTGCCGAGCCGAGCCAGGTCGTTGTTGACGTCGAGTACGATCGCCGAAACTCCCTGCAGCGCACACTCTTCCACCAGGCGACGGATCAGCACCGTCTTGCCCGAACCGGAGCCCGCGAAGATCGCAGTGTGCTTGCGCAACGCTTCGAGTGGAACGGCGACGTCCGCACCTGTGCTGAGTTCGGCACCGACCACGATGGACGGCCGCCGCGGTGCCGCGGGCTGCGCTGCGACGCTCGGCGTCTCGGGTTCGATGAGGGCGGTGTCGTCGTCGACGACACTGACAGCGGGAAGCACCGCCCGGAACAATTCCACATCGTGCGCCGGCTTGCGTGCGAGCAGCCAGGACGTGAGTGCGGGGGAGTTCTCGGTCAACAGGATCGACAACGCCGCCAGAGCCCTGCGGTCCTCGTCGCCGAAGGGCACCACGATGCCTCCGGCGCGCCGCAGGGCCGCGATGGTCTGCTCGGTTTTCGCGCCGTTCGGCCACGGATCGTTTCTGATCAGGATCAGCCGACGCCTCGGCATGTCTATCCGCAGGCCAGCCGTCGTCACGGCCCGTTCCACTCGGGCCAGCGCGGCGCGGGCGTTACCGGACGTGACCGCGCGGAAGCACCAGTGCTCTTCGTCGTCGGTATCGGTGTCGACGGTGTGGCGCAGGCGAGCGTGCAGCGCAGGCTTGCCGCTCGGCGGCGGATCCTGGGCCAGGCTGTCGTCGGACGACTGATGCTCGTGAATCCACGCGGTCAGGCCCGCGGACAGCAGTGCGGGAACGATCGAGTCCTCGCTGTCGGGTCGGAGCGGAATCGAGACGTCGACCTGCTCGCGAAGTTGCTTGTAGCGATCGTCGAGCGCGTCGAGTTCGTTGACCCGCGCCGTGGGTAGATCCGGCGCATCGGCCGGACCCGACCTGTCGGTGAAGCTCTCCAACTCCGACGCGATGCCGGTGTCGAGGCAGTGCCTGATGTGGCGATCGACGGCGATGAGAAGCTGGCGCGGAGTGAAATCGGGGGCCTGCTCGAACGCGTCGGGCGCGACCGGCCACGTGGGGTGCGGCGGGGTGAACCCGGCTTCGAGGAAGCACGCTGCCAGACGTCGTCCGAGAAGGAGGCGTCCGATGTCCGACGAGGGAATCGGCTTGAGCGACTGAGTGACTCGGAAGCGGTCACGCATCGGCGCGACTCCGCGCGCGGCGATCAGTTCCCAGGCACTCGACAGCGCAGAAAGTACCGAGGCGGTGCGGGGGAGGGTCTCGCGTAACGACATCAAGCCGTGCGCGAGCTGCTCGACGACCTTGTCTTCCTGAGCGTCGGCGTACTCCTGGTCCGATCCGGTACGAGACTGCGCCACGAGTGTGTCGATCTGGTCGATCGCGAGAATCGTCGGACCGGTGATAGCGAGCAGACGCGAGATGTTCTCGGCGATGCCCTGATGGCCGAGTTCGGCCCGGCGGATGCCCCAGGCCGAGAACTCGTCTGGATCGACATCGTCGATCGATTGCAGGTATGCGTCACCCAGGTCCTGAACTGCCGAGTCGGGGGCGATGGACAGCACGAGTGCGCGCAGCGTGTGCTGCGACGTCCGGCGGTGGCGGGGGTGAACCTTGTACACCGCGGTGACGAAATCGTTCAACGTGTCCGCGTCGATCATGTTCTCGCCCATGATCTTTGCGCGTTGATCGTCGGGAATCTCGCCGATCTCGCACAGGCGTCGGAGCAACAGCCCGAGCTGGCTGTCCGATCCGCGGCCGGACGGACGCATCAGGTCGTCGAGCATCCCCATCAGCGTCGAGCGCCAGAATCCGGCAGCGTCGAGCAACCTGATCAGGAAGAAGTAGCCGCCCTTGAGCTGCACTTCTTCGCGCACCTGGCCGAGCAGGTGCGTCTTGCCCGAACCGGCCGGGCCGCGTACGACGACCCCGAGCGGACTGGCGTCGTCGGAGGCGTCCGCGTCGTCGTATGCATTCATCACTTCGAGGAACACTCGTTCGTGCATCCCCGGCACGTGCACGTTCGACTGCGAACGCCACACGTCGTCGGGGGTCGGTGCCCAGCTCAACCGCACCGATTCGAGAGCTCTGATCTGCTCGTTGTCCGTCATCGTCGAGTCAACGCCCATCATGGTTCGATCGAGAGAAGGTGGTTCTGCTGATTGCCGACGACGACGGCAGCGGCGCGTTCCTCGTCGGTCAGTGTCTTCTGATTTTCTTCGGGTATCAGCGAGACATCCGCCGCACGACGCAGGCGCGCCAGGGCCTCGTCGAGATCGGTTCTCGGTATGTCGTGCAACTCGTTTCGCAGGCGCGAGAGTCGCACGGTGCTGCCGGGTTCGCGCGCGATCCGGGCATACGCCGCGCGAATCGAGGCTTCGATGTCGACGGTAGAGGAATCGACGGCCTTCTCGTCGATCGCAGGTTCGTCGGGTGCAGCCTCGTCTCCGCGGGGCGAGAACACGTCCGCCGGACGGCTGTCGGTGCGGTCGAGCCACCGACGCAACCCGGCCAAGACGGTGAACATGGCCTTTCCTGCTCCCGTCGACCGGGCCGGTGGCTCACCACCGATGAGTTCGCCGCAGGTGCGCCAACCCTTGTCGGTCAGTTCGAGAGTCATCGGTCGGACGGATGCATTCACCTCGATCAGGCCGGCATTCCTCAGCCTGTCCCGGGACGGCTTCGCGAGCTCGGGTCCCATCGCTCTGAGTTCGGAGTTCTTGACCGGACTTGCCTCGGCCATCAGGACGAGCAGCACTGCCGCTTCCGTCCCGTTCAGGTCTTCGGTGCTCATCGAGGATCCCCCTTCGATCGTCTTCTCGATACTGCCTCGCGGATGGTAGCGACCACACGTTGCGGATCGTCGATCACCTGAGCATTGGTGAAGCGCAACACCATGTAGCCGTGTGTCTGCAGTTGGTTGTCACGGACGCGGTCCTCGGCGAACCGATCGACTGCCCGGTGCTCGTTTCCGTCGATTTCCACCACGACCTTCTCGGTGCGCCACAGTACGTCGACCGTGAACGGTCGGCTGAGCTCGTCGAGTCGAATCGAGCGGTTGTGCTCACGCCCGGTGGCCCAGTCATGCGCGTCCAGCGCGCGACACAGACGCTTCTCGGGTTCGCTCGCCGGGTGGGGGTGACCCGAGATCGGGGGATAGCTGAGCGGCCGGAATCGATCGAGGACAGTGCTGACGCCGTCGGGTACTTCCGGCGCACGTACCGAGACCGACGGGAATCGGTCCATGCTCGACGCCCCGTCGCCCGTCACCCAGACCCCTGCCCCGGCGTGGGCGCACAACCATTCCGCTGCTCCCGCGACGACTCCGGCGTCCGTTCCGACGGGCACGACCAACACGAGGGCAACAGTGCTTCTGTGCTGAGCGGAGGCAAGTACTCGGGCCGACCCTGCTGCTCGGGTCTCGACGGTGAATGCGGTTCGACGCGGCGACCGCCCCGCGACTGCGGCATCTGCGAGTGCCCCGACATACGGACCGAAGTGCGCTGTGTCGCCGGCGAGCCGCACAGCGGCGGCGCGTGCAGCGCGTCGATGCAACGTCGACGAGTCTTCCTGATTGTCGAACTCCGTGAGCAACAGCGGAACCGAGTCGACTGCAGCGTTCTCGAGTTCTGCCACCACCGCATCGACGAGATCGACGGCACGATTCGCCGTCGCTGGATCGACCGCGAAGAAGACGATGGAGGGCGCGTCCGACGGCAGAGGGTTCACGGACTCGGCGAGTTCACGCTCGGTGGCACCGTGCAGTCGGACGACCCGATCCAGTGGCAGACTCGACCACCAGCGGCCGCCGTCATCCGTCGACGTCATCGCCGCGCCCCGCTGATCCGAAGATGTCCCATCCCCGAAACCGTACCGAGAGTTCCGGGTCGGCAGGCGGCGGCCGGTGCCCGCGCCATGGCGATTTGGATCCCTGGGGCCCGTTCCCCTACACTTGACCGGTTGCCTGTGGCAGCGGTGTGCCTTTGTGCGCCCGCTCCCGGCAGCCGACCGCGCGTGTCGGGACGGAAATCCGGCACGTACGTACATCCAGGTCAAGGAGAAGTTAGTGATTCAGCAGGAGTCGCGAGTACGCGTCGCTGATAACACGGGCGCGAAGGAAATCCTTTGCATCCGCGTTCTCGGTGGTTCGTCACGTCGCTACGCCGGAATCGGCGACATCATCGTAGCTACGGTGAAGGACGCCATTCCCGGTGGAAACATCAAGAAGGGTGAGGTCGTCAAGGCCGTCATCGTCCGCACCATCAAGGAGCGTCGCCGTCCGGATGGCTCGTACATCCGTTTCGACGAGAACGCTGCGGTGCTGATCAAGCCCGACAACGATCCCCGTGGAACTCGTATCTTCGGCCCGGTCGGCCGTGAGCTGCGTGAGAAGAAGTTCATGAAGATCGTCTCGCTCGCCCCGGAGGTGCTGTAAATGAAGGTGCACAAGGGCGACACCGTTCTCGTGATCGCAGGCAAGGACAAGGGTGCCAAGGGCAAGGTCATTCAGGCCTACCCCGCTGACTCCAAGGTTCTGGTCGAGGGTGTGAACCGCATCAAGAAGCACACCGCGGTCTCCGCCAACCAGCGCGGCGCATCCTCGGGTGGCATCGTCACTCAGGAAGCCCCGATCCACGTATCGAACGTCGCAGTGGTCGACTCGGACGGAAACCCCACTCGCGTGGGCTACCGGACCGATGAGGAATCCGGCAAGCGCGTTCGTGTTTCCCGCAAGAACGGGAAGGACATCTGAGATGACTACCACCGAAAACATCGCGGGCGAACAGCCCCGCCTCAAGGCGCGCTACCGCGCCGAGATCAAAGACGCCCTGAACACCGAATTTGCATACGAGAACGTCATGCAGATCCCCGGCATCGTCAAGGTCGTCGTCAACATGGGTGTCGGCGACGCCGCCCGTGACGCCAAGCTGATCAACGGTGCAGTTGCCGACCTCGCTGCCATCACCGGCCAGAAGCCGGAGATCCGCAAGGCTCGCAAGTCCATCGCACAGTTCAAGCTGCGCGAAGGAATGCCCATCGGCGCACGCGTCACCCTCCGTGGCGACCGCATGTGGGAGTTCCTCGACCGTCTGGTCTCCATTGCCCTTCCCCGAATCAGGGACTTCCGCGGCCTCTCGGGCACGCAGTTCGACGGCAACGGAAACTACACGTTCGGCCTCAACGAGCAGTCGATGTTCCACGAGATCGACGTGGACAAGATCGACCGTCCGCGCGGCATGGACATCACCGTAGTAACCACCGCAACCAACAACGAAGAAGGCCGCGCGCTGCTCAAGCACCTCGGCTTCCCGTTCAAGGAGAACTGAGTCCATGGCGAAGAAGGCATTGGTCAACAAGGCCAACAAGAAGCCGAAGTTCGCGGTGCGTGCATACACTCGCTGCAACCGCTGCGGCCGTCCCCATTCCGTGTTCCGCAAGTTCGGCCTCTGCCGTATCTGCGTGCGCGAGATGGCACACGCCGGAGAGCTTCCCGGAGTTCGCAAGAGCTCCTGGTGATCTGAAGCCCTCGGGCTTCACCACACCACGCTGATGGGCGTGGGTTCCTCTCGGGGAACCCACGCCCATTTCGTGTTTCTCAGGCCCGGAGCTTCATACCGACCACACGTCGTGTCGTAGATCGAGCGATCGGGTCAGAGCCAGTGCGGCATCTTGATCATCGCTCTGGACGATCACGAGCAGGCCACGTTCGGACATCGCCGACACGAAGGCATCGGCGGAGACGGTCCTACATCCGGGTGGCATAGTTGGGTCTCCGAGTTCTCGATAGGTGTCGGCAATCGCTACTCCGTCCTCGGCTGGGTCGAATCCCCAGACGGTCACGAAATGCCCTACGTTCCAATCGAATTCGGTCAACTCTGCAGTATGTACATTCGCCAGCAGGCTGAATCGGAACTGCGCGTCCGCGAGGCGGGAAAGAAACAGACGCAGTCTCCCGGCACCGGGTCCCCTGATCGGAACAACGGAAACGCGGTGGTCGGTCGCCGTCTCGATGCCCGACGCGAGACCTGCTGCTGTGGTCCCGGCTGCATCGATCGATGCAGCCCTCGGCAGTACATCCCACCCGTCGGTGGTCCGGGGCGATCCAGGGGGACGCGCCGACTCGACCTCGATCGGCCAGATCGCGGATCCCGATGCGACCGCGAGTGCCGTGACATCCGGTGCGTCTTCGTCGAGAACAGCGGTCAACGCTACCGATGCCGAGAACGGTCCGCAGAGTTGATCCGGTTGCGGCAGAACACGATCGAGTGCCGAGACGATTGCACCTGCGCCGGGGAAGCGTCGCAGCATCTCAGTAGATCCAGCGCAACGATTCGAGCAGTTCGTCCTCGGTGTGACTCTCCGCCCACGCGGCATCGGCGTCCCGGCACGCAACGAACGCGCCCAGAAGATCCTCGCCCAACACGTTCGCGACGAGTTCGGATGACAGCAGGTTCTCCCGCTGCTGAGTATGGGTCGTCGCGAGTGGGGAGATACCCGCGGCCTCACGACGTGCGTCGTCCCAGCCGCCCACATCCTGCTGAACCGGTGGCGGCAACTGGGCCGAATCCGCTACTCCAGACAGGCCGGCCGCGATCGTGACGGCCAGCGCCAGATACGGATTGGCCGACGCATCGCAAGCCTTCAACTCGACGTTGGTGTGATTCGGACCGAGCAGCGGCGACGACGGTACGAGCCGCACTGCAGCCTCACGGTTCTCGACGCCCCAGAACCCGAAGGCACCGGCCCAGTAGCCGGGTCGACGACGCAGCAGCGATCCCGAACTCGGTGCCGTGGTGGCAGTGAGTCCCGGCAGTTCTCGAACCAGGCCTGCGATGTAGGACCGGCCGGTGTCGGACAATCCGTGCTCTCCGTCACCGGTCAGTGCGTTCCGACCGTCGCGGACCAGCGACGTGTGCAGATGCCAACCATTGCCTGCACTGCTCGACGACGGCAGGGGAGCGAAGCTGGCCCGCAGACCCAGAGCGCGTGCCGCTGAGTGGATGGTCTGCCGCGCGAGGATCTGCGCATCGGCCGCGGCGAGTGGATCGAGTGGACTGAGCGCGATCTCGATCTGGGAAGCGCCGTACTCGGCGTGAATCTGGCCGATGCTCAGACCGTTCGCGGCAAGCGCGTTGAGCAGCAGCACGACGAATTCGTCGACATCGCGTACTGCGTTCGCGGAGTATGCAGGTCCGCGATGAGCGGACAGGCCGTCCGATTCGCGAGTCAGCGCGAATTCGATCTCGAATCCGGCCCGCACCTCGAATCCGGCATCGGACGCCTTCTGCACCTGACGCTCGAGAACCGCGCGCTGATCGTAGGGCCAGGGAGAGCCGTCTGCTGAGAGCTGCCGGCCGTGTACCCAGGCAAGCCCCGATTGGCCGGCGAGCGCTACTACGCTCGACGCGTTGTCGATCACCGGAATCAACCGCACATCGCCGGACGGGGTCGACAGTCCATCGTGGGCGAACGTGATCCCGTCGTGCGAATCGAATACGGCGAACACCGCGGTGATTCCCACTCCGCGACGTGCGACTGCCGTCAATTCTGCGGTGGGCACGGTGCGCGATCGGACGATGCCGTTGTTGTCGACCCAGCCGATGGTCACCCCGGCGATGTTGCGGTCGCGCAGCGAGTGGGTGAGATGGTCGATGTCGACTGCCTTCGAGTCCGTCATGGTCCGACGTTAGCGAAGAAGTGGGAGTTCGGGTGTCCAACCGGGTGTGCGGATTGCGAAATGGCTGGGCTGCGCGGGAACTGAGCGATTGCCGCGCTTCATCGTCTATGCGGTTGAGCGCAGGGCGGAGTCGCCGCGACGTGAGTCTCACGGACGACATTGGAACAGGGTTGAAGAGTGCGCGAGGCCTGCATCTGAACCTCCGGACCGTGTCAGGGCGCGTTGTGATGTCAGGTGCCGAATGACAGATTCTGAATGTCGACAGTCATGTTCCCGAGCACGTGAATTTCGGGCCGGTTTTCAGTCGCGTTACAGCTGGTCTCCAGGTGCCGGACTGCCCTTCCTCAGTCGGTGAACAGGCCGATGAAGTACTCATTATCGGAGCTGATCCTGAAATCGCCCTCGATGTACCGCGCGAACTTCGGCACGTCGGCCAATGCGACTGGATATGGTCCCATTTCTAGGGGAAGTTCGCTTTCGTCGACGTCAATCAGTTCTCTGATTTCGTCTCCGGTGATAGCAGTCAGGAGGTAGCTGTGTGCGATCGTATCGGTTCGTTTATTATAAGATTCCAAATACCACATGCCGTCTCGCTACTTCTTGCTTACCGGCCATGGCGGCGGAGTGTGAAGTCTATTTCGGTTCGGCAAGAAACGAGAGTTCGTACGAATGATTCTCCTTCGCCTCGAACGGTATTTGCATGAACCGAGCAAAGTTGGGTATCTTCTCCGCCGGAACGTCGTTCTGGCCGACTGCAACGGGTAGTTCGAAGTCGCTGTCATCGATCTGGAGCGTGCGTTTGACGAATTCGACAGTCATGTCGCGAAGAAGGTGTATTTCTGTTCCCAACTCGGTTTCATCATCGAATTCTTGCAAGTACCAGATTTCCTTCTCCTTTAGTCAGTCTGCGAAAAGGCCTACGAAGTATGTGCAGCCGAGGTCGATCAGCAGCTCGCCATCAATATATCTGGCGAATCTGGGTAAGTCTGCGGGCGCAACCTCGTGCATTGCGGCTTCGATCGGTCCGCTTTCTTCATTTGTCCCGATCAATTCTTCTATAGTCGTGCTGGTTGCACCCTGAAGCGGATAGCTTTTTGCAAGAAGTTCAGATTTGTTCTCGTACGCGTCCAAGTACCACATTGTCATCTCCCTGGTTTTCGGCCGGGCACTGGCCCCTTGGTCATGTCGCCCGTTACTGGGTCGAACTCGCCTAGGTGTTTTCCGTTTTTCGTGTATTTTTCGAGAGCTCCGTGCTGGTAGTCCCACTCCAAAATATTTCCTCTGTTGTCAGTCCAACGCGGTCGATTATTCAACGGCTTCGTCTGTTTGGCATCAGGAAAGCCAGGAAGCCGTCGATCAGCCGGGGGAGGGTTGTAGTGCCAATTTCCTCCGCCGGTGTTCGCGTTGAAGTGGTCGGACTTGCTTGTAGGAGCGGTTGCACGTCCGATGCAATTCCAATGGCCGCCGCCCCGGTTGCCACGGTGACACCGACGGCAATTGCGGACGCCGCTTCCACTCCGGTCAGGACGGCGATGACACTTCCGGCGATGGCGCTTCCCGTCGCGCCGGTAACGGCGACTGTTCCCACGCCGAGGGTGAAGAAGCCGGCAACTGCACCGGCGATCGTGCCGGCAACGATGGCGGTTCCCACGATATCGATGACGCTCTGGTGAGCGTCCTGAATGGTCGACGCCCATTCGCCGCAAGCGCTCGCGAGAGTGTCGAATTGGTCGGCGACGTTGTGCGCAGCGCTGTGGACGCCGTCCATCTGGGCGAGGACCTGCGGCAATTCGTCGGAGGCAAGTTTTTCGATGTCGGTCCACGCGGAGTTCGTGGCGTCGCTCGCTCGTCTCAGCTCTTCGGCGGCGGTGCGCCACGCGCTTCCGAGTCCCCGCAACTTCTCCGGGTCACCGTTGGGCCACATGTGGCCCTGTAGCCAACGCGTGATCAGTCCCCACCCCATCGGGGCGTCGGTATCGCCGCCGTAGGAACCGTTGAACCGCGGTGTATTCGTATGAGGAAGTTGTGGGGGAGCGGGCAGCGGCGGTGTCGGCGGAACGGTGTTCGCATTCTCTGCGTTGGCGTGGTTGACACCGGTGGTTGCAAGCAGGTCGTGGAGCTTGCCGAACGCATTCGCGATGTCGGTCCCCGCGGTGACTGCGTCGAATGCCGCGGAATCGTAGCTGTCTGCCCAAGACTTTCCGGCGTTGTCGGTGCCTGCGCAGCCCCAGTTCCGGTGGAGTTCCGCGGCGAGTTCCGCTATCGCGCCGCTCGAGATGGTCTTGGCGCTGCTGTACTGGGAGGCCGCATCGGCGAGGATGTGCGGGTCGACGCTGATCGGGGCCATCAGGGCCACATTCGCTTGTTGTGGTCGACGGCTGCGCGGTAGCGATCATGGGCGCCTCGCGCCAGCGTGCCGAGTTGCGCGAGCGCGGTTCGCATATCGTTCAATTCCTGCCGGAGCAGCTCGTGCTCCGAGCGGTGAGCCTCAGCCGCTTCGCCCTCCCATTCGATGCCGAGATCGTTCACCTCGCGCTCCACTTCGGCGATAGCCGATTCGATCGTGGCTCCAACTATGTGTGCGCGATCGACAAGAGCGAGAATCTGTTCGACGTCGGCGACGTAGCGCGCCGTCAACGGTCCAACCGAAGGCCGGAATCCACCACGTGTTCATCGATCACGTTGTCCGTTGCGGCGTATTCGGTCGCAATGCCATCGAGCAGCCACGCGTCCTCGGTGAGCGCGCCGCATATCTTCCGAGCCGAATCGACCCACTCCGCCCATAGAACTGCATGGGAATCGGCCGCAGCGCCTGTCCAGGAGGTCTCCAGCAATTCCTCCACGGCGAGACGGACGAGATCGATGTCATCCCACAACACGTCGGCGAGGCCGGACATCCGAGCAGAGGCACGGCGGATCCGATCGGGATCGGCTTTCACTGCGTCGTGCGGGACGAACCCGGCCATGGTGGGACGTCGACCGTCCTGGCAACGGAATCGGTTGTGCGCATCGAACCCCCCGGAGCGATGAAATGATGTCGGAAGAATACTGCACCGAACCGACGAACACGGCTGTGTCTCGCGAGTCCTACTGGCATGGTGCCGCTCGAGCTCTACCACGACCGATTTTGAGAATGGCACCCGGTTCCCTACACTAGAGCGGTTGCCCGGGCTTCGTCGTGCCTGCACGCGAGTCCTTGCAATGGAAACGCAACCTCGAGTTCTCCGTACGTCAGCGTCGAAATGCGGAAGCTCGAAACACCTGGCAGTGCAGCGATGCATTGCTTGGAGCGCAACCCCTGACCGGCAACAGTCGGTCAGGACATGTTCACTTCGTTGTAGGCCCACGATGTGACGAGCCAGGCCCGCCGGGTTCTCGAGAATCCAGGGGCACCAGCTCGCGCGTGCTGTATGGGAACCGCTGCGAGAAAGGTGCACAGGTCACACCATGACGATGACCGATCCAATTGCAGACTTCTTGACCCGTCTGCGCAACGCCAATTCGGCGTACCACGACGAGGTGAAGCTTCCCCACTCGAAGCTCAAGGCGAACATCGCCGAGATCCTCAAGCGCGAGGGCTACATCTCCGACTACCGCACGGAAGACGCCGAGGTGGGCAAGACCCTCATCGTCGATCTGAAGTACGGCCCGAGCCGTGAGCGCAGCCTCGCCGGCGTGCGACGCGTCTCCAAGCCCGGTCTCCGGGTGTACGCAAAATCCACCAATCTGCCCAAGGTTCTCGGCGGCCTGGGCGTGGCGATCATCTCCACGTCCACAGGTCTGCTCACGGAGCGTCAGGCGGCCAAGCAGGGTGTGGGCGGAGAAGTCCTCGCCTACGTCTGGTAGGGGAGGCCACCACCATGTCACGTATTGGAAAATTGCCGGTACCGGTCCCCGCTGGAGTCGATATCACCATCGACGGCCAGAACGTTGCGGTCAAGGGCCCCAAGGGTGCCCTGAGCCTGACGGTCGCCGAGCCCATCCAGATCGCTCGCGCCGACGACGGCACCATCGCCGTCACCCGGCCCGATGACGAGCGCAAGAGCCGTGCACTGCACGGACTTTCGCGCACTCTCGTCGCGAACCTCATCACCGGTGTCACCAACGGTTACACCAACAAGATGGAGATTCACGGCGTCGGTTACCGCGTCGTACTCAAGGGCAAGGACCTCGAGTTCGCACTCGGTTACAGCCATCCTGTGCTGATCGAAGCACCCGAGGGCATCACGTTCACGGTCGAGTCGCCCACGCGATTCACCGTTGTCGGCATCGACAAGCAGAAGGTCGGTCAGATCTCTGCCAACATTCGTCGTCTGCGGCGTCCGGACCCGTACAAGGGCAAGGGCATCCGCTACGAGGGTGAAGTGATCCGCCGCAAGGTCGGAAAGACGGGTAAGTGATATGAGCCAGCAAACAGCAGACAAGGCGAACGTCGTCAAGCGCACTCCGCGTGGCACCGACGTCTCGACGAAGCGTCGCCTGTCGAAGGCACGTCGTCACTTCCGCCTTCGCAAGAAGATCTCCGGCACGCCCGAGCGTCCCCGCTTGGTCGTCAACCGGTCCTCGCGTCACATCCACGTGCAGTTGATCGACGACCTCGCCGGCCACACGCTGGCCAGCGCGTCGAGCATCGAAGCAGATGTGCGCGCCCTCGAGGGCGACAAGAAGGCCGTCAGCGCGAAGGTCGGCGAGCTCATCGCCAGCCGCGCGAAGGCAGCCGGCGTCGAGGCAGTCGTGTTCGACCGCGGCGGCAACAACTACAGCGGCCGCATCGCGGCACTCGCAGACGCAGCCCGTGAAGGCGGGTTGACGTTCTGATGATGACAATGACTGACAACGGAAGGACAGCCTGATGCCGGGACGTCAACGGCGTGACGGCGGAAGCGGCCCCGCCGGACAGAACAGTGGCCCCAACGCAGGTGGCGACAACAACCAGCGCGGCGACAACCGCGGTGGCGGTCGTGACCGTCGTGACAACGGCCGTGGCGGCAACGCTGCGGACAAGTCGAACTTCATCGAGAAGGTCGTCACGATCAACCGCGTCTCCAAGGTGGTCAAGGGTGGTCGACGCTTCAGCTTCACCGCCCTCGTCATCGTCGGTGACGGCAACGGACTGGTCGGCGTCGGCTACGGCAAGGCCAAGGAAGTTCCCGCGGCCATCCAGAAGGGTGTCGAGGAGGCTCGCAAGAGCTTCTTCCGCGTCCCGATGATCGCCGGCACCATCACGCACCCCATCCAGGGTGAAGCCGCAGCAGGCGTCGTCATGTTGCGTCCGGCCAGCGCCGGTACCGGCGTCATCGCCGGTGGCGCTGTGCGTGCCGTGCTGGAGTGCGCCGGTGTCCACGACGTGCTTTCGAAGTCGCTCGGTAGCGACAACGCCATCAACGTCGTGCACGCGACCGTCGCAGCCCTCAAGGGTCTGCAGCGTCCCGAGGAAGTTGCGGCTCGCCGCGGCCTGACCCTCGAAGAGGTTGCACCCGCCGGAATGCTGCGCGCACGCGCACAGGCAGGAGCGGTGAAGTAATGGCTCAGCTGAAGGTCACCCAGATCAAGAGCACCATCGGCCAGAAGGCGAACCAGCGTGACAGCCTGCGTACTCTCGGGCTCAAGGGCATCCGCCAGACGGTCGTCCGCGAGGACAACCCGCAGAACCGCGGACTGGTCAACACGGTGCGCCACCTCGTAACTGTTGAGGAGGTCTAACCATGACCATCAAACTGCACCACCTGCGCCCCGCAGCCGGATCCAAGTCGACGAAGATTCGCGTCGGCCGTGGTGAAGGTGGCAAGCGTGGCAAGACCGCAGGTCGCGGTACCAAGGGAACCGGCGCACGCAAGAACGTGCCGGCACGCTTCGAGGGTGGCCAGATGCCCCTCCACATGCGGCTCCCGAAGCTCAAGGGCTTCACCAACCGCAACCGTGTCGTGTTCCAGGTCGTGAACCTGCGCGACATCGAGCGTTTGTTCCCCGAGGGCGGTCAGATCGGTATCCCCGAGCTCATCGCCAAGGGTGCCGTTCGCAAGAACGAGCCCGTCAAGGTTCTCGGCGACGGAAACCTGACCGTGAAGGTCGAGATCTCGGCCAACAAGTTCACGGGCTCCGCCAAGGAAAAGATCGCCGCTGCCGGCGGTTCTGCAACCGAGGTATGAGCATCGGTTCGATGTGCTGAGTAGCAGTGCATCGACCAGCAGTTCGTGACGATGGCCGCAGCCACAGCTCTCGCAGCTGAGCTGCGGCCATCGTTGCCTCGGCACCACGTGCCGTGGTCGACCGAACGGACGGGGTCCAACACTGACCGTCGGGCGGTTCGATACGCACTGTTAGAGTTCTAGAGTTCACAGAAGTTCGTTTCGATGCGGGCGACGCATGTCGCTTGCAGTCCATGCTCGTGAGGCTCACGGGAGCACCGGTTTGCGCTCCCGACGAAGTACTCGCAGCGTCAATGCAGTCGTGCCAGGAGGATCTTTGCTTTCCGCCTTCGTGTCGGCCCTCAGGACTCCTGACCTGAGACGGAAGATCCTCTTCACGCTCGGTCTGGTCGCCCTGTATCGCTTCGGTGCCACGCTGCCGTCGCCGGGCGTCGACTACGCCAATGTCCGAGCATGCATCGACCAGGTCTCCGGTGGAGACTCGGCGGGCATCTACTCGTTGATCAACCTGTTCTCCGGTGGAGCGCTCCTTCAGCTCTCGGTGTTCGCGATCGGCATCATGCCGTACATCACCGCCAGCATCATCGTGCAGCTGCTCACCGTCGTCATCCCGAAGTTCGAGGAACTCCGTAAGGAGGGCCAGTCGGGGCAGGCCAAGATGACGCAGTACACGCGTTATCTGTCGATCGCCTTGGCCATCCTGCAGGCGACCGGCCTGGTGGCACTCGCTTCGCGCGGCCAGCTGCTTCAGGGCTGCCAGCAGGACATCATCGCCGACCAGTCCATCTTCGGCCTCGTCATCATCGTGCTCGTCATGACCGCCGGTGCAGCCGTCGTCATGTGGTTCGGTGAGGTCATCACCGAGCGCGGCGTCGGCAACGGCATGTCGCTGCTCATCTTCGCCGGAATCGCCTCGCGTATCCCGTCCGAGGGCAACTCGATCCTCGAGAGCCGCGGCGGATTGGTGTTCGGTTTCGTCTGTTTCGCAGCGTTCCTGATCATCACCGGCGTGGTCTTCGTCGAGCAGGGTCAGCGCCGAATTCCCGTCCAGTACGCCAAGCGCATGGTCGGTCGGAAGATGTACGGCGGCTCGTCCACGTACCTTCCGCTCAAGGTCAACCAGGCCGGCGTCATCCCGGTGATCTTCGCGTCCTCGCTGCTGTACCTGCCGAACCTCATCGCCCAGCTCACCTCGGCGAGCACCGCGGTCGACCCGAGTTGGTGGCAGCGCATCATCAACGAGTACCTGGTGAACCCCGCAAACCCGGTGTACATCGCGATCTTCTTCGGTCTGATCGTCTTCTTCACGTACTTCTACGTGGCGATCACGTTCAACCCCGAAGAGCGCGCCGACGAAATGAAGAAGTTCGGCGGGTTCATCCCGGGCATCCGTCCGGGCAAGCCGACCGCCGACTATCTGAACTACGTCCTCAGTCGCATCACGTTGCCGGGTGCGGTCTACCTGGGCACCATTGCCGTGCTCCCGAACCTGTTCCTCGACATCGGAAGTTCGGGTGGAGGACAGAACCTGCCGTTCGGCGGCACCGCCGTTCTGATCATGGTCAGCGTGGGCTTGGATACCGTGAAGCAAATCGAAAGCCAGCTGATGCAGCGTAACTACGAAGGGTTCCTCAAGTGAGACTTGTTCTGCTCGGTCCCCCCGGTGCCGGCAAAGGCACCCAGGCCGTCCTCCTGTCCGAGAAGCTGGGCGTTCCGCACATCTCCACCGGCGACCTGTTTCGCGCGAACATCGGTGAGAAGACGGCGCTCGGACTCGAAGCGAAGAAGTACCTCGATGCAGGCGACCTTGTTCCCAGTGAGCTGACCATCGACATGGTCCGCAGTCGCCTCGCCGAGCCCGACGCGGTGAACGGCTTCCTGCTCGACGGCTTCCCGCGTTCGGTGGGTCAGGCCGAGGCGCTGGTCGGCATCCTGGCGGATCTGAACGCCGAGCTCGACGCAGTACTCTCCTTCGCCGTCGACGAGGACGTCGTCGTCGAACGCATGCTCTCGCGTGGACGCGAGGACGACAAGGAAGACGTCATCCGGAACCGACTCAAGGTGTACCGGGACGAGACCGCGCCGCTGCTCGACTACTACGAGGGTCAACTCGTGACGGTCGACGCGATCGGTGAGGTGGACGAGGTCAACGCTCGCGCGCTGAAGTCCATCGAGGACCACGGCAAGTAATGGCGTTCGGCCGTAAACGCAAGGTCGTGCCGTTCCGCAGCGCAGGTGAACTCGACGCCATGGCTGCGGCCGGTGCGGTCGTCGGCGCTGCTCTGGTTGCCGTTCGGGCAGCGGCGGTACCCGGTGTCTCGACTCTCGAGCTGGACCGAGTGGCCGAGGCGGTCATTCGCGACGCCGGCGCTGTGCCGTCGTTCCTCGGGTATCACGGCTTCACCGGCAGCATCTGCTCGTCGGTGAACGACCGTGTGGTGCACGGCATTCCGTCGGCGGATGAGCTGCTGGTCGCAGGCGACCTGGTGTCCATCGACTGTGGGGCAGTTCTCGACGGTTGGCACGGAGACTCTGCGTGGACGTTCGGTGTCGGCGACATCATCGAGGCCGATGCGATGCTGAGCGAGGCGACGCGGCTGTCGATGGAAGCCGGTATCGCCGCGATGCTTCCCGGCAACCGGCTCACGGACGTCTCGCACGCCATCGAATCCGGAACCCACGCGGCCGAGCAGGCACACGGCCGCAAGTACGGAATCGTCGACGGATACGGCGGTCACGGCATCGGCCGTGAAATGCACATGGACCCGTTCCTTGCGAACGAGGGTGCGCCCGGCAAGGGGCCGGAGTTGGTGGTCGGATCCACCCTCGCGATCGAGCCCATGCTGACCCTCGGAACGTACGACACCGACATTCTCGACGACGGGTGGACGGTCGTGACCACCGACGGATCCCGATCCGCGCACTGGGAACACACCGTTGCCGTCACCGAGGACGGGCCGCGCATTCTGACCCTGCGACCCAGTTAGGGTCGGATCCGGTCAGGGTCACCAGGCCAACGATCCGTAGCGTCGACCGCCACGGAGCAGGCCGAGGTGCGCAGCCACCAGACGTAGCCAGAGTCGAGTGGGCATCCTGGTCACGGCAGTCGGAAGCAGTGGGTTCCGTACGCCGAGCATCAGCAGGGCGACGGAGATCGAGCGGGCTCGGAAGGGTGGGCAGCCGTGTGCTCGGTAGAGGCCGCGCACGTGAGCCGATCCGTATCCCAAAGCGCCTGCTTGTTTCCAGTTCTCCCGGTGGCCGGTGCGCAGTCGGTAGGAGACCAGCGGTTCGGCGATGAAGTGCAACCGACGGCCCGCGTGCTGTGCGCGCCACGAGAATTCCATGTCCTCGCTGGCGTGTACGTATTCGAGCATGCCGCCGAGCTGACGGTAGGTCGATCTGCGGCACGCCATGCTGGCACCGATGACGAACGGCAGGAATGTCGACTTTCCCTGATCCGTGGGCGGTGCGAAAGGCGTCGATGCTCGCGTGGCAACGGAGTTCAGTGTCTCCGTCTCCAGGCCGGTACCCACGAGGTCGTACTCGTCGAGGCCCGTAACGATGCGTCGGAGCCAGCTCGGGTGCACCGCGTCGTCCGCGTCGCAGAATGCAAGCAATTCGCTGCGGGCGGCGTCTGCACCCCGGTTGCGTGCGAACGATGCCCCCGGGGTTCCCGCAGCATCGACGTATCTCAGGTCCAGAGCGCCACGAAGGTGATGGCTGTCGATGTGTTCGCGAAGGCCGTCGGTCGAGCCGTTGTCGCTGATGATCACCGTGAACGGATGCTCGTAGTCCTGTCGAGCGAGAGCTCGCAGTTGATCGTCGAGAACGTCCTTGGCGTTGTGAATTGGGATGATGACGGATACGACCGGGTCTCCGGCGCGCGTGTCTGATCTCAAGAGGGGTGCCTCGTAGTCGTCTTCGCGGACACGGCCGCCGCTGCGAACGCAGTCGGTACGGCCAGTGGTTGTGCGGCTGTGATGCAGCCCGGCGGAACGTTAGCTCAGGAAATCGAACTGGGGCAAACGTTGACCTGGAGTATGGACACTGGACGCATTTGGCCAGACGTGCATTACCCGGTAGCATGGATCGACGGTGCGCCCTGCGTACCGGATGTTCGCGTGCCCTGGTGGGCTGCGAACCGTTCCGGCGATACGTCGACCCGTTGATTCGGGTCGGTCAGTGGGCATCACGGTAACGGAAACAGATGCAATCAACCAGGTGTGAGAGCCAGGATCGCGGAGGATATGGCCAAGAAAGACGGTGCTATCGAGGTAGAGGGCCGAGTTGTCGAACCGCTGCCCAATGCGATGTTTCGCATTGAGCTCGAAAACGGCCACAAGGTACTCGCTCACATCAGCGGAAAGATGCGTCAGCACTACATCCGCATCCTTCCCGAGGATCGCGTCGTGGTGGAGCTTTCGCCCTACGACCTCACGCGTGGACGCATCGTTTACCGCTACAAGTAAGAGCTTCCCCGGCCACGTCCGGTCGGGGAGAACCATGCTCGGGGCCACTGCACGCAGCGGGGCCGAGCTACACACAGGAGATCAACGACGTGAAGGTTCAGCCGAGCGTCAAGAAGATCTGCGAAAAGTGCAAGGTGATTCGTCGTAACGGACGCGTCATGGTGATCTGCGACAACCTGCGTCACAAGCAGCGTCAGGGATAACCACCGAGCATTTCGCACGTCGGCTTGGCAACAGCTAGAAGATGACCTCCCAGCACCAACCGCGACACACGCGTCGCGGCAGACCCCCGGCACGGAGGCCGGGGCCCCACTGAGTTAGTTGAAAGACGCTTCACACCCCAGCGGTGAGAAGGACACAGGGGACGGACTGGGAGCAGACCTCCGGACAAGAAAAGGAAATGCCACATGGCACGTCTCGCAGGTGTGGATCTGCCGCGCGAAAAGCGCATGGAGATCGCACTGACTTACATCTACGGCGTCGGCCGTACCCGCTCCAAGGAAATCCTCACAGCGACGGGCGTCAGCCCCGACCTGCGAAGCAAGGATCTCGGCGACGACGATCTGCGCAAGCTCAGCGATTACATCAACGAGTCCCTCAAGGTCGAGGGCGACCTGCGCCGCGAGGTTCAGGCCGACATCCGTCGCAAGATCGAAATCGGCTGCTACCAGGGTCTTCGCCACCGTCGTGGTCTGCCCGTCCGTGGACAGCGCACCAAGACCAATGCGCGTACCCGTAAGGGACCCAAGCGCACCATTGCCGGCAAGAAGAAGGCGAAGTAATGCCCCCCAAAGCACGCGGTACCGGTCCGAAGAAGGCGCAGAAGACGCGTCGCAGGGACAAGAAGAACGTCCCGCACGGATCTGCGCACATCAAGAGCACGTTCAACAACACGATCGTGTCGATCACCGACCCCGCCGGAAACGTCATCTCGTGGGCGTCCTCGGGACACGTGGGCTTCAAGGGCTCGCGCAAGTCGACTCCGTTCGCCGCACAGCTCGCAGCCGAGAACGCTGCGCGCAAGGCACAGGAGCACGGCGTCAAGAAGGTCGACGTGTTCGTCAAGGGTCCCGGCTCCGGCCGTGAGACCGCGATCCGCTCGCTTCAGGCCGCTGGCCTCGAGGTCGGCACCATCTCCGATGTCACCCCTCAGCCGCACAACGGCTGCCGTCCGCCCAAGCGGCGTCGGGTCTAGCGGGAAGGAAAGGTTTAGAAAATGGCACGTTATACCGGTCCTATCACCCGCAAGTCGCGTCGTCTGCGCGTCGACCTCGTCGGAGGCGACCAGGCGTTCGAGCGTCGTCCCTACCCGCCCGGCCAGCACGGCCGCGCGCGGATCAAGGAGAGCGAGTACCTGCTCCAGCTGCAGGAGAAGCAGAAGGCTCGCTTCACCTACGGCGTCATGGAGAAGCAGTTTCGTCTGTACTACAAGGAAGCCAACAGGACGGTCGGCAAGACCGGCGAGAACCTGCTGACCATCCTCGAGAGTCGTCTCGACAACGTCGTCTACCGCGCCGGACTGGCACGCACGCGTCGTCAGGCCCGTCAGCTGGTCACGCACGGTCACTTCCTGGTGAACAACAAGCGCGTCGACATCCCCAGCTACCGCGTCTCGCAGTACGACATCATCGACGTGCGTGAGAAGTCGGCACAGACTCTGCCGATCCAGATCGCCCGCGAAAGCTACGGCGACCGTCCCGTCGCCCCGTGGCTGCAGGTCGTCCCCAACCGTCTTCGCATCCTGGTGCACCGGTTGCCGGAGCGCGCACAGATCGACGTGCCGCTCCAGGAGCAGCTCATCGTCGAGTACTACTCGAAGTAAGGCGCAGCACGCATGTGAGTCTCCCCGTGAGGCTCACATGCGTCTTCGCCTCCACACGTGGGCGTCAAATAGCGGACGCCCGTACAGGAGGAACACACAATGCTCATTTCACAGCGCCCGACGCTGACCGAAGAGGTCATCGCCGACAACCGCTCGAAATTCGTCATCGAGCCGCTCGAGCCCGGCTTCGGTTACACACTCGGCAACTCGCTCCGCCGCACCCTGCTGTCGTCGATCCCCGGCGCTGCTGTCACCAGCATCCGTATCGACGGCGTCCTCCACGAATTCACCACCGTCCCCGGAGTCAAGGAAGATGTCACCGACATCATCCTGAACCTCAAGGGCCTCGTGGTGAGCTCCGAAGAAGACGAACCGGTCACCATGTACGTCCGCAAGCAGGGCCCCGGCGCTGTGACCGCAGGCGACATCGTGCCCCCGGCCGGCGTCACGGTGAACAACCCCGATCTGCACATCGCGACCCTGAACGACAAGGGCAAGTTGGAGATCGAGCTCGTAGTCGAGCGCGGTCGCGGCTACGTCCCCGCCGTTCAGAACAAGGCTTCGGGTGCCGAGATCGGCCGTATTCCGGTCGACTCGATCTACTCACCCGTGCTCAAGGTCACCTACAAGGTGGAGGCCACTCGCGTCGAACAGCGCACCGACTTCGATCGGCTCGTTCTCGACGTGGAGACCAAGAATTCCATCACCGCGCGGGACGCGCTCGCTTCGGCGGGCAAGACCCTGGTTGAGCTCTTCGGCCTCGCCCGTGAGCTGAACGTCGAAGCAGAAGGCATCGAGATCGGACCCTCGCCCGCCGAGGCCGATCACATTGCTTCCTTCGGACTCCCCATCGAGGATCTGGACCTCACCGTCCGTTCCTACAACTGCCTCAAGCGCGAGGGTGTTCACACCGTCGGCGAGTTGGTTGGTCGTACCGAGTCCGATCTGCTCGACATCCGTAACTTCGGGCAGAAGTCCATCGATGAGGTGAAGGTCAAGCTGCATTCGCTCGGCCTCTCCCTCAAGGACAGCCCCGCGTCGTTCGATCCGAGCACCGTGCCTGGCTACGACGCCACCACGGGCACGTGGAGTGACACCGACGCCGGCTCCTTCAGCGACACCGAAGGTGCCGAGCAGGACTACGCCGAGACAGAACAGCTGTAATCAGCTCGCTGGAGCTCTTACTAGGAGATTCATCATGCCCAAGCCCACCAAGGGCCGCCGTCTCGGCGGGTCGGCGTCGCACCAGAAGGCCATCCTGGCCAACCTGGCGACGTCACTCTTCGAGCACGGCCGCATCACCACCACCGAGTCGAAGGCCAAGCGCCTTCGTCCCCACGCCGAGAAGCTCGTCACCCACGCCAAAAAGGGTGATCTGGCGCATCGTCGTGAGGTTCTCAAGACGATCAACAACAAAGATGTCGTGCACAAGCTGTTCGCCGAGATCGGGCCTTTCTTCGCCGATCGCGAC
Source organism: Rhodococcus sp. IEGM 1341 (assembly GCF_030056895.1). Taxonomy (NCBI): domain Bacteria; kingdom Bacillati; phylum Actinomycetota; class Actinomycetes; order Mycobacteriales; family Nocardiaceae; genus Rhodococcus; species Rhodococcus sp. IEGM 1341. The sequence continues at coordinate 1,104,849 of NZ_JASHKV010000001.1, read as the reverse complement.
GGTGGCTACACGCGCATCATCAAGACCGTCCCCCGCAAGGGTGACAACTCGCCGATGGCCATCATCGAGCTCGTCAACGAGCAGACGGTGTCCAACGAAGCCGATCGCGCTCGCCGCGTGAAGGCTTCGCAGGCTGCTCCCGCCGCAACCGAGGCTCCGGCCGAGGACGCGACCGACGAGAACGTCGTCGAGGCTGTCGAAGCCGACGCGACCGACGCCGAGGTGGCCAACGCCGACGCAGTCATCGAAGGCATCGAGGACAACGACGCACACGCGTCGGACGCCCCCGAGGCCGAGGAAGCCAAGAAGGACTAGTCCTTTTGAGCTCCGCGCACGATCGAAGCGGGCCCGCCATTCCCCCAGGGGAAGGCGGGCCCGCTTTGTCGGTCCCCACCAGATTTCGGCTCGACATCTCGTACGACGGCACGAGATTCTCCGGGTGGGCGCGCCAACCGGGTATCCGCACCGTCTGCGGAGTGCTCGAAGAAGCCTTCTCCACGGTGCTGCGGCAATCGGTAGAGCTGACCGTGGCGGGACGAACCGACGCGGGAGTCCATGCGACGGGACAGGTGGCGCACTTCGACGCCGTCGACGTTCCCGACGATCACGACCGACTGGTCCGCCGAATGGCCCGGTTTCTACCCACCGATGTTCGAGTGCGGGCCATCACCGCCGTCTCCCGTGATTTCGACGCGCGATTCTCGGCATACCGCAGGCACTACGAATATCGTTTCGGCACTGCGCCATACGGTGTCGACCCCCTCGATGTCGCCGGTGTCGTCTCCTGGCCCAGGCCCATCGATCTGGGTGCGATGCGTGAGGCATCCGTGGGATTGGTCGGTCTGCACGATTTCGCCGCGTTCTGCAAGCGACGTGACGGTGCCACCACCGTTCGGGAACTGCAGCGCTTCGACTGGGAGCGCGACGGCGATCGTCTCACCGCATACGTCAGCGCCGACGCATTCTGCTGGTCGATGGTCCGTAGCCTCGTCGGTGCCATGCAGGCCGTGGGGGAAGGGCGTCGAACTCCCGACTGGGCGCGGTCATTGTTGACTCGGCGCGAGCGGGCGAGCGAGGTGGCGGTGGCTCCGGCGCACGGCTTGTCCTTGGTTGGAGTCGACTACCCGCCGGCCGACGAGCTGGCCGCTCGGAACGCGGCCACCCGAGAAGTGCGCTCGGCGATCACCGGCGGCGGTTGCTGTGGGGGAGAGGGCTGACCGAGCGTCACCGGGTCTAGTGTCGGAGCGATGCAGCCGATACAGCTCGCCATCGTCGTCGGTAGTGTGCGTGCCGGTCGAGTGGGACCGACCGTCGCGGCCTGGGTTCGAGGTGTCGCAGCCGAACGCACCACCGTCGAGGTGGTGGACGTCGACCTGGCCGATTTCGAGTTACCGAATTCTCTCGTTCCGTGCGAGGACTCCGAACGCTTCACCGGGATCATAGGTGCCGCCGACGCCTTCGTGTTCGTCACTCCGGAGTACAACCACGGCGTACCCGGTGCGTTGAAGACTGCGCTCGACACGGTGAAGTACGAATGGCGTGGCAAGCCGGTGGGATTCGTCTCCTACGGCGGGCTGGGCGGTGGGATTCGAGCGACCGAACAGCTGCGGCAGATCACTGCCGAATTGCACATGGTCTCGGTCCGAGACGCCGTGTCGCTGCACCGGGTGCGCAAGCGGTTCGACGAGTCGGGACGGATCGACGATGCCGCAGCCGTCGACGCTCTCGGGCGTCTTCTCGATCAGCTGGAGTGGTGGGCCGATGCGGTCGCCGGCGCTCGTGGGCGCGCCGACTACCCCGGCTGAGAATCGGTCATGCACGAACCGCGGGGCGCAGACTCCTGGGGCGGCCGATGAACGCCGTCTCCTGCGGAATCGTGACCAATGTCAGCTCGACGTCGAGTGGACCGGATCGGACTCGAATTCGATCTCCCGACGCATGGGGCTGGACGATCGTCAGATCCGGCTCAGGCACGCTTCGCTCCTGTTCGGGGCGGCCGGTCCGCGGTAGGTGCTCGGACAACGAGATCATGGTGACGCCCGAAAGTCCCTGTTGCACAGGCGGTGCCGAACCGTCGGCGAAGTCGATCAGGATCACGTCGTACGACGGCCGGGATCGGGTCGTGGTGCCGTCGACCAGTAGTCGATCGGGTGCGCCGATGGCGTCGAGGATCGCGCGCCAGGCGTGCGGGCGATCCGTGCGGACGAGAACCCTGGCACCGGTGGCGATGGCGCGGAAGATCAGTTGCTGGGCGAGGTAGAGCTCTCCGGCGATTCGAACTCGCGTCAGGCCCGGTCCGAACAGCCGCACCGCGACACCGTGTCCGTGAGCATCGGATCCCAACAGCTGGCCGCACCCGCTTACCGGGAGTTTCAGCTCGTGCATCGTCGTTGTGTCGAGAAATCGTCTGGGAGACAACGAATCCAGGGCGGGTAGGGCCAGCGGGAGCTGGGCGAGGATGCCGTCGCGTTGACTTCCGCTCATCGAGGTCAGCGCGCGTACACGAGGCTTCGTGATCGGTGTTCGAGTGGCGAATCTGCACGACCCATGGATGCGCACCTTCCCGGTGTCGTGGGTCGGTTGCAGGCGGAAGGACAGCGTCGTTCCGAGGGACGGTGTTGCCCACAGGGTCGCGATGTCCTCGGCAGTGACTGTGCTGCAATCGATTCCGAAGCCGGTACTCGACGCACCCGGTAGGGGTGCTGTCGACCACGTCTGGGTGAGGTCGTCGATACTCACGCCCCGACACAGGTGCAACACAGCCGATCGTAGTTCGGAGCTCGTCAACAGTCGCGAGGACAGCCCGTGGGCGTTCAGAGCGCGATGTACGCGAGTGGTCGCGACGACAGCGGCGCGGGCTGCCCCGGCCCTGCCTCCGCCTCTGGCCCCGATCGCACGCGCATTCGCACGCAGGTCGAGAGTGACTGCCACCCAGACTGTTCGCACCGCTACTGCCGGTAGCGGACCGATGAGTGACTCGTACACCTCGGTGGCGACCGAGCCTGCCGAGCTGCGGAATCCGAGTGCAACGACGTCGATGGAGCAGACCTCGATGTCGTGCTGTCGCAGACACGACGCCAACGCGTCGACAGGAAGCGTGTGTTGCGTCTCGGCGCTCGCCTTGCCGAGGACTGTGGTGGCGTGCCCGGGCGGGACGATCTCGATGGTGCAGGTGACGGTGTCGCGCTGCCAGTGGACCCCGACCGGGCCGACTGCCGTGTCGGTGTGGTCCGTACTCACACCGACATCGGGGGCACGATCGGCGAGGAACCGCCAGATTGTCCGGACCCAGTCCACGACCGATCTGCGCCGAACGGCGACGAACGGAACGAGCGCTACCGTCGCAACAGCGAGCAGAGTCAGCCCTGGTCTCACCTGTGCCGCGAACAGAGCCGAGCCGATCGCCACGGCTGCGGTCTCGGCCAAGATCACCCGCCGCACCGTGGGCGCGACGAAAGGAACGGCGGCTCGCCCACGCCCTGCCCGACCGGTACGCGTCATCGAAACCCTCCCCCCGAAGGTCGCAGTGCCCCATCGACGAACGCCAACGCGGTCGCCGAGGTGTGCGGACGAACTGTACTGTGTCGCGTGACCCGAATGGGGATCGGGTCCGCACAATCCTGGGGAGGAAGCGTGGCGTCGACGCCGACAACGAAGTGGCAGGTTGGCGGTTACCGCTTTCTCGTCCGCAGAATGGAACATGCACTGATCAGACGCGACGTTCGGATGCTGCACGATCCGATGAAGTCGCAGTCGCGGGCACTGCTCGTGGGCGTCGTCGTCGCCTGCATCGGCTTGGCGGGATGCGCTGCGCTGGCACTGTTTCGGCCGCAGGACAAGATCGGCGACGCGTCGATCGTGGTGGGCAAGGATTCGGCCGCGATGTTCGTGAAAGTGGACGACGTGTTCCATCCGGTGCTCAATCTCGCGTCGGCTCGATTGATCGTAGGCAAGCCCGACGACCCGTTGACGGTCAAGGAATCCGAATTGTCCGCACGACCCCGCGGCGCGCTGGTGGGTATTCCCGGTGCTCCGTCTGCGCTACCGCACGACAGTGACGGCAGCGCAGAAACGTGGACCGTCTGCGACACCGTCGACCGGATCACGGGAGTGACCTCGACAACGGTTGTGGTGGGTGATCCTCGCTTCGGTGAAAGCACGGCTGCGCTCGCCGATTCCGAGGCGTTCCTCTGGACATCGGACGGCACTGCCTATCTCGTGCACGACGGCACCAAATCGCCGGTCGACCTGAACAACAGGGCAGTGGTCCGGGCACTCGGACTCGAGGACGCGACACCATCTCCGGTCAGTGCCGGTCTGCTCAATTCCGTGCCCGAATCACCCCCCGTCGCAGCACCGTTCGTGCCTCGAGCGGGTGAGGCTCCTGCGTTTCCGTTCGACGGCCGGACGATCGGATCGGTCGTCAAGGTCGCCGGTCGCGACGTCCAGTACTACGTGGTTCTCGAGGACGGAATACAAGCGATCAACGAGACTGCGGCCCTCCTCCTGAAATTCACCGATTCGCAGGGCAGTCCGGAAATCGTAGCCGTCAATCCCGACCTGCTCGCGAATGCTCCCAAAACGTCCTTCGGGCTGGAGGTTTCGACGTTTCCGGAGACCGCTCCCACGATCGTCGATACCGGGGAGCGCCCGGTGGGTTGCTTGACGTGGGAGCCACTCGCAGTTGCCGACGGCGGGCCTTCGGCTCGACTGGTCGAGTCCGCCGGTCGCGGGCTGCCGCTGGAGGCAGATGCACAACCGGTTGCGCTGGCTCAGGCCGATGGTGGCGGTGACGCCGTCGACCAGGTCTATCTGGCACCCGGTAGCGGCGGTTTCGTGCGCAGTACCGGTATCTCCGCGTCGAGTACACGTCAGGGCAGCGTCTTCTTCGTGGCCGATACCGGAGTGCGCTACGGCGTCGACGGTGCCGAGGCTGCGTCGGCGTTGGGGTTCGGACCGCCGGCACCCGCGCCCTGGCAGATACTCCAATTGCTCGGCAGTGGGCCAACTCTCGGGCGCGGCCAGGCCCTGACGATGCACGACGGTGTTGCTCCCGACCCGCAGGCCGCGGCACTTCCGACGGAGTAGCGCCTGGCTCAGTCGGTTCTGCCGCGTCGGCGCAGCGGTACCGACAGCGCGAGTCCGAGTGCCAGGATCACTGCCACCAGCACCGAACCGGTGACCGCTGCGGTCCGCGGGCGATGATCGGGCGTGGGCGGCGGCAACGGCGCACTCATCGCAACACTGTCCGCAGGAACCGACCGGGGGGTGGGCGTCACCGAATCGGTCACCGCTGCAAGCGGATCGACGACGCCGTGGCCGACGAAGGGATTCCACCCTTCGGCCGGCTCGTGCGCCGTTCGTTCGATCCGATCGATCACCTCCAGCGCCGACAGTTCGGGCCGGTGGGAGCGCACCAGCGCCGCAACCCCGGCAACCAGCGGTGCCGCAAAACTCGTTCCGGTCATGGGAATCACGCCATCGGTGCCCCGGGTGCCGTTCGCCAGTCCGTTGCCAGTAGGCGACAGCGACGTCATATTCGAGCCCGGAGCGGCGACGTCGACCCACGGACCGGCCAGGCTGAACGGAGACGGTGTGCCGTCCGACTCGACCGAACCGACAGTCAACACGTCTTCGAACCACGCCGGAGTCGCGATGGTCGCGATGGACGCCCACGGGTCGGCACCAGGCCGAAGCGGATCGGTCATCGGGTTCTGTGCCTGGCAGGCAGCGCTGCCGAGATTTCCAGCTGCTGCGACGACGACGACATTTCTTTCTCGGACGGCATACTGCACGGCCGCGCCGAGCGGACCGTCGGCCACACCGCCTCCGGCGGGCACGCAGGCGACCTCGGAGATGTTGATGACCGAGGCACCCGAGTCCACCGCAGTTCGGATGGCCATGGCCATGGTGCGCACGTTGCCGTAGCCCGCGGCGTTCTCCGGCTCTGCTGTCTTCTCCTCCTCGGGCCGGTTGTCGACGATCTGAAAGACACTGCTGGACTGACGAATCGACAGTATGCGTGCGTCGGGCGCGCCTCCGGCGAATCCGCTGCCCGATGCGGTCTGTGCGGCGATCAGGCCGGCGACCATCGTTCCGTGTGCATCGCAGTCGAACAGCCCGTCGCCTGCGCTGACATAGTCGCCGCCGGCGATCAGACCCGGCAGGCGCGGATGTGCGGTGATGCCGGTGTCGATGACGGCAACCACTTGACCTGCCCCACGGGTGATGGGCCAGACCGATGCGAAGTCGAGCGCCTTCAGCGCGATCGGCACGTCCTGGGCGTCGGCAGTCGCGGACGGCAGCGCGCAGGCGTTCTTCTGTTCCGTGGCTTCGAGCGGGCCGGGAGCGCTCGGCGGAGGTAGCTGGAAGGGGTCGATCACCGGACGTTCGGCGCGTGCGGGATACCCGCCGAAGACTGCGTCGAACGACAGCGACAGAGCAGTGAACGCCGCGATGACGACCGTTCGCCGTCGGTGCGGCGTCACAGCCCGCGGACGACGCTGTACAGACCGCACACCCAGACTGCGATCGGAATGACCAGGGCGATGGCGGCGTATTCGAGTAGTTCGGCCGCTCTCCGCATCACCGGCGAGTACGTGCGTGTGGGCACGAATGCCCCGAAGATCGACGAGGCCACCGCGCCGGCCAGTGCAACCCCGAACAGAGCGAGGACGAGATCCGGCAGTGCGACGACCGCACCGACGAGAAGCGCCAGCAGAATCGTCGCTCCGCCTGCGACCAGCGGAACGGCATGCGTCACAACGGCATAGGTGCGTCCACGCAGCAGCAGGACGAGCGCACACAGCGCCGCCAGCGCGACCGCAGGCCAACGGACGCCATCTCCCGAATCGGCTCCCGCCGCGACAAGCACGCCCGCCACCACGGCGACGCTGAACGCCGACAGCAGACCGGTCAGGTAACTACGCGCTTCGGCCGCGGCGACCTGCAGATCGTCGAACGAGATCGCGTCGAGTTCTGCTTCCTCGACGGTGTCCAGCGGTGCTCCCGCGGTGGGGACCGGTGGAAGCGGCAATTTGGCCTGCATCATCGACACGCGGGCAGAGAGCGCGATTCCAGCCAGGCCGGTGAGGGCCGCGGCAGTACCGATCGCCGGTGGTGCCATCGTGGTGAACAATGCGCACACCGCGGCAGCGAACGTCAGAAGCGCCACCGATATCGCAGCGGTGAACAGTGCGAACCCGGTCCCGCCGATACGAAGGGACAGCAGAGCCGTCGCACCGGCCATGGCCGAACCCAGCATCAGCTGAGCCGCGCCGAACTGCCCGGGTACCAGCACAGTTCCGCCGGTGAACATCAGCGCGACGGCGCATCCACCGAAGAGGACGGCGACGGAGTGCTGGTGATACATCCGCCCCAGAATCACCCCCGCTATCGCGAAGAGAATCGACGCAGTGACGGCAGCCAGCCCCTCGACGAGACTGCCGACGTGCTCGGCTCCGGCCCGGATCGGCCCACGTAACAGGACCGCGCACGCCAGCAACACCAGCGCACCGGTGACAACCGAACCCACCGTGCGCGCGGTACGCGCAGTCCAGTGCGGAACATCGTCGGTACCCGATCGCGCAACGGAATACATGAGGTCGTCGAACAGTGGAACCGGCGCGGGCCGCTCGGCCACACCCAACACGAGCAACTCACCGTCACGCACCGACAGCTCCGCCAACGTCGCAGTCGGTGACAACGGTGGGAACCCGATCCGTGCGAGCGTCCACGCCACGGGCAACCCATCCGACGCGGGATCCCCGTCGCGGGGTTCTCCTCGTCCCGCAGGCTCCACTCCCGCTCTACTGGGTCGTTCCGCAGGCTCCACTCCCGCCGCAATCAGGTCGACGATTCCCGGTACGAGAAGCGAGACCGGAACGTCCACCGGCAGCGCCATGTCCACCTGCGTGGACCTGGCCAACACCGTCACCCGACAGACTTCCTGCGCGAAGACGGACTGCGCGCCCGCTGCCCGCCGACCCACGTCCGACGCGGCGGGTGACTGTGTCGGATCGGCAGGTGCCGTGCGTGACGGCGCAATGCCGGCCGATGGACGGCTGTCGGCGCGTGTCATGGATATCCCCCCGGATACGTTCGATTCACGTTCCGATGCCCGCCCCAGTGGGCATCGGTGTCCAAACCTTACGACATCGCGGCGACAAGCAATCGCCCGTCGGGATCTGCCGGTGACGCAGCGCCCCCGTCAGGCAGGAACCAGGTCACTCACCTGTGCGAGCAACTCGAACGAGCGAAGCCACGATGCGCGGTCGGACACACCGGACGCGACGATCAGCTCGTCCGCTCCCGTGCGTTCGGCGAAACGGTCGAGGTAGTCCTTCACCATGTCCGGAGTGCCGACGGCCGAGTACTTGGTCATCTTCGTGATCTGTTGGCCCGCAGGCGCTTCGAGGACCATGTCGGCTTCCTCGTCGGTGAAGGTCCGGCCGCGGCCGAGCAGGAGGCTGACGCGGCTGCGCTTGGTGCGGAGGAACTGGGCCTGTGCGTCGGCCAGAGAATCGGCCGCGATCACGTTGACGCCCACGATCAGGTGTGGCTCGGACAATTGAGCGGAGGGCCGGAAGTCACGTCGGTAGATCTCGACGGCCTGCTCGAGGGCGTCGGGTGCGAAGTGCGAGGCAAAGGCATAGGGCAGGCCGAGTGCAGCGGCGAGCTGTGCGCCGAAAAGCGACGACCCCAGGATGTACAGCGGTACCTCGGTACCTGCGCCGGGAGTCGCGCTCACTCCGGGGATCAGAGACTCTTCCGACAGGTAGCCCTGCAGTTCCTGGACATCCTGCGGGAAGCGATCGGCCGACGCGGGATCGCGTCGCATCGCCCGCATCGTCACCTGGTCACTGCCGGGTGCGCGGCCCAGCCCCAGATCGATCCGTCCCGGGTACAGCGTCGCCAAGGTACCGAACTGCTCGGCGATGGTCAGCGGCGCGTGATTGGGAAGCATGATTCCGCCGGATCCGAGCCGGATGCGCTCGGTGTGGGCAGCGACGTGCCCGATGAGAACCGACGTGGCCGACGACGCGATCGTCTTCATGTTGTGGTGCTCGGCGTACCAGATGCGTCGGTATCCCCAGTTCTCGGCATGCTGAGCGAGTGTGACGCTTGCATCGAAGCTGTCGCGGACTGTTTCGCCCTCGCCCACATGAGCGAGATCGAGGATGGACAGAGGTACGGACACGGTTGGGGCCAGCCTTTCGTTCGTCGAGCACGCGGCCGAAGAGCCGCATTCAATTGCAACGGTGTCGGGCAGCGTTCTATTTCTCGTCGGACGTACCGGTGGTCATGTCCGTCCGGGGTGGCGACGCCGACTGTGGACCGCCCGGTCTTCGATGCGCTAGCCTGTCGTCCTGCAGCCTCGGGGGGAGGCTGCCGCGATGCAGTTCTGGGGGCGTGGCCGTGGGGGCGGATCTATGAGTACCGTGCGCTTCGTTCGCGGTGCCCGACGGGAAGTGCCTCGATCTCCTGGCGGGGAAGTGACCCTGCAGCCGCCGCCCGAGATCCCACGCGCGGTGCCGGGCAATCTGCTGATGAAGCTGATGCCGCTGGTGATGGTTGCCGCGATGGTCGGGATGGTCGCGCTGATGTTCACCTCCGGCGCAGCGGCGAACCCGATGATGTTGATGTTCCCGGCCATGATGCTGATGTCCATGGTGGGGATGTTGGCCGGCGGCGGGAAGTCCGGCGGGGCGCGCACCGCCGAGGCCAACGAGGACCGCAAGGATTACCTCCGCTATCTCGATCAGCTCCGCCGCGACGTCGCGGAAACCGAACGCGCGCAGCGCCGAGCCCTCGAATGGAGCCACCCGGGCCCCGATACGTTGTGGTCGGTCGCCGGAACCGAGCGCATGTGGGAACGGCGACTGTCGGATCCGGATTTCGCTCACGTCCGAGTCGGCCTGGGGGATCAGCGGCTTGCCACTCGACTGGTTCCGCCCGAGACCGGGCCGGTGGAGGAACTCGAACCGGTTTCGGCGGTGTCCCTGCGTCGATTCGTGCGGGCGCATTCGGTGGTGCCCGCGCTGCCGACCGCGGTGTCACTGAGGGGGTTCGCGGCGCTGTCCGTAGCGGGCGACCGGGACGGTGCCCGCGCGATGGTGCGCGCGATGTTGGCCTCGCTGTGCACCTTTCACGGGCCCGACCACGTCGCGGTCGCGATCGTCTGTGGTCCGGACACCGTGCAGCAGTGGGAGTGGGCCAAGTGGCTTCCACACACTCAGCACGACGTTCTGCGCGACGGGGCCGGGTCCGCTCGGATGATCTTCGGTAGTTTTCTCGAACTCGAGGGTGCGCTGGGCGACGTGCTGAGTGTGCGGAATCGATTTGCGCGTGGAGCTGTGCCGGTTGCCGGCGTCGTGCAGCTGGTGATCGTGGTGGACGGCGGGCTCCTCGACAACCGTTCGACCGATCTCACCGACACGGGCCTCGATTCCGTCACGATCATCGATCTGTCCGGCCTGTGCCCACGACTGGCTGCATCGCGTGGAATCCAGATGTTCGCCGAGAACGGGTCGATCGGAGCGGTCAGCGGAACCACGGTCGAGGTGTTCGCCGTCGCGGATTCGATGAGCACCACGCAAGCACACGCCGTTGCGAGACGCCTGTCGCCGTACCGCGCGCCGTCGTCCTCGTCGGTCGTCGATGTGGTCGACGACGGCGGAGTCCGGATTTCGGGGTGGAACAGCCTGGTCGGTATCGCCGATGTGGGCGCACTCGACACGGACCGAGCGTGGACGATGCGCCGGGGACGCGAGAGGCTGCGGGTACCGATAGGTGTCGCCCCCGACGGCAGTGCTGTCGAGATCGACCTGAAGGAATCTGCCGAGAACGGTATGGGGCCGCACGGATTGTGCATCGGCGCAACGGGTTCCGGTAAATCCGAGTTTCTCCGTACGCTGGTGCTCGGCTTGGTGTCGACTCACTCGCCGGAACAGCTGAACCTGGTGCTCGTCGACTTCAAGGGCGGCGCGACGTTCGCGGGTCTCGAATCGGTACCGCACGTGGCCGCGGTCATCACCAACCTGTCCGAGGACTTGGCGTTGGTGGATCGAATGCGCGACGCGTTGGCCGGCGAGATGAACCGGCGCCAGGAGTCGCTGCGCTCGGCAGGCAACTTCGCGAACGTCTCCGACTACGAGAGGGCACGCGCCGGGGGAGCGGATCTGGCACCGATGCCCGCCCTGTTCGTGGTGGTCGACGAGTTCTCGGAATTGCTCAGTCAGCAACCCGAATTCGCCGAGTTGTTCGTCGCGATCGGTCGGCTCGGGCGCTCGCTGCACATGCATCTGCTGCTCGCCAGCCAGCGCCTCGAAGAAGGAAAACTACGCGGTCTCGACAGTCACCTGTCGTACCGAATCGGTCTGAAGACGTTCTCCGCGAACGAATCTCGTTCGGTGCTCGGGGTTCCGGACGCGTATCACCTTCCCGCTCAGCCGGGTGCGGGCTATCTCAAGTGCGATTCGGCCGAGATCGTCAGGTTCGCTGCGGCATACGTCTCCGGTCCTTACGCGCCGCCGCGTTCCGGTCCTGGCGCGCGGCCCTCGCTCGGCAGTGACATCAGGCCGAAGCCCTTCACCGCCTATGCGGTACCACTCGATTCCATCGATGTCGGCCGGATCGAGGCTGCCACTGCGCCGGCGGCAGAACTGGATCCGGTCGACTCCGAGAGCACCGGTGCGACGGTGCTCGACGTGGTCGTCGGACGAATTCAGGGTCGGGGAATTCCGGCCCACGAGGTGTGGTTGCCGCCGTTGGACACCGCACCGACGTTGAACCGGTTGCTGCCCGGATCGGTTCTGACGGAGCGGATCGGTCCGCTCAGCACCCTCCGCGCCCCGATCGGGATCATCGACCGGCCTTTCGATCAGCGCCGCGATCTGCTGACCGTCGATCTGTCCGGTGCTGCGGGCCACGTCGCCATCGTCGGTGCCCCGCAATCGGGCAAGTCGACGGCGCTTCGGTCGTTGATCCTGGCGCTCGCGATGACGCACTCGCCCGCGCAGGTCCAGTTCTACTGCTTGGACTTCGGCGGCGGAACGCTGGCCGGGTTGGCCGATCTGCCGCATGTCGGATCGGTGGCCAATCGGCTCGACGTCGATCGGGTTCGGCGGACCGTGGCCGAAGTCGCCGGCGTCGTTCGGCAGCGAGAGAGGACGTTCCGTGATCGCGGGATCGACTCGATGGCCGAGTTCCGACGGCGACGTGCAACGCAACCCGTCGACCCGGAGGATCGATTCGGCGACGTCTTTCTCGTCATCGACGGTTGGCCGTCGATCAGGTCCGATTTCGAGAGTCTCGAACAGCAGATCGCCACTTTGACGACGCAGGGCCTCGCCTTCGGTCTGCATCTGATCCTCACCGCCTCGCGGTGGGCGGAAGTTCGGCCCGCGACCAAGGACCTGATCGGCACCCGATTGGAACTGCGACTCGGTGACCCGTCGGATTCGGACATGGGTCGCGCCAAGGCGGCGAGCGTTCCCGAGGGGCGGCCGGGCCGGGGCATGACCAGGGACGGACTGCATCTGCTGATCGCACTTCCGCGAGTGGACGACGTCTGTTCCGTCGACGACCTGTCTCGCGCAGTCGGTGAGTCGGTCGCTGCGATCGCGGCTGCATCTGCGGGAACTCCAGCGCCGCCGGTGCGGATGCTGCCGGAGCTGCTCGAACGATCAGCGGTGCTCGATCAGCTCGGTGATGCGTGGCCACGAACCCGTGGCGGCATCCCTGAGCTCGCAGTTCCCATCGGCATCGACGAGGCCGAATTGGCGCCGGTGGTGGTCGATTTCGCGGAGAATCCACATTTCGTAGTGTTCGGTGACAGTGAGTGCGGCAAGACTTCCTTGTTGCGTGGAATCTGTCGATCGCTCGTCGAGGCGAACTCGCCCGACAGCGTCAAACTCATCGTCGCCGACTACCGCCGAACTCTGCTCGGCACCGTCGATTCGGAGCATCTGGCCGGGTACGCGGCCTCGCAGGCGACGCTGTCCGCCATGCTCGTCGACCTCGCCGGCCGCATGGCCGATCGCATGCCAGGAGCAGACGTGACCCAGCAACAGCTTCGCGAGCGGTCGTGGTGGAACGGCCCCGAGGTGTTCGTCGTCGTCGACGATTACGACCTGGTTGCCACGTCGTCGGGAAATCCGTTGGCCCCGTTGGTGGAACATCTTCCTCATGCGCGGGACATCGGGCTGCACGTCGTCGTGGCGCGTCGTTCGGGCGGGGCTGGCCGGGCGCTGTTCGACCCGGTGATCGGACGGTTGCGCGATCTGGTGACTCCGGGACTGGTCATGAGCGGAAGCCGCGACGAGGGGAACCTGCTCGGGACGGTCCGTCCCAGTGCCATGCCACCCGGACGCGGGGTCTTCGTCGACCGCTCCGGCCAGTCGCTCGTCCAGCTCGGACATTCGAGTTGACGGGCCACTCGTGGCGATATGCCGCAGTGCATCTGGGCTACACGGAAATTTCCGTCGTCGCCACGGGCGCAGCCTTCGAGGGGCCGAGAGAGAGCGTCGGATCGGCGTTCGCCACCGAGGAGGGCGGCCGATTGGTGTTCGGCCGGGGCGTAGCCGGAGACGAGATACCGCCGCTGCTCTGCATCGACGATGCGTCGATCCCGGTCGGGACCACGGTGTGGGATCGAGAGGTGGTGTTCCACGGAATCGTGTGGTCGGCCCTGCACGGTGCCGGCGTACACGACCGACTCGACGTGCTCGAGATCGCGTATCCGTCGACCTGGGGCGAGGAACGTGTGGGCATCGTTCGCGCGATGTTCGCGACCTCGGCAAACGAGGTGGTGCTCGTGGAGACGGCCGAGGCCGCCGTTGCGTCGTCGGGTGAACGGGCACCGTCGGCCGCGGTGGTCGTAGAAGTCGGAGCTCTCGATACGTCCGTCGTCGTGCTCGACGAGTCGGGGGCGCACGGCGGAGACACCGGCGCGATCCTTCCGTTCGGCATCGGTGACGACGATGCGTGGCGACGAGCGGTCGGGGAATGCGTTCGGTCGTCGATCACGCGCTGCCCCGATGAGGTGTACGTGGTGGGGGCGCCCATCGGAGCGGATCCCGTCGTCGATCACCCCACGCAATGGCTGACCGGTCTCGATGTCGCCGGATCGCTGTATCGGCGAGCCGGGGCGGATCTCGTCCCGGCACCGTCGGTACGTGCCGCGACGACGCGATCGGCGGCATGGCTCGACGACGTCGCCGCGCCGCCGCGGTCCCGGGAGAAAAGACGTCGCCCTTTGTTCGCAGCCGTGGGTGCCGTGGCGGCGATCCTCGTATTCGTCTGCGCAGCTGTGTATTTCGCCGGACAGTCTCCAATAGAGCCGGATGGGACTGCAGCGCAACCGTTTTCGCCGGTCGTGGTCCCGAGTGCTACATCCTCGTCCGTAGCCGCACCGCTACCGACCACGACAGCGGATGCGCCACCGCCGGTCGAGACGGTCACCTTCGTGTCCGGGCGGGTGTCGATGCAGTTGCCGAGCACCTGGACGAAGCTGGACGACCCCGACCGCATGGTGCTGATTCCACCGACCCCGCCCGAGCGTCGGATCGTCGTCACCGTGGCGGACCTGTTGCCGGGCTCGACGCAGGAGCAGGTCGCTGCCGAGCTCCGGTCGGCCGTCGATGCCCGTGGGCCGGATTCGACCATCGGATCTCTCGAATCCACACGAGATTTCGGCGGCCGCGTCGGAATCGCCTACACCGAGAGGCCGATCGACGATTCGACGGTGCTGTGGCGGGTGTTCGTCGAATCCGACCTGCAGGTCAGCATCGGTTGTCAGTTCGAGGGAGGCGACGCGGCGGTGATCGACGTCGAATGCGGGCAGGCGACGCAGACTTTGGACATCGTTCCGGCCTCGTGAGAGCGGCCCACATTTTTCGCGCACGGCCGGAACCGAATCGAGGGGTCGTTGCGTCCAAGGAGATGTAGGGGAGTGAGCGGGCCGACAGTGGCCTCTCGGTCGAGCAGCACGTGCGCCGCGGGTGCAGGTGAATCGAGTATCGAAGACAAGGAGTCGAAGTGGGATATCCAGGGGGACCGGAATCTACGGGTTCGTCGAACGGCGTCACGGTCACGCCGCAGGAGCTCATGGCTGCCGGAGCCACGATCGAAGGCCTGAGCGTGTCGATCAACGCGTCCAATTCGGCCGTTCGCTCGATCGTCGAGCAGACCGCCGAGGCGTGGGTCGGCAAGGCGGGCAAATCGTTTCAGGACGTGATGGCCCAGTGGGACACCAGTGCGCAGAAGATGCGCAGTGCGCTCGAACAGATCTCCGCGGACATCAAGACCAACGGCCACGGCTACTCGGACGCCGACGACGACAACGTGTCGGCCTTGAACCAGGTGGCCGGATCCCTGAACTCGGGACTGTCCTCGTTCAAGTGACGCCGCATCCGGTGACCACACGACAACTCACACGACCACGCTCGACCAAGGAGACCGATCCGATATGAAATACGACTTCGCGCAGATCGCGGCGCTGACAGAGGCGATGAACAAGCAGGCGAACGTGACCAAGGACCTCCTCGGGGACGTGGACAGCACCGCGAAGCGGCTCTACCAGTCGTGGGAGGGCGACGCGATGACGTCCTACTACGAGCTGCAGCGTCAGTGGAATTCTGCATCCGACGAGCTCAACCTCATTCTGTCGAGCCTCGTCGCAGCCGCCCGTACCGGTGGCGAGACGATGCACGGCGTCGAGATGGCCAACAAGGCGCGGATGGCTCGCTGACCGGTCTCGACACCACGCATCTGCCCCGACCGAGAACATCGGTCGGGGCAGACGTCGTTTCGTCGCACGCCGGTCCGTCGCGGTGTCTACTGGAGTGGTGACGGACTTCGCAGCAGCACTCGGGACGGAGCGGTCGCGCTCCCTGCATCGTCTCGAGTCGCTTCGTGGCGAACTCGCGTCGGTGATCGAGGGATCGCGGCTCACCACCGACGACGACGAGCACGATCCCGAGGGATCGACGATCGCGTTCGAGCGAGCGAAGATCGCGGCGCTGATCACCGACACCGAATCCGAGATACGCGAGATCGGTGCGGCGTTGTCGCGGCTCACGGCCGGGACGTACGGCTTCTGCGAGCGGTGCGGTGGTGAGATTCCGGCGATCCGGCTCGAGGCGCTGCCCGCTGCCCGTCGGTGCGTGCAGTGTGTGCGCCTGCGCTGACGAGCGGAGGCGTTTTGACCTGGGCGTCCGCTCCCGGTATCGTTCCCCGTTGGCGTGTATGGGCTCGCCGCGTATTCACTTGCGTATCGAGCTCTTGTCCTCGGGTCTCAACTGGCCGCCGAGGGCATCCACACGTCTTGGCCAGCAGCGACATCATGAAGACAGGAATTTTCTGTGTCTACTTACGCCCCGAAGGCCGGGGACACCACCCGGACGTGGCATGTGATCGACGCCACGGACGTCGTGCTCGGACGCCTCGCCGTCCAGGCCGCGACACTGCTCCGCGGTAAGCACAAGCCCACCTACGCACCCAACGTCGATGGCGGCGACTTCGTCGTCATCATCAACGCCGAGAAGGTTGCCATCAGCGGCAACAAGCTCGACGGCAAGTTCCACCACCACCACTCCGGCCATCCGGGCGGCCTGAAGTCGCGCTCGACCCGTCAGGTCCTCGAGAGCAACCCCGATCGTCTCGTGGAGAAGGCCGTCGTCGGCATGATCCCCAAGAACAAGCTCGGTAGTGCCATCGCGAGCAAGCTGAAGGTCTACGCGGGACCGAACCACCCGCACGCCGCTCAGCAGCCCGTTCCGTTCGAGATCAAGCAGGTGTCCCAGTGACGGCGCCGGAGGGAAATGACGTGACGTCGCAGGAGAACATCGAAGAGATCGCCGCCGACGAGTTCGTGGCAGTCGAAGATCCCGAGGTCGTCTCGGACATCGAAGCCGCAGCGGCTCCGGCCCCGATCGTGTTCGATCGCCCGATCCAGACCGTCGGTCGCCGTAAGGAAGCCGTCGCTCGTGTTCGGTTGTCCTCGGGCACCGGCGGATTCAAGCTCAACGGCCGCACCCTCGAGGATTACTTCCCGAACAAGGTGCACCAGCAGCTGATCAAGGCTCCTCTCGTTCTGGTGGACCGCGCGGAGTCCTTCGACATCGTCGCACTGCTGCACGGTGGCGGACCGTCGGGACAGGCAGGCGCACTGCGTCTGGCCATCTCGCGCGCACTGATCGAACTCGCACCCGACGATCGCCCGCCGCTCAAGGCCGCGGGCTACCTCACGCGTGACGCGCGTGCAGTCGAGCGCAAGAAGTACGGCCTGAAGAAGGCCCGTAAGGCGTCGCAGTACTCCAAGCGCTGACGCGTCTTACTCGTTTCATCCTCGAGGGCAGGCATCCAGCAGAATCGGACGCCTGCCCTCGAGGCGTTTCCCACCACATTCTCTCCGCTCGAAGGGTTCTTGGTTCATGGCGCGATTGTTCGGCACCGACGGAGTTCGCGGACTGGCAGGCGGGGTTCTGACCGCAGAACTGGCGTTGACGATCGCGCGAGCCGCAGCCGCCGTGTTGGCACCGAACGTCGACGGCGTCCGGCGGGTGGCAGTGGTCGGTCGTGATCCGCGTATCAGTGGGGCGATGCTGAGCGCAGCCGTGTCCGCGGGACTGACCGCGTCGGGTGTCGACGTGATCGACGTCGGAGTTCTCCCCACGCCTGCGGTTGCCTACCTCACCGCCGAATACGACGCGGCGCTCGGCGTGATGATCTCGGCGTCTCACAATGCGATGCCCGACAACGGAATCAAGATCTTCGCCGCAGGCGGACACAAGCTCGACGACGACGTCGAAGACCGGATAGAAGCTGCCCTGGATCCCGAGGGGCGCTCCCGGAACGACGCACAGCCCTACGGCGCCACCGGTGCCGCGATCGGCCGCATCGACGTCGCGCACGACGCGGCAGCCCGCTACACCGAGCATCTCGCTTCGTCGGTGTCGCATCGACTCGACGGCGTGACCGTCGTGGTGGATTGCTCGCACGGTGCCGCCTCTGTCGTCGGGCCCGAGATCTACCGACGGGCCGGTGCGACGGTCGTGGCGATCAATGCAGAACCCGATGGCATCAACATCAACGACGGGTGCGGGTCGACGCACCTGGAGGGATTGCAGAAGGCCGTCGTGGAGCACGGTGCCGACCTCGGTATCGCGCACGACGGAGACGCCGACCGTTGTCTCGCCGTCGATGCGTCGGGTTCCGTGGTGGACGGTGACGCGATCATGACGGTGTTGGCCATCGCGATGCACGACGCCGGCCACCTGACCGACGACACGTTGGTCGCAACGGTGATGAGCAACCTCGGTCTGCACATTGCGATGCGCGAGGCCGGAATCACGTTGCGTACCACCGCGGTCGGAGATCGATACGTGCTCGAGGAGCTACGCCGCGGCGGGTTCGCGCTCGGGGGTGAGCAGAGTGGACACGTCGTGCTGCCCGCAGTCGGAACGACCGGAGACGGAATTGCCACTGCCCTGCGGCTGATGGAGCGGATGGCGCAGACCGGGCGGTCCCTCGCGGACCTGGCTTCGGCGATGCGGACACTGCCGCAGGTGCTGATCAACGTCCGCGTGTCGGACAAAGCAGCGGTGGCGTCGGCACCGTCGGTGTCGGACGCCGTCGCGTCGGCCGAGCGCGAACTCGGGGAATCGGGTCGAGTTCTGTTGCGCCCCAGCGGTACCGAACAGTTGGTGCGGGTGATGGTGGAAGCGTCCGAACTCGACGTCGCGACCCGGCTCGCCGAAGAGCTGGCGGGCCGGGTCGCGTCTGTCTGACGTTTCTCAGGCCGTCAGTTCGCGCAGTGCGGTCAGCTGCGCCACGCGACCTGCGGTGTTCTCGGCGAGCGGCGCGACATTGAGGGTGGTGACACCCGCTTCGGCGAAGGCTGCGACCCGCTCCTTGACGAAGCTCTCCGGGCCGATGAGGTTGACCGCGCGCGCGAGCTCGTCGGGAACTGCCGCTGCGGCCTCCTCCTTCTTGCCGGCCAGGTAGAGGTCCTGGATCTTCTCGGCCTCGGCCTCGTATCCGTATCGCTGAGCCAGGGAGTTGTAGAAGTTCTTGCCCTTGGCTCCCATGCCTCCGATGTACAGCGCCAGATGTGGCTTGACCCAGGGGAGGTACTTCTCCGCGTCCTCGCCGATCGCCAGCGTCGGACTTGCGAAGACCTGGAGTTCGCCGAGTGACGGGTCACGCTTGGCCTTGCCTGCTGCGAGGGAATCGCCCCACACGTCGGCGGCCTTCTCCGGGAAGTAGAAGATGGGCTGCCAGCCTTCGGCGATCTCGGCGGTGAGTTCGACGTTCTTGGGGCCCAGTGCGGCAATGACGACCGGAATGCGATCGCGCACAGGGTGATTGATCAGCTTGAGCGGCTTGCCCAGACCGGTTCCCTGGTCGGCCGGCAGCGGGATCTGATAGTGCTTGCCCTGATACTGCACCTTCTCGCGACGCCAGACCTGGCGGCAGATCTCGATGACCTCGCGGGTTCTGGCGATCGGTGCGTCGTACTTGACGCCGTGGAAGCCCTCGACGACCTGCGGTCCCGATGCGCCGAGCCCGAGCACGAATCGGCCCTCGGAGACGTAGTCGAGACCGGCGGCGGTCATGGCGGTCAGTGACGGTGTCCTGGTGTAGATCTGGAAGATGCCGGACGCGATCTTGATCGTGCTCGTCTTGGCCGCGAGGAATCCGAGTTGGCTGACGGCGTCGAACGAGTAGGCCTCGGGCACGAAAATGATGTCGAGACCTGCCTTCTCGAGCTCGGCGACCTCGGCAACGGTCTCGTTGAAACCACCGCTGTAGTTCAGCATCGTTCCGATGTGCATGGGACTCCTCGTTCGGTGAGTAGCTGGTGCAGCCACTTCAGGTACCTGTTACGGACATTTCACATCGGGACGTTACCGCTCCCTGGGGAACCGATGTGAGTCGGCGCACGTCATAGTGAGAAAGGGGTACTCGGAGGGGGAACGGGAACGTATGAGCGACGGAGTTCGGGTGGACGCGGACCGGGTTCGCGGGGTGGCAGATGCATTGGTGTCGTCGGCGGAAGTGCTCGGTGACGCCGCCGATTCCGTCGCCGACGCAGGCTTCGGCGCAGCCGGGGCCGGACGGAACTACGGTGACCTGGGCGCTGCGTACTCGCAGGCGTACCTCGGGCTCGGGCGTGCCGTCGGGGCATGGCGGTTCGCGGTCGACGACATTGCCGATGCCCTCACCACTGCGATGAACGAGTACGAGCAACAGGACGACGCCACCGCGTACGCGATCGAGTCACCCCGGTGACACCTCCTTCGGCCTCGTCCGGTGACAGGGCGTCGATAGACGAGATTCTCGATGCGAACGCCGAAGGATTGCTGTTCTTCGAGCGCTTTCTGCCACTGGTCGGCCGTGTCCCGGGCGTGGAGGTTCCGCAGTATCAGGACATGTGCGCCAGGTACGACGAGCAGCGTGGGCTGAACCTCGGTGCGCTCGGACACGATGCAGACGCCGTGGGGACGGTGTCCGCAGTACTTGCCGATCAGCTCGAGGAGCAGATTCAGCTTCGCCGGGTCCTGCAGTTGCGTTGGCACGGTGAGGCGGGGGATGCCGTGCAGACCTATCTTTCGGCCGAACAGGAAAAGGCTTCCCAGTTCCTCGCGTCGATCGAAGATTCTCACCAGACGATGTGTGCGGCCGTCGACGTTCTCCGTGACGCAGTGACCGACAAGGCCGAGCTCGTCGGCGGCCTCGACACCGACCTGGTGGACGGCAAAGACGTCGACCAGATCGATGCGATTCTGCTGGCGTCGGGAATCGAGTGCCTGCCGGTCGATCGAGAGTCGGTGTTCCCACGATTGGCGTCTGCGTTCGAGGATCTGAACGACGGTGTGCGCAGCGGCGATGTCTCCGACGAGTTCGCTGCCGAGGTGACCGAACGCTGCGGGCGCTGGATCGACACCGAGTTCGTTCCGCGGGTGCAGGGCACATGCGAGGCCGTCCTCGCAGCATGTACCGCCACGGACACCGCCGTCAGAGACTGTCTGAAGTTGGTGGTGGACATTCTGGGCAGTGTCCACGAGCCTTCGTTCGGCGGACTCGACGAGCGCAGTTGGGCACTCGCCCCCGGTACAGCAGCGCCGTGGACGGGGCCCGACAGCTCTTCGGTAAACCCGGATCCTGCCGGGATCGGTTCCACGCCTGTCGGTTCCGGAGCCGGACCAGCTGTCGGACCCGCCGCTGTCGGCCCGGCCGTCTCGCCACCCGGCGGCAACGCACTCGCCGGATCGGACAGCGTGGATCCGGCCGAATCCCTGGTCGCCGACGGTCGTGTCGTCGATCAATTGGGGGATTCTCTGGACGGACTCGTGGATCGAGTCGTCGCCGAGATCGTCGACCGTGTCGACGACGCGCTGACCGAGACGATCGACAGTGGAGATCTCCAGGGCTCAGGCGATACGGCAGTCGACAGCCGGACAGGTGACGAGAACACCGAGGAAGCTTCTCCGGACGTGAGCGGCGATCGGCCACCCGAGTCGGACCCGTTGTCGCAGCCCGGGCAGTCGTGGCCCGAGGCCGGCGACGAACGCGGCCATCTCGAGGCCGAGCTCGACGGGCATCGCGCCCGCATCGCACTCGAACACGACGGCACGGTGTCTCTCGAACTCGAGACTCCCGGACTCGGAACTCGCTCGTTCGAGCTCGGAATCGGACCGCTCGGCCTACCCCAGATCGTCGAGGTCCCCGGTGTCGTCGACGCGGTGGACGGACCGGCCCCGGCTGCAGCGTTGCTGTCCGAACCGGAACCCCCGTCCGAACCGGAACCCCCGTCCGAACCGGAACCCACGGCAGAATCCGTCGCGGCGGCGGAACCGGTGCCATCTGCGGAACCGGTGCCGGCTGCCGAACCGGCACCCACGTCCGAATTCGACTCGGATGCATCGGTGCAGTGCACGCCGGAGTCACCCGACATCGAGCAGCCTGCTGTGCAGCATCCGGTGGTTGCGGATCGACCGGTCACCGATCCGCAACCCGCCGACACGGGTAGCGGCGCGGGCCTCAGTGAAGCAGGGGAGCTGTGAGCACCGACAGTGGGTGGCGTCGGGAGTTGCATCGAATACGCGATGAGCACCGCATCGCGATGGGGCGGGCGGCGGAGACGTTGAGTCGGGCACAGGCTCCGGCAGTCGACCGAGGCGGACGGAGTTCAGCAGAGGTGAGCGGAGCGGACTCCGACGTCGAGCCAGGGTCGGGCTCGGTGCTGCAACCGGCTCATCTCGACCAGCGAGAGCCCCCACCGCACGTCGAGACCGAACCCGACGAACGGCCGAGGTCCTGGCTGGTCTGACAACAGCCGGGACTAGCCCCGTCCGAGCAGCGCCTTGATCGACGCAGACGCCTTGGGCTTGGGCTGCGCGTCGAGAGGCGCGTGTGGATCGACAGCTCTGGTGCCGTCGATCTCGCCGGTCGATCCGGCCAGTTCCTCGTAGTCGGAGTCACCGGTCAGATGGAACAGCAGGAAGGCCGTCAGAACGGCGCGGGTGCGCTGCTGAGTCTTGCGGTCGGGCTTGTTGATACCGAGTGCGCCGAGAATCCGGCGACCCTCGACGAAACCGTCCGCGGTCGAGCCGTCGATTCGCCGCAGGACGGTCGGGCCGTTCCAGGCCTGAGCGAGCGCGAGCGAGTTGTCGGTGAGCGAATCGGCGTTCGAGTTGTCTCCGACGACGAGTCCCGGCACGGAAAGGCCGGCTGCGGCGTCCTCGGACGAGGGCGCAGTCGGTGCGGGGAACAGCGCGGCGACGGCCTTGATGTCCGATCGTCGGGAAGCGGCGAGCACTGCGGTGCCTGCACCCATCGCGTGGCCCGCCGTGGCGAGTTTGTCCGGATGCACGCTGATGTTGCCTGGGCCCAGTCGAACGCCCGTCATGATGTCGAGCACAGTGCCCAGATCGGTGGCGAGGCCGCGATGAGACGGTACGAGACCGTGCTCGGTGTCCGGTGCCGCAACCACGATGCCCCAGGACGCGAGATGCTTCAGGGTGTCGGTGTAATGACTGGGACGCAGCATCCAGCCGTGTGCGAAGGCGACGCCGGGCAGGCCGTAACCCTCGGCTGGGGTGTAGACGACACCGGGTTGCCCGGCGAGGGCCAGGTCGCCTCGCAGCACCTTGTGCGGGCCGCGCTTGGAGAGAGCAGATGCCAGCTTCTTCGGTTTCGCCACGAGAGATGACGCTACCGAACTGCGGCGCGTCAGGGGGACACCGGACACGTCAACCTGAGCGAATGGGTCGTGCGCGCCCCGCCGAGTACCCTGATTGTCCATGTGCGGAATCGTGGGTTACGTCGGCCACCGCCCAGCTCTGGGTGTGGTGGTCGAGGCGCTTCGGCGTATGGAATATCGGGGTTACGACTCCGCGGGCATCGCCATTCTCGACGGTGCGGGAGCGACAGCCGTCGAGCGCAAGGCGGGTCGACTGGCGAATCTCGAAGCCGAACTGGACGACATCGGTACCGATACGTTCGTCGGCACCACCGGAATGGGTCACACCAGGTGGGCGACACACGGCCGTCCCACCGACCGCAACGCCCATCCGCATCGGGACGCGTCCGGAACGGTCGCGGTGGTGCACAACGGCATCATCGAGAACTTCGGTCCGCTGCGTGCCGAACTGGAAGCGGTCGGGATCGAGTTCCTCTCCGATACCGACACCGAGGTCGCGGTGCATCTGGTCTCGCGTGCCTACGCCGATGGCCCGACCGCGGGCGATTTCGTGGCCAGCGCGAAAGCAGTTCTGCGTCGTCTCGAAGGTGCGTTCACCCTGGTGTTCACCCATTCCGATCATGCGGACACGATCGTCGCGGCGCGCCGCTCCACGCCATTGGTTCTCGGCGTCGGCGAGGGCGAGATGTTCCTCGGGTCCGACGTCGCTGCCTTCATCGAGCACACTCGCAACGCTGTCGAACTCGGCCAGGACCAGGTCGTCGTCATCACCGCCGACGGCTACGACATCAGCGATTTCGAGGGCAACGAGGCGCAGGGGCGTCCGTTCCGAATCGATTGGGATCTGGCAGCCGCCGAGAAGGGCGGCCACGACTACTTCATGCTCAAGGAGATCCAGGAGCAGCCCGCCGCAGTGGCGGACACGTTGCTCGGCCACTTCGACAACGGTCGAATCGTGCTCGACGAGCAGCGACTGTCCGATCAGGAACTGCGCGACGTCGACAAGGTGTTCGTCGTTGCCTGCGGTAGCGCGTACCACTCGGGCCTGCTCGCCAAGTACGCGATCGAGCACTGGACCCGGCTTCCGGTCGAGGTGGAACTGGCCAGCGAATTCCGCTATCGCGACCCGGTACTCGATCGATCGACCCTGGTCGTCGCCATCTCGCAGTCCGGCGAGACTGCGGACACTCTCGAAGCGGTTCGGCACGCCAAGGATCAGAAGGCCCGGGTTCTCGCGGTGTGCAACACCAACGGCTCGCAGATTCCGCGTGAGGCCGACGCCGTCCTCTACACGCGTGCCGGTCCGGAGATCGGCGTCGCGTCGACCAAGGCCTTTCTCGCGCAGGTGACCGCGAACTATCTGGTCGGGTTGGCGTTGGCGCAGGCTCGCGGCACCAAGTATCCCGACGAGGTCGCGCGTGAATTCGCCGAACTCGAAGCGATGCCCGAGTTGGTGCAGCGGGTGCTCGAGACTGTCGAACCTGTTCGGGCGCTCGCACGAGAGCTCTCGACGGCCACGACCATTCTGTTCCTCGGCCGACACGTCGGGTACCCGGTTGCGCTCGAAGGCGCGCTCAAGCTCAAGGAACTCGCGTACATGCACGCGGAGGGATTCGCAGCGGGCGAGCTCAAGCACGGACCGATCGCGCTGATCGAGGACGGTGTCCCGGTGATCATCGTGATGCCGTCGCCGAAGGGTCGTGCGGTGTTGCACTCGAAGATGCTGAGCAACATTCGCGAGATTCAGGCTCGTGGTGCGCGAACGGTCGTCATCGCCGAAGAAGGCGACGAAGCCGTACGGCCTTTCGCCGACGATCTCATCGAGATCCCGGCAGCCTCGACGCTGTTGCAACCCCTTCTGTCGACGATTCCGCTGCAGGTGTTCGCCGCCGAGGTCGCGCAGGCGCGCGGCTACGACGTGGACAAGCCGCGCAACCTGGCCAAGTCCGTCACCGTCGAGTAGCGCTCGGCATGCGCGGTTACTACACACCCGAACAGATCCGGAATGCGGAAGCGCCGCTGCTGAACTCGTTGCCCAACGGTGTTCTCATGCGGCGCGCCGCGTACGGCTTGGCGACCGTCGTGGCGGGCGAACTGGCCGCGCGCACGGGCGGCGTCGCCGGACGGCGTGTGACGATTCTGGTGGGCACGGGCGACAACGGCGGCGACGGTCTGTGGACGGGGACATATCTGCGTCGCCGCGGTGTCTCGGTGTCGGCTCTTCTGCTCGACCCGACGCGGGTGCACGCCGAAGGTCTTGCAGCCCTGCGAGCGTCGGGCGGACGAGTGGTGACTCGGTGCGGACCTGCCGACATCGTGGTCGACGCCATTGTGGGAATTTCCGGCAAGGGTCCGTTGCGGCCCGATGCGGCTGCGGTGGTCGAGCAGATCACCGCACCGATCGTGGCCGTGGACATTCCCAGCGGAGTCGACGCGGAGACCGGTGCCGCACCGGGGCCGGCCGTGACCGCCGACGTGACGGTGACGTTCGGAGCCCGCAAGCCTGTGCATGTACTGGCCGTACCTCGTTGTGGCCGAATCGAACTCGTGGACATCGGCCTCGAGCTGCCCGCGCCGGCGATGGCGTCGCTCGAGCCGGCCGACGTAGGACGGGTGTGGCCGATTCCCACGGCCGCGGACGACAAGTATTCGCAGGGCGTGGTGGGTGTCCTGGCCGGCAGCGCCACGTTCCCCGGTGCCGCACTGCTCTGCGTGGGCGCGGCTGTCGCGGCCACCTCCGGGATGGTCCGCTACGTGGGAAGTGCAGGCGCAGAGGTCGTGTCGCACTATCCGGAGGTCGTTGCCGCCCCGGATCTCGACACGGTTGGGAGGGTGCAGGCGTGGGTGGTCGGTCCCGGTTTCGGCACCGACGAGGAATCCGCGGAGATCGTGCGTCGAGTTCTGGACACGGACCTGCCGGTGGTCGTCGACGCGGATGCGCTCACTGTCCTCGCACAGAACGAAGGCTGGGTTGCCGGACGCGCCGCACCGACCCTGCTGACCCCGCATGCCGGAGAATTCGCCCGCCTGACCGGATCCGACCCCGCACCCGACCGAGTGGGATCGGTTCGAGATCTCGCCGCGCGCTGGGGCGTCACCGTTCTGCTCAAGGGACGGGCGACGATCGTGGCCGATGCGGACGGCACCACGTTCGTCAGCGATGCCGGAGGATCGGCCGCGTCGACGGCCGGCTCGGGCGACGTACTGTCGGGCATTCTCGGGGCCCTGCTCGCGTCGGGAATGGCACCGTCCACGGCGGCTGCCTGCGGAGCGAAGGTCCACGCCCTGGCCGCGGCACGTGCGGCTCACGGTTCGGGCGGAGAGTTCGCAGCACCCATTTCTGCGAGCCCGCTGTGTGAGGCCATTCCCGACGCGATCCGAACAGTGCGCTCACTCACTCTGTGACCGTGGTCGTGCTTGGCCCACGTCCGACACCAGGTGTGTCACGAGTTGTGGCACCCTGATCCGTCGTATCGGCGGCCCGGATGGCACTATCGAATGTTGTGACTATCGGCTGCGACGACGAGAGGACCGATCCTCGGACGGGTTCGGGCGCTGTGGCGTCCGTCGACCTCGACGCAGTGGCTCACAACGTCCACGTGTTGCAGCAGTTCGCCGGGGACGCCGCTGTGATGGCGGTCGTGAAGGCCGACGGATACAACCACGGTGCCGTCGAAGTCGCACGCGCCGCAGTGGCAGCGGGGGCGCAGGAGCTCGGCGTCACCACGATCGGCGAGGCCCTCGAACTCCGGGCAGCGGGAATCACGGTCCCGGTGCTGGCGTGGTTGCATCGAACGGATTCGGACTTCGCTGCGGCAATCGCCGGGCAGGTGGGGATCGCGGTGTCCACGGCCGCCCAGCTCGATGCCGTTGTCGACGCCGCGCGTCGAGTCGGCCGAACCGCAGATCTCTCGCTCAAGATCGATACCGGGCTCAACCGCAACGGGGTCGCGGAAGCTGATCTCGACGACGTCCTCGACACGACGGCGGTTGCCGTCGCGGAGGGCACCGTTCGGTTGATCGGAATGTTCTCGCACCTGGCATGCGCCGACGAGCCGGGTCATCCGGCCAACGATGCCCAGGCGGAGCGGCTTCGAGACGCGGTGCGGCGCTCCACCCGCCGCGGGACACCTCCCGCCGTCGTGCATCTGTCCAACTCGGCTGCCACGTTGACCAGACCCGATCTCGGTTTCGACATGGTCCGCCCGGGTATTGCTCTGTACGGCTTGTCGCCGGTGCCCGAGCTGGGAACGTTCGGGCTGCGTCCGGTCATGACGCTGTCGGCGCAGGTGGCGAACATCAAGAAGGTGAGCGAAGGTGAATCGGTGTCCTACGGCTACACCTGGACCGCTCCCGCAGACACCGTGGTCGCACTCGTCGCTCTCGGTTACGCCGACGGTGTCGTTCGCCGCCTCAGCGGGCGGTTCGAGGTGACCATCGGAGGTCGCCGCTACCCCTCGGTGGGGCGCGTGTGCATGGATCAATTCGTCGTCGACCTCGGTGGCGGCGGCTCGGGTGTCGCGGTCGGCGACGAGGCGCTACTGTTCGGGCCAGGGGACAGGGGAGAAGCGCACGCTCAGGATTGGGCGGATGCGCTCGACACAATCAGCTACGAGGTCGTCACCGGCATTCGTGGACGTGTTCGACGACGGTTCGTCGCCGCGCACTCAGGGGAGGCGACGAAATAGATCATGCTCGGATTGCTGCAGAGTATTGCAATTGTGGTGCGCGAGACGGCGTTCCGGTCCAACAAGGATCCGCTGGCCACCGAGAATCTCGACCTGATGGATGCCGACCGAGGCAGTATCGTCACCGCGGACGACGGCGTGCCGCTTGCGGTTCGCGAAGTCGGTCCGTCGGATGCCGAACTGACCGTCGTATTCGTACACGGTTACTGCCTTCGCACGTCGTCGTGGCATTTCCAACGGCGTGCGCTCGAACAGCAATGGGGTTCGACGGTCCGCATGGTCTTCTACGACCAGCGCGGTCACGGGCGGTCGGGAGTACCGAGCCCGGAGAGTTGCACCATCGGTCAACTCGGCCTCGATCTCGATGCGGTGATTCGCTCTGTCGTACCCAAGGGCCGCATCGTTCTGGTGGGGCACTCGATGGGCGGAATGTCGATCCTGTCCATGGCGCGGCAACGAGCGGACGTGCTGCGTCAGCGAGTGATCGGCGCAGTCCTGATCTCGACGACAGCTGCCGGTCTCGCTCAATCCGGGGTAGGTCGTAGTCTGCAGAATCCGGCGGTCGACGCGTTCCGGCTCGCGGTGCGGACGTCGCCCGGCTTCGTGCAGTTCGGTCGCGGAGCTGTGCGCGCACTCATCTCACCGGTACTGCGCGCGGCGTCCTACGGCACCAGGGTGTCCCCACGATTGGTGGCGTTCTCCCAGTCGATGATCGACGACACGTCCGTCGTCACGATCGTCAATTTCCTCGAGACGCTCGAGTTGCACGACGAGTCCGAGGCCTTGCTGGAATTCGAGAACATTCCGGTATCGGTCGTGTGTGGCGACGAGGATTGGATCATTCCGTTCGCGAGCTCGGAGGCTCTGGCTCAGGCCCTGCCGCGTTCGGAGATGGTGCGTGTGCGCCAGGGCGGGCACCTGGTTCAACTCGAATTTCCGGAACAGGTCAACGGTGCGATCGCGCGCCTCGTGGCACGGGCAACGGAGGCCGCGGGCAAGAAGCGGCGGTGGGGCGTTGTCTGACGAGCCGCTGATCTTGCCGGTGGATGTCGAATTGGCCACTGCCGCAGATACTGCCGAGTTCGGTGCACGGCTTGCGGACGTTCTGGTCGCCGGCGATCTGGTGATTCTCGACGGCCCGCTCGGGGCCGGAAAGACAGCCATGACGAAGGGGATTGCGGCCGGACTCGGTGTGCAGGGCCGTGTCACCTCGCCGACGTTCGTGATCGCCCGTGAGCACCGGGCAGGGTCGCGGCCCCGTGGTCTGCCGCCGGTCGCGCTCGTCCACGTCGATGCGTATCGGCTGGGGATGACGGGGCAGTCGGCGCTCGACGAACTCGATGCCCTCGACCTCGACACCGACCTCACGGACGCCGTGGTCGTGGTCGAGTGGGGTGAGGGATTGGTCGAGAAGCTGTCGGACGGCCATGTGTCGGTTCGTCTGACGCGTGACCCGGACTCCGACGTTCGACGCGCGACGGCACGCCGCGTGGAATCGGTGGTCACGCCGCAGCACTGAGCCCGGCCGGCTGTGCACGACGGCAGTGAGTCGGCATGCGGGCGTGCGGGTAATCTGAAACATCGTGCTTGTACTTGCCGTCGACACCTCGACCCCCGCCGTCACCGCAGGTGTGGTGAGTCTGACCGAGTCCGCCGTCGGTGCAGTGGCCACGACGCTCGCCACGCGGGTTCGGGTGGACGCGCGATCGCATGCAGAAATACTCACCCCCAACATCCTCGAGTGCCTGTCCGAGGCGCAGATCACCGCCGCCGATCTCGGTGCCGTCGTCGTCGGCGTCGGTCCAGGCCCCTACACCGGCTTACGGGTGGGAATGGCGACGGCAGCGGCCTTCGGTGACGCACTCGGTCTTCCGGTGTTCGGCGTCTGCAGTCTCGACGCCATTGCCTCGGATGTCTCCGAACCCGGGTCCCTGTTGGTGGTGACCGATGCGCGTCGACGCGAAATCTATTGGGCGCGTTACGAAGCGGGAGTGCGAATCGCGGGACCCGACGTCGTGGCCCCGGCCGACCTGGACCGTGTCGGGGTCGATTCGGTCGCCGGATCGGCACCGCATGCAGCGGCATTCGAGCTTCCGATTCGTGATGTGCAGGCACCGTCTCCGGCCGGACTGGTCGCGGTGGCCGCCGCCGATATCGGCAGCGGGATGGTCCCCGGCCCGCTCGTCCCGTTGTATCTGCGCCGCCCCGACGCCAAGACGCTCGACGAGCGTGCCGCAGCGAAGGCTCTGAAGTGACCGTGTCGATCGAGTCGATGACGGCGGCGGATGCTGCTCGGTGCGCGTATCTCGAGACCGTGCTGTTCCCGGGTGACGACCCGTGGGCCGAGGATGCATTCATCGCGGAATTGGCCGCGCCACACAATCACTACGTCACCGCGCGGGAAGACGGTGAGGTCGTCGGCTACGCAGGCATCTCGCTGCTGGGGCAGCCGAGCCGCGGAGCGTTCGTCGTCGGTGAGTCCGAGGTGCACACCATCGGAGTCGATCCGTCGCATCACCGCAGGGGAATCGGCGGGCGTTTGCTGGACGAACTGCTGCGCGTGGCCGACGAGCACGGTGGGCCGGTCTTTCTCGAGGTGCGCACCGACAACGAGCCCGCCATCGAGCTGTACCGACGTGAAGGGTTCGAGATCGTGGGCACCAGGGCCGGGTACTACCAGCCGAGCGGGGCCGACGCCTTCACCATGCGCCGGCCCCAGAAGACGAAAGGATCAGCCCGATGATCGTCATGGGTATCGAAAGTTCCTGCGACGAAACAGGAGTCGGGATCGTCCGCTGGGGCGGGGCAGGGACGTGCGAGCTGATGGCCGACGAGGTCGCCTCCAGCGTCGACGAACACGCGCGGTACGGCGGAGTGGTGCCCGAGGTGGCATCGCGCGCACATCTCGAAGCGATCGTGCCGACCATGCGGCGCGCTCTGGCGGCCGCGGACATCGAGCGTCCCGACGCCGTCGCAGTGACCATCGGGCCGGGGCTGGCCGGGGCGTTGCTGGTCGGGGTTGCCGCTGCGAAGGCGTACGCCGCGGCCTGGGGCGTGCCCTTCTATGCGGTCAACCATCTCGGTGGCCACGTCGCGGTCGATACGCTCGAGCACGGCCCGATGCCGTCGTGCGTGGCGCTGTTGGTCTCCGGAGGTCACACTCATCTGCTGCACGTCGACGATCTGTCCCGGCCGATCGCCGAGCTCGGGACCACGGTCGACGACGCAGCCGGGGAGGCCTTCGACAAGGTTGCGCGGCTCCTCGGATTGGGGTACCCGGGTGGTCCGGCACTCGATGACGCTGCGCGCGAGGGCGATCCGGCTGCGATCGCGTTTCCCCGAGGCATGACCGGCCCACGCGATGCCCGTTACGACTTCTCTTTCTCCGGGGTCAAGACGGCGGTCGCTCGATTCGTCGAGGCCAGGCAACGTGCGGGAGATCCGATTCCTGTCGCAGACATCGCGGCGTCCTTCCAGGAATCCGTCGCTGATGTCCTGACGATGAAGGCCGTTCGCGCGGCAACCGACGTCGATGTCGACACGATCGTGTTGGGTGGGGGTGCCACCGCCAACTCTCGCATTCGTTCGCTGATCGAAAGTCGTTGTGCAGAGCAGGGTTTGACGCTGAGAATTCCGAAGCCGCGACTGTGCACCGACAACGGCGTGATGATCGCCGCACTGGGTGCCCACCTCGTTGCGGGCGGAGCCGAGCCTTCGGCGTTGACCGCTGTGACCGACCCCGGCCTCTCGATCGCGACCAGTCAGGTGCCCGGCTGAGCGTCCTGCGTTGCGACGGTGGTCTCGGACGATTGTGGAGCCGACGGCTCGGCTGCCGACAGTGGATCGGTCGGGGATCCGGACGCCGCGGGAGCTGCGACCGGCGGCGACCATACCGTCGGTGGTGCCGTCAGTTCCGGGGTGGGTTCCGAACCGCTGACATCGGTGGTCGGCACGGTGATCGACTCGGTCGGCACCGGAGTGAACTCGGGTGTGACCTCGGTAGTGGGCTCGGGCGTCGGGCCGGGAACGATCTCGGTCGTATCGCTCGGGTCCGAGGACTCGATCGGTTCGGAGGGTCGAACCGGAGTCGTGGTGACCGAGGTCGGCGGCTCGATCGGGATCCCGGTGGTGGCGTCGGGGGACGCCGGGTTCGTGGTGGGGTCGATCGGCCAGTCGATCCGCGGGAGGTCCGGTGCGGGACGCAGTGTCGGGGTACTGGTCGGCGGAGCGGTCGTGGTGAACCGCGCCGACGATCCGGTGGCGTCGACCGAGGTCGCCGTGGGGTCGGATCGATCCCCGGGGGTGCGTCCGGCTGTCGTCTGATCCTCGTCGGGGGAGTACCCCCCGGTGGCCGGCGTACCGGTATCGCTGGATTCGGTCGCGGATCGCGCGGTACTTCCGGCCGGAGAGACGCTGGCATCGTCGGCAGGCGTCATCGTCTGCACGCCGTAGGCGAGAACGAGACCACCTGCGACGACGGCGGCCGCGATCGCACCGGAGTATCGGCTCATCCGGGTCGCGGTGTTGCGCGTGGCCGAGACGAGTTGGTAGCCGCCGCCGTCGGCAGACGCGGCGACGGAGGCAGCGCCGACGGCAAGAACGGCGTCGGGCTCGGACATTCGAACGACCGGGGCGTGGAACATGTCGGTGAGCGTGGCGGCGAGCAGGGGGATGTGCGCCCCTCCACCGATCAGCACGATGACCTCGGGTTCGTGAGTGCTCTCGTCGAACACTCCTCGTACGAACTCGGCGGCGGTGCCGAAGATCGGGGTCGCGGCGGTGTCGAATGCGTCCCGGGTGACCGTCAGCGGGATTCCGCTGTAACGCGCGATGCTGACTTCGTCCGAGTGGGACAGCTGTTCCTTGACCGATCGGTACCGCGCGGACCCGATTCCGCGGTCGTCGCGGATGTCGTCCCGAAGGTTGTCACGGGTCATGTCCTGCACGAGGTTCCTGACGAGCACGTTGAGTGCGTCGCCGCCGACGGCGTCCGATCGGCCGTGCGCCAGTACCTTGTCGGTGGTCCGATCGGTGACGGTGACCGACATGCCCGAGGCACCGAGATCGACCAGCGCGATCGTGTCGTATCGATCGATCAGGCCGGTGGTCGCCAGATGCGCGGACGCGGCAGCGGACTCGGGTACCAGTCGAACATCGCGGGTGGTGTGGGCCAGCGCGGCGCGAATACCCGCAGCGTGCTCCTCGGTGCGGTAGGTGACGGCGATCGCGTCGGGCGACCGGTGACCGGGAATCAGAGAGGCCATCAGTTCGATGGCCGAGGTGACCAGATCGCCGATGTCGGTGTTCGCTTGGCGATCGGTGGATACGGTGCGGTACTCGACCGTGCGACTACCGTCGGTGTCGACGGTGACGAGGGCTGCGCACACGACCTCGGATCCGGTGGATATACCCACGCCTACTCGCATGCTGCACCTCCCGCCCCTGTGTACCTGTCCGGAATCGACTGCTCTGTGTGCCATGTCGCGGCACGGCTGTCGACCGTTATCGCTCGGACAGCTCCGTTATCGTAACGTTACTTCGTGCCTCATCGCGAGCGTAATATGCCGCTCGGTAGGTTCTTCGGTGAGAGTTCATAGCCTCCTACCTGGTCGTTCGATGGCTTCGCGGACGCCGGTAAAACAGCGGGAAACGACTCCGGTGTTCGGCGTTTCGGGTCCTGATTCGCTCGTTTTCGGATCTTTGTGGTGGTGCAGGAGGGCGCGTGCGTACCCGCGCGACCCACGCGTCACGAACCTGGCGAACCCAGCCCTTGAGTGCTGGCACTCTCGTGTATAGAGTGCTAGTTGGCACCGAGCGAAGTCCCGGCACCCGCGACGACGGGAACGAGTTCAGGCCGTGATTGTCAGAACCGCAGGAGAAGTACTTACACACAGCTGTCCGGGGATCCGACCCCGGGCGCGTACCCCATAACTTTGGAGGGCTCAACGTGGCGAGCGTGAAAATCAAGCCGCTCGAGGACAAGATCCTCGTCCAGGCCAACGAGGCCGAGACGACGACCGCCTCCGGTCTGGTCATCCCCGACACAGCCAAGGAGAAGCCCCAGGAGGGCACCGTCGTCGCCGTAGGCGAAGGCCGTGTCACCGAGAAGGGCAACCGCATCCCGGTCGACGTCAAAGAAGGTGACACCGTCATCTACAGCAAGTACGGCGGCACCGAGATCAAGTACGCCGGCGAGGAGTACCTGATTCTGTCGGCACGCGACGTGCTGGCTGTCATCGCCAAGTAGGCCACAACGCATCCCGCCCCGGTATCCGATTTTCGTGTCGGTCCCGGGGCGGTGTGCGTTCGATCGAGTTTCTTTACTCGAAGGAGTAACACCGAAACATGGCAAAGCAAATCCAATTCAACGAGGAAGCGCGCCGCGCACTCGAACGCGGCGTCGACAAGCTGGCCGACGCCGTCAAGGTGACGCTCGGGCCGCGGGGACGCCACGTCGTCCTGTCCAAGGCATTCGGCGGTCCGACCGTCACGAACGACGGCGTCTCGATCGCTCGTGAGATCGACCTGGAAGATCCGTTCGAGAACCTCGGCGCGCAGCTGGTCAAGAGCGTCGCCACCAAAACCAACGACGTCGCAGGCGACGGAACCACCACCGCGACGGTCCTCGCGCAGGCGCTCGTGCGCGGCGGTCTGAAGAACATCGCCGCAGGTGCCAACCCGATCGCGCTCGGCACCGGCATCTCCAAGGCGGCCGACAAGGTCGCCGAGGCTCTGCTCGCCGCCGCAACCCCGGTCGAGGGCAAGCAGGCGATCGCTCAGGTCGCCACCGTGTCCTCGCGTGACCCCGAGATCGGCGAACTCGTCGGTGAGGCGCTCACCCGCGTCGGCGCGGACGGTGTCGTCACCGTCGAGGAGTCCTCGACGCTGCTCACCGAGCTCTCGGTCACCGAAGGCGTGCAGTTCGACAAGGGCTACCTCTCGCCGTACTTCGTCACCGACGTCGACGCGCAGGAAGCAGTTCTCGAGGACGCGTACGTCCTGCTGTACCGCGAGAAGATCACCTCGCTTCCGGACTTTCTGCCTCTGCTGGAGAAGGTTGCCGAGAGCGGCAAGCCGTTGCTCATCATCGCCGAGGACACCGAAGGTGAAGTTCTCTCGACGCTGGTAGTCAACTCCATCCGCAAGACGATCAAGGCCGTGGCGGTCAAGGCACCGTTCTTCGGTGATCGTCGCAAGGCGTTCCTCGACGATCTCGCGGTCGTGACGGCCGGCCAGGTCATCACCGCCGATGTGGGTCTGAGCCTGAAGGAAGCCGGGCTCGAGCTGCTCGGTCGCGCTCGTCGCGTCGTCGTCACCAAGGACGACACGACCATCGTCGACGGTGCGGGCACGCAGGACGACATCGACGCGCGCGTCGGTCAGCTCCGCCGTGAGATCGAGAACACCGACTCCGAGTGGGATCGCGAGAAGCTCGAAGAGCGTCTGGCGAAGCTCTCGGGCGGCATCGCGGTCATCAAGGTCGGCGCTGCCACCGAGACCGAGCTCAAGGAGCGCAAGTTCCGCGTCGACGACGCTGTGGCTGCGGCCAAGGCCGCCGTCGAAGAGGGAATCGTCCCCGGCGGCGGTTCGGCTCTGACTCAGGCAGCGTTGGCTCTGGCCGACGACCTCGGCCTGACCGGCGACGAAGCCACCGGTGTGGCCGTGGTGCGCAACGCACTCAACGCACCGCTGTTCTGGATCGCCTCCAACGCGGGCATCGACGGTTCCGTCGTCGTCAGCAAGGTGGCAGAACTGCCGAAGGGACACGGATTCAATGCCGCGACCCTGACGTACGGCGACCTGCTGGCCGACGGCGTCGTCGATCCGGTCAAGGTGACTCGCTCCGCTGTGGTCAATGCCGCGTCGGTTGCACGCATGATCCTGACGACCGAGAGCGCGATCGTGGAGAAGCCGGAAGAGGCCTCCGAGCCTTCTTCCGGGCACGGACACGCTCACTGACGTTCATGACACGAGAAAGCCCCCAACCCCTTTCGGGTTGGGGGCTTTCTCGTGTGGTCGGGTGACTACACCGCTATGCGGCGGCGGTTGTGACGAGCGTGCAGTTCTCGCTCGGTCTCCGACATTCCGCCCCAGATCCCGTAGGGCTCGCTGACGTTGAGAGCGTGTGTACGGCACTGGGCGAGGACGGGGCAACTACGGCACATTTCCTTCGCCCGCATCTCGCGCTGTGCTCGTGCCCGGCCCCGCTCGCCGTCCGGGTGGAAGAACATGGACGAATCGACGCCACGGCACAGGCCGTGCATCTGCCAATCCCAAATGTCGGCGTTCGGCCCAGGGAGGTGATTCGGCTGCGGCATGGAAACTCCTAGGGTGGTGTGGCTTCTCGGATTCGTGATCCGAATGCCGACAACGTTATGTGGATCGACGAAATCGAGTCAATAGTTCTCTGTCGTGTGCAAATGCATAGTTATGGGGCAAAGAATTAACACGGGCGATATTTACTTCGACTCACCCGCGTGCGTGTCCTTCCTGTTGAAGAATCCGTCGACACGGGAGACGATGGGAAGGGCATCGGCATTCCGGCTGTCGAAGCGAAGCCGCGGAGCTCGGTTGTCCGGCATCGGTCGTCAGGGTGATCGCTCGATGCGACCGACAGGCACTAGTTGGTGTTTCTCCTGATCACAGGCGTTTCGTTGGTGCTTCGGGCAGCTCCGTTGCACGCGTCGGGTGAGGCGTCGATCCATTCGGTCGAGGCCGCGCGAGGTGTCCGACGCGATCACGCGGAGCGCCGTCCGGGACCCGAAGGGACGAACGGACGGCGTGTGGCGCATCGCTTGCCGATCGTGTGACCGACTGCGCCGATTAACCTATTCGCCACACAGCGTTCAGATTCTCGTCTCCGAGTCGGCTGTGTTCACATTGTTAATTCCTTGAAAACTGCATTCTGTTCGCGCGAAAGGACGCGCTGTTGTCCCTTTTCGTACCGACGGTGAATTCGCCCCACGCAATTGCGTCGCGTCGTATCGGTAGGACTCGGACGCCGTTCGTCATCGGCGATGGCCCTACCCTTGCCTCCGTGCCCTCAGAGCAGAGCTCGCTGTTCAACGCGACGCCGTCCGAACTCTTCGACGCCGCATTCGGCGGCAAACCCGGCCGATTCCCGCTGCCCGCAGCCACCGATCCGCGAGAGAGTTGGTTTCGCAGTGTCGCGTTGGCAGGGCAGGGCCGGTACAGCGCCGCCGGAGTCGAGCTTCGGCGGCATCGACCCCGCAGCGCGGAGCTTCGGTCGCTGCACGCGTCGACCACAGCGTCGTGGTTGCGTCAGGTGGGCGAACACGAGCGAGCCCGCCACTGGGACGGCATCGCGGTCCTTCTCGTCGGACTCGGGGGACCGCCGAGATCGACGGACTCGGTGGAGGCCCGGAGCGATGCGCTGACCGGCCTGGCCGCAGATGCGTTGGGAATCGGACGTTTCGGCCTCGCGGACACCCTGTTGGCCCGCAGTGCGGAGCAGCGGCAGGACCCCGCCGGTCGAGGGCTGTGGCGTCCGGCACTACGGGCGTCGTGGGTAGCGGCCGAGCTGGCGATGATGCGCGGCGACGGGCCAGGGGCGGTCCGACACGCCGAGAACGCTCGGGCTCTCGCCAACGATGCCGATTCGTTACGCCACATCGTCAAGACCGACCTGGTGTCTGCGGCGGCGCTGAGCTGTATCGGTGAGACCGGACGTGCTCGTGAGTCGGCCGTTCAGGTGGCCTGCGCTGCGGAGATGGCCGGGCTGCTGCCCCTGCGCTGGGCCGCCACGATGCTCTGCGAAGGAACCGGCGGGGTCGACGCCGGGATGGCCTCGTCCGCCGACCTGGCCGCCGCCATCGATCGCCTGGGTGGTTCGACGGTCGGTTGACCAGGACCTGGGTCGAAGGCGGACCGATTGGTTCGGTTGCGGCCGGGTGGTGTCGCTATCCTTGGTCTCGTTCCACCACCACGTGGAAGCGCTCCCATGCGGGTGCGTACCTGTAACGCGGGGAAATTTGTCGACGATGAACAGTGCGGGTGAGGAGTTGGACTCTTTCGTCGTTGCCGCAGCGCAAGGCGATCGACTGGCTCTGTCCCGGGTCTTGGAATTCATCCGACCACTCGTCGTTCGGTACTGCCGGGCACGGGTCGGTTCGGCTGAGCGCGGTCAGCTTTCGGCCGACGACGTGGCGCAGGAGGTCTGTTTGGCAGTCATGACCGCCTTGCCGCGATACCAGGATCAAGGTCGTCCGTTCATGGCATTCGTGTACGGCATCGCGGCTCACAAGGTCGCCGACGCCCATCGCAGCGCCTCGCGTAACAAATCGGACCCGGCCGCCGAAGTACCAGATGTCGTGTCGATGGAGCACGGACCGGAGCAACGCGCTCTCGAATCCGAGTCGAGTCGACAGATGACTGCACTGCTGGACACCTTGCCCGCCAAGCACCGCGAAATTCTGGTGCTCCGACTCATCGTCGGATTGTCGGCCGAGGAAACAGCAGCCGCCGTCGGCAGCACTGCAGGCGCTATCCGCGTGGCTCAGCACCGAGCTATCGCAAAACTGAAGAACGAAGTTGTGAGAGCAGGTGAAATGTATGGCTAGGGACAATGGTCACGGTGGCCCCGGTGAGACGCCGCGTCGCGGAATCTCGCGTATCGGTGAGCACGTGAACTCCACTGGACCGAAGCAGAACGATCCCTATGCCGACATCGGCGCAGACGGTGGTCCTGTGGACCTCGTCGCCGTACGTCGTGACGATGCGTTCATCGACGCGATCAGTGGCGACGGACCGATTGCCACCGATGACGCAGACGAGTACCAACTCGCCCTTCTGTTGGCCAATTGGCGAGCAGACGTGATCGCGCCGGCGATGCCGGCCGGACCCTCCCTCGACGTGGTCGTCGCCTCCGTCGAACGCGAGAAGCTCGCCGCCGACATGGCGCGCTCGAGCTCGGCCAACCGCGGTGGACGCATGCGTCTGCTGCGTCCCATCGCCGGTGCCGCAGCCGCGATCGCCGTCGTGATGGGTGGCCTGGTGGTCATCTCGTACAACTCGACACCGGACGATCCGCTCTGGAGCGTCAAGTCGGTCGTCTTCTCCGAGCAGGCGGATTCGACTGTCGCTCAGATCGATACGACGTCGAAGTTGCAGGAGGCGGAAAATCTCCTGTCCTCGGGGGACACCACTGCCGCTCGCGCACTCCTCGACGGCGCGTCGAACAGCAGTTCCGCTGTTCTCGACGACGGTCAGCGCGCCGAGCTGGACCAGTGGCTGGAACGTCTGCTGCAGGAATTGCAGGCTCTGACGCTGCCCGCGCCTGTTCCGCTCCCTGCGGAGGTCGTCCCGGCTCCGGTCCCCAGTCCGGAGGTCTTCGTGCCACCGGCACCGGTGGATCAGGTCACGCCCGACACCACGGGTGTGCCGAGCACTCCGGCTCCGGCAACGACGACGCCCGAGGTCCCGCCCACGACGACGACGCCGAGCCCGACAACGACCACCGACGTCGTGCCGACGGTGCTGCAAGAGCCCGGTCAGCCGACGGCAACCGCCGGAGGCAGCAGCTCCTCGGAGAACCGCGACCGTATGTCGGTTCCATCCGGCGGCAGCTGACAGGTTCTCGATCTTTCACCGGCAACGAAGAAGCCCGACACGATCATCGTGTCGGGCTTCTTCGTGTCGGAAGTCAGGGTTCAGCTGTCGAATCCGTCGCCGTGCAACGCGTCGTTCATGGAAGCATCGGCGAAACCTCGGCAGTAGTCCCAGGTCACGTAGGCGTCGGGTACAGGGTCGTAGGCAGGCTCGTGCGGCCGGACGGTTCCGTCGACGAGCAGCTGGAGCAGATTCGCGCGCAGCATGTCCCAGTCGTGGTAGTGGTCCTGCTGGCAGTCCTCGCAGCACACGACGAGGCCGCGGATGCCGCGGTGGCCCAGGAGAGCCTCGTAGACAGCCAGGTCCGCCAGATCCTCTTCGACGGCCAGGCGCTCCTGAGGATCGAGGGGCTGGCCTGGCTCGATGGCGTCGAGGGCGGCCGACGGGTCGGCTGGGTCTCCGGCGAACGGATCCGGGGGTAGACCGGGAGGCAGTTGATCGCGCACGCCTCCACGGTACGCAGGACTGGTGGGTCTGCGCCAGCCGTTCGAACGCGACATGCCGGACGTACCCGCCACCGACAACGCCGAGGACCGTCGTTTCGGGGCTCGCAGGCCACTGACAGCGAGACGCATTCGCACTGGTTGTGCCCTAGCCGATACCATGGTTCACGGCGCTGAACAGATGAGTGCAAGTGCCGAAACTCCATCCGTTCTCCAATCCCGCACTGCGGTGCGCCTGCGAGCTCTCACCGGCCGCACGCCGCGCCGAAGCGCAACCAGGCTCTAGGGAGGGCCAGATTCGCATGAGTAGTCCCGGAGCCCACGTCCGCACAGGCGGCGACGATCCCAACAAGGTCGCGATGCTCGGCCTCACGTTCGACGACGTCCTGCTGCTGCCGGCCGCTTCGGATCTGATTCCCAGCTCGGTCGATACGTCCAGCCAGATCACCCGCGAGATCCGCTTGCGAGTGCCGCTGGTCAGCTCGGCCATGGACACCGTCACCGAGGCCCGGATGGCCATCGCCATGGCCCGCGCGGGCGGTATGGGCGTGCTGCACCGCAACCTGTCACTGCAGGATCAGGCGTCCCAGGTCGAGACGGTCAAGCGTTCGGAGGCCGGGATGGTCACCGACCCCGTCACCTGCAAGCCCACCGACTCGTTGGCCGAGGTCGACGCCATGTGTGCGCGGTTCCGTATCTCCGGTCTTCCCGTCACCGACGAGACCGGCGCACTGGTCGGCATCATCACCAACCGCGACATGCGATTCGAGGTCGATCAGAATCGCCGCGTCGCCGACGTGATGACCAAGGCCCCGTTGATCACCGCACAGGAGGGCGTGACTGCGGAAGCGGCGCTCGGCCTGCTGCGCCGTCACAAGATCGAGAAACTGCCGATCGTGGACGGCAAAGGTGCGTTGACCGGCCTGATCACCGTGAAGGACTTCGTCAAGACCGAGCAGCACCCCGACGCCACCAAGGACCGTGACGGTCGACTGCTGGTCGGTGCCGCTGTGGGCGTCGGGCAGGATGCCTGGGCTCGGTCGATGGCGCTGACCGACGCCGGGGTGGACGTCATCATCGTCGACACCGCACACGGCCACAATTCGCAGGTGCTCGAGATGGTCAGCAAGCTCAAGGCGGAGGTGGGCGACCGCGTTCAGGTCGTCGGCGGCAACGTTGCCACCCGCGCGGGCGCACTCGCTCTCGTCGAGGCAGGCGCGGATGCGGTCAAGGTGGGCGTCGGACCGGGATCGATCTGCACCACCCGTGTGGTCGCAGGTGTCGGCGCTCCGCAGATCACCGCCATCCTCGAAGCCGTGGCCGCGTGCAAGCCGCACGGTGTGCCGGTCATCGCCGACGGCGGTATGCAGTTCTCCGGTGACATCGCCAAGGCTCTCGCTGCCGGTGCCTCGACCGCCATGCTCGGATCGTTGCTGGCCGGTACCGCCGAGTCCCCGGGTGAGCTGATCCTGGTGGGCGGCAAGCAGTTCAAGAGCTACCGCGGAATGGGTTCGCTCGGCGCGATGCAGGGACGCGGGGGAGCGAAGTCGTTCTCCAAGGACCGCTACTTCCAGGACGACGTGTTGGCCGAGGACAAGTTGGTGCCCGAGGGCATCGAAGGTCGCGTCCCGTACCGCGGACCGTTGAATCAGGTCATCCACCAGCTCACCGGTGGTCTGCGCGCTGCGATGGGGTACACCGGGTCCACCTCGATCGAGGACCTGCAGAAGGCTCAGTTCGTGCAGATCACGGCGGCCGGGCTCAAGGAGAGCCACCCCCACGACATCACGATGACCGCAGAGGCCCCGAACTACACCACCCGATAGTCGCTTCGGCCTGTCCTGGGCCGATTCGATTCGCTCCCGAAGTAGAAAGGTGCGCGCGTGCGCGACCTCGTTGAAATCGGCATGGGCAGAGAAGCCCGCCGCACCTACCAGCTGGACGACATCGACATCGTGCCGTCCCGTCGTACCCGGTCGTCGAAGGAGGTGTCGACGGCATGGCAGCTCGACGCGTACCGCTTCGACATTCCCCTCCTCGCGCATCCGACCGATGCTCTGGTTTCGCCCGAGTTCGCGATCGAGCTGGGTCGACAGGGTGGGTTGGGGGTCATCAACGGTGAAGGGCTGTGGGCCCGCCACTCGGACGTGCAGGCCAAGATCGATCAGCTGATCCACATCGCCGAGACCGAGCTCGATCCCGACGCGCCGATCGCCTTCCTGCAGGAACTGCACGCCGCACCGCTCCGGCCGGATCTGCTGGCCGCAGCGGTCGGTCAGGTCCGCGACTCCGGGGTGACCGTCGCGGTTCGGGTGAGCCCCCAGAACGCTCGCTCGCTCACCCCTGCCCTCGTTGCATCGGGCCTGGATCTGCTGGTCATCCAGGGCACGATCATCTCCGCCGAGCACGTTGCGCACGGCGAGGACGAGCCGCTCAACCTCAAGACCTTCATCGCGGAGCTCGACGTTCCCGTCATCGCCGGCGGCGTGAGCGATCACCGCACCGCACTGCATCTGATGCGTACCGGTGCGGCAGGCGTCATCGTCGGTTACGGTTCGGTCGAAGGTGGCACGACCACCGGTGAGGTGCTCGGTATCGGCGTTCCGATGGCCACCGCCATCGCCGATGCGGCCGCGGCGCGTCGGGACTATCTCGATGAAACCGGCGGGCGCTACGTGCACGTCATCGCCGACGGCGACATCACGACCTCCGGTGCCCTCGCCAAGGCCATCGCCTGCGGGGCCGATGCTGCGGTTCTCGGTGCTCCGCTGGCCGTCGCTGCCGAGGCTCCCGGCGGAGGTTGGTACTGGCCGTCTGCCGCTGCGCACCCGTCCATGCCGCGCGGCGCGCTGCTGCCGATGTCGGCGGGGGACCGTCCGAGCCTGGATCAGGTGCTCAACGGACCGTCGCGTGAGTCGTACGGCTCGATCAACCTCGTCGGCGGACTGCGTCGGTCGATGGCGAAGTCCGGATACTCCGATCTCAAGGAATTCCAGAAGGTGGGCCTGAACGTCAGGGCTTGACGACGTCAGTTCCAGCAGGGCGCGTACTCCTCTCACACGGGGGTGCGCGCCCTTTCTGCTGCATTGCGTCCACGTAAGTCGACCCTGGGTTGGTGATACCTCTCGTAACAGCTAGAATCGCTTGTGGCGGTAGTCACATGGGGGTGTGCATACTGTTCGACAGCATCGGATGTAGCGGAGGTCACCATGGGTTCAGCTGTTCGCGCCACGGATTACGACGTCTTGATCGTCGGTTCGGGCTTCGGCGGAAGTGTCACCGCGCTGCGCCTGGTGGAGAAGGGATACCGCGTCGGCATCCTGGAAGCCGGGCAGCGCTTCGAGGACAAGGACTTCGCGAAGAACAGCTGGGACCTCAAGCGTTTCCTGTGGGCTCCGAAGCTCGGCCTCTACGGCATCCAGCGCGTGCACCTGCTGCGCGACTGCCTCATCCTCGCCGGTGCCGGAGTCGGCGGCGGCTCGCTGAACTACGCGAACACCCTCTACAAGCCTCAGGCACCGTTCTTCGAGGACAAGCAGTGGGCGCACATCACCGACTGGAGCAGTGAACTCTCCCCGTTCTACGACCAGGCCACCCGCATGCTCGGCGTCGTGCGCAACCCGCACATGACCCCCGCCGACGAGGTGATGAAGTCGGTTGCCGAGGACATGGGCGTTGCCGACACCTTCATTCAGACCCCGGTGGGCGTGTTCTTCGGAGACGAGCCCGGCAAGACCGTCCCGGACCCGTACTTCGGCGGCGCGGGTCCTGAACGCACCGGATGTATCGAGTGCGGCGAGTGCATGACCGGTTGCCGCCACGGAGCCAAGAACACCCTGCTGAAGAACTACCTCGGCCTGGCCGAGCGCGCAGGAGCCGAGATCGTGCCGATGACGACCGTCACCGGTCTCGTTCCGCGATCCGACGGCACCTGGGACGTCGACACCGAACGCACCGGCGCTCGGCTTCGCAAGGGGCGCAAGACCTACAGCGCAGCCAATGTCGTTCTCGCCGCAGGCACCTGGGGCACGCAGAACCTACTGCACAAGATGAAGGACACGGGTGCGCTGCCCCGTCTGTCGGACACGCTCGGGGAGCTGACGCGCACCAACTCCGAGTCGATCGTCGGAGCGGCCAAGCTGGCGGTCGATCCGAACATGGACCTCACCCGCGGAGTCGCGATCACGTCCTCGTTCCATCCCAGCCCCAACACCCACATCGAACCGTGCCGCTACGGCAAGGGCTCGAACGCGATGGGCATGCTGCAGACGTTGATGACCGACGGCGGCGGAAAAATCCCACGGTGGCTCAAGTTCGTGTTCGCGCTGAT
Source organism: Rhodococcus sp. IEGM 1341 (assembly GCF_030056895.1). NCBI lineage: Bacteria > Bacillati > Actinomycetota > Actinomycetes > Mycobacteriales > Nocardiaceae > Rhodococcus > Rhodococcus sp. IEGM 1341. Next base: position 1,060,551 of record NZ_JASHKV010000001.1, on the reverse strand, counting down.
CGCGCATCCGATCCAGTTCGTCCGCGTCGTCAACGTCCGGCACTGGAGCGAGCGCACCATCATCGCGCTGGTGATGCAGAACCTCGACAACTCGATCACCACGTTCACCAAGCGCGGGCCGTTCGGCCGCAAGATCTCGAGCAAACAGGGTCACGGTGAGCCCAACCCGACCTGGATCCCCGAGGGCAACGACGCCACCCGCCGCATCGCCAAGAAGATCGGCGGCGTCGCAGGGGGTACCTGGGGTGAACTGTTCAACATCCCACTCACGGCCCACTTCCTGGGCGGCTGCGCCATCGCCACGGACTCCGAGCACGGCGTCATCGATCCGTACCACCGCGTCCACGGCTACCCGACGCTCAGTGTGGTCGACGGGGCTGCCGTCTCGGCCAACCTCGGAGTGAACCCGTCGCTGACCATCAGCGCGCAGGCGGAGCGTTCCGCGGCACTGTGGCCGAACAAGGGCGAGCTGGATCTCCGTCCGGCACAGGGGCTGCCGTACCAGCGTCTCGATCCGATCGCCCCGAACTCTCCGGTCGTCCCGGTGGATGCTCCGGGCGGTTTGCGACTGCCGATCGTGGAGATTCGGTCGGGTTCCTCGGCGATGCCCGTCGAGCATTCGGGTGTTGCATGAGTGCTGGAACAGTCCCACTAGACTGACCCGGTGACCGACTCCTCTGCACACGATCCCGCACACGCACGCCCGGTTCTCGTCGTCGATTTCGGCGCCCAGTACGCGCAGTTGATCGCCCGCCGTGTGCGCGAGGCCAACGTGTACTCCGAGGTGATCTCGCATACCGCGACGGCCGAGGAGATCGCGGCGAAGGACCCTGTCGCGCTTGTGCTTTCCGGTGGACCCTCCAGCGTCTACGCCGAGGGTGCGCCCGAGCTCGACTCCGCTCTCCTCGACCTCGGCATCCCTGTGTTCGGCATCTGCTACGGATTCCAGGCCATGGCCCAGGCCCTCGGCGGAACCGTCGAACACACGGGAACGCGGGAGTACGGACGCACTCAACTCAGCGTGGACGGCGGTCGTCTGCACGACGGTCTGCCCGCAACGCAGCCGGTCTGGATGAGTCACGGTGACGCGGTCACCGCGGCCCCGGAAGGCTTCACGGTCACGGCCACCAGCGCAGGCGCGCCGGTGGCTGCCTTCGAGAACGAGGGCAAGCGCATGGCGGGCGTGCAGTATCACCCCGAGGTTCTGCACTCCCCGCACGGGCAGCAGGTGCTCAGCCGATTCCTGCACGAAACAGCGGGCATCGCCCCGGATTGGACTGCGGCCAATATCGCCGACGCTCTGGTGGACGCAGTGCAGGAGCAGGTGGGCCCCACTGGCAAGGCCATCTGTGGCCTCTCGGGCGGCGTCGACTCCGCGGTGGCGGCGGCACTGGTGCAGCGGGCCATCGGTGACCGTTTGACCTGTGTCTTCGTCGACCACGGACTGCTGCGCGCCGGCGAGCGTGAGCAGGTGCAGCAGGACTTCGTGGCCGCGACCGGAGCCAAGCTCGTCACGGTCGATGCGGTCGACACATTCCTCGGCGCGCTCGAGGGCGTCTCCGACCCGGAGGAGAAGCGCAAGATCATCGGCCGGGAGTTCATCCGGAGCTTCGAAGGTGCCGTGGCCGAGGTGCTGGGCGAGAACGCCGAGCACGGCGACGCCGTCGAGTTCCTGGTGCAGGGCACGTTGTACCCGGATGTCGTCGAGTCCGGCGGCGGGTCCGGTACCGCGAACATCAAGAGTCACCACAACGTCGGCGGACTGCCGGACGATCTGCAGTTCGCCCTGGTCGAGCCGCTGCGTGCATTGTTCAAGGACGAGGTGCGTGCAGTCGGACGCGAACTGGGATTGCCAGAGGACATCGTCGGCAGGCAGCCGTTCCCCGGACCCGGCCTGGCGATCCGCATCGTCGGTGAGATCACCCGCGACCGTCTGAATACGCTCCGCCATGCCGATTCGATTGTCCGAGAAGAACTTACGGTCGCGGGCTTGGATCAGCAGATCTGGCAGTGCCCGGTGGTGCTGTTGGCCGACGTGCGTAGCGTGGGAGTGCAGGGCGACGGCCGTACCTACGGGCACCCGATCGTGCTGCGTCCGGTGTCGAGCGAGGACGCGATGACGGCGGACTGGACCAGGCTGCCGTACGACGTGTTGGAAACGATCTCGACTCGGGTGACCAACGAGGTTCCGGAGGTCAACCGAGTCGTTCTCGACGTCACCAGCAAGCCGCCGGGCACCATCGAGTGGGAGTGACGGCGTCAGCTCTTTCTGCTGGGGCCCAGTAGAAGCGCGAAGCCCACGACCACCGCGGCGACGACGAACACCCAGCGGAACTGGACGTCGCCCAGTGCCGCGATCGCATCTCGGCCGATGAGTGCTGCGACCGAGACGACCATGGCAGCGAGGCCGGCGAGGAGCAACAGTGCCGAGGGGCCGCGTCGGCTGGAGGTGTGATCCTCGGTGTCGGAATCGGCGCTGCCGTGGTCGAGTCCGATGCGGTCGGTCTTGTTCTTCTTCACGGGTTCTCCACCTTCAGTTCGCCGAGTGCCAGATCGCCCACGATCGTCAGAACCGGAGTATCGGTGGTGCCAGGACCGAAGCGTGTCTCGGTGGGGCACTGACCGATCGCCGCCTCGCACTCCACGATCACGTTCATCGAAGCGGGCACGGTGACCGACGCGCTGCCCAGCGCCACATCGATCTCGACGATGTGGTCTTCGGCGAGTTCGAGGCCGGTGAGGTCGAGGTTCAGCTCGCCGGCCCCGACATCGTAGGAGGGGTCGAGCTCGGCGGCGGTGAGTGGGGCGATCGTCTGATTCCCTGGCACTCTGTTGTTCAGGTCCACCGGACCGACCGCCGACGCCAGAACGACGAAGCCGGCCAATGGTGCTGCGACCACCAGCAGTCCGTAGCCCTTGCGTAGGAACGCGCCCGATACGAGTCCCACGGAGATGACTGCCAGAGCGACGGCACCGACACGGCCCGGTGATGCCCAGTCTCCTCCGGTAGCCGAACCGACTGCTGCGGTGACTGCGGCAGCGAGCAGAGCCAGGCCGAGAAAGCTTGCCGTCCAACGTGATCGGCGCTTGCGTTCGATCGCCGCAGGCGGAAAGGTGCCAGCCGGTTCGGGAAGATCCCAGGCGAACGGGGCCACACCGAGCGGATCCCACGACGGGGGAGTCACGGTCGGCATGTCGGTGGGCAGGTCGGCCGGCTTCTCGGCGGATGCGGTCGACTTGCTCAGGTTCACGGTGTGCGCGTCGGCGTCGATGCCGGTGTGCTCGATGGGCTTCGGCGTCGGAACGTAGCTTTTCGGCAGGGTCGTGTACGGGGTGTAGCGCTCGTGCTGGAACTGTGGCGGACGATACTGCGCGGCCGTCCACTGCTCGGCCGATGTGCTGGTCGAGCCGAAAGGCATCGGAGCGTAGCGATTACGGGAGAACTCCGCCGTCCGCATGTACGGCGGCGGCTCCGGGCACCGTTGGTGCAGCAGCCACAGTCCACCGAGCATCGCCACCAGTGAGATCAGCCCCGAACCGCCGAGTCCGACACCTACCGGGCCGATGGTCGACACCGCGATGACCAAGGCCACTGCCACGACCACCATCTTGGTCGTCGAATCGGAGCTGTTCCCACGCCCGACCAGCGACTCCGCACCCGACGCCGTATCACCGGCGCGGTTGAGCACCAGCCACCCCGCCAGATACAGCACGATGCCGGTACCGCCGAACAAGGTGGAGACGACGAACGCGATCCGAATCAGAACGGGGTCGACGTCGTAGCGGTAGCCGATACCGGCCGCAACACCCGCTACATGCCCGCGTTGCGGCAAGCGGTGCGGACGGGTGCGCCACATCTGCTGAAGTTGATCCGAGACGGTCACGTTGCTCATGCCAATCATCGTGGCGGTGCCGGTCGAGAAACACATCAGGGATACCCCTGATCTTCGTCCCCGAGATCGGGCCCGCCACGACGGACCCGCGAAACATCAGGGCGAACCCTGATGCGACGACCACCGCATCCGTGCCAGGATCGAAGGCGTGCACCCTGTCGACAATCCACCCGTTGTCGCCGCCCGCAACACATCTTCCGAAGCCGGCGACGTGCCGGTCACCCATGCCGTTCCTCTTTTTCCTGCCGCTCCAGCCCGTTCTGCTCCTGCCCCCTATCAACGACGCGGCGGCGGACGCATCGTCGGCGGCGTCGCAGGTGGTCTCGCCGACCACCTCGGCGTCGACGTGTTCAAGGTCCGGGTCGCATTCGCACTGCTCGCCGCGTCGGCCGGTGCCGGAATTGCCGCCTACGGACTGATCTGGATGTTCACGCCCGCGGGCGAGGACACTGCGCACCCGAGTGCCGCCGAACGTCAGCGTGCGCTCGGGTTGGCTGCCATCGGTCTCGGCCTCGCCGTCGGGCTCGCCTGGCTACTCAGCGGCACCGCTGCTTCGGTCATCGTGCCGGTCATCGTCGTGGTGATCGGTGCTGCCCTGGTGTGGCGCGAGTTCGACTCCGAGGGCCCGCGAACGGCTCTGGGGCTCCCCAAGCATCCGACCGTGTTGAGTTGGGCGAGGGTCGTCGGCGGAGCCACGTTGATCGTGCTCGGTCTCGCCGTGGTGGTGCTCGCCCGCGTCGATCTGGCGGCGCTGCGCTCGTCCTTGCTGGCGGTGGTGGTCACTCTCGTCGGCGTCGGCCTGTTGACGGTTCCCATCTGGTTGCGCACCTGGCGTGCGCTCGGTGCCGAGCGGTCTGCGCGCATCCGCAACGACGAACGCGAGGAAATCGCGTCGCACCTGCATGATTCGGTGCTGCAGACACTGGCCCTGATCCAGAAGCAGTCCGATCATCCACAGGAGGTGATGCGGTTGGCGCGCGGCCAGGAGCGTGAACTACGCAAATGGCTGTTCGACGGTGGCGACACCGACAACTCGAACTTGTCCGATGCGCTCGAGACCATCTCCGGTGAGGTCGAGGATCAGCACGGTGTCACCGTCAGACCGATCACGGTCGGTGACGTGCAACTACTGCCCGACGACGTCGAATCCGGCCTGTCCAGGGAAAGTTTCACCGCTCTGCTGGGTGCAACCCGAGAAGCACTGGTCAACGCGGCCAAGCACTCCGGTGAGACCAATATCGACCTGTACGCCGAAACCGAACCGGACCAGGTCAGTGTTTTCGTTCGCGACCGGGGTACCGGATTCGACGAGTCCGCGGTACCCGAGGATCGACAGGGCCTGGCGAAGTCCATTCGGGGACGCATCGAGCGCCGCGGCGGCACGGTGCAGGTACGGTCTACCGTCGGCAAGGGAACCGAAGTGCGAATCTTCATGCCCCGCAACGGTGCCTCCGTGACCACCGAATCATCCGAATCCACCCAGCAGGAGCAGCCGACGTGACCGAACCTTTCCGCGTTTTCCTGGTCGACGACCATGCGGTGTTCCGTTCCGGTGTGCGAGCCGAACTCGGCCGCGAGGCGGACATCGAGGTCGTCGGGGAAGCGGGAGGCGTCGCCGAGGCGGTCTCGGGAATCGAATCGACCAAGCCGGACGTGGTGTTGCTCGACGTGCACATGCCCGACGGCGGCGGCGTGGCCGTGTTGAACCGTATCTCCGAGGGGCCGGTGTGTCTCGCCCTGAGTGTGTCCGATGCCGCCGAGGACGTCATCGCCGTCATCCGTGCCGGGGCAAGGGGATACGTCACCAAGACGATCTCCGGCTCTGAGCTCGCCGACGGTGTTCGACGCGTCGCCGGGGGAGATGCCGTGTTCAGCCCCCGCCTGGCCGGGTTCGTCCTCGACTCGTTCACCGGTCGCAGCGCCGCTCCGGAGCCCCCGCTGGATCCGGAACTGGATTCGCTGACGCCCCGTGAACTGGAGGTGCTGCGGTTGTTGGCCCGCGGGTACACCTATCGTGAGATCGCCGAGGATCTGTTCATCTCGGTCAAGACCGTCGAGACGCACGCCTCGAACGTTCTCCGAAAGACTCAGCAGTCCAACAGGAATGCGCTCACCAGATGGGCGCACAAGCGTCGAATCGACTAGGTGACCGGATCTCGCTTGACCTTCGACCTACCCGAAGCCTCAGGATTTCCCCATGACTGATTCGGACCAAGAATTCCTGACCATCGGTGTGTTCGCTCGCGCGAGCGGGCTGACCCCCAGTGCCCTTCGCTTCTACGACGACTGTGGGTTGCTCGTGCCGGCATCCATCGACGCCAGGTCCGGCTATCGCTACTACACCCAAGCACAAGCGAAGCGGGCGAACATCATTCGACAACTTCGCGAAATCGGCATGCCGCTCGACACGGTGGCCTCCGCCCTCGACGGCGACGGAGCTGCAGCGGTGGAGATGGTGGATCGGCACGTCGACGAGCTCGCCGCACGTGCGCGGGCAGCTGCCGAGGCCGCGGTGTCCATTCGCCGATTGTTCGACGAAAAGTACTGCACAGCAACGGTATCTGCTGCCGACTTCGCGTCGGCGGTGGAACAGGTCGCGTCGGCGGCCGGAACGAGCGAGGAGTTTCCGGTGCTGCGGGGCGTGTTGGTCGAGGTGGACGGTGGCACTGTCACGCTCACCGCGACGGATCGGTACCGACTCTCCACTCGAAGCCTCGTCGCGCAGAGCTCACCCGGTGCATCCTGGTCGCGTATCGCAGCGGTCGGCTCCCTCGGGTCTCTACCCGCGTCGGGGAACTGTGCGTTGACGGCAACCGACGACGCGATGATGCTCGAGTCCGAAGGCGTCCAGCACACCGTGGATCTCGTCGACGGCGACTTCCCCGACTGGCGGACGATCGTCGACGGTCTGGCCCCGACTGCGACGCGGGTTGTGGTGCAACGAGATTTCGTTCCCCTCGACAGCGGCACGCTGCGGATCGACGCAGGCCCGGACGGCCTGACGGTCGAGGGTGTTGTCGTCCCCGCACGGGTCACCGGTGCCGAGACGACGGTGTTCTTCGACGCGGCCGTCCTGCAGGCTGCCGTCGCATCGGCCGTCGGGCCGGACCTGATGCTCGATATCGCCGCGCCGGATCAGCCGATGCTGGTGCGGTCGGCAGTCGACGGCGCTCTGACGACGCTGGTGATGCCGGTTCTCGGCTGATCGATGGGCGACGTGCCCGAAAGTTCTCGGCTACATCGACTTTCGATGGCGGGTACTTGCCGATCCCATCGTCGACGCGTGGTTGCGGGTGCTGTCGGGTCGGGGAAATCCGATGCGGAGACCGGTACTGATGGTCAGATCACAAGCATGATCACCAGAACGAGAACGATCACGACGGCGAGCACGAGTGCTGCGAGGATCGCGGTCGACGGAATCGACGTTCGGTCACCGATGACGTCCTCGATGCGCATCAGGACGTCGTCGATCGGGTTCTTCTTCTTTTTCGGCAGGTCGAACGGTGGTGGCGAATACGTGGACGGGACCGGATTGGCTTGGCTCTCACCGGGTTGCACGGCCGGTAGGCCCGCGATGGTTCTTCCGAACTCCCGCGACGGACGGCGAGATTCGGAGACCGGTGTCGAGCGCCTGGCCCATGCCGGGACCACACCGTCCGCAGATGTCAGCGGTGCCCCGCGCAGTTGAGCTATGGTGCCGCGCTTGCTGATCGCGGCGACGATGATCTCGTCGCGCGCCTGCGCCATGGTGGGGCGTCGGGCAGGATCGGGCTCGAGCATGTGCAGCAACGGTCCCGTGAGATCGCCGCTGCGGGTGGGAGCGATGATCTGCCCCTTGGCAACTCGGTGCAGCAGTGCGATCGAATCGTGATCGATGTCGAACGGCGGTTTGCCTTCCATGGCCGTGTACAGCGTTGCGCCGAGGGAGAATACGTCGCTGGACGCGGTGGGGTCCTGTCCGCGCGCGACCTCGGGGGCGAAATATGCCGGGGTGCCGGTGATCACACTGTCGTCGGCTTCTTCGACGTCTCCCTTGGCGCGGGAGATGCCGAAGTCGCTGATCTTGACGATGCCCAGATCCTTGCCGCGATCGGCGATCAGAATGTTGCCAGGCTTGATGTCGCGGTGCACGATTCCGGCCTCGTGCGCCTCGGTCAGTGCATCGGCGATCTGTGCGCCGATCTGTGCGACCTCGAACGGTGGTAGCGAATCGGTGGTGCCGAGGGCCTGCGCGAGACTGCGCGAGGACAGGTATTCCATGACCAACCACGGCTCACCGTCGACGAGAGCGACGTCGTGCATCGCGATGGCGTGCGGGCTGGAGAGTCGGGCAGCGATGCGTCCCTCGCGCATGGCCCGGTTGCGTACTTCCTCGGCCTGCTGAGGGGTCAGTCGAGTGGTGGACGTGACCTGCTTGACGGCCACCTGACGGTGCAGAAGTGTGTCGGTGGCGAGCCATACCGCGCCCATGCCTCCACCGCCGAGTTTGCCGGCCAGGCGGTATCTGCCTGCCAGGAGGTAGTCGGGCCCGACGCCCCGTCGAACACGCTGCTGATCCGTCACGTCCACAGGTTAGTTGACGATGGCGGGACGTGCCTGCAGCCACGGAACGGAGGCATCTACCAGGGGCTTCGGCATCACCTTGACGAGTTGCCGTCCGAGCGGCTTTACTGAGTGCAGATCGAAATTGTGTTCGAATGCGCCACTTCCCGCGTCCGTCGAACACCGAAGTTTCGGCTCGATTTTCTACGCCGCGAAGGGGAGTGACATGACTGTATCGGGAGCTTCTGTCACGCCGGATGCGCTCGACGGGTTGTCGCTGCCGGAGCGCGTGGCGTTGCTGCGTAGCCGGATGGCTGCCGTGCCTTCCCGGGGCGAAACGGCGTCGGTGCGCATCGAGAATTCGGACCCTGTCGAGCCCGTGATTCAGGAACCGTCGACGCAGCGTCCAACCCGTCAGCGGCCCGTTCTACCGGTGCCCTCCGCGCTGATCGAGGTACTACCGCACGGCGGCCTGGTGCGTGGAACGGTGGCCTCGGTATCCGGTGCCGGCTCGCTCCTGATCGGGTTGGTGGCTGCGGTGACCGGTGCCGGTGGGCATGTCGCCGTCATCGGGCAGCCCCGTTTCGGGATTCTGGCCGCGGTGGAGATGGGTGCACAGCTGAGCAAGCTGGCCTTGATTCCCGATCCCGGTCCCGATCCGGTGGAAGTGGCGGCAATTCTGCTCGACGGTGTCGACCTCGTCGTGCTCGGTCTCGGTGGTCTGTCGGTATCGCCCACTCGGGCCAGGGCCGTGGTGGCCAGAGCGCGTAGCAAGGGCTCGACGCTGCTGGTGACCGATGGGCACTGGGACGGGGCAGAGTTACGACTGGACGCATCGGTCCACGGATACGACGGCCTCGGCACGGGCCGGGAGCTGGGTCGCGGCCGACTGCGCGGCGTCCGTTTGTCGGTGTGCGCTCGCGGCAAGGCGATGCGGCCCCGCACCGTTCGACTCGACCTGCGTTCGGAGAACGGCCGCATCGAGTGGCATGCCGAGGGGCGCGAACAGAATCCGTTGTCGATCGCGGTCTCGACATGAGCATCGACCGCTCCAGCCGTGTTCATGTCAACCGTGTTCTGGCACTGTGGTGCCCCGATTGGCCTGCCGTTGCAGCAGCTGCCCAGGCCGATCTCCCTGCGACGCATCCGGTGGTCGTCACCTCGGCCAATCGGGTCGTCGCCTGCTCGGCGACGGCACGGGCATCGGGCATCAAGCGTGGCCTGCGCCGTCGGGAAGCGCAGGCGCGGTGCCCGGAAGTGCATGTCGCTCTGGCCGATACCGATCGTGATGCGCGACTGTTCGAGCCCGTGGTCTCGGCGATCGCCGCCATCGCACCGGGAGTCGAAGTACTGCGACCGGGCCTGCTGGTTCTTTCTGCCCGCGGCGTCGGACGGTATTTCGGTACCGAGCATCGGGCCGCGGAACGGCTGATCGACGAAGCGTCGGCTGCCGGAGTGGAATGTCAGATCGGTATCGCCGACGAGCTGTCCACCGCGGTCGTCGCTGCGAGGTATGCGCAGGTGGTGCCGCGCGGCGGGGGTGCAGGCTTCCTCGCGCCGTTGCCGGTGGCGGAACTCTCGGCGGAACCGAGCATGTCTGCTGCCGATCGCGGCGAGCTGGTGGATCTGTTGCGGCGCTTGGGTCTACGAACCATCGGCGACTTCGCTGCACTGTCTCCGGGGGATGTGGCGTCCCGGTTCGGTACCGACGCGGTGTTGGCGCATCGCAGTGCACGAGGCGAGCCCGAGCGTCCGCCGTCGGCCAGGGCTCTTCCACCCGACCTGGATGTGGAGTACCTGTGCGACCCGCCGATCGATCGAGTCGACGCCGCTGCCTTCGCCGGGCGCGGCCTGGCCGAGCAGCTGCACACCAAGCTTGCCGCCGCTGCCGTTGCGTGTACTCGGCTGCTGGTGCATGCCAGTACCGGTAACGGTGAGAACCTGTCGCGGATCTGGCGCTGCGCGGAGCCGTTGACGCCGGAAGGAACAGCCGATCGTGTGCGGTGGCAACTGGACGGCTGGATCACCGGGCGCAGCGAGAACAAGCCGACGTCCGCGATCACCGTGCTGCGGCTCGAACCGATCGAAGTGGTGGCCGCAGGTGAGCTGCAACTGGGGTTGTGGGGCAGTGTCGGCGACGAGGACGAGAGGGCGCGTCGGGCGTTGGTGCGCGTGCAGGGTCTGCTCGGTGGCGAATCGGTGCTCGGTGGTGTGCTCAGTGGGGGTCGTGGGCCGTCCGAGCGGATCACGTTGCGTCCGCTCGGCGACGAATTGGTGCCGATATCCGACCCGTCGGCTCCTTGGCCGGGACGGCTACCCGAGCCTGCTCCGGCGGCAGTGATCGAGACACGTCCGACAGTGACGTTGATGAATCGAGCGGGAACCGGAATCGGCGTCACCGATCGTGGTGTGTTCGATGCGCCCCCGTCGCGGTTGCGCTGGGGCACCAAGGAATGGGCGTTGACGGGTCTGGCCGGACCGTGGCCGGTGGACGAGCGATGGTGGGACAGTGGCCACGCGGCGACGGGTCCGACGGCGCGAGCCCAGGTGGTGCTCGACGACGAGAGGGCCCTGCTGCTGGTGTTCGACGAGGGTCGGTGGCGGGTGGAAGGAATCTACGAATAGCGGCACCGCTACCGTCGAGGGAATGCAGATGATGTCGGAGACGGTCGACCTCGATGGCGTCGATATCGCGTATCGCTCGTTCACCCCGCTGGGGCATGCGAACTCGGAATCGACACCGGTGATGCTGGTACACGGCATGGGCGGTGACAGCACAACCTGGGATCGGTTCACCCGGGCGCTCACCGCGCAGGGCCGCCGGGTGATCACCGTCGATCTGCGCGGGCACGGCAAGAGTGCGCACACGTCCACGTACGAGTTCGATTCCTTCGGGGCAGACCTGCTGGCCCTGATCGACCACCTCGGGCTGAACGAAGTCGATCTCGTCGGCCATTCCCTCGGCGGATATGCGGTCTCGCTCGTCGCGCAACGTCGCCCGGAGCTCGTTCGGCGTCTGGTACTCGAAGAGCTCCCGATACCGATCAGGCCGGGGGACGCTCCGCCGACGCTGACCGGCAAGATGCCGTCGATCACCGAGCTCTGGCACGCAGCGAGCAGCGTCGTTCTGCATCCCCGCGCGGTACTCGCCTTCGATCGCTCGATGACCGCCACTGCTCTCGACCAGTTCCGTCGGCCGAATCCGCAGTGGTGGGAGTCGTTGGCCGACATCGCTGCTCCGACGTTGGTGCTTCGCGGCGGTCCCGGCGGCATGGTCGATCCGGAACGACTGGACGCGATGGTCTCCGAGATCTCGACCTGCCGCGTCGAGGCGTTTCGCACCGGACACAGCATTCATCGTGACGGCTACTCGGCGTTCGAGGCCACCGTCCTCCCGTTTCTGACGCACTAGTGTCTTCGGACATGACACCGAGTGCGCTGGATCGCAGGATGCTGGGCTGGTCGGCACTGTTCGTCGTATCCCAGGCCAACATCGCCCGACTGCTCGGCCCAGCAGCTCCGAAAGTGCTTGCCGTGCAGACGGCGTGGTCCGCCGAGCGTTATCGGCAGATCCTGGCGAGCATGGACGAGACCGAGATCGCCCGGTTCCGCAGCCACTATCTGCCCGATTTCGTCCATCCGGCGATCTACGCCGTTGCATTGCGTGCCGGCGCGAGGAGCCTGGCGGACAAGACGCCGCTGAGCCCTGCGGCGACGACTGCATTGGCCGTCGCACCCGTGGCCTCTGCCGCCGGCGACTACATCGAGAACATCGTCGGACTGATTCTGGTGGACAACCGCGAACAGATCACCGACACCGTCGTTCGCGCCACCACCGTGGTCAGCACCGTCAAATGGGTGCTGGCCATCGGCACTCTGACACACCTGAGTCAGGGATTCCTGCGTGTCTGGGGAAAGGCACTGCTGCGCTGACCCCGCCGGTCACCAGCTGGTGCCGGGTACCAATCTGCCGGCGCGACGGATCACTTTGCCGATGCGAGCGCTCGGAGCTTTCGGATCGTAGGGCCGGACTCGGTAGGGCACCTTTCCGTCCTCGAGGGGTACCTGCGCTTCTCCTTTGGCAGCCGCGGATTCGGCGAACGTGCGGTAGTGCTGGTGCATCGTGCGGTCCTTGCCCTTGGGGGCGAAGATGGCTCCGAACTGTCCGAGCGTTCCCAGCGGCGTATCGATGCGTTTGGGCTTGTCGCTCAATGCGCGGATCACCATGGCCGCGGCCTTCTCCGGTGAGAACACCGGGCCGACGTTCTTGTCGCCCGTCGGGGTGATCATCGGAGTGTCCACCAGCGGCATGTGGATCGTGGTGTACGTGATTCCGTCCGAGAGTGTTTCTGCCGCAGCAACATCGGTGAACCCGTCGAGCGCTGCCTTGCTGGCGACATAGGCGGAGAACCGTGGGGGGTGTCCCAGGACGGCAGCGCTGGAGATGTTGACCACGTGCCCGAACTGACGTTCACGCATGTGTGGCAGCAGCGCCAGCACCAACCGAATTGCCCCGAAGTAGTTGACGGCCATGGTGCGCTCGTAATCGTGCAACCGATCGGTGGACCGATAGAGCGAGCGGCGGATGGATCGCCCGGCATTGTTGACCAGCATGTCGACATGACCGTGTTCGCTCAGAACGGTTTTCACGGTGTGCTCGACCGACTCGCTGTCGGTCACGTCGCACGGGTAACCGTATGCAGTGCCACCTGATTCGCGAATTCTTTCGACCACTTCGTCGAGTTGATCCTGCCCGCGTGCGAGAAGAATGACCACTGCGCCCTTGCGTGCGGCCGCCTCGGCACTGGCCCGGCCGATGCCGGAGGAGCCACCGGTGATGATGATGTGACGACCGAACAGTGGCCCGCGCGGATCGTTTCGGCGATTGCGCTTGGGGTCGAAGTTCTCCCGCCAGTAGGTCCACACGCGATCGGCGTACGTGCGCAGTGGAGGCGGTGCAATCGAGCTGCCCTGCAATGCTTTCTGTGTCGCTGCCGACTCGAACACCGTGGGCAGGGTCAAGTGCTCGAGCATCACCGGAGGTACGCCGAGATCACGGAGGGCGGCGTCGCGTTGCTTGCGTACGGCTCGGTACTTGGGGGAGACGACCGGAGCGACCAGTGCACCCGGTACGTCGACGATCTTCGCTCGCGATCCGGCTGCCGACGAAAATGCGGAATACACCTCGGCCATGGATTGCGGACTCGTGTTCACCAGATGGAACACGCTGCCGGAAGAAGTGTTTCGATGTACGAGCTCGACGATGGCGTCGGCGACGTAATCGACCGGAACGAGGTTGGTGGAGCCCATCTTCGGCACCGTGATCGGTATGGCAGAAGGCAGCTTGGCAAGTTCGGCGAAGAACGGGAAGAAGTAGTACGGGCCGTCCACTTTGTCGATCGCACCGGTCTCCGAGTGGCCGATGATCGCGGCGGGCCGGTAGACCCGCCAGTCCACAGCGCTGTCTCGCACCAGCTTCTCGGACTCGAATTTGGTGCGGTGATATGCCGTCGGAAAGGCTTGACCGAGGTCGAAGTCGTTCTCCGAGAACGTTCCTCGGTGATCGCCCGCGACGGCGATCGACGAGATGTGGTGCAGGCGAGCCCCCGTCTTCTCGGCGAGACGAATCACCGAGGCCGTTCCGGCGACGTTGGTCGGGGTCTGCTCGTCGCCCGCGGTCAGATCGTAGACGGCTCCGAGATGGAGGATGTGGTCGATGTCGGAAGGCACGTCTCGGAGTCCGAGCGCCGGCTCGGTGAGGTCGCCGACCAGCGGGTGAATTCGGTCGCCGCCGTCGAGGTGCTGTGCCAGTCGCTCGAGCCGCGCCACCGAACTCGGACGCACCAGCACGTGGATTGCCGCGAGTGCATCGCGGTCGAGCAATCGGGGCAGCACGTTCTTCCCGAGAAACCCGGTACCGCCGGTTACGATGAAGTTCGCCATGCGAGCCGACCCTACTCCGAAGTAAGTTCCGGTGCTAGTGCCCGATACCGGCTTTTTCGTGCACTTTCTTCATCCAGGCGGGTGCCCACCAATTGGCCTCGCCCATGAGTTTGACCAAGGACGGAACCAGCAACATACGGATGATCGTCGCGTCGATGATCAGAGCCAGAATGACTCCGACGCCAAGGAACTTCATGATCGACAGACCCGAGATGGTGAAGGCACCGGTGACGACGATCAGAATCAACGCCGCCGCAGTGACGATGCGTCCGGTGCGTTGGGCACCGAAGATCACCGCTTCCTCGGTAGTCGCTCCCGCCGCGCGGGCCTCGACCATGCGCGACATCAGGAACACCTCGTAGTCGGTCGACAAGCCGAAGATGACCGCGAGGATGAGAACGACGAACGTCGACTCGAGCGGTCCTGGGGTGACGCCGAGCAGGGAGGCTCCGTGGCCCTCTTGGAACACCCACGTGAGTGCGCCGAAGGTTGCGCCCAGGCTCAGTCCGGCCATCAGTACGGCCTTGACGGGCAGCACGATCGAGCCGAACGCGAGGAACAGCAACACCAGCGTCGAGACGACCATGATGGCGATCATCACCGGTAGCCACTTCGCGATGGCAGCATTGCCGTCGTCGACGTTGGCTCGTCCGCCGCCGACGAGGATCTCGGTGCCGTCGGGAGGGGCGATCGAGCGCAGTGCAGACACTGCCTCGGATTGAGACTCGGCCTCGGTCAGGCCGCCGGTCGGCTCGCTGTAGGACGCCTGAAGTGTCACGAAATCGTCCTTGGAGCCCAGGAATTCGGCGCGAGCGATACCCGGTGTGGATTCCACAGCCGAGGTGAGGGATGCGATGGGTGCGCCCTGAGGCTTGACGCCGTCCAGGCCGCGAAGAACCACGGTGGCACCCTCGCCGGTGGACTCGAAGTCGGTGCCGAGCGTCTCGAACGCCATGCGCGCAGGATTGTCCTTCGGCAGCGCCGTGTAGTCGACCTCGCCGAGTGAGACTTTCAGGATCGGGGTGGCGATGATCAGCAACCCGGCGACGATGACGGCCGCGACGATTCCCGGATGCTTCATCACGCGGGTGACGACGCCGCCCCAGAACTTGTGTGCCCGTGCATCGCTGCGATCGGACGCGGTACGCGACCACGTCCAGGAGTTGATGCGGGAGCCGAGAATCGCGAGCAGCGCCGGAATCACCGTCAGGGACAGGACGGCCGCGCTCGCCACCGCCGCCATGGCCCCGAACCCGAGAGATCGGATCACCGCCTGCGGGAAGACGAGCATGCCCGCGAATGCGCAGATCAGCAGCAGTCCGGAGAAGACGACGGTCTTGCCTGCGGTGGACACCGTGCGGACGGTCGCGTCGAACGGCGTCGACCCGCCGCGTAGTTCCTCGCGGAATCTGCTGACGATGAACAGTCCGTAGTCGATGGCAAGGCCGAGCCCCAGTAGCGACGCGACATTGATGGAGAACGAGCTGACTTCGGTGAACTCGGTGAGCACCCGCAGGATGGCCAGGGAACTGAGCACGCTGAGGATGCCGACGAACACCGGGACCGCTGCGGCGACGACGCCGCCGAAGATGAATATCAGCAGCAGCAATGTGATGGGAACAGCGATGATCTCGGAGCGGACGAGGTCGCGTTCGAGGGTTTCGCTGAGCGATACCCCGACCACCGATGCGCCGGCGAACTGCGATTCGATGCCGGGTACTTCGAGCTGGGGCGGCAGGTCGCCGAATGTGTTGAACGTGACGCCCGAGTTCGCCCCGAGGGACACCGTCGCCAAGGCCTTGGTTCTGTCTTTCGAGATCAGAAATTCTCTGCTGACCGGGTCTGCGGTCCAGTACGAGTTGACGTTGCCGAGGGTGTATCGACTCGTGAACTCGTCGATCGTCGCTTGCACTCGGGGGCCGATGTCGTCGATCGTCTCGCCCTCGGGTGCGGTGTAGATCGCCACGATGTCGGGAGTCGGTTGGCCGATGCCCTGTACGAGCCGTGCCACCTCGGACGATTCGCTGCCGGCGTCTGCGTAGCCGCCCTCACTCAGTTTCGAGAAGACGCTCAGTCCCAACACCCCGCCGACTGTGACGACGGCGACGACGACAGCCAGCACCCATCGTTTGTGCGATACGACGAACGAGGCCCAACGGGTCACGACGGTGCTCCGGCTCTGTGGAAGGGGTCAGTGGCGACTCGACTGTAGTTGATCGTGTCGGACCCTCGTGCTCTCATTAGAACAAGTGTTCGATGCAACGGCGATGCGGTGAGGGGAGGGCTGATGGGATGGAACGACGGACCACCCACGTGGTCGGAGATGGAGCGCGTCCTGTCCGGACGTCCCAAGCCGGCGGCCGAGGGCGACGGCGGCGACAGCCCGGCTTGGTCGCGAAAGAGGGACGTCTACGACCGCACCATCGACAAGCCCGTGCTGTCCACGACGCCGTATGCAGAATTGCATGCGCACTCGGCGTTCAGCTTTCTCGACGGTGCCTCGCAGCCCGAGGAGATGGTCGAGGAGGCGGTACGCCTGGGCCTCGAGTCCATCGCCATCACCGATCACGACGGTTTCTACGGGGTCGTGCGCTTCGCCGAGGCAGCCAGAGCTCTCGGCATCGGAACCGTGTTCGGTGCCGAACTCTCACTGGACACGCATCGATCCCGAGCCGGGGAGACCGATCCCGACGGCACTCATCTACTGGTGCTCGCTCGCGGCCAGGAGGGGTATCGCCGGCTCTCGCGTCGGATCGCGGCCGCACACCTGGCCGGCGGAGTCAAAGGCAAGCCGCAGTACGACATCGACGAACTCACCGAATCGGCGGGCGGGCACTGGCAGATTCTCACCGGTTGCCGAAAGGGTCATGTTCGGCAGGCGCTCTCGCGCGGTGGTCCGGAGGCGGCCGAGTCCGCGCTGCGCACTCTCGTCGACCGCTTCGGGGCCGATCGCGTCACCGTCGAACTCACCCGGCACGGAATTGCCGACGACGACGAGCGCAACGATGCGCTGGCGATGCTGGCTCGAAAGTACGGTCTTCCGACGATCGCGACCACGGCCGCGCACTACGCCAGTCCGCGCAGCAGG
The DNA here is from genome assembly GCF_030056895.1 of Rhodococcus sp. IEGM 1341. NCBI lineage: Bacteria > Bacillati > Actinomycetota > Actinomycetes > Mycobacteriales > Nocardiaceae > Rhodococcus > Rhodococcus sp. IEGM 1341. The sequence goes on along the minus strand of NZ_JASHKV010000001.1, from coordinate 1,043,085 downwards.
AGATTGGCCATGGCGATGGCCGCTGTGCGCGCTCGGAGCAGTTTGGACGAGGCTGCCGGTTGGTTGGCACCGACCGGCGGCGGACATCTACGGTCCGGAGCGGAGATGGCGGAACTGTTCGAGCACTATCCGGGCGCGGTGCGCGGTGCCGTCGAGCTCGGTCGTGAGTGTTCGTTCGATCTGAAGCTGATCGCGCCACGCCTCCCGCCCTTCGAGGTGCCCGACGGGTACACCGAGATCAGCTATCTGCGTCGACTCACGTTCGAGGGGGCCGCCCGTCGGTACGGCTCGCAGTCGGCGAACCCGGCGGCCTATTCGCAGCTGGAGTACGAGCTCGACATCATCGAGAGGCTCGAATTCCCCGGCTATTTCCTGGTGGTCCACGACATCGTCCACTTCTGCAAGACACACGACATCCTCTGTCAGGGAAGAGGTTCGGCGGCCAACTCGGCTGTCTGTTTCGCGATCGGCATCACCAACGTCGACCCGGTGGCGAACAAGCTGCTGTTCGAGCGGTTCCTCGCACCCGAGCGCGACGGGCCACCGGACATCGACATCGACATCGAATCCGATCGTCGAGAAGAGGCGATCCAACACGTCTACGCCAAGTACGGCCGCACTCATGCCGCTCAGGTGGCCAACGTCATCACCTACCGCGGCAAGTCGTCCGTGCGAGACATGGCCCGTGCGCTGGGCTTCTCACAAGGGCAGCAGGACGCATGGAGCAAGCAGATCACCCGCTGGTCCGGAATCGGTGATCAGGAGGGCGACGGTATTCCCGAATCGGTTCTCGAACTCGCGCGGCAGGTCGAGGGCTTCCCGCGGCACCTCGGCATTCACTCCGGTGGCATGGTGATCTGCGATCGGCCGATCGCCGACGTCTGCCCGGTGGAATGGGCGACGATGGAGAACCGCAGTGTGCTCCAGTGGGACAAGGACGACTGTGCCGCAGTGGGTTTGGTGAAGTTCGACATGCTCGGGCTCGGCATGCTCTCGGCGCTGCACTACATGATGGACCTGATCGCCGAGCACAAGGGCATCGATATCGAACTCGCCTCGATCGACCTGTCCGAGCCTGCGGTGTACGAGATGCTCCAGCGAGCTGATTCGGTCGGGGTGTTCCAGGTCGAGTCTCGCGCGCAGATGGCCACTCTGCCGCGGCTCAAGCCGCGCAACTTCTACGATCTGGTGGTCGAGGTCGCGCTGATCCGTCCCGGTCCGATCCAGGGTGGTTCGGTGCACCCGTACATCAAGCGCCGCAACGGACTCGAGCCGGTGATCTTCGAGCATCCGTCGCTGAAGAAGGCACTCGATCGAACACTCGGAGTGCCGCTGTTCCAGGAACAGCTGATGCAGATGGCCATCGACGTCGCCGGCTTCAGTGCCGCCGACGCCGATCAACTGCGCCGTGCGATGGGGTCGAAGCGATCACCGGAGAAGATGGAACTGCTGCGTGGGCGGTTCTACGACGGGATGCGCGATCTTCACGGCATCACCGGCGCGGCGGCAGACCGAATCTACGAAAAGCTGTCCGCATTCGCCAATTTCGGCTTCCCCGAAAGCCATTCGCAGAGTTTCGCCTCACTGGTGTTCTACTCCTCGTGGTTCAAGCTGCACCACCCGGCGGCATTCTGCGCCGGCCTGCTGCGTGCTCAACCGATGGGTTTCTACTCACCGCAATCCCTGGTCGCCGACGCCAGGCGGCACGGTGTGCTCGTCCACGGTGCAGACGTGAACGCGAGTCTCGGCCATGCGAATCTCGAGGCGGACGGCCTCGAGATTCGCATGGGGTTGGCCGATGTGAAGTTCATCGGGACCGCAGTGGCCCAGAAGATCGTCGACGCGCGAGACGCACACGGGCCCTACACCTCGTTCCTGGACCTGACCGGACGCGTCGAACTGTCGGTGGCGCAGGCGGAATCGCTGGCAACGGCAGGTGCACTCGGGTGCTTCGGCATCACTCGCCGAGAGGCACTGTGGGCTGCGGGTGCAGCGGCGGGGGAGCGTCCTGGACTGCTCCCCGGCATCGGAGCGTCCACGAAAGCGCCTGCGCTACCGGGAATGTCGGATCTCGATCTGGCCTCGGCCGATGTCTGGGCAACCGGTGTGTCACCGAATTCTTATCCCACGCAGTTCTTTCGGGATCGGCTCGATTCGCTCGGCGTGATTCCCGCGAACCGGCTGCTGCAGATTCCGGACGGAGACCGAGTGCTGGTCGGCGGAGCGGTGACGCATCGCCAGCGGCCGGCAACTGCCGGAGGAGTCACGTTCATCAACCTCGAGGACGAGACCGGAATGGTCAACGTGGTGTGCTCGGTCGGGTTGTGGGCCAAGTACCGCAAGCTGGCGATCACGGCTCCGGCGCTGCTGATTCGGGGAAAGGTGCAGAACGCCGAGGGTGCGGTGACCGTGGTGGCCGATCATCTGCAACTGATGGATCTTCGAGTCGCATCCAGATCCAGGGACTTTCGCTGATTCTCGAGCTAAAATTTGCATAGCCTTGCCTAAGTGCTACTTTACTGCTCAACCAAAGTTCCAGTAAAGATCGAGCAATGGAGTACACCGAAGTGAGAACGTTCCGCGCCCCCCGCCTGCTTGTCGCAGCCGCCGCGACCTCGCTGCTCGTGCTCGGTGCGTGCAGCACCGACTCGGCCACAGGTGAGTCGACCGACGCCGCAACCGTCACCATCGAGACGAACAACGGCAGCATGGAGGTTCCCGCGAATCCGGTGCGCGTGGCAGCACTGGACAACACCTCGTTCGAGACGCTTCGGGCGTTCGGTATCGAGCCGGTCGCTCTGCCCAAACCCATCATGCCGTCGACGGGCTTCGAGGAGTGGATCGACAACGATGCCATTCTCGACGTCGGAACTCATCGCGAACCGAACCTCGAAGTGGTCAGCGAAGCAGAACCCGATCTCATCATCGGTGGCTACCGATTTCAGGAGTACACCGACGAGCTCGGCCAGATCGCGCCGACCATCGACATCTCGCCCGACGAGGAGAACTTCGTCGACACTCTGAAGACCCAGACCGAGACACTCGGCGTCATCTTCGACAAGGAGGACCGGGCGGCCGAGATCATCGCGGCCCTCGACGCTGCGGAGGCTCCCGCCGCGGCGCAGACCACCGGGCAGACGGTGTTTCTTGCCAACGTCAACGGCGGCAAGATCGACAACGGTGCAGCGCGCATCGGTCGTCTCCTCGAACCCCTCACATTGACCGACGTATTCGCAGGGCAGGCAGGCGATGTCCATGGTGACTCGGGTCTGGCACCGGAGACCATCGCTCAGGCCAACCCTGATTGGGTGATCGTTCTGGACCGCGACGCCGCAGCGGGTGAGCCCGGTTCGTCCCCCGCCAAGGCCGTCTTCGATGCACAGGAAGCCTTCGCCGACACCACCTTCACCACCGAGGACCAGATCATCTACCTCGATCCGTTCTTCTACACCCGCGAGGGAATCCAGGCGTACACCGAAGCATTCCAATCGATTTCGGACGCGTTCGAGAACGCCGCGTAGGCCCCGGCGAACACCGTTCGACGCATTGCCGACATGACGAACAAGAGACTCCTGCTTGCCGCGATCGTGGTGGTCGTGACGCTGTTGACCGTCGCGTCGCTACTCGTCGGTGGATACGACATCACCGTCGCCTCGATGGTCGACGATCCCGCGGCCAGAAACATGTTCCTGATCTCGCGGGTTCCGCGCACGCTGGCGTTGATCTTCGCAGCCATGGCCATGAGCATCTCAGGGGTGATCATGCAGATGATCACCCAGAACAAGTTCGTCGAGCCCACCACCGCCGGTACGGCGCAGTGGGCCGGCCTCGGCGTTCTGGCCACATTGATCGTGTTGCCCGACGCCCCGCCGATGACCAAGATGCTCATCGCCACGGTGTTCGCTCTGGTCGGCACGCTGCTGTTCGTCGGCGTGCTCCGGCGACTGTCGGTCCGGACGACGTTGGTGGTGCCGCTCGTCGGCATCATGCTCGGGGCCGTCGTCGGGGCCGTCACCACGTTCCTCGCCGGGACTTTCGATCTGCTGCAGGCGATGTCGGCCTGGCGGTCCGGAGGGTTCAGTGGCATCGTGCGCGGGTTCTACGAACCGATGTGGGCGGTGATCGTCATTGCGGTGCTGGCATACCTGCTGGCGCATCGCTTCACAGTTGCCGGGCTCGGTAAGGAGCTCGCGACCAACGTCGGTATCAGGTACGAGCAGATCGTTCTGGTCGGAGTCGCCATGGTTGCCGTGGCGACCGGCGTCACCACGGTCGTCGTCGGGTTCATTCCGTTTCTCGGACTCATCGTGCCCAACCTGGTGTCGATGATGCTCGGCGACGACGTTCGCAAGAACCTCCCCTGGGTGGCGCTCGTCGGCGCCGGTCTGCTGCTGGCATGCGATCTCGTCGGTCGAACAGTTGTGGCACCCATGGAAATTCCCGCATCGGTCGTTCTCGGAGTTCTGGGGGCAGTCGTGTTCGTCGTTCTGATCGTGAGGCAGCGCCGGTATGTCAGTGCTTAGTTCCCGAGTGGCCCCGCGCATCGCCGGCCCGGTTCTGGACGGACCCAAGGCCTCGCGCTTCACTCCGAGGATGCGGTTGGCGGTGCTCTCGGTGATCGTGGCGATCGCCATCGTGTGCTTTCTGTTCCTGTTCGTGCGCGGATCGTTCGCATTCGCGTTCCCTCGGCGGCTGAACATGGTGGGAGCCATGGCCGTTGCGGCGTTCACGCACGGCCTCGGCACGGTGGTCTTTCATACCGTCACCGACAACCGCATTCTGACACCGTCCATCATCGGGTTCGATTCGCTCTACACGCTGATGCAGACACTGATGGTGTTCGTCTTCGGCGGCACCGTCATCGCCGACACCGAAGGGATCCCGAAGCTGTTGGCACAGACGGCATTGATGGTGGCACTGGCCACCGTGCTGTACGGCTGGCTGTTCTCCGGAAAGCTCGGCAGCCTGTTCCTGATGCTGCTGGTCGGCGTCGTGCTCGGGTTGGCGTTCGACAGTATCTCGACGTTTCTGCAACGCCTGCTCTCACCCACCGAATACGACATGCTCTCGGTCGAGCTGTTCGGCCGACTGAGCGCGGTGAAGGGGGACTACCTGCCGTTGGCGTTCGGGGTGTGCCTGTTCGCCGGAATCGTGCTGTGGAAGCGACGACACCACCTGGACGCACTGCTGCTCGGGCGGGAGGCAGCCATGGGGATCGGGGTGTCGTACAAGCGCGAACTGACGTCGATGCTGATGTTGATCGCTCTACTGGTGGCGTTCTCGACGGCGCTCGTGGGACCGATGACGTTCTTCGGTTTCATCGTGGCGACGCTGGCCTACCAGGTCACCGGCAGCTACAAGCACATCTACGTCCTCCCGATGGTGTTCCTGCTGGGCTTCCTGACGTTGTTGCTCGGGCAGTTCGTCATGCAGCACATCTTCTACGCCGGCGGATTCCTCACTGTCATCATCGAATTCGCCGGTGGCATCCTGTTCTTGATCATGATTCTTCGTAGGGGCACGCTGTGATCGACTTTCGTGATGTGACCAAGTCCTATCAGGACGTGGTCGTCCTCGGTCCTGTCACCGGTGCCATTGCCGAAGGCGGGATCACCTCGCTCGTCGGGCCGAACGGTGCAGGAAAATCCACCTTGTTGACGATCATCGGGCGATTGCTCGATCCGACCTCGGGCACGATCACCGTGGGCGGGATGGATGTTCGCGTCACGAAGTCTCGGGAACTCGCCAAGCACCTGTCGATCCTGCGTCAAGAGAACCACATCACCGCGCGGTTGACGGTCCGTGAGCTGGTCGGGTTCGGCCGGTTCCCGCACTCGAAGGGCAAGCTCGGTCCCGAGGACGAGGCGCACGTCGACGACGCCTTGGAATTCTTGAACCTGAAGGCCCTCGAAGGGCGATTTCTGGATCAACTCTCCGGTGGGCAGCGGCAACGAGCGTTCGTGGCGATGGTGCTGGCTCAGGATACCGAATATCTTCTGCTCGACGAGCCTCTGAACAATCTCGATCTCAAGCATTCGGTGTTGATGATGAGGCAATTACGTCGTGCTGCAGACGAACTGGGCAAGACGATCGTGCTCGTAGTGCACGACATCAACTTCGCAGCTGCCTACTCCGACAGCATCGTCGCGATGCGCGACGGCGGCATCGTGAACACGGGTACCGCCGAGGAGATGATGCAGGACGACGTGCTGACCGAGGTGTTCGATACCCCCGTTCGCGTCCACGTCGTCGAGGGGCACCGCACTGCGGTCTATGTGCGGTAGTGGATCGGCGACGTGCACAATCGAGTGGTGAAGTTGCTGCTGATTGCCGACACTCATCTCCCGAAGCGCGCCCGCGATCTCCCCGCCGAGGTGTGGTCGGCTGTGGACGACGCCGATGTGGTGATCCATGCAGGCGACTGGGTGAACCTGGCTGCGTTCGAGCAACTCTCACAGCGGTCGCGTCGACTGGTTGCGTGCTGGGGCAACAACGACGGCGAAGAGTTGCGGGCTCTGATGCCCGAACGCGCCGACGTCGTGCTCGGCGGAGTCCGATTCAGCGTGGTGCACGAGACCGGTGCCGCGACGGGACGTGAACGACGAATGGCTGCGGCGTACCCGGAGACGGACGTGCTCGTGTTCGGCCACAGTCACATACCGTGGGACACGTTCGCGGACAACGGCCTACGGCTGCTCAACCCGGGATCGCCGACGGATCGGCGTCGGCAACCGTTCTGTACGTACATGACGGCCACGGCCGAAGGTGGTGCGCTGACGGATGTGGAGCTGCACCGCATCGCCCCTCGATAGAGGCGTCGACGTATTCACATTCCGCCGGCCACCCTGATGACGGTTCCGGTCGCGTATCTCGCATCCTCGGACAACAACCACGACACCGCACCGGCGATCTCGTCCGGCACGCCGGGGCGACCGAGGGGAATGCTCGACGCCATCTTCTGTGGCCGATCTCGATCTCGGTGGAAGTCGGTCTCGATGATCCCGGGTGCCACTGCGTTGACGCGGATGTTCTGCGCAGCAACTTCTTTCGACAGTCCGACCGTCAGTGCATCGACGGCGGCCTTGGCTGCCGCGTAGTGGACGTACATGCCCGGACTGCCCAGTGTCGCGGCGGCGGAGGAGATGTTGACGATAGAGCCACCTGATTCGGCCATCGCCGCGATCGCGGACTTGCAGCAGGTGAGTACCCCGACCAGGTTGACGTCGAGATCCGCTCTGATGGTCTCGATGTCGTTGTCCACCAACGCCCCCACGGCGCGCGCCGAACCGGCGTTGTTCACCAGACCGGTGACGGTGCCCATCTCGGCGGCTGCGGTGAACAGATCGATCACCGCCTGCTCGTCGGTGGTATCGGCTTGCACGGCAATCACCGTTCGGCCGTCGGTCGACAATTCGGCGGCCAACGCTTCCGCGGCAGTGGCGTCGGAGCGATAGCCGATCACCACATCGTGCCCGTCGGCCACCAGCCGCCTGGACACCGCCGCGCCGATTCCGCGACTACCGCCGGTGACGACGGTCAAGGGAGCATTCATCTCTCGACAATAACCATCGCGCAGCAGGCACAATGCACTGCAGACGCGATGCGCACGCACGGGAAAGAAGGAACCGACGTGATCGATCGACCGGAATTGGCAGCGTTTCTCCGGCAGCGACGGCAGTCGTTGCAGCCGGAGGACGTCGGTCTGCCACGGGGTCAGCGCAGACGCACGCAAGGCCTTCGCCGTGAGGAGGTCGCAGAGCTGTGCCACATGTCGACCGACTATTACGCACGACTCGAACGGGCCAGCGGACCTGCCCCGTCGACTCAGATGATCGCCTCCATCGCCCAGGGATTGCATCTGTCGCTCGGCGAGCGTGATCACGTGTTCCGGCTCGCCGGGCACAATCCTCCCGTGCGCGGGTCGTCGAGCGACCACATCAGCCCAGGACTATTGCGCATTCTGGATCGACTGAACGACACGCCCGCCGAGATCGTGTCCGAACTCGGAGAGACGCTCCGTCAGACGCCGCTGGGTGCGGCACTGACCGGCGATGCCTCGCAGCGCACCGGCCCCGAGCGAAGTCTGGGGTATCGCTGGTTCACCGACCCCGAGGCCCGGCAGTCGTATCCGCCCGAGGAGCGTGCCGCGCTGTCTCGGGTGTACGCGTCGGGTCTGCGCGAAATCGTCACTCTTCGCGGACCCGAATCGACAGCTGCGCAGCTGTCCACAGAGCTACTCGAGGTCAGCGAGGAATTTCGAACCCTGTGGGCGAAACGCGAAGTGGGGGTTCGCCCGCCCGATTTCAAGCGATTTCTGCACCCGACGGTCGGCCTGCTGGAGCTGAACTGTCAGACCCTTCTGGACCCCGAGCAAGCGCATCGTCTGCTGGTGTACACGGCAGTCCCCGGCAGTGAAAGCTACGCCAAGTTGGAGCTGCTCGCGGTGGTGGGAACCCAGGTTCTGTCCTGACGTGATCCACGGGCTCGGCCGTATCAGTGGATCGGGAAGTCCTGGATGAGCTCGGAGTGATCGTCGAACATGGGTTCTGCAGATCGAATCCGCAGATCGACACCAGCACAGGAGCTTGTCATGGGCCGCGAAACACACACCTCACTTCCCGATCTGACGGGGAAGATTGCCGTCGTCACGGGAGCAAGCGACGGGATCGGAACGGTCATCGCCACGCAACTCGCCCGCTCCGGAGCCGAGGTCGTCATGCCGGTCCGCTCCGCCGCCAAGGGGGAGCGTGCTGCGAAGTCGATCCGGACTGCAGTACCCGGCGCACAGATCAGCACCCGCACGTTGGATCTGTCGTCACTGAACTCGGTGGCAGCGTTGGCGAGCGAACTCGTCTCGGAAGGCCGGTCGATCGACATTCTCGTCAACAACGCCGGCGTCATGCAGCCGCCCGAGCGTCAGGTCACCCGGGATGGGTTCGAGCTGCAGTTCGGTACCAATCACCTCGGCCATTTCGCGCTCACCCTCGGTCTGCTGCCGCTGCTGCGGAAGGGTGGTGCGCGGGTCACCCATCAGACGAGCATCGCGGCGCGATCGGCGACCATCAATTGGGACGACCTCAATTGGGACCGTTCCTACGACGTCATGAAGGCCTACAGCCAATCCAAGCTCGCGGTGGCTCTGTTCGCACGTGAACTCGAGGTTCGTAGTAGGGCAGGCGGCTGGGGAATCACCAGCAATATCGCTCACCCGGGGATTTCGCCGACCAATCTGCTTGCGGCACAACCGGGATTGGGGCGACCGAAGGATTCTGCCGGCCGACGATTGATCGGCGTTCTTGCCCGCCTCGGCATTGCCGGCACTGTGGACAGCGCAGCGCAGCCGGGATTGGTTGCGGCCGCTGGTAGCGACGCAGGTGGGGATCAGTTCTTCGGCCCCAAGCGAGTCATCGGCGGGCCACCGACCGAGGTCGGCATGTGGAAGCCGATGCGCAGGATGGACGATGCGCGTCGCCTCTGGGACGCCTCGGAACACCTGACCGGCGTGCGGCTCTCGTCCTGAAAGTTCTCGGTCGTCACCGAGGGGTCGGCGAGGGCTCCCGGGCATGGTCGACCAAGTCGTGCACCAGCCCGATGATGACGTCCATCTGAGCGATGACTTCGACGCGCAATCGGTCCTGCTGGTCCTCCGGCATATCCGGAGTATCCGGCCGGTCGAGTGACATCAGTAGATCGATGTTGGTGCGTAATGCTGTCAGCGGCTCCATCAGTTCCGCGCCGGCATCGATGATCAGCTGGCCCTGCCGCGCTCGTGAACGAGACAGGGAGGCCAGCATTTCATTGAAACTGTTGGCAAGTGATGCCAGTTCGTCGTCCCCGTTGACGTCGATGGGCTCGAAAGCTCCCGTGCGGGCAACACGTTCGGTACCGGCCCGCAGTCGCCTGACCGGGCGGAGTCCGGTGCGTGCCACGGCCGCGCCAGCGACACCTGCCAGTGCGACGAGAAACGCCCCGACGAGTACGAGAGCCAGCGTGAGTTTGCCGAGTAGCGGTGACGCCGCGCTGAGCGATTCGGCCACCAGGATCGTTTCGCCTGTGTCGGTGCGCTTGGCCGAAATGTAGTAGCCCCGCGCCTCGCGCAGGGACTGATCGGTGTCGCCGTCGATGACCGATCTTTCCGCGGCGTCCAGCACGCCGTCGGAATTGGTGAACGGCTCGGAGCCGTTCGTCGACGTCACCAATGCGCCGTCAGTCGTCGCGAAGGCGACCTTCACCGCGGTGCCCTCGGTGTCTCCGATGGCGAAGCCGAGCAGATTGGCCGGAACCCCCGTTGCCGCGCTGGCAATAATGGCGTCGCTGTTGCGTTCCACGCGGTCCGCGATCTGTGAGCGGAGGGCCTGCTCCGCGACGAGATAGATCGCGAGAGCACTCACTGCGACCGCCAGGGCTGCCACGCTCATCGTCAACACTCGGATGCGGCCGTGCAACGTCAGTGCTCTGGGGCGAGCGGTTGCACGTGAATTGCTCATTTCTCGAGTATGCCGGTCGATCAGCGAGGGCCACTCTGCAGGCCGCGTGGGCCGACGTCGACGTTCGGCAACGGTCGGGTCCGAGCGGGTTCGTGCAGCGGGGTTCGGCTTCCCGACCCTGGTGCACGCGCGGCATGGGTTCGCCGTACTTCCGTGAAACTCCGATCTTCAGAAGGGCGGGGTGTCGGTGTCGGTGTCTTCGGCTGGGGGTTCTGTTTCGGGGACGTGGTTGTCGGGTGGGTTGGGGTAGGCGATGTGGCTGGATCGTTTCGGTGTGGTGGGGATGTGTGGTCTGAGGTCGTTGCCGAGGATGGGTACGGATGTTGCGTTGGTGGGCAGGGTGATTCGGGTGGTCTTGGATGTCGATGTCCAGAGGATGGCTCCGCCGGGGAGCATGACGGCTGTCCAGTAGCCGGCGGTTTTGACGGAGTGGTGGTAGTCGCAGAGGCATTGGAGGTTGTTGACGGTGGTCCAGCCGCCGCCGCGTGGGTTGGCGTGGTCGGAGGCCACGATGTGGTCGAGTTGGCAGCGTGCGGCGGGTCGGTGGCAGCCGGGGAAGCGGCAGTGTTTGTCGCGTAGTCGGACGGCTGCGGTGGTGAGGGCGTCGGGTCGGTAGATCAGGGCGCGGTCGGTGAACGGGTCGCGTGGGACGGATGTGCCGAGGGTGGGGTCGGCGGCGATGGCGGCTTCGAGTGCTGCGGCGAGGGACGCACTGCCGAGGTAGAGGCCTGAGGACGTGCGGTGTGCGGGTGTGTGGCCTGTGGGGGTCGTCGGGTTGTTCAGCCGGATTGCCGAGCGCAGGTCGAGTGCTCTCGTGTTGCGGGCAGGATGTCTGATGTCGTCCAGGTCGAGGGCAGAGCTGTGCCGTGTGCCCCGGCCGATGGGGGTGTGGGTGCAGAACAGGGCTGCAGCGGAGGTCAGCGATTGCGGGCGACGCTGGTTGTCGCGGCTGTCAGCTGTGTGTGGGGATGTGTCAGCGCTCGGACTCGATGGTCCGTCCTCCATTGCTGGTGAAGTTTCATCCGTCGGTGCCGCCGTTGCGGTGTCGGACCGTTCGTGTTGTGTTGCAGCTGAACGTGTATCGGACGCAACGTTGGGTGCCGTCTCCGCAATCGGCGCAGGTACTTGTGCTGCATCGGAGCCACGGCCGGGATTTGTCCCCGGGCCGGAGGCCGAGTCCGTTGCTGTCGCCGGTGCTGGCGCAGTGGCCGTTGCCGTCACGCTTGTCGGCGAGGGCGAGGTGGTCGTTGCCGTCACGCTTGTCGGCGAAGAAGCTGGGGTGGGTGATGGTGCGGTGGTTGATTCGGTGGCGGGGTCATTGCTTGCGGCGGATTCGTTCGCCGGTTCCGTTTCCGGTGCAGTGGTCGCATCGGTATCGGTGGAAGTGCCGCATCCGGTCTCGGAGTCCGTTGCCGATGCTGTGTCTGTGCGAGTCTCGGTCCTGCTTGCTGCCGATGCCGTTGATGCTGCCGGGTCGGTGTTCGTCGGCGGATCCGTATCTTCTTCTGTTTCCGGCGTGGGGTTTTTCGGTGTTCGTTCCCATTCCCCGGTGTCTGGGTTCTGTACAGCGAGCCCGAGTTTCTCGGCGAGGGTCACTGCTTCGGTGAGCAGGATCTGCCAGTGACTGTTGCGTGCCAATTCTCGTGCGAGGTCGGGGTCGATGGAACCGTGCCCGGCCAGATAGGCCGGGTTGGCGAGTAGCCCGATGAGGGTGGCGATGTCGACGGTGATCATCGTGAGCGGCACCCGCCGATCCGGCAATGTCGCCTCGGTTTTGGGGCAGTCGGTGCGTTGGCACAGGCATGCCAGTCGGGGTTCGCCGTGCATGCGGGCCATGAATGCATCGCACAGGCGTTCTTTCTTCCCGCGCGGGTCTTTCGGGCAGAGGGTGTCGGCCATCTCTTCGAGGAGTTGCCATGCGGCGGCGGCTTCGGGGGCGGTCAGCTCGGCTCGGATGCGGGCGAGTTCGCCGGCGGGGCTGTAGGTGACGGTGCGGAATTTCTTCGCGAACTCCCGCAACGCTGCCGCTTCCTCGGGTGCGACGCGCAGCAGGATGTCCCAGATCGCCTGTTCGAGCGGGCCCGGGGACGATCTCCGCGCCGCTTCGACGATCTCGGCTTCGACGCGGGTGACGATGTCGTCGGAGAGATTGTCGAGGATCCGGCATACCGTCCGTACGCGGGGAAGGTCTATCTCGCCGGTCTCGAATGCTGCCCGTAGCAGCGGCATCCGGGTGTGCAGGGCAACGCCGACGGACACATACGCTTCGGCGACGGTCGCGGAGCAGCCCAACGCCACTGACATTTCGGTGCGTCCGTATCGGCTGTAGTGCTTGTGTTTGGTGTCGCGGGTGATCCAGTCGCAGTGCACGCGATAGCAGGCGGTGATCTTGCGGGCCGCCTGCCGATTCTCCTCACGCGCGGCAGCGGTCAACGCCTCCAGTGACACCGTCGGTACTGCACCCAATTTTTTCACCCCCCCCGGTGAGCAACATTTCAGAACGTGCGTTCGAACTGAAAGCAGACTATCTCGACCCACCGACAAGAACGGAAAGGCGCTTCAGGGGACTGGCTTGGCTGGTCAGGGGCGGTGATCTGCCGAGTCGGTGCCCTCGTTCCATCGTTGCGCCCATTGCCAGAGTGGTTCGAGTGCCGGCCCCAACTCATCACCGAGTTCTGTGAGGCAATAGGAGCCGTCCGAGTCCTTGATCAATACTCGCGCGTCGACGAGGGTGCGCAGTCGCGTGGCCAGCACGCTGGACGAGATGTCGTCGGTGCGTCGTCTGAGTTCGAGGAAGCCGAGCGGGCCGCTCCGCAGCTCCCAGAGGATGCGTAAGTTCCATCGCTGTCCCAGGAGATCGAGCACGGCCATCATCGATTGTCGGGGTGCGTTTGCCATTTCCATCGCGCTCGATCATAGTAGTTCGAAAATCGAAGTAGTTCGAAAATCGAAGCGGAGGGTGTCGATGGAGCATCGTGCGTCAGGGAAATCTGTGTTGATCACCGGTGCGTCCCGAGGTATCGGAGCGGAAACGGCGGTGCAACTGGGTGCCCAAGGGGCTGCGGTTGCGGTGAACTTTCGCGAGAAGAAGCGCAGAGCCGATGCTGTTGTGCACTCGATCGAAGAAGGTGGAGGGCGCGCTCTCGCCGTCGGTGCCGACGTCACCGACCCCGAAGCAGTCGAAGCGATGCTGAACGTTGTCGAAGCCGAATTCGGCACAATCGACGTTCTGGTTCTCAATGCGTCTGGTGGGCTCGAGCTCGGTGCAGATCCTGGCTACGCCATGAGCATCAATCGCGACGCGCAAGTGACGGTGGCGCGATCGGTCGCCGGCCGAATGAAACCCGGCTCACGAATCGTCTTCCTCACCAGTCATCAGGCGCATTTTCACGGCAGGAGGCCCGTTCCCGTCGAGTACGAGCCTATCGCTGTGAGCAAGCGAGCAGGAGAGGACGCCTTGCGCGACATGATTCCCGAAATGAATTCTCGGGGAATCGACTTGGTCGTCGTGTCCGGTGGCATGATCGAGGGCACCATCGTGGTGACACTGCTGGAGCGACGAAACCCCGATGCGGTCGCCGCCCGCGCCGCGCACGGTGCGCTCCCGACCGTTGCCGAGTTCGCTGCAGCTGTGGCGGCGGCAGTTGTCACGCCGATCGAGAAGTCCGGTCACACCGTGTATGTAGGAGGAGCCGATTACCTCGACGAGTTCGTGTCGGGGTAATCGGCTCCGTAGACCGGATTTGTGCCTGCAACCGGGCGATCAGCTACCGAGGACGCAGAACTGGCCGCTGGTGAGGTTCAGTGCCAGTGACAAGGGGCCGACGCAATCGACGCCCTGAGCCTCGGAGGTAGCGCCGGATCCCCACCCGGCGACAGCGAGAGTCGTCTGTCCGGCGTCTGCCCACGAGTGAGCGATTCCGCCGCCGAGTGCCAGTGAGTACGCCGTCCCTGCATTCTTGCTCGCTCCGAGGGCGACGCCGTATCCGTTGGCGTAGGTGGTCGTCGAGCCCGGGCCGTCGTTGACGCTGACTGCGGTGCCGCTGTCGGCAGCACCTGCGGTGGCCCGTCCGGTTCCGTTCGAGGTTGCTCCGCAGCTCGCGGTGTCGTCGACCTGGATGTCGTTGGCCGAGGGCGGAGACACGCAGTTGACGGGGGCTGCCGACGCAGTGGCCGTGCCCGACAGGGCTGCAACCGTCAATCCCGAGCCCATGGCGAATATTGCTGCGGTGCGGGCAATTCGACTACCGAACCGACTGGACGTGCGCGCGGAGGAGGAGTTGGAGGACGAGAGACGGGGGAGGGAAACAGAGAACAAAAGAAAGCTCCTTCACGAGCGAAACGGGCCGGTGCGGCACACGGTACCCCGCCCTGCGAGTCCATGGCAGCAAGCCGGTGAGGTTTGTGTAACGGTGCCGCTGGCGTCCGGGGATGAATCGTCGTAGAAGTCCGGTTCCCCGCACCCTGACTGCAGCGGTCGCGGTACCCGGATGCGCGTTCGTGTTGCTGTTGTGCTCCGCTTCCGATCCATCGAATGTGCCTCCACCACTTGACTGTTCGACTTCTCTGGCAGGGCCGGCGCTCGCGCACGAGATGGCAGTCGACTCCGCCCGGCAGCGGGCCCCGGCGCCGATCGAATGCAAGGAAATCGTTACCGGACGGCTCTCGCTGATCGCCGACGATCCGACCGCGGCCGCGTCGAATACTGCCGAACTCATCGAGGTGGAATCGGCGCAGTCGAGCCGACAGGGCGAACTCGACAGGTCGGTGTCACAGAAGAACTACCTCGCGTACCGGATCGATTTGTCGACGCTCACAATCAGTTTCACCTCCGAGGCCGAAGATGCTGGCCGTCTACGTCGATGGTCGAAGACCTGAACTCACGATCCGACGCGACCACGGTCTCGCCCGCGCCCAACGCACCTTCGGTCAGAGCGCGCTCCGACAGCTAGGGCGTTCGAGCGCGGTCGAACGCCAACCCGTCAGACGCTGCCTTCGTATCCGTGCTGGCGCCATGCCTCGTACATCGTCACTGCTGCCGCGTTCGCCAGGTTCAACGATCGGCGGCCGGGAATCATCGGGATTCGCAGCCGATCGGTCACGTGCGGGTCGTCCAGAACGTCGTCGGGCAATCCAGTGGGTTCCGGTCCGAACAGGAGGACGTCACCGGGTTCGTATGCGACGTCGGCGTAGGACCGGGCCGCGTGGGCGGTGTAGGCGAACACGCGAGTCGGTGCCAGCGCGGCCCACGCCGAGGGAAGGTCATCGTGCACCGTCACCGACGCCAGGTCGTGGTAGTCCAAGCCTGCCCGCTTGAGCTTCGGCTCGGACATGTCGAAGCCGAGCGGACCCACCAGGTGCAGTTCGCAGCCGGTGCCGGCGACCAGGCGAATCGCGTTGCCGGTGTTCTGTGGGATGCGGGGCTCGAAGAACATGAGTCGAAACACCCGGTTCACTCTGCCATCTCGAGCCCGGGAAGTATGGGGCAGGTGGACGACGAACAGACGATCGGTGAGGACTTTTCCGACACGCGACTGGACGGGCAGGAGTGGACCGGTAGGCAGTTCGTTCGGTGCACCTTTGGCGATGCGGACATGAGCGGCGTCCGAACCGACTCGGTGGTGTTCACCGAATGCGACTTCACCGGCACGGACCTTACCGAATCGATTCACACGAACTCCGCATTTCGATCGTGCACTTTCACTCGGACCAATTTGCAGCACAGTACTTTTCGTCATTCGACTCTGATGGGATCGATGTTCGTCGACAGTCGCATGCGTCCCGCGACGTACGACGAGGTCGACTTCACCCTCGCGTCATTGGGTAGGGCCGACCTTCGTGGTCTCGATCTGACGGGGTGCCGAATGCGGGAGGCCAACCTGGTATCCGCAGACTTCCGCAAGGCCACGGTGCGCTCGGTCGATTTCACCGGTGCCCGCACCGTCGACGCGAAGTTCGACGAGGCAGATCTGCGCGGAGCCGTCGTCGACGCATCTCTGTGGGTCAGCGCGAGCGTGCGTAATACGAAGATCGAGCTGATGCAGGCCGTTTCATATGCAGGAGCGCACGGGCTCGTAGTCGAGGGCTGACGGCGGTGATCGGACCGGTGCGCCGCTGCTGACGCAGAACCTGGAACAATGACCGGGTGACTGCAACGATTCTCGATGGCAAAGCGACCCGTGACGAGATATTCGTCGATCTCACCGCCCGCGTGGCAACGCTGCGTGACAAGGGCATCACCCCAGGTCTGGCGACCGTGTTGGTGGGCGACGATCCGGGTTCGGCTGCGTACGTCCGGGGCAAGCACAACGACTGCGCCAAGGTAGGCATCACGTCGATTCGTCGCGACCTACCCGCGGACATCACCCAGGCAGATCTCGAGGCCGTCATCGACGAACTCAATGCCAACCCCGAATGCACCGGCTACATCGTCCAATTGCCGTTGCCGAAGCATCTCGACGAGAACGCTGCGCTCGAGCGAATCGATCCGGACAAGGACGCCGACGGTCTGCACCCGATCAACCTCGGCCGTCTGGTGCTGGGCAAGGACGCCGCACTGCCGTGCACACCTCGCGGGATCGTGCATCTGCTGCGCCGCTACGACGTTGCTCTCGACGGCGCGCACGCGGTGGTCATCGGCCGCGGTGTGACGGTCGGGCGACCCATCGGACTGCTGCTCACGAGGCGTTCGGAGAACTCGACAGTTACTTTGTGCCACACCGGAACTCGTGATCTGGCCGCCGAGGTCTCACGTGCGGACATCGTCATCGCCGCTGCCGGAGTGCCCGGATTGATCACTGCGGACATGGTCAAGCCTGGTGCTGCTGTGCTCGATGTCGGGGTGACCCGCACCGAGGACGGATTGCGCGGCGATGTCGCCGACGGTGTCGCGGAGGTGGCAGGGTTCCTCTCGCCCAACCCCGGCGGTGTCGGTCCGCTGACGCGGGCCTTTCTGCTCACCAATGTCGTCGAGCGCGCCGAACGCGTCGCCGCCGAGAGCTGAGCGGACCCGACGTGAACGATGCAGAGGACGAGCGAAGCGAGCCCGATCCGGGATTTCGTGCGGCAGTCGCGCGCAACCTACCGATCGTCGCAGTCTCGGTCGTCGTCCTCGCCGCGCTGATCCTGGTGCTGGCCGATCGCTGGCGGCGCGGCGCGTTCATCTTCGGATGCGCAGCGCTGCTGGCGGCCGTCCTGCGGCTGTGTCTGCCCGAAACACGTGTCGGCACACTGCAAGTGCGCAGTCGCGTGTTCGATGTGTTGGCGCTGGGTGGCGTCGGCGGAGCCATTGTCTTTCTGTCGCTGTCGATCGATCCGCTGGGAACCGACTGACCTCGGCGCTCGAGCACCCGGTGAACGAGTGCGGAGTCAGCGCCGACCGAGGCGGGCCAGCTCCATCGTCTCGGCGAGCAGTTTGGCCACCGAATCGGCCTCGGTGAGGAAGCCGTCGTGTCCGTCGCGCGACTGGATCACTTCGAGTCCGCGGCACTGGGGGAGTTCGCGAGCGATCTCCTTCTGCAGTCGAAGCGGATACAGGCGGTCGGAGTCGACTCCGCCGACGATGGTCGGGACAGATGTGGACGCGAGAGCGTCGGCCACTCCGCCGCGGCCACGGCCTACGTCGTGTCGGTTCATCGCTTCGCTGAGCAGGACATACGTCGCCGCGTCGAACCGGTTGACGAGCTTGGCAGCCTGATGCTCTAGGTAGCTCTGCGCGGAGTACCTGCCACCGGCCCACGGGTCTTCGTCGTTCTGCGGTGAGTTTCCGAACCTGATGTCGAGTTCGCTCTCGGTCCGGTACGTCAGATGCGCGATGCGCCGCGCGATGCCGAGTCCGGCCGACGGTGAGGTGCCGGTGTCGTGATAGTTGCCGCCGAGCCATCCCGGATCGGCTTTGATCGCGGCGATCTGTGTTGTCTGGGTGCCGATCTGGTCGGCAGTCGCCCTGGCACCGACCGCGAGGACCAACGCCGCCGCCACTCGGTCGGGATGTCCCACGATCCATTCCAGGGTGCGCATACCGCCCATCGAGCCGCCGACGACAGCAGCGAACCGCTCGATTCCGAGGACGTCGGCCACGGCCGCCTCGGCAGCGACCTGGTCGCGGATGGAGATGTCCGGGAAACGAGAGCCGTAGGGGGTGCCGTCGGGCGAGACGCTGCTCGGGCCCGTGGTGCCGCCGCAGCCGCCGAGCACGTTGGTTGCCACGACGCACCACTCGTCGGTGTCGATGGGGCAGCCGGGACCGACCATTCCGTTCCACCACCCGGATAGAGCGTGATCGTCGTCCGGCGGACCGGACACGTGCGAGTCCCCGGTGAGGGCGTGTTCGACGAGCACGACGTTGCTGCGGTCGGTGGCGAGTTCACCCCACCGCTGCACCGCGACGGTCACCTGGGGGATTCGCTCGCCGTTCTCGAGATCGAGACCACCGATGTCGATGGTGCCCAACCGCCCGTCCGGAGACGGAAGAACCGCCTCCGGACGAACGCCTGTGTCGCAGCTGTTGCTCAAGATGCCGCCGCGCTGAATCCGACCTCGAGATCGGCGATGATGTCGTCGATCCCCTCGATGCCCACGGCGAGACGGACCAGGCCGGGAGTGACGCCCGATGCCAGTTGCTCCTCCGGAGTCAGCTGGGAATGCGTGGTGGATGCGGGGTGGATGACGAGTGAGCGCACGTCTCCGATGTTAGCGACGTGGCTGTGCAGAGTGAGAGCGTTGACGAACTTCTTGCCCGCGTCCACACCGCCCTTCAGCTCGAACGCGATGATCGCGCCCTGCCCCTTCGGCAACAATTCCTGCCCACGCTGGTACCACGGCGACGATTCGAGTCCGGCGTAGTTGATCGAGACGACGTCGTCGCGACCGGCGAGGAAGGCAGCGACCTTCTGCGCATTCGCCACATGCCGCTCGATCCGAAGGCTCAACGTCTCCAGACCCTGACTGATGAGGAAGGCGTTGAACGGCGAGACTGCAGCACCGATGTCACGCAGCAGCTGGACGCGTGCCTTCAATGCGAACGCGGGCGCGCCCAGATCGGCGAACACGACGCCGTGGTAGCTCGGATCCGCGGTGGTGAAGTTGGGATGACGGCCCTGCGTCCAATCGAACGTGCCACCGTCGACGATGACGCCCGCGATTGCTGTTCCGTGTCCGCCGAGGTACTTCGTCGCCGAGTGAACCACGATGTCGGCACCGTGCTTCAACGGCTGCAGCAGGTACGGCGTCGCCACGGTGTTGTCCACGATCAGCGGGATGCCGTTCTCGTGGGCCACTGCCGAAATCCCCGGGATATCGAGGATGTCGTTCTTGGGGTTCGAGATCGACTCGCCGTAGAACGCCTTGGTCGACGGAGTGATCGCGGCACGCCACTGCTCGAGGTCGTCGGGATCGTCGACGAACGAGACGGTGATACCCAGCTTGGGGAGCGTGTAGTGGAACAGGTTGTACGTGCCGCCGTAGAGCCGCGGACTCGACACGATGTGGTCGCCCGCCTCGGCGAGGTTGAGAATCGCGAACGTCTCGGCGGCCTGCCCCGACGCGAGGAGCAATGCCGCGACGCCACCTTCGAGGGCCGCGATGCGCTGCTCGACGACATCCTGTGTCGGGTTGATGATCCGGGTGTAGATGTTGCCGGGCTCGGCCAGACCGAACAAGGCGGCGGCGTGATCGGTGTTGTCGAACGTGTACGAGGTGGTCTGGTAGATGGGCAACGCACGGGCCCTGGTGGTGCCGTCCGGTGTCTGACCCGAATGGATCTGCTTGGTCTCGAAGCTCCAGTCGGCTGCGGGGTCGGTGAACGGATCCTCGGTGGGTGCTCCGGTGGCGTCGACGACGTCTGGGGTGGAATCGGTCATGGCTGGTGATACTCCGTTTTATTGAGACGAGTCTGTCTGAGACGAATCGAATGTCGAATGATGCTCGAGAAGTCGAGCGCTACGGGGCGTATCGGTACAGCAACACATGGAAGAACCTCCTGACAGGCTTCGGCCCCTGGGGACCGAAGGTTCAGTGGGTCCGCTTCCTGCGGACCCGCGCTTGTCGAAACGGCACTCGCGTGCCGTATCGGCCTGGTCGTTCACCCGGGGCACCCCACCGCGGTTGGAGGGTTGCCGGCCAGCAAGCCGGGGCTCGATGCTGGCACTCATGACCTGGCGATCATCGTAGCGGGTAACGGCACCCCATCGGAACGAGGGCACGGCATCCAATCGGGTCGAGCTCGAGCAGATGTTCGGGTGAGGACAATCACCGTGCATCCACGCGAAACAATCTGCCGTCGGGAAGACAATTGACGGGAGCGACGTTGCCTTCTGGGTCGGACCCGGTGGGTCCCCGACCGCAGGCTCGATTTCCGGCCGCTTCCTCTGCCCCCGATTTGCACACGAAGGTTGTACTGCTGTGACTGTCACCGATTCCGCTCTTGCCCGAGTCAGCGCTGTGCGCGGCAAGGTGTCGAGTGGCCTGAGTGTCAGTCACCGACCGCACTCAACCCGCCGCAAGCTCGCGATGCTGGCACTGTCCATCGGCGGCTTCGGAATCGGCACCACGGAGTTCGCGTCGATGGGTCTGTTGCCGGACATCGCCACGACGATGGGGATCTCCGAGCCCTCGGCCGGCCACATGATCTCCGCGTATGCGCTCGGCGTCGTGGTCGGTGCGCCGACCATCGCAGCCCTGGCTGCTCGCGTTCCCCGGCGGATGTTGCTACTGGCGCTGATGGTGGCCTTCACCCTCGGCAACCTCGGCACGGTGTTCGCGCCCAGCTTCAACGAACTCGTCGCCTCGCGCTTCGTCGCCGGCCTGCCGCACGGTGCGTACTTCGGTGTCGCGGCCCTGGTGGCTGCTCACCTCGCCGAACCGGGCAAGCGAGCCAAGGCCGTCGCGATGGTGATGATGGGACTCTCCGTCGCGAACGTCGTCGGCGTCCCGGTGGCGACCTGGATCGGGCAGGCGTTGGGATGGCGCAGTGCATTCACGCTCGTTGCTGTCATCGGTGCCCTCACCGTCGCCGCGCTAGTCCTCTGGATGCCACGACTCGACGCGATGCCGACCACCAGCCCCATCACCGAGCTGGGCGCACTGCGGCGCAGCCAGGTGTGGATGACCCTGTTCGTGGGCATCGTCGGATTCGGCGGCATGTTCGCGGTCTACACCTACATCGCGTCGACTCTGACCGACGTCGCCGGTCTCGCCCGCGCACTCGTTCCGGTCGCCCTGATGATCTACGGACTCGGAATGGTCGTCGGAAACTACGCCGGCGGCTGGCTCGCCGACAGGTACCAGCTCAAGGGCACCTTCGTCGGTTTGGCCGCTACTGCGGTAACTCTTGCGGTGTTCGTCGTGGCCGCACACAATCCGATCACCGCACTCCTGCTGGTGTTCCTCATCGGCGCGTCCGGCTCTTCTGTGGTCCCCGGTCTGCAGACGAGGTTGATGGACGTGGCAGAGGACGCTCAGACGCTCGCCGCGTCGCTCAACCATGCCGCGTTCAACCTGGCCAACGCCATCGGAGCGGCAGTCGGGGGTGCCGTGATCGCCGCTGGATTCGGGTACACGGCACCCGCCGCCGTCGGCTCGGGCCTGGCGGTGGCCGGTCTCGGGGTACTGGCCACTGCCATGTGGATGGACAAGCGTTCCGCCGCGTAGGAGCGCCCAGGATCAACCGGTGATCGTTGCCGGCGTTCCACCGAGGGCGATGTGAAACGCCTGGCTCAACCTTCACCGAACCTCCACATTTCCCGACGGGCTCCTCCACGTGCGCCCTCTAGGGTCAGTTCTCATGAGCCGCACAGTTCTCGTCGTCGACGACGAGCCCACGATCTCCGACGCCGTTGCCGCTCGGCTGCGCGGCGAAGGGTACGAGGTCGTCACTGCCGCCGACGGTCCGGCTGCCGTCGACGCGTGCGCCAGGATCGATCCGGACGTGGTGGTGCTCGATCTGATGCTGCCCGGGTTCGACGGGCTCGAGGTGTGCCGCCGTATCCAGGCGTCCCGCCCGGTCCCGGTGTTGATGTTGACGGCCAAGTCCGACGAGACGGACATGCTCGTCGGCCTGGGCGTCGGCGCGGACGACTACCTGGGTAAGCCGTTCAGTATGCGCGAGTTGGTCGCTCGCGTGCACGCCCTGGTTCGGCGTGCCGAGCGAACGGTGGCAGCCGAACCGCAGGCGGTTCGAGTCGGTGACGTGCAGATCGATCACCGGGAACGGCGGGTGACCACTTCCTCCGGTGACATCCACTTGACCAGAACGGAATTCGACATCCTCGCCTATCTGGCGGCTCGGCCGCGTACTGCGGTCTCGCGGGAGACTCTACTGTCGGAGCTCTGGGGCTGGGACGATTCCGCCAGCAGCAGGACGGTCGATTCTCACGTGAAAGCGTTGCGTCGCAAACTCGGTGGCGATCTCATCCGCACCGTGCACGGCGTCGGCTATGCCGTGGAGTCGCCGCGATGACGCGCATGCTGCCGCGTCCGTTGGATCCGTTGCGGTCGTTCAAGCTCAAGGTTTCGCTCGTCGTCGGTATCGTGCTGGTGCTCGCGAGCGTCGTCTTCTGGATCGGGGCGGGCTGGCAATTTCGCTACACCCTCCTCGCAGCTCTCGTCGTGTCCTTGGCCGTGACACAGTTCGTCGCCCACGGGATGACGTCGCCGCTGCGCGAGATGACCTCGGCCGCCAAAGCGATGGCGCGAGGGGACTATTCGACACGAGTGCGAGCCACGTCGAGGGACGAGGTGGGTGAGCTCGCCACGGCGTTCAACACCATGGCGAGTGATCTGGAAGCTGCCGAGAAGTACCGCCGCGAACTGATCGGCAACGTCTCGCACGAGTTGAAGACGCCCATCGCTGCGCTGCGTGCCGTGCTCGAGAACATGGTCGACGGGGTGACCGACGCGAATCCCGCAACGCTGTCGGTGGCGCTGCGTCAAACCGAACGACTCGGAGATCTGGTCAGCGAACTGCTCGACCTGTCTCGGGTGGAGGGCGGTGTGCTCACCATTGCCCCGGAGGAGTTCGCGGTGCAGCAGTTCCTCGAGGATGCGACATCCGTTCACCGAGAACGAGTGTCGATCGTCGTCTCGCCCGGAGATTCGACCGTCGTGGCCGACCGATCTCGCATGACACAGGTGATCACCAACCTCGTCGACAACGCCGTGCGGCATTCCCCCCATTCGAGCACTGTGACGCTGCGGGCTCACCGAATCGGCGGAGCCTATGCATTCGACGTCGTAGACCAGGGGCCGGGCATCGCCCTCGCCGATCGTCATGCGGTGTTCGACCGATTCACCCGCGGCGGATCCACCGACGGCGGAACAGGTCTCGGCCTCGGCATCGCCCGCTGGGCCACCGAGCTGCACGGCGGAACCATCGAAGTTCTCGACACCGAATTCGGCTGCCACATCAGAGTGGCCATCCCCGAGCACTGACTTTCCCGATCCACCCGAACCGCGACTGCTCGTCTCCGGACTGCAGCCGCCGACCTTCCATGCCCGAAACACACAAGAAGGAAGTGTTATGAGCACTATCGACATTCCGATTCAGCCGAGATCGAAGCACGGGCGCTCTGTCTGGGGGCCGCGCACCTGGCCGGTGCTGCGGTATTCGCAGCCCCCTCGCGCGGCACTCCTCGGGTCGGCTCTCGCCGGACTGGTCGGTGCAGTGACGTTGATGGACAACACGTTCGGTGTGCTGGTCACTGCCGTGGCCTTCGTCGTCGTCGTGCTCGCAGCCCGCCGCGGCAGGCTCTCGCGGTGGGAATGGGGCGGCGTGGCAGGTGCGCTGGCCTTGGCGAGCGTGTCTGCACTGCGCGCAGCGGAGTGGATCGTGACGATGTCGACGACGCTGGCCATCGTGGTCGCAGTGGTGGTGCTCTCCCGCGCCTGGACGTGGACGGGAATTACACTCGGCGGTCTCCTGCCGGTGTTGCTGCCGGTGCGAGTTGCTCGGTGGATCCGACGCGGAGCCGGTTCGATCGACCTGGAGGGGCCGCGGCCGGTGCGGGCCGGCATGGTCGCCGCTGTCACGATCGCACTCGTCGTCGTGTTCGCAGCGTTGTTCGGTGCGGCCGACAAGCGCTTCTCGGACGCACTGGGCGCGGTGACGCCCGAGTTCGATGCCGCGTCCATCGTCGGACGCATTCTCGTCTTCGTGCTCACTGCAGCAGGTGCGCTCGCGGTCTGCTACGTCGCGCTGCATCCGCCTCGATTCGATCGCCTCGCTCCGTCGCCGCGTCGAACAGTGCAGTTGTGGGAGTGGATGATTCCGCTCGGGGCGGTGGTGGCGTTGTTCGTCGTGTTCGTCGGGTTCCAGGTTCCGACGCTGTTCGGCGGGCAGGGGCATGTGGCGACCACGGAGGGACTGACCAATGCCGAGTACGCCCGGCAGGGCTTCTGGCAATTGCTGGCAGTGACGGTACTGACACTGTTCGTCATTGCGGTGACGGTCGCGAAGGCTCGGCGAAAAGACCGGGGAGATCGAATCGCATTGCGGGCGTTGCTCGGAGCGCTGTGCCTGCTGTCGTTGGTGATCGTTGCGTCGGCGCTGCATCGAATGTCCCTGTACGAGCAGCAGTACGGCTACACCACCCTCAGGTTGTTCGTCACGGCCGTCGAGTGGTGGCTGGGATCGGTGTTCGTACTGCTTCTGATCTCGGGCGCGCGGATGTCGGGGCGCTGGCTACCGAGAGCCGTGGGCGTCGGTGCGGTTCTGACCGTGCTCACGCTGGCGGCTCTGAATCCGGATGCGTACATCGCACGGCACAACGTCGATCGCTTCGAGCAGACCGGACGCATCGATACGTCCTACGTCGGTGGGTTGTCGTCCGACGCCGACGCGGAGCTCGAGCGACTGCCCGACTACGTTCGTCCCTGCGTGCAAGCCCGAGGTCCGGTGTTCGTCGGGGATACCTGGCACCTGTGCACGGACCCTGCGGTATCTGTACCCTGAGCAACGACTCGGGTTCGGTGGCATACCAGGGAGGTGCGGGATGAGATACCAGCGCATGGTCGTCACCTCGCTGCTCCTCGTGACGCTGTACCTGACGATGCCGAACGCAACCGCAGACGTGGCCCTGATCCTCGTCGCGGCGCTGGCAGCGCTGATGCTGCTCGCACACCGTGTCGATGTTCCGGCACTGCTGCGCCTGCTGCCGAACGTCGGCCCCGCCGCAGAGGAACGACACCTTCGAGGCTCTTTCCGGCGTCAACATCGCCCGGATGCTCCGGGCCGCCCACAGCCACGAGCACCCGGTGCACTGGTGGGGGCACTGTAGCTCGACAGTTCCCCCACGCCTTCGCAATCCGTTGTCCGCGAGGCTGTCCCAAGGAACCGAAGATGCTCGATTCTCGAACCCTCCACCTGGCGATGCGACGTTACGCCGGGACACTGGTCGGCGTCCTTGCCGTCCTGCTCGTCGTCTTCGCCGTCGTCGACGCACAACCCGCCGCACAGATAGCGATGTTCGGTGCGTTGGTCGCGGCGTCCCTGGTCGTCCTCGGTGCGCCGTGCGACCTCGCCGTGATCGCACCGCTGTCGTCGTGCGCCGCAGGCGCGGACGGTCGGCGGCTTCGTGGATCGTTCCGCAGGCAACAGCAACCCGATGCGCCCGGTCGCCCCATGCCCAGAGCACCCGGTTCGGTCCACGGACCGGACCGGTGGCTCCAGTTCTCCTGAGCCACTGCGAGATCCGGTCGAGACGCCAACCGACCGACTTCTCTCACAGTGAGGTGCTCCACCATGCTCGATGTCGTCTACTATCCCGTCTCCGCGGTGCTGTGGTTCTGGCACAAAGTCTTCGGGGCTGTGCTCGGCCCCGACAACGGCTTCGCCTGGGCCTTGGCGGTGATATTCCTGGTTTTCACGCTGCGCGCGCTGCTGATCAAGCCGTTCGTCAGTCAGATTCGTTCGCAGCTAGCCATGAAAAGGCTCCAACCACAGCTCGAGGCCGTACGGAAGAAGTACTCCGGGGACCGTGCTCGACAGGCAACCGAGATGCGGAAACTGCAGCAGGAACACGGTTTCAACCCCTTGCTGGGGTGCCTGCCCCTGCTGGCGCAGGCCCCGGTTTTCATCGGTCTGCTGCACGTGCTGCGCTCGTTCAACCGAACCGGCACCGGATTCGGCCATCTCGGCATGACGGCGCAGGAGAATGCGAACACCGCGAACTACGTGTTCAATGCCGCCGATGTGCAGTCCTTTCTCCACGCGCGACTGTTCGGTGCGCCGATCTCGGCTGCCATGAACAGCTCGCGTGAGGTACTGGAGGCATTCGGCCCGTTCGGGGGAGTGCCGTCGGTGTTGAGCATCGCGCTCGTCGCGGTCCCGTTGATGATCGTCGCTGCGGTGGCCACGCATCTGAACTCGCGGGCGTCCGTTGCTCGGCAGGACGCAGCGGCGCTGGCAAACCCGCAGACCGCCATCATGAACAAACTCGTGCTCTGGGTGTTCCCGGCAGGCGTGCTCGTCGGTGGGCCGGTACTTCCTGTCGCGGTGTTGTTGTACTGGGGCAGCAACAACATCTGGACCTACGCCCAGCAACACCTCGTCTACCGACGCATCGATCGAGAACCGATCACCTCGCCGGAGGTGACATCGGCGGTCACCGCCCCGAAACCCGGGGCCAAGCCGAGGCGTCCTTAGCAATCTCGCCGGAGGTGCCGCCGGCAGAAGGCGACCTGCCGACTGTCGGTGGGCTCCGCTACCGTCGTCGGCGTGCCGATCACTGTTTCCACTGTCAACGTCAACGGAATTCGCGCAGCTGTTCGCAAGGGCATGCTGCCATGGCTCGAGACCACCGATGCCGACGTCATCTGCCTGCAGGAAACCCGCGCCAACGACGGGGAACTGACCAAGGCGTTGGCCCCGGCCCTCGATGCGGGCTGGCACCTGGCCTCGGCCGAGCCGTCCGCGAAGGGCCGCAACGGGGTGGCTTTGCTGTCGAAGGCGGCTCCCGATGCGATTCGCACCGGCATCGGTGCCGCCGAATTCGCCGATGTGGGTCGCTACATCGAAGGCGACTTCGGCGATGTCACCGTGGCGAGCCTGTATCTGCCGTCGGGCGAGGTGGGTACCGAACGTCAGGACGAGAAGGAACGCTTCATGGCGGCGTTCGCTAAGTATCTGGCCAAGACGGCCAAGGCCGCGAAGTCCGACGATCGGGACGTGGTGGTGTGCGGCGATTGGAACATCGCCCACACCGAGGCCGATCTCAAGGCATGGAAGACCAACCGCAAGAACTCCGGCTTCCTGCCCGAGGAACGCGAGTGGGTGGCGCGGTTGCTCGCCGAGAAGGCACCGTGGACCGACGTCGTACGTGCGCTGCACCCGGGCGTCGAAGGTCCGTACAGCTGGTGGTCCTACCGCGGCAAGGCCTTCGACAACGACGCCGGGTGGCGGATCGACTATCAGTTGGCCACGAGCGATCTGGCCGAGCGCGCCAAGGAAGCGATCACCGAGCGGGCCGAGGCGTACGACCAGCGATGGTCCGATCATGCTCCCGTGACAGTGCGCTACCGCTAGGCAGGGAGTTGGCGTCGATGGGGTCGTGAAAAGATTGCGGTATGTCTTCTTCCGACTCCATCGACACTCCGCAAGGTCCGCGTAGGCGGGTGCTCTCCGGCATCCAACCGACTGCGGATTCGTTCCATCTCGGTAACTACCTGGGCGCGGTGCGGAACTGGGTGGAGTTGCAGGACGAGTTCGACGCGTTCTATTTCATTCCGGACCTGCATGCGATCACCGTTCCGCAGGATCCCAAGGAGCTTCGCCGCCGCACCCGGGTGGCCGCGGCGCAGTTGCTCGCGGTAGGGATCGATCCGGAGAAGTCGACGCTGTTCGTGCAGAGTCAGGTGCCCGAGCATGCGCAGCTGGCGTGGGTTCTGAACTGCATCACCGGATTCGGCGAAGCAGCGAGGATGACGCAGTTCAAGGACAAGTCTGCCAAGCAGGGTCGCGATCACACCAGCGTCGGGCTGTTCACCTACCCGATTCTGCAGGCCGCGGACATTCTTCTCTATCGGCCGAATCTGGTGCCCGTGGGCGAGGATCAGCGGCAACACCTGGAGCTGACTCGCGATCTGGCGCAGCGTTTCAACACGCGGTTCAAGAAGACGTTCGTCGTGCCCGATGCGCACATCATCAAGGGCACCGCGAAGATCTTCGACCTACAGGATCCCACCGCGAAAATGAGCAAGTCCTCGTCGAATCCGGCGGGCATCGTCAACATTCTCGACGATCCGAAGGTGTCGGCCAAGAAGATTCGATCGGCAGTGACGGACAACGAACGCGACATCGTGTTCGATCCGGAGAACAAAGCGGGCGTCAGCAACCTACTGGTGATTCAGTCCGCGCTGTCGGGCGTGAGTATCGACGATCTCGTTGCCGGGTACGCGGGCAAGGGCTACGGCGACCTCAAATCCGACACCGCCGACGTTCTGACCGAGTTCGTCGTTCCGCTGCGGGAGCGGATGGACGGGTTCATGGCGGATGTGGCCGAACTCGACCGCATCCTCGCGTCCGGTGCGGATCGAGCCAGGGAAGTGGCGAGTCGAACGCTCGCTCAGGTCTACGACAGGGTGGGTTTCCTGCCTCCGGGTGCATAGCATCTACGGCACACCGAGTTTCGTCGTGCTGAATTCCGGCAAACAGTACTTCGAGACGCAGCACCGCGGCGACACGATCCGACAGCAGCCGACAACAGCGAGAAGGCGAGTGCCATGCCAGATTTCAAGGCGATCCTCGACGACCGGCGCAACCGGTGGCCGTGGCTCGATCACACTGTTGTTGCTGCGCAGCGGTATCAGGGCCAGAAGGGCGATTACTACGCGGCCGGGATGACGTATTTCAGCGTGCTGGCCTTGTTCCCCTTGCTGATGGTCGCCTTCGCGATCGCTGGGTTCGTGCTGGTGAATCAGCCCGAGTGGCTTGCCGAGATCCAGTCGCAGATTGCCGAGAACGTGCCGGGCAGCTTCGGCGAGACGATCAATTCGCTGATCCAGACTGCCATCGAGTCTCGGACGAGCGTCGGCATCATCGGTCTGCTCGGTGCGTTGTATGCGGGTCTCGGTTGGATCGCCAACTTGCGCGAGGCGCTGACCGCGATGTGGGAGAGCCAGCACGAGCAGGGCGGATTTCTGGCCACCAAGGCCAAGGACTTCGCCGCGCTGCTCGGGCTGGGAACCGCGCTCGTGCTGTCGCTGGCGTTGTCGGCACTGGCCGGTGGTGACCTGATGCGCAGCATTCTCGAGTGGGCCAATCTCGATTCCGTTCCAGGAGTGGGCGTCGCACTGCGCGTGTTCTCCGTTCTACTTGCGCTGGCGGGTACCTGGGCGTTGTTCACCTGGGTGATCTCGAGGCTTCCGCGCGAGCCGGTGTCGTGGCGCAGCGCAGCCAAAGGTGCGCTGCTCGCTGCCGTCGGATTCGAGATCTTCAAGCAGCTCGGTGCCCTCTACCTGGCTTCGGTGACGAGCGGTCCTGCGGGCGTGGTCTTCGGACCGATCATCGGTCTGCTGGTGTTCGTGTTCACGACGTCGCGTCTCGTGTTGTTCTCCACGTCGTTCGCCGCGACGACTCGAGAAAGCTTGGCCGAAGCCCACGTTCCGGCCCCGGAGCCGGCGGTGATCAACACGAGGGTCGAGGTCAGTGATGGGCCGGGCGTCACGGGCGGTCTGGCTCTGGTGGGTGCCGGTGCCCTCGCAGCTCTCGGTTTCGCAGGACTGCGCAACCGGCGTCGCTGATCAGCGGTTGCGCGAAAGACGCCGAGCGCCCCACAACAGCCCGATCACCACGATCGACCCGAGGACACCGATCGCGATGCGAACGACGGTGTCGCCTTGGGCCTGCATCTCGGACTGGCGGGAGCTCGAGCCCGACGCCGATGCGGGTGGCTGGGCAAGAGTCGGCGTGGCCTCGGGCGCGCGGGTGCTCGTCACCGCGGACGTCGATTGCGGCTCCACGAGCTCGCCGACGCCGCGGCTCGAATCGAGAGCGAACCCGTAGTCCAACAGGCGGGCCGCTTGCTCCCACGGCCGGATCGGCAGCACGTCTCCCTTCATGATCGTCACGACGAGGCGTCGACCGCCCCGCTCTGCTCCTGCGACGAACGTCTGGCGCGCATCGTCGGTGTACCCGGTCTTGCCGCCGAGTGCGCCCTCGTAGTTGTAGAGCAACTGATTGTCGTTGGAGAGGGTGAACCCGGGCCGGTCCTGGTCGTCCGGGATCGTGGGATCCTTCGGGTAGCCGGGAAACTGAACCGTCTCGGTCGAAATCAGTTGCGCGAAAGTCGGATTACGCATGGCCGCGCGGTAGATCAACGCCAGATCGTAGGCCGAGCTCGCCATGCCGGGACCGTCGAGACCCGACGGCGTGGCGGTGCGCGTATCGAGCGCCCCCAGTTCCGCGGCCTTGGCATTCATCTTGTCCACGGTGGCGGAGTCACCGCCCAGCTGCCTGGACAACGCATGCGCTGCATCGTTTCCCGATGCCATCACCAGTCCCTGCATCAATTGGAGATTGGTGTACACACCGTTCTCGCCGATGCCGACGGCACTGCCCTCTGCATCGGCGTCCTCCGCGGTCGCGGTGATCTGGGTATTCAGGTTCAGCTCGTCGAGCGCAACGAGTGCGAGCAGCACCTTGATCGTGCTCGCCGGCCGATGCCGCCCGTGCGGATCCTTGGCGACCAGAACGGAGCCCGAGTCCATGTCGGCCACCACGAACCCGGTGGCCGAGATGTCCGCAGGCAACGGGGGAGCCCCGTCCGGCAGTACCGCTCCACACTCGGCGAGCCGATCCCCGCCGACAGCCTCGGCGGGAATCGGGAGTGGTTGCGGGGCAGTGCTTCCAGGGGCCGGTACCTCGGACAGGTCGATCGCCGGGGGCGGTGACGCGGCGAAGGGGCAGCTGTCGGTGTCGGGCGTCGTGAACGGCGGTGTCGTCGTCACCACCGGTGGCTCGGCGGCAGGTTGTGCCAGAGCCGGTCCACAGCCGAAGCCGACGAGAATCATCGACACCGCCGACGCGGCCACGCACACTCGAATCCTTTTCATCGCGAATCACCATAGGCGCTCGGGGGTCGGTCGACGTGGCGACCCACCGGCGCGCGTCGCTCGAACGACCGCTCCGATCCTTGTCTCGACATCGTCAGCGGCGACGGCCGAATGCAGCCCCTCGCGCAGCGGCACGCGCCCGCCACCAGAATGAGAACTCGCTCATGTTGTCTTCCTTCGGTTCTCACGTTCGACGGCGATCGTTGAGTCATCACCGAAACGGTGGCCCACAGAACTCGAATCGAAGGAGCAGTCATGAGAATGCCGGCAAAATTCATGATCGTCGGTGCAGCAGCCGTTGTCGTCACCCTCGGAAGCGTCGGCGCACTCGCGATCGCCGACGACGGCCCCACCCAGCAGCGGCCGTCGTCGATCTCGGTGGAACAGCCTCTGTCGGACGCAGATTCGGCCTCGAACCCGCCGGCAGCGCCCCAGCAGCCCGCACCGACCCGGATCTCGGACGACCGTTACGACGACGACTGGGACGATCGCAACGACGACCGTTACGACGACTGGGACGATCGCAACGACGACTGGGACGATCGCAACGACGACTGGGACGATCGCGACGATGACCGGGACGATCTGGACGATCGCAGCGACGACGACGATCGGGACGACGACAACGACGATCGGGACGACTGAGACTCGAGCAGTGGCGTCGGCACCGGCCGACGCCATTCATGTCTCGGACAGTCGGTACCCCATTCCGCGGACGGTCTCGATTCGTGTGGCACCGAATTTCGCCCGGAGGTAGCGGACGTAGACATCGACGACGTTGGAGCCCGGGTCGAAGTCGTAGCCCCACACCTGCGACAGGAGTTGCTCTCGCGAGAGGACCTGGCCCGGGTGGCGCATGAAGGTCTCGGCGAGGGCGAACTCACGGGCCGACAGGTCGACAGTGCGGTCTCCCGCCACAGCTCGTCGAGTACGCAGGTCCAGGGTGAGGTCCGCGACGGTGAGCTGGGTGGTGTCGACGGTTCTCTTGGTGCCCAGGCGAACTCGGATGCGCGCCAGCAGTTCCTCGAACCGGAACGGTTTGGCCATGTAGTCGTCGGCACCGGTCTCGAGACCGGACACCACGTCGTGGACGCTGTCGCGGGCAGTCAACACGATCACCGGTATCTCGCATTGCTCTCCGCGCAGTCGCTGCAGTACCTCGAAGCCGTCCATGTTCGGCAGACCGATGTCGAGTACCACCAGATCGAAGTCACCGCTGCGGGCGTGTTCGTAAGCGGATCTACCGTCGGAGACGGTGGTCGTGCTGAAGCCGCTCGCTCGCAGCCCCTTCTGGACGAACGAGGCGATGCGGGGTTCGTCTTCGGCGATCAGGATGCGGGCCATGGTCGATCTTTCTGCGAGGGAACGGAATCGGTCAGTGGGATCGTGATGGTGAACGTGGCACCGTGCCCCGGTGCGCTGCCGACACTCACCCGTCCGCGGTGGGCCTGTGCGATGGCGGTGACGATGGACAACCCGAGCCCCGCGCCCTCGGTGCGTCTGGTTCCGTTGCGACCGCGGGCGAAGCGCTCGAAGATTCGTTCCTGCTCGTCGCGCGCGATTCCAGGGCCCGAGTCGGTGACCCAGAACCGGATGTCACCGTCGGACAGTTGGGATCCGATGCCGACACGACTGCCGGGCATCGTGTGGTGGGTTGCGTTGTCCGCCAACGCCAGCAGCGCCTGGGTCAGCCGTTGAGCGTCGAGCGGCGCGTGGACGGTCGCGCTGGCCTCGAGCACCCATTCCCGGTCGGCGAGGGTGGTCACCTTGTCGAACACGCTTCGGGTGAGCGCGTCGACATCGGTGACGACGGGGTTGACGAAGCTCGTCTGATCGGCTCGGGTGAGCAGCAACAGGTCCGCGACGAGCCGGTTCATCCGATCGAGTTCGTCGTCGACGAGCGCGACGGTATCGCGCACGTCGACGGGGTCGTCGTGGTCGAGCACGTCGAGATGGCCGCGGACGATGGTGATGGGAGTGCGGAGTTCGTGGCCTGCGTCGTCGAGAAATCGGCGTTGACTGGCCGCGCCGGACTCGATCCGATCGAGCATCGAGTTCAGTGTGTCGATCAGGGCTCCGATGTCGTCGCCTCGACCCGTTGTTCTGGCGTCGGTGATTCGGCCGGAAAGGTCGGTCTCGGTGATCGTTCTGGCGGTTGCGGTGATGTGTCTGATCGGCGACATGATGCGGCCCGCGACCAACCACGCCCCTACTGCCGCCAGCACCGAGGTGACGCCGCCGACGACGAGCATCAAGGTCGCGGTCTCGTCGGCGGAGGCGCGTTCCTGGTCGGCGAAGTACGCGGCGACCACGACCCCGGTCACCGGGTCGCCCGCCAGCGAGACCGGCACGGCGAGGTACACCACTTCACCTGCGGCGCTCGAATACGAACCCTCGACGGGCGCGGTGACGGTCCCGACTTCGGCGGTGAAGCCGGTGTCGTCGGACAGTCGCACCGGTGCCTGCTGCCTGCTCTGCACGGCGAAAGCGCCGTCCACGTAGCCCAGGAACTTCTCGTTGGGGCGGGCGAGGTTGTAGGTGATCACCACGCGGAGCACGTCGTTGATGTCGTCGAACGGTGCGCCGGTGCCGGGATCGACGCCTGCGTCGGTGAGGGTGGTGAACTCGGCGATCTCGGTGCGCAGCGATTCACGCATGCGATTGTCGGTGGCGCGGATCATGAGCAGCCAGGTGGTGACGGTGACGGCCGCCAGCGACGCCAACACCAGCAACAGGACCCACGAGAAGATGCGGCTCCTGGCGCTGGTCGGGCGTAGGGCAAGCAGTCGCGTCCGCATCACGTGGTCGGTCTTGCAGCAGGATCAGTCGTCGTCATCGTCATCCCAGTCGTCGTCGAAGTCATCGTCCCAGTCGGCAGGCGGCAGCGGCGGCGGGGGCACGAATCCGTCCGGTGCCACCGGCTGTGGCGCGGCGGTCGGCGCGGTGCTGGGCGCGGGCTCGCCCGGCTGTGGTGCACCGGGAACGGGTTGCGGAGTACCCGGGGCGGATTGCACGGGTGCGGCGGGTGCGACTATGGGTGCGGGCAACGGGGTCTGCTCGCCCGTCGATCGAGTCGTCAGCAATGCCACGACGAGCACGCCGAGCGTGAGCAGACCCAGGGCCGAGACGATGATGGTTCGCACACAGTCGAGTCTTACGACGGCGGATTGTGGCTACGTGAATCGGAGATGAGAGTTCTCTCATGTCGTCCGAGGTCCCGTGCTGCTCCGAATACTTGTCGGTTGTTCGAGAGGAAATGCAATGAGGGTTCGGCAAAGGCGCGGACCGATCGCGGTCGGCGCGATCTGTGCGGTCGCGGCACTGACGGTCGCTGCCTGTTCGAGCACCGGTGGTGCTCCTCGATCGTCCGACGACGGAAGCAACGCGGGAGTTGCCGACACTCCGTCGGCGACGATCGCGATGATCACGCACGAGGTTCCCGGCGACACCTTCTGGGATCTGGTTCGAAAGGGTGCCGAGGCCGCCGCGGCCAAGGACAACATCGAACTGCGCTACTCCGCAGATCCCGAAGCGCCCAACCAGGCCAACCTCGTCCAGAGTGCGATCGACTCGAAGGTCGACGGTATCGCGGTCACGTTGGCCAAACCCGACGCGATGGCCCCCGCCGTCGAGGTAGCGACCGCCGCGGGGATACCGGTCGTCGCGTTCAATTCCGGTTACGAGTCCTGGAAGGACATGGGAGTCCAGCAGTACTTCGGCCAGGACGAGACCATCGCCGGCGAGGCCGCGGGTGCGCGGCTCACCGATGACGGTGCCCTCAAGACTCTGTGCATCATCCAGGAGCAGGGGGCGGTGGCCCTCGAGGCTCGCTGTGCCGGCGTGACGCAGGGCTTCGGAGGCACCACCGAGATCCTGAACGTCAACAGCAAGGACATGCCGTCCGTCGAGTCGACCATCACCGCCAAGCTGCAGCAGGATCCGACCATCGACCACGTCATTGCCCTCGCCGCTCCGATCGCGCTGACTGCGGTTCAGTCGAAGAACAACGCGGGCAGCGACGCCACGATCGTCACGTTCGACACCAACGCCGCACTCGTCGACGCGATCGAGTCGGGCGACGTGGCGTGGGCCATCGATCAGCAGCCCTACCTGCAGGGTTACCTGGCCGTCGACTCGCTGTGGCTCTACCTCAACAACGGCAACACGATCGGCGGCGGAACCCCGGTGCTGACCGGGCCCGCGTTCATCGACTCGACCAACATCGACGCGGTCGCCGAGTACGCCCGCAACGGCACACGCTGAGTGCGTCGCTTCGGCGCGGAAGGAAGAGCATGTCCACTCAGGCCGATCCGGCTCTGTCCGAACACACCGTGATCACCGATGAGCGGATCAAGAATCAGAAACCGTTGCAGCGGTTGCTGATTCGCCCGGAGATCGGTGCCCTGTTCGGTGCGGTCGCCATCTTCGTCTTCTTCTGCATCGTGGCACCACCGTTTCGATCACCCGAGGCTCTCGCGACCGTGCTGTACGCATCCTCGACCATCGGCATCATGGCGATCGGGGTCTCGCTGTTGATGATCGGCGGAGAATTCGACCTCTCCACCGGAGTCGCGGTGACGTTCTCGTCGATCATGGCCTCCATGCTGGCCTACAACCTGCACCTGAACGTGTGGGCGGGCTCTGCATTGGCGCTGGTGCTGGCACTGGCGGTCGGTTTCCTCAACGGATACCTCGTGATGACGACCAAGATTCCGTCGTTCCTGATCACGTTGGCGTCGTTTCTGATGCTCACCGGCATCAATCTCGCCGTCACCAAACTCGTCACCGGCCAGGTCGCCACCCCATCCATCTCGGACATGGAGGGATTCGACTCGGCCAAGGCCTTCTTCTCGTCCTCGTTCTCGCTGCTGGGGGTCTCGGTCCGCATCACCGTCGTGTGGTGGATCGTGTTCACGCTCGCCGCTACCTGGGTGCTGATGAAGACCCGGGTCGGCAACTGGATCTTCGCCGTCGGCGGCAACCAGGAATCGGCGCGTGCCGTCGGCGTCCCGGTCACGAGGGTCAAGATCGGCCTGTTCATGTTCGTCGGCTTCTGCGCCTGGTTCGTCGGCATGCACCTGCTGTTCGCCTTCGACACCGTGCAGTCCGGCCAAGGCGTGGGCAACGAATTCCTCTACATCATCGCCGCCGTCATCGGCGGCTGCCTGCTCACCGGTGGATACGGTACGGCGGTCGGTGCGTTCATCGGAGCGTTCATCTTCGGCATGACCAATCAGGGCATCGTCTACGCAGGCTGGAACCCGGACTGGTTCAAGTTCTTCCTCGGCGCGATGCTGCTGTTCGCAGTAGTCGCGAACAGCTCCTTCCGCAACTACGCGGCGAAAAGGTGACCATGACGTCTTCCGCGAACACGCCCCTGATCGAGCTGAAAGGCGTCGGTAAGAGCTACGGCAACATCATCGCGCTGCACGGGATAGACCTGCGTGTCGGTGCCGGTGAGGTCACCTGCGTCCTCGGTGACAACGGCGCAGGCAAGTCGACTCTGATCAAGATCATGTCCGGTCTGCATCGCCAGTCGGAGGGGGAACTGCTCGTCGACGGCAAGGCGACAACGTTCGGCTCGCCGAAACAGGCCGTGGAACAGGGCATATCGACGGTCTATCAGGACCTCGCGGTCGTTTCCCTGATGCCGGTGTGGCGCAACTTCTTTCTCGGCCAGGAGCTGCGCAGGGGCAAGATCTTCAAGACCCTGGACACCCATGCCATGCGCGCGAGAACCATCGACGAACTGCGCAAGATGGGTATCGATCTGCCCGACGTCGACGCCCCCATCGGCTCCCTGTCCGGCGGTCAACGTCAGTGCGTGGCGATCGCTCGCGCCATCTTCTTCGGTGCGCGAGTGCTCATTCTCGACGAGCCGACCGCCGCTCTCGGCGTCAAACAGTCCGGCATGGTTCTCCGATACATCTCCGCGGCCAGGGAGAAAGGCTTCGGCGTCGTGTTCATTACCCACAATCCTCACCACGCGTACATGGTCGGAGACCACTTCGTCCTCCTCGATCGCGGACGTCAGACGTTGGACTGCGCGCACGACGACATCTCACTCGACGATCTCACCAAGGAAATGGCGGGCGGGGACGAACTGGAGACCCTCTCCGACGAACTGCGCCGCTGACCGGTCGGCGGTCGCGGGCCCATGCGTGAGAATCGCGCGTGACGGGTAGAAGACCGATAGCGGTGCCCGATGGAGGTGCCAGACGAAGGAGCCGAACATGAGCGAGCACGAGCCCCTCGGACCACTGTCGCCGGACTTTCTCGAATCCGATTTCTACGGGTATCAGAGCATGCTCGACGACTCCGAGATCGAGGTGGTCCTGCGTACCCGTCGGTTCCTGCAGGACGAGGTCGCGCCGAGGGCGAACGAGTTCTGGGAGAAGGCCACCTCTCCGGTGCACCTGATGCCGAAGATCGCCGAACTCGAAATCGCCGGTCTCGGTTACGGATTCGGTGATCGAAAGGCCTCGCGCAAGCTGCTCACCGGCTGGCTCGAAATGGAGTTCGCGCGGGTCGATCCGTCGACGGGAACGATGTTCAGCGTGCACAGTTCGCTGGCGATGAGCAGCATCTCGATTCTCGGCTCCGAGGAGCAGCGCGAACGGTGGTTGCCTGCCATGCGTCGAATGGAGAAGATCGGCGCGTTCGGCCTGTCCGAACCGCACGGTGGCTCCGATGTCGCGGGCGGGCTGGAGACCACCGCCCGCCTCGACGGTGATCACTGGATCCTCAACGGCAGCAAGCGGTGGATCGGCAATGCCACCTTCGCCGATCTGACCATCGTTTTCGCCAAGGACGAGGCCGACGGCGAGGTCAAGGGCTTCGTCGTGGAGCAAGGATTCGAAGGCTTCCGGGCCGAGAAGATCGAGGGCAAGTACTCGCTCCGCGCAGTGGAGAACGCCGACATCCATCTGGAGAACTGCCGGGTCCCGGTCGGCAACAAGCTTGCCGAGGCCAACTCGTTCGCCGACACCGCGAAGGTGCTTCGGCTGACGCGCGGGGGAGTGGCCTTTCAAGCCGTGGGCGTGATGATGGGCGCGTACGAGCGGGCCGTGGCGTATGCGCGCGAACGCGAACAGTTCGGATCTCCGATCGCCTCGTTCCAGCTGATCTCCGACCTGATCGCCCGCATGACGGCGAACATCACCGCCGCGCTCGGGATGGCGATTCGTGTCGCTCAGTTGCAGGACAACGGCGTCCACCACGACGAGCATGCGGCGCTCGCGAAGACGTTCTGTACGACGCGGCTGCGCGAGACGGTGGGTTGGGCCCGAGAGATCCTGGGCGGCAACGGAATTCTGATCGAGCACGACGTCATCAGATTCTTCGCCGACGCCGAGGCCCTGTACTCCTACGAGGGAACCGCGCAGATCAACAATCTGATCGTCGGACGCGGAGTGACCGGATTCGGCGCGTTCGTCTGACGTAGAACGTCGAAAGGCCCCTCCGCGTGTGCGAAGGGGCCTTTCGATTGCGGGGGAGTTGTCAGCGTGCGAAGAGCAACGCTCGCTTGACTTCCTGGATCGCCTTGGTCACCTGGATGCCGCGAGGGCATGCGTCGGTGCAGTTGAAGGTGGTGCGGCAACGCCACACACCCTCGACGTCGTTGAGGATGTCCAGACGCTCGGTTGCGCCCTCGTCACGGCTGTCGAAGATGAACCGGTGTGCGTTGACGATGGCGGCCGGACCGAAGTAGCTGCCGTCGCTCCAGAACACGGGGCACGAGGTGGTGCAGCACGCGCACAGGATGCACTTGGTGGTGTCGTCGAAGCGGGCACGGTCCGCAGCGGACTGGATCCGCTCGCGGGTCGGCTCGTTGCCGGTCGTCATCAGGAACGGCTTCACGGCGCGGAACGCGTCGAAGAAGGGTTCCATGTCGACGATGAGGTCCTTCTCCACCGGCAGACCCTTGATGGGCTCGATGGTGATGTTCAGCGTCTTCGACGAGTCCTTGGGGAGCATGTCGCGCATGAGCACCTTGCAGGCGAGACGGTTGACACCGTTGATCCGCATCGCATCGCTGCCACAGACACCGTGTGCGCACGAGCGACGGAACGTCAGGGTGCCGTCCAGGTAGCCCTTCACGTACAGCAGCAGGTTGAGCAGACGGTCGGTGGCCAGTGTGGGGACCTGGAAGGTGTCCCAGCGCTGACCGTCACCGCTCTCGGGGTTGAAGCGCGCGATCTTGAGGTTGACCATCACCGCGCCCTCGGGGACGGGTGGCAGATCGGACTCGTTGGACTTCTTGTCCAGGGTGGGTGCGCTCATATCAGTACTTCCGCTCCATCGGCTCGTAGCGGGTTTGGATTACCGGCTTGTAATCCAAGCGGATCTCGGTGAGCAGACCTTCGCCCTCTTTGTAGGCCATGGTGTGCTTCATGTACTCGGCGTCGTTGCGCTCGGGGTAGTCCTCGCGAGCGTG
This sequence comes from Rhodococcus sp. IEGM 1341, assembly GCF_030056895.1. Lineage (NCBI taxonomy): Bacteria > Bacillati > Actinomycetota > Actinomycetes > Mycobacteriales > Nocardiaceae > Rhodococcus > Rhodococcus sp. IEGM 1341. The sequence goes on along the minus strand of NZ_JASHKV010000001.1, from coordinate 1,003,116 downwards.
TCCGCCGCGCGATTCCTTCCGGTTGAGTGCACCGACGACCGTGACCTCCGCCATTTCGAGCAGGAAGCCGAGTTCGATGGCCTCGAGCAGGTCGCTGTTGTAGCGCTTGCCCTTGTCCTCGACGGTGATCTTGTTGTACCGCTCCTTGAGGGCGCGGACATCCTTGAGTGCCGTCTCGAGACGCTCCTCGGTACGGAACACCGAGGCGTTGTTGTCCATCGACTGCTGCATCTCGGTACGGATGTCGGCTGCGCGCTCGTGACCGTGGTCGGAGAGGATCAGCTCCAGCCAGTCCTGCACCATCTTCGCCGGCTCCTCGGGGAGCGGGGTGAAGTCGACCGAGTTCGCGTACTCGGCCGCCGCGATGCCGGCACGACGTCCGAAGACGTTGATGTCGAGCAGCGAGTTGGTGCCGAGACGGTTGGCTCCGTGCACGGAGACGCAGGCGCATTCGCCGGCCGCGTAGAGGCCGGGGACGATGTCCTCGTTGTTGCGCAGAACCTCGCCGCGGATCTTCGTGGGGATGCCGCCCATGACGTAGTGGCACGTCGGGTAGACGGGCACCGGCTCCTTGACGGGGTCGACACCGAGGTACGTGCGAGAGAACTCCATGATGTCCGGGAGCTTCTCGTCCAGAACTTCCTCGGGAATGTGCGTGACGTCGATGTAGACGTAGTCCTTGTTCGGGCCGCCACCGCGTCCTTCGAGCACCTCGAGCACCATCGAGCGCGCGACGATGTCGCGGGGCGCGAGGTCCTTGATGGTCGGTGCGTAGCGCTCCATGAAGCGTTCACCCGACTCGTTGCGCAGGATGCCGCCCTCGCCTCGCACGGCCTCGGAGATGAGGATGCCCAGGCCTGCGAGACCTGTCGGGTGGAACTGGTGGAATTCCATGTCCTCCAAGGGAAGACCCTTGCGGAAGACGATGCTCATGCCGTCACCGGTGAGGGTGTGGGCATTGGAGGTGGTCTTGTAGATCCGGCCCGAGCCTCCGGTGGCGAAGATGATCGACTTCGCATGGAAGATGTGCAGCTCACCGGTGGACAGCTCGTAGGCGATGATTCCGGTCGCGACAGGACCGTCGTCGGTCTCGGTCAGACACAGATCCAGCGCGTAGAACTCGTTGTAGAACTCGACGTCGTGCTTGACGCAGTTCTGGTAGAGCGTCTGCAGGATCATGTGGCCGGTGCGGTCGGCCGCGTAGCACGCACGACGCACGGGAGCTTTGCCGTGATCGCGGGTGTGGCCACCGAAGCGCCGCTGATCGATCTTGCCCTCGGGTGTCCGGTTGAAAGGAAGGCCCATCTTCTCGAGGTCGAGAACCGCGTCGATGGCTTCCTTGGCCATGATCTCCACCGCGTCCTGGTCGGCGAGGTAGTCGCCGCCCTTGACGGTGTCGAACGTGTGCCACTCCCAGTTGTCTTCCTCGACATTGGCCAGGGCGGCACACATGCCACCCTGAGCTGCGCCGGTGTGCGAGCGCGTGGGGTAGAGCTTGGTCAGTACGGCTGTGCGAGCACGGGGTCCGGCCTCGATCGCAGCACGCATACCGGCACCGCCTGCGCCGACGATCAGTACGTCGTAACGATGTTCCTGCATGTAAGCGTCAGTGTCCTTAGCTCGCCGTGATGTTGGGATCGAACGTGAAGATGACGTACGTGCCGACGCCCATGATGAGGATCATCGACAGCACCAGCAGCGTGGTCAGCCAGAATCGCGTCGAATCCTTGCGGGAGTAGTCCGCGATGATCGTGCGCAGGCCGTTGCCGCCGTGCAGCTGCGCCAGCCACAGCATCGTCAGGTCCCAGAACTGCCAGAACGGGCTGGCCCAACGACCGGCGACGAAAGCGAAGTTGATGCGGTGCACACCGTCGTCGAGCATCAGCATGATGAACATGTGGCCCAGGACGAGCACGACGAGTGCCAGGCCGGAGAAGCGCATGAACAGCCATGCGTAGAGCTCGAAGTTGCCCTTGCTCTGCCGCCGCGGCGAACGCGGGTTGGCCAAGCTGGCCGGACGGTCGTAGTTCGTGCCGAGGACCTTGGCCTCGGGACCCTGCGTCGACATCAGTGACCACCCGCCGTGAACATGTTGTAGAAGATTCGTCCCGCGCCGGGGATCATGACGACGAGCCAGATGACTGCGATCGCCCACAGCATCGGCTTCTGGTATTGCGGTCCCTTGGACCAGAAGTCGATCAGCATCACGCGGATGCCGTTCAACGCGTGGTACAGCACTGCCGCGACGAGGCCGATTTCCATCAGGCCGACGAGCGGGGTCTTGTAGGTCTCGATGATGGCGTCGTACGTCTCGGGGTTGACCCGAACCATCGCCGTGTCGAGGACGTGGACGAACAGAAAGAAAAAGACCAGAACGCCTGTGATGCGGTGGAGAACCCAGGACCACATGCCCGGGTCCCCGCGGTACAGAGACCGCTTGCGCTCCTTGACCGGAGCGACTTCCGTCGTGCTACTCATCGAGTGCAATGCCTCCAACGTCGTTGGTGGACGCATCGAGCCCCGGTGGCCGGTCTTGCCTGGCTCGATTTGTCGCGATTCGGCCCTAGTGCTGGTTGTACTAGCCGCTTACTGGAAACTGTAAACCCATTCGAAACACGGAACTAATTCGACTCGAGGTTCGTACGGTGGCGAAATGCGGTGTTAGGTTTGCCTTCCCAATTGATGGATGCTCTTCAGGCCGGATCTCTGCATCAATTCAGACACCGTGATTGGATGGTTCACCATGAACGAAATCGACTGGAAGACGTTGCGCGACAATGCTCATGAGGCAATGGGCCGTGCCTACGCCCCATACTCGAACTTTCCGGTCGGAGCGGCGGCTCTGGTGGACGACAATCGGATAGTCACCGGGTGCAATGTGGAAAATGTCTCATACGGTTTGGGGCTCTGTGCGGAGTGCGGGTTGGTGTCCAACCTGCACTCGACCGGCGGCGGCAGACTCTTGGCCTTTTCCTGCTGCGATTCCAGGCGTGAAATTCTGATGCCGTGCGGGCGATGCCGACAGCTGCTGTACGAGTTCGGCGGCCCGGATCTGCTCGTCGACACCGTCTCGGGACCGGCTCGACTGGCAGAGTTGCTTCCGAATGCTTTCGGCCCCGACAACCTCGACGAAGGACGCGTGAACAACCATGCCTGACGCCGTATCCATCATCAGCGCCAAGCGAGACGGGCGCGTTCTCGACGACGAACAGATCGAATGGGTGATCGCGGAGTTCACCCGCGGATCCGTCGCGCCGGAACAGATGTCGGCCCTCGCGATGGCCGTTCTGTGGCGTGGATTGTCGCGTCGCGAGCTCGGTACGTGGACGAACGCGATGATCGCGTCGGGTACCCGAATGGACTTCTCGGCGCTGCCGCTGCCCACCGTCGACAAGCACTCGACCGGTGGTGTCGGAGACAAGATCACGCTGCCGCTGGCTCCGCTCGTCGCCGCCTGCGGGGCAGCTGTGCCGCAGCTGTCGGGTCGAGGGCTCGGACATACCGGCGGAACGCTCGACAAGCTCGAGTCCATCCCCGGCTGGCGAGCGGATCTGAGCGGTGAGGAGATGCATCGCATCCTGGCCGATCCGGCGATCGGTGCTGTCGTGTGCGCTGCCGGTGCCGATCTGGCTCCGGCCGACAAGAAGCTCTACGCACTGCGCGACGTGACGGGAACGGTCGAATCGATCCCGCTGATCGCCAGCTCGATCATGAGCAAGAAGATCGCCGAGGGCACCGGTGCCCTCGTGTTGGACGTCAAGGTGGGCGGCGGCGCGTTCATGAAGAACCTCGACGACGCACGCGAGCTCGCGACCGCGATGGTCGAGCTCGGAACCGATGCGGGCGTGCGGACTCTGGCGGTTCTGACGGCGATGGACACCCCCCTCGGGCTTACCGCAGGCAACGCGCTCGAGGTGGAGGAGTCGGTCGAGGTTCTCGCCGGAGGTGGCCCGGCCGACATCGTCGAGCTGACGATCACGTTGGCGCGCACGATGCTCACCGCAGCCGGGATCGAGGGCATCGATCCGGCCGACAAGCTCGCCGACGGTTCTGCCATGGATCGCTGGCGAACGATGATCGCCGCGCAGGGCGGCGATCCCGATGCCGCACTACCCGTCGCCCGTGAGAGCCAGGACTTCACCGCCACCGCCGACGGCGTCGTCACCGGATTGGACGCAATGGGCGTCGGGCTCGCGGCCTGGCGACTGGGCGCGGGCCGCGAGCGACAGGGTGAGCCGGTTCAGAGCGCGGCCGGTGTGCGGCTGCACGCCAAACCCGGCGATCGGGTACGTGCTGGGGATCGACTGGCGACGCTGTACACCGACACCCCCGAGCGTTTCGAGTATGCGCAGCAGGCACTCGAATCCAGTTGGGAGATAGGGGCCACGGCCTCGCAGCCGAGGCCCCTGGTGATCGACCGCATCGGCCGGTGAGGAGCTCGGGTAGTAGCGGGCCCGGTCAGATCAGGTTGCCTGCCTCCGTCAGCACGCTGCGCAGGATCTGCTCCATCTCGTCGAACTCCTTCTGACCGCAGATCAGCGGTGGTGCCAGCTGTACCACCGGGTCGCCGCGGTCGTCGGCGCGGCAGTACAGCCCGGCGTCGAACAGTGCGGTGGACAGGAAGCCGCGAAGGATGCGCTCTGCTTCGGCATCGCTGAACGTTTCCTTCGTGGCCTTGTCCTTGACCAACTCGATGCCGTAGAAGAATCCCTCGCCGCGCACGTCGCCGACGATCGGTAGGTCGTGCAGTTTCTCGAGCGTGGCACGGAACGCCGGTGCATTGTCTGCGACGTGCGCGTTGATGCCCTCGCGCTCGAAGATGTCGAGATTGGCCATGGCAACGGCGGCGGAGACGGGGTGGCCGCCGAAGGTGTACCCGTGCGCGAAGCTCGACGTGCCGTCGTCGAACGGCTCGAAGAGCTTGTCGGAGGCGATCATTGCGCCGATGGGGGAGTAGCCCGAGGTCAATCCCTTGGCGCAGGTGATGATGTCCGGTACGTAGCCGAAGTCGTTGCACGCGAACATCGATCCGATCCGGCCGAACGCACAGATCACCTCGTCCGAGACCAGGAGCACGTCGTAGCGGTCGCAGATTTCACGGACGCGCTCGAAGTATCCGGGCGGGGGAGGAAAGCAGCCCCCGGCATTCTGAACCGGCTCGAGGAACACCGCGGCCACCGAATCGGGGCCCTCGAACTCGATGGCCTCGGCGATGCGGTCCGCGGCCCAGATTCCGAATGCTTTCGGATCTGTGTCCAGGGGAGCGGGGGCGCGGTAGATGTTGGTGTTCGGCACTCGGAACGCGCCCGGCGTCAGCGGCTCGAACGGTTCCTTGAGCGCGGGGATTCCGGTGATGGCCAGCGCACCCTGCGGGGTGCCGTGGTAGGCGATCGCTCGCGAGATCACCTTGTGCTTACCGGGCTTGCCGACTTTCTTGAAGTACTGCTTGGCCAACTTCCATGCGCTCTCGACGGCCTCGCCGCCACCGGTGGTGAAGAAGACCCGGTTCAGGTCGCCGGGGGCGTAACCGGCGAGACGCTCGGCAAGTTCGATGGCGGGTTCGGTGACGTACGACCACAGTGGGAAGAACGCCAGTTCTTTGGCCTGCTTGGCTGCGGCCTCGGCCAGTTCTTCACGGCCGTGTCCCACCTGGACCACGAACAGCCCCGACAGACCGTCGATGTAGCTCTTTCCGTTGGAATCCCAGATGGTCGACCCTTCCCCGCGGGTGATGATCGGGGGAGTGACCCCTGCGCCGTGGCGGGTGAAGTGGCCCCACAGGTGCTTGGCTGCGGAAGCGTCGAGCTCGGCTGTCGTTCGTGTCATCGTGTTCCCCAATTGTATTGCTGCTTGACGAGTTTGAGATAGACCAGGGTTTCGGTGCTGGTGACGCCGTCGAGACTTCTGATCTGCTTGTTCAGGATCTGCAGGAGTTGTTCGTCGTCCTCGCACACCACTTCCACGACGACGTCGAACGACCCTGCGGTGAGGACGACGTAGTCGATCGCATCGATCGCCGATAGTTCCTCGGACAGTGCGTAACTGTCGCCGGTGCACTTGATGCCGATCATGGCCTGCCGCTTGAATCCGACCTGCACCGGATCGGTCACCGCGACGATCTGCATGACGCCGGAGTCCGTCAGGCGCTGAACTCGTTGACGGACAGCCGCTTCCGAGAGTCCGACGGCTTTGCCGATGGCGGCGTACGAGCGACGCCCGTCCTCTTGAAGTTGCTCGATGATCGCCTTGGAGACGTCGTCGAGTGCGATGGGCGGTTGCTCGGGCATGGCTCGATCTTGTCACTGTCGTGGCCGTGAACACAACCCGTCCACGATGAAAAGCGTGTCAATTGTCGATCCAAACGACAGAATCAGTTGTCGAAAGGCTCGAAACAGAGAGAATCAGTGGGTTCGCCGGTACTCTGCAGGCATGGCGAACATTCCTGGTTGTTGGATCGACGGACGCGCGGTCGACGGTGGCGGTGATCGGTACGAGGTCGACGATCCCGCGACCGGAGCTGTCGTTGCCGACGTCGGTTTGGCCACCGCCGAGGACGTCGATTCGGCTCTCTCGCATGCTCGATCGGCCTTTCCGGCATGGTCCACCGCCACCCCCGCGCACCGCAGCGCCGTGTTGATGGAACTGGCGCGTCTCGTTGCGGCCGACGCGGAGAACTTCGTGTCCGAGGAAGTGGCGCAGACCGGCAAATCGACAAGGCTGGCAACCGAATTCGATGTTCCGGGCAGCATCGACAACATCGAGTTCTTCGCCGGGGCGGCGCGGCACCTGGACGGCAAGGCTGCTGCGGAGTACTCGGGTGAGCACACCTCCGCCATCCGCCGGGACGCCGTCGGAGTGGTCGGGTCGATCACTCCGTGGAACTATCCGCTGCAGATGGCGGTGTGGAAAGCGATACCGGCGTTGGCGGCCGGGTGTTCCATCGTGCTCAAGCCCAGTGAACTAACGCCGCTGACCACCCTGCGGCTGGCGCGCTTGGCCACCGAGGCAGGCGTGCCCGACGGGGTGTTCAACGTCGTCACCGGAACCGGAGTGGACGCCGGAGTCGCTCTTTCCTCCCATGCCGGACTGGACCTGATGACGTTCACCGGTTCCACTCCCGTCGGCAGGCGCGTCATGGCGCAGGCCGCCGCGCACGGCACGCGGGTGCAGCTCGAGCTCGGGGGCAAGGCGCCGCTGGTGGTGTTCGACGACGCCGACCTCGACGCAGCCATCCACGGTGCCGTCGCGGGATCGCTGATCAACGGCGGCCAGGACTGCACGGCGGCCACCCGCGCCATCGTCGCCGAATCCCTGTACGAGGACTTCGTCGCCGGAGTCGCCGAGTTGATGGGTCGCGTCGTCGTGGGAGACCCGAGGGATCCCGCAACGGACATGGGATCGTTGATCTCCGTCGCGCACCGAGATCGGGTGGCTGCGATGGTGGATCGGGCCCGCGACGCAGGTGCCAGGGTGGTGACCGGAGGCCGTGTGCCCGAGGGGCGAGGCGCTTTCTATCCGCCCACCCTGATCGCCGATGTCGGTGAGCAGGACGAGATCTATCGCGACGAGGTGTTCGGTCCGGTGCTCACGGTGTCCAAGCATCACGGGGACGACGACGCGATCCGACGCGCCAACGACACCGAATTCGGACTCGCCGCCTCGGCGTGGACCCGCGACCTGTACCGCGCGGGCCGAGCGACGCGGGAGATCGCCGCCGGCTGTGTATGGATCAACGACCACATCCCGATCATCAGCGAGATGCCACACGGCGGATTCGGGGCCTCGGGTTTCGGCAAGGACATGTCCAGCTACTCGCTCGACGAGTACCTCACCGTCAAGCACGTCATGACCGACATCACCGGTGTGGCCCGAAAGCCCTGGCACCGAACGGTCTTCGCGTCCGCCGACGCTGCAACGCAGGGAGATGCCCGATGAATGCACCGTGGGCAACCACTCCCACCGACCGCGGCGTGACCATGGTGGCCGGCGCGGCACCGGAGTCCTACTGGCTCGATCGTCCCGAACGCCCGGAGCCACGGGCCCGGCACACCGGTTCGACTGCAGCGGATCTGGTGATCGTCGGCGGCGGATTCACCGGACTGTGGGCGGCTCTGCATGCGGCAGAGGAGAACCCGAACCGATCGATCGTGCTGCTCGAAGGCGACCGCATCGCCGAGGGTGCAACCGGACGCAACGGCGGCTTCTGTGCGGCCAGTCTGACGCACGGACTGGGCAACGGACTCGATCGCTACGCCGACGAACTACCGGAACTGCTGCGGATGGGCACCGAGACGCTCGACGCGATCTGCGCGACTGCGGACAAGTACGGGATCGACGCCGACATCGAACGCACCGGCGAGCTCGACATCGCCAATTTCGACTGGCAGGTGGACGACCTGCGGGAGCTCGGCGACGAGGGGAGGCGACTGGCGCAGCCGATGGAATACCTCGACGCCGCTGCAGTGCGGTCCAGGATCACCTCGCCGATGGCGCGCGGTGCACTGTTCGACCCCGATGTCGCGATGATCGACCCCGCCAAACTCGCCTGGGGCCTGGCCGACGCGGCCGAGTCGCTCGGCGTTCGCATTCACGAGAACACTCGGGCGCTGTCGATCAGCAAGTCCGACAGGGGTATTCGAGTCAAGACGGGCTACGGCACCATCGAGGCCGCCAAGGTGCTGCTGGCCACCTCGGCATCGAAATCGTTGCGCCGCAAACTCCGTCACTGGATCGTCCCGGTGTGGGACTACGTGATCATGACCGAACCACTGACGTCGGCGCAGCTCGCCGGCATCGGCTGGTCCGGCCGCGAAGGATTGGCCGACTCCGGCAACCGATTCCACTACGTCCGGTTGACGGCGGACAACCGCATCCTGTTCGGCGGGTGGGATGCGCACTACTTCTACGGTAGCGACACCGACCCACGCCGAACCCAACATCCCGAAGAGTTCGCATTGCTCGCCGAACACCTGCTGCAGATGTTCCCGAGCCTCGAGGGGATTCGCGCCACTCATGCCTGGGGCGGATCGATCGACACGTGCTCGCGGTTCAGCGCCTTCTGGGATCTCGGTATGAACGGACGGGTGGCCTCGGTCGCCGGGTTCACCGGCCTCGGCGTCGGCGCGTCGCACTTCGGTGCCCGCACCGCCCTCGACCTTCTCGACGGCAAGGACACCGAACGAACACGCCTGAAGATGGTGCGCAGCATGCCGTTGCCGTTCCCGCCCGAGCCCCTCAAGTCGATCGGGATCAACATCACCCGCGCGGCATTCGCCCGAGCCGACCGCAACGGCGGTAAACGAGGACTGTGGCTCAAGGGCATGGACGCGCTGGGTCTGGGCTTCGACAGTTAGAGCGGCTGCGCCGCACGTGCACGGAAACTCGACCTCTGCTACGAGCTTCTGCTCACGTGCGGCGAAGCCGCTCTACTCGTGCGGAACGACGATCACCGGCACCGGGGCGGCACGCAGAATCTTGGCCGCACTCGATCCGAGAAACACCCGCTTGGGAGTGGCCAATCGACTCGAGCCGAGGAACAGCACATCGCCCGGCTTCCAATCGAGGTTGCCCATGGCCTCGTCCAGCGACGATCCATCGGCGACGATCGACTCCAGACCGTCGATATCGGGGAGAGTGCGTACGGCGAGCTCGAGATTGTCCTGCGCCGCAGCGACCTGTCGGCGACGCGTGTCCAGTGAGGTCTCGTCGCTCGGGGCCCCGGTCGGCTCGAGCGAGACCAGCGACACCAACCGAAGAGGCACGTGCGCGGCGCTGGCGAGAGTGATCGCGAACGGCAACGGATTCGGGGCAGAGGCCCGGGTGGGGACGGCGACGGTGAGGTCGGTGATCGGTGCGTTCGAGAGCCGGTAGCCCCGAGGTGCGAGTGCCAGCGGAACTTCGGAGGCGTGCAGGAGCTGGCCGGCAACCGAACCGACGGAATGCCGATTCAGCAGGCCGTCGCCGGCTCCGCCGACGACGATCATGTCGGCATCGGTCTGCACCGCGAAGTCGATCAGGGCACGAGCGAAGGACTCGTGCGAGAGCACGTGTGTGGTCACCTCGATGCCCGACGGCACCTGGGCGGCCGCGTCGGCCACCCAGCCCTCGGCCTTGGCCGCAAGAACTTTTCGATACGGCCCACTGCCTTCCATGACCGGCTCGTCCACGGCCATGACCAGCACGATGTCGATGGACGCGTCGAGGGCGCGGGCGAGGGCGGTGGCCAGGGCTACGCCGTCGTCGCCGCTGGGGGTGGCGAGATAGCCGACGGTGATCTTCATGAGTTTTCGGTCCTTCTCTTCTAGTAAGTGTCCGGAACCTTGACTTCGGTGGACGCGGTGAGTGTCTTGCCCTGGAAGAAGTCCTTGTTGCCCACGAAGCACAGCAGCATGAGCGGAATTCCGAGTACCAGCATGCCGACGCCGAGGACGAACACACCGCCGATCGGACCGTAGACGGTGTAACCGTAGTCGGGCTTGATCATGTCGACCGCGCTCTGCACGAACGCCCACGTCATCGACAGTCCGCCGAGGAGCGGAAAGATGCCGCGCATGAACAGGTTTCGGACGGACGAGAACAGTGTGCGACGGAAGTACCAGGTGCACGCGTACGCGGTGATGCCGTAGTAGAACGCAACCGCGAGCCCGAGTGATGCCACCGAATCCTGCAGCGCGTTGGCGCTGACGAAAGTGAGCACCAGATAGAACATCAGCGCCGCGGCACCCATCACGAGCGTGCCGAAGCCGGGCGTCATGTACTTGGGGTGCACGCTGGCGAACCGCTTGGGGATCGCTTCGTACACGGCCATCGACAGTGTTCCGCGGGCCGTCGGCAGGATGGTCGTCTGCGTCGAGGACAGTGCCGAGATGGAGACGGTCAGCAGTAGGAGCGACGCGACGATCGAACCGGCGACCGGATCGCCGAGAATGGTGAGCACATCGTCGACGTTGTCCGGGTTGTTCAGGCCGATGCCGGTGTCGCCGAACCCGGCGAACGACTGCACGGCGTATCCGACGAGTACGTAGGTGGCCACGAGAATGAGCGTGGTGATCACCGCGGCGCGTCCCGGAGTCTTCTCCGAATCCTTCGTTTCCTCGCCGACGGCAAGGCAGGCGTCCCACCCCCAATAGATGAAGATGCACAGGATGATGGCCTGGGCCGCGTCGGACATCGTCACTCCGGTGGGTACCAACCAGCTCCACTGGGGTGTGATGGCCTGCGGTCCTGCGGTCCCGGTGCCCACCTTGACCAGAGCAGTCACCGACACTCCGATGAGCACCCCGAACTGCACGACCAGCAACACGTTCTGCATGCGTTCGCTGATGAGGATGCCGCGAAAACTGACATATGTCATCGAGACGATGAAGAACGAACCGAGGGCGACCTTGGCTGCGGTCGACTCCGCCAACCCGGACAGTCCCAGGAACTCGAACAGATAGATGGCAGCGATCTCGGCGACGTTGGCCAGCACGATGATCGCCGAGACGGCCAGCCCCCACCCGGCCATCCAACCGACCCAGGGCCCGAATGCCTTGGTACCCCAGGTGAACGACGTTCCGCAGTCCGGTGTGTCACGCCCGAGTTCGCGGTAGGCGAAGGCGGTGAGCAGCATCGGAACGAAGGCGATGAGGAACATCGAGGGCGCTTTGTCGCCGACGGCCAGAACCACGTAACCGAGGGTCGCGGCGAGGCTGTAGGCCGGGGCCACCGCCGACAAGCCGATGACGATGTTGCCGACCAGCCCGAGAGCGCCGGTGTTGAGTCCTTTACCCGGAAGGGTGTTCGGCGGTTCCACAGTGGACATAGATCTCTCCGAGGTTCGAGACGACCGAGGACGTCGGAGGGGACCCGACAGAATCGGCCGCGCGTGTGTGCTGAACACTACGATTTCCGTCGCAGATCCGCTGTGTATCGACGGAATTGTTTTCATTGGAGTAACAATGCAACGAAATAGGTCGCAGAAGCGGCGAAGTTCGGGGGAATCCGCGGACTCGCCGAGTGGTGATGACAGACGCGCGTGCGTGCGAGCCGCACGCTACCGTCGTCACATGAGCACCGCGGAGAACACTCAGTCCTCGATCGGTGGCAGTGCGCCACTCGATCTCGCGTCGATCAGGACAGCTCCCAAGGCGTTGCTGCACGATCACCTCGACGGCGGACTCCGCCCGCAGACCGTGTTGGAACTGGCCGACGAATGCGGCTACGGCGATCTTCCCGCCACCGACGGCGCGGCATTGGGCGAGTGGTTCCGCGACGCCGCGGACAGCGGCTCGCTCGTGCGGTACCTCGAGACGTTCGCGCACACCGTTGCCGTGATGCAGACTCCCGAAGGACTGTTCCGGGTGGCGCGCGAATGCGCCGAGGATCTGGCCGACGACGGCGTCGTGTACGCCGAGGTGCGCTTCGCGCCGGAACAGCACCTCGAGCGCGGACTGACTCTCGACGAGGTCGTCACCCATACGCTCGCCGGCTTCGAGGCAGGGATCTCCGCGGCCAAGGTGCGCGGCAAGAACATCACGATCGGCACCTTGCTCACCGCGATGCGGCACGCGGCGCGTTCGCGGGAGATCGCCGAACTGACGGTCCGGTTCCGTGACCGCGGCGTCGTGGGCTTCGACATCGCCGGTGCCGAAGCGGGCTTCCCTCCCAGTCGTCACCTCGACGCCTTCGAATACATGCGAGCGAGCAACGCGCACTTCACCATTCACGCGGGAGAGGCGTTCGGTCTGCCGTCGATCCAGGAAGCAGTGGCGTTCTGCGGCACCGACAGGCTCGGTCACGGGGTTCGGATCACCGACGACATCACCACCGACGCCGGCGGCACACCCGAGCTCGGCCTGCTCGCCGCCTACGTCCGCGACACACGGATGCCCCTGGAACTGTGCCCGAGCTCGAACGTCCAAACCGGTGCCGTCGAGTCGTTGGCGACCCACCCGTTCGATCTGCTTGCCCGATTGCGATTCCGGGTCACCGTCAACACCGACAACCGCTTGATGAGCGATACGTCGATGAGTCGAGAGATGGTCAAGCTCGTCGAGACCTTCGGCTACGGCTGGAGTGACCTCGAGCGATTCACCATCAACGCGATGAAGTCGGCGTTCCTGCCGTTCGACGAGCGGCTGGCGCTGATCGACGACGTCATCAAGCCGGGGTACGCGGTGCTGATCGGCTGATCGACCAGACCCGGGGGCCGGCTACTTCTTGCGCAGTCGACTCTCGAACTCGCGCTCGAGGGCGCGCCACGCTTCGGCCTCGACGTCGAACGGTGCGCTCGGCGCGAGCCGGTCGGGACTGGGCTCGAGAGCATACGAGACGTACCAACCCAGTGGCGTGGACGTGGCGAGTGCTTCGTCGACGGAAGCGTCACCGGCGAAATCTGCTGCGTCGGTGAACAATTCGACGGCCAGATCCAACTGTTCGACGTCCACTGCGGTGGGCCCTTCGGCGAGATCGTCGGCCAGGCCGGGCAGGACGTACACGTTGTCGTCGGTGATCTCGATGTCGAGGGAGCCGTCGATGGCTGCGGTCTGAACATCGGAGTAGGTGCTGACCTGTGCCAGATCGTGATCGTGATCGTCGGCCAGGTAACGGGCCAACGAACGCTCGGAACCGAAGACGCTGATGGCACCGCCGCGACCGAGGAACACCGGCTTGTCGCCGAGGTAGCACCGCAGAGTGTAGAGCGTGTCGTCCGAGGTGATGATGCGAATCGGGTCGATTCCGACAGTGGTCCAGAACGTATCTTCGGCCGCGGCTGCGGCGATCGGATCGCGATCCACCTCGGCGGAGTCGTCATCGTCTTCGTCTTCGTCGTCGTCCGAATCGGAGTCGATGTCGTCCGTGACGTCATCGGCGTCGACGGCGTTCTCAGCGGCTGCGGTGATCTCGGCTTCGGCGACGGCAACGGCAGCGGAGTCGACATCGGGGGAGGTGACGATGGAGTCGACCGCGTCGAGCACGTCGTCCCAGTGCTTGGCGACCGCTGCACCGATGCGGTCCCACAGTTCACCGCCCTCGCGACCGAGGAAGTTCTCGACGCCTCCGCCGACTGCCCCGACGAAAGGGTTGGATCCGAAAAAGCTTGTGACCGGTCGCAGTTCGCAGACATCGCCGATGGAGGAGACGATGTCGAAGGTTGCCTGCAGTTCGGCGAGAACGTCGGCTTCGGGATCGGAGGCCACCAACTCCGGCACGGCCACCAGATCGAAGCGGTGCAGATCGTCGGGCTCGAGTTCGTGTGCGGCGAGTGCGGAGACCACCTTCCACGACGGATGGTCGACGAGGTCGTTGTCGTCGTCGGACCTGACGAATGCCGCGAGCTCTGCGACGGTCGAGAATCCGTACAGGTCTTCCTCGTGTCCGAGGAATGCCTCCCACTCGTCGTCGCCTTCTCGCCACTCCGGTGCCCACAGTGTCGAGAAGTCACCGGCGGTGAGACCGAGTTCGATCGGGATGATGTCTCCAGCCATGGCGCGAAGCCTATCTCAGGAGTCTGTGAACGAACCCTGCAGACTTTGCAGGATCGCTTCGCGCTGCTCGAGCGCCGCACGTGCAGCGTCGGCAGCGACGACGGTGATCGTCGACGCGAGTGCATGAGCGGCAACCGATCCGAGGTTCTCGGCGAGTTCGAGTTCGACCAGGGCGCCGGACCCATCGACGACGACGGTCACCAGATCGTCCGGCGAGGTGAGTCGAATTCTGATGCGGTCCAGTCGCTCGTGCGTTTCGCGAAGTGCATCCAGCCGGTGCTGGGCGCTGCCGACCAGAGCGTCGAGTTCGGTGGTGTGGGCGTGGGTCATACCTGCTTCAACCAACTCGTGGGTGCGGAGTCCCCTGCGAGATGCTCGTTCGCCTCGGCGGCGACTCGGGCACGGGTGGGCAGACCGAGACGATTCAGAACATCGGAGGGAACGCCGTCCTCGGCGAGGAGGGTGCGCCGCTGAGCTCGTGCGTCCGCAGTCGCCCGTACGCAGTGCTCGAGAATTGTCGACGCCAAAGCGCCTCCGCCGTAGCGCAGTTCGCGTTCGTCGATCGCGATCCCGATCGGCAGTCCGTGTTCGGTGGCGCGCACCGTCACCGATCCCGATCGTGTTCCCGATACGGCGCTGACGACGGTGACGTCCGAGTCCGTCACTGGCCGGCCCTTCATTCGGTCGGACGGTAGAAGCCCTTGAAGCCCATACCGCTGTTGGTCGTTCTGATCGGCCCCACCTGCACCGGGTCACCTGCCTCGACGAGCTGACCGTTGCCGATCACCATGGCCACGTGTCCGTCCCAGACGGCGAGGTCACCGGGCATCACCTCACCCGGTGCCACGGCGGAGCCGATGTCCTGTTCCTGTGCCAGACGGGGGATCTCGACGCCCTGCTGTGCGTACGCCCACTGGGTCAATCCGCTGCAGTCGAGTCCGCTGCCCGGCGTGGTGCCGCCCCACGCGTAGGGCACGCCCTGTTGGGTCAGTGCGCTACGGACGGCACCTGCGGCTTCGGCGTTGGGTGCGGTGACGGTACTGCCGTCGGGTAGCCGGATCTCGACTCCCCGGCCGGTGCTGTCGGGGGTTCGGTAGGGATCGGTGCCCGGATTGCCCAGGTAGTTGTGGGCACCGCCGTTGCTCGGTGACTCGGCTCCGGCGGCAGGGGAGGAGACGGACTGCGCGAACGTCTTCGCCAGCTTCTCGCCTGCTTCGATCACCTGTGATGTCGCGGGCGAGGTCATGAGATTCGAGGGTGAGCCGGGGGACGATGTCGGTCCGCCGCCGACGGGGCCGGGAACTGTCGGGGGAGCGGCCAGTTCGCCGACTTTCGCGGTGTGGACGGCCAACTCGCCCCGCACGCGCGCCACGACCACGAGCGCTCGTTCGAGGTGTTCGATGGCCGCCGTGATCAGCATGGTCTGCCCCGGCGGGGTGGCGATGATCGGTCCGGCCGACAGTGCGATTCCCACGAACGAGTGCACGATCGACTGCAGTTCGAGAAAGCCTCGATTGGTGTCGCGGCAGGCCTGGTCGACCACGGCAGCGATGTCGTCGGCGTGGTCGGCGAGGGCAAGTGCGCTCGTATGAGCGTTCTCGGCGTACCGAATGGCCGCGTCGGCGGCGTCACCGTTCCAGTTCGCCGCGAGCTCGGTGATCGCGACCCTGCCGATTCCGTGCGCCGCCTCGATCGCTGCCGAGGACACGCGCAGTACGTCGGCCGGACCGCCGGTGGGGAGCGCCCGGTTCCCGAAGGCTCCGAGCAGATCGACGATGGGACGGGCCAGCAGATCGATCATCGGCGCTTACCGCTCGTCCTGTGCGATACCGGCGGCCGAGGCCGCGGTGGTATCAGCGGCCGAGGCCGCAACGGTTGCGCCGGTGCCGGCATCGGTGAGGGCGTACGACACCGCGGATGCGGTGGCCGCGGAACCGATGCTCGCCACCGTGCTCGCCAGGCGCACGACGGCGTCGGTGTGCGCCAGATGGGTGCCGGTGACCGCACCGAGAAACTCCTGTCCGATCAGACCGAAGACCGGAGCCAGCACCGCGGGGCCGCACGCGGCGGCGGCAGCACTTGCCGCGGCGATCTGCTCGGCCATGGTCGACGCCACCGCACCGTACGCGAGGACCCCCTCGGTTTCGACGACGAGCTCGGCCATCAGTGCCCCCTGAGAATGCGATCGATTCACGGTCGCCGAGTGCGACGCCCAACTGGTTCGACGCGGGTACGTGCCATTCGGTTCCCCCGAGTTGCCGTTCGCGTCCTGCCGCCCAGGTCCTATCCTTGTCGGCATGGAAACACACGTGGTCGATCACCCACTGGCCGCAGCCCTGCTCACCACGATGCGGGACGAGCGCAGCGACAATGCCACGTTCCGGTCGGCTCTGCGTCAGCTCACTCACATGCTGGTCTACGAGGCCACTCGCGACGCTGCGATCGACACCTTCGAGGTACGCACGCCCGTCGCGGTCACCGAGGGCACCAGGCTGGCGCGACCGCCGTTGCTGGTCCCGGTTCTGCGCGCAGGCCTCGGCATGGTCGAGAAGGCAAGCAGCCTCATCCCGCAGTCCCGCGTCGGTTTCGTCGGAATGGCCCGAGACGAGGAAACCCACCAGCCCGTCCCGTACATGGAATCCCTTCCCGACGACCTGTCGCAGACGCCCGTCTACGTGCTGGACCCGATGCTCGCCACCGGCGGATCCATGGTCCACACGATCGAACTGCTCGTCGGCCGCGGTGCGGCGGACGTGACCGCCATCTGCGTCGTGGCCGCTCCCGAAGGAGTTGCCGCGCTCGAAGCCTCGGGACTACCGGTGCGACTGGTGGCAGCGAGCATCGACGACGGCCTCAACGACAACGCCTTCATCGTTCCCGGCCTCGGTGACGCGGGCGATCGTCAGTTCGGTCCGCGCTGACTCCCTCTGTCGCAGGTCGATTGGTTCTCGGCGTCTCCTGGCCATCGGAGGCGTCACCTGCACCGCGACCGAGATTGCGGGTGCTCGACGTCGATACCGAGCAGATCGAGTTCCACGAACTGGTCGGCCGCAGGCTCGGTTTCCGTGCGCCGGGTGCTTCGACCGATCGGTACTGCACCGGGCGCATGGCATTTCGGGCCGACGGCCCGCCGCGCTACGTGCCCTGCCCCGGTCGGGAGCGGGCCGTCGTGTCGGGACAGTGCGCGACGTGCGCCGACAAGGACAGCTTTCGATTCGTGCACACCGTGCATCGCAGCGCATTCGTCTCGCGTGATCTGGAAAAGCATGTGATGCAACCGCATTGGCTGTACCTTGCGGCGTTCGCCAACGGCACCTTCAAGATCGGGACGGCGGCGGACACGCGGAAATGGGGTCGGCTCGCCGAGCAGGGTGCCATCTGCGCGCAGTACGTCGCCCATGCCGACGACGGCAAGGCCGTCCGGGTGGCCGAGGACCTCGTGACCGAATCGATGGGGCTACGGCAGGCCGTGCGGTCCGCGGCGAAAGCCGCCTCGCTGTGTCTGCCGATCGACGTGGACAGGCTCGAGGCCGCCGTCGCCGTCCGGGCCCAGCAGGTCCGCGACATGCTGACCGAGGCCGGCGTCGCCGGCTGCACCCCGATCGACGAACCATGGGTCCCGCCCGCAGGCCGGGAGGCGTTGAGCGAGAACGTCAGCCGCGTCGCCTACCCCGCGGATGTCGCAACCGGTTCCCACGGACTCGAGATCAGGACATGCGTCGGGCAGGCGGTGATCGCGACCGTCGACGACGAGACCTACGTCGTGGATCTTGCGCCGTTGAAGGGTCGGCGAATCGAACTCGGGGCCTTCACGTCCGATCTGCCTGCGGTGCAGTCGGCGCTGTTCTGACGTTCGGGTCGTCGACGCCTAGAGGTGCTGGGCGAAGTCGGTCAGTTCGGCCAGGATCTCGGCTGCCGCCGCCCGCGCTCTCGGCAGGTCCTCGGGGGCGTCGACGTGCTCGATCACTTCGAGGTAGGCCTTGAGCTTGGGTTCGGTGCCGGACGGCCGCACGATCACCCGCAGCCCCGACCCGCTGATCTCGACTGCGTCGGTGCGTAATTCGTCGTCGCGCTGGGCGTAGTCCAGGACGCTGACCGTCCGGCCGGCCAGTTCCGTCGGCGGTGCGCTGCGCAACCGGTGCATCATGTTCCCGATGTCGGCGAGGTCCGCGACCCGCCGCGAGACCTGCGCGCCCAGGTGAACCCCGAACTCGACGGCGAGGTCGTCGAGTACGTCGAGCAGGGTGCGACGATCCTGCTTCAGGCCGGCGGCCAGATCTGCGAGCACCACCGCGGCCGAGATACCGTCCTTGTCGCGCACCACGTTCGGATCCACACAGTGCCCGATGGCCTCCTCGTAGGCGTACACCAGGCCCTCGCCCGCGCGGACGAGCCATTTGAATCCGGTCAGGGTGCGGGCATAGCGAGCGCCGCGCGCCGGAGCGAGCGCCGAGAGCAGTTGCGACGAGACGATCGTGTTGGCCACCAACGAGTCGGCGGGCGCATCGGCGAGAAGATGGTTCGCGAGCAGAGCCCCGGTCTCGTCGCCGGTCAGCATGCGCCACCCGCTGTCCGTCGGCACCCCGACCGCACAACGATCGGCGTCGGGGTCGAGGGCGATCGCGATATCGGCGTCGATCTCCGCCGCCAGCGCGAGCACGGCGTCGGCTGCTCCTGGCTCCTCGGGGTTGGGAAACGTGACGGTCGGAAACGCAGGATCGGGCTCGAACTGCTCCTCGACCACCCGGATGTCGCGGAACCCCGCACCACGTAGTGCTGCCATCGCAAGTTCACCGCCGACGCCGTGTAGGGGAGTCAATGCGATGCGGATGTCGCGACCTCTCGAACGTGGCAGTGCTACAACGGAATCGAGATACCGAGAAGCGATGTCGGAGCCGCCGGGCTGCACGATCGCGCGCGGAATCTCGATCGCGTCGGGAGTGGCCTCGATGAGCGCTTCGATCTGGGCGTCGCTCGGCGGGATCAGTTGCGAGCCGCCGCGGAGATACACCTTGTATCCGTTGTCCGCAGCGGGATTGTGCGAGGCGGTGATCTGCACGCCGAGCTCGGCATCGAGTGCTCGCACCGCGAAGGCGACGACGGGGGTCGGGAGCGGCCGAGGCAGCATCACCACCGAAAAGCCCTGGGCGGAGAAGGTTTCGGCGGCCGCGAAGGCGAACTGTTCGGAGCCGTTCCTGGCGTCGCGACCGACCACGACGGTGGACCCACCCAGACCGTTCTCGATCAACCAGGCTGCGATGCCGGCCGAGGTTTTCGTCACCACCGCCACGTTCATCCCGTTCGGGCCCGCGCGCACCGGGCCACGAAGACCTGCGGTACCGAACGTCAGGGGTCCGCTGAACCTGTCGGCGAGTTCGGCCTCGGGCAGGCCGTCGAGTTCTTCGCGAGCAGCGGGGTCGGGATCGCCTGCGATCCATCGTTGTACTCGCTCGGTGAGATTCTCGGTCACAGGCGGGAGACCAACTCGTGCAACAGCGATCCCATGCGGGCAGCGGACTCCTTGCCTGCAGCGAGTACTTCGGTGTGATTCAGGTGCTCACCGGTCATTCCGGCGGCGAGATTGGTCACCAGCGAGATGCCCAGGACGCGTGCGCCTTTCGCTCGCGCGGCGATCGTCTCGTGCACGGTCGACATCCCCACCAGGTCCGCACCGAGTGTGCGCAGCATCCTGATCTCGGCGGGCGTCTCGTAGTGCGGACCGGGCAGGCCGGCATAGACGCCGTCCTCGAGCGACGGATCGATGTCGGCCGCAAGGGCCCGAAGTTCGGGGGAGTACGCGTCGACCAGATCGACGAACTCCGCCCCGACGAGGGGCGAACGAGCCGTCAGATTGAGGTGGTCCGAGATCAGCACGGGCTGTCCGACGCTCATGCCGTCTCGGATACCGCCTGCAGCGTTGGTCAGCACGACGGTCGTGGCACCTGCCGCGATCGCGGTCCGCACCGGATGCACGACGCGTCGCAGGTCGTGCCCCTCGTAGGCATGCGTGCGTCCCTGCAGCAGCAGTGTGTGGGTGCCGCCGACGTCCACCGAGGTGATGGTGCCGGAGTGGCCCGACGCCGACGGTGGCGCGAACCCGGGCAGGTCGGCCATGCGCACGGTCGCGGTGGGGGAGCCGAAGACGTCGGCTGCCGCCTGCCATCCGGAACCGAGAACGATGGCCACGGTGTGGGTGTCGACTCCGGTTGCTGCGGCGAGTGCGTCGGCGGCGGTGCGCGCGGCACCCTCGGGATCGGTCACGGGGTCGGTCGCATGTGCGTCGGTGGTTGCCACGATGAACAACAGTAGGAGATCGACGCAACGGATGTGCGACCGGCGGAAGTTACTGTTGGGTAGTATCCGCTGCATGCCTTATCTCGAACGCGACGGTGACGTCCACATCCTGTTCCTCGGAGCCCAGGACGGAGCGGACAATCCCGAGAACCGTTTCCACCCGGACTGGATCGACGCCACCCACGCGTTGCTCGACGAGGTCGAGGCCTCGACCGGTCCGGCGGCGCTGGTCACCACGTCGGCGGGCAAGTTCTACAGCAACGGCCTCGACACCGACTGGCTGTTCGCCAACCTGGACAAGATCACCTGGTATCTCGACCGCGTGCACACTCTCTACACCCGGTTGCTCGCTTTTCCGATGGCCACCGTCGCTGCTGTTCAGGGCCACGCCTTCGGCGCGGGCGCGATGTTCGCCACCTCCCACGACTTCCGCATCCAACGGGTCGATCGCGGCTTCTACTGCCTGCCCGAGGTGAACCTGAACATGCCGTTCACCGTCGGAATGTCTGCTCTGATCAACTCCCGGCTGCCCAAGCAGACCGCCGTCGAGGCGATGACGACCGGTCGCCGCTACGGCGGAGCCGACGCCGTGGCCGCCGGAATCGTCGAGGCGACGGCAGTGGAGGAGTCGCTGGTGTCCGACGCGGTCGCGAGGGCCGCCGCACTGACGAGCACCCGGGGTGCCAACCTGGCCGGCATCAAGGCTCGCATGCACGTGGATCTGCTCGCCGCGTTGAACACTGCGACCGACGACAGCAACTTCAGCTTCGGGAAGTAGTCACTCGGCACAGCTGTTCCGACAGTCGGTCGCGCTAGTGACACACTGTCTCTCGTGATCGACGAATCGAACAGTGCCGACGTGGGTGAGGCGATGGACCGCGCCCTGGCCGACGCCACCGACGAAGTGGTTGCGCTCTCGCACTCGATCCACGCGGAGCCGGAGCTGGCGTTTGCCGAGCATCGCAGCGTCGCCAAGATCCTCGACACGCTCCGGGCCCACGATTTCGAGATCGAGACGGCCGTCGCAGGCATCGACACCGCGTTCACCGCGTCGTTCGGCAGCGGCGATCTGGTGATCGGGATCTGTGCGGAGTACGACGCTCTGCCCGAGATCGGTCATGCGTGCGGGCACAACATCATCGCGGCCTCGGCTGTGGGTGCTGCGCTTGCGCTCGCTCCGGTCGCCGACGCGCTCGGGATCACCGTGCGAGTGCTCGGTACCCCGGCCGAGGAGACCGGCGGCGGCAAGGTCTTGATGCTCGAGCGAGGAGTGTTCGACGGCGTCGGCGCGGCGTTGATGGTCCATCCCGGCCCCTTCGACATCGTGGGTGCGACCTCGCTGGCGCTGGCGGACATCGCGGTCAAGTTCACCGGCCGTGCCGCGCACGCGTCGGCTGCTCCAGAGTGGGGAATCAACGCAGGCGACGCGGTGACCATCAGTCAGGTGGCACTCGGGCTCTTGCGCCAGCATCTGTCGCCGGGTCAGCAGCTCCACGGCATCGTCAGCGACGGGGGTGTGGCACCGAACATCGTGCCCGGCCATGCCGAGCTGCTCTACTACCTGCGCGCGAACACCACCGAATCGCTGCACGCTCTGACGGCGAAGACGTACGCGTGTTTCGAGGCAGGAGCGATCGCCACCGGGTGCACTCACGAGATCCGCACGGTGTCGCCGACCTATGCGGCGTTGACGCCGGATTCGTGGCTGGCTGCGGCTTTTCGGCAGGAGATCGAAGCATTGGGCCGATCGCCCCTGGCTCCGGATTTGGAAGGATTTCGCCCGTTGGGCAGCACAGACATGGGAAACGTGACGAATGTTCTACCCGGTATTCATCCCGTCGTCGGCCTCGATGCGGGAGGAGCGGTGACCCATCAGCCGGAGTTCGCCGCCGCGTGTGTCACAGAGTCGGCCGATCGAGCGTTGCTCGACGGAGCTCTCGGTCTCGCCAGAACTGCTGCGCGCGCCGCAGCCGATCCCGGTACCCGCGCCCGTCTGCTCGACGGCGTGACCGCTCGCTCGGCGGCGCAGTCGTGAGTACCCGCGAGGACGCGATCGATCGGTGGATTCACGCGCACACGGCAGATCTCTCGCTGTGGCGGCGGCACATTCACGCGAACCCAGAACTTGCTCGACGCGAATTCGGCACCACCGCGTTCGTGATGGAGCATCTCGAGGCGGCGGGTCTGTCGCCCAAGCCGCTCCCCGGTGGAACGGGGTTGATCTGCGACATCGGGCCCGATGGTCCGCGGGTGGCGTTGCGGGCGGACATGGACGCCCTGCCGCTGCAGGAGAACACCGGCGCGGTGTACTCGTCGACCGTGCCGGGGGTGTCGCACGCCTGCGGGCACGACGCACACACCACGGTGCTGCTCGCGACCGGATTGGCGCTGGCGTCACTGCCGGACCTGCAGTACGGGGTGCGCCTGATCTTTCAGCCCGCCGAGGAGGTCATGCCGGGCGGTGCCCTCGACGCGGTGGCCGCGGGAGCGCTCGACGGCGTCACCAAGATCTTTGCGCTGCACTGTGATCCGCGGCTCGAGGTGGGGCAGGTCGGCGTGCGCCTCGGTGCGATCACCTCTGCGGCCGACACCGTCGAGCTGCGGCTGGATTCGCCCGGCGGTCACACGTCGCGGCCGCACCTGACGACCGATCTGATCTACGCACTGGGCACCGTCATCACCGGTCTGCCCGGAATGTTGAGCAGGCGCGTCGACCCGCGGACCAGCACGGTCATGGTGTGGGGAGCTGTGGTCGCGGGCCAGGCCCCCAACGCCATACCGCAGACCGGCATGCTGACCGGCACCGTCCGCACCGGCGACCACGAGACCTGGGCGTTGCTCGAACCGCTGGTCCGCGAGATCGTCACCGGATTGCTCGCACCGACCGGTGTCCGCTTCGAGCTGCACTACCGTCGCGGCGTGCCTCCCGTGGTCAACGATCCGGCGTCCACGCATACGTTCGAGAAGGCGATCGAAAGGGTCGGACCCGACGCATTGGCCGATACCGCGCAGTCCGGCGGCGGCGAGGATTTCTCGTGGTACCTCGAACGAGTGCCTGGCGCGATGGCTCGACTCGGTGTGTGGCCGGGCACCGGGCCTCAACTCGACATCCACCAGCCCACCTTCGATCTCGACGAACGAGCACTGGCCGTGGGCGTGAAGGTGATGACCGGAATCGCGCTGGATCCGAACTAGAGGCAGGAGACGAGATGGCGTTCGATGTGTCGCCGATCGGGATCGTCAGATCCGAACGCGCCGAGGTGATGGACGACAATTGGGGATCGGTCGAATCCGTCCTCGACCTTCACGACAGTGTGCTCGACGCCGACTCGACCCTCGGTCTCGCGGAATTCTCCCACCTCGAAGTGGTCTACGGCTTCCACCTGTGCGATCCTGCCGCGACCACCACCGGTTCGCGGCACCCCCGCGGTGACACGACGCTTCCTCGGGTGGGAGTCCTCGCTCAACGGGTCAAGGACCGGCCCAATCATCTCGGGGTGTCGCGGTGCGAGATCGTCGACGTGGACGGACTGCGCATCCGAGTCCGAGGTCTCGACGCGATCGACGGCACACCGGTGTTCGATGTCAAGCCGTTCCTGCAGTCCATGGTTCCGGAACGTGCGGATGTGACCGAGCCGGCCTGGGTGGCGTCGGTGATGAAGAACTACTTCTGATCCGTCCCTCGAACTACGAGGCGGTACCGGGACCGACGTTGCGGCTGTTGCGGGTTCGTAGGTCCCGCACGTATTCGGCTGGGGCACCGGCGATTTCGGCTGCCTCGGCCATGACGCCGAGGTAGCGTGCCGACGGCAGGCCGCCCTCGTAGGCGTCGAGCACGTACATCCAGGCGAGCACCGGCTCCCGGCCGGTCTCGATGCGCAGCCGGATCTTCCGGTGAATACCGAGTTCCGACCCCTCCCAGCGATCCAGGCTCTCCTCGTCCTCCTCGGACACGTCGTAGAGCACGACGAAGACCTGCGAGTCGGGATCCTCCACGACCGTGGCCAGCGCGCCTTCCCAACCGATGTCGCCACCGCCGAAGGTCAACCGCCATCCGTGCAGCCACCCGGTTCCCGACAGGGGCGAGTGAGGGCATCGCTGCAACATCTGCTCCGGATGCATGTTGGATCCGTAGGCGGCATAAATTGGCACGTCGGCCAGCCTAAACCGTATCGGTGCACACTGACGCCTCGTGGTCGTGTTTCGGTGCGTCGCCGCAGGTCCGCCCTCCTACGGGGCAAGGCAAGCCAGCCCTACCGACGCGCGAGGGCGGCCTCTGGAATACCGTTGACGCGACACAGCGAGAGATTTCGAGCATGCGAGAAGAGGATCAATGACCCGGATTGTGATCATCGGTGGTGGTCCGGCAGGGTACGAAGCAGCGTTGGTTGCCGCACAGTACGGCGGAGAGGTGACGCTCGTCGATTCCGACGGTATCGGCGGTGCCTGCGTTCTCTGGGACTGCGTGCCGTCGAAGACGTTCATCGCCTCGACCGGCATTCGCACCGAGATGCGTCGAGCCAGCGACCTCGGTATCTCCCTCGATCCGTCGCAGGCGGCCGTCGCGCTGCCGAAGATTCACGACCGTGTGAAGAGCCTCGCGCAGGCGCAGTCCTCCGACATCGCCCACCGCGTCACCTCCGTCGGCGTGGAGCTGCTGGCCGGACGCGCCGAGATGATCGACTCCCACGTCGGGATGGCCTCGCACCAGATCAAGGCGGTGCTCGCCGACGGCGAAGAGCGCATCCTCGACGCCGATGTCGTGCTCATCGCGACCGGTGCCCGTCCCCGCGTGGTCAAGGGAGCCGAGCCCGACGGCGAACGCATCCTCAACTGGCGTCAGCTCTACGATCTCGAGTCCCTCCCCGAGCACCTGGTGGTCGTCGGATCCGGTGTGACCGGTGCCGAGTTCGTCTCGGCCTACACCGAGATGGGCGTCAAGGTCACCGCCGTCTCGAGCCGCGACCGCGTCCTTCCGCACGAGGACGAGGACGCCGCTCTGGTGCTCGAGGACGCGTTCAACGAGCGCGGCGTCACCCTCGTCAAGCACGCCCGCGCCGATTCGGTCGTTCGCACCGACGACGGCGTCTTGGTCACGCTGTCGGACGGCCGCACCGTCGAGGGCAGCCACGCCCTGATGACCGTCGGATCGGTGCCCAACACCTCCGGTCTCGGACTCGAGAAGGTGGGCATCGAACTCGACAAGGGTGGATACCTGCGGGTGGATCGCGTCTCGCGGACCGCTGTCGCCGGTATCTATGCAGCCGGTGACTGCACCGGTCTGCTGCCGCTGGCCTCGGTTGCGGCGATGCAGGGACGCATTGCGATGTATCACGCACTGGGACAGGCCGTCAGCCCGATCAAGCTCAAGACCGTGGCCTCGGCGGTGTTCACGCGGCCGGAGATCGCGTCGGTCGGCGTCGCGCAGTCCAAGATCGACGCCGGTGACGTGCCGGCGCGCGTGGTGATGCTGCCGTTGACAACGAATCCGCGAGCGAAGATGAGCGGGCTCAAGCGTGGTTTCGTGAAGATCTTCTGCCGCCCGGCGACCGGCGTCGTGATCGGTGGCGTCGTGGTCGCCCCGAGTGCGTCGGAGCTGATTCTGCCCATCGCGATGGCGGTACAGAACAACCTCTCGGTCAACGACCTGGCGAACACGTTCTCGGTGTACCCGTCGCTGTCCGGTTCGGTCATCGAGGCCGCGCGTCAGCTGATGGCGCACGACGATCTGGACTGATCTCATGATGTGAGAAATGCGTTTCATATTTCGGTAGCACGTGAGACAGTCGAAGGAGCGGACACACCCGTCCGCTCCTTCTTCGACTCAGCGGATCCGCGGGCCGTCTCCCCATTCCTGCTGCCCCGGAGCCTCTCTCATGTCCACTACGTACCGTCCCGCCGGCCTGGCCACCCGCACCGACTCGCTCACCAGCTCGGCCATCCGTGACCTCCTGGCTCTGACTGCACGCGACGATGTGATCAGCCTCGCCGGAGGTCTACCGGCCACCGATCTGATACCGATCGACCGCATCGCCGCAGCAGCAGAGGCTGCGCTTCGTCGCCCCGACGCGGTGCAGTACTGCGAGACATCCGGCCACCGCACTCTGCGTAGCGTTGTTGCAGCCAGGGAATCGCTCACGCGCGGGGGAATGCTCGTTCCGGTCGAGTCCGTCATCGTGACTCACGGTTCGCAACAGGCTCTGACGTTGCTCGCGCAGGCACTGATCGACCCCGGTGCTGTCGT
The DNA here is from genome assembly GCF_030056895.1 of Rhodococcus sp. IEGM 1341. NCBI lineage: Bacteria > Bacillati > Actinomycetota > Actinomycetes > Mycobacteriales > Nocardiaceae > Rhodococcus > Rhodococcus sp. IEGM 1341. The sequence goes on along the minus strand of NZ_JASHKV010000001.1, from coordinate 976,110 downwards.
CGTGGTCGACGAACCCGCGTACACCGGTGCGCTGCAGGTGTTCTCGATCGCCGAAGCCCGCATCGAGTCCATTTCCATCACCGATACCGGAATGGACACCGACGAACTCGAACGCAGACTGGCGGATGGACTGCGTCCCGCGGTGGTCCACACTGTCGCGAACTTCCACAATCCGCGGGGAGTCACGATGAGCGAGCAGCGTCGACGCCACCTCGCGGCGCTCGCGGATCGTTACGGGTTCTGGGTCATCGAGGACGACCCGTACGGTGAGATATGTTTCGACACAACGGAATCCGATATCGGCGTTCCGCCGCTGCCGATCGCGTGCCACAGCGATCGCGTCATTCGACTCTCCAGTGCGTCGAAGATCCTCGCTCCGACGCTCCGTGTCGGCTGGTTCGTCGCCCCGCCCAGCGTCTGTGCGGCGGTGGAACTGCTCAAGCAGGGCGCGGATCTGTGTGGATCCTCGATGACGCAGCTGATGGCAGCGGACATGCTCGCCGACACCGCGTGGCTCGATGCGCATGTGGTCGTTCTGCGGCGCGAGTACGGCTCTCGCGCAACGGCATTGACGAATGCTCTCGTCGCCGAGTTCGGTGATCGGCTCACCGTCTCGCGCCCCGAGGGTGGCATGTTCGCCTGGGCCACCTTCCGGGACGGAACCGACACCGGCGAGTTGCTCGACGCGGCGCTCGATCACGGAGTTGCCTTCGTGCCGGGCACGGCGTTCGCTTCGGATGCGCAGTACCGTCACTCGCTGCGGTTGAGCTTCGCCGGATCGACCCCGGCCGTGCTGGCAGAGGCAGTGCGACGATTGGGTGCCGCGCACTCGGCGTCGACTCGAGTGCGCTGATCCGATTGCCCCGACCCCACTGCTTCGACCGGACTGTTTCGACCACGGCAGGTTCTGCGCCTCGAGGACCTGGGGCGGTAGCCTGACGTGCAAGCAATGCGGGGATTTTCGATGGAGATGGAGCGTTCGAGATGAGCAACCGATCGAATACGAAGTTCCTCGGACCCGACCAGCGGGTGGAGGCGTGGGACCAGCTCGGAACCGAGCAGTTCGACGTGGTGGTGATCGGCGGTGGCGTCGTCGGCTCCGGTGCAGCCCTCGACGCGGCGACGCGCGGACTGAAGGTGGCGCTGGTCGAGGCGCGGGATTACGCGTCGGGAACGTCGTCTCGCTCGTCCAAGATGTTCCACGGCGGGCTTCGATACCTCGAGCAGCTCGAGTTCGGACTGGTGCGTGAGGCCCTGCACGAACGCGAGCTCTCCCTGTCCACGCTCGCACCGCACTTGGTCAAGCCGCTGAAGTTCCTCTTCCCGCTCACGCACCGGTTGTGGGAGCGTCCGTACATCGCCGCGGGGATTTTTCTGTACGACCGGATGGGTGGGGCCAAATCGGTGCCGCAGCAGAAGCACCTGACTCGATCCGGTGCGCTGCGGATGTCGCCCGGGATCAAACGCAAGTCGTTGATCGGCGGGATCAGGTACTACGACACCGTCGTCGACGACGCCCGGCACACCATGACCGTCGCCAGGACGGCCGCTCATTACGGCGCAGTGGTGCGAACCTCCACCCAGGTCGTCGGCTTCCTGCGTGAGGCCGACCGGGTTTCCGGTGTGCGCGTGCGTGATTCGGAGACCGGTGCCACCACCGAGGTGCGGGCACACGTGGTGATCAACGCCACCGGCGTGTGGACCGACGAGATTCAGTCGCTGTCCAACATGCGCGGACGCTTCCGCGTACGCGCCTCGAAGGGCGTGCACATCGTGGTGCCGCGGGATCGAATCGTCAGCGAGGCCGCGATCATTCTGCGCACCGAGAAGTCGGTGCTGTTCATCATTCCGTGGGGTGCGCACTGGATCATCGGTACCACCGACACCGACTGGAATCTCGATCTGGCACACCCGGCCGCCACCAAAGCCGACATCGACTACATCCTGGGCGAGGTCAACGGCGTGATCGTCACGCCGCTCACCCACGCGGACATCGACGGTGTGTACGCGGGCCTGCGGCCATTGCTGGCAGGCGAGAGCGACGAGACCTCCAAGCTCTCTCGCGAACACGCGGTCGCTCGCGTGGCACCCGGACTCATCGCGATCGCAGGCGGCAAGTACACGACCTACCGAGTCATGGCCGAGGACGCCGTCGATCTGGCGGCCGAGGACATCCCGGTGCGGGTGGCGTCCTCGATCACCGAGAAGGTGCCCCTCGTCGGTGCCGACGGTTACTTCGCCCTGGTCAATCAGGCACCGCATCTGGGGGAGATGTACAAGCTGCATCCACATCGGGTGACGCATCTGCTCGATCGATACGGTTCGTTGATCGACGAGGTGCTGGCGATGGCCGACGGCAAACCCGAACTGCTGCAACCACTCACCGATGCGCCGGCCTACCTTCAGGTGGAGGTGGTGTACGCCGCGGCAGCGGAGGGCGCACTGCATCTCGAGGACGTGCTCTCGCGTCGTACCAGGATTTCCATCGAGTACTCCCATCGCGGGATGAACTGCGCGGGTCAGGTGGCCGCGTTGATCGCACCCGTGCTGGGTTGGGACGAGGCCATGGTCGACCGTGAGGTCGAGACCTACCGCGCCCGGGTGGAAGCCGAGATCGAGTCGCAGCGCCAGCCCGACGACGAATCGGCAGACGCGCTGCGAGTCGTCGCTCCCGAGGCCCGCCAGGAAATCCTCGAACCCGTTCGCACGATCTAGCGCAGTCGAACCAGCGTCCGGGGTGCGCGAGCAGCTGTCGCGCCGGACACGGCCATGATCAGCAGGGTGAGTATCGCAAGTGTCAGCATGCGTCCATGGTGATCGGCAAAGCTGTGAACAGGCTTGGCCGCACCTGACAGGGAGCTTTCAGGTCGGTGGCCGCTGGCAGTGTGGGCAGTGGTAGATCTGCCGTTCCTCGAGTGGGTTGTCTCCGATGAGCCCGAATTCGATGGTGGTTCCGCAGCGTCGGCATGGCTTGTTCTCGCGCCCGTACACCCAGAAATGTCGGCCCGGTCGCCGATCCCCGGTGGTGACGCGTTGATTTCGATCCTTGTTGGCCATGATCAATCGATAGGACAGGTCGATCGTCTTCTTCAGGTCACCGGCCTCGCCGACCGGTGTACGCGGGTCGATTCCGCGCAGAAAGCAGATCTCGTTTCGGTAGACGTTGCCGAGTCCGGCGATGTTGCGCTGATCGAGCAGCGCGAGTCCGACGGGACGAGCCGGATCCGACTCCAAATTGGTCAGGGCGGCTACTGGGTCCCAGTCGGGACCGAGTAGATCCGGTCCGAGATAGCCGACGACCTCGTCCTCGTCCTCGACGATGTCGAGGACTCCGAGCTCGAAACCGATGGCCTGCGCGTCGGCGGTGTTCAGGATGATCCGCGCCTGGAACGCCGGGCGACGCCAGCGAGCGCCGGGTGCATAGACGTGCCAGGTGCCTTCCATCTTCAGATGCGAATGAATGACGTAGCCGCCGACTCTGATCAGCAGGTGCTTACCGCGTGAGGCGACGGAATCGACGGTCTCTCCGGTGAAGTCGACTGTGGCGTAACGGGGTACGCGAATGTCGCAGGTGGTGAGCTGCCTGCCCTCGAGTGCGGCGCGCAGGGTGTTGGCAGCGCGCCAGACGGTATCGCCCTCGGGCATCGGTGTCCTCTCTCGTTCCTGGGGAGTATTGCGGTGCTTCAGCGACGCAGACGAAGGCCGCGTGGGGTCGCCGAGAAACCGGCCTCGGTCAGGGTCTTGGAGAAGTCCGTGCCGTGAATGTCGTGACCGTTGATCCGCTCGACGAGTAGCTTGTCGACTCCGCCGCGGCGAACGGTGGCCGCCAATGCGGTTGCTGCAGCGCTGATGTCCTCGGTGTTCTCACCGAACGTCAGCACCGACTTTCCGCCGCGTTCGACGAACATCGTCAATTCGCCTCGGACGAGGACCACCAGTGCACCGGCCTTGCGACCCGGCCGATGCTTCGTCGTCTCGTCCGGCTTGTCTCCGACACCGGCCTCGCCGCTGCCTGCTTTCGGCCAGGGCAGTGCTCCGCCGTAGGGGTTGGCCGGATCGCAGGACGCGAGCACGACGGCGGTGGCGTTCTTCTTCGGTTCGTCGTAGCTGCGCAACCGGTCCACCACATCGGAGGTGGAGAACTGCGCTCCGCCGAGGGAATCGACGAAGTATCCGCGACGGCAGCGACCGGAATCCTCGAATCCGGTGAGCACCTTGTACATCGTGGCGAATCCGCCGGGCACGCCCTCGTTCATCACCGAGCCGCGGGTCACCACGCCGTAGCGTTCGAGCAGTACATCGGCGGTCGCATGGGCGCGGACGGTCAGGTCGGGTTCGAGCTCGGGCAACCTCGACCATCGTCCACCCGCGGTCGGGGGTCCGGTGCGGGTGGGCAGGGATGGCCGCTCGAACTGCCGGTACGAGCGCAACCGCGGTGTGCGACGCGGTGCTCGATGGCTCGGGGCCGAGCGGGTGGTCGTGGAGTTCAACAGCGCGCGCAGCGGGGCGAATGTGTCGTTGCTCAGTCGGCCCGCCCACACCAGCTCCCACAGGGCGGCCTGCAGAGCGGTGTCGTCGGTGCTGCCGACGGTGTCGGAGAGTTGGCGGAAGAAGTACGCGCCGCCGCCCGCAACGGCGTCCTGAATGCGAATCTGCAACTCCGACAGGTCGGATTCGGCAGCGGGCACGAGGGTCAGCGGAGCGGTGTCGGCCATGTGCAGGCTCACCCAGCCGTCCTTGGACGAGATCGCGCCGTGTCCCGACCACAACACCTCCCCGGTGGAGGTCAGTTCGTCGAGCATCGCCGGGCTGTAGTCCGTCACCCGCGACGAGAGCACGAGTGATTCCCAGGCCGATGCCGGAACAGGAACGCCCGCAAGCTGTTCGATGACGGTCGCGACGCCGTCGATTCCGCTCAGGCGTCGGCTGTCCACGTGCTGCCACGCCGGCAGGAAGCGGCCGAGGGTGGCGGTGGAAACGGGTTCGATCTCCTGCCGAGCCGCAGCGAGCGACCGGCGCCGCAAACGTCGCAGGACCTCGGCCTCGCACCATTCGCTGCCGGTGGCTCCGGGCCGAAATTCGCCCTCGACGACGCGCTTGTCGACGGCGAGTCTGCGCAGGACGTCGCGTACCACGGCGGTGCCCACCCCGAAGCGCGCCGCCGCGTCGTCGAGCGTGAACGGTCCGTGGGTTCGGGCGTACCGGCTGATCAGGTCCACCAGCGGATCGTCGACGGGTTCGATGAAGGCGGCCGGAGTTCCGATGGGAAGCGGCACGCCCAGTGCGTCGCGCAGCCGAGCGGCGTCCTCGATCGCCGTCCACCAGTTCTTGCCGGCGAACGAGACCTCCATCGCCCGCTTGGCATCGGCGAGTTCGGTGAGCCACTGCGGGTATTCGTCGCCGTCGGTTCGAAGGCCGACTTCCTCGACGGTCAGCGGACCGAGCAGTCGCAGCAGGTCCGCGACGCCTTCGATGTCCTTGGCGTGGCGGTCCTCGGGGAGGCGCTGTAGCTCGAGTTCGGTGGTGGTGATGACGCTGTCGTCGAGCAGCTCTCGCAGTTCGACGCGTCCGAGCAGTTCGGCGAGGAGCGCCGAGTCGAGTGACAGTGCGGCGGCACGGCGTTCGGCCAACGGGCTGTCGCCCTCGTACATGAATGCGCCGACGTAGTTGAACAGCAGCGAGTTGGCGAAGGGGGACGGTGACGGCGTCTCGATGTCGACGATTCTGATCTGGCGTCGGCCGATTCTGGCCAGGATGTCCTCGAGGGCGGGGAGGTCGTAGACGTCTTGCAGGCACTCGCGGACGGTCTCGAGCAGGATCGGGAACGTCGGGTACTTGCGTGCCACGTCGAGCAGCTGAGCCGAACGCTGGCGCTGCTGCCACAGCGGCGCTCGCTTGCCCGGGTTGCGGCGGGGGAGAAGCAGTGCGCGAGCGGCACATTCGCGGAATCTCGATGCGAACAGAGCCGATCCGCCGACCTGCTCGGTGACGATGTCGGCGATCTCGTCGCGCTCGAAGACGAACAGTTCTGCGCCCGGCGGCTGGTCGTCGGTGTCGGGCAGCCGGACGATGATGCCGTCGTCGGATGCGGTGGGGGCGGCGTCGATGCCGTACCGCTCGATCAGCCTCGCGCCGACTGCGAGTGCCCACGGCGCGTGCACCTGCTGACCGTAGGTGGAATGCAGCACGAGCCGCCAGTCGCCCAGTTCGTCGCGGAACCGCTCGACGATCATCGTCTTGTCGGTGGGGAGTTGGCCGGTGGCCTCGAGTTGCTCGTCGAGCAATGCGATGAGGTTGTTGACGGCGTTGGCGTCGAGACCGTCGGAGCTCAGCCGGTCGGCCAAGTTGCTGCGATCGGTGGTGCTGCGCAGGAACTCGCCCAGGGCTCGGCCGAGTTCGGCCGGCCGGCCCAGGCCGTCGCCGTGCCAGAAGGGGAGCCGGCCGGGTTGACCGTAGGCCGGGCTGACGAGCACCCGATCGTGGGTGATCTCCTCGATCCGCCAGCTGGTGGCACCGAGGGCGAACACGTCACCCACTCGCGATTCGTAGACCATCTCCTCGTCGAGTTCGCCTACCCTGGACTGCTTTTCGCCCACCATGTACACGGTGAACAGGCCGCGGTCCGGGATGGTGCCACCAGAGGTGACGGCCAGTCGCTGCGACCCGGGACGGCCGGTGAGAGTGTTGGCGTCGCGGTCCCACACGAGCCTCGGCCGTAGTTCCGCGAACTCGTCCGAGGGGTAGCGGCCCGAGAGCAGATCGAGAGTCGACTCGTAGGCAGATCGGGGCAGGGTGGCGAAACTGCCTGTGCGACGGACGGAATCGAACCAGTCCTCGGCGTCGATCGGTTCGAGGGCGCAGGCCGCCACGGTCTGCTGCGCCAGCACGTCGAGTGGATTGGCGGGAACGAACAACGCCTCGATCTTGCCCGACGTCATGCGTTCGACGGTGACGGCGCAGTGGATCAGGTCGGTGCGGTGCTTGGGGAACAACACACCCTTGGAGATCTCGCCGACCTGGTGACCTGCGCGTCCGACGCGTTGCAACCCACTCGCCACCGATGGCGGCGCTTCGACCTGGACGACCAGATCGACTGCGCCCATGTCGATTCCGAGTTCGAGGCTGCTGGTGGCGACGACGCAGCGCAGCCTGCCGGTCTTGAGATCGTCTTCGATCAGCGCGCGCTGATCCTTGCTGACGCTGCCGTGGTGGGCACGGGCCAGCAACGGATCGGCACCGTGGTTCACGTCGTTGGGAGTGCCGACCTGCGAGGGCGGTTTGTGCTCGGTCTCGACGCCGTCGCCGATCCGTTCGGCGTACACCTCGTTGAGCCGCGCAGTCAGCCGCTCTGCGAGACGTCGAGAATTGGCGAAGACGATGCACGATTTGTGCTCGAGGATGAGATCGACCATCTTCTCCTCGACGTGGGGCCAGATGGATCCCTGCGCCGGGGGAGCGGCCGAGGTGTCCGCATTCGGGTCGGTGACGCCCAGTTCGGTCATGTCCTCGACCGGCACCTGGACCGTCAGATCGAACGTCTTCGGTGCAGGTGGAGCGACGATCTCGATGGGAGCGGCACCGGCCAGGAATCGGCCCACCTCTTCGTGCGGTCGTACCGTCGCGGACAGGCCGATGCGTTGAGCCGGCTTGTCCAGCATCGCGTCGAGCCGTTCGAGAGACACCGCGAGGTGTGCGCCACGTTTGGTGCCTGCGACGGCGTGTACCTCGTCGACGATGACGGTGTCGACCTCGGCGAGGATGTCTCGCGCGGCCGAGGTGAGCATGAGGAACAGCGATTCCGGGGTGGTGATCAGGATGTCCGGCGGCGTCTTGATCATGTTCCTGCGGTCGGCGGCGCTGGTGTCGCCGGATCGCACACCGACCGAGATCTCCGGTGGGTTCAGGCCGAGGCGCTTGGCGGTCTGGGTGATGCCGACGAGGGGAGCGCGCAGGTTCCGCTCGACGTCGACGGCAAGGGCTTTGAGCGGCGAGATGTAGAGGACTTTGGTCTTGCGGGTGCTGTCCGCACCCAGCTGCGCAAGCTCGTCCAGGGCCCACAGGAAGGCCGAGAGCGTCTTACCCGAACCGGTCGGAGCAACCACGAGGGTGTGCGAACCACTCGAGATGGACGACCACGCGCCCAACTGCGCGGACGTGGGAGCGGGAAAAGCGCCGGTGAACCATTCCCGGGTCGGCCGCGACAACTTCTGCATCACCGACAGCTCGCCCGCTGCGTCGGTGCCCGTACTCTGCCTGGCCATCCCATCATCATGCCCCCGGGCACCGACAGATAACCCTCGCGCCGTTCCCCGAGCGTGCGGCGGTGTCGATTCGAGCGATTCGGGTACACCGCCCCCATGACCGACGACCAAGAGATCATGCAGAAGATTTCCGCGAAACTCGACGCTCTGCTCGGCAGCAAGACCAACGGCCTGCAGAACGAGGTGCCTCCGGGCGCGAGCATCCAGTCCGACGAGGACGATGCCGAGCACGGGCCACTCGGCCGCGACTACCACCTGGCGAGCAAATACGCGCAGGCTCTCGCCATCAACGAGCCTCAGGTCATCGACCGCGAGGAATTCGATCGACTGGTCGCCGAGTACGGCTGACCAGGACCGCTGCGCGACACCGGCCCCGGCCCGCCTACGTGGGTCGGGGCTTCGTCGTGTTCGCAGCCGTGGCGCGGAGCCCGGCACCGGATCTACAGTCGACGGGGTGACCGAACGCAAGAAACCAGGAGTCACGTTCGAGTCCTGGGTCGACAAGCAGATTCGCGAGGCGCAGGACAACGGTGCGTTCGAGGGCCTCGAAGGCACCGGCAAGCCGATCCCGGTCGGCGATCCCGGCGACGAGCTGTGGTGGGTTCGGGGCTACCTGAAACGGGAGAACCTGCCCGCCGACGCCTTGCTACCCACCGCATTGCAGCTGCGCAAGGAGATCGAGCGGCTGCCGTCGACATTGATCGGCATTCGGCGCGAGGATTCGGCACGAGAGGTGTTGGACGAGTTGAACGCTCGCATCGTCGACTGGATTCGGTTCCCGACGCCGCCGATCGTGCCGCTCGGCCCGGTGGACGTCGAGAACTGGATGGAGAGCTGGCGGATCAACCGCGCCGAGGTCGACCGACTGGCCCGCGAGCATGCGGCGCAGTCGCCCGCGACACCCACGAATTCGGCGGGATCGAACCCACCGTCCTGGTGGACGCGACTGCGCACGAGGATCGCCCGGAGGCGTTGAGCCCGAGCGCCTAGTTCTCTTCGTCTCGCAGCTCCTCGTTCAGCTTGTCCTCACCGCGATTGCGGAAGAACTTGAATCCCGGAATGCCGATGACCGCACGTCGAACGTCCTTGGTGACTCCGAGGAGCTCGTGAATCTCGGGGGACACCGTGTCGAGGGTGGCGAGAATGGGAAGCAGCGCTTCCATGTGATCGAGGAGTCCGGGGAGCTGATCGACCATCGCGATCGCGGCGTCGACTTCCTCCTCGGACAGGTTGTCGACGAACTTGCGGGCCATGGGCTCGGACGTCTTGGCGATGGGATCGAACAACTCGATCAGCTCAAGCGCGGTGTGTGAGGCCACCGACGCCGACGCGACCACCTCGTCCGCGGCCCCGGTTGTCCGCTGCACGCTGGCGACCACGGCGTCGGCGGAGTCGATCACCTGATCGATACGTGTCATCAACATCTCAATGCGCGTCAGCAGTGCTTCGATTCGGCCGGGCAGGGTAAGCGCGAAAGCGGTCGTGGTGAGCATCCAGCCCGCACCGGCCCGCGCGACCGCGACTCCTCGCCGGAGCACAGTTTCGGTACCGAGGGGATCGGGGAGAACCACACCTGCCAAGACCAGAGCCATAGGAGCGACAATGCCACACCGACACAACGCCCCGAGTGCCGTTAGCCTCGAAGCATGAGAGCTCTCGTCACCGGTGCCAGCGGGTACATCGGGTCGCGGTTGGTGGCAGCTCTGCTGGCCGACGAGTTCGAGGTCGTCGTCGGCTCCCGAACGCCGGACAACCTGCGGACCTTCGACTTCTTCGACTCCGTCACCGCAGTCTCGCTCGATGTCACCGACGAACAGTCCTGCGCTGCCGCGTTCGCGCAGTCCGGCGACATCGACGTGGCCTATTACCTCGTGCATGCCATCGGCGAGTCCGATTACCGCGCGCAGGACCGACGGTCCGCCGAGCAGTTCGCCGCGGCGGCGGCGCGGGCCGGAGTACGCCGAATCGTCTACCTCGGTGGTTTCGTACCCGATGACGACCAGCTGTCGGAGCACCTCGCGAGCCGGGCGGACGTCGGCGAGGCTCTGACGGTGGACGGCGTCGAGCTGGTCTGGCTCAGAGCGGCCATCGTCCTGGGTGCAGGTTCGACGTCGTACGAGATGTTGCGCTACCTCGCCGACCGCTTGCCGGTGCTGCCGCTGCCGAGTTGGCTCGCCGAGCCCGTGCAGCCCATTGCCGTGGACGACGTGCTGCACTATCTGCTCGCAAGCGCCGACACCGATGCAGTCCCGGCGGGTTCCTACGACATCGGTGGGCCGGATGTGGTGCCGTATCGAGATCTGGTGTTCGCGTACGTCGAAGCTGCCGGCCTCCAGCGCATCGGCGTTCCGGTGCCGCTGGTGCCGACCTCGCTCGCAGGCAAGGTCATCGGAAAGATCATTCCGGTTCCCGCGGGACTCGCCGAAGATCTCGTCGGTTCGCTGCACAACACGATGACGACGTCGGAGAGTCGGATTCGTGAACTCGTGCCCGACCCTCCCCGAGGTCTCACCACGATTGCCGACGCCATGGCCCGTAGTGTGCGGGGAATGGTCGGTGACCCTCCCGGTGTGTGTGCCCTGAAGGATCCGCTTCGGCTCGCGAGCACCGACGCGGCCTGGAGCGGCGGTGACGCTCTGGGGATCAGGCGTCGCGGTGTCGCGGCGTCCTCCGACCGCACCTGGGGGTTGATCGAAGCCCTCGGCGGGCGTCGGCTGCTGTACGCCAAGCCCGTCGCGGCAGCGGTGCGCACCAATCTCGACGTGATAGCCGACGTGAATCGACGCGCGAGGTCGGCCGTACGCCGACTGACCGATACCGAGGAGGCGTGATGGGAACGTGGTCCACGACCGCGCTCAACGTGATGAAGTCCGCTCTGGTCGATCCGGTCGAGCGCGATCACCGACAGTCCGACGCTGCGTTTCGCAAGCGCCGAATCGTCGTGATGATCACCTTGGTGATCGGCGCGACGGTGCTGTACTTCTCGCTCAAGACGGAGCCGGGTGACCCGACGTTCTATGCGCTGACGCTGGTGCTGGCCGCAGTCTGGACGATCGGTGGATTTGCGTCCGGACCACTGCACCTGGGCCGTATCCAGGTCGGCGGGTCGATCAGACGGCCGATCGTCACCCCCATCCTGATCGGACTCGCCGTGGGCGGAGTCTTCTTGCTCGGCGGACTCGTGGTTCGGCAGATCCCGCCGCTGGCCGACTTCACCGAGAACGTGCTCGCACACGCCCGGGTGGGGTCACTGGTTCTGATCGTCTTCATCGCGCTGCTCAACGGCGTCGCCGAGGAGATCTTCTTCCGGGGAGCCCTGTACTCGGCCATCGGGGTCAAGCATCCGGTGATCATCTCCACCGTCATCTACGCCATTGCCACCCTCGCATCCGGCAATCCGATGCTGGGCTTCGCGGCTGTCCTGCTCGGTTACGTGATGGGTCTGCAGAGGCGTGCGTCCGGCGGAATCCTGGCTCCGATTCTCACGCACGTCAGTTGGTCGGCGGTCATGGTCCTCGCCCTACCCCCTCTGTTCCTGTGAAAAAGAGGCACAAGCACCGATTCGACCAGCAGAAACGGATGTGGCCGCTGATTCGTCTCGGATCTGGGCTACATTGCGCAGGTGAGTGAAAATCTCGATCGCGTCGATCGCTTGATCATCGACGAGCTTGTCTCCGACGGACGCGCTACTTTGGCGACGTTGGCGGAAAAGGCTTCCCTGTCCGTGTCCGCCGTTCAATCGAGGGTTCGACGGCTGGAGTCCCGGCGCGTCATCCGTGGATACACGGCCCAGGTCGATCCGGAGGCCCTCGGCCGTCCGCTGTCGGCATTCGTCGCCATCACTCCGATCGATCCGGCTCAACCGGACGATGCCCCCGCCAGGTTGAAGCATCTGTCGGCCATCGAGTCGTGTCACTCGGTTGCCGGTGAGGAAAGCTACGTTCTGCTGGTGCGAGTCGAATCGCCGAGGGCGCTCGAACGCTTGCTGCAGGAGATCCGGGCAACCGCCAACGTGCAGACGCGCAGCACGATCATTCTGCAGACGTTCTACGACCGCTGACTGCCCGCCACACCCGGTCCGACGACATGGGTAGGTCGTACAGTCGGGCACCGACGGCGTCACGAATGGCGTTGGCCAAGGCCGGTGCCACGGGGTTGTACGGAGACTCGCTCATCGACTTCGCGCCGAACGGGCCCAGACGGTCGTAGGTGTCGGCGAACAGAACTTCGGTGCGAGGAATGTCCGCGAACTGCGGAACGTGGTAGCTACGAATCGAATCGGTGGTGACCAGACCGGCACCGTCGGTGCGGATCTCCTCGTACAGCGCGCTACCGATCGCCTGTGCGACGCCGCCCTCGACCTGACCACGGCACTGCTGCGGGTTCATCACGGTTCCGGCGTCCGCGCTCTGCACCGACTGCAGTATTTTCACGGTGCCGGTGTCCTCGTGCACCGCCACTCGGAACGCGTGCACGTTGAACGCAAGCGAACGCGGCAGCCCGCCACTGTTGCCTGCGGTGACGAGGGTGCCTCCCGCCATCGCCAGAATGTCGTCGAGGGTGACGAAGCGATCTCCGCAGCGCACGCCCTCCGGTCCGAGTGTGCAGTCCGAATTTCGGTGTCCGGTCGCCGTGGCGGCCAGATCCAGGATCCGAGCTGACATCGCGCGAACCGCCGCATACAGGGCCTTGCCTGCCACCACGGTGCCCGCCGAACCGAATGCGCCCGTGTCGTAGGTGACCGAGTCGGTGTCGGATTGATCGACTCCGATGCGGTCGACGGACGTGCCCAGTTCGCTCGCCGCGATCTGAGTGTGGACGGTGGTGGTTCCGTTGCCGAATTCCGCAGTTCCGACGCGTATCTCGTACCGCCCCTCGGGTAGCAGTGCAACCGAGGTCTCGGCGCGGTGGCCGCGCGGGGGAATGGTCGCGATCATGGCCACCGCCATTCCTTCGCCCACCTTCCAGCCCGCCGGTGCGTGCTCGCCGTTGCCTTGTCGCAGAGCGGCTTCGGCAAGGTCGATGCACTGGTCGAGGCCGTAGCTGCCGAACTGCAGGTCGTCTCCCTCGTGGTGGGCGGCGACGATGTCGTCGCCGGGGACGATCACGTTGCGTCTGCGAAACTCGAACGGATCGACGTCGATCTCTCGCGCCAGATCGTCCATCGCCGATTCGATCGCGAACATCACCTGTCCCAACCCGTAGCCGCGGAAGGCTCCGGACGGGATGTTGTTGGTGTACACCGTCTTTGCGTCGACCCGTTTGTTGGCGCACCGGTAGATCGCCACCGACTCGCCGCAGCCGTGGAACATCACACCGGCACTGTGGTTCCCGTAGGCACCGGCGTCGGTGAGAACGTCGATCGACAGGGCGGTCAGCGTGCCGTCGGCGCTCGCGGCGGCGGTGACGTCGACGCGGAACGGATGACGGCACGGTGCCACGGTGAACTCGTCTGTGCGCGTGAACTCGAACTGCACCGGTCGACCGGTACGCAGTACCGCCAGCGCCACCACGTCCTCGGTGAGCAACTCCTGCTTGCCTCCGAACCCGCCGCCGACGCGCGCGGTGAACACGCGAACACGATCGCGTGCCAAACCGAAGATCTCGCAGATCTCGTCGCGCACCAGAAAAGGAACCTGAGTGCTGGTGCGTAGATTCAGTTTTCCGGTCTCGTCCAACCAACCGATGGTGCCGTGGGTTTCCAGGTGCACGTGCTGAATCCGCTGCGTGGTCCAGCGGCCGGTGACCACCGCCGCCGCGTCGCGAACGGCAGCGTCGACGTCCCCGGTACTGCCGTGCAGCTCGGCCACCAGATTGCGAGACGGATCCGCGATTCGCGCCGTCGCGTCCTTGTCGCCGTGGATCTTCGGCGCATCGGGTGCGAGCGAGGACTCCGGATCGAACACTGCAGGCAGCACGTCGTACTCGACGACAAGAGCGCGGCACCCCTCCTCGGCCGCTGCCACCGATTCTGCGACCACGATCGCCACTCGCTGGCCGATGAAGCGCACGACGGTATCGAGAACGTGGGTGTCGTCCGGATCGTCGACGCGGCGGTCGTGGCGGGCCGTCGAGAATGCGGTCGCCGGACTGTCTTTCGCAGTCAGGATCAGGTGCACCCCCGGCACCTGCTCTGCCGCGGTGGTATCGACCGAGACGATCCGGGCATGCGCGTGTGGACTTCCGAGAACACTGGCGTGCAGCAACCCGGCAGGGGTGTGGTCGAGTGTGTAGGGCTCGGTTCCGGTGACGATGCGCGTGCTGGCGGGTGCCGCGAGCGACCGTCCACACGCCGGACCGTCGACGGACTTCTCGGTGTTGACCACCCCGCAGACGGCGTCGGACACGGCGCGATATCCGGTGCAGCGACACAGGTTTCCCTTCAGCCGTTCGGGAAGCTCGTCCAGATCTTCCTCGGTCAGCGTCGAGGCGGTGACGACCATTCCCGCAGTGCAGAATCCGCACTGGAAACCGGCGGCTTCGACGAATCGGCTCTGCATCGGATGGAGGTCGTCCGGTGTACCGAGCCCCGCGACGGTGGTGACGGACCGGTCGGCGGCACGGAACGCGGGAAAGATGCACGAGTGCACCGGTTCGCCGTCGACGAGCACCGAGCATGCGCCGCAGTCGCCTGCGTCGCACCCTTTCTTCACGTCGAAGTGGTCGTGTTCACGGAGCAGGGTGCGCAGGCACTGACCGGGCCGCGGAGTGACATCGGTCGGCACACCGTTGATGTCTACGATCATGACAACTCCTCGCGAATCTGCTGCGCTGCAGTGCAACTGATGTGTCGACGCCAGTCCGGAGCCCCGTGGGGGTCGTCGTACCAGTGCTGAGGACCGATGGTGGCGGCGAGCGCGTCGTCGAGTTCGGCCGCCGTCGGCAGGCCGGGGAAACGGAGAACGAACGGACGGACGGTCGACGCGCTGACGGTCAGAACGAATTCGCCGCCGTCGTCGACTCGCCCGATCACCACGGCGGCCGATCGCCCGAGCGGTGACAGTGCGAGCTTGCGCATCGCCGTTCTGGACTGGAGCGCGTGGAGCGGAATGTCGATGCTGCGCAGCACGTCTCCCGGTCGAAGGGCGTTGGCATGCGGGCCCGTGACCAGATCCGCGATCGCGATGCGGTAGTCGTGATCGGGCCCATCACCCGACCACACCTGCCCGACACCGTCGAGAGCGGCGGTCAACGAGATCATCGCTCCGGCAGGCAGGGCCAGCGCGATGTTGCCGCCGACGGTGGCGGTCTTCCAGATCTTGAACGAGGCCAACAACGCTGCTGCGCAGCGGGGGAACAATGCGGTGGCCGGCCACGGAGAGGTGTAGCGCGCCAAAGTCTCGATGGTGCAGGTGGCAGCGATCTCGAGCCCGGTCTCGGTGACGGTCAACGGCTCCCACCCCAAGGCGGTGACATCGACGAGGGTGGCCAGGTGGTCATGCTTCTCGGAGAACAGCCAGGTACCGCCGGCAAGGACGGCGGTGTCCGCGCGTCCGGGCGGAAGGTCCGCGCGGGAGCCGGGAAGCAGAATGTCGTCGACAGTGCCGAGATCCATGGCCTTCGTTCACCTCGTTCTCGCCGGCAGATCCACCACGCCGACAGATCCAACACCCGATGTGTCCCTTCGAACTGTAGTGAGTATCTGTTACCGATCTTCGGTCGTTCGGCGATACGCCCGAAACTCGCCCGAAACAACCCACACATACTGTTTTTCATACGAGCTCAGCTGTTTCGAGCACGCTCAGCGAGGGCCGGGGGGAGGGGTAGCAGTGCAGGTCAAGGACTTGCTCGACGCCACACAGCTCGGCATTCGATTGCTCACCTCCGATACCGACGCCCTCGGCCGCACGCTGCGTTGGACCTACACGACCGATCTGCCCGATCCGTCGCGCTACATCGCCGGCGGCGAGTTGGTCATCACCGGTCTCGTGTGGCATCGAACGCCCGCGGACAGTGAGATGTTCGTCAGGGCCGTCGCCGAATCGGGGGCTTCGGCACTGGCCGCCGGTGAAGGGCTGCTCGGCCACGTTCCACCCGACTTGATCGACGCATGCGAGCGGCACGGACTACCCCTGCTCGCGGTACCCGAGATCGTCTCGTTCGGCGAGGTGACGGAGTTTCTCGTCGGCCGTGTCACCGGAGATCGCATAGCCTCGCTGAACACCTCGCTCGTCCGGCAACGCCAGCTGCTCACCGCGATCGCAGACGGCAGAGCGCTCGACGAGTTGGCGCTGCACACCTCCAGGGAAACCGGGATGGCGTGTCTGATCTTCACGGCGACCGGACGCCGGCTGGTGGCCGAGGTCACGGCGTTCTCCGATGCCGACGTCGATACTCTGACGCACGCTGCGCTGTCCTCCGAAAGGCTGCCCACGACAACCACTCTCAGTGACAGAGGTGTGTACAGCATCTTCGGTGTCGGGCCTGCGCTCGCGCAGCGGACCACGCGATGGTTCCTCGCGGTGGCGGGAGACATGGCGACGTTCCCACCCGCCATCGCCGATGCGTTCGGCCAGCTCGCGGCCATCGCCGCGCTCGATCGTGCTCGACGCGAGGAGGGGCGACTGGTCCGACGCGAAATCGCCGACCAGGCAGTGGCGTTGATCGAGGCCGACAGCACCAGACCCGAGGCCCTGACGCGGCTGCGTCAGGCAGGCGTCGACCCGGACCGCTCGCTGTTCGTCGTCAGAGTCGTTCACAGCGGACGGATCGACCTGCGCGAGATGCTGCGTACGGTTCTCAGCGACACACTCACCTCCTTCGGTGGAGGATGCGTCGGGTGCAGCACGCACGGCGACATCGTCGCTGTCGTGAACACCGACGATCCTGATTTCACACAGACACTGCGAACTCGATTGACTCGCTTGGGTTCCGGCATCGGGCACAGCCGTCTGCTCGTGGGGGTCAGCTCCGAGGCAACTGGGATCACCATCGACGGCGCGCTGCGATCGGCCCGGCACGCACTCGAAGTCAGCAGACAAGGGTCAAGCCCGGTGACCGTCACCGCGGGTGCGCAACTGACCTCGGCGGTGTCGATGCTCTCGGCTCTGCCGGACGACGTGCGTCGGTCGTTCGTCGAACACGTTCTCGCTCCACTGCTCGACTACGACCGGCGCACCGATGCCGGCCTGACCGACACCCTCCGCGAGTTCCTGGCGACCGGTGGATCGTGGAACCGGACGGCCGAGTCGTTGCACGTCCACCTCAACACCGTGCGGTACCGAATCAAGCGAGTGGAGGAGTTGCTGGGCCGGGATCTGAATTCCACCTCGGACCGGCTCGATGTCTATCTCGCGCTTCAATCCATCCCTCGTTCGTCGGCCACCGGGGCCGCATAGGATCGAGGAATGACTGGCTTCACCGGAATACCCTTCGCTGCCCTGGATTTCTACGAGGACCTCGAAGCCGACAACAGCAAGCTCTGGTGGAGCGAGCACAAGGAGGTCTACGACAGCGCGGTCAAGGGGCCGATGACAGCATTGCTCGCGACCCTCGAACCGGAATTCGGCAGCGCCAAGGTGTTTCGCCCCTACCGCGATGTCCGTTTCTCGAAGGACAAGACGCCGTACAAGACCCATCAGGGTGGATTCGTCGCTCGTGGGGACAGTCTGGGCTACTACGTCCAGATCGACCCCGCCGGCTTGTTCGTCGCAGGCGGCTTCTACAACTCCTCGACCGAGGGTGTCGCCCGCTACCGCCGCACCGTCGACGACGATGTCCGCGGTGCCGAACTCGAGCGAATTCTGGCGACGCTGACCAAGGCCGGATACGAGATCGGCGGCGACAAGCTCAAGACCAAGCCGCGGGGATACGAGCTGGAACACCCGCGCATCGACCTGTTGCGCCACAAGTCACTCACCGCGGGCAAGCATTTCGGCTCACCCGCGTGGCTGGAGACACCCAAGGCCGCCACGAAGGTGCGCGATGCCTGGCGAGCCCTGACCCCGTTGGTGGAGTGGACTGCGGCGCTGCACACGTGAGCGCAGCGCTCTATCCGACGACAGAGTATGTCCGCCAGGCACTTCCGGCGTCCGGGGCATCCTCACGCTCGACGGTTGCCTGAATCAGACCGTACGGCCGATCGTCCGCGTTGAACACCTCGAGATTGTTCTCGATGCCGAACCTGCCCAGGTCGTAGACGAAGTGATGCTTGTTCGGTGCGGACATCGTGATCTCTGCGATGAACGGATACTTCTCCAGCACCGCCTCGCCCATGGCGTACAGAGTCTGCTGGAGGGCCAGTGACTGCACATTGGCGAACCGCTCGATCATCGCCGCCTTCACACCCGCGTACACGGCGTCCCACTCGACGTCGGTGGTGGTGTATCGCCATTGCGCGGTCAGCGATGTCGCCATCACCCGGTCGGTGGTGGGTTCGAGAATCGTCAGGTCATCTTCGAGGAATCCGTGGAATTCCGAGCCCGTGGACTTGAGAATCACCATCTCCTTGAAGCCGCTGATCACCCACGTCTGCTGCGCGTCGCCCTTACCCTCGACGGTCACCGCCGACGTACGGATCTCCTCACCCTTGCGGGTCCACGTGTGATCGTGCTCGACGCCGTCGATCACCGCGCGAGCCCAGGCGTACTCCTCGAGTTCGATGCGGGCCCCTTCGACGGGTTCCACATCGTCGACGAAGTGCCGAGCGAGATCGAGGCCGTAGCTCTCCAGATGCAGCAACCCCTTGGTCTTCGCGTACGCGTACGCGGTCTGCTTCTGGGTGTCGGTGGGAAGCACATTGGACTGATCTCCCACCAGATGCGCGGGCGAGAAGTCGCCGCGCAGGGCGCTCGACACGTTGATGTCGTGGATCTCGTGCCGGGGAGAGTCGCGATAGATCCGCACCACGCGGTTCTCGGCCTTGCCGTACTGATTGGATCCGAGGACGATCTTTCCGGTCAGGTCGGTCATGTCAGCTCCCGCGATAGGTCGAATAAGCGAAGGGGGACAACAGCAATGGGACGTGATAGTGGGCGTCGGGATCGGTGACGGTGAAGGAGATCGACACCTCGGGATAGAAGCTCGGTGTCGATGTCGCCTCGAAATAATCGCCGGTGTCGAACGAGAGGCGATACACGCCCGGATCGATCGGCCCTGGCACCACCTCGCCGATTCGGCCGTCGCCATCGGTGGTGGCGGTGGAGATTTCGCCCTTCTCGGGATGGAACAACCGCACCCGCATCCCCACCGCAGGTGTCCCCGAGGTGGCGTCGAGGACGTGGGTCGACAGCCCCGTCACTGCTCTGGTCCCAGCATGCGTCCGAGGCGAATTCGGTTGATCTTGGCCAGTTCCACGCGGAGCACCCGTCTTTCGGTTTCGGCATCGTTGTCGAGCCTCTCCTCGAGGATAGCGAGCAGGTCCTCCGCGGACCTGCCCGTGGCGCACACCAGATACACATGGCCGAACTTGTCCTCGTACGCACGGTTTCCCGCCGCCAGCTTCTCGCGTACCTCGGTACCCGCCGTCGTCACACCGGCCTGCTCACGTTTCGAGGACGGGTTGTCGGCCTTGCCGCCGATGCGTGGATGACCGTCGAGTGCATGGTCGATCTCGGCCTCGGGTAGTTCGGCAAGTACTCGATCCGCCCTGTCCAACAGCAGATCTCGACTGTCGAAGGGGCGACCCTGGGCGACTCGACGGGCCCAGATCGACGATGCGCAGCACTCGTAGAGTGCATGCATCGCTTGCCGATCACTGAGTCGATTGAACCCGTCGAGCCCTATCCATTCGTGCAGCACATCTCGCTCGCTATCTGAAGTCGTTGATGCGACCGAACCGCGCGGCCGCGATCGGGTTGGCGTCGGCCACGAGGTCGTCGAACCGGTAGTTCGCGATCTTGGCGATCTCGATCATCGCGAACGACCGCTCCGCCGACGGTGCGTTCTCGACGCGTGACCACCCGTTGGCCAGAACTCGATCGTAACGCTCCGTCTCCCGTGCACAGATCACCAGCGGGAAGCCGAAGTGTTCGCGGTATTCGGCGGCGAGTTGGACGATGTTGTCGTGCTCGTCCTCCTCCAGGTTGGACAAGCCGACGTGGTCCGCTGCGTTGAGGGTGCCGGTGGCGTCCTCGCTACCGAGATCGGGGTAGCTGTTGATCAGTTCGATCTGTTCCTCGGTGGTGCCGGCCAACAATGCCTCCTGGAACGCCTCGCGCAACCCGTGCGCATCGGCGAAAGGCCGCTGCTGGTACGCGCGTTCGACCACCCACGGAGTGCCCTGCACCAAGCCGCCGAACGTGGCAGCGAAGTCCTGGGCGGACATCTCGTTGACCGTGTCGAGGGTGATGCCCTTACCCGGACCACCCGCGACAGCCTGCCCGCGATTACCGATGTGGAAGAACAAGACGTTGAGCACGATTGCCGAGACCGCGCCGAGAACGATGCCACTGCCGAACAACATTTCCAGCCAGTCGGGCACACCCTCGGAGACCGTCGGTTGAATGGTCACGAGCATTGCAAGGCCGAGACTTGTGGCGACGATGATCAGGTTGCGGTGATCGGTGAAGTCCACCTTCGACAGAGTCTGGATTCCGACCACGGCGACGGTCGCGAACAGGGCGAGCGCGGCTCCGCCGAGCACCGGCGGCGGGATGGATGCCACGACTGCTGCTGTCTTGGGCAGCAGACCCAGCAGAATCATGATGCCGCCTGCCGTGGCCACCACCCAACGGCTGCGCACGCCGGTCAGGCGGACCAGGCCGACGTTCTCCGAGAAGGCCGTGTACGGGAACGAGTTGAACGTGCCGCCGATGACGGTGGCCACGCCGTCCGCGCGCAGAGTTGCCGCGATGTCGTCCTTCTTGATGCGCTTGCCGACGATCTCACCCGTCGCGTACACACTGCCGGTGGTTTCGACGGCGATGATGAGCATGACCACGATCATCGAAATGATGGCGACGACACTGAATTTGGGTACACCGAACAGGAAGGGCTGCGTGAACCCGATCCACGACGCCTCCGAGGTGCCGTCGAAGTTCATGTCTCCCAGAACGAACGCCACGGCGCTACCGATCACCAGGCCAAGAAGCACGGCGATGGTGGCCATGAAACCCTTGAAGAATCGTTGGATCAGCACAATGATGAGCAGGGTGCCGATTGCGTATGCCATCCACCGTCCGTTGGACGGATCCTGTTCGTGGGTAGCAGGATTGGTCACCGCATCGTTGACGGCGACCGGCAGCAACGCCACACCGATGATCGTGATGACGGTACCGGTGACCACCGGTGGGAAGAATCGCAGCAGCCTACTGAAGTACGGAGCCATGAAGAACGTGACGAGACCGGCGACGATGACGGCGCCGTAGACGTACAGCAACCCCTCGGTGCCGCCGCCGTTCGCCATCGCGATCGCGATCACCGGAGAGACACCGGCGAACGTCACGCCCTGCAGGAGCGGCAGGCGGACACCGATCTTCCAGAATCCGACCGATTGGATGATCGATGCGATGCCGCAGGTGAACAGATCTGCGTTGATAAGGTGGATCAACTGTTCGTTGGTCAGTCCGATCGCGCTGCCGATGATGATCGGCACCAAGACGGCGCCGGCGTAGAACGCGACGACATGTTGGAACCCGTAAGCAGCAAGTTTCGGAACGGGGAGCACTTCGTCGACAGGATGGACACGTTTGCGTGTGGTGGGCTTGACGGACATGGGTGGGCACCTCGCGGAAGCAACAGGGCAGGGTTCCTGCGACGCTGCAGGAGAAGTGCACTAAGAATCAGTCATCGCGCCTATCCTCGCTAGTCGAGCGAGCACAAACTTCGGGACGTACTCGACGTGGACGTTGTGCGAACATCCAAGACTTCACCCGAGAGTGAAAGGAACGATCGTGTCGGACCTTGCCGTCGGAGTGCTATTGGCCGCCGGTGCCGGAACGCGATACGGATCGCCCAAAGTGCTCGCCCACGACGGGCTGTGGCTCAGGACTGCGGTGCAGGCATTGCGCGACGGCGGCTGTGATCGCGTGGTCGTGGTGCTGGGCGCGGCGGATGCGCCCGTGCCCGACGGTGTGATCGCTGTTTATGCACCCCAGTGGGAACAAGGAATGAGCGCGTCGTTCGAGGTCGGTCTGACCGCAGCGTCGGACGCGGACTACGCGGTGGTGCATGTGGTCGATACGCCGGACGTGGGAGCGGAGGTGGTGCGGGCGGTTCTCGCTGCTGCGCGGGAAACCGGTCTCGCCAGGGCCGTGTTCGACGGCCGTCCCGGACATCCGGTCGTTCTGGCGCGACGACACGTCGACGCAGCCGTGGCATCGGCGTCGGGGGACTTCGGTGCACGCGACTTCCTGCGGGGAAGAGACGACGTGATCGCCGTCGAATGTTCGCAATGGGCAACGGGAATCGACCACGACTATCGGTGAGCGGACGCCCGGTCTGCATGTTCGACCGAGTCGGCCTCGTCATCGACTACGAGGATCGGGGCCGGTAAGCGTCCCCGCGGGGACGCTTGCATCCGCGCATTTCGGCGACAATGTCGTCGATCATGCCGTCGGACTGATGACCACCGGTCGACAACTCGATCAGTCTCGCCGACGGGAGAGCCGTCGAGTTCGACGCCAGGTGAGAAATGGGAACTACGTCGTCGTCCCGGCAGTGGACGAGCGTCAGGTCGGTCTCGGGCTCCTGGGTGGTGAACGCGTAGTCCGTGACATCCCACCCATGCGGAGTCCAGTCCGGCATCGCCAACAGAGTGGCTCTCAGGGGTCGCTCCCGGCGATGTTCTGCCAAGACCCTGACGAGGATCGATGCGCCGAAGGAATGCGCAATCACCGCATCATCCGATCCGAGCCGGTCCAGGTGCTGCCGAACCGGCGCGGCCCAGTCCTCGAAACCCATGGCAGTGTCGGACAGTTCGGGCATGCACAGATCGAGGTGCAAAGCCTGTGCAAGTCCGTTGGCCAGCGGTGCGTCGTCGAAAAATCCGCCGGCACCGTGAACGAACAGAAGTCGACCGACCATAGTGGGTTCCTCTCCTCGGCAATGCTGTCACCGAAGAAGACCGAATCGCGGCCGTGAATTCACCGGTTGACTCGGATTCGGGGTCCGTGCGAGCATCGTCCTCAGCGTCGCGTGTCGATGACGGACTGCGTCAGGCATGGAGGCGTCGTACTGCCCAGGAGGCAGCGCATGTCCATTTCGTTCGGTCACACCATCATCGTTGCGAAGAACAGTGCCGCATCGGCCGAGTTCTTTTGCACCCTGTTCGCTTTACCCGAGGCCCCGTCATGGGGGCCGTTCGTCAATGTGCAACTCACCGATGGAATTCTCATCCAATTCGCCGAGCCCCCCTTCGACGATATTCAGTTCCAGCACTACGCGTTTCGGGTCAGCGACGATCTGTTCGACGCGGCCTATACCAGGCTGGTCGACCAGGGCGTCGAACACTGGGCCGACCCTCGGATGACCGAACCCGGCACCGTCAACACCGACCACGGAGGGCGCGGAGTGTATTTTCGCGACCCGACAGGTCACCTGTTCGAGATGCTGACGCACTCGTACCTGACTGTGGAGGGTGTGCCGGTACCGTAGCCACTGTGACCGAGCAGCAGCATGTTTCGATGACGAGAGCCGCCTACGACACCGTTGCCGAGAGCTACGCCGAACTCGTTCGCGACGAACTCGACGGCCGACATCTCGAGTACGGATTGTTGGCGACGTTCGCAGCCCGGGTACCGAGCGGACACGTTCTGGAGGTGGGGTGTGGATCCGGCCGTATCACCGAGCAGCTGCACCGCCTCGGCCTCGCCGTAGCGGGGATGGATCTGTCGCCCAATATGATCGAGGTCGCTCGGCGCGAACATCCGCACCTGCGATTCGATGTCGGATCGATGGAGGCATTGGACGCGGGTGACAGCTCTCTGGCGGGGATCGTTGCCTGGTACTCGATCATCCACACGCCTCCGCACCAATTGTCGAAGATCTTTGCCGAATTGCATCGGGTGCTGATGCCGGAAGGTCTGCTGCTGTTGGCATTTCAAGCAGGCAACGAGCGGGTGCGACTCGAGCAGGCGTACGGACACTCGGTCTCGTACGACGCATACCGACTCGACCCCGACATGGTCGCAGGCATGCTCGTCGAGGCGAACTTCGAGGTGGACGTCCGCGTGCATCGAGCTCCGATGGGATACGAGTCGACATCGCAGGCATTTCTGTTGGCCCGCAAACGAACATCGTGATGTCTCGAGACCAGTAGGAGTCGCCCGATGCATGCACCCCGTCCACGCGTTCTCTTCGTCACCGACCTGGCGTATCTGTCGAAGGGCCGACGCTACTGCGACGAAGACATCTTTCTGTCGTCGCAGCTCCGTGAGTGGTTCGACATTGCGCTCTGTCACCCGCTCGACGCGCTTGCGCTGATGGACGGCTTCGATGTGGTCGTCATCCGGAACTCCGGGCCTGTGCTGGGGTACCAGGATGCTTTCGACATGTTTGCTCGCCATGCGCGCGAGAACGGCACGAAGGTTTTCACCCAGCTGACCGGCAAAGGCGACCAGAGAGGCAAGCAGTACCTGGTCGATCTTTACGTAGATGGTTTTCCGGTCATACCTACCGTCGACGACCCGCGGGACGTCTCGCGCTTACCCGAGGTGAATACCTATGTGGTGAAACCGAAATGGGGTGCCGACTCGATCGGCATGCGTCATTCCGGGCGCGCCGAACTATCGGAAGTAGAGCCGGGCAGCCTGATTCAGCCGCGAATCGATTTCGTGTACGAAGTGTCGTTCTACTTCATCGGCCGCACAGTTCAATACGCCTTGTACGCTCCTGACCCCGACAGACGTTGGGATCTGGAGCCGTACTCGACTACCGCTCAGGACCGAGAGTTCGCGCAACGATTCGTCGATTGGAACGACATCGACCACGGAATCACTCGGGTGGACGCATGCCGCACCGTCGACGGAACGCTGCTGTTGGTCGAGCTCGAAGACCTGAACCCGTACCTCTCACTCGACCGGCTGACCGAGTCGACGCGTCGAGAGTTCGTGAACCACATGGCGGAGGCGATCGTAGCGCTGTGTGCCCAACCGTAGAGGGCGATATCAGTCGGGTACAGCACGCTGGACGCAGCATCGGTGCTCACGATTCGGTAGCGTCGGTCGGGGCGAAAGGTGATGGCCGATGTCGATGACGGTGATCCACACGTCTGCCGCAATGCTGTCCGTTCTGGTCGGAGCAGTGGTTCTGTTCGCCCGCAAGGGCACCGTTTTTCATCGGG
Organism: Rhodococcus sp. IEGM 1341; assembly: GCF_030056895.1. Taxonomy (NCBI): domain Bacteria; kingdom Bacillati; phylum Actinomycetota; class Actinomycetes; order Mycobacteriales; family Nocardiaceae; genus Rhodococcus; species Rhodococcus sp. IEGM 1341. The sequence goes on along the minus strand of NZ_JASHKV010000001.1, from coordinate 950,628 downwards.
CATGCGGACGCACGTACGTTGTAGCGATTCTGGTGATGATCGCGGCGTCCTTCTTCGTCACCGAGATTCGTGACGGATGGAGCGTGTTCCACGCCGTGTCGATTCTGACAGCCGCGCTCGTGCTGTTCGGCTGGCTGCAACCGCTGGTCGGCCGCTCACGGTCGGGTTGGGTTCGGCGACACATGCTGTCGATGCAACTGTCCTACTTGGTACTCATCGTGACCGGAACGGCCCAGTTCTTCGACTATCTGCCTCTTCCGAACGACGCTCTCAACGCCATCGTTTTTCTGCAGTTGCCCCTGATGGTCGGGATCGTAGCAATCATTCGACGTAGTCGACGACCTGTCGGTTTCCAGGATTCGCTATGGTCTTGACCGTGATTTTCGGACCGAACGATGCGGTAATTTGTCGCCCCGCGAGGATCGTCGTCGCTGGGACGTCCGGTTCCGGGAAAACGACGCTGTCTGCCCGTCTCGGATCGATTCTGGGAATCGAACACATCGAGATCGACAGCTTGTTCCACGGCCCGAATTGGACGCCGCGTGCGACGTTCGAGTCCGACGTGGAGGAGTTCATCGCGCGCCCGTCGTGGGTCACCGAGTGGCAGTACAACTTCGTTCGAGACCGTCTCGCCGATCGAGCCGATTTGTTTCTGTGGCTGGACCTACCGCGCCGAACAGTCATGCGGCAGGTGATGGTTCGGACGCTACGCCGCAGGCTCGGTAGGCGCGAGCTGTGGAACGGCAACATCGAACCCCCACTTCACCGCATCTTCTTCGACCGCGACCACATCGTTCGATGGGCATGGAACACCTACCGGTCGACTACCGAGCGAGTGCAGCGACTGAGTGTGCGCCGCCCGGAGCTGACGATTGTTCGCTTCCGTTCGCACCGGGACGTGGACGCGTGGATTGCGCACCAGCTGATTCCTCTGACCCGATAGCAGTGGTCAGCAGCCCAATTGCGTTGCGAGAGAATCGATCGAGTCGACGCTGTGATTCCAGTCGGGTTCCGCGGCGAGGTCGGTGGTCTGACGCGGCCCGTGTTCGAGGGGACGAGCGACGAATGCCGTTGCGAAGCCGCAGTCCGCGGCCGCAGCAAGGTCACTGTTGTGTGCGGCGACCATCATGCATTCGCTCGGCTCGAGACCCAGAATGTCGGCGGTGCGTAGATAGGCGTCTGGCATCGGCTTGTACGCACGCACCGGTTCTGCTCCGAGGATTGCGTCCCATGGCAGTCCGGCATTCTTGGCCATATCGAGCAGGAGCGAGATGTTGCCGTTGGAGAGCGGCGCGATGATGAACTCGGTGCGTAGTCGGGTGAGCCCAGAAACCGAATCCGGCCACGGATCCAATCGGTGCCACGCGTGATTCAAGGATGCGACATCACTGTCGTCGAGCTGAACATCGAACTCCGACAACACGACTCGAAGTGACTCGAGATGAAGTACATCGAGCCGGGTGAACGGTCGATTGCCCGACCGAACCTGTTCCATCGCCGGCTGATACAGGCCGCGCCAGCGGTCGGCGAACGCATGACTGTCGATGTCGGGACCACACAGCGACTCGACCTCGCGGGCCACGCTGGTTCGCCAATCGACCACCGTGCCGAACACGTCGAACAGAAGCGCCTTCAACGATCCCTCTTCTTTTTCTTCGGACTCTTCGAGTGACCGCCTGCCGACAGCAGCGCACCCGCCAGCGGGATGAGAAGGAAGAACAGCCACTTCTGATCGAAGTCGGTGAGGAAGAACAATGCCAGTGAACCGAAGATGACCAGGGGCATCACCACTGCGCGCCAATCGATTCCGGCACCGCCCTCGGTCGGTGCCGGAGATTTCCCGAGCTGGGCGGGAGTGTGCGACGTCGACGCAGCGGGGAGATCGACGAAGACCTTGTCGATCTCCCCACGCGTCGTTGCCGAAGCAACAACGGCGCTGCGCTCGTCGAATTCGGGCACAGTCAGCCGACCCTCACTGAAGTGCAGACTCAGTGCCTCGAGGGCCTTCTCCCGATCAGTCGTACCGATTCGGATCTCCGGAAGCTCGGACATCGCTACGTCATTTGATCTCTGCGAGGACGGTGCCTTGAGTGATGGCGTCGCCTGCGGTGACGGTCAGGCCGGTGATGGTGCCTGCTTTGTGGGCGTTGACGGGGTTTTCCATTTTCATTGCTTCGAGGACGGCGATGAGGTCACCGGCGTCGACGGTTTGGCCTTCGTCGACGGCGACTTTGACCACGGTGCCCTGCATGGGTGCGGTGACGGCGTCTCCGGATGCGGCACCGGCTCCGGCACCACCGCGGGTGCGGGCTTTGGGCTTGCGCCGTACTGCTCCTGCGGGCCCGCCGCCGCTGCCACCGCCGCCGAGGGACAGTTCCCCGGGCAGGGAGACCTCGACACGTCGGCCACCGACCTCGACGACCACGGATTGCCGCGGCAGGACCTCGTAGTCGTCGATGGGTTGCCCGGCGGTGAACGGGGGAACCTGGTTGTCCCATTCGGTTTCGATCCAGCGGGTGTGGACGTCGAAGGAGTCGCCGTCGCCGATGAACGCCGGATCGGAGACCACCGCGGCGTGGAACGGAATCACCGTCGCCAACCCTTGGACATCGAATTCGGCGAGCGCTCGACGTGAACGCGCGAGGGCTTCCTCGCGGGTCGCGCCGGTGACGATGAGCTTGGCGAGCATCGAATCGAACTGGCCACCGATCACCGAGCCGGATTCGACACCGGAATCGACCCGAACCCCGGGTCCCGACGGCGCACGGAAGGTGGTCACCGGACCGGGAGCGGGCAGGAAGCCGCGTCCGGCGTCCTCGCCGTTGATCCGGAACTCGAACGAATGGCCCCGCGGTTCTGGATCGTCGGTGATGGAGAGTTCTTCACCGTTGGCGATCTTGAACTGCTGCAGCACCAGGTCGATGCCGGAGGTTTCCTCGGTGACCGGGTGCTCGACCTGCAGACGAGTGTTGACTTCCAGGAACGACACGAGGCCGTCTTGGCCGACGAGGTATTCGACGGTGCCGGCACCGTAGTAGCCGGCTTCGAGGCAGATGGCTTTCGCGCTGGAGTGGATTTCTTTGCGTTGGGCGTCGGTGAGGAACGGGGCGGGGGCTTCTTCGACGAGTTTCTGGAAGCGGCGTTGCAGGGAGCAGTCGCGGGTGCCGGCGACGATGACGTTGCCGTGTTGGTCGGCGATGACCTGAGCTTCGACGTGGCGCGGCTTGTCGAGGTAGCGCTCGACGAAGCATTCTCCGCGCCCGAACGCCGCGACTGCTTCGCGGGTGGCGGAGTCGAACAGTTCGGGGATTTCCTCGCGGGTGCGGGCGACTTTCATGCCGCGTCCGCCGCCACCGAACGCGGCTTTGATCGCGATCGGCAGGCCGTGTTCGTCGACGAAGGCGAGGATCTCGTCGGCATCCTTGACCGGCTCGGACGTGCCGGGGACCGAGGGTGCTTTGGCGCGGGCGGCGATGTGGCGGGCGGTGACCTTGTCACCGAGGTCGCGGATCGACTGCGGGGACGGGCCGATCCAGATCAGACCGGCATCGATGACCGCTTGGGCGAAGTCGGCGTTCTCGGAGAGGAATCCGTAGCCGGGGTGGATGGCGTCGGCCCCGGACTTGGCGGCTGCATCGATGATCTTGTCGATCACCAGATACGACTCCGCGGAGGTCTGCCCGCCGAGCGCGAACGCTTCGTCGGCCAGACGGACGAACGGGGCGTCGGCGTCGGGTTCGGCGTACACAGCGACACTGGCCAACCCGGCATCGGCCGCCGCCCGGATCACCCGCACCGCGATCTCACCACGATTGGCGACAAGAACCTTGGTGATCTGAGCACTGGCATGGCTGGGCACTGAGCCTCCTACGGATGTGTTTCTCGCGTGCTTCGTTACGAACGTCACGTCGGAGTCTAAGCATCGGCACTGTCATCGCTGCAATCGGTCTGCAGAGCTGCAGCTGATCGGCGGCGAGCCGCAGTGAGCTACTGATTGGTAGCGATCTGACCGGTGTCGGTATGTCCGATATCGGATCGCTCGTCGCCCGTGAGGGGGAATCGGGCGGTCCCGGTGTCCGCCACATCGCTCAACAACTTTCGGAAGGCACCGACGTATTCGTGAACCCGCGCGGTCGCCTGCTCGGTGTTGGGATAGCGAGCCGCGATGTTGATTCCCTGCGGCGTGCGGTTGATCCAGATGTACACGTCGTGCTGGTACTGCTTGCTGCGCAACGCTCGGGCGTTCCAGTCCGGCCAGTGCTCGGCGGCAGGCGCAAACCGCACGTCCATGAACGAGACGACGAAACGCGGGCGGGCGGAGTAGCCCAGAGTGGTGAACACGCGATCGAGAGGAACTCGGGCGATCGGTTTGGTCTTCTTCACCTCGGCCGAGGCCGCCGCGACCACCGAGCCGAACGAGTCCGCACCGGCGATGTCGAAAGAGATGGGGCACAGTCCGACGAACCAACCCAGCGCCGACGCCCATTGCGGCTCGTCGCGAGTGTGCACCGGCGTCACCGTGCGGAAACGAGTGCCGCCGCCCAGTTCGGAGCCGGTGATGGCCAGAACTGCGAGCAACCCGGCGAACAGACTGTGTCCGGTCTTGCGGCAGGCGACCGAGAACGAGTCGGCCTGATCGGGGTCGAGCACCCACGCGGACAAACCGCCCTGCGGCAGATCGTCCGGGCTCGGATCTCCGATGTCGAGTGGAAAGGCCGGTAGCTCGCCTTCGCCGTCGACGAGAAAATCCCGCCATATCCGCACCGCGTCGTGGGAATGCTCCAGCTCTGCATTCCTCTCGCGTTCGGAGGAACCGAAGTCGAGGTAGCTGCCGGCCTCGAACAGGGCAGCGGGCGCACCACCGAGTTCCTCGCCGTACAGAGCAGCTATCTCGTGCGCGACCAGCACCGTGGACAGACCGTCGATGATCGAATGATCCGCTGCGAAGAACACGGTGACCGGACGCGTCTCGTCCACCGGTTCGAGCGTCACGAAGGCGTAGGCGGGCCAGATCAACGGCGAGGTGAACTCGTCGAACAGATACTGCAGGTGCTCGAACACCTCACTCGATTGCGCGCACCGTTCCTGCTCGACCTGCCAGATGTCGATGGCACCCTGCGCTGCGGTCACCCGCGTCATCTCGCCCGTCACCTCGTCGATCGACGCGCTCGAACGCATCGCCTCGTGCCGGTCGATCCAGTTCAGCACTGCCTGGCGAAACGCGGGCTTGTCCAGCGGGCCTGCGATTTCGAAGGCCGCGCCGAGCCATGATTCACGACCGCGGCGAGGACTGCTCAGGCTCGTACGAAGGTGAGCCTCGTGGACGTAGGACGTCGGCCTGGCGTCGGGATGCCACCCAGCGGCCTCCGGAGTGCGGGCCTGCGGGCCGACGCTGGGTATCCACTCGGTGAGCGTGCCCGCGGGAACCGCGTAGTCCGCCAACTCCGTGAACTCCATATCGGCAGCAACCAACCTTCGTCGTACGCATCGGGGGGACTGGGCTCAGGGGCCCTGCCGCGGAGTCTAACGACGACGCGTTGTATCGATCAAGACGACGGCACGCCACCTGCGCCGTCGCCGGTCAACGCAGGTGACGCTTGATCCGCGCCAACATCGCCGACATACCGCGCAGTCGCAACGGGCTCACCGCATCGCTCAGCCCCAGAGCCGAGTAGAAATCGTCCGGAACGTCGAGGATCTCCTGTGCGCCGAGACCGTCGAGTCCCTGCGCCAGGATCGAGGCGAACCCCCGCGTGGTCGGAGCTTCCGGCGGGGCGCTGAAGTACAGCCGGACCCGCGCCGGATCGCCTGCATCCACCGACAGGAACAGCGGAGACTGGCACTCCGGCACCGGCTCCATCGCATCCTGAGCAAGGTGGTCCGGCAGAGGAGGCAGTTCGCGACTGAACTCCAGCAACAGCTGCAGCTTGTCCTGCCCCTCCACCGCGGCGAAGTCCTCGACTATCTCGGCCAGGGATTCCGGCAAGGCGCTCATCGAGTGGCCGGAGCCGATCCGGGCTCCTCGCCCTTGGCGATCGGGACGCGAACGGCGTTGCCCCATTCGGTCCACGAGCCGTCGTAGTTGCGCACCGACTGGTACCCGAGCAGATGGGTCAACACGAACCAGGTGTGGCTCGAACGCTCACCGATCCGGCAGTAGGCGATCACGTCGTCGGTGGCGGAGGTGCCGGAGTAGATCTCGTCCAGTTCCGTGCGTGACCGGAAGCGTCCGTCCGGTGCGGCTGCCTTGGCCCAGGGGATGCTCACGGCGGTGGGGATGTGACCTCCGCGCAGTGCACCTTCTTCTGGGTAGTCGGGCATGTGGGTGCGCTCGCCGGTGTACTCGGCGGGGGAGCGAACGTCGATCAACGGGACCGTTCCGAGCGAGCCGAGAACATCGGAGGCGAACGCACGAATGGGTGCATCGTCGCGTTCGATCACCGGATAGTCGGTGGCGGGGAACTCGGGCACGTCGAGGGTGGTGTCGCGGTTCTCCGACAACCAGGCGTCGCGGCCACCGTCGAGCAGACGCACGTCCTGATGTCCGAACAGCGTGAAGACCCACAGTGCATACGCGGCCCACCAGTTGCTCTTGTCGCCGTACACGACGATGGTGTCGTCCCGGGAAATGCCTTTGCGGCTCATCAGTTTCGAGAACTGCTCGCCGTCGATGTAGTCGCGGGTGACCGGATCGTTGAGGTCGAGATGCCAATCGATCTTGACCGCGCCGGGAATGTGGCCGACGTCGTAGAGCAACACGTCCTCGTCGGATTCGACGACCCGAAGGCCGGGGGTACCGAGATGAGCGGAGAGCCATTCGGTCGATACGAGACGATCCGGATGCGCATAGTCGGCGAACGTTGCGTTGGAATCGGTTGGTACAGGCACGTATCGGCTCCTACGGAAGATATTCGGCTGGCGGCCCGCCCGGGGGTGGACGGTCTGCACTGTCGATCCTATGCGGAACCTCTGTCACGGGGCAGGAGTGGAGCCTGCGGAACGACTTTGTCAGGGCGTCAGGGCAGCGCTCTCGGGTTTCGCCGCGCCGGCGCGCAGGAGGGCGACGAGTTCGGCGGTGAACGCATTCATCACCGAGCGTGCCTGTGCAGTGTCGGGAAATCGTGACCGCAATGCCAGGCCCGACGTGGTGCGGGAAACCCAGAACTGCGCGTCGTCGGACACCGTGGCATTGCTGATGTGGTGTGCATCGGTTCGGTCGAAGCGTTCGTGTCCACCGATTCTGGTGTAGTCGATGTACGACACCATGAACACGTCTCGACGCGACAGGGTGAACGCGTCGCCGAGGTTGTTCAGTACCTGGGGGATCGGAACGGTGCTCAGTGGCAGTGCTGCACGAAACGCTGGGTGGGCCGCGGTGATCGTGTCGGTGAGGTCGTGTTCTACCTCCACGGTCATGGGAGCGTTCGTGGTGAACCAGCCCAGTGCACGCGAGAATTGCTGCTCATGGCGGGTGTGCAACGGGAACAGGAACGGCATGCGGCTCGGTCCGCCGATCCCGGCGCACGCCTGCCCGATCGCAGCGACGACCCCGGCGAACATCCCGGCTCCGGAACGGGCGCAGAGCTGCGCGTAGTCGAGGGTGTGCTGCGCGTCGAGCAAGGGCGTGACAGTCGTTGCCTGAGGCGCGGTTTCACCCTCGGCGACGCCGAGGTCGAGTGGGAAACGCGGCGTGGTGCCACCGCACTCGGTGAGGAAATTCGACCACCGCACCATGCGTTCGTCCGTGGGATCGACGAGTGGCTGGGTTGCTTCGACACGGCAGTACTCGACGAACCCACCGACCGGAGGCAGGGCTGCCTCCGGGTTCGACGGGCAGCGGCGGTAGGCGTCGTACAGGGTGTTGATCTCGTCGACCACGACTGCGATCGACATGGCGTCGACGTTGGAATGATCGAATGCGCACAACACCGTCGAGGTGTCCGGCCGATCGATTCCGAAACACGTGTAGGACGGGTATCGTCGTGCGTCGCAGTGTAGTTCGAGTGAACTTCGGAGGTGACTCCGGAGCATGGACCCCGACGAGAAGGTGGTTCGAGTGGTTTGCCTCATCTCGACCGCACCCGGTTCGTGAACCATCCGCTCGATTCCCGCCGCCGCGCGAACGAACGAACTGCGCAGGGTGTCGTGTCGGTCGATCAGGCGCTCGAAGGCCCACCCCAGTGCGCGGGTGTCGAGCCTGCCCTGCACCTCGAAGGCTCCGGCAATCCAGACACGCTCGGCCTCGTCCAGATCGCCGAGGTGAAACCGTTGGTTGAACGACGGCGGAACCGTCGACGGCTGCGGTTTCCCGGTGACGACGGCGGTGAACTCGACGACGGTGCCCGCGCGTGGGGTGTACTCAGTGATCGAGGTGACCCGCACCGGCCGGCTCCTGAACCAGATTTTCGAGCGTCAGATTGTAATCACCTTCGCGTGCAATGGTTTCCAGTACATGCGCCAGATGATCGTGGTACCGCTTCACCGCTGCGGCGGCAACGTCGGTATCAGGGGTCTGGGCCACCAGGTACAGGTGCTCACCGTCTCGGTTGATCCACATCGATGCGTTCGACGTCGAACCCTCGCCGGTGAAATGCTTCGCGCGCGTGTCCGCGTCTCGTCCGACGCCGGGGAACCAGCGAAAGTCGATGTACGAGAGCATGTTCGGACTCACTGCCAACTCGCTACCGAGAGTTCCGTCGGCGGCCAGCGCGCCCAGCACGGCGTGCACCGGAGCCTCCGCGATCTGCTTGGCCTGCTCGAAGCCTCGGTGGGCTCCAGCCGCGACGTCGGAGAACCTCTCGTGTCCCGCCACCTCGAATGCGACCGGAGCGAAGTTGACGAACCATCCCTGGGACTGACCGTAGTCACCGTGATGCCGGGTGCTGAGCACGGTGATCCCGAAGTAGTCGGTGTTACCGGCCAACTCGAAGTCGGTGATCCCGACGGCGGCGAATATGCCGCTGCTCATCCGGGCCCCGGCGGCCTTGCATGCGGCGTCGAATGCAGCGGTCAGTTCTTTGCTCAACAGGTCGCGTTCGACGATGCGGACCGGAGCTTTCTCGCCGGGCGCGAGGCCGAGGTCGAGCGGGAACCGAGGCATCCGGCCGTCGTGTCTGGTGAAAATGTCTCGCCAGGCCGCGATTTCGGGAGAATCGGCTCCGAACGTCGCGGCCCGAGCCCGTTCGTCGGCGGCGTAGGCCAGATGGCTGCCTGCCTCTGCCGGGGTAGGTACGTCCGCGCCGGTCTCGAGTGCGTACAGATCGGCCAACTCGCTGATGACCAACGCTTGCGAGCCGCCGTCGGTGAATGCGTGATCTGCGCCGTAGTACAGGGTGAAGCTGCCGGGCCTGGCCACGACACCGACGACGAATCCGGGCCAGGCGTCCGCGGTCGCCTCGGACGAGAAACGCCCTCGTACGTACCGTTGGAATCGGTCGTCGTCCGTGGTTTCTCCGGCGTCGGTCACCTCGAACGCCGCGACCTCGGGCGGGGCGAGATGCCGAACGACGTTGTTTCCCTCGACCTCGAACCAGCATCGAAGGCCCTCGTGACGCAGCACGTAGGCGGCCAGCGCGCGGCTCATCGCATCCGTGTCCACGTCACCGTCGATCTCGGTTGCCACCCCGGTGTACGCGGTGTGCACATCGCCGCGTTCGCGGGCCGCCCATGCGGCCTTCAGGTGGTCCTCCTGGAGAAACGAGACCGGAGTCGAATCGACAGGTGCCGCTTGGGCACTCGCACGGGCAGCCGAAGTGGGATGCCATTCGAGCAGTCGGCCGGGAGCAGGATTCCATCTGCCCATAGCGGTGATGATCATGGTCGCTTCATCCTCCTCGATAAGGGCCGCGGGCTGATTCGACGACTCACTCTGCGGCGACGGTCACCGACCGTGAGGCCGACGTGAGCACCGTATCGGTACCACTGTCGGAGTCGATCACTGCCGTCAGCACGGCGACGAACTCGGTGATGAAGCGGTGGACGTTGGTCGACGCGACATCCGAGCTGGGGAATCGCGCGGAGATGTTGAGCCCTTGGAGCGTCCGGTTGACCCAGAAGTAGACCTCGTCCTCGGCGTGGCAGTTGCTCCGCAGAGCCCGACCCTTGCGGTCCTGCCACTGCTCGGCGTCCGGGAGGAATCGAAGATCGATGTAGGACACCACGAATCGAGGAATTTCCGTCGACTCGAGGATCTGGGCGATCTTGGAGTACGGCATCCGTGCCAACCCCTTGTTCGCCGCGCCTGCAGTTGCTGCAGCCGCGACTGCCTCCCCGAAGGTGCGAGCGTCGCCGAGCTCGATCTCCATGGGCAGAATCCCGACGTACCACCCCACCGCCGCGGCCCACTTCTGTTCGTCTCTGGTGTGCATCGGCATCACGGTGCGTAACGTCGTGCGACCGGACAGGCGGACGTTCGTCAGCGCCAGCGCGGCCAGTATTCCGGCCTGCATGTTGTACCCGGCGTTACGGCATGCAGCGTTGAAGGCATCCGACTGCTCGGACGTCAGCAGCCAGGACGAGATGCTGCTCTGTGCGGCCGGGCCGGTGAGCGACCGGTCGACCGACACCGGAAGGGGAAATGCGGGAAAGCGTCCGTCCTCCACGGCAAGGAAGTCCTGCCAGGTGCGCACGGCGCTGTGGTCACCGGTCAGTGTCTCGCCGAGAGCCCTCTCGGACTGGCTGAAGTCCACATAGCTGCCGACCTCGGGCAACTGGGGGTCGATGCCTTCGAGGGCGTGCGCGTAGAGCCTGTCGATCTCGTTGATGGCGTAGATCTGGCTGTATGCGTCCATCACCGAGTGGTCGGCGGCGAACGCGAGCAGAAACGACTCACCCGGCCCGTTCGAGAGAGCGCGTGATGCGTCGTCCGGCTCGATGGTCGCGAGGACGAAGTGCGGCCACGCCGTCGGGGAGACGGTGTCGCCGAACCAGGAGTGCAGATGGCTGAAGACCTGAGTCTCGGTCCGGGGTTCGGTGTGGGCCCGGTCGGTCACCTGCACTGCATCCGTGGGTGCGGTGTAGCGCAGCCAGGAACCGGATTCCTCGTCGCGCCTGACCTTGGTCCGAAATGCCTCGTGCCGACCCATGTACGCGGTGATGGTTGCGCGCACTGCCTCGACGTCGTAGCGGCGATGAATCTCGAACACCGTGCCGATCCACGAGCCCGGAGCGCTGCGCTCGCAATGGTCCTGGTGCGTGTAGGACAGACCGCGGGGGTCCGGTTCCCAACGGTCGTCGTCGACGCGGGGGACCCACTCGGTGAGGCGACCGGCGGGGAGGGGGTAGTCGGCGAGTTCGGTGTATTCCATGGGAGTCCTCTTCCGTTCCGGGCTCGGTCAGCGGTGCGCGGCGTTGGTTCGGTATTGCACGTTCGATTACGGTCGAGTCGATCGTGTAAACCCGTCGGCGATGATCGGGCAGCCGACCGGTCGTTTTATCCGATTGCTGTTGGATTGCTGCTTTCCGCATTGAAAGAACAACGTCGTTGCCGTCGACCCGAAGTGAGTTCAGAGAACACGATAGGGCGAAAGCGAAATTATTTCGCAGCGCGAGAAAGTAATACTTCTCACTGTCGAGCGTCTTGACTCGCCGGTCGCCGATCGGGAGTCGAGGGAGCGTCCGATTGTCGTATCTTTTGAACGAATCACTGACTTTGCTGGTCAGCGTGATGATAGTTCACAATCGAAGTGTGGTGCAAACTGTCGTGCGACCCGAAACACGACCCACGCCACCGAATGGATCGAACATGGTCCGGGACACATTCGGGACGCCTTTTTCGTGCACCTATTGCCGAATGTGAATGCATTGGTGTGGCGAATTGACACCACTACCCCTGCTTCGTGGATGTAGTAGGTTCGGCGCGTGACTCGAATTGGATTTGCCGATCACCTATTCTTGCGAATGCATCACGGCATCGGATATCCCGTCTACAACCAGTTCTTGTGGTGGTTCGACGAAACCGTCCAGCGAGTGGACCTGGAAAAACTACGCGACAACCTGTCCGACGGTCTGCTCGCGCGCCGAGTGGTCTCGTCGACGGTGCCTACTGCCCGCGCTCGATGGGTGGCCTCGAACGTCTCCCATTCATTGGATTTTCACCCACACTTCATCGAATCGACCGAAGTGTCGGCCTGGGCCGACGGTTGCATCGATGACGACATCGATCCCGAGACCGGTCTCGGTTGGCGACTGGCGGCAGCTCCTCTGGCCGACGGGGGGACGGTGCTCTCGTTGGTCGCTTCGCACATGGTCGCCGACGGCGGCGCTCTGATCGCCGCGTTCGCGGCTGCGAACGCCCCGTCCGTGCACCCTCGGTCGGTTCCGACCGAGGACGGAATCGCGGCCATCGGCTCGGACCTGCGAGACGCCGTGGGGCAGGTGCGGTCCGTAGCCGGCTGGTTGGTGAACACCGCTGCGTCCGCGCTACCGATTCCCACCCGATCCGGTCCGGACGTCGTTGTCCCGCGCTCGCAGCCGACTCGTTCGCAGCCGACGGCCGGTGCCGTGGATGCAGACTGGGTATCGCCTCGCGCGGTGGCAGAGGTGGACGCAGGTACTTGGACAGCGGCTGCCCAGCAATGGGGTGGCACGTCCAATTCACTGTTCATCGCCGTTCTGACGGCAGCCTCGGGGCAGGCCGGGCGAGCCTCGATCGGAGACTCGGTGCAATGGTCTTTGCCGGTCAGCGATCGCACCGTCGACGACACTCGCTCCAATGCCACCAAGATCGTCAAGATCGAGGTCCCCGTCACCGACGCGGCCGACCGCGATCTGTCGACGATTCGGAAAATCAGCAAGGCGGCGTTCACCGCTTTCGCCGCGAGGCAGGCTGCCGGTCTACCACCCGCAGGCATCTCGCAGGCCCTCGTGCAGATGCTGCCCGACGCCGTGGTCGCGCGTGTTCCGCAACCGCGTGACGGTGCGGAAGGCCTGGCGTCGAACCTGGGTGCTCTGCCCGAGGTCTTCACCACAGTGGCCGGTATCGAAGCTCGTGCCGTATCGGGCAGGGCGACCTTTGCGGGTGCCGACGCCGCGTTCGCGCGATCGTTGGACGGTGGGCTGACGGCCTGGCTGTGCGAGACGGGCGCGAGCGTCACCGTGACCGTCCACGCTATGGACCCAGATCGATTCGTCGATGACCGGGCACTGCGTGACCATCTGGCGGAGGCGCTGGGTCGCTGGGAGTTGGCTGCGCGATTCTGGTGAGTGCGTCAGCGGTTCCGCGCTGCCGCCTCGGTGATGTCGGCAGCTGCGGCCACTGCAGTTGCAGTCGGGGCGACTGACTCGGCGAGTCGGCGTGCCGCCTGCCTGGCGCGTTCGGTGGTGATATCGGTAATGCCCTGCTGGAGAACGGATTCGGTCAAGGTCGAGAATTTCGTGCTGGTGCCGGCTCCGATCCTGCGCAGCGCGGCTCCCCAGAACGGCTGATCGGCGCTGAACCAGCAGACGAGTGTCGGCAGGCCGGCCCGCGCCGTCGCAGCCGTCGTGCCTGCGCCACCGTGGTGGACCGCAGCCACGCATCGCGGCAGGATGCTCGCGTGATCGACCGACTCGACGATCATGATGTTCGAATTCGATTGGACAGCAGCAGAATCGGCACCGATCAGGTCGCTCCAGCCGGCACAGACGAGAGCGCGAACGCCCAGCCTTCGGGTCACGTTCTCGATCATGCGCAACAGCGCCGCGGGATCGGGGACGGGCATGCTGCCGAAGCCGAAGTACACCGGCGCGGAGCCTGCCTGCAGCCATTCTTCCAACGCGGGATCGGAGTCGACGCGAGCGCTGCTCAGCCCCAGGAATCCGACGAACGGGCGGTGTGAGCCCCACTGTTCTGCGAGCCCGGGGAACAGCGCCGACTCGTACGCCTGAATCTCCACTCCGCCGTAGCGTTCGGACCGAACAGGCAGCGAATGACGCGTCGGTGCCAGACCCAGGGACTTCCTCTGCGCGTTCTCGCGGGCCTTCATGGATTTCCAGCGCATCGACTCCGCCAGCGCCCACATCGACCGGTTGACGTATCCCGGTAATGCGATGCCCGGGGTCACGGGCACGACGTCGTTGCGCCGGAGCGGGCAATAGTGCAGTGCCACAAAAGCATTGCCTGTGTGCTCCGCCATGTTGAACGCCATCTCCTGCCCCAGCGAACCGGTGACGATCGCGTGGCAGCCCTGGGCCATCCGTTCGAGTTCGCCCGTCATCTGATCCCAGCCGTAATTGGCCAGTTCCGCGAGTGCCGCCATCTTGGTCCGCGGGTTACGCGACTTGATCCGCACCCTGATCAACTCCGACTCCAGCAGTCGCTGGGTGTCCGGCCCGAACGAGACCACGCCGATTCGTTCGGACTCAGCCGTTTTCGCGCGAGCGAAGTCCATGAGGTTCGGTGGTGCGCCGAACACCACGTCGTGTCCGCGATCCGCGAGTTCGACGCCGAGCGCAAGACCGGGCGTCACGTCACCGCGACTGCCGTTGAATGGCATCACGAACTTCATAGGGTCACTCGCAGTCGCGTCGGCGTGGAAAACGTCCTCAACCTATCAGTCCCGCCCGCCGCAGTTCGGATCGGAAAACATATGGCGGGAAACACATTTGCGGCCCACCTGCGTCCGCGCTCGCGCAGCGATAGTCTCGCGGGGTGGAAAGACTGACGTACGACGACGACCTGTTCCTCCGGATGGAATGCGTTCTCGGGGTACCGGTGGTGAACCAGATCGTCTGGCGGTTCGACCGCGCCGTCGCTCCGGACGCGCTGCGATCGATGTGGCGAATGCTCGCCGAAGGCCCGATCGATCGATCCGTTCGACGGGCCCGGGTGCCCGGAGCCCGTGACAGCTGGACCGCAGCGCGTCGACCCGCCGATCCGGTGGTGATCGGGCCACCGATCGCCCGTGCGGCGGTCGACAGGTGGATCGAGGACGAGGCCGCCGTGGCGTTGGATCCGATCGGGGGACCGGCGTGGCGATTGTCGGCCACGTCGGTGGAAGAAGGCGGCACGGTCGTGTCGTTGGTCGGCTCTCACGTCGTCGGCGACGGCGGGGCACTCACCTCCGCAGCCGCGGCCGCGCTGGCCGGACATGCCGTCCCCGACGATTTTCTGCGCGTCGGCCTCGATGACGGTCCCCTGTCCGCGACGGCGATCTCCCGTGCCGATCTCTCCGATGGTCTCGGCCGTGTCGGTGCAGCGCTCTCGGGTGCGGCACGAGCGCTCGGCCGCACCGCGGTGGCGGCGGTACGGGCACGGTCCACGGCGTCCGCCGACGCGAGCGCAGGAACACCGGAGGGCACCGGTGCCGACCGTCCGCGTGCGATCGTCGCCCCTGCCGAGGGCGCGTGGACGCCGAGCACCGTCGTCGTCGATTGTCTGTCTGCGGAGTGGTCTGCCGCCGCGGCGAACAAAGGCGGCAGTTCCAACAGCCTCCTGGTCGCGGTGGTGCTCGGGATACTGACCGGCAGCGGCCGAGTCTCGACCGAGGACCGGGTACGCGTCGCCCTCCCGGTCAGTACCAGGACCACGGGTGATCGGCGTGCCAACGCGACGTCCGGCGTCTCGATCCACGTCGAGCCGGGAGGGGCGTACCTCGACGATCTCGGAGCAATTCGAGCGGCGAGCAAAAACGCCTTCAGAACCCAGGCCGATCGCACGGTCACCACGACGTTCGAGCTCCTCAAACCGCTGATGCAGTTGCTGCCCGACGCGATCGTGGCCACACTCGCCGCGTCGGGCTCGGCCCCGCTGTGTCTGTGCTCGAATCTCGGTGCCAGAGGCGTCGCACTGCGGACCATCGGTGGTCTGGACGCCACCGCGGTGGCGATGAGGTCCATCACGCAGAACACCGACGTGGCCCTACTGCGCCGCACGGGCGGTGGCGTCAGCGCCTGGTGGAACGAATCGGGCGAACGCGCCACCCTGTGCGTCACCGGGCTCGATCCGGACAGCTTTCCCAGCAAGGAGCACCTGAGAGGGCTCGTCGAGGTGGAGTTCGATCGATGGGGCCTGACGCCCGAGTTCTGGTGACCTCGAGACAAGTCACAATGGCGGGCAAGGACGGATTTTCGACCGGATCGCCGGTGAGGCTATGCTTTCCGACTGTTCGAGTGTTCGAGCAGGTGTGAGAAAGGGGAGCGATCCATGGCAGTGGTCGTGTTGTTCGGGTCCGAGACCGGTACGGCCGAGGAGGTCGCCGACAAGATTGCGGACGTGCTCAGCGATCATGACGCCGAGGTACGCGACATGCTCGAGTACGAGGGGTCCGACATCGACACCGACGACTTCCACGTGGTCATCTGCTCCACCTACGGAGACGGAGAGCTCCCCACCGGTGCAGAACCGTTCTTCGATGCGCTCGTCGAGGATGCGCCGGACCTCGCGGGACTGCAGTTCGCGGTGTTCGGTCTGGGCGACCGGGTCTACGAGGACACCTTCAACCGCGGCGGCGAGATCATCGCCGAGAAGCTCACCGAGCTCGGCGGCAAGCAGGTCGGTACTCATGCTCGGCACGACAGCTCGTCGAACATCAAGCCGAAGACCATGGCCGAGGAGTGGGCTCGCGAATTGATCGATCTTCTGCCCTGACGGCAGAACTCGGCTCCGTCCGGCCCAGCGGTCGGCGGAGCCGGACGGTCAGGACGGGGCGCTGCCCCACAGTGCGGCCAGGGACGTACCCACACGAGTGAGCAGTGTTCGCACCAGCGGTAGGCCGATGCCGATCACCGACGACGGATCGCCCTCGATGCGGTCGACGAACCAGCCCCCGAGCCCGTCCAACGTGAACGCCCCGGCCACCGACAACGGTTCACCCGAGTCGAGGTAGGCCTCGAGGTCCACCGAGGACGGCGTCGAGAAATGGACGACGGTCGAGCTGTGCGCTGCAGCCTGCGCCACGACCACTCCGTCGGTCACCCGGAGCACAGCGTGGCCGGTCAGCAAGTCGCCGCTGTTGCCCGCCATCGACTGCCATCTCGTGCGCGCCACCTCGACCGAATGTGGCTTACCGTGCAGTTCCCCGCCGATGGCCAACATCGAATCGCAGCCGACGATCACCAGATCGTCGCTCGAATCCGAGAACGTCTCGGCCACCGCGGCGGCCTTGGCTCGGGCCAGTTCCGTGACCACCGTTTCCGGAGACACCGACGGCCCGAGCGCTGCTGTCAACGCATCCTCGTCGACACCCGACACCCGGACGATCGGCTCCACCCCGGCACCGCGCAGCACCGACAGACGCGCAGGCGACGCCGACGCCAGGACCAGACGAACAGGCCCCGGCGCAGCGTCGGACGACCGCATTGTCACCGTGGGTAGCGGCCCGACGCGGCATACGAATACGCCGACTGAGGTGCGAATCGGCGATGCAGCAACTCCGGTGAACCCCACAGCTCACGAGGACGAGAATCGCCCGTCGACTCGGACCCGCCCTGGGCAGCCGTCAGAACCGTCACCAGCGCGGCGAGTTCCTCGTCGCTCGGATTGCCCTTCACCACCCGAACAGCCGCAGGGGACGGGGAAACCACCTCGCTCGGATTCGCTGCGTCATGATTCGCGTCGTCGTTCGCTGCGTCATGATTCGCTTCGTCGTTCATAGTGGGATGTTTCCGTGTTTCTTGGGTGGGAGGGTGACTTGTTTGCGTTCGAGTAGTCGTAGTGCGGTGACGATCTGGCCGCGGGTGTGGCTGGGGGGTATGACGGCGTCGAGGTAGCCGCGTTCGGCGGCGATGTAGGGGTTGACGAGGGTGTCTTCGTATTCCTGCTGCAACCTCAGGCGCAGGGCGTCGACGTCCTCCCCGTTCTTCGCGGCTTCGAGCAACTGTTTGCGGTAGACGAATCCGACGGCGCCGGAGGCTCCCATGACGGCGATCTGCGCGGTCGGCCAGGCGAGGTTGACGTCGGCTCCCATGTGCTTGGATCCCATCACGTCGTAGGCGCCGCCGTACGCTTTGCGGGTGATGACGGTGATCTTGCCGACGGTCGCTTCGCCGTAGGCGTAGAGCAGTTTCGCGCCGCGTCGGATGATGCCGTTGTATTCCTGCCCGGTGCCGGGCAGGAACCCGGGAACATCGACCAGGGTGATGATCGGGACGTTGAAGCAGTCGCAGGTCCGCACGAACCGGGCTGCTTTCTCGGAAGCATCGATGTCGAGGGTGCCCGCGAACTGGGTGGGTTGGTTGGCCACGATCCCCACCGATCGGCCGTCGATGCGCCCGAACCCGACGATGATGTTGCGTGCCCGGCCTTGTTGGACTTCGAGGAATTCGTCGTCGTCGAGGATCCGGGTGATGACCTCGTGCATGTCGTACGGGGTGTTCGGTGAGTCGGGGATCAGGGTGTCGAGTTCGAGATCCTCGGCGGTCAGATTGTCCTCGATCGACCCGGCGATCGGGTCCGAGGGTGCGGTGCGGGGGGCGTCGGCGCGATTGTTCGACGGTAGATACGACAGGAGGTCGCGGACGTAGTCGAGGGCGTCCTGTTCTCCGGATGCGACGTAGTGCGCGACCCCGGACTTCTCCATGTGGGTGTGCGCGCCACCGAGTTCTTCCATGGTGACGTTCTCACCGGTGACGGTTTTGATGACGTCGGGTCCGGTGACGAACATCTGGGAGGTGCCGTCGACCATGACCACGAAGTCGGTCAGTGCCGGGGAGTAGACGTGCCCGCCGGCGTTGGGTCCCATGATCAGCGAGATCTGTGGGATGACCCCGGAGGCGCGGACGTTGCGGTGGAAGATCTCGCCGTACAACCCGAGGGAGACGACACCTTCCTGGATGCGGGCTCCGGCACCTTCGTTGATCCCGACCAGGGGCCGTCCGGTTTTGACGGCCAGGTCCATGACCTTGACGATCTTCTCGCCGTAGATTTCGCCCAGGGAGCCGCCGAAGACGGTTGCGTCCTGGGAGAACACGCACACATCGCGGCCGTCGACGGTGCCGTAGCCGGTGACGACACCGTCACCGAAGGGCCGGTTGTCCCCGAGCCCGAAGTTCTGGGAGCGGTGCCGGGCGAGGGCGTCGAGTTCGACGAACGAGCCCTCGTCGAGCAACGCGGTGATCCGTTCGCGGGCGGTGAGCTTGCCTTTGGCGTGGACCTTGTCCACCGCTGCCTCACCGGACGGAATCTCCGCAACCGCGAGACGTTTACGAAGATCGGCCAATTTACCCGCAGTGGTATGGATATCGGGGGCTTCGGCCGACCCGTGTGCAGTGGAATCCTGGACGCTGGTCATGGGGAACCACTTTAACTGCGAGTGTGATCTGCGCCCCGACCGAGGGTGGTTGCCGACAGGCCGTCGGCCTGTCGGCGAGCCCATATGCTGGTGCGCATGTGGACAAACCTCGATCGGCCACCGCTGGACGTCCGCGCGCTTCGCCGGGCACTGGTGGACGGCCCGCAGGCCTCGTGGTCCCGGCTGGACGTGGTGGCGGAGACCGGTTCGACCAATGCCGACCTGATCGCGGGGGTTGCCAACTACGCAGACCGGACGGCATTGATCGCCGAACACCAGGACAGCGGACGTGGCAGGCATGCACGACCGTTCTCCGGCGCGCCTCGGTCGCAGATCCTGGTGTCGATGTTGCTGAAGTTCCCGGGAATCGATCCCGCCGTGCTCGGGTGGGTGTCGCTCATGACCGGAATCGCTCTCGTCGACGCGTTGCGCACCGTCGGTGAAGTGGATGCTCGGCTGAAATGGCCCAACGACGTCCTCATCGGAGGCAAGAAGGTCTCGGGCATCCTGGCCGAGGTCGCCGCGCACGGACCGTCGCCCACTGTCGTCATCGGGCTCGGGGTGAACGTGACGATGACCGTCGACGAGTTGCCGGTACCCACGGCGACATCATTGGCGCTGGAGGGGGCCGCGGTTCTCGACCGCGACACGTTGGTTCGGGCGATTCTGCGGGGGATGGCCGCCGAGGTCGACTCGTGGCGCGACTCGAACTGGAACACCGACGCCCTCGCCCACCGGTACCGGGAGAGGTGCGGCACGATCGGGCAGCGTGTGCGAGTCGATCTGCCCGGCGGCGACGAGAAGGTCGGAACTGCGGTCGACGTCGACGAGCACGGCCGGATCGTGATCGAGGTCGAGCACCCCGGGTCCGATCACCCGTCGGTGCTGGCCGTGGCCGCCGGTGATGTCACTCATCTGCGACCTCTCGCGTGAGACCATATCGACTCGACGGAAGTCGTAGCGAGTAGTCAGGAGTGCACGTGGGTTATCCACAGGACGCGTTGGCCGACGAGGAAGAGCTCCTGCTTCATCATCACCCTCACTGGAAGATGCTCGTCCTGCCGTCGGTCACGTTCGTTCTCGTCACGGGCCTGGCAGGCGTCGGTCTGGGGGCCGCGAGTGCACGCCTCGACTCGACGGCAGCGAACGCCGCCATGATCGCCACAGCGGTGCTGTGGGCGGCGATCGTCGTGTGGCGGTGCCTGGTGCCGCTGATCAGCTGGAAGTGCACGCATTTCATCGTCACCGATCGACGAGTGTTGATCAGACAAGGCGTGCTCACCCACTCCGGCATCGACATTCCGATGAGCCGAATCAGCAATGTGCAGTTTCGACACGGACTGATCGACCGGATGTTGCGGACCGGCACGCTGATCATCGCCTCGGCATCGGACGACCCACTCGAGTTCGACGACATTCCGCACGTACAACGCGTCCATTCGCTGCTCTACCAGCAAGTATTCGACTCGATGGAGTACCGTCGCGAACCCGTGCACGGCCGGGAAGCGGCGTTCGAGCCGACACCCGAGGATTCGGCCGGCGAGTCCAAGCCCGGTTGGCGAGCCGGTAAACGCAGGTAACACAGGCTGTTCTCACCTTCGAACCGTAGGGTGACCGATGTGACCGACGTGCTGCTTGCCGAAGACGACGAAGCCATTGCTGCACCCCTGTCCCGAGCGCTCGGGCGCGAGGGCTACACGGTGACCGTCGAACAGACCGGCCCCGCCACCCTTCAGCGTGCGCTGGACGGAAAATTCGACCTGTTGATACTCGACCTCGGCCTGCCGGGGATGGACGGCCTCGAAGTGTGTCGGCAGGTGCGTGCCAACCGATCCGAGGTTGCCGTACTCATGCTCACCGCACGCACCGACGAGGTCGACTTCGTGGTCGGTCTCGACGCCGGCGCCGACGACTACGTCGGTAAGCCCTTCCGGCTCGCCGAGCTCATGGCCCGCGTACGGGCGTTGCTCCGCCGCCGTGGTGCCGGGGAGGATTCCCCGATCGAGGTCGGCGCCATCCGTCTCGAACCCGCTGCCCGACGCGTCCTGGTCGGTGGCACCGAGATATCTCTCGCCAACAAGGAATACGAGCTGCTCAAGGTCCTGCTCGACCATGCGGGCCAGGTCGTCTCTCGCGAAGTCATCCTGCGTGAGGTCTGGGGCGACGCAGAGTTGCGCGGATCGAAGACTCTGGACATGCACATGTCCTGGCTGCGTCGCAAGATCGGCGACGAAGGGCCGGTGGCCGAGCGTCGCATCGCCACGGTGCGCGGCGTCGGCTTCCGTATCAACAGCGACTAGCGGTCGATGCGGCGTCGAATTCTGGTCTCGATTCTCGCTGTCGTCGTCATGACGGCGTTGCTGCTCGGTTTGCCCCTGATGTACACCGCGTGGTTGTGGGTGGAGGATTTCACCCGTAACGACCTGCAGGCACGCCTGGATCGAATGGCGGCGGAGATCATCTCGCAGGAGGGGTCTGCGGGGCTGATCGAGGGGCAACTCGACATCGGCTCGCTCCGGTTGGCGATCCCGCAGGGCGGCCGGCTCGTGGTCATCTATCCGACTCCGGAGGATGCCGCCTCGCGCGCGGACATCGGGCAGTCGTCCGTGCCTCGCCCGCTGGTGGAATCGCTGTCGATGGGTACCTCGGGTTCGCTTCGCCTCGAAGTGCCGTCCGACGACATGCGGTCCCTTCAGCGCCAAGCGCTGGGAGCGGTGACGCTCGTCGTTCTCGCATCTGCGATGGCAGGCACCGTCGTGGCCGTCGTGACGGCCAAGCGCCTGGCCGACCCGCTGCAGGATGTGGCGCGGCGAGCTGCTCGCCTGGCCGAAGGCGACTTCAGGCCGGATCCACGACGGCACGGCATCGCCGAACTCGATCGGGTCTCGGAGGTTCTGGACTCGGCCACCGTCGAGATCGCCGGACGGCTGCAGCGTGAACACACGTTGGTTGCCGATGTCTCACATCAGCTTCGCAGTCGCCTGACCGCTGTCCGTCTACGCCTGGACGAAATCTCCACACACCCGGACCCGGCGGTGGTCGACGAGGCCAACGAGGCGATGGACCAGGTGGATCGGCTGACCCTTGCCATAGACGAGCTCGTTCGATCCTCTCGTAGTGACGGCGCGGCCGACGCGCACGAGGTCTCGGTCGTCGATGAGCTGACAGGAACCATCGTCGAATGGCAGCGAAACTTCGAGGACGTGGGTCGGCCCCTGGCGATCAAGGGCGACGCGGATCTGAAGGCCTCGGTGACCGGATCGCGCTTGCGCGAAGCGGTCTCGGTGCTGATCGACAATTCCCTGGTGCACGGAGAGGGAGCGTGCACGGTGGCGGTTCGAGCCGTCTCGGCCGTCGAGAGCACGGAGGGACGCCGCGAGAGACTGGTCTGCGTCGAGGTCTCGGACGAGGGGCCAGGGGTGAACAACGAACTTGCTCCGCACATCTTCGACCGCGGATTCTCGGGAGCCGGTTCCACCGGTGTCGGGCTCGCACTGGCCCGGGCGTTGATCGAGGCGGACGGCGGCCGTCTGGAACTGCAGCGACGCCGCCCGGCACTCTTCTCGGTGTTCCTGCCTGCGTGGCGGGAACCGTCGCCTGCGGTGCCTCGGCGCGAACCGCGCTGAGCATCTCAGGGTCGGTGCATCTCAGGGTTGGTCGAGTGCGTCCGCTGTGTCGGTCGGATCCTCGTTGCGTTCGGCGTCCACTTCCAGGATCGTGCGCGCGTTGTCCTCGGGGAACGCGAAGCGGCGTAGTGCCCAGAACCGGAATGCCATCTGCAACAGGTTGCCGATGATGTAGTTGAGGACGAAGTCGATGATGACCACGGTCGTCAGGGATTCGCTGGTGTCGCGAATGTCGAAGATGTTGTTCGCGATCCACAGCGGACCGGCTGCGATGAGCACACCGATACCGCTGATCGCGAAGAAGAGCAGTGCCTCGTGGTGCCGCTCGCGTCCGCCGCGGTGTTTGAAGGCCCACTCACGGTTGAGGAAGTAGCTGAGCAGGGTGGCGAGTACACCCGAGATGATCTTGGCGATCACCGGCTTCTGCTCGAGCACCGTCAGGCTGAGCGAATAGAAGATGACGAGGTCGAAGACCATCGTCGTGCCACCCACGATGGCGAACTTGATCAGCTCACTGTGCCGAATCGCGAGGTCCCGAAGGGGCGTGGGTAAGCGCTGGAGCACGCTTGCGATCGTCGGCACAACGGTGAAGTCTACGAAACACATTCCGGTTCCGCCGAACCGAGGCTCCGATCATCAGGGTTTCCACAGGTCCTCGCCGACTCCGCCGTCTCCCGTGAGACTGCCGGTTCGGACCGAATGCGTGCGACATGACACCATGGTGAGCCGTGACAGGTACCGAACCGCGCCCCACTGCTGCGCGCCCGTCGTCGACCGGAATGCCCGTGGTGACGATGATCGGCGGCGGTCAGCTCGCCCGCATGACTCATCAGTCCGCGATCGAACTCGGACAGACCCTTCGCGTTCTCGCCGCCGGTGCCGACGAGCCGGCAGCTCAGGTCAGCCCCGACGTCGTCTTCGGCCACCACGACGACCTCGATGCGCTGCGCACTGCCGCGACCGGTTCCAATGCGCTCACCTTCGACCACGAACAGGTGCCCACCGCGCACCTGGAGACTCTCGTGGCAGAAGGGGTCAACGTACAACCGCCGCCGAGCGCGTTGATCTTCGCCCAGGACAAATTGCGCATGCGTCGTAAGCTCGCCGAACTGGGCGCGCCCGGTCCCGCCTACGCGGAGGTCTCGTGGGCGCAGGACGCGATCGCGTTCGGCGACGAGCACGGTTGGCCGGTGGTGCTCAAGGCAGTGCGCGGCGGCTACGACGGGCGTGGAGTGTGGATGCCCGCCGACGCCGAGGAAGCCGAGGAGATCGTCACCGCACAACTCGACCTGGGTGTACCGCTCATGGTGGAGGAGAAGGTGGCCATGCGCCGTGAGCTGTCGGCGATGGTGGCACGATCGCCGTTCGGCCAGGGAGCTGCATGGCCCGTGGTGCAGACAGTGCAGCGCAACGGCCAGTGCGCGGTGGTGCTGGCACCGGCTCCCGACCTCGACGAGGACGTGGCCACGTTCGCAGGCAGGCTTGCCCTCGACATCGCAGGTGCGCTCGGCGTGGTCGGAGACCTCGCGGTCGAACTGTTCGAGACCACCTCCGGCAAGCTCCTGGTCAACGAACTGGCCATGCGACCCCACAACTCCGGTCACTGGACCATGGACGGGTGCCGTACCTCGCAGTTCGAGCAGCACCTACGTGCGGTACTGGACTACCCGCTCGGTGACACCGATCCACTCGCTCCGCTGACGGTCATGGCCAACATTCTGGGCGCGCCGCAGGCCCCCGAGATGACGATGGACGAGCGGCTGCATCACCTGTTCGCCCGCATGCCCGACGCGAAGGTGCATCTGTACGGCAAGGGCGAGCGCAAGGATCGCAAGATCGGACACGTGAACATCCTGGGCGCGCAGTCGGGTTCGCTCGCCGACCCCGCCTACGTGGCCTCGGTGCGCGAGCGAGCCGAGCGTGCAGCGCACTGGATGTCGCACGCCGAATGGACCGACGGATGGGACCCGCACGATGACTGACAGCACGATCGACTCAGGCCCTGCAGTCGGCCTGATCATGGGCAGCGACTCCGACTGGCCGACGATGGAAGCCGCGGCAGAAGCGCTCGCGGAGTTCGGAATTCGCTTCGAGGTAGGCGTCGTATCCGCGCACCGCACCCCGCAGCGCATGCTCGACTACGCCCGCGAGGCCGCAGGACGCGGGATCCGCGTCATCATCGCCGGGGCCGGGGGAGCGGCCCACCTGCCCGGCATGGTCGCGTCGGCGACGCCGTTGCCGGTCATCGGAGTGCCGGTGCCGCTGAAGTACCTCGACGGTATGGACTCGCTGCTCTCGATCGTTCAGATGCCCGCCGGAGTCCCCGTGGCCACGGTCTCCATCGGGGGTGCACGCAACGCAGGGTTGCTCGCGGTCCGGATTCTCGGTGCCTCCGATCCGGCTCTGCAAGAACGGATGTCCGCGTTCCAGGCCTCACTCGAGGCCATGGTGCTCGAGAAGGACAAAGCTCTGCGCACCACTCTGCTCGGGTGAGCGCAGCCGTGTCACGGAGCGAGCAGATCCGGCGCGCCGGTCGCGGTAGTCGGCAGTCCATGCTGGTGACGCGGCTGGCGCTGTTCTATGCCCGACTCTGGCGCGGTACGGCGCATTTCGACGACGAATTCTCGCTGTTCGTGTGCACCGGTCTGCGTGGCGGATTCGGCCGCGGCGGAACGACATTCGGCGGTGCCTACCTGACGAAGGGCAACACCGCCCGTCGGGTACTGCGACACGAGGCCGTCCATGCAGACCAATGGGCGAACTTCGGGCTCACCTTCCCGTTCCGCTACCTCGCCGAAGAAGCGCGACATCGGGGCCCGGCGAACAAGTACGAGATCGAGGCCGGACTCGCCGACGGCGGCTACCGTCAGCCCGGCTGAGCAAAATTGCCGGTGACCTTCTCGGTCTCGGCGCGCCGCTGCGACTTCTCCTTGTCCGGATGTGCCACCTGAACCAGTGACGCCCCCACGACGAGTACCGAGAGTAGACCGTCGATCAGCTCGTCGGCTGTGGTCCAGGACGCGCTGGACATGACCCGGTCCGAGGCCGTCCAGGACCGTGCGGCGGCTCGCTCACCAGCGGCCGCGAGAACCTCGTCCACCGAACGTCCGTCCAGCGCCGCGGCTGCGCTCCCGGAACCCGCGCTCCCGGAACCCGCGACCCTGAACTGATCGCCGTGCACCCGCACCGACGTCGCGTAATCGGTCATCCCGATCGGCAGATCGGGGACCGCCTTGCCGAAGGCGTCGAGCGAGAAGGCCAGCACCTCTTCTGTGTCGGGAGCCTCATCGAGCCGATCACCCGACACCATCGCTACGTCCGCGGAGTCGTCGGCCCCGAGAATCACCTCGCCGCCTGCCCACCAGATTCCCAGCAGTGCCGCAGCCGTCTGCCAGTGCGCGGGCAACAGCACACTCACCCTGCCGCCCACCTCGAAGCCGAACTCGTCGCGCAACAGATTGGCGGTCTTGGCCGCCCAGTTCGCGAGGGTCACCGCCGACACCTCGACCCGCTCACCGGTCGCATCGTCGTAGAACGTGATGCGCGGACCGGCCGGATCGGCGGCGAGAATCGGGTCGAGCAGGGTCTGAGTCAGATTCGAAGCCACCCCACGACCCTAGATGACGCTCGACGACTCCGTTTCACACAGTGAGCGAACGCCGATCAGTTGACGCACATCGGGCCGACGGAACCGGCGTCGATCGGAGCAGCCGGTGCCTCGGGAACCGCCGTACCCGACTCGGGAGCAACGGTTTCCGCCGTCGCAGCCTGACCCGAGCCAGGCCCCGCGTAGTCGTTCGCGAGGACCACCCGAACGGTATCTGCCGACAGCGAGTCGTCCGCGGTGATCTGCAGTCCGCCGAGCGCTGCCGAGACGGCGCGTGCGGCATCACTGTCCACATCGGCAGCCTGGATGCGGCTCGCCGAGATCGACGCGCCCTCGTAATTTCCGATGGTGCCGTCGACGTACCCCAACGCCGTCAACGAACCGGCGACACCGTTGGCGAGCCCGTCGATACCGCTGTCGTTCGCGACGTCGACGGTCACCGTCGACGGATCGACAGCCGGTGCGTCCGAATCCTCGGCGTTGGCCTCCGCCGAATTACCGTCGGCGAGCAGGCCTGCGACGTACTTCTTCACCGCAGCGGGATCGACCTGCACGATCGATTCGCCGTAGTCGGTGGTCGCATTGATGTCCACTGCCGGAATCGTCTCGAACTTGACCTTGCCGCCGGCGAGATCCTGCAGGCGAGTGGCGAACTGCAGAATGTCCCAGTCGGAATCGAGAGTCACCGATCGCTGCACCGCGGTGCTGAGTTGGCCCAGTTTGCCGGGGTTGCTCAGCGTCTTGGCGCTGAGCACACTCCGCACGAGCGAGGCCATGAACACCTGCTGGCGCACGATGCGGTCCAGATCTCCGCGCGGAAGATCGTGCCGCTGTCGGACGAAACTCAGAGCCTGCGAACCGGAGAGATTCTGCTCGCCCGCGGGGAAGTTCGCACCCGACAGTGGTTCTTGCACAGGGTTGTTCAGGCACACCTCGACACCGCCGACGGCATCGGTCAGCAGCACGAAGCCGAGCAGCCCCACCTCGGCATAGTGATCGACGGTGATGCCGGTGAGGTTGGCGACCGAATCGATGAGGGCCTCGCGACCGGCCTCGGTGGCCTGGGATTCGGCATCGGCGTCCGTCACCCCTTGCTCGACCAATTCGAGTCGCTTGTTCTCCTTGGTCGCGCCGTATGCGGCGTTGATCTTGGACATGCCGATGCCGGGTACCTCGACGTACGAGTCTCGCGGGATGGAAATCGCGGTGGCCGACGAACCGTCGTTCGGAACGCGGATCAGCACGATCGTGTCGGTGTTGGACGCCACCTCTTCGCCGGCGTTGAGGGATGCGAGTTCTGCGGGGGACAACGCATTGCCGTGGGCATCGGTACGACTGTCCGTGCCGACCATCAGAATGTCGACGGCACCGTCGGCGGCTCCGCCGAGACCGAGACCACCCGCGGTGGCGATATTGGAGCGCAGGCTGTCGACACTGCGCCACGCGAAACCGGTCACCAGCAGGACGAGAATCGAGAGCACTGCGACCGCGACGTGGGTCGCGGGCCAGCGGGTACTGCCGACCCGAGGGCCCCTGCCGTCGGATCCGGGTCGCTCGACGCCACCGCGAGGGGTTCGCCGATCGGGACGACGGGATCTGGTCGCGCGTTCGCCGGGAGCACCATGTCTGCGTTCTCTGGTGCGGCGTTCTCCGCGGTGTTCGTCGTCGACGTATCGGTGGGCGGCGCCCTCGCGCTCGCTGGAGCGTCCCGAGGTGCGCGCTCGGGGATCGTCGGATCGCCGGGGAGCGCTCCGCCTCGGCGGGGGAGTGCGCTCACCTCCGGGCGTGCCTGGATCTCGTGGCACCGTGACGACCCTCTCTCGTTTCCGGCCGGCCTGAAACCTGCCTACTTCGTTGTTCTCCCCCCGCCGTTCGAAGGTTACTTGTCACCGGTCGCTGCCTCGCCGAAGCGAACGCGGCGTGCCACACTTGGCAACCGTGAATGCGATCGTGGTGACCGGTGCACACGGCCAGTTGGGCCGCCGAGTGATGTCTCTGGCCGCCGAACGAGGTGACGGAGTCGAGGTGTTCGGATATTCGTCCGCCGACCTGGACATCACCGACCCCGACGCCGTGAACGCCGCGGTGAGCGCGGGGACAACGGTGATCAACTGCGCTGCCTACACCGCCGTCGATGCCGCCGAGACCGACGAGGACCGAGCCTCGGCGGTCAACGCGGACGGCCCTCGAAATCTCGCGCGCGCCTGCGGGCGTGTCGGAGCCCGGTTGATTCACGTCTCCACCGATTATGTGTTCGACGGCACAGCAACCGAACCGTACGAGGTCGATGCGAAGACCGCACCGCAGTCGGCGTACGGACGCACCAAGCTCGCAGGCGAGCTCGCGGTGCACGAGGAGCTGCCCGAGGCCGTGGTCGTGCGGACCGCCTGGGTGTACGACAACACGGGCAAGAATTTCGTGACCACGATGCGCCGACTCGAAGGCGAGCGCGAAACGATCTCCGTGGTGAACGATCAGATCGGTTCGCCCACGTTCGCCCTGGATCTGGCGTCGGGGCTGCTCGAGATCGAAGCCGACCCTGCTGTGCGCGGACGAACGCTGCACTTCACCAATGCGGGGCAGGCCAGCTGGTTCGACCTCGCACGCGCGGTGTTCGCGGGGATCGGTGCCGATCCCGAGCGAGTCGAGCCGTGCTCGAGCGCCGAATACGTGGTTCCGGCCCCTCGGCCCGCGTACTCGGTGCTCTCATCGACCGCGTGGGTCGATGCCGGTCTGACCCCGGCGCGGCCGTGGTCGGATGCGTTGACAGCAGCCTTGACGCAGTCGACATGAGGGTTCGACGCGAGATCGGGCTAGTCTTGCCCGCGTGAGTTCCGAGCTGGCCGTGGTGACGGTGACCTATTCACCCGGCGAATACCTTGACCAGTTCCTGACGTCTCTACGTGAGGCGACGACGCGTCCCCTTCGGGTGATCATGGCGGACAACGGCTCGGTCGACGGCGCGCCCGAGGCAGCGGAGGTCGCATTCGAGGAGGCGGAGTTGCTGCGAACCGGCGCGAACATCGGCTACGGCGCAGCGGTCAATCGCGCGGTGGCCGAGATCGACCCCGACATCGAGTTCGTCGTCGTGGCCAATCCGGACGTGCGGTGGCATCCAGGATCCCTCGACGGTCTGCTCGACGCAGCGGCGCGGTGGCCGCGGGCGGGTGCCCTCGGACCGCTCATTCGCGAGCCCGACGGCTCGCGGTACCCGTCGGCACGGTCGGTACCCGATCTCACGTCCGGTGCGGGACACGCGGTGCTCGGCAAGCTCTGGCCGACGAACCCGTGGACTCGGCGGTATCGCCAGGAGAACGAGACCGTCAGCGAGCGTCCGGTGGGGTGGCTGTCGGGATCCTGTCTGCTGCTGCGGCGTTCGGCGTTCGATTCCATCGGCGGATTCGACTCGCGCTACTTCATGTACATGGAGGACGTGGATCTCGGCGACCGGCTGGGCAGAGCGGGCTGGCACAACGTCTACGTTCCCGACGTCGAGGTGACCCACTCGAAAGGCCATGCGGCAGGACGGCATCCGGAAGTGATGTTGCCCGCACATCACACCAGTGCGTACCGCTTCCAGGCCGATCGACACGACCGAACGTGGCAGGCTCCCTTACGATGGGCCCTGCGTGGCGGTCTCGGTCTTCGTTCGAAGATCGTTGTGGCCTCGGCGCTTCGGGCGCGAGCAGTTGACGGACGAGAATCGGACGAGAGAACAGAGGCTGGACATGCCGGATAGTCCCACATCGGTCGCCGCACGTACCGACGCAGTCATCCTGGTCGGCGGCAAGGGAACTCGGCTCCGGCCGCTGACACTCTCGGCACCCAAGCCGATGCTCCCCACCGCAGGGCTGCCGTTCCTCACGCACCTGCTGGCGCGCATCAAGGCCGCGGGTATCGAGCACGTCGTCCTCGGAACGTCGTTCAAAGCCGAAGTGTTCGAGCAGCATTTCGGGGACGGATCCTCGATGGGCATCGAGCTCGAGTACGTCTTCGAGACCGAACCGCTCGGAACCGGTGGCGGCATCAGGAACGTACTACCGCGCCTGCGCGCGGACAACGTCATGGTCTTCAACGGCGACGTCCTGGGCGGCACCGATCTGACCGCGGTCCTCGACACGCACCGGAACACCGATGCCGATGTCACGTTGCACCTGGTTCGTGTCGGCGACCCGCGCGCGTTCGGCTGCGTGCCGACCGACGAATCCGGCCGAGTGACAGCGTTTCTCGAAAAGACGCAGGATCCGCCGACCGATCAGATCAACGCCGGTTGCTACGTGTTCAAGCGCGAGATCATCGAATCCATTCCGGCCGGCCGTCCGGTGTCGGTGGAGCGAGAAGTGTTCCCGGCCTTGCTCGCCGAGGGCAAGAAGGTCTACGGACACGTCGACAGTGCGTACTGGCGCGACATGGGAACACCCGAGGACTTCGTCAAGGGCTCGGCCGATCTGGTTCGCGGCATCGCGCCGTCGCCTGCGCTGCACGGAGACCGCGGCGAATCGCTTGTACATCCGAGTGCGGGAGTGGCACCGGGCGCACTGCTGATCGGTGGAACGGTCGTCGGACGCGGTGCGGAGATCGGGGCGGGTGCCCGCCTGGACGGAGCCGTCGTGTTCGACGGTGCCGTCGTCGAAGCGGGTGCCGTCGTCGAGCGATCCATTCTCGGCTTCGGTGCTCGTATCGGACCCCGCGCGCTGGTGCGCGACGCGGTCATCGGCGACGGTGCCGACATCGGGGCCCGCTGCGAGTTGCTCCGGGGCGCACGCGTGTGGCCAGGGGTCAAGTTGCCCGACGGTGGAGTCCGCTTCTCCACCGACGTCTGACCCAGGCGGTCTCTACCGGCGACGCGCGGCGAGCGAGACGAGGTGGTCGATCGTCTCGCGCTCCGCGTCGTCGGGCAGAGCATCGACCGGCCACCAGCGCAGATCCGTCGATTCCTCGCTGCGGACTGCTCGCGCTCCGTCCGGGGCCCGGACCAGGAACCTCAGGTCGAGGTGCCGCGTCGGCTTACCGAGCGAGCAGGTGATCGGATGCGTGTGCGCGGAGAGCATGATCGGGTCGACCGTCAGATCGGCGATTCCGGATTCCTCGGTGGCCTCCCGTAGCGCTGCGTCGACAACCGTCTCGTCCGACGGTTCGCAGTGGCCGCCGAGTTGAATCCACCGACCGACCTTCGGATGAAGCGTCAGCAACACATGGGTACCCGACGTGTCGAGCACCAACGAGGACGCGGTGAAATGGCCGGCCTCGTTGGCCCGCAGACAGGCGTCCGGGTTGCTGTCGAGAAACGCCAGCATCGTCTGCCGGAGCGATTCGTCGTTCGAATCGGACGGTGCCCATCGGTCGAGCGATGCTCCGACCGAACGCCACAGTGTCGACGCCGACACGTCAGAGCTCCACCAGTGACGACCCGGGAACCACCGGATCCCGAACGGTCAGCGATTCGCTGGGATGCCCGATTGCGATGGCTCCCATGGCTTTCCAATCCGCGCGCAGGCCGAGTTCGGCGCGCACGGTATCGGCGGCGAAGATGGTGGAACCGATCCAGCAGCTGCCCAGTTCACGCACCGCGAGGGCGACGAGCAACCCCTGCACGGCCGCACCGACAGCCACGGTGAACATCGTGTCCTCCGCGGTTCGACGCCTCTCGTCGGGGTACGAGTGCGCGCCGTCGGGCACGCAGAACGGGATCACGATTTCCGGTGCGTCGAACAAGATGTCGCCGCGGCTCAGTCTCGCCGCGATCCGCTCCTCGCTCAGCCCGTCGCCGGCCAGGTCGGCTCGCCATTGCTCACGCATCGTCTCGAGCAGTCGACGCCGGACAGCAGGGGTTCTGACCCAGACGAATCGAACCGGACGGGTGTGGTGCGGGGCCGGGGCGGTGAGGGCATCGGCAACGGCCGCTCGAACGGCGTCGGGATCGACCGGTTCGTCGGTGAACGAGCGCACCGAGCGTCGGCGCAGCAGCGCCTCGCGTCGACCGCGATCGAGTGCCTCGGCGGTACCGAGCCAGAACAGGTCGTCCTCGCCGCCGCGCAGGAGCGTCGCCGCGGTGGAACCGTCGTCGACGGGGGTCAGTCCGCGCACGACCGCGATCGGAACTCCGCCGAGCTTCCCTTTCACCAGATCGCCTGCGGCCGCGAGCTCGTCGGCGATCGCGACCTCGGTGACGACGAGCTCGTTTCCCTGACCGTCCTCGGCTCCGGCGTACGCGTGGACGACGCCCAGGCCCGCCGCACCGATGGCGGCGTCGGTCTGGCCGATCCGCCACGCCCGTCCCATCGTGTCGGTGACGACCACGGCGACCGTCACCCCCAACAGCGCGCCGAGCGCAGTGCGGAGCGCGGCGGCACTGGCGTCGGGGTTCTCGGGCAGCAGCGCCAGTTCGCCTCCGTCGACGTTGGAGCCGTCGATTCCCGACGCGGCCTGCACGATGCCGAGTCGGTTCTCGGTGATGAGGGTTCGGCCCTTGCGTGCGACGATGCGCACGGCTTCCTGTTCCACGAGGACTCTGCGGGCGGCGTCTCGCTCGTCCGCATCGCGAGGTGCCTGCACCAGACGGCCCTCGACCTTCGAGATGATCTTGCTGGTGACGATCAGGATGTCTCCGTCACGCAACCACGGCGCTCGGTCCGCAACGGTCGCGGCCAGATCGTCGCCCGGCCGGAACTCGGGGAGGCCGGTCACCGGCAGTATCTCGATCGAGCCGCCCGGAGCGTGATCCTCGGGTGCCGACCGGAGCGAATCGGTATCGCGAGTGTCGGTCACAGGTCGAGTCCGGCTGCGCGCAGAGCGGTTCGGGCCATGACCGCAGTGGTCTCGGGGTCGGTCATCAGCAACGGAACCGACTGCACGTCCACCCCGTCGACGACCGCCGTATCGGTGGTGTGCACCAGCCATGCGTCGAGAATGCCGGTACCGCTTCGGCTTCCGTAGTGACGGCCCACCGCCTGCGCCGTGGTCTCCACTCCGATGACGGACAGGCACTCGTCGGCCATGCCGCGCAACGGCTTACCGTCGACGACGGGGGAGAGGCCGACCACCTTGGCGGCCGTCGTGCGAAGCGCCCCGCGGATACCCGGCACCGCGAGGATCGCACCGACGCTTACCACCGGGTTGGACGGAGCGAGGACGACGGCGTCGGCCTCGGCGATCGCCTCGACGACTCCCGGTGCCGGAGTTGCCTGTTCGGCTCCGATGTTGGCGAAGCTGTGGGTCGGGATCTGTGCGCGGTACCGAACCCACCACTCCTGGAAGTGAATTGCGCGCTGCTGCTCGCCGGTCGGGTCGTCCGG
Source organism: Rhodococcus sp. IEGM 1341 (assembly GCF_030056895.1). Taxonomy (NCBI): domain Bacteria; kingdom Bacillati; phylum Actinomycetota; class Actinomycetes; order Mycobacteriales; family Nocardiaceae; genus Rhodococcus; species Rhodococcus sp. IEGM 1341. The sequence continues at coordinate 916,892 of NZ_JASHKV010000001.1, read as the reverse complement.
ATCGGTGACGACGACGTGGGTCTCGGAGCGGTCGTCGGTGACGGGCAGGAGCCGAACTCCGGGTTGCCAACGGTTGCACAGCGCTTCGGTGACGGCGGACAGCGGAAAGCCGGTGCGCAGCATACGACTGCGGATCAGGTGTGTGGCGATGTCGCGGTCGCCGAGTCCGAACCAGTCGGGATCGGCACCGTAGGCCGCCAACTCGTCCCGAGCGTTCCAGGTCTCCGCGATGCGCCCCCAGCCTCGCTCGGTGTCGATTCCTCCGCCGAGGGTGTACATGCACGTGTCGAGATCCGGGCAGATGCGAAGACCGTGCATCCACACGTCGTCACCGACGTTGACCACGGCGGTGATCTCGTGCTCGGGCTCGTCGCCGAACAAGGTTTTCAGGCCCTGCAGAAACCGAGCGCCACCGACGCCACCGACCAGAACAGTAACTTTCACAACACGCGAGCCTAGTGGGGTTGCGGTGATGCGGGGTGAGCGCCCACCCGTGGGCCGACGTCCGCGGGGACCGTTTGTGACCGGGAGAACCGATGCGACACGCACGGGACGGGCTTCGATCCGGGGAGAGCGCCGATTTCGGGCATGTGATGGTATTGGATTTGTGCGATCGGCTTGACCGCGACACACCTGGACGTGTCTAATCACAGGTATGTCATTCGGTGTTCGCAACACGAGTTCGATTGCAGCGAACCTGGTTTCGAACACTCGTTCCCTTTCTGTTCGTCCCTGACTGGACGTCGAGTAGAGGTCGAGAGTCGGATCGGCACGTTGGACCAGCTCGATCGAATACCGGCGCGGGGCAAGGTATTCGAGAACATGAGGACCGAAAGTATCTGCGCTACCACAGGTGAGGAGGCGGAAGCGATGTATGACCAGCACGTGACACGTGATCAGCGGGGCGGACCCACTGCACATCTCAGCGCTGTCGACGACGCGCCGCAAACCGAGTCCGGCATCGGCGCAGATTCGAGCGTCTCGATCGACGCGGGTTCTGCGTACGTCGGCCGAACGGACGAGTCCGACAACGACGTCGATGTCGTCGACGCCGAACTGGAGTCGGACTCCGACACACAACTCGATTCCGATTCCGACGCCGACTCGATGCCGTTCGTCGCCGAGTCGGTTCCCCCGGCCAAGCCGTTCCTCAGTCTCGTCGCGGGTTTCGACGAGATGTTCGAGGAGATCGAGGATCAGTGGCAGGAGCGCGCTCTGTGTGCGCAGACCGATCCCGAGGCCTTCTTCCCGGAGAAGGGTGGCTCCACCCGCGAGGCGAAGCGCATCTGCCTCGGCTGTGAGGTCAAGGACGAGTGCCTCGAGTACGCGCTCGCCAACGACGAGCGGTTCGGTATCTGGGGCGGGCTGTCCGAGCGCGAGCGTCGCAGGCTCAAGCGCGGAATCGGCTGAGCGGTCCCGTTCGGTCTCGGTGATCGGAACCGCAAGGATCGTTCACACCCCGGCCGGGTCGACCTCGTCCGGGTCGATGCCGAGATACGTGGCCACTTGCTCCACCAGAACTTCGAACAACAGATCTTCCAAGTCCTCCGGGTGCTTCGCCCGCCGCTCGAGCGGCCGCCGGAACAGCACCACCCTGGCGCGTGTCGTCTCTCCGCGCTTGTCGATCCCTGCGGGTACCAGTCGCGACAGCGGTACCGGACCCTCTGCCACCACCTCGGGTGGCCACGTCACCGATTCCGGGTCCAACGCCCTGATCTTGGGTACCTCGTCCACGGCGATGTCGAGCTTCGAGAGCTTCTCGTGCCATCGATGATCGATCCGCGCGAACGCTTCGAGCACCAGCCGGTCGAACTTCTCCGCTCGTGAGCGCCTGGCCGGGATGTCCTCGGGCAGAACCGGTCCGCGGACGCCGCGTCCGTGCCGGGCCACGGACCGAGAGGTGATCCTGCGCGCGGATGAGAATCGAGGCATAGGGGGAGGTTATCGCGCTCGTCCGGTGTGTCGGTCGTTCGGTCGGTTGCACCCAACGGATACTCTGCACTCGTGAGATCACTGCGTGGCTGCTGCAGGCCTGGTTGCAACCGTTCTGCCGTTGCGACGCTCACATACGTCTACTCCGATTCCACCGCGGTCGTCGGGCCGCTGGCCACAGTCGACGAACCGCATTCCTGGGATCTGTGCGAGGTACATGCGTCGACCACCACCGCTCCCAAGGGCTGGGAACTGGTGCGCTACGAAGGCGGCTACTCGACGTCGAGCCCCGACGAGGACGACCTGACGGCTCTGGCCGAGGCCGTCCGCGAGGCCGGCCGCGGCGATCGCGTCCGGTCCGAGGACCGCGAGAGCTCCGAGCGCTCGAGCTCACGGCCGTCCGACACCGAACGCCGATCCGCTCCGGCCGTTCGAACGGGCAGGCGCGGGCACCTTCGAGTTCTTCCCGACCCCACGTCCTGAGCAGCCCGAGCACACCGAGTGTGGTGTGCGCCGGTCCGACTGGCCGGTCCGTCTGCCGTCTGGCAAGGTTCGACGAGCAGGACCGAAACGGACAGCTGCGGTATGCCGATACTCGGTGTGGATCGCACCGCTACCAATGCTCGATTTCCGACGCCGATGTGCGGCGTCGTCAAGAACGATCACCAGGAGAATCTTCGTGGCCCGAACCGCAGAGTCCGTCAACGCCGTCATCAAGGCCTACGACGTCCGTGGCGTCGTAGGTGAACAGATCGACGAGGCGTTCGTGCGTGACGTCGGTGCATCCTTCGCGCGACTGGTTCGCGACGAGGTAGGGGCCGCGCGCTCGGTCGTCATCGGCCACGACATGCGTGATTCCTCGCCCGCGCTGTCACGGGCCTTCGCCGACGGCGTCACCGCTCAGGGCCTCGACGTGGTGCACATCGGGCTGGCGTCGACGGACCAGCTCTACTTCGCCTCCGGCATGCTCGATTGCCCGGGAGCGATGTTCACCGCCAGTCACAATCCGGCGAAGTACAACGGGATCAAGCTCTGCCGCGCCGGTGCCAAGCCGGTGGGCCAGGACACCGGCCTGGCCACGGTCAAAGCCGAATTGGTGGACGGGGTACCGGAGTTCGACGGGCCGTCCGGAACAGCGACATCGCGAGATGTGCTCGACGAATACGCGCAGTTCGTCCGAGACCTGGTCGATCTGTCGGGAATCGGATCCATGAAGATCGCCGTCGACGCCGGAAACGGAATGGGCGGTCACACGGTGCCCGCGGTGTTCGGGCCGTTGCCGGTGACGATCGAGCCGCTGTTCTTCGAGCTCGACGGCAGCTTTCCCAATCACGAGGCCAATCCGCTCGATCCGGAGAACCTGGTGGATCTGCAGCGTTTCGTCGTCGAGACCGGTGCCGACATCGGACTCGCCTTCGACGGCGACGCGGATCGGTGCTTCGTCGTCGACGAGAAGGGCGACCCGGTCTCGCCGTCCGCAGTCACCTGCCTGGTGGCCGAGCGGGAACTGGCCAAGGAACCGGGCGCGGTGGTCATCCACAATCTGATCACCTCACGTGCGGTTCCGGAATTGGTCACCGAGCTCGGTGGCACACCGGTTCGTACCCGAGTGGGGCACTCCTTCATCAAGCAGCAGATGGCCGACACCGGGGCGATCTTCGGCGGTGAGCACTCCGCGCACTACTACTTCCGTGACTTCTGGGGTGCAGACTCCGGCATGCTCGCCGCGCTGCACGTTCTCGCCGCACTCGGGGCACAGGACCGTCCGCTGTCGGAAATGATGGCCAGCTACGAGACCTACAGTGCATCGGGCGAGATCAACTCGACCGTCGACGACGCCGCCGAACGCACCGAGGCGGTCCTGGCGGCATTCGCCGATCGGACTGCAGGCATCGACCGACTCGATGGGGTGACGGTCGATCTTGCCGACGGTGCCTGGTTCAACCTCCGAGCCTCGAACACCGAACCGCTGCTCCGGCTGAACGTCGAAGCACGCACCGGAGCGGACGTCGATGCGCTTTCGACAGAGATATTGAGCATCGTTCGCGCCGGACTGGAATAGTGGTTACCGAGGGTTCATGAGTGGGTATACAGCGGTTTCGCGCAGGGTGACGTAGGGGGAGGTGTCGCAGCCATGACGGCAGTGTCGTCTCTGGTCGATCTCGACGATTCGGATGCTCTCATCGCAGCCGATCGTGAGGGCTCCTTGCGTAGCGCAGCGCTGGCGGGCGCGCAGGTGCGCGCCGTCGCGACCGCGGTCGACGAGTCGGTCCTGGAGCGGTTGGCCGATCTGCGTCCCCGAAGCGTGGTGATCGTGACCGGCGACGGGCGGAGCAGCCGGGCGGCGTCACTGCTCGTCGCCGCGCTCGGTGATCGCCTGGGGGTGCCCCTGGTCCGAAGCACCGGAACCCCGCCGTGGATCGGCCCTCTCGACGTGGTGGTGGTGGCGGGCGACGACGCCGGGGATCCGCGACTGGCCGAGTCGGTGGACGCGGCAGCCCGGCGTGGGGCCGAAGTCGTCGTGGTCGCCCCGGAAGAGGGGCCCTTGCGCGCCGTCCGGGGAGCCAGAGTCATGTGGCTTCCGCCGCGAATCGCAGTTCGTGACCACAATGCTCTGATGCGCTACCTCGCGGCCTTCGTGGCCGTACTCGGGGCGGTTGCCGGCGGATCCTGGAAGACGTTGCTGCCCAATTTGTCTCGACTTGCGGACCTGCTCGACGCGGAAGCGGTACGAAACAGCCCGTCCAACGAGATGTTCCACAATCCGGCCAAGGCCCTCGCCAGTGGATTGAACGGTCGGCGTGTGGTGCTGACCGGGGCCAGTCCTGCCGCAGTCGAGGTGGCTCGGCACGGCAGCGAGGTGCTGCTGCGGGTGGCGGGTGTCGTCGTCGGTGCGGGGGAGTTGGGCGACGTCATTGCCGCGTCCATCCGGGCCTCGGTTGTCGAATCGTCGCGCACACCACAGACATTCGACTCGTTCTTTCACGACGAGCAGCTCGACGGGCCGCCACCGGCGCTGCCGATGCGCGTCGTCGTGGTGGCCTCGGACGCCGATCGGGCGATGACCGAACGACGAATTGCCGGTGTTCCGGAATCGGAGTTGTTGCTCGCCGATTCGAGTGAAGCGCTGTTCGGCGGCGACCGCGCGAGATCCGAATTCGACAACCCCGCACCGGCACCGGATCCGGATAGACTCTCGGTGCTCGACACGATGTCCGTGTTGGCGACGCGGTTGGACACCACTGCCGCGTATCTGCTGTTGATGGGCGGTAGCTAGTGCAGCTCTTGCGAGGCGCGGTTCGGTCCTACGCATGGGGTTCGCGAACAGCACTGGCTCGAATTCAAGGCCGACCGGTGCCGTCCGATCATCCCGAGGCCGAGATCTGGCTCGGAGCTCACCCGGCCGACTCCGCGCACGTGGTGCACGAGGGCGGCAGTACGCCACTGCTCACGCTGATCGACGGAGATCCGAGCACTCACCTGGGCGGCTCCGCGCAACATTTCGAGTCACGCCTGCCGTATCTGCTGAAACTGCTTGCCGCAGAAGAGCCGTTGTCTCTGCAGGCGCATCCCAGCAGCGCTCAGGCCCGTGAAGGCTTCGCTCGCGAGAACGCCGCGGGTGTCCCCATCGATTCACCGGTACGGAACTACCGGGATCCGAACCACAAGCCCGAACTGATCGTCGCCCTCACGGAGTTCGAGGCGTTGGCGGGTTTCCGGCGGCCCACCGACACCGTCGAACTGCTCGACGCGTTGGCCGTCCCCGCCTTGGGCGGATATCGAACCCTGCTGGCCGCTCAGCCTGATGCTTCCGGGCTGCGCACGGTGTTCACCTCGTGGATCACGTTGCCGGGACAGGCATTGGACGACATCCTGCCTGCGGTCGCTCAGGGGTGCATCGACTATCTCTCCGGTCCCGCACGCTCGGACGGTGGACGATTCGCCGCCGAGGCCAGAACTCTGCTCGAGCTGGGGGAGTCGTACCCCGGTGACGCCGGAGTGCTCGCGGCGCTGCTGCTCAATCGGGTGACATTGACTCCCGGCCAGGGCCTGTACCTCGACGCCGGAAACCTGCATGCGTACCTGCGCGGGACGGGCGTGGAGATCATGGCGAACTCCGACAACGTGCTGCGCGGAGGACTGACACCCAAGCACGTCGATGTCCCGGAACTGCTGCGCGTGTTGGATTTCGAGCCGGCCGATCTTTCGCCCATCACCCCGGGTGCCGACGATCGACCGACCTACCTGTATTCCACGCCTGCACCCGAATTCGCGCTGAGCCGGACTGCGGTGGCGGCGGGGGAGACGGTCGCAGTGCCCGGCTCCGGCCCGAGAATCCTGCTGTGCACGAGTGGCACCGTCGTGGCCGCCACGAAGGGCACCCAGTTCGGGCTGACGGTGCCGCAGGGCAGCTCTGCCTGGATACCCGCTGCAGACGAATCCGTCACCGTGACCGCCGAGTCGGGCGAGGCCGAGGTCTTCGTGGCCTCCGTCGGACGCGTGTAGATCGGGCAATTCGGTCATCGTTGCGCCGCTTGCGGTTTCGGACTGCGTAATTGTGCGAACGGTCCGCCCGTAGGCAATAGTCTGATGCCACAGTGAATCGAAGTGACGGATGAGTTCGGTGATCCGTCGACAGATGTGAAGTGGCGATACGGAGACCCGATGACCAGAGCAGACCGGCCCGCGAAGACCCCACGCACGACGGGTTGGTTCCGGACCAAATCGATCGAGCAGTCGATCCAGGACACCGACGAACCGGACACCAAGCTCCGGAAAGAACTCGGATCCTGGGATCTGACCGTGTTCGGTGTCGCCGTCGCCGTCGGTGCCGGCATCTTCACCCTGACCGCGCGGACCGCCGGAAACGTTGCGGGACCGGCAGTGTCGTTGGCCTTCGTGCTCGCGGCCATCGCCTGCGGCCTCGCGGCGCTGTGTTACGCGGAGTTCGCGTCGACGGTGCCCGTGGCCGGAAGCGCGTACACGTTCTCGTACGCGGCGTTCGGTGAGTTCATCGCCTGGATCATCGGATGGGATCTCATCCTCGAGTTCGGCCTCGCAGCCGCGGTGGTGGCGAAGGCGTGGTCGCTCTATCTGGGCGATCTGCTCGGTACGGCCGCTCCGGTGCTCGAGATCGGTTCACTGAACTTCGATTGGGGCGCACTGCTGATCGTGGTGGTCCTGACGGTGCTCATCGCATCGGGCACCAAGTTGTCCTCGCGGGTGTCGCTGGTCATCACCGCGATCAAGGTGATCGTCGTGCTGTTCGTCGTCGTACTCGGAGCCTTCTACATCAAGGTCGCCAACTACGACCCCTACATTCCGCCGTCGGAACCGGGATCCACGGGCGAGGGACTGCATCAATCTCTGCTCTCGTACGTCACCGGCGCGGGAGGCAGCACATTTGGTTGGTACGGACTGCTGGCCGCGGCGTCCCTGGTGTTCTTCGCATTCATCGGATTCGACGTGGTGGCGACGACCGCCGAAGAGACCAAGGAACCGCAGAAGGCACTTCCCCGCGGAATCCTCGGGTCGCTCGCGATCGTCACCGTGCTGTACGTGGCCGTCACTCTGGTTCTGACCGGGATGGTCAAGTACACGGATCTGGCCGGTGACAGTTCCACGCTGGCGACCGCATTCGAGCTCAACGGACTGACCTGGGCCAAGAACATCATCTCGTTCGGCGCACTCGCCGGTCTGACGACCGTGGTGATGGTGTTGATGCTCGGGCAGACCCGGGTGCTGTTCGCGATGTCGCGAGACGGACTGGTGCCGCGTGCATTGGCACACACCGGAAAGAAGGGCACGCCGGTCCGAACGACGATTCTGGTCGGTGTCATCGTCGGCCTGCTCGCCGCTTTCGTTCCGCTCGGCACGCTGGAGGAGATGGTGAACATCGGCACGCTGTTCGCGTTCGTGCTGGTCTCTGCCGGGGTTCTGGTACTACGCCGAACTCGACCCGACCTCGAGCGTGGTTTCCGCGTTCCCTGGGTTCCCCTGGTGCCGATCCTCGCGGTCCTCGCGTGCCTGTGGTTGATGCTGAACCTGTCGGTCGAAACATGGCTGCGCTTCCTGGTCTGGATGGCTGCCGGTGTCGTCATCTACGTCGTGTACAGCAGGCGGCACTCGGTGATGGGACTGCGGGAAGCCGAGAAGGCTCGTACCGACAGGTCGGGGAACTGACCCCGGCATCGGCGACGCGGATGCACCGACTCACGTTCCGACCAGGAACTTTCCGCTCAATTTAGATAGCGTCACATCAAACCGCTGGAATGTTATACCCTCGAAAACAGACTTGGAGGACTCAAAAAGTTCGATGAGAGGGTGTTGCAACAGTGAGTGTGGACGGCCGAATTCCTTCGTTGGAGGGTTCGGGTGTCGCTTTCGGGGGGCGGGATTCGAAGGCCAGTGAGCGGTCGGTTCGCTGGCAGGACAACAAACGATATCTATGGATGCTGGGGCTACTGGCCCCGGCGTCGGCATTGCTGCCGTCGCAGTTGGTCTACTGGACGGGCATGCCGCTGTTCTGGTGGAGCGGCGTGCTGGTGTTCTTCGTGATCATTCCGGTGATCGACGTGATCGCAGGCGAGGACGGGCACAATCCGGACGCTTCGGCCAGTGAAAAGCTGCAGAACGACCGGTACTACCGGTGGTGTACGTACCTCTTCCTGCCCGTTCAGTTCGTCGGGCTCTTCGTCGCCTGCTGGATGTGGGCGTACGGCGATCTGAGCGTGGTGGACAAGATCGGCCTCGCGGTCACAGTCGGTCTGGTGGCAGGTACCGGCATCAACGCGGCCCACGAACTGGGCCACCGCATCGAGCAGCACGAGCGGTGGCTGGCCAAGATCGCCCTGTCTCAGACGCTGTACGGGCACTTCTTCGTCGAACACAACCGCGGACACCACGTTCGAGTGGCGACGCCCGACGACCCCGCGAGCGCACGACTGGGCGAGAGCGTGTGGAGCTTCGTGCCGCGCAGCACGATTCTGGGCCTCGGCTCCGCATGGAAGCTCGAGTCGCAGCGACTTCGGCGCAAAGGCCGCTCGGTCGCAAGCCCGACCAATGCCCTGCTGCACACGTGGCTGCTCAGCCTGGTGCTGTTCGGCGCGCTGTTGATCGTGTTCGGCTGGTCCATCGCGCCGTACCTGCTGTTGCAGGCCGTCGTCGGATTCGTACTGCTCGAGATGGTGAACTACGTGGAGCACTACGCCCTGCTCCGGGAAACCAACGATCGCGGCAGATACGTTCGGTGCTCGCCCCGCCACAGCTGGAACAGCGACAGGATCTGCACCAACATATTTCTGTACCACTTGCAGCGACACAGTGACCACCACGCCAATCCGGGCAAGCGCTACCAGACCCTGCTCTCCTGCGACGAGGCTCCGCAGCTCCCTGCCGGCTACGCCTCGATGGTGATGCTCGCCGCAATTCCGCCGCTGTGGCGTCGGGTCATGGATCCGCGGGTACTGGCGCACTACCAGGGAGATATCACCCGAGCGAACATCCTGCCCCGCAAACGGGCTCGAATCCTGGCGCGAGCCGGACGAAACGGATAGCGCGGGTCTCGACAATCGGTCGCAGGCGACAGGCTCCACCTCTGCACTTCCGGGCAGTCGGAGCCCGAAGCGTGCGGACCCGATAGCCTGGACGGCAGACACTCAGTCAACAGGAGAGGCAAGATGACGACCTCAGTTACGTCAGGATCGGCACTCACCGTGGAACACCGCGGTGGAATCGACTTCAAGGTCGCGGACCTGTCCCTCGCGGAATTCGGCCGCAAGGAAATTCGGCTCGCCGAGCACGAGATGCCCGGCCTGATCGCGCTGCGTCGCGAATACGCCGACGTACAGCCGCTCAAGGGAGCGCGAGTTTCGGGATCGCTGCACATGACCGTGCAGACCGCGGTGCTGATCGAGACGTTGGTTGCGCTCGGAGCCGAGGTGCGGTGGGCGTCGTGCAACATCTTCTCCACCCAGGATCACGCAGCAGCGGCCGTCGTCGTCGGCCCGTACGGCACCGTCGAGGAGCCCAAGGGCGTCCCGGTGTTCGCGTGGAAGGGCGAGAGCCTCGAAGAGTACTGGTGGGCGGCGGAGCAGATGCTCACCTGGCCCGATCAGCCCGCCAACATGATTCTCGACGACGGTGGCGACGCCACGATGCTGGTACTGCGCGGCGCGCAGTTCGAGAAGGCAGGCGTGGTTCCGCCGACCGACGACGATCACGATTCGGACGAGTACAAGGTGTTCCTCGGCCTGCTGCGTCGTTCGCTCGAGGCATCGAAGTCCAAGTGGACCGAGGTTGCCGCGTCCGTGCAGGGCGTCACCGAGGAGACCACCACCGGCGTGCTGCGGCTGTACCAGTTCGCAGCTGCGGGTGAGCTCACGTTCCCCGCCATCAACGTCAACGACTCCGTCACCAAGAGCAAGTTCGACAACAAGTACGGCACCCGCCACTCGCTGATCGACGGCATCAACCGCGGCACCGACGTCCTCATCGGTGGCAAGGCCGTTCTGGTCTGTGGCTACGGTGACGTGGGCAAGGGCTGCGCCGAGGCGCTCAAGGGCCAGGGTGCACGCGTGACCGTCACCGAGGCCGACCCGATCAACGCCCTGCAGGCGCTCATGGACGGCTTCGACGTGCGCACGGTCGAGGAGTTCATCGAGCAGGCCGACATCGTGATCACCTCGACGGGCAACCTGTCGATCATCACGTTCGAGCACATGCGCAAGATGAAGCACCAGGCCATCCTGGGCAACATCGGCCACTTCGACAACGAGATCGACATGGCCGGTCTGGAGAAGGCCCCCGATGTCACGCGGATCAACATCAAGCCGCAGGTCGACGAGTACCAGTTCAAGGACGGGCACTCGATCATCGTGCTGTCCGAGGGCCGTCTGCTCAATCTCGGCAACGCCACGGGCCACCCGTCGTTCGTCATGAGCAACAGCTTCTCCAACCAGGTCATCGCTCAGATCGAACTGTGGACCAAGCCGGACGAGTACGACAACGAGGTCTACCGCCTGCCCAAGCACTTGGACGAGAAGGTCGCGCGCATCCACGTCGAAGCGCTCGGTGGCTCGATCACCAAGCTCACCAAGGAGCAGGCCGAGTACATCGGCGTCGACGTCGAGGGCCCGTACAAGCCCGAGCACTACCGCTACTGACCGCACCGTCAGTGGGAAAACTGTTCGTCATCGAAGGAGTCGACGGAGCGGGCAAGAACACGCTCGCCCGTCGGCTCGTTTCGGCGTGGCAACGTGAGGGCCTGTCGGTCGAGCGCATCGGGTTTCCCCGGTACGGCCGGTCGGTGCACGCCGATCTGGCGGCCGAGGCGTTGCACGGCGAGCACGGTGACACCGCGGGCAGCGTGCACGCGATGGCTCTGATGTTCGCGCTCGATCGCCGGGACGCGGGCGACGAGATCCGAAAGTTGCTCTCGGACAACGATATCGTTCTCCTCGATCGGTACGTGGCATCCAATGCCGCCTACACCGCGGCTCGGCTGGAGCAGTCCGCGGACGGCGAGGCCGTCGAATGGATCAGGTCGCTCGAATTCGACCGATTCGCCGTGCCCGTTCCCGATGTCCAGATTCTCCTCGACGTCCCGGTGGCGCTCGCCGCCGAGCGTGCGGCGGCCCGTGAGAGTGCGGACGTCGCTCGAACCCGGGACGCCTACGAGAGGGACGGCTCACTGCAGAGCCGAACCTCGGCTGCGTACGGCAGGCTCGCGGCCTCGCACTGGGTGTCACCGTGGCGAGTCGTCACAGCCGACGTCGATCCCGATCGACTCGCCGCCGACATGTTCAATCAGCCATCAGGCGTTCGGAAAGTGACACCATAGGACCATGAAGCCTCGGATTCTGGTTGTGGACGACGATTCGGCTCTGGCGGAGATGCTCACCATCGTGTTGCGCGGTGAGGGATTCGAGCCTTTCGTGGTCGGCGACGGTACCCAAGCACTGGCGGCCGTGCGCGAGAACCGGCCGGATCTGGTGCTGCTGGATCTGATGCTTCCCGGCATGAACGGCATCGACGTCTGCCGCGTCCTGCGTGCCGACTCGGGCGTGCCGATCGTCATGCTGACGGCCAAGACCGACACCGTCGATGTCGTACTGGGTCTCGAGTCCGGTGCGGACGACTACATCATGAAGCCCTTCAAGCCGAAGGAACTGGTCGCTCGTGTTCGTGCGCGCTTGCGCAGGACCGAGGACGAACCCGCCGAACTGCTGTCCATCGCGGACATCGTCATCGACGTGCCCGCCCACAAGGTCAGTCGCGGTGACGAACTCGTCTCCCTCACACCGCTCGAATTCGATCTGCTGGTGGCACTGGCGCGCAAGCCACGTCAGGTGTTCACCCGAGAGGTGTTGCTCGAACAGGTCTGGGGCTACCGCCACGCGGCCGACACCCGGCTGGTCAACGTGCATGTGCAGCGTCTGCGCGCCAAGGTCGAGAAGGATCCGGAGAACCCCGAGGTGGTGTTGACCGTGAGGGGGGTCGGCTACAAGGCCGGACCGCCGTGATCCGTCTTTCCCATTCTCGGCGGCGAATCAACGGCAAGTTCTCTCCCGTACTGCGTTGGTTTCGTTCGCTGAGTACGTCGCTGGGCCATGCCTGGCGTCGATCACTGCAGCTGCGCGTCGTCGTGTCGACGCTGACGCTGTCCCTGGTGGTCATCCTCATCCTCGGGGTGGTGTTGACCTCTCAGATCACCGACCGACTACTCGAAGCGAAGCTGTCCGCCGCCACCGAGGAACTCGACCGTTCGCGGACCACCGTCGAGGGCAACCTCGCCGGGGCCGACGATTCGAGCGGGCTCGCGACGCGCCTCGAACGAGCCAGGGCGGCGCTGACCAATCAGGACCTGGACGCCGCGTCGACCACCGGGTCGGCGGGATCGTTCGATCCGGTCCTGATCGTGGAAGGCGACGCCACCCGCGCGGAGGCCTCGGTGGGCCCGGTCGATCAGATCCCGAACAGCCTGCGCGACTTCGTCAAGAAGGGCCTGATCAGTTCGCAGTACGCGACGGTGACCGACAGCGACGGCGGGTACTCCGGCTCGGCGCTGATCATGGGATCGCCCACCGGATCCGACATCTCGGCCCTGCAGCTCTATCTCATCTTTCCGTTGGCCAGCGAGGATCGCACGCTCTCGCTCGTACGCGGCACGTTGTTCATCGGCGCAGTGGTGCTGTTGGTGCTGCTCGCGGCGATTGCGATGCTCGTCGCACGTCAGGTGGTTCTGCCCATTCGTTCGGCGTCGAGGATCGCGGTGCGGTTCGCCGACGGCAGGCTCAAGGAGCGCATGCCGGTCCGCGGCGAGGACGACATGGCCAGACTCGCGATGTCCTTCAACGAGATGGCCGAGAGTCTCTCCAAACAGATCACCCAGCTCGAGGAATTCGGCAACCTCCAGCGCCGATTCACCTCCGACGTCAGCCACGAACTGCGCACCCCGCTGACCACTGTTCGGATGGCCGCAGACCTCATCCACGACGCGAGCGACGACCTGGAGCCTGCACTCAAGCGATCCTCGGAGCTGCTGGTCAACGAGCTCGACCGGTTCGAAACCCTGCTCGGTGACCTGCTCGAGATCAGCCGGCACGACGCGGGCGTGGCCGAGCTGGCCGCCGAACAGCTCGACCTGCGAATGTGCGCCCGGGCGGCAGTGTCGACCGTGCGGCACCTGGCGCGCGAGACCGGCACCGAAGTGATCGTCGACATGCCCGAGACCGCAGTCATCGCCGAGGTCGACCCCCGACGGGTGGAACGGATTCTGCGCAATCTGCTGGCCAACGCACTCGACCACGGCGAAGGCAAGCCGGTCCTGCTGCGGCTGCGCTCGGACGCCGACGCGGCCGCATTCGTCGTGCGTGATCAGGGAGTCGGTCTGCGACCAGGCGAAGAGAAGCTGGTGTTCAACCGGTTCTGGCGCTCGGATCCCTCCCGCGTTCGACGATCCGGAGGCACCGGCCTCGGGCTGGCGATCAGCGTCGAGGACGCCCGCTTGCACGACGGTAAGCTCGAGGCGTGGGGAGCACTGGGCGAAGGCGCATGCTTCCGACTCACTCTGCCGCTCGTGCGCGGGCACAAGGTGATCGGATCCCCACTGCCCCTCAAACCCAGCACCAAGAAGTTCGCACAAGGACAACCGATTCCCGCGATCACCGCAGCCAAGACAGCCACGTCGGAGCCCGCGACGTGATCTTCTCGTGCCGTCGCACCCGAGTGCTGGCGATGTGCGCGCTCGTCGTCGCCCTCGTGAGCGGATGCGCCAGCCTTCCCGAGTCGTCCAGCCCCCAGGCCATCGGCACCCTGACCGCAGGTGCCGTGCCCACCAGCGCTCCGGCCCCGGAGCCGGGACGCGAGCCCGACCGCCTGCTGGACGACTTCTTCGAGGCCAGCGCCGTCTCTGCCAACAGACACCAGGCCGCCCGGCAGTTTCTCACCGAGGAGGCGTCGGGAACCTGGGACGACGGCGCACGGACGGTCGTGGCGGATCGGATCGACACCCTGTCCGGTCCACGAACCGCAGACACCGCGCAGTTCACGATCCGCTCGGCGACGGCCGGGATGCTTGCCTCGGGCGGCGAGTACCAGGCCGGATCGGACACCTTCGACGCCGCGATCGAGATGGCACGGGTGGACGGTCAGTGGCGGATCTCGAAACTGCCGCCCGGTGTCGTCATCGATCGATCCGCGTTTCTGAACACCTATCAGCAGCGATCGCTCTACTTCGTCGACCCGCTCGGTGGCGTACTCGTGCCCGATGTGCGGTGGACCAGCGGATCGCAGGACCAGCTCGCCAACCAACTCGTGCAACTGCTCATCGACGGCCCCAAGTCCGCGCTGTCGGCCGCGGTGAGCAACGAACTGTCCGACGACGTGAGTATCCGCGGGCCCATCACCAAGGCCGATGGCCAGACCTCACAGGTGGGGGTAGGACTCGGTGGTATCAGGATCGACTTCGGCGGCCTGCAGAACAAGGGTGATCGCGACCGCGAACTGCTTGCTGCGCAGGTGATCTGGACCCTCGCCTCGGCCGAGGTCGCCGGACCCTACGTGCTGCTCGCCGACGGTCAACCGATCGACACGACCAAGCCCGACGGGTGGACGACCGCAGGTGTCGACTCCTTCGATCCGCTGGGCAGTACCGGCGACGGTGTCGGACTGCACGCACTCGCGTCCGGCCAATTGCTTCGCGTCGACGAGGCGGAGACCACTCCCGCTCCCGGGTACTTCGGGCAGGCCCGCAATCTGCGCTCGGTGGCCCTGTCCAACGACGGCACGCTCGTGGCAGGAGTCGCGGACACCGGACGGCCCGCCCCTGCGCCGTCGAGCACGCTCATGGTCGGCAGCTACGACGGCGGCGCGTTTCCCGTGGCCGAGGGGCAATCGATCACCCGGCCCACCTGGGGAGCCGACGACAACGCGGCCTGGGCGGTGATCGACGGCACCAACGTCATCCGGGCCGCCCGCGATCCTTCCACCGGCCAGGTGTCGGTGATACCCGTCGAGGCCACCGCCGTCACGACACTCGGCAACCGGGTCACCGAACTGCGACTGGCTCGAGACGGAGTGCGAGCGGCGCTCATCGTCGACGGCGTCGTGTACGTGGCAACGGTGGTGCGCGAGCCCTCGGGCGTGTACTCCCTCACCGAGCCGAGGGCCGTGGCCATCGGACTCGGTAGCGACGCCACGAGTTTGGACTGGAGTACCGGCGACACCATCGTGATCGCGCGGGTCGCGACCGACACACCGGTGGTCCAGGTGAGCGTCGACGGATCCCGGATGGATCCGTTGCCGTCACGCAACCTGACCACTCCGGTGTTGGCGGTCGATGCCTCGCCGGAAACGGAGTACGTGGCCGATGCACGGGCCGTGTTCGCCCTCAACAACTCCGATCCGGTCGGCGACCGGTACTGGCGTGAGGTCACCGGTCTGGCCGGAGTGAAAGCTGTGCCCATTCTGCCCGGCTGACGTCGGTCGCAGATGTCTGTCGGTGGGCCGGGGCAGACTCCGCATCCATGCGGACGCTCCTCGATCTGGTTCTGCCCCTCGAGTGCGCCGGGTGCAGTGTGCCGGGGGAGCACTGGTGCGGAGGGTGTTCTCTGGCCCTGTTCGTTCCGCCCGTCGCCGTTCGGCCACGAGTCGATCCCGGTGTGCCCTGCTGGTCCTTGGGTACGTACAGCGGGCCGCGCCGCAGTGGTGTGATCGCACTGAAAGAGCGAGGTCGGCGGTCGGTGGCCCGGCCTTTCGGGCGAGCGCTCGCCGAGGCCGTCGGACATCTACGCGACGCGGGTGAGATCGATCCACCGGAGCTGAGTTCGCTGATTCTGATCTGCGCACCCTCTCGGGCTCGTGCGGCGCGGGCTCGTGGGGGCGATCCCGTTCTGCGATGCGCTCGAGTCGCTGCCGAACAGTTGGCACCGGAGCGTGTGCTCGTTCCCGAGTTGCTCCGCATGACCGGTGGAGTACGTGATTCGGTGGGACTGTCGGCGGGCCAGCGGCAGCACAACGTGGCAGGGCGGATCGAGGCCGTCGGGGTGGCTCGTTCGCGCGCCGACGCACGTGCGACGCCTTCGGCGGACTTCACCGTTCTGCTGATCGACGACGTCGTCACCACCGGTGCCACGTTGGCCGAATCGGCAAGAGTGCTAACCGATTTCGGAGTGCCGGTGGCCGGAGCGCTGGTGGTGGCGAGTGCGTGACGGCGGAGTGGAAGGACACGCCGACAACCAATTCGGGGTGAACGGTGGCACACGAGTCGATGACCGACTAACGTCGCGGACACGCACCGACTGGACCAGATGTGAGGTGATGCCCCGGACTTTGATGCCGGAAGGTTCCCCATTCGGCATGCACACTTGCCACGTCCAACAGTGGGCGTGGCCGATATCGGGAGGTACGCGTGACGACCCCTTCACAAGCCTCGGTTTTCTTCGACGAGAAGCCCTCTGAAGAACCCGCCAAGAGCAATGCGGACGTCGTGGTCAAGGGCCGCAACGTCGAGATACCGGATCATTTCCGGATATACGTCTCCGAGAAACTGGCTCGCCTCGAGCGCTTCGATCCCTCCATCTACCTGTTCGACGTCGAACTGCAGCACGAACGAAATCGCCGCCAGGCCAAGGCATGTCAACGCGTGGAGATCACCGCGAAGGGCAAGGGCCCGGTCGTTCGAGCCGAAGCGTGCGCCGACAGTTTCTATGCCGCACTCGAAGCGGTGACGTCGAAACTCGAGAGCAGACTCCGGCGCACCAAGGACCGTCGCAAGGTTCACTACGGCGAGAAGCGGCCCGTATCCGTCGCCGAGGCCACTGCCGAACTCGCCGAGGACGACACGCTGGCACTCGACCCCGAGACGAAACTCGACTCCTTCGAGGACGACCAGAGCGGCCCGGGGCACATCGTGCGGACGAAGACCCACTCGGCCGCACCGATGAGCGTCGACGACGCACTGTACGAAATGGAACTCGTGGGCCACGATTTCTTCCTGTTCCACGACAGCGCAACCGATCGCCCCTCGGTCGTGTACCGACGGCACGCCTTCGATTACGGCTTGATCAGACTCACCTGACCGGACCGATCGGGACGGTTCGACACGTTCGCCGTCCGTGAAATCTTTTCACCGCTGCAGGCTCGACGCCGGAGACTCGATCCCCACGTCGAGCCTGCAGTGCTGTGTCGGTGTTGTCCGAATGGCCGACCGGCGATCTCCGACGACCGATAGTCGGGCTGCCGGGTTCACAGCGACACCGCCTACCATGGACGCGTTCGGGTTACCCGCCGCGCAGATGTCGTGGTGACGAACCCGTGAGCTCGTGCAGTATGCAGTGTTGTTCGTACCAGTACCCGTGAACCGAGGATCGAGGACGAGAAAGCCCGTGCCGTCGCTGTCGTTTTCCAAGCTGCTCCGTGTCGGTGAAGGTCGCATGGTCAAGCGGCTCAAGAGCATCGCCGACCACGTCTCGACCCTGTCTCCGGACGTCGAGAGCCTCTCCGACGACAAACTGCGCGGCAAGACCGCGGAGTTCAAGGAGCGGTACTCCGCAGGCGAGACCCTGGATCAGCTCCTGCCCGAGGCCTTCGCCGTGGCCCGTGAGGCGTCCTGGAGAGTGCTGTCGCAGCGGCACTTCGACGTACAGGTCATGGGCGGTGCCGCTCTGCACTTCGGCAACATCGCCGAGATGAAGACCGGTGAGGGCAAGACACTGACGTGTGTTCTCCCGGCTTACCTCAATGCCATCTCCGGCGAGGGTGTGCACGTGGTGACGGTCAACGACTACCTCGCCAAGCGCGACTCGGAGTGGATGGGCCGCGTGCACCGCTTCCTCGGTCTCTCGGTCGACGTGATCCTGTCCGGCATGACCCCGGTGGAACGCCGCGCCGCGTACGCCGCGGACATCACCTACGGCACCAACAACGAGTTCGGTTTCGACTACCTGCGCGACAACATGACGCACTCGCTCGACGACCTCGTGCAGCGCGGCCACAACTTCGCGGTCGTCGACGAGGTCGACTCCATCCTCATCGACGAGGCCCGTACGCCGCTGATCATCTCGGGACCGGCCGATGCGTCGAGCAAGTGGTACGGCGAGTTCGCCCGTATCGCGCCGATGCTCAAGGTCGACACCCACTACGAGGTCGACATCCGCAAGCGGACCATCGGTGTGCACGAGGCAGGCGTCGAACTGGTCGAGGATCAGCTCGGCATCGACAATCTGTACGAGGCCGCCAACTCACCGCTGGTGAACTACCTCAACAACGCGATCAAGGCCAAAGAGCTCTACACCAAGGACAAGGACTACATCGTCCGCGACGGCGAGGTCATCATCGTCGACGAGTTCACCGGCCGCATCCTGGTGGGACGCCGCTACAACGAGGGCATGCACCAGGCGATCGAGGCCAAGGAGAAGGTGGAGATCAAGGCCGAGAACCAGACTCTGGCCACGATCACACTGCAGAACTACTTCCGCCTGTACGACAAGCTGTCGGGCATGACCGGTACCGCCGAGACGGAGGCCGCCGAGCTCCATCAGATCTACGGACTCGGCGTCATTCCGATTCCGACGAACCGTCCGATGGTCCGAGTGGACAACGGCGACCTGATCTACAAGACCGAAGAGGCCAAGTTCGACGCGGTCGTCGACGACGTAGTCGAGCGGCACGGCAAGGGCCAGCCGGTCCTCATCGGCACGACGAGCGTCGAGCGATCGGAGTACCTGTCGAAGCAGTTCACCAAGCGCGGCGTCGCACACAACGTGTTGAACGCGAAGTTCCACGAGCAGGAAGCGACGATCATCGCCGAGGCGGGCCGGCAGGGCGCGGTGACCGTCGCGACCAACATGGCCGGTCGTGGTACCGACGTCGTGCTCGGCGGCAACCCGGACATCCTCGCCGACCTGCAGCTCCGGAAGCAGGGCTTGGACCCGGTCGAGACCCCCGAGGAATACGAGGCTGCCTGGGAGCCTGCGCTGGAAGAGGTCAAGGCGCAGGTCAAGGCCGATGCCGATACCGTGCGCGAGGCCGGTGGGCTGTACGTCCTCGGTACCGAACGGCACGATTCGCGCCGCATCGACAACCAGCTGCGAGGCCGCTCCGGTCGTCAGGGTGACCCGGGCGAATCGCGTTTCTACCTCTCTCTCGGCGACGAGTTGATGCGTCGATTCAACGGCGGCGCACTCGAATCGATCATGACTCGGCTCAACCTGCCCGACGACGTCCCGATCGAAGCCAAGATGGTGTCCAAGGCCATCAAGAGTGCTCAGACGCAGGTGGAGCAGCAGAACTTCGAGATCCGCAAGAACGTTCTCAAGTACGACGAGGTGATGAACCAGCAGCGCACCGTCATCTACGAGGAGCGCCGCCGCATCCTCGAAGGTGCGGACATGGAGGGCCAGGTCGAGGGCATGATCACCGACGTGATCACCGCCTACGTCGACGGTGCCACCGTCGAGGGCTACGTCGAGGACTGGGATCTGGAACAGCTCTGGACCGCGCTGAAGACTCTCTACCCGGTGGGAATCGACCACAAGGTCCTCTCCGGCGAGAACGAGGACGGCGAGAAGGGCGACCTGACCCGCGACGAATTGCGTGAGGCGCTGCTCGAGGACGCGCGATCGGCGTACGCCAAGCGCGAGGCCGAGATCGACGGCATCGCCGGCGAGAACGGAATGCGCGAACTCGAGCGTCGAGTTCTGCTGTCGGTTCTCGACCGCAAGTGGCGCGAGCACCTCTACGAGATGGACTACCTCAAGGAAGGCATCGGCCTGCGCGCGATGGCGCAGCGCGACCCGCTGGTCGAATACCAGCGTGAGGGCTACGACATGTTCCAGGGCATGCTCGACGGCCTGAAGGAGGAGTCGGTCGGCTTCCTGTTCAACCTGCAGGTCGAGGCCACACCGGCTCCGGCAGGTCCGGCAGCCTCGGCAGGTCTCGCAGTGGCTCCCGGACTGTCCTCTCCGGTGGGCTCCGGCCGCCCGGCAGCGACACCCGCCGCAGCACCTGCACCGACGGCACCTGCACCGACGGCTCCCGCACCCACCGCTCCTGCACCCGCTGCTCCTGCGGTGCCCTCGGCGCTGCGGGCGAAGGGTCTCGACGAGCAGGAAGACCAGAGACTGACCTTCTCCGGTCCGGCAGAGGGCGGCGGCACTGCCGTTCGTCGATCCGGGCCGACCCCGACCGGCAGCGAGTCCGCGGCCGAGGGCACCCGCCGCGAGCGTCGCGAGGCGGCGAGAACTCAGAGCAAGGCCCCCAAGAAGGCAGCTCGCTCCAAGCGCAAGAGGTAGTTCACGACGGTCGCGTCGCCTCGGGGCGACGCGACCCTCACCCCACTCGCA
The DNA here is from genome assembly GCF_030056895.1 of Rhodococcus sp. IEGM 1341. Lineage (NCBI taxonomy): Bacteria > Bacillati > Actinomycetota > Actinomycetes > Mycobacteriales > Nocardiaceae > Rhodococcus > Rhodococcus sp. IEGM 1341. The sequence goes on along the minus strand of NZ_JASHKV010000001.1, from coordinate 896,115 downwards.
ACGACGTGACCGTCCACCCGGGCCGGCGCGGGTCGATGGCGAGCTCGATTCGGCCCGCGAAGGCGAACATACGTGGGCCGCGAGTGTACGAGCCGAAGATCTCGGCCGAGACATCCGACTGATACGCCACATGCACTCGACGCACTGCGGCGAATCCGAGTCGCCTTCCTGGCGGTGGGTTTCGCACTATGGTCCGCACCAGGTCGATCATCGAGGCGGTGAACAACGGCGACAGCTGGTCTGCGCTGCGTCGTCGATCGATCACCTCGATCATCATGCGCATCGCCCGGTCGGCACTCGAGCGCGCATCGGCGGGCACCGTCGGCCGGCCGGGAGGCTCGATGCGCCGTCGAGAACGGTTGCTGCGCACGGAGGGCCGGTGTCGGGCGGGCGGCGAATCGGTGATCGCCGCTGGATCCCACGTGTGCACGGCACCGGAGCTGAGCGGCGGCTCGAACGGAGCGGCACGCGAGAGAAAGCAATGATGTTCGGCGCGGAGTTGCGGGCCCGGGGCCGAGGTGTCCGCGATGTGCGGCGGGTCGTTCGATTCGATGACGCTCACACCGACATTGACGGTCCGAGCGCGCGTTCGGTTCCCGCCGAAACCCGGGAGCAACACGCGACACGGTCCTCGAACGACCCCGAGACCGACATTCGTCCGCCACGTACTCTAAGTTCGAGCACACTGCGCGCTCGGCCACAGGAATCGGCGCGTACTTCACGCGAGGACGGGGACTGGAACACGCGATGGCGACCAGGCTGACAGCGCAGGATGCGTCGTTCTATTTTCTCGAGGCCAGTAGCAGCCCGATGCACCTCGGGTCGCTCGCCATCTTCCGGACTCCGCGCAGTGGATTCAGCTACGACCGTCTGCTGTCGTTGGTCGAGCAACGCCTGGCATTGGTTCCCCGGTACCGGCAGAAGGTGCGTGAGGTCGCCTTCGGGCTGGCCAGGCCGGTGTGGGTCGACGACGCGGATTTCGACATCACCTACCACATCCGCCGTTCGGCACTACCCAAGCCGGGTTCGGACGATCAGCTGCACGATCTGATCGCGCGGCTGACCTCGCGCCCACTCGATCGCACCCGTCCGCTGTGGGAGATGTACCTGGTCGAGGGGTTGTCGAAGAATCGTTTCGCCGTCTTCACCAAGTCTCACTCGGCGCTGGTCGACGGTGAACACGCGCTCGACATCGGTCAGGTCATTCTCGATGCCAGCAAGAATCCGCCGCCGATGGCCGAGGAACTCTGGATGCCCGCGCGCGAGCCGAAGGATTCGGCGTTGGTCATCGATGCTCTCACCGACTTGGTGGTACGTCCGGGGGAGAGCGTCGAGGCACTGCGCGGCGCGGTCCACGGCGCTGCCGGTGTCGCGGGTGGAGCCTTGCGGGCCGCAGCGAAGGTCGCGGCCGTGCTGCGCACCGCGACCCAGAGCGCGCCGTCGAGTCCGCTGAACGCCCCGATCTCGCGAAACCGCAGATTCGCGGTGGCCAAGACCGAGCTCGCCGACTACCGCAGAGTGCACAACAGGTTCGGCTGCTCGATCAACGACGTGGTGCTCGCTGTCGTCACCGGGGCACTGCGCAATTGGTTGCTCTCTCGAGGCGAGCCCGTCACGGCGTCCTCCACGGTGCGGGCCATGGTGCCCATGTCGGTGTACGTCTCGGCCGATCGGGTCGGTTTCGGAGATGCGGCCGATCGGCCGGTCGAGGCGACCGAGGAAGATCGCAGCGAGGTCTCGTCGTTTCTCGTCGACCTGCCCGTCGGTGAATCCAATGCCGTGGTGCGCCTCTCGCACATAGCGCACGCCACCGAGGCCCACTCCAAGCAGAGTCGCGGCGTCACCGCTCAGACATTGATGCGCATCTCCGGATTCGCGCCTGCGAGCCTGCACGCGATGGGCGCGCGAGCGGGTAGTCGGCTGTCCCAGCGGGTGTTCAATCTGATCGTCACCAATGCCCCCGGACCACAGTTCCCGCTGTATGTGGGCGGTGCGCGCATGCTCGAGATGTATCCGGTGTCGCCGCTGTTCGAGAACCAGGCGATGAGCATCGGGCTGACGTCCTACGACGGCTACGTGTTCTTCGGGCTCAATGCAGATCGAGGTGCCATGCCCGATGTGGACGTCGTCACGGCGCTTCTGCACGAGGCGTTGGAAGAGTTGGTCGACGCGAGTAACGAATCGAGAGTGTGAGGTCTTCTGTCATGCGTGTCTACGTTCCGGCGACGCTGGAGTTCTTGAAAGTGCTGTCGGCGGAGGGCGAGTTCAGCCCGGTCTCGCGCACGGCCTTCGCGGTGACACCGACACTGCGTGAGGCGTACTCGTCCGGCGACGACGAGGAACTTTCCGAGGTGGCGATGGGGGAGGCAGCTCGGGCCTCTCTGCGGCTGATCGCCGCAGCGGTCGACGACGAGACCGACACCGGGACAGTCGCCGAAGGGGTGGTGTACCGGAGGGCAGTGATCGCGGCCGATGTCGACGATCCCACTCTGCGTCCCGATCTGGACGACGCCGTCGTCCGGCTCAAAGAGCCGTTGCGGATGGATCAGGTCGCGTCGGTCCACGTCGATCTCGAAGGTGCCGAGTCGGCGGTCGCCAAGGCCGTCGCCGCGGTCGATGCCGCGGACATGGGAGACGAGGATGCGGAGTTCGTGCTGGGAGACGCCGAGGATCACACGCTCGCGTGGTACGCCCCGCAAGAGTTGTCGTTTCTGCTCGAACTGCTGTGATTCCGTCGTGTTCGTTCGCACACGATTCACACCGACACAGGTGTTCCCGAACCCGAACCTACGGTAGCGTAACCTCGATGACCGCAAGCGGTTCAGTATCTCGATCGAGGGGATGGAACACCCGATGGATCTGAAGAAGTGGCTGGAGGCTCCGGCGGCCGGAGTATCGGCCCCCAAGCGTCCGAGACTGAACATGGTGCGTGGTGCCTTCACCCGCATCACCACCCCCTTGTTGCCCGACGACTACCTTCATCTCGCCAATCCTCTGTGGTCCGCACGCGAACTTCGCGGCCGCATCGTGCGAGTGGAGAAGGAGACCGCCACGGCGGTGACCCTGGTGATCCAGCCGGGTTGGGGCTTCAATTTCGACTACCGGCCCGGCCAGTACATCGGGATCGGGTTGCACCTTGGTGGGCGATGGCACTGGCGTTCGTACTCGTTGACCTCCCCGCCGAACTGGGAAGACAAGCTGATCTCCATCACCGTCAAGGCGATGCCGGAAGGCTTCCTCTCCTCGCATCTGGTCGGCGGTGTGCCGCAGGGGACCATCGTTCGGCTGGCCGCCCCGAAGGGCAATTTCGCGCTGCCCGTGCCGCCGCCGAACAAGATCCTGTTCGTCACAGCCGGTAGCGGCATCACCCCGATCATCTCGATGCTGCGGGCCTTGGATCGCCACGGCGACATGCCCGACACCGTGCACATCCACTCGGCACCGACCGAGGACGAAGTCATGTTCGCCGCCGAGATCGCTGCGCTCGAGAAATCTCATCCGAACTTCACCTCGCACGTGCAGCTGACACGATCGGACGGCAAGTTCGCACTCGCCTCGCTCGACGAGCTCTATCCCGACTGGCGCACGCGCGACACCTGGGCGTGTGGACCGGCAGCACTGCTCGAGGAGATCGAGAAGACCTGGAAGCGAGAAGGAATCGAGGACCGGCTTCATCTGGAGCGGTTCGAGATCTCGCGCGCCGATACCTCCGGTGCCGGCGGCACCGTCACGTTCTCCAAGTCGGACAAGAAGACCACTGTCGACGGCGCGACCAGTCTGCTCGAAGCAGGCGAGAACGTCGGAGTTCAGATGCCGTTCGGCTGCCGGATGGGTATCTGCCAGACATGTGTGGTGCCGTTGACTTCGGGGCATGTCATAGACCTGCGTTCCGGTAAGGAACACAGCGAGGGCGACCGCGTCCAGACGTGCATTTCCGCAGCTGCGGGCGACTGCACATTGGAACTGTAGGTCTGTTTCTCGCACACTGCCTTCTCAGACTGTTCGGTTACGCTTACGTAGGTTGCCCACGTCGAAACCCGATATTTCGGGCACTGCACTCAACTGTTGGAGGACCCGGTGGCCATCACCGACATCAAAGAGTTCGCTCATCTCAGCGAAGCGGACATGGAAGCGTTCGGTCGCGAACTGGATTCGATTCGTCGAGACGTCGAAGACAGCCGTGGCGAGCGCGATGCCGCATACATCCGTCGGACCATCAGACTGCAGAGGTTGCTGGAGCTCGGCGGCCGCGCGGTGCTGCTCGGCAGCAAGTATCGGCCTGCTTGGATCGCCGGCACAGCGATGCTCAGTGTCGCCAAGATCATCGAGAACATGGAGCTCGGTCACAATGTGATGCACGGGCAATGGGACTGGATGAACGATCCGGAGATCCATTCCACCTCGTGGGAGTGGGACCAGACCGGGCCGTCCGAGCAGTGGAAGCGAGCCCACAACTACTCGCACCACACCTACACCAACATCGTCGGCATGGACGACGACATCGGCTTCGGCATTCTGCGCATGACTCGTGACGAGCCGTGGAAGCCGATCAATCTCGTTCAGCCGCTTGCCAACATCGTGCTGGCCACCACCTTCGAGTGGGGCATCGCGCTGCACGATTACGACGCTCAGAAGCAGTTGGACGGCGAGGACCAGAAGGGTCTGCTGAAGTCTCCGGCGAGCCGCGCTTTCGCGCGCAAGATCGCCAAGCAGGTCGGCAAGGATTTCGTCCTGTTCCCGGCACTGTCCGGCCCGGCGTGGAAGTCCACGTTGACCGCCAACGCCACGGCCAACCTGGTCCGCAATCTGTGGGCCTACGCGGTGATCTTCTGCGGTCACTTCCCCGATGGCGCCGAGAAGTTCACGATCGGGCAGTTCGAGACCGAGACACGCCCCGAGTGGTACCTGCGTCAGATGCTGGGTAGTGCCAATTTCGAGGCCGGTCCGGTCATGGCCTTCATGAGCGGCAACCTCTGCTACCAGATCGAGCACCACATGTTCCCGGATCTGCCAAGCAACAGGTACTCGGAGATCGCCGAGAAGGTGCACGCTCTGTGTGAGAAGTACGATCTGCCGTACACCACAGGATCGCTCGGCAAGCAGTACTTGCTGGCGCTGCGGACCATCCACAAGCTGTCGCTGCCCGACTCGTGGTTACGCGCCACGTCCGACAACGCTCCCGAAACGTCGTCCGAGCGACGATGGCGGGAGGGCGATGCGCCTACCGTCCACGCGCTCAGAATCGATCCGCTCACCGGGCAGCGTCGAGGTCTGCGTTCGGCAATGCAAGAGGCACGGGTGAGCTTGCGCAACGCCAAGAAGGAAGCCAAGCGTCAGGCCAAGAGCCTGCGTCGCTCGGGTGACCGCGTTCCGTTGTGAATCGTCACACAGATTTCCGCCACTAACCTACGGGACCGTAACTTACGGTACGGTAGGCGACGGAATTGCACATGGCCTGATTACGCGAGCTGTGTGTTCACGACTGCCAGGAGGTTGTATCCCATGGCGATTACGGACGTCAAAGAATACGCGCATCTGACCGATGCCGACATCGAGGCGTTGGGCCACGAGCTCGACTCCATCCGACGTGACATCGAAGCGTCCCGCGGCGAACGCGACGCCCGGTACGTCAAGAACACGATCCGCCTGCAGCGATCCCTCGACATCGGTGGCCGGGCCGTGCTTTTCGCCAGCCGCAAGCGTCCCGCTTGGCTGGTCGGCACCGCCATGCTCGGGGTCGCGAAGATCATCGAGAACATGGAGCTCGGCCACAACGTCATGCACGGCCAGTGGGACTGGATGAACGACCCGGAGATCCATTCCACGTCGTGGGAGTGGGACAACACGGGCCCGTCGGCTCACTGGAAGCAGACGCACAACTACATCCACCACAAGTACACCAACGTGCTCGGCATGGACGACGACGTCGGCTACGGTCTGCTCCGCGTCACCCGCGATCAGCGGTGGAAGCCCTTCAACATCGGCAACCCCGTCTACAACCTGCTGCTGCAGTTGTTCTTCGAGTACGGAGTGGCGCTTCAGCACCTCGAATTGGGCAAGGTCGCCAAGGGCCGAGTGCCGCGCGAGGAATTCGAGCAGAAGCGGCGCGAGGTGCTCGAGAAGGTCGGCAAGCAGATCGGCAAGGACTACATCCTGCACCCGTTGCTGACCGGGCCTGCCTGGAAGAGCACGTTGACGGCGAACATCGTCGCCAACATGATGCGCAACGTGTGGACCAACACCGTCATCTTCTGTGGCCATTTCCCGGACGGTGCGGAGAAGTTCACCAAGTCCGACATGGAGGGTGAGACGCAGGGGCAGTGGTACCTGCGTCAGATGCTCGGCAGCGCGAACTTCAATGCCGGTCCCGTCATGGAGTTCATGAGCGGCAACCTCTGCTACCAGATCGAGCACCACCTGTTCCCGGACCTCCCCAGCAACCGCCTGCGGGAGATCAAGGTTCGAGTGCTCGAACTGGCGGAGAAGTACGACCTGCCATACACGACCGGTTCGATCGTTCACCAGTACTTCCTGTCCTGGCGAACCATCGCGAAGCTGTCGCTGCCGAACAAGTACCTGAGGGCGACCAGCGACGACGCTCCCGAAACGGCGTCCGAGCGCAAATGGGCCGACGCGCCGGCGGGCCTGTTCACCGTCGATCCCGAAACCGGCAAGCGTCGTGGTTTGCGCACCGCCATCGCAGAAACAAAGAAGCGCAAGGGAATCCGCAGGCTGGTCGGTAAGGCCGCGTAAGCTCTGCACCGAATTGGAGCCTGGTGGCAACCGACCCCGAGCGGGTGGTTGCTACCAGGCTTCGTTCGTTCGAACGGCCTCGAGGAGTAGGCGAACTGCCGCGACGCGACGGGCCGGGTCGCCGGTGAGGGAGTCGAGGGCGCACTCGGGATCGGCGGGCGGGCCGAGGTGCGTGCATCCTCGGGGGCAATTCTCGATCGTGTCGGCCAGGTCGGAGAACGCTGCGACGACGTTCTCGGGGGAGATGTGCGCCAGTCCGAACGACCGGATCCCGGGAGTGTCCACCACCCAGCCGCCGCCGGGAAGCGGTAGCGCCACCGACTGCGTCGAAGTATGGCGGCCCTTGCCGACGCCCGAAACCACCCCCGTGGCGCGATAGGCGTCGGGCACCAGCCGGTTGACGAGCGTGGACTTTCCGACGCCCGAGTGTCCGATGAGCGCGGTCACCGAGTTCGTCAGCATCGAGGTCAGCTCCGTGAGGTCCTCGGACTGGCCCGCCAGCACCACCGGTACGTCGAGATCGGCAAAGGCGGCGGTGAATTCTTCGGGGTCGGCCAGATCGCTCTTGGTCAGGCACAGAACGGGTTCGAGTCCGCCGACGTACGCCGCCACGAGTGCTCGTTCGACGAAGCCGGTGCGAGGAGGTGGGTCGGCGAGCGCGGCAACGATGAGCAGCCGGTCGGCATTGGCCACCACGACGCGCTCGAACGGGTCGGTGTCGTCCGCGGTGCGACGCAACACCGTCCGTCGCTCGGCCACGCGCACGATACGAGCCAGAGTGTCGACCTTGCCCGACAGATCTCCGACGATACCGACCTCGTCTCCCACCACGATCGGAGTTCGGCCCAGCTCGCGGGCGCGCATCGTCACGACCGGCCGTGCCGGATCACCGTCGAGCACGCATCCCCATCGGCCGCGGTCGACGGACACGACCATGCCTGCTTCTGCGTCGTTGTGTTCGGGTCGAGTCTTGGTCCGTGGTCGCGAACTCTTACCCGGTCGGATCCGAACGTCGGACTCGTCGTACCGGCGCGCGGTCAGGAGCCGACCCCGCTCGGTGTCGATGCGGACAGCATTGCGTCCCACAGCGTTTCGAAGCCGGGGAGCGTCTTGGCAGTGGTGCCGATGTCGTCCACCTCGACCCCGGGTACCCGCAAGCCGACGATCGCGCCTGCGGTCGCCATGCGGTGGTCGGCGTAGGAGTGCCAGACGCCTGCGTGCAGCGGTGCCGGATCGATTCGGATGCCGTCGTCGGTCTCGACGGCGCGTCCGCCGAGTCGGACGATCTCGGTTGTCAGTGCAGCGAGTCGGTCGGTCTCGTGGCCACGCAGATGGGCGATGCCACGCAGAATCGACGGCCCCTCGGCCAGTGCGGCGAGCGCCGCGACCGTTGGGGTCAGTTCGCCGATATCGTGGAGATCGAAATCGATGCCGCGCAACGTATCCGGGCCCTCGACGGTCAGGATGCCTGCGGTCAGGTCGACTCGAGCGCCCATCAGGGTGAGTATCTCGCGGAATGCGTCGCCGGGCTGAGTGGTCGATTCGGGCCAATTCGGCACGCGCACTCTGCCTTTCGTCACCACCGCTGCAGCGAGGAAGGGGGTGGCGTTGGACAGGTCCGGCTCGATGGTCCAGTCGATCGGCGCGACCGGGCCTGGGTGCACCCGCCAGGTGTTCGCGTCACCACCGGACTCGGGGGTATCGACTCGGACGCCCGCACGCCGCAACATCTCCACGGTCATGTCGATGTGCGGCATCGACGGAACGGGCTTGCCGATGTGGTGGATTTCGATTCCCTCGTCGAAGGCCGCGGCGGAGAGCATCAGACCGGAGACGAACTGCGAAGAGCCCGAGGCGTCGATCTCGACCGATCCGCCGCGCAGCGAACCGGTGCTACGCATCGTGAACGGCAGCGCGCTGCCGTCGATCTCGGCCCCCACCGCGCGCAGAGCGTCGAGGATCGTGTCGAGCGGTCGGATACGTGCCTGCTCGTCGCCGTCGAACGACACTTCGCCTGCGGCGAGCGCAGCCAGGGGTGGCACGAAGCGCATGACGGTACCTGCCAGCCCGCAGTCGACGGCTCCTCCGTGCAGCGGTGCCGGAGTCACCCGCAACGACGTCCTGTCGTCCTCCGCGGCCTCGATATCGATGCCCAAGGTTGTCAGGGCGTCGATCATGAGATCGGTGTCACGGCTGCGCAGGGCACCGGTGATCGTCGACGAGCCGGTGGAGAGCGAGGCGATGATCAGTGCGCGATTGGTGATCGACTTCGATCCGGGCAGAGTGACTGTCGCGTCGACGGGTGCGACGGCGGCGGGGGCTGTCCAATTGCTCACCCGTCCATCTTCTCTCATTCGGGATCAGCGCGCGGCGATGGGCGCGGATGTAGCGGCTGTGAGCCGGACGAGATCGGCCGGTGCGAGTTCGATCTCGAGTCCGCGCCTACCTCCACTGCACAGAATCGTCTCGAAACCGAGGGCCGAAACGTCGATCGTGGTGGGCAGGGATTTGCGTTGGCCGAGAGGTGAGATACCGCCGAAGACGTACCCGGAGGAGCGCTCGGCGGCAGTCCTGTCGGCCATCGTGATCTTTCTGGTGGACAGCGCGGCGGCCGCGGCCTTGAGCGAGAGCGTCGTCGTCACCGGGACGATCGCCACCGCCAGCGAGCGATCCGCTCGTTCGACGACGAGAGTCTTGAAGACCTGTTCGGGCCGAACGCCGAGTCGTTCGACGAGTATCTGTGCCGCCTCCTCGCCGTAGGACTGCGCCCGTGCGTCGTGGTCGTACGAATGCACGGTGTGCGCCACCTTTCGTGCGGTGAGCAGCGCGAGAGCAGGTGTGGACGCAGCCATTCACGGGACTCTAGCGATCGGGCGGGAACATGGCGGCACGACGCCGTGTTGTGCAACAACAGATACGAATGCAGGTGGAAGGAATGACGAATGGCAGTGCTGACCGCGGGACGTCCCCTCGCGCTGAAGGGGGTGATCTCTTCGCAGAAGTCGACTTCGGGCGCGGTAGCCTGGGCGGTGGAAGCTATCGAAGGGATCAGCGTGACAGAAGCCAGCAATCCCGTCGCTGACGTGGACGACGAGAAGGCGATCGCGGAGCGCAGAGCTGCCGAGACCGAGGCGCAGTTGACCGAGCGCTTCGAGCGCGACGCGCTGCCGATGCTCGATCAGCTCTACGGCGCAGCTCTGCGTATGACGCGCAACCCCGCCGACGCCGAAGATCTGGTTCAGGAGACGTTCGTGAAGGCCTACTCGGCTTTCCGGTCGTTCCGTGAGGGCACGAACCTCAAGGCGTGGCTGTACCGAATTCTCACCAACACCTACATCAACTCCTACCGCAAGAAGCAGCGTCAGCCCGCTCAGTACCCGACCGACGAGATCAGTGACTGGCAGCTCGCCGCCACCGCCGAACACACGTCGACGGGGCTGCGTTCCGCCGAGGTCGAGGCTCTGGACGCGTTGCCGGACGACGACATCAAGGCGGCGCTGCAGTCTCTTCCCGAAGAATTTCGGATGGCTGTGTACTACGCCGACGTCGAGGGGTTCCCGTACAAGGAGATCGCCGAGATCATGGGCACTCCCATCGGCACGGTGATGTCGCGTCTGCACCGCGGACGCAAGCAGCTGCGGGGCCTGCTGGCAGGGGTTGCACGCGAGCGTGGTTTCAACCGGGACGGCGCAGTCGACCGGCACGAGCAGGAGGTAGTCCAGTGACGGGCACCGGAAAGATCGATAGCGGGAACGACGGCGACGCACAGTTCGAGCGCCTCGACTGCTCGGCGGTGATCGCGGACGTGTGGGTGATGCTCGACAACGAATGCGACGAAGCGAGCCGATCCCGCCTGCAGAAGCACATCGACGAATGCGGATCGTGCTTCGAGGCCTACGGAATCGAAGAGAAGGTCAAGCGGCTCATCTCGCGCAAGTGCGGGGGAGACCAGGCACCGGCCGGGTTGCGCGAACGACTCAGCGTCGAAATTCGACGAACCGTGCTGATCCGCCAGACGGACTCCGAGTAGTCGCAGCTCCTACCCACGAACGACGAGGGGCCGAGAAGCAGTCGCTTCTCGGCCCCTCGCGGCTTGTGGCAAACCGTCAGCTGTTGGGACGTTTGCCGTGGTTGGCCTTGTTGCCCTTACGAGCACGCTTCTTACGTCCACGCTTTCCCATGATGGGCTCCTCTCGTTTGTTCACTACAGTCTCCCACGTGTGATTGGCTTACTGTGACGGGCCTGGTCTCATATGGGTGTCCAGCGCAGTTCGTGGTGACGTGAGAGAGGGGTTCGCCGATGTCCGAGGACGTTCGCGCGGAAATGGTGTCCACTGTGTTTCAGGTGGTCGTGGCCCGAGGCGATGCCGTCGAGGTCGGTGACACCCTCGTGATCCTGGAATCGATGAAGATGGAAATTCCTGTGCTGGCCGAGACCGCAGGGACGGTCACGTCGGTGGACGTCGCGGTGGGCGACGTCATTCAGCAGGGCGACCTCATCGCCGTCGTGTCCTGAGCAACGATCACGTGAGATCTCGTGTCGACCCTCAGTGACCTTCTGGCCGAGCACACCGACCTCCCCGGTGTTGCGGTGGACCATCTCCAACGCGTCGTAGGCGAGTGGCAGCTGCTGGCCGACCTGTCGTTCGCCGATGTGCTGCTGTGGGTCGGCACGGACGACGTGTCCAGTGGGACTGCCGACGTACTGTGTGTGGCTCAGTGCCGGCCGACGACCGCGCCCACGGTCTTCACTCACGACATCGTGGGAACGACGATCTCCGAATCCGAGCACCCCGATGTGATGGTCGCGCTGCAGCAGCGGAAGATCGTGCACGGAGGCGTGGTGACGCGAACCGAGAGCATTCCGGTGCGTTGCGGAGAGCACGTCATCGCGGTGCTGACCCGCGATACCAATCCCGCGCAGCTTCGACCGCCGAGTGCCCTCGAGGTGGCGTATCGAGAATGCGCCGACGACCTGTGTCTGATGATCAGCGAAGGCACGTTTCCCACCCCCGAAGAGCGCACCGATGTGAACTCGTCCCCCCGCGCAGGCGACGGATTCATTCGCGTCGACACCGAGGGGCTGGTGGACTACGCCAGTCCCAACGCCCTCTCGGCGTACCACCGGATGGGATTGACGACCGAGCTGTCCGGCCGGGATCTGGCGTCGGTCACGCGGTCGCTGGTCACCGACCCTTTCGACTCGCAGGAAGTGGCCGATCACATCAGGTCGTCGCTCAACGGCAACGTGGGACACCGGATGGAGGTCGATGCCCGCGGTGCCACCGTTCTCGTGCGCACGCTGGCCCTGCAGCCGCGCGGAAGGTCTGCCGGGGCGGCCGTGTTGATCCGCGACGTCACCGAGGTCAAGCGCCGCGATCGTGCTCTGCTCAGCAAGGACGCGACCATTCGGGAGATCCACCATCGGGTGAAGAACAACTTGCAGACGGTGGCGGCGCTGCTCCGACTTCAGTCGCGCCGACTCGAGAACGAGGAAGCGCGCACGGCGTTGTCCGAGTCGGTCCGCCGAGTCACGTCCATTGCACTCGTGCACGAAATGCTGTCGATGTCGGTGGACGAGGAAGTGGACCTCGACGAGATCGTCGATCGATTGGTGCCGATCATGCTGGACATTGCCACGGTCAATCCGAGGGTGCGAGTGGTGCGCGAGGGCAAACTCGGAGTCTTCTCGGCCGAACGCGCGACGCCCTTGGTGATGGTGCTCACAGAGCTGGTGCAGAACGCGATGGAGCATGGATTCGACGCCGGGTCGGCCGGTGTCGTCCGAATCGGAGCCGACCGGTCCGCGAAATGGCTGGATGTTGTCATCCACGACGACGGGCGCGGTTTGCCCACCGGGTTCTCGCTGGAACGCTCGGACGGCCTCGGGCTGCAGATCGTGCGCACTCTGGTCTCGGTGGAGCTGAACGGATCGCTGGGTCTGCATCCCGCGGCGGGTGGGGGAACCGACGCGATGCTGAGGGTTCCTCTGGGACGGCGTGTGCCCAGGCCCTGATGCACGTTCGGTGAACAGTGCGTAACGGGTTCTTCGACCGCCAGAGGGACCCTGAAGGCCCGTGGAACGCAGAAAGCCCGGTATCCGCTACAGCGGATACCGGGCCTCGAGCGTGTGCTGGTTTCGCGTCCTAGACGGAGCTGCGTGCGCGCGTACGTGCGTTGCGTCGCTTGAGTGCACGGCGCTCGTCTTCACTCATTGCGCCCCATACTCCTGCGTCCTGGCCGGATTCGAGTGCCCAGGACAGGCATTCAGCGGTGACGGGGCACCGAGTACAGACGACTTTGGCATCGGCGATCTGCGCGAGCGCCGGACCACTGTTTCCCACCGGGAAAAATAGTTCCGGATCTTCATCGCGACAAATAGCCTTGTGGCGCCAGTCCATCCTCTGCTCCTTACCGGGCGCCGTAGCGCCGTTTCGTTTCTCTTCTGTTCACGAGTGGGTAACCAATGTTTCCGCACTGTTGCTTGTGAATGCTTTCACGAACTCAGGTGAAGTCAAGGGGTACGCGCGTGACCGTGGTCAAGCTCACTCTGTTAGGCTCGCTTTAGCCTTCTGCGCTCCTTTGTACCCCGAGTGAACAGATTTCGCTCGTGATTTCACAGAAAGTGCGCTCTGCGCCTCAGTGGGGCTCGGCACACGCGGGCCCTCACATGCTCGGCGCAACCACCTGCAGCGCGTCGGGAGTGGAGAAGAACTCAGCCTCGGTGCGTTCGCCCAGGTAGTCGCCGTCCATCTGCAAACCGACCGGTTCTGCCGAGGAAATTCGGACGCTCGGTACATCGTCGATACGAATCAGCTTGCGAGACTTCGGTTCTGCACCTTTGGCAAGCAGCTGGCGAGAGACTCGCAACGTCGGGAACAACGCAGTCGAGCGCATGCCGAACACTCCGAGACCCGAATCGAAACCGGTACCCGGATTGGTGTGCACCGGCCTCTGGTTCAAATAAGTCCACGGACTCGAATTCGACACGAACGCATAGTGGACTCCCTCGAAAGGATCCCGACCCGGAACCTCGACCGTCAACCGGGCCGGCTGCCGCTTGTGCTTGAAGAACTCCTGCACAGCCGACCGCAGATACCGCGTCGCAGACACCGGCTTGCCGTCCTTACGGCCGGCATCGATCGCCCGACACACATCGGCATCCAGACCCATACCCGCGTTGAAAGTGAACCAGCGATTGTCGCAGTGCCCCAACCCGATCGTCCGCCGCGCCCGTGCATCGAGCAGCCCGATCAACTGATTCGTCGCCGCCACCGGATCCGCCTCGATACCCAACGAACGAGCGAACACATTCGCACTACCGCCAGGAACGACCGCGATCGGCGGAATCGCACCGATCGTCACCGCCTGCATCGACGTCGGCAACGGCACCCCGAGCAAACCGTTGATCACCTCGTTGACCGTCCCGTCGCCACCGTGAACGATCACCAACCCCATCCCGTCCTCACGGGCACCCCGAGCCAGCTCCGACGCATGATCACGATGAGTCGTCTGCGCAACCGTCACCCGCACCCGACTCGACAATGCATGAGCCAACAGATCCCGAGCCGCAGCAGTCGTAGAAGTCGCATTGGGATTGACGATCAGCAGCGCACGCACGAGCAATGACACTAACCGGGTCGTTCCGCACGCTCCACTCCGGTCACCTGGGTCGTTCCGCAGGCTCCACTCCGGTCACCTGGGTCGTTCCGCAGGCTCCACTCCCGCCCCTGGGTCGTTCCGCAGGCTCCACTCCCGGTTGCCTAGGCTGGTCGCGTGTCCACCTCACCCGAGAACCTCACCCCGCCGGCCACGTTTCGATCCGCCGGGGCGCTCGTCGCAGCGCAGGGCGTGGCGTCGTTGGTGGCCGCGATCGTCCTACTCGTCCGAGCGTTCTCCGGAGAGGGGGAGAACGCAGTGGCCAACGGGTACGGCACCGCGGGATGGTTCGGCGTCCTGGGCATCGGAGTCGGAGCCGCAGGCGTTGCCCTGGTCCTCGGAAAACGCTGGGGACGATCCATCGCCACGGTCGTACAGCTGTTGCTGCTGCCCGTCGTGTGGTCGCTGTTGACCGGATCGCATCAGACCGTCTACGGCGTCGCCCTCGGAGTCGTGGTCGTCGGCGTGCTCGTCTTGCTGTTCAGCCCGCCGTCCTCTCGGTGGATGGCCGCCGAATACAGCGACGTCGACGACGACTTCCGGTGACGTAGTCGCTTCAACGCGCCTGGATGGCCAACTCGACCAATGCATCCTCGGTCAGGCGGAACGTGGTCCACTCGTCCTGTGGCTCTGCCCCGAGCGATCGGTAGAAGCCGATCGACGGGGTGTTCCAGTCCAGAACCGACCAGGCCAACCGCGTGTACTGCCGATCGATGCATTCGGCGGCCAACGCGGCAAGCAGTGCAGTTCCGAAGCCTTCTCCCCGCGCGGCGGGTTGCACGTAGAGATCCTCCAGATAGATTCCGTTGACTCCGTCCCACGTGGAGAAGTTCAAGAACCACAGCGCGCACCCCACCACCGTCCCCTCGTGCTCGGCGACGTGCGCGAACACCGACGGCTGCGCTCCGAACAGAGCGGAGCGAAGCTGCTCGTCTCGAACGGTGCACAGCGAGGACGACTTCTCGTATGCGGCGAGTTCGTGCACGAGAGCGGTGACGGCGGGAACATCGGCCTCGGTGGCGCGGCGAATCATCCTGGGTTTCCTTTCGGTGCCGTGGCGGCGGTGAGGATCGACGGGTGCACGTTGTGTGCGACGAGCTGGCGGAACGAATGCTCGAAGCCGAGCAACGAGTACGCGGCGGGCGAGAGGGCGAAGCGTTTGCCCTCGGTGATGGGGGCCTCGGTCCAGCCGGCGATCAGTGCGCGCGAGAAGTGGCCGTGACCGACCAACACGACGTCGCGGCCGCTCAACAGCGGCAGGACGACCGAGAGCACCATGTCGACGCGCACGGCGATGTCACCGATGGACTCACCACCCGGACACGGATGCGTCCAGACGGTCCAGTGCGGCACAGTTTCGTGGATCTGCGTCGACGTGATGCCTTCGTAGGCTCCGTAGTCCCACTCCGACAACGCATCCCACTCCCGATCGACCTCCAGGCCTGCGAGCTCGGCGGTTCGACGTGCGCGCTCTCGCGGGCTCGTGATCACCAGAGGATCGCGCAGGTTCAGTAATCGGAGCAGCGATCCGGCCTCGACGGCCTGGTGCTCGCCGACGCTGGTGAGGGGGACGTCGGTGTTACCGGTGTGCTTGCCGGCCAGCGCCCATTCGGTCTCGCCGTGCCGGAGTAGAACGACTCTGCCTGCCTCGACGCCGCCGTGTGTGGTCATGGAACGATCATGCCTGCCCGCGGGATGTGGCCCTTGTCATAGTCGACCTGCGGATGTGTCCGATTTGTCGATTGAGTACAGACCTACCGGCCGGTTACCCTCGTTCCGAATCGTCACTGCCATGGGCGACGCAGCTCTGTCCGTCGTGCCGCACAGCTCCTTCTCATCGACTTGGAGAACCATGACCGACCTGCAGAAGCCCGCGTCGCCCGATTCTCCGGAGAAGCTCGACGGCGCGTTGCTGAAGATCGCCGGGGTCGTCGTGCTCGGGGCCATCATGTCGATACTCGACGTCACCGTCGTCAGCGTCGCGCTCCGGACCTTCACCGACGTCTTCGAGACCACTTACGCCAATGCCGCGTGGACGATGACGGGCTACACGCTTGCCCTGGCCACCGTCATACCGCTGACGGGGTGGGCTGCCGATCGGTTCGGGACCAAGCGCCTCTACATCATGGCATTGGTGCTGTTCGTCCTCGGTTCGGTGCTGTGCAGCTTCGCGTGGGACATCACCTCGCTCATCGTCTTCCGAGTGCTGCAGGGCCTCGGCGGAGGCATGCTGATGCCACTGGGCATGACGATCATGACGCGCGCCGCAGGCCCGGAGCGGATCGGGCGCGTGATGGCCGTGCTGGGTGTCCCGATGCTCATCGGGCCCATCGCGGGGCCGATCCTCGGAGGCTGGTTGATCGAGGCAGCGAGTTGGCACTGGATCTTCCTCATCAATCTGCCGATCGGCATTATCGCTCTGATCGCGGCCGTGCTGATCTTCCCCAAGGACAACCCGACTCCGTCCGAGTCCTTCGATTTCCGCGGCATGCTGATGCTCTCGCCCGGCCTCGCACTGTTCCTCTACGGCGCGTCCTCGGTCGTCGAAACCGAAACCGTTCTCGCGGTGAAGGTGCTGGTCCCGGTCATCGTCGGACTCGTGTTGATCGTCCTGTTCGTGTTCCATGCACTGCGCGTGCAGCATCCTCTGATCGACCTACGGCTGTTCCGGAACAGGTCGCTCACCGTGGCCGTGATCACCACGACGCTCTTCATGGTGGCCTTCATGGGCGCGGGTCTGCTGTTCCCGAGCTATTTCCTGCTTCGCGGAGAAACGACGTTGACCGCCGGGCTGCTGCTCGCACCACAGGGCATCGGCGCGATGATCGCGATGCCGATCGCCGGAGTGATCGCCGACAAGTTCGGTCCCGGCAGGATCGTGCTGGTGGGGATGGTGCTCATCACCGCAGGGATGGCGGTGTTCACTCGGGTCGGCACCGACACCTCCTACACCTTGCTCATCGGCGCATTGTTCGTCATGGGACTCGGACTCGGTTCGACGATGATGCCCATCATGACGGCTGCGCTGCAGACGTTGACCGACGAGACGGTTGCGCGCGGCTCGACGTTGATGAACATCGTCCAGCAAGCGGCCGGGTCGATAGGTACCGCACTGATGTCGGTGGTGCTGACCGCTCAACAGAAGCCCGCACTGACCGCAACCAGCCAGGTCGAGGCCTTCGACATCTCGGCCAGGGCCTTCGGGACCACCTTCATGGTCGCGTTGGTGCTGATCGTCGTCACGTTCGTTCCCGCCTTCTTCCTGCCCCGGACGAAGCACGTGACCGAGCGGTCCGCGGCGCCGATCTCGCTGCACTGACGCGCCCGAGAGATGCCGAACCCTCGCTCATCGGCTCGATGTAAGCAAGGATCAGGGCCGTGACGACAATTCTCGCGGTTGCGAATCAGAAGGGCGGCGTCGCCAAGACCACCACGGTGGCTTCGCTCGCGGCTGCGCTGCATGCTCTCGATCGACGAGTCCTGGTGGTCGACCTCGACCCGCAGGGCTGTCTGACGTTCTCCCTCGGACACAATCCCGACAAGCTCGATTCCTCGGTGCACGAGGTGCTGACCGGGGATGCGAAGGTCGAGGACGTGCTGATCGAGACTGCGGAAGGAATCGTTCTGCTTCCGGCGACGATCGATCTCGCAGGCGCGGAAGCCCTGCTGCTGATGCGCGCGGGTCGCGAGTTCGCGCTCAAGCGAGCACTCGCGCCGATCCTGGAGGACTTCGATGTCGTCGTCATCGATTGTCCGCCGTCGTTGGGGGTGCTGACCCTCAACGGCCTCACTGCCGCACAGTCGGTGCTCGTGCCCCTGCAGTGCGAGACCCTCGCTCATCGCGGGGTCGGGCAGTTGTTGCGAACGGTGTCCGAGGTGCAACAGATCACCAACCCCGATCTGACGCTGCTCGGTGCCCTTCCCACGCTGTTCGACGCCCGCACCACGCACAGTAGAGATGTGCTCGGCGACGTCTCGGACCGCTACTCGTTGCCGGTTCTCGCGCCGCCGATTCCGCGGACCGTACGCTTCGCCGAGGCCAGTGCCTCGGGCGCGACGGTACTCTCGGGACGAAAGAACAAGGGCGCACAGGCTTATCGAGAACTTGCCGAGAATCTGCTGGCGTACTGGGACGGTCAAGCCGATCTGAAGACCTACGATCCGGCGGAGTAGAACCAAGCGCGTGCCGGCGGGTCAGCCGAGAGCGACCACGTCGGAACCGCGTTGCTCGACGACCACATCGCCGATCACCGACATCTGTATCGGGCCGTCGTAATCGCCTCGGTCGACCGGAATGTCGGCCGTCGAGACTCCGGTGGAGAGATCGACCACCGAGATGCCGTCGGGCACCGGTAACAGGAGTCGGCCTGCCATGACCGCTCCACTCCCGAGGGCTCCGGGGACGGTCCAGAGAGGGCTCAGGTTGTTGGAATCGAACGCCTGGACCCCCGTGCCGGTGAACCAGGTGAGAGCCGAACCTGCCTTCGTCGCAGGAAGATCCGGGGTAGGGGAAGAGCCGGCCGGGAGAGTGAATTCGGACAGTTTCGCGGCCGCGTCGTCGTAGAGTCCTACCCGGTCGGGCGCGCCGTTCTCCGCTGGAATGTGCAGCGCGACAACGTTGCCCGTGATCGCGATGATCTGCCCGGCAGTGGGTGCGTCGGATCGGGGAACGAGTTCAGGTACCACCGTCGACCCGTACTCCTCAGGTTTACCGGCGTCCTTGGGTGCAGGATTCATCAGCGACAATCGGGCAGCGGTCTCTCCCGGGCACTGTTCGAGCACAGCCGTCCGCGAGTTCGTCGACGCCGAGGACAGCAGCGTGCACCCGGTTCGCGGCTGACTACCCGGATTGACCGGGGCATCGACTCGACCGTATTCGAGGGTGCGCACCATGTCCGACCGCCACAGCTCCATGCGAGTGTCGCCCCTCGACGTCACGTAGGTGCCATCGGAGGACAGGCTGACCGCATCGTCGGCGTCGGAAGTGCGCTGTGCCTTGCGCTCTCCGGTCGGCCCGTCGAGTTCCGTCACCTGAGAGCAACCGCGGTCGTCGCGGTAGACCGCGACCGCGGTATTCCACGACGAGACCACCGAGCAGAGCGGGAGATCTCTCGAGTACGACCAGGATTGCTCTCCTGACCGGGGATCGCGGCCGAGGACGGAGCCCCCGTCCGCCGTCACCACCGTGGATCCGGTGACGACAGGGAGCGGGGTTCGCGTCGGATCCGTCGCTGCACTCGGCGCACGCCACAGTTCGGTGAGCGCAGTGGGCACCGCGAGCGCGGGCTCGGCCTGAGGCAGCGGCTCCTCGGCCGGGATCGATGTGGTTCCGCGAGCATCACCGGTGAACCAGGCGATGCTCGCGGCAACCACTACCACCACCGCGATGACGGCGGCGACGAGGAGGTCGGTTCTCGTCCTTCGTTCTGGAGCCAGCACGGCGGGAGATTAGTCCGACGCGCTCGCAGTCGAGGATCCGGCGTCGGCGGACGATCCACTGGGGCGACGACGCCTGCGGCGGCGCGGCGCAGTCTTGGTGACCGTGTCCGCGGACGCCGCATCGGACGTATCCGACTGTTCGGCACCCGATTTCGTTGCCGGTGCGGAATCGTTCTGCGCAACGCCGGTTGCGGCGGTGTTGTCGCCGTCCTGCCCTGCGCGGGTGCGACGCCGACTGCGCGAGCGGCGCGGCTTGGTAGCCGAAGACGCGTCGGCCGCAGGCGCTGCCGTCGCCTCGCCGTCGTCCGCCTTCTCCGGGGCGCGCGAGGGTGCCTTGCGTACCGTGCCGGTGGCGTCGGTGGCGATACCGAGGTCGGTGAACAGGTGCGGCGAGCTCGAGTAGGTCTCGACCGGATCCGGCATGCCGAGATCGAGCGCCTTGTCGATCAGCTGCCAACGGGGGATGTCGTCCCAGTCGACCAGGGTGACCGCGATGCCGGTGCGCCCTGCACGGCCGGTGCGGCCGATGCGGTGCACGTAGGTCTTCTCGTCCTCGGGGCACTGGTAGTTGATGACGTGGGTGACGTCGTCGATGTCGATACCGCGGGCCGCGACGTCGGTCGCCACCAGAACGTCGATCTTGCCCGTCCGGAACGACTTGAGGGCCTTCTCGCGCTGGACCTGGCCGAGGTCACCGTGCACGGCACCGACCGAGTATCCGCGCTCGGCCAGCTCGTCGGCGACCTTCTGGGCGGTGCGCTTGGTGCGGGTGAACACCATGGTCGCGCCGCGACCCTCGGCCTTGAGAACCTTGGCGACCATCTCGACCTTGTCGAGGGCGTGGGCCCGGTAGACGTGCTGGGCGGTGCGGTCGTGGACGGCCGAGGACTCCGCCTCTTCGGCACGGATGTGCGTCGGCTGAGTCAGGAACGTCCGGGCCAGGGTGATGATGGGGCCGGGCATCGTCGCCGAGAACAACATCGTCTGACGCTTGTCGGGAACCATGCCGAGGATGCGTTCGATGTCGGGGAGGAACCCGAGGTCGAGCATCTCGTCGGCCTCGTCGAGGACCAGGACTCCGACCTTGCCGAGGATCAGGTGGTTCTGCTTGGCGAGGTCGAGCAGTCGGCCCGGGGTGCCGACGACGACGTCGACGCCGCTCTGCAACGCGCTGATCTGAGCTTCGTACGGACGGCCACCGTAGATGGAGAGCACCTTGACGGGGCCGTTCGCGCCGCTGAGGTACTTGGATGCGTTCTCGAGGTCGGAGCTGACCTGAACGCACAGTTCACGGGTCGGAACGATCACCAGGGCGCGGGGAGTGCCGTCGAGCGGGGAGGTACCGGAGTTGTCCGTGGCGAGTCGGTGCAGCAGGGGCACGCCGAAGCCGAACGTCTTGCCCATGCCGGTGCGTGCCTGACCGATGAGGTCGTCGCCCGCGATGGCGAGCGGCAGCGTCAACTCCTGGATGGCGAACGTGCGCTCGATTCCCATCTCGGAGAGCGCGCGAACGATGGTGGGGTCCACGTTCAGCTCGGCGAACGTGGGGGGTACGTGCGTGTCGTCCAGCTGCGCCGACAGCGTGGTGTCGCCGGTGTCGGATTCTTGGTCGATGACTATCTTGCTCAGGGGACTGGCCTTCCTCGTGGTCGAACGTGCGCACGAGGAAGGGCATAGGCCTATTGCCGGCCGAAGTCGATGCCCTCGATCCGATGTGATGTCGCCGTCAGCCTCAGCGCGGCCGCGAACTGCGATGTCCGCTGCGGCGAAGCTGTCGAGGCGACCCGGATCAGGTGCGCACACATTATCGATGACCGTCGCGTGCTTCTTCGGTCCGTTTCATCGGTCCGCGAGTGACGATCGAGCACCATGGTAGCTTGCCGGACGGAATTCTCCATTGTCGGCAGGTCACGATAGGTCCAGCGCGCGCCGCGACGAGGCGTCGGGCACCGGACTACGATTGCCAGCCATGGGAGCCCATTCGTCGGAGCCGTCGTCCGCAGTTTCACCCACCACTGTCGTCGAGTCGCCCGAGTCGGATCGAGTCGAGCCGGCGATCGCGCACGATCACCCCGGTATTCCGGATCTGTTCGCGGTGCTCGCGTACGGCGAGATCTCCGCGTTCTATCGCCTGGCGGACGACGCTCGAATGGCTCCGTCGATGGAGGGTCGAGTCGCGCTCGCGAGTATGGCGGCTGCGGAGATGAGCCACTTCGAGACGTTGCAGAGAGCCTTGTCCGATCGTGGTCTCGACGTCTACGCCTCGATGGACCCGTTCGTTCGTGCCCTGGACGAGTACCACGAGTCGACGACGCCGTCGACGTGGTTGGAGTCGTTGGTCAAGGCGTACGTGGGTGACGGCATCGCGGCCGATTTCTACCGGCAGATCGCGCACAGTCTCGCCCCCGACGTGGCCGAGATCGTCCGCGACGTGCTGGCCGAGACCGGGCACTCGGAATTCGTGGTGCACGAGGTGTCCGATCGGGTTCGTGCGAGCTCGCAGGAGAAGGCGCGATTGATGCTGTGGGGTCGTCGTCTGCTCGGTGAGGCCATCACCCAGGCGCAGTTCGTGCTCGCTCGCCGTGAATCGCTGACCGATCTCGTCATCACCGCATCGGGAGACCTCAACGGTGTCGTCGCACTGTTCGATCGCATGCAGGAACAACACGCGGAACGGATGTCCTCACTCGGCCTCGATTGACCGCACAGCACTGTGTTCGCTGACAGCACAGGGCGTCGGGCGTCTGGCTCGGTGCGGCTGCACTAGCCTGGCGTGAGCAGAGTTGTCGAGAGTTCGGAGGTTGACCGTGGAGGTCAAGATCGGTGTTTCGGAGAGTTCCCGTGAGCTCGTCGTGAACAGCACGCAGTCCCCGGCCGAGGTCGAAGCGCTCGTATCGACCGCCTTCGCCGGTAAGGACGGAGTGCTGGCGTTGGAGGACGAGAAGGGACGCAAGTTCTTGATTCAGGCTTCCAAGGTGTCGTATGTCGAGATCGGTCCGTCCGATGCTCGGAAGGTCGGATTCGCGACCGCCTGAGACTGCTCGGAACGCAGAACACGCCCCTCACTCGCATCGAGTGAGGGGCGTGTTGCGTTCGTGGTTGCGAGGTCTACGGTGCCTGCAGGGGAACGTGCGACAGACCGCCCCAAGCCAGCGACACCGTGGTGTCGACGGCGTCTTCCTTCGAGATCGGCCGGTCGGCTTCGAGCCAGTACCGAGCGGTGAACTGACTGGCACCGACCAGGCCTACGGCCAGTACGCGAGCTCGATAGGGATCGAGTCCGGAATCGTGGGCAACGAGGTCGAAGACGGCGTCGACACACGCTTCGGTTGCCTGCTCGACGCGTGCATTGACCTGCGGGTCGCCCATCAGATCGGATTCGAAGACCAGGCGGAATCCCTGTGTGTCGGTGTCGACGAAGTCGTAGAACGCCAGCACCGCGGCACGAACTCGTTGTCTGTTGTCCGTGGTCGAGCGCAGAGCCTGACGTACTCCTGCGATCAGGGTGTCGACGTAACTCTGCAGCACCGCCAGGTACAGCTCGAGTTTTCCGGGGAAGTGCTGATACAGGACCGGCTTGCTGACGCCCGCGCATTCGGCGATCTCGTCCATCCCGGATGCGTGATACCCACGGGTCACGAATATTTCGCTCGCCGCAGCGAGCAGTTGTGCCCGACGGGCATCGCGAGGCAGCCGTGCGCCGCGCCGATTGCCGGTGGTGGCCGGCCGGTCCGAAGACCTCCGGTCGTCGAGATCTGTCATCAATTATGTTCCCATCCGCGTCGCCAGCTGCGCTCGTCTTGGTTCGACAACGAACGGTCCGGCATGAACTTCCGGCGGGTGGCCGTCGGTTCGGACCGCTCGTAGCGCAGATCACGGGCAACGATACTCGTGGCGGCCGGCACCCACGGGACCCTGGGGGACCGTTGCGGAAAGTGGGCGATACCGGAACATGTCGAGCGGTTTGTTCGTACGATGTTTCCGCACCGAAAACCCGATAGTTCCATTCCCGGTATCGGCGTGCCGAGCAGCGGGCGGTGAGGATTGTGAGATCGTGTTCGAGTGACTGACCGAGGCGGGCCGCGTATCCGCGGTGGTGTGCAGTCGGACGGCGTCGACGACGGTTACGACGATCGCGCGGACGATTTCCCACGCAGTGTGGGCAGTCGCGGATCGCATCAACCGCTCCGCGCGCAGTGGGATCCGACGCAACGCGAGGTCAAGCTGCGCAGTCGTCGACCGGATCGCGATATCAGGAAGCAGAGCAAGCTCGGAAAGTTCGCGTCCACGTACGGCTGGCGGGCGTACGCGGTGCCGATTCTGATCGTGGTGACCGCGCTCGTCGTGTTCGATGCCGTGCGGACCGGTGACCCCGTCACCGGCACCGCAGCGCAGTCGACCAACGCCGATCCTGGATTCGGCACCTTGAGTTCGGATACGACGTCGGGCACCGGAATCATCGGAGTTCCGCCGCAGGCCGACGGTAACTTCGCAGCGTCGATATCGTCGGGTGAACTGCCCGACGGTGGTCCGTTCGCGGTGGAGGGGGCCGGAACGTGGCACACCGTGCCGGGGACAACGGAGCAGGTGGGTCAGGGGACCGAGCGGGTGTTCACCTACACGGTCGAGGTCGAGGACGGCGTGGACACGGTCGGGTTCGGCGGCGACGAGTCGTTCGGCCGATTGGTGGATCAGACCCTTGCCAACCCCAAGAGTTGGACCAACGATCCACGGTTCGGATTCCGTCGCATCGATCAGGGCGATCCCGACTTCAGGATCTCGCTGACGTCGCAGATGTCGATCCGGCAGGCCTGTGGTTACGACATCCAGCTCGAGGTCTCCTGCTACAACCCCGGCATCGAGCGAGTGGTGCTCAACGAGCCGAGGTGGGTGCGTGGGGCGATCTCGTTCCAGGGCGACATCGGCTCGTACCGCCAGTACCAGATCAATCACGAGGTCGGCCACGCGATCGGCTACCAGCAGCACCAACCGTGCGAGACCGACGGCGGGCTCGCTCCGGTGATGATGCAGCAGACGTTCGGGACGAACAACGACGACATCGCGCGACTGGACCCAGCGGGCGTCGTTCCGATGGACGGCAAGACGTGCCGATTCAATCCGTGGCCCTACCCGCGAGGCTGATCGGCTGGGTTTCCGACAGGCCGGGGGATTAGATTCGAACGTGTCGCGCCGGGTCACCGGCCGCCGTGTCGAGTCGAGGAGCGTCGCTGCGTCGTGGTCCACCTACCCCCGCTGGTCGAACCCGCAGGCGAACTGTCGCCCGAGGACGTCGCCCGGTACAGCCGGCACCTGATCATTCCCAGCGTAGGAACCGACGGTCAGAAGCGACTGCGCAACGCCCGCGTGCTCGTCGTCGGTGCCGGGGGACTGGGCTCACCCGCATTGCTGTACCTCGCGGCCGCCGGTGTCGGGACTCTGGGCATCGTGGAATTCGACGACGTCGAACTGTCGAACCTGCAACGGCAGATCATCCACGGCCGGTCCGACGTGGGTCGCCCGAAGGCCGACAGCGCGAGAGACTCGATTCTCGAACTCAACGACGGCGTCGAGGTGACGCTGCACCGTGTTCGACTCGACTCGTCGAACGCACTCGAGCTCTTTCGGCAGTACGACCTCGTGCTCGACGGGACCGACAACTTCGCCACCCGATACCTCGTCAACGACGCGGCCGCGCTGGTCGGAATCCCTTATGTATGGGGTTCGATCTACCGGTTCGAGGGGCAGGTGTCGGTGTTCTGGGATCGAGCCCCCGGCGACGCAGGTATCAACTATCGCGACCTGTACCCCGAGGCTCCACCGCCCGGCATGGTGCCCTCGTGTGCAGAGGGTGGGGTGCTGGGGGTGCTGTGCGCGTCGATCGGGTCGATCATGGTCACCGAGGCGATCAAGCTGATCACCGGAATCGGCGAGACCTTGCTGGGTCGGTTGATGATCTACGACGCACTGGCGATGAGCTATCGAACCGTCGGTCTGACTCGTGACCCGCATCGAACGCCGATCACCGAGCTGATCGATTACGAGGCATTCTGCGGAGTGGTGCCGGCCGCCGAGTCCACCGGCGAATCGGTCACTCCGGCGGAGCTGCACGCAATGATGCAGTCCGGTCGCGAGATCGCCCTCATCGACGTGCGTGAGCCGGTGGAGTGGGACATCGTCCGCATCGACGGTGCGCGCTCGATTCCCAAGGGTCGAATCCTGTCGGGAGCGGCGATGTCGGATCTACCGCAGCACATCCCCATCGTGCTCTACTGCAAAACCGGCATCAGGTCCGCGGAGGTGCTCTCCGCCCTCGTGGCAGCCGGTTTCTCGGACGCCGCCCATCTGCACGGCGGAATAGTGGAGTGGGCCGAGCAGATCGATCCTGGTTTGCCGATGTACTGATGTGTCGCGTGTGCGCGTCGTCCGCAGCGGCACCGCGATCGGCGGTAGCGTGGCGCTCGTGAGCTCTGTCGAACCTCCTCAGCACGTGATCTCTACGTTCGGGCTGCGCGATGTCGAGCCTGCACCTCTCGGTGCGGACTGGGACGGTGGATGGCGTCTGGGCGATGTCGTCCTGTCCCCGGTGGCAGACCATGCCCGCGCCGCATGGTCGGCCAAGGTGCGCGAGACGCTGACCGTGGACGGGGTCCGTCTCGCCCGACCGGTTCGGTCGACCGACGGGCGATACGTCGTGTCGGGCTGGCGCGCAGACACCTTCGTTGCCGGCGAACCGGAGCCTCGTCACGACGAGGTGATCTCGTTGTCGATGCGGTTGCACGCGGCGACCGCGCAACTCGAGCGACCGCGATTTCTGGTTCAGCCCCCCGTGGCCCCGTGGGCCGATGTGGACGTGTTCGTCGCCGCCGACAGAGCTGCATGGGAAGCGGTCCCGCTGCGCTCTGCTCGTGGTGCCGGCGCACCCGAGCCGTCGTCCAGTGATGGCAAGAGCAGCCTGGAATTGGTCAAACAGCTTGCGACACTACGCAAGCCCGTCGAGTCACCGGACCAGTTGGTGCACGGTGATCTGTTCGGAACGGTCTTGTTCTCGGGTAGCGAGGCACCAGGGATCAGCGACATCACCCCGTACTGGCGTCCTGCGCCCTGGGCTGCCGGGGTGGCCGTGGTGGACGCCCTTTCCTGGGGTGACGCGGACGACGGTCTGGTCAACCGCTGGGACGATCTACCGGAATGGCCGCAGATGTTGCTGCGCGCGTTGATGTTTCGTCTCGCAGTGCACGCGCTTCATCCGCGTTCGACGTCCGAGGCGTTCCCCGGCTTGGCGCGAACGGCAGATCTGGTACGCCTTATTCTCTGACTTCCGCTGCGCGAGCCGGTGATTCCGCTGCGCGAGCCGGTGATTCGGAGAGTTCGTGGAACAGTGATCGAGCGGCCTGCATCGCGCGGGCCGCGTCACCGGCGATCACCGCCTCCACGAGCGCCGTGTGTTCGTCGATGTAATCGTCGTCGTGCTCGATGGCATGGTGGCGCATGGCGTCGTGGATCACCGGTAGCAGCGAATCGTAGAACTCGAGATAGATGGCGTTGTGGCTGGCCGCGACGATGGCGCGGTGCAGGCGTGCGTCGATCCGAACTGCATCGGCCAGCGGAGTCTCGTCGGACCACGCCGCGTTGCGATCGGCCAGCGCGCCGAGCATGGCACGGATGTCGTCGTCGTCGCGCCGGTCGGCCGCAAGAGCCGCCGCAGTGACTTCCAAGGTTTCGCGTAGCTCGGTGACATCGCGGTGCCGGGCGTCCGAGAAGTACTTTCCCAGGGTTCCGCCGAGATCGGAGCACGTCATGACGAAGGTGCCCGAACCCTGCCTGCGTTCGACCATGCCGGCGTGCACGAGTGCCTGCACGGCCTCGCGCACGGTGTTGCGCCCGGTGCCGGTGATCTCGCACAGTTCGGGTTCGGTGGGGATACGGGTACCCACCGGCCATCGCTGCGACGTGATCTCTTCGCGCAGCTGAGCGGTGACCTGGGAGATCAGGCTCGATCGCTGGACCTGCCGCACGTGGACTCCTCATGCCGGGGACGTTGCAGCGTCGATAGTAGTGCTTTGCACCCGATGATCCGGTCATCCTATGATTACGCGGTGAGTGCGCCCACCGCCCCCGATACCCGCCTCGTCGGTACCTCGCTCGTGCGTGGTCGAGTACTCGTCTTCTCCGCGATCGTCGTGTCCGCGCTGACTCTGCGCGCCGCCGTGACCTCGATCAGCCCGCTGTTCGGCAGAATCGGAACCGACCTCCAGTTCGGCACCACGGTCATCGGCATCGTCGGCATGTTGCCTCCGGCGATGTTCGCCGTCTTCGGCCTGGCCACGCCGTTCCTCGCCAAGCGCACCGGCCTGGAGCGGGCAGCTCTGCTGGCGATGGCGCTGACCACGATCGGTATGGCCACTCGTGCGTTCGCGCCGAACACCGCGTCTCTGCTCGCGCTGTCCGCGATCGCTCTTGCGGGCATGGGCATCGGAAACGTCGTCATCCCGCCGTTGGTCAAGCGGTATTTCTCCGAGCGGCTCGCCGTCGTCAGCACCATCTACATCTGCGCCATGCAGGTCAGCACCATGGTTCCGCCGTTGCTGGCCGTCCCCATCGCCGACGCGCACGGTTGGCGCATCTCCATCGGGATCTGGGCCGTCGTCGGCCTGGCCGCCGCGCTGCCGTGGCTCGGTGTGGTCATCGCCCGACGCGGCCGCGACGAGAAGGACGTCTCGGGTGAAGCCGGGTCGGCGTCGGTCCACGCATCGCCGAGCGGCCGAATCCACCGGTCCTCGCTGGCGTGGGGGATGGTGATGATGTTCGCAATGACCTCCCTGATCACCTACTCCATGCTCACCTGGTTGCCGACGCTCCTGATCGATGCGGGGATCGGAGAGGGCTTGGCCGGTGCGTCGGTGGCGGCGTTCGGAGCGATGGGACTGATCACGTCGCTGGCCGCGCCGACGCTCTGTGCGCGCGTGCGCAATCCGTACGGCATCGTGATGGTTGCCGCGGCGTGCTACCTCGGCGGGTTCGCGGGCCTGCACTGGTCTCCGACTGCCGGTACGGTCGCGTGGGTGTGCCTGGTCGGGCTGGGCACGATGACGTTCCCGATGTCACTGACGCTGATCAACCTCAGGACGCGCACGGCCGTAGGCTCGTCCTCGCTCTCGGGATTCACCCAGGGGCTGGGTTACGTGGTGTCCTCGACCGGTCCGATTCTGTTCGGGCTGCTGCACACCGAGTCCGGGGGCTGGGGACTCCCGTTGGTTCTGTTGACCGGATGCGTAGCGGTTCTGCTGGTCGGAGGATTCCTGTGCTGCCGACCGAGGATGCTCGAAGACACCTGGTGACGTTCGGTGCACGTTGACGCTTCAGCTCACGTCGGTGCTCGACGGCACGTGAGACCAAGTTAATCAACGAGTCATCGCGCGCAGCGCCGCGGCAACATGGCTTTCCTATGTTCGGTTCACACACCGATCAGGAGGCCACACGTGACCAGCCTTTCTCGCAGCGCTTCGGCAGATGCCGGCTCAGCCACCACGGCGACGGTTCCACCCGGAACAGTTCCCGTCTCCGTCAACCATCACATCGCGCACTGGAATTCCGAGGACGTCGAGGCCTGGGAGGCCGGCGGCAAGCAGATCGCCAAGCGCAATCTGATCTGGTCGGTCATCGCCGAGCACGTCGGATTCTCGATCTGGTCTATCTGGTCGGTGATGGTGCTGTTCATGCCGTTGTCGGTCTACGGCATCGACGCCGCGGGCAAGTTCTTCCTGGTGGCCGTCCCCACCCTCGTCGGCGCGATCCTGCGCATTCCGTACACCTTCGCCACGGCCAAGTTCGGTGGCCGTAACTGGACCATCTTCAGTGCTCTGGTGCTCCTGATCCCCACCGTGCTGACCATGTACTTCATGCTCAACCCGGCGTCGTACACCACCTACATCATCGTTGCGGCGTTCGCCGGACTCGGCGGCGGTAACTTCGCGTCCTCGATGACGAACATCAACGCGTTCTATCCGCAACGCGAGAAGGGGTGGGCGCTCGGCTTGAATGCGGGCGGCGGCAACATCGGTGTGCCCGTCATCCAGCTCATCGGCCTGTTGGTCATCGCCACCATCGGCAACACCGCCCCCGAGATCGTGTGCGCCGTCTATCTCGTCTTCATCGCGCTTGCCGCCGTCGGTGCCGCGCTGTACATGGACAACCTGGACAACCAAAAGACCAACGGACGCTCCATGATCGACGTGCTGAAGTTCTCGGACTCGTGGTGGATCGCCTTTCTGTACATTGGCACGTTCGGGTCGTTCATCGGCTTCAGCTTCGCGTTCGGGCAGGTCCTGCAGATCAACTTCCTCGCCGGACTCACCGACGGAGCACCGGCGACTCCCGCTCTACAGGCGCAGGCATCGCTGCAGGCCGCTCAGATCGCGTTCATCGGACCGTTGCTGGGATCGCTGTCGCGTCCGTTCGGCGGCAAGCTCGCCGACAAGATCGGTGGCGGCAAGATCACCCTGTACACATTCGTGGCCATGACGTTCGCCACCGGGATTCTGGTTGCGGCCAGTACCTGGGACGATTCGACTCCCGGCGCGGCCAGCGGCACCGTGATGGTGCTCTTCGTCGTCGGATTCATCGCACTCTTCCTGCTCTCGGGCCTCGGAAACGGATCGGTGTACAAGATGATCCCCGCCATCTTCGCTGCGAAATCCGCTCAGCTTCAGGGCATGACGGTCGACGAGCAACAGCACTGGTCGCGCAAGATGTCCGGTGCCCTCATCGGAATCGCCGGCGCGATCGGCGCTCTCGGCGGCGTGGGAATCAACCTGGTGCTGCGGGCGTCGTACTCGGGCACCGCGAAGTCCGCGACCACCGCGTTCTGGGTGTTCCTCGCCTTCTACATCGTCTGCGCGATCGTCACCTGGGCGATCTACCTGCGCAAGACCAACTCCGCCGACGCCGACGCACCGGTAGCAGTCTGAGGATCCATCACCGGCGAGAACGAAACACACTGCACGGCAACGTAGATCGGAAGGACTCGCAATGAAGAACGCGGTAGTGGTAGGTCACGGGATGGTCGGACACCGATTCGTCGAAGCGTTGCGTGCGCGCGACGAGGCGGCCGAGTGGAAGGTCACGGTGCTGTGCGAGGAGGCGCTGGCGGCGTACGACAGGGTGGGACTGTCGTCCTACGTCGGTGCCTGGGACCACAAGGAACTCGCTCTGGCGGGCAACGACTATCCCGGTGACACCCTCGTCGAGATGCGCACCGGAGTACGGGCCGATCGCATCGACCGCGACCACCGCACCGTCGTGACCTCGGCGGGGGACACCGTCGAGTACGACGCTCTGGTCCTCGCCACCGGCTCCTACCCGTTCGTGCCGCCGATCACCGGACACGACCTGCCCGCGTGTTTCGTCTACCGAACCCTCGACGACCTGGACAAGATCCGTGCCCGCGCCGACGCCGCAGGCCCGGGTGCCGTCGGTGTGGTGGTCGGCGGTGGCCTCCTCGGTCTCGAAGCGGCGAATGCGCTGAAGAAGATGGGCATGACCCCGCACGTCATCGAGTTCGCTCCACGATTGATGCCGCTGCAGGTGGACGAGGGCGGCGGCGCACTGTTGGCGCGTCTGGTCACCGAACTCGGATTGAACGTACATGTGGGAGTCGGCACGTCGTCGATCTCCGAGAACGACAGCGCCGGTCTGACGGTCGAGTTGAGCGACGGCAGCACCATCGACGCCGCGCTGCTGGTGTTCTCCGCCGGTGTGCGTCCCCAGGATCGGCTGGCACGCGAGAGTGGCCTCGAGGTGGGTGAGCGCGGCGGCATCATGGTCGACATCGGCTGCAGTACCTCCGATCCTGCCGTCTACGCGATCGGTGAATGTGCTGCGGTCGAGGGCCGGTGCTACGGACTGGTCGCTCCCGGGTATTCGACGGCGGAGGTCGTGGCCGACCGATTGCTCGGCGGCGCAGCGCAATTCCCGGGTGCCGACATGTCCACCAAGCTCAAGCTGATGGGCGTCGACGTCGCGAGCTTCGGCGACGCGATGGCGGCAACGCCGGGCGCACTCGAAGTGGTGTTCAGCGATGCCCCCAAAGGCACGTACGCCAAGCTCGTCGTCACCGACGACGCGAAGACGCTGCTCGGCGGCATCCTCGTCGGCGACGCCTCCGCGTACTCGCTGTTGCGGCCGCTGGTCGGTCGCGAGTTGCCCGGCGATCCGGGCGCTCTGATCTCACCTGCCGCCGAGCAGGTCGGCATCGGTGCACTGCCCGACGACGCCGAGATCTGCTCGTGCAACGGTGTGAGCAAGGGTGCCATCTGCTCCGCGATAGCCGACGGAGCCTGCGACCTGGCGGCCGTGAAGAGCTGCACCACCGCGGGTACCACCTGTGGCGGATGCCTGCCCTCGATCAAGTCGTTGCTCGCCGCGTCCGGTGTGGTCCTCTCGAAGTCGTTGTGCGAGCACTTCGCTCAGTCCAGGGCCGAGCTGTACGAGATCGTTCGGGCCACGAACACCCGCACCTTCTCGTCGCTGATCGCCAAGTACGGCTCGGGAACCGGCTGCGACATCTGCAAGCCTGTCGTCGCGTCGATTCTCGCGTCTACGTCCTCCGACCACATTCTCGACGGCGAGCAGGCGTCGTTGCAGGACACCAACGATCACTTCCTGGCCAACATCCAGAAGAACGGCACCTACTCGGTTGTGCCGCGTATGCCCGGCGGTGAATGCACTCCGGAACAGCTCATCGTCATCGGCGAGGTCGCTCGCGATTTCGGGCTCTACACGAAGGTGACCGGAGGGCAGCGCATCGACATGTTCGGTGCCCGCGTCGAGCAGTTGCCGGCGATCTGGAAGCGCCTCGTCGACGCCGGGATGGAGTCGGGTCAGGCGTACGGGAAGTCGCTACGGACGGTCAAGAGCTGCGTCGGATCGAGTTGGTGCCGTTACGGCGTCCAGGATTCGGTGGGGATGGCCGTCGATCTGGAGAACCGCTATCGAGGTCTGCGGTCGCCGCACAAGATCAAGTTCGGCGTCTCGGGCTGCGCTCGCGAATGCGCCGAGGCCCGCGGCAAGGACGTCGGGATCATCGCGACCGAGGGTGGTTGGAACCTCTACGTAGGCGGTAACGGAGGTCAGTCGCCCAAGCACGCGCAGTTGCTCGCGTCCAATCTCGACGATGCCACCCTGGTCAGCTACATCGACCGTTACCTCATGTTCTACGTGCGTACAGCCGACCGGCTGCAGCGCACGGCGCCGTGGCTCGAATCGCTCGACGGGGGACTCGACCACCTCAGAGCCGTCGTGTGCGAGGACAGTCTCGGGATCGGTGCCGAGCTCGAATCCGACATGGAACGCCACGTCGCCGGATACAAGGACGAGTGGGCCGGCGTGCTCGAAGACGACGAGAAGCTCGGTCGGTTCGTCTCCTTCGTCAATGCTCCGGACGAGTCCGACCCCACGATCGCGTTCGACGAGTCCGGCGCGCGCAAGGTGCCCGTGCTGATGGGAATGCCACGTGTGGGCGCGTGAGCCGATACGGGAGCTGACAACCGGCAGGTCACGAGACTGAGTGCATGTGCACAGACGGGTAATCGCGACTTAACGGCCAAGAAACACAAGCAACGTGGAATAGCTGATCAGGAGGTACGCCATGACTGTCATCGATTCGTCAGCAGTGAAGTCACCATCAGCGGTACCGAACGACATCGCTCGTGATTGGACCCCGGCCTGCACGCTCGACGCGCTGATTCCGGGGCGCGGGGTAGCGGTGCTCCTGCGAGGCGGCACCCAGGCGGCGCTGTTTCTGCTCGACGACGGACGACTGTTCGCGGTGGGCAACATCGATCCGTACGGGCGTGCAGCAGTGATGTCACGCGGACTGGTGGGAGACCGAGGGGGCGAACCCACCGTCGCATCGCCGCTGCTCAAGCAGGTTTTCTCGCTGGCCGACGGGCGCTGCCTCGATGACCCGCAGGTCACCCTCGGATCGTTCGAGGTCTCCTGCGTCGAGGGCGTCGTGCTCGTCCGCGGCGGATCTACGTGAGCGAAATTGCAGGGGCTGCAATGCCTCTGGTCGGGTTCACCGTCGGGATCACCGCTTCGCGTCGGGCCGAGGAGTTCGCGACTCTGCTCGAGCGGCGCGGGGCCACCGTGATGCATGCCCCCGCTATTCGCATCATCCCACTGGCCGACGACGCCGAGCTCGAACGCGTCACCGCCGCCGTCATCGCTGATCCACCCGAAATAACCGTGGCCACAACAGGAATCGGATTTCGTGGCTGGGTCGAGGCAGCGGACGGGTGGGGGCAGGCAGAAGAACTGGGGCGGGCACTCGGTGCGTCCCGTCTGCTCGCTCGCGGTCCGAAGGCGAAAGGAGCCATTCGAGCAGCCGATCTACGCGAGGAGTGGTCGCCCGCCTCGGAGTCCTCGGCGGAGGTACTCGAACATCTGTTGGCCGAAGGGGTGGAGGGCAAACGCATCGCCGTGCAGCTGCACGGCGCGACCACCGAATGGGAGCCGGTCCCCGATTTCTGCGAGGTGTTGCGCTGCGCGGGAGCCGAGGTGGTGCCGGTGCCGGTGTATCGCTGGACAGCGCCCGACGACCAGAGCCCGATGGACCGCATGATCGAAGCCGTCATCGTCGGTGATCTCGATGCCCTCAGCTTCACCTCGGCACCGGCGGTGGCGTCGATGCTGATGCGCGCCGACGAGAACGGAGTGCTCGAACCTTTGCTGCAGTCGATGCGATCGAGGGTGCTGCCGGTGTGCGTCGGGCCGGTGACGGCAGCGCCCCTCGAACAGCTGAACGTGGCCACCACACAGCCGACACGGGCGCGTCTGGGGGCACTCGCGCGGCACATCGCCGAAGAACTGCCGAGGCGCACCGGTCGTCTGCATGCGGGCGGACACGTGGTGAGTGTTCGCGGTAAGTGCGTGGTGGTCGACGGTGAAGTTCGACCGGTGTCCCCAGCAGGCATGGCGTTGATGAAGACGTTGGCTCGCAATCCAGGACGCGTCGTCTCCCGCGAGGACCTGTTGGCGTCCCTGCCCGGCGGAGGGGGCGACACCCACGCGGTGGAGACGGCGATGACCAGACTCAGATCCTCGCTGGGTGCGCCGAAAGCTATCCAGACCGTGGTCAAGCGTGGCTATCGCATCGCACTCGATCACATCGAGACCGAAACGGACTGCGATTCCGAAGAACCGGCTGATCGAGTGGCCGTCGTAGAAGGGGGAAAGTACTGATGACACCGACTCTTGTTCTGGTTGCCCACGGCACCCGAAACCCCCGTGGTGTCGAAATGGTCGCCGCACTCGCCGATGCCGTGTCGACGCAGATCGGTACCACGCGCGTGGCATTCGTCGACGTACTCGGGCCGTCACCGGCCGAGGTGCTGCGCGACACCGCCGGGCCCGCGGTCGTGGTTCCCGCTTTCCTCGCGTCGGGCTACCACGTGCACACCGATGTGCCGCGTGAGATCGCCGACAGCGCCCACACGTCGGTCTCCGTCACCCGCGCTCTCGGACCCGACCCAGTGCTGGCCGAGGTCATGGTCGACCGACTACGTGACGCCGGGTGGTGCTCGGGCGATCCGATCGTGCTCGCTGCCGCAGGATCGTCCGATGCTCGTGCGTTGGAAGAACACCGGCGCGCGGCGGCGATGTTGGCCGATGTCGCCCGAGTCCCGGTACGCATCGGCTACGTCGCCACCAGTACCCCCACCGTGTCCGACGCGGTGTCGACCCTGCGAGAAGCCGGGCACGCACGTGTGTTCGTGGCGTCGTATCTGTTGGCGCGCGGCCTCTTTCACAACCGTCTCGCCGACGCCGGAGCCGACGGCGTCGGTGCACCGCTCGGCGTGCATGCCGCGATCGTCGATCTCGTGGTCGCGCGCTACCGCGAGGGTGTTCGATCTCTCGGTGAAACTAGTGGTGCGGCAACGGAAGAATTGTCACCGGCTCGTCGGCGCTGACCTCGGCCGGGATCACAGCCAGTGCGTCGCGGCCGACGAGGTGAGCGAGGTGCGCCGTGCGGACTCGGGTATCTGCCCGCCACCGTGTGCCGTCCGCGGTGACCGGGACGATGCGAGGCGTCGAGGATCGAACCTCGGCAGCATTGGACAACAGGCCGATCCGCGATGGGCGCACCGTTCTCCCGGTCAGGGCATCGACGATCGCGGGCGCGGCGAGCATCGCGGTACCGACGGCCGCCAGCGGATTGCCCGGTAGGCCGAGTACCACTGTGCCGTCGGGCAACGCCGCGGTGATCTGAGAACCGCCGGGACGCATGCGCATTCGCCCGACGACGGTCTCGGCATCGATGCCGGCGAGGGTCGCGCGGAGCTGATCGGCTGCCCCGCCTCCGGTTGCCCCGACGACGATGATCACGTCCACGTCCCGAGTGCGGGTCAGCACGTCTCGAAACCCCGTCGCAGAATCGTCGAGCAGCGTCACGTCGACGACGGTGATGCCGCAGTGCGCCAGGTAGTCCGGCAACACCGACCCGAGCACGTCCCTGGTCTCGCCGGGAGCGAGTGGCCCGGTGGATCGGATCTCGTTGCCGCTGATGACTACTCGTCCGCGGACCGGACCGCGCACCGCCACCTCGAACACCTCTGCACTGGCAGCGAGCGATCGTACGGCCGCATCGATCGGGGTGCCGGCTGCGACGAGTTCGGTACCGGGCAGCCAGTCCTCACCGCGTCGACGCGTGTCGTCGGACTGCGGTGCCGTCGGGATGCGTCGAGCCGAACTGCCGGACTCGCGGGTCATGTGCTCGTCGCGAACCACCGATGTCGCTCCGGGCGGAAGCGCTGCGCCCGTCGCGATGCGCACGGCCGTTCCTTCGGTGAGTGGGGCGATGTCGGAGGTGCCGGCGTACGCGATGTCGGACCGGAGCGTCCACGGATCGGTGCCGCACACGGCGTAGCCGTCCATCGCGGAGATGTCGACTGCCGGCAGCGCGGTTCGGGAGACGAGGGGTTCCGCGAGCACGGTTCCGGCACTGTCCTGCAGGGGAATTCGACGGATCGGCAACGCGGGGAGTCGGCTCCGAACGCGTTCGAGTGCGTCGCTCACCTCGAGCGTCTCCGGCTGTTGTGCGGCCAGACGGGCGGCGAGAAGATCGGCGGGGGTGTCGCAGTCCTCGACACCGGACACCGCGATCACCAGATGATCGGCAGGAAGGATCGTGCGCATCGGCGCGCCCTCCACCGAATCCAGCTGTGCCAGCGCGGAACGCAACGCGCCGTGCCGCCAGACTCCCAGCAGGAATTG
This sequence comes from Rhodococcus sp. IEGM 1341, assembly GCF_030056895.1. Classification (NCBI taxonomy): domain Bacteria; kingdom Bacillati; phylum Actinomycetota; class Actinomycetes; order Mycobacteriales; family Nocardiaceae; genus Rhodococcus; species Rhodococcus sp. IEGM 1341. The sequence goes on along the minus strand of NZ_JASHKV010000001.1, from coordinate 858,993 downwards.
GGTACGACCGGCACTGTCGCGGGCGAAGACGGCGTCGGTCTGCGAGCGAGATACGGCACCGATCAGCGACTCGACCGTCGCGGCGTCGAGAAAGGGTAGATCCGACGCGATGACCACCACCAGATCCGCGGTGCCTTCCGCACAGTCGTCGAGTGATCGCAGGCCCGCGGCGAGTGCAGCGACCGGGCCGCCGCCCACGGGGGACTCGCGAGTCTGCACCACGTGATCGGGCACTCCGGTACGGGTCGGACCCACCAGAATCGTTGTGCGACAACTCGTTACCGCGTCCACGGCGATGTCGACCATACGGCGCCCGCCGACGGTCATGGCAGGTTTGTCGACCTCGTGCGGCGCAGCGGGGTTCTCGGGATCTGCCATCCTCGACCCTCGACCGCCGGCGAGGACGATCGCGTCGCAGACCGGTTGCGTCACGTTGCGAGCTCCGTCATGTCGGCAGCGGCACGTTCTGCAGGCGAACCTGCCCGCGTGCTATGACTTTTCCGCTGTCGGAGGCGGTGATCGTGACCAGCCACAGTTGTTGAACACGGCCCTGCTGCAACGGTTCTGCGACAACGTCGACGCGGCCGCCCTTGCTGGCGCGGAGAAAGTCGGTGCCGTTGTGTACGCCGACTGCGAATTCACCGCGATCCTTGACCGCCTCGCTGGCACCGATGCTCGCTGCGCTCTCGACGGCAGTGGTGTAGACGCCGCCGTGGACGACCCCCCAGGGCGTGAAGTGCTCGTCCGTCAACTCGATGTGCCCGGCCACCCTGGTGCCCGAGACCTCGTCGACGACGAGACCGGCGGAGGCGACGAAGCTGCTCGCCTTCGACAGCGCGAACTTCGCCGTGGGGCGTGGATCGAACTGCTCGAGTGCGTCCCTGATGTTCATTCTCCGAGATTAGTGGTCGGCGGCGGTGGCGGTGGGAGCGCGCCGAAGTCGAATCGAATCGAGCTCAATGGCACGCGCCCGTCGTGGTTCGGAACGCCTTCGCTGCGCAGAGTTTCCAGCTGTCTCGAGGCCAGGTGCGGGGCGGGCCTTCCACTCGCGCCGAGGACTCGATGCCAGGGCAGGTCGGCGGAATCGGTGCGCATGATCCATCCGACGATGCGTGGACTCGACAGGTCGGCGGCGGCCGCGATGTCTCCGTAGGTGGCCACGAATCCAGGGGGGATCGACGCGACCAACGCGCGAACTCTCTCGACCTGGGCTTCGGTGATCGGGGCCATCTACAGCAGGGATCGCACCAGCTCGGCGACCTCGACCGGCTTGGCCTGGCCGACCATGTGATCGCAGTCCAGTTCGACCGTTCGTAGGTTGTCACCGAGCTTGTCTCGCAGCGCCGAGAGGAATTCCTCTGTGACATAGGGGGGTTCGACGCGCATGGCCCGCACCACGATGGTCGGGACACTCTCGGCGGGGACCACGATCGGACGTGCGAGCTCGCCCCACGTCGCGACGATGGCCGGAATCGACATTCGCCACGCGACCTTTCCGTCGTCGGCGGGGATCAGGTGATCGGCGACCTCACGGTCGAGCAATTCGGTGGGCACGTCCGCCCACGCCCCGTGGATCTTCTCCGAGCGCGCCTCGTCGACGTCGGTGTAGTCGGGGGATTTCGCGGTCGCCTCGGCCACCTCGAGTAGCTCCTCCGGCGGCAGAGCGATTGCGGGATCGAGCAGAATCAGCGCCCGCACAGCCTCGGGGAACCTCTGCGCGAGGTGCACGGCCAGCGCGCCGCCGTACGAGTGGCCGAGGACCACGACCGGTCCACGCGCATGGGCGTCGAGCACGGCTTTGAGCGCAGTGACCTGCGCGTCGATGTCCCAGGGCGGTGTGGATGGGGAATGCCCGTGGCCGATGAGGTCGGGTGCCAGAATCCTGGCCTCGGGAAGGTGGTTCTCGGCGAGGTCCCACCACCGGGCACCGTGTCCGGTGACACCGTGGACGGCGAGGATTTCGGGACCGTCTGCGGGTCCGAACGTATGCAGATTCAACTCGGTCACGTCGACCACTATGCCGTATCGCGCTAGGACCAGCGAAACAACCGGATCGCGCAGGCGGTTCCGGCGATCACCGCGACCACGAGTCCGATGGGTCCGCCGATGTCGACAGGCGTTCCGGCCCAGGCAGATCCCAGCGCACTGACGGTGGCACCGAAAGGAAGTACCTCACCGATGGCCGCAACCGGACCGGGCAGATCCGCGACCGGTCCGAACAGCCCGCCGACTGCACCGAGAACGAGGAACAGCGTCAGACCGATCGCGACGGCCGAGTTCGCTGTGGGTGCGACGGCAGCCACGACGATCCCCAGCGAGTACATCGCCGCGGCACCGAGCGCGAGAACGGCCGCAACCAGGATCGGGTTGTGCGGGGGCGTGATTCCGAAGAGCAGGGCAGCAGTGGACAGAGCGATGCCGATTCCGAGTGTCGCTTGGACGGCGCTGGTGATCACCTGCGCAGCCAGCACCTGCGTCGGTCGGATCGGTGTCGTCGACAGTCGCTTCAGTACGCCGGACTTGCGATAGAGCGCAAGAAAGCTCGGCATGTTCACGATTCCGACGACGGCGATGATCATGGTCAGGGCGAGTGGCAGTACGAACCGGTCGAATGCGGTGATCGCGCCCGGACCGACGATTTCCGACGAGGTACCCGATCCGTTCATCACCAGTACGAGAACCGGGAGGGCGATGGGAACGATCAGGCCGGCAGTGTCCCGGGTGACCATGCGCATTTCGGCCCGCACGAGCGCGCCGGTGGCGCGCAGGCCCGGACGAGGTGAAGCGTCGATCTCGTGTGCGGTCATGCCGAGCTCCGTTCGGTCAGCGCCAGGAATGCGTCCTCCAGGGTGGCTCGGTGGTCGCCTCCGAGGCCGGCGTCGGCGATCAGAGAATCCGGTGTGCCGGTGGCCACCACGGAGCCTCGATCGAGGACGGTGATGCGATCGCACAGGCGGTGTACCTCGTCCATGTGATGGCTGATCAGCAGGATGGTGACACCGTCTGCGCGGAGGTCCTCGATCAGTCGCCACACGGTGCGTCGTGCATCGGGGTCGAGTCCGGTGGTGAGCTCGTCGAGCAGGACCACCCGAGGGGAACCGATCAGGGCGAGGACGACCGACAACCGTTGTTGCTGGCCTCCGGACAACCGTTCGTAGCGCACCCGGCGGTGCTCGTGCAGGCCGACAGCGCGGACGAGAGCGTCTCCATCGGCAGGTCGACGGTGGAAGGAGGCGAACAGATCGACCAGTTCGGCAACGGTGAGCGCGGTGTGCAGGTCGTTGGACTGCAGCTGTACTCCCAGCACGGAGCGCACTCGATCGCGGTCGGTGAAGGGGTCGAGTCCCAGAACTCGTACGGCACCGGAGCTCGGCCTGCGAAGGCCTGCAACGGTTTCGACCAGGGTCGTCTTGCCGGCACCGTTGCGCCCGAGCAGGCCGTGCGTCTCGCCTTCGGCGACCGTGAGGCGCACGCCTGCCACGGCGGTCCGTCCCCGATACCGCTGGGTGATGTCTCGAACGTCGATCGCTGCCATCCGATGCTCCCTTCTCGATGGTCTCGATCTCGACGCTAGATCGGCCGTGGCCTGCGCACAGGTGCCGATGGTCACCGATGGTGATCGTGACTTTCGGCAGGGGTGTGCGGACGAAATGGGCGATAAAGTCGACAGAATGAGACGCCTCGGACCCGACGTTCTGGCCGGTGCGTTCGTGTCTGCGCTCGCGGTCGCGATGGGCGCTCTCGTCGTCTTCGATCGGTCGATCGCCGACGGTCTCGCGGTTCCCCGCTGGGTCTGGGCTGCGCTGTTCGTGGTCTTTCTGCTCGTGCAGACCGCAGGCATGTGGTGGGAAGACCGGTTGCCGGATCGTCTCGTGCGCGCGTGCTTCGGCGCACAGGTGGTACTGGCACCGATTCTGGTGCTGACCGCCCCGACGGCGGGTTGGTTGCCCATCCTGCTGGTGTTCACCTCGACGTTCGCCGTGTATCGGGTGACCGGTCTCTCGGTGGCGGTCGTCGTTGCGGTTTACACCTGCTGCGTGGGGGTGTCGGTTGCGATCCGGGGTGGACGGATCTCGGAGATCGCGCTGATCACGTCGATCTACGGGGCGCTGCAGGTGGCCAGTGCGTTGTCGGTGACCGCACAGCTGCGACAGGCTCGGCTGCGTCGGGAACTGGCGGTCGCGCACGCCGAACTACGCACTGCCAGTGCGTTGTTGGACGATTCCTCCCGTGCCGACGAGCGATTGCGCATCGCACGAGAGTTGCACGACGTGCTCGGTCATCAGCTCACCGCACTGAGCCTCGAACTCGAGGTGGCGTCTCACAGGGTCTCCGAGCCTGCGCGCGAGCACGTCCTTCGGGCGCAATCCATCGCACGCGACCTGCTCGGCGACGTTCGGTCGACCGTCGGCGAGGTACGCGCCAGGACTCCGGTGCTGGGGGAGTCACTCGATCGTCTGGTTGCCCGGCTACCCGAACCGGTCGTGCATCTGACGGTCGACCCCGAGATCAGGGTCGACGAGGCTCGCGCGGTGGCTGTGGTCCGCTGCGTGCAGGAGATGATCACCAACACCATTCGCCATGCGAATGCCGACGAGATGTGGATCGAGGTACGCGCGGATTCGACCGGTGCGCTGTCGGTCTCGGTGCGCGACGACGGCCGGGCGACGGCCGATTTCGAGCCGGGGCACGGGCTGCGAGGAATCCGAGAGCGCATCGAAGGACTCGGCGGCACGGTCACGTTTTCGGTCGATCGCGGGTTCGCGGTCCATGCGACGGTGCCAGCACCGTGATCAGGGTCTTGATCGTCGACGACCACACTCTGGTTCGGCAGGGTATCCGCAGCCTGCTCGACCTGGCCCCCGACATCGAGGTGACCGATGAGGCGGAGGACGGTGCCGCTGCGGTCGCGTCGATCGAACTCGATCCTCCCGATGTGGTCCTGCTCGACCTACGCATGCCGCGGTTCGACGGACTGTGGACGCTACGGGCTTTGCAGGACAGAGGAATTCGGGTTCCGGTCTTGGTTCTGACGACGTTCGACGACGACGAGTTGGTGCTCGGGGCGCTGCGGGCGGGCGCGAAGGGCTACCTGCTCAAGGACGTGACCTTCGAGCGGCTCGGCGGTGCCGTACGTGAACTCGCGGCCGGGCGCACCTTGGCACAACCCGCCATCACCGAGAGACTGCTGGACGCTCTCCGGGCCGGGAAGCACGGCCCGAGCGACGTCGGAGTCGCCGACACACTCACCGCCCGCGAGATCGACGTCCTACGGCTCGTCGCAAGCGGATACACCAACAGATCGATAGCCGACGCACTGCATCTGGCCGAGGGAACCGTCAAGAACCACATGTCCTCGGCCATTCTCAAACTCGGTGCGAACGACAGAACGAGCGCAGTTCTGCGTGCGCTGCGTGACGGCCTGCTCGACTGACCGGGCCGGCGATCGGTCCGGGCGGCGGCCGATGTGTCGGTGGCTCGTGATTGCATCTGTGTCATGAGCTCGGACGGCAGACACGGCGCGACGGTCACACTCGTCCGTGCGCCCAAGGTGGCTCGCCCGGCACGTGAGTGGACCGGCTCGGCAGCGCGGCTGCTGTCCTCGACACCCGACTCGGCAGCAGAGGCCGCGACAGGTGCACCGCGATGGAATCCGTGGCAGATCCTGGGTGGTCCCGGCACGGGTAAGACATCGCTCGTGGCCGATTACGCCGTCTCGCGCATCGTCACCGGTGATCCGGAGTCGGTGCTGATGCTCACCCAGTCCAAACGGGCGGCAACTGCGGTCCGCGAGGTCATCACCTCTGGTCTCTTCAGCGGCGATCACGCACTGCGGGCGACCCGTGAACCGTTGGTGCGCACGGTGCACTCCTACGCCTTCGCGGTGCTGCGGCTGCAGGCCTCGCTGTACGGCAATCCGCCACCGCGATTGCTGACCGGTGCCGAGCAGGACGCCGTGGTGCGTGAGATGCTGCGCGGCGATCTCGAGGACGGAGCTCGAGACTGGCCGGAGCGGCTGCGTCCGGCACTGGGCACCGCGGGATTCGTGACTGCGGTGCGAGACATGATGCTCAGGTCCGCCGAACGCGGGATCGGACCGGAAGACCTCGTCAAACTGGGTCGCAAACACGGCCGACCCGAGTGGGTTGCCGTCGGGAGGTTCGCTGCCGGATACGAGCAGGCCATGTTGTTGCGCGGTGCCGTCGGAGTGGAAGCGGCCGGAGCCACGGCACCGGGTCTGGACGCCGCCGAGCTGATCGGTGCAGCGCTCATGGCGTTCGCCACCGATCCCGAATTGCTGCGCAGCGAACGCGCCCGTATCCGGCACCTCGTCGTCGACGACGCGCAGCACCTCGATCCGCAAGCGGCACAGCTGGTTCGGCTGATCGGAACCGACACCGAATCCACCGTCGTCGCCGGGGATCCCGATCAAGCCGTGTTCACCTTTCGCGGTGCCGACCCCTCTTTCGTGGCCGACCTGGTCGAGGTGGATTCGCCGCGTCGCGTGATGCTCACTCGCAATCACCGGTCCGTGCCCGAGGTCGCAGAGCTGACCGACATCATCGCCGGACGGTTGCCCGGGCTCGGTCGGCACCGCTGTCCCGAACCGGTGGGCACCGCACGCTTCGGTGAACCTGCAGCGCGAGTGCACGTCGTGTCCTCGCCTGCCAAGGAGGCGGCGATCATCGCCGACGCCATGCGTCGTGCCCACCTGATCGACGGCATGCCGTGGTCCGAGATGGCGATCGTGGTGCGGTCCGTGCCGCGCACCCTCGCACCGTTGCGTCGGGCGCTGCACGGCGCAGGGGTGCCGATGATCACCCCGACCTCGGAGCTACCGCTGCATCGCCAGCACGGGGCCGTGGGTCTCCTGCTGGTGCTGCGTGCGATCTCCGACCCGAGCTTCGACGGTGAAGATGCACTCGCGCTGCTCTCCGGGCCGATCGGCGGGGCCGATCCGGTGGGTCTGCGGCGATTGCGCCGGGGCGTGCGCAGGCTCGAACTCGCATCGGGCGGCGAGCGCGACTCGGCCGAGCTGCTCAGAGTCGTACTCACCGACGACGCTCGGGGGAGCGCCGGGTGGATCGGCGGACTCTCGGATGTGGAGTCCGCCCCGTTGCGTCGAGCCCTCGGTGTCATTCGGAAGGCACGGGCGCTCGCCCGCACCGGCCGCGGTGTCGAGGACGTGCTGTGGGCGGCGTGGCAGGCATCGGGGCTCGAGCGGCGTTGGTCCACCGCGTCCGCCTGGGGTGGCTCGGCCGGTGCCCAGGCCGACCGCGACCTGGATGCGGTGGTGGCGCTGTTCGACGCGGCGGCAGCATACGTCGACAGGTTGCCGCGGGCTCAGATCGGTGGATTCCTCGATTACATTGCGCAGCAAGAGATTCCTACTCTGAACTCACACCGCGCCACGGTTCGGGCCGACGCGGTGACGCTGCTGAGCGCGCATTCTGCCGCGGGTCGGGAATGGGAGCTCGTCGCGGTCGCCGGGGTGCAGGAAGGCCTGTGGCCGGGGCTGCGGTCACGTGGCAGCCTGCTGGGCACCGACACCCTGGTCGACCTCGTATCCGGGAAGGTCGATGCAGCTGCGGCGCTCGACGGGCGACTGTCGAAGTCGGCACCGTTGCTGGCCGAGGAGCGCACGCTGTTTCTGGTGGCGTGCAGTCGCGCTCGATCGACCTTGCTCGTGACAGCCGTCGATTCCAGTACCGGAGATGCGGATCTGGTCCGATCGCGATTCGTGGACGAACTACGCGGCGTCGACGGCGGAGGCGAGTCGGATCTCGCACCCGGGACCCCCGTGCCGGAGACCGCGCACCGAGTTTTGGCGCTGCCCATGCTGGTGGCCGAACTCCGAAGTGTGGTGTGCGATCCGATTGTCGCCGAACAGGATCCGGACAAGCGTGCCCGAGCGGCCCGGCATCTGGCCACTCTCGCCGACGCCGGTGTCCGAGGCGCGCATCCCGACGAGTGGTTCGGAGTGGCAGGGCCGAGCACCGACGCGCCGATGTGGCAGCTCGGCGACGGTCCGGTGCCGCTGTCGCCGTCGACGGTGGAACAACTCACCACCTGTCCGCTGCGGTGGATGCTCGAACGTCACGGCGGCAACGACGGCACCAACACCCATGCGGTCACCGGCACGCTCGTACACACTCTCGTCCAGGCGGTGGCCGGCCGAATACCGCCGGAGCAACTCCGGCGTGCGCTCGAAACAGCATGGGATGCAGTGGACCTCGGATCGCAGTGGTTCTCACGGCACGAACTCGACCGAACCGGGGCAATGCTCGAGACCTTCGAGACCTGGTTGCAGGGCAGTCGAGGCGAGCTCACCGAAGCCGGAGTCGAAGTGCGCGTCGACGGCATACTCGACGCTCGGTCGGAGGACGAGCCGGCGGTGGCGTTGCGCGGCCGCATCGACCGACTCGAGCACGATCCGGACGGTCGGCCGGTGATCATCGACGTCAAGACGGCCAAGACCGTGATGTCCAAGGAGGATGCCCAGGGTCATCATCAGCTGGCCACCTACCAGGTCGCCGCGGCAGCCGGTGCCATCGAGGGCGAGCCTGCGGGCGAGCCCGGCGGAGCGCGGCTGGTGTTCGTGGCCAAGCCCCACAACAAGGACGGGGCAACGCAGCGTGTCCAGCAAGTGCCGACGCCGGAGAAACTCGAGGAGTGGCGAGACACCGTGCATCAGGCCGCATCGGCGACGCAGGGACCCACGTTCGAGGCGCGGATCAACGACGGCTGCAGGCACTGCCCGGTCAAGTCCAGTTGCCCGGCACACGAGACGGGAAGGCAGGTGACCGAGCAGTGACGACATCGACGAAGACACGGACCGGTTCGGTACGGGTGTCGCCGGTCGAGCTCGCCCGGGCGCTCGGGCAGAAGCATCCACCGACCGACGAACAAGCCGCGGTGATCGCAGCGCCGCCCGGCCCGACGCTCGTCGTCGCGGGGGCAGGTGCGGGCAAGACCGAGACCATGGCGGCCCGCGTGGTGTGGATGGTGGCCAACGGTTTCGTCGACCCCGACCAGGTTCTGGGGCTGACCTTCACTCGAAAAGCTGCACAGCAGTTGACCTCTCGAATCAGAGCTCGGCTGGCTCGGCTGGCCGGATCCGACCTGGTGCGCGCACTCGACCCCAGCCTGGCACTGCGCGAGCGAATCCTCGGTGCCGAGCCGGAAGTGAGCACCTACCACTCCTACGCGGGCCGACTGCTCACCGAGCACGGCTTGCTGCTGCCGATCGAACCGTCCGCGACTCTGCTCTCGGAAACCGAACTGTGGCAGCTGGCCCACCGTGTCGTCAGCACCTGGGACGGCGACCTGGACACCGACCGCAACCCCACGTCGGTCACCGAGGCGGTACTCGCACTCTCCGGTCAGTTGGCCGAGCATCTGGTCGATCCCGAGGATCTGCGCCATGCACACGTGGAGTTGGAGAAGCTGGTGCACACTCTCGGGCCGGGACCGCGACAACGCGGCGGCCCCACCAAGGAGTTGCTGAACATCCTCGACGCACAGCATCAACGAATCGGGTTGCTGCCGTTGGTGGAACGGCTGGCGCAGACGCTGCGGCGCGAGGGCGCACTGGATTTCGGCTCGCAGATGTCGATGGCGGCGCGGGTCGCGGCCGAGCATGCCGAGGTGGGAATCGCCGAACGGCAGAGATTCCGGCTCGTGTTGCTCGACGAGTACCAGGACACCGGTCATGCCCAACGCGTCCTGCTGTCGTCGCTGTTCGGTTCCGGCAGCGATCCGCAGTTGGCCCTGACCGCCGTCGGTGACCCGATGCAGTCGATCTACGGGTGGCGCGGCGCATCGGCAGCAAATCTGCCTCGGTTCGCCACCGATTTCCCCAAGGCCGACGGCAGCCCGGCACCCCGGCTCGAGCTGCTCACCAGCTGGCGAAATCCGCCCGAGGCATTGACGCTGGCCAACCTGATCACCGACCCACTGCGCCGCGTCGGGGTGCCGGTGCCGACCCTGCGGGCCCGCCCGGGTGCGGTTCCCGGTGATGTCCGACTGGCCGTCACCGATACCGTTGTGGGCGAACGAGAGTGGATCGCCGACCGGATCGCGGGGGAGTACCGTGCTGCACTCGAACAGGACCGCACGCCGCCCACCGCCGCGGTTCTGGTGCGCCGCAACGCCGACGCCGAGCCGATCGCGGACGTGCTGCGCAGCCGCGGGTTGCCGGTGGAGGTCGTGGGGCTCGGTGGATTGCTGCACGTTCCCGAGGTGGCCGACATCATCGCGATGCTGCGGTTGGTGGCCGACCCCACTGCCGGTAGCTCGGCGATGCGCATCCTCACCGGCTCTCGGTGGCAGATCGGACCGACGGATCTGCGGGCACTCTCGCAGCGCGCCCGAGAACTCGAGATCCGCGGCGGCTACGGCACCGCGGGTCGCGTCGACGACCCGGAGGCACTCGATGCGGCGCTCGGTAGCGCCCTACCCGGCGAGCAGTCGGAGCAGGCCGGTCTGGCCGACGCGATTGCCGATCCCGGTCCGGCCGAGCGGTACTCGGAGGTGGGGCATCGCCGGATCGTCGCCCTGGCGGGCGAGCTGCACCTGCTGCGCGATCGAATCGGTCAGCCGCTGACCGAATTGGTCGGCGACATCGAACGGATCATGGGGATCGGTGTCGAAGCTCAGGCCCGCACACCGATCAGCACCGACGGCGCGGTCGGTCGTGAACATCTCGACGAATTCGCCCATGTGGTGGCCGATTACGCTGATAACCCGACTGCCACGGTCACCGGATTCCTGTCGTTCCTGGCCGCTGCGGAGACGGTCGAGGACGGCCTCGCCCCCGGAGAGGTCGACGTCGCCCCCCATCGTGTGCAGGTGCTCACCGTCCATTCCGCGAAAGGCCTCGAATGGGAGGTGGTCGCGGTCCCGCACGTGGCGAAGGGCGTGTTCCCGTCCGCGAACGCATCCTCGACCTGGCTCGGGGCGATGGCCGAGTTGCCGCCGTCGCTGCGCGGTGACCGCGCGCTCGACGGCGAGGGCTCGGAAGGCGTTCCGGTCCTCGAACTCGACCGACTCCACAATCGCAAGGACCTCGAGGACGCCGTCAAGAGTCACAAGGATGCGCTGGCGAGGCGTCGACTCGCCGAGGATCGCCGACTGTTCTACGTGGCACTCACCCGAACCGAACGGGTGCTGCTGGTATCCGCGCATCACTGGGACGAGACCGCCACGAAGCCGCGTGGGCCGTCGGAGTTTCTCGCCGAGTTGCACACACACACCGAGCAATTCGCCGACACCGCGGTGATCGAGCAGTGGGCACCCGCCCCGGAGGATGGGGCATCGAACCCGCTCGGAGCCGTGCCGCACACCGCGTCCTGGCCACGCGATCCACTCGGCTCCAGGCGCGGAGCGATCGAGAGCGGTGCGCAGGAAGTGCTGCGCGCGCTGGCAGATATTTCGGCCACACCGAGCGAAGAGCGTGACGGCATCCAGGATCGAACCCGGGAGGACCCCGAGAACTGGGCCGCGGACGTCGACACTCTGCTGGCCGAGCGGGCCGCACGATCGGTCGCGGGAGTGGACGTGGCTCTTCCCGGCAACCTGTCGGTGACGCAGCTGGTCGACCTCGCGGCGGACCCCGATGCGTTGGCCTCACGACTGCGCAGGCCGCTGCCGTTCCCGCCGAACCCGTTGGCGCGCAGAGGAACCGCGTTTCACGCCTGGATCGAGCGCCGTTTCGGCGCGACCCGATTGCTCGATCTCGACGAACTGCCGGGCTCGGCCGACACCGGAGCCTCGGCCGACGTCGACCTCGAAACCCTCCAGCAGGCGTTTCTCGAATCGGACTGGTCGCTCCGCAGCCCCGTCGAAGTGGAGGTACCGTTCGAGACCTCCGTGGCGGGAACGGTACTGCGAGGCCGCATCGACGCCGTGTTCGCGGACGCGGACGGCGGCTGGACCGTCGTCGACTGGAAGACGGGCGCAGAGCCGACGGCGTCGGAACAGCGGGCGGTAGCGATGCAGCTCGCGGCCTACCGGTTGGCGTGGGCCGAGCTGATGTCCATCGGGCGGACCGAACCGGTACCGCTCGACCGAGTGCGCGCAGCGTTCCATTACGTGCGCAGCGGTCACACCATTTCGCCCGAGAACCTGCCGGACGCAACGGAATTGGCCCAGCTTCTGGAAGGCCGGGCCGGGCCCGAGCAGCCAGAGCCTACGGTGCGTTCCGGCGAGCCTTCAGAGCCTCGGTGACGAGCGGGATCTGCAGCGGCAGCCGGGCGATCATCGCTGCTTTGAGAGCAGGTGAGGTCTTCGGGCTCTGCACGTACTTCCACGCGAGGTTGATGTTGGCGGGGAAGACCACGACGAACAGCGCGGCCGCGAGTGCACCGCCCAGTCGGCGAGTCCGTGGTGCGGCCAGCGTTGCGGCCACGGCGAGTTCGGCCACACCCGAGACCTGCGTGTAGGTCCGCGCCGAGCCGGGCAAGGCCGTCGGTACCTGGGCATCGAAGAACTTCGGCGTGGCGAAGTGCAGAACTCCGGCTCCGGCGAGCAGTCCCGCGAGGCGCAGTGCGGCTGCCTGACTCGATCTCTGTGTCATGCCCATACCGTGCCACACCCAGCGTCGTCGGCACGGAAGCCTGGCATGGGGTTACGCTGCGTGCCGTGAATGATCTCGACATCGGTGAGTACCTCGGCGGGCGACGTGGCAGGTAGGTTGCGAGCGCGCTTGGGTGACAGCGGCGCGCTGACCGACAAGCCCGACTTCGCCCTCGTGGGAGTGCTCCGGGTACCCGAACTGGAATCGAGTCCGTGGCGCGCCATCTACAAGCGAGTTCTGATGGCGCTGGGCATCCTGTTCTTGGCGGCGTTCGTCGTCTATCTCGATCGCGACGGGTACAGCGACAACCAGAACGGCGAATTGTCCTTCCTGGACGCCTTCTACTACGCAACCGTGTCGCTGTCGACGACGGGATACGGCGATATCGCACCGATGAGCCCGTCGGCTCGACTGGTCAACATCCTGGTCATCACACCCCTCCGGGTCCTATTCCTCATTCTGTTGGTCGGTACCACGCTGTCGGTTCTCACCGAGCGGTCCCGGCAGGCATTCAAAATTCAGCGATGGAGACGCAGCGTGCGCAATCACACCGTGGTCATCGGTTTCGGCACCAAGGGCCGTACCGCAGTCGACGCGATGCTCGGAGACGGCGTGTCGGCGTCCGACATCGTGGTCGTCGACACCGATCAGATGGTGCTCGACACCGCATCGGCCATGGGCTTGGTCACGGTCCACGGTTCGGCGACCAAGTCCGACGTGCTCAGACTCACCGGTGCCCAGCACGCGTCGGCGATCATCGTGGCGACCAATCGAGACGACACCGCAGTGCTGGTGACTCTGACCGCCCGAGAGATCGCTCCCAAAGCCAAGATCGTCGCAGCCATCAGGGAAGCCGAGAACACGCACCTGCTGCGTCAGTCCGGTGCCGATTCGGTTGTCGTCTCGTCCGAGACCGCGGGACGTCTGCTCGGTATCGCCACGTCGACTCCGTCCGTCGTGGAGATGATCGAGGATCTGTTGACGCCGGAGGCAGGCTTCGCGATCGCGGAGCGTGAAGTCGAGCGTGACGAGGTGGGCGGGTCTCCGCGGCACCTGACCGACATCGTTCTCGGGGTGGTGCGGGGCGGCAAACTGTTCCGAGTCGGTACTCCGGAAGTCGATGCGGTCGAGGCCTCCGACCGACTGCTCTACATCCGTCGCGTCGGCGACTAGTCACGGCCAAGTAGGGTCGTGCGCGTGCCGAAATTCCAACTCGCTCACCCCCCTCGACTGTCCCGATCGCCACTGAACAGGGCAGAAGAACTGCGCCGAGACACCGCAGCGTTGGCAGCGGGTTGGCCGACTGCTCGCATCCTGAACGTGGACGGCAGAGGCCGATTCCCGGTTGACGAGAACGGCCTGGTGTTCGGCTCTGCCGCGGATCTCGCCACCGAGCCGACGGCCGATGCAGTGTTCCTCGGAATTCACGGCGATCGGCATCTGTGGGCCCGACGGGTGGAGGTCGTGGCGGGCACGGTCGGCGACCTGCGCACCGACGGCGATCGACTCGACAGCGCCGCGTTGTCGACGGTGACCGGAGCCCTGGCGATCCTCAATTGGCATGCGAGCGCGCAATTCAGCTCACTCGACGGCGCGCCGTCCGTTCCGTCGAGCGCAGGCTGGTCGCGAACGAGCACGTCCACCGGTCACGAGGAATTCCCGCGTACCGATCCGGCGGTGATCTGTCTCGTTCACGACGGCGGCGACCGAGTGTTGCTGGCGCGGGCACCCGCGTGGCCCGAGCGTCGTTTCTCGGTGCTCGCGGGCTTCGTCGAGGCCGGTGAGTCGCTGGAAACCTGTGTCACACGGGAGATCAGAGAAGAAGTGGGCCTGGACGTGTCCGGTATCGAGTATCTGGGCAGCCAGCCGTGGCCGTTTCCACGTTCGGTGATGATCGGGTTCTCCGCCGTCGCCGACCCGGAGCAACCGCTGCACTTTCAGGACGGCGAGATCGCCGAGGCCCACTGGTTCGATCGGGCGGAAGTTCTCGCCGCGCTCGAGCTGGGCGACTGGGGATCGGATTCGACCTCCCGGTTGCTTCTGCCGGGCTCGATCTCCATCGCACGGGGAATGCTCGAGGCGTGGGTGGCGACGGCCTGACGTCCGATCAGAGCGACAGCGCGCGCTTGACCTCGGCCAGAGTGGGGTTCGTGGCCGTCGAGCCGTCGGCGAAGAGCACGGTCGGCACCACATGGTTGCCGTTGTTGACGCTGCCGACGAAGTCGGCCGACTCCGGGTTCTGCTCGATGTCGATCTCGGCGTACTCGATTCCGGCCTGGTCGAGCTGGGTCTTGAGCCTGCGGCAGTAACCGCACCACGTGGTGGAGTAGACGGTCAGCGCGGCCGGGGTCTGCGGGGTGTTCTCGGTAGTGGTCACGTGAACAGTCAACAGGAGCGCAGGCGCGATTGTTCCGGCCGACACCTGCATCGGCCGTCGGCCACCCGGTTCGGCCCCGGGTGGAACTGTCGGTACGCACTGACACAATGGTCCTCATGGCTGACGACGCGATGACCGCCGGACTCGATCCGGAGCAATCCGCGGCGGTACTGGCTCCCCGTGGCCCGGTCTGCGTTCTGGCCGGTGCGGGCACGGGAAAGACACGTACGATCACCCGACGCATCGCCCACCTCGTCTCTGCCGGGCATGTGTCCTCGGGACAGGTGCTGGCGGTCACGTTCACCGCGCGCGCGGCCGGCGAGATGCGTGGCCGTCTGCGCGAGCTCGGCGTCGGGGGAGACGGTCCTCCGGTGCAGGCTCGTACGTTTCACGCCGCGGCCATGCGCCAGCTCAAGTACTTCTGGCCTCAGGTGGTCGGCGACACCGGCTGGCAGCTGCTCGACCGCAAGTTCACCGTCGTCTCGCAGGCGGCGAACCGCGCCGGGGTGTCGACGTCGACGGACGCCATCCGAGATCTCGCGGGAGAGATCGAGTGGGCCAAGGGATCATTGATCGCACCCGAGGACTATCCGCGCATCGCGGCGAGCAATCGTCGTGACGTTCCGATGGACGCGACCAAGGTCGCCGCCGTGTACGCAGGTTACGAGGAGCTCAAGTCGCGCGGCGGTGACGGGATGTTGCTCGACTTCGACGACCTCCTGCTGCACACGGCCGCTGCGCTGGAGGAACATTCGTCGGTGGCCGACGAGTTCCGTGAGCGCTACCGCTGCTTCGTCGTCGACGAATACCAGGACGTCACTCCGTTGCAGCAACGGGTGCTCGACGCCTGGGTGGGCGAGCGTGACGATCTCACCGTCGTCGGCGACGCGAACCAGACCATCTATTCCTTCACCGGGGCATCTCCGCGGTATCTCCTCGACTTCTCACGGAAGTACCCCGAGGCCACCGTGGTTCGGCTCGAGCGCGACTACCGTTCCACGCCCGAGGTGGTGTCCCTGGCCAATCGCGTGATCGGTGCCGCTCGCGGTCGCATCGCCGGCACCCGACTGCAGTTGATCGGTCAGCGTCAGCCAGGACCGGAGCCGGAGTTCTTCGAGTACGACGACGAGCCTGCGGAAGCCGACGGTGTGGCGCGTGCGGTCAAGCGATTGATCTCGAAGGGCGTCGAGCCGGCCGAGATCGCGATTCTGTACCGCATCAACGCACAGTCGGAGGCACACGAGCAGGCGTTGACCGAGCTGAAGATCCCCTACCAGGTGCGTGGCGGCGAGGGGTTCTTCACCAGGCCCGAGGTGCGGCAGGGAGTCAACGCGTTGCGGCAGGCAGGTGGCCGTGACGATCTGCCCGACGGCGCACAGGCGGGCGAGGGACTGCCGGCTCTGGTGCGAGCGGTGTTGGCCCCGCTCGGCCTGACGGCAACCGAGCCGACCGGTGCACAGGCCCGCGAGAAGTGGGCATCTCTCGGCGGTCTGGTGCAGCTCACCGAAGAACTTCTGGTGCACGATCCGGAACTGACCCTCGAGAAGTTGTTGGGGGAGCTCGCCGCGCGCGCCGAGGCGCGGCACCCACCGACGGTCCAGGGCGTGACCCTTGCGTCGCTGCATGCGGCGAAGGGGCTCGAGTGGGACGCGGTGTTCATCGTCGGTCTCGCCGACGGCACCCTGCCGATCTCGCACGCGATCGGCAACGACCCCAGTGCCAACAACGAGGCGGCCGTCGAGGAGGAACGCAGGCTGCTCTACGTCGGTGTCACCCGCGCCCGTGTCCACCTGCATCTGTCCTGGGCGCTCGCCCGCAACGAGGGTGGACGCAAATCGCGGCGGCGGTCGAGGTTTCTCAACGGTCTGATCCCCGAGGACTCACCCGCCTCGCGTATCGCCGCGCCTGCTGCCAAGAAGTCCGGGCCCAAGTGTCGGTTGTGCGGGAAGCCGTTGATCGGTACGTCCGCGACCATGCTGGGTCGGTGCGACAGTTGTCCGTCGAACGTAGACATCGCCCTGCTCGACGCGCTGAAGTCGTGGCGATTGGACAAGTCCCGCGAACTGAAGGTGCCCGCGTACGTGGTGTTCAGCGACAACACGCTGACGGCCATCGCGGAGCAGCAACCGCAGGACGAGCGTGGGTTGGTCGCGATTCCGGGAATCGGGGCCAAGAAGCTGGAGCGGTTCGGCGAAGAAGTTCTCACCGTGGTGCGAGCCTCGGACACGTGACGCGGAGGTCAGAAAATTTCCGCAAAACCGCAGGTAGAAAATAACTTGTGCAGATATCGGCGGGGGGCTTAGTCTGTTTCATGTGCCGCGGGAGATCGCGCACTGTCCAATCCGCCGACGAGACCAGAACAGGAGCTGAAGAAAATGATCAACACATTGCACGCCGCCGTTGCCCACGCAACCGTCGCGTTCAGCCCTGTCCTCGGCACGGCACCTTTCGGAGTTGCCCCCCTCGGCACTCATGCCGCCGCCGCAGGCTCTGTTGCGCAGACGTGGATTCGTTCCTCTGCTTTCGGCCCCATCCAGGAGTCCGCATATGCGGCCTCGGGGGCGAATTGCGCCCAGGTCGCCCTGGCACCAGGAGCGAAAGCCGTTCCTCAGGCAGCCCGACGTCACCGCGCACCACGTGCGTCCGTGCTCGACAGCAGACACCGACTTCACTGTCGGTAGACGCTTCGACAAGCCCCACCAGGCCACGGACCCGCACTCGCGGACCGTGGCCTTTCTCGTTCAGGTAGTTCCTCTATCCGAGCGTGAGGCCGACTGGTTCGCATCACCCCTCGAACCGATAACGACGCCGCACGAAAAGTAGAGGAGACCGACGTGTCAACCGCCACGATCCGGACGACATGCCGACCAGAGTCCGAAAGTGCCTACGCTGCACAGTATTCGACCGAATCGGTCGAACTGGCCTTGTCGGTGCCCTGCCGAGCGGCGAACCCCGACATGTGGTTCGCCGACACCCCTGCCGAACTCGAGCAGGCAAAGGCGCTGTGCGCCCAATGCCCCATCCGGCGTACCTGCCTGAGCGCGGCCCTCGACCGGGCCGAGCCGTGGGGCGTCTGGGGCGGCGAGATCCTCGAGCAGGGTGTCGTCATCGCCCGCAAGCGTCCCCGGGGACGGCCACGCAAGAACGCAGCATGACGCCCGAGACCGGTGCCCGGTTTCGCCGAACGAATCAGTCGGTGAAGCCGGGCATCCACTCGGTCAGGATCGCCATGTACGGCGCGTAGGCGTCGAGTTGGGCACAGATCCCGACCAGCCCGCCCAGCACGCGAAAAATCATCACGTATTCCGCAGGCATGTTCAGTGCACGAACGGTGCGGAACTGCGCACTGTTGAAATCTGCAGCGGTGCCCGCGGCCTTCTGCAGCCAGGCCCGGGTGAAGTGGAACGATTCGGTGTGAATCGGATCGGTGAAGGGACGCAGATAGTCTTCGATCTCCTTCTCTGTCACCGTTCGGCCCGGCACCACGAAGCCGCTCTCCGTGAACAACACCACGAGCTCGTCGAACTTCTCGTCGCGGGCGAGCGAGACCATACGACCCAGGACGGGCGGGAGACCGTCGGGCATCGGAGCGCACGCACCGAAGTCGATGACACCCATGCGTCCGTCGTCGAGCATCATGAAGTTGCCCGGATGCGGGTCGGCGTGCAGCAACTTCGCCCGCGCCGGGGACACGAATGCGAACAACGCGAGCAGTTCGCCCGCCCGGTTACGCTCCTCGGCCGTCCCGTTCGCGATCACATCGGCCAACGGCCTGCCCGTCATCCATTCGCTGACAACGACTTTGGGAGCACTGGCGACGATCTTGGGAATCGCGAACTGTGAATCGCCTGCGAATTCCTTGCTGAAGGCACGTTGATTCGCGGCCTCGATACGGTAATCCAGCTCGTCCTCGGTACGGGCCGTCAATTCTTCGAGCACCGGCTTGACGTCCGTGCCCGCGAGCACCGTGCTGAACAGGTTCGCGAACCGCGACAGCGTCTTGAGGTCGGAGCGCAATGCGTCGTCTGCGCCGGGGTACTGGATCTTGACCGCGACATCGCGTCCGTCGGCCCAGGTTGCGCGGTGCACCTGTCCGATGCTCGCCGACGCGATCGCAGTGTCGTCGAAATCGAGGAAACGTGACCGCCACGCAGTTCCGAGTTGCTGGTCCAACACCCGATGCACGGTCTTCGCGGGCATGGGCGGGCCCTGCGCCTGCAGTTTGGTCAACGCCTCGCGGTACGGCTCCGAATACTCCTCCGGAACGGCCGCTTCCATCACCGAGAGCATCTGCCCGAGCTTCATGGCACCGCCCTTGAGCTCCCCGAGGACGGAGAAGAGCTGTTCGGCTGCCTTGGCGGCCATGTCCGCATCGATTTCGTCACGATTGCCGCCGGCGAGCTTCTTGCCGAACCCCATGGCAGCACGACCGGCCATCCCGAGGGGAATGCTGGCCAGTTTTGCAGTACGAGTCGATCCACGGCGCGGTATGTCAGACACAGCTCCATCATGGCTGAACCTTCCGACAATTGCTCGGACGGCCCTGCGCCGACCCCATCGGTCGTGGTGAGCTCGCTGCGAGCGCGTGTGGTCAGTGCCAGCAATCGCAGTGAGGATGCTTGGACCACAGACGTTTGTGCACGGTGGTTCCGGTTGCTGCGAAGTCCAGTTCCATGGTGCAGTCGGCGGTCTCGGGAAGCGCGGCGTCGGAACGGCCGATGAGGTTCTCCAGCTGAGCGAACGCGAACGCTGCCGTGGCCAACACCGTCGCGCTGCTGGCCTGGCCGACCGTGCCGAGCAGTTGAGCGGAAAGATGCGGCCACTCGGGCTCGAAATCACATCGCGTCAGATCTGCGCACCGTAGACAACTCGTTCGACCGGGCAACACGAAAGGACCGACGATGCCCTTCCCGTCTCGCAGCCGCACCTGCAGATGTGGGATGCGCAGCCGCACCAGGTCGGTCACCAGACGAGGTTCGGCAACCAGATCGTCGGCGAGCACCACGACGTCGTAGTTCCACGACCTCACCACCGAGTGCGGATAGCGCGTCGGAGTCAGACTCGTTCGGCTCACCGTGACACCGGTTCGACTCAGACCGGAGGCCAACGCGTCCGAGATCGGACCCCGCCCCACGAGGTGCACGGTCTTCACCGTCCCCGGTCCGACCTGCGACGCATGCGGCGAGGCGTCGGGCACCACGGGTTCTCTCGTGCCGTGCATCAGCAAGCCGGAGTCCTCCAGTTCGCCGAGCATCGCCGATGTCCGATTGGCCGACAGTCCCAAAGTCATTGCGTGACAGACGATATGAGGTCTGGAATGGCCCGCGGCCAGCAGTCGGAGTATTTCGAGTATCGAGCCCGGCTCGGCACCGGGAGGTGGCGTGACGACGACGCTGGTCTCGGGATTCCAGCCCAACTGAACGGTGCCGTCTCGACGCGGCAGAATTGCCACTGCAGGATCGAGTCGAACGGTCGGTGTGATCATGAGACACACTCTGACAGCGCCGACAAACAAGAACGCCCGCTCAGGGCACGTTATCCACAGGGTGGAAGTGCCTCCGAGCAGGCGTTCGACGGTCTCGATCGAAGTGGCGCGAACCCGACGGGTCAGGGTGTGGATGAACCCTTCTCGGGATCTCCGTCGGTGCCCCTGTCGTCGCCTTCCGCGGCGCGTTCGGCAGCCTCGGCGCGCTCCTTGGCCTCCATCGCCTCGAGCTGCGCGATCGGGTCGTCGAAGCTCGACGTTCCACCGCCGACCACGCGGTCGATGAACGCCGCGGGGTTGTCCAGGTCCGAGGAGTCGGGGAGCAGATCGGGGTGTGCCCACACACCGTCGCGTCCCTCGACGTCAGCTGCGGCGAGGAGCTGACGCCACAGCTCGGCGGCCTCGCGAACCTTGCGGGGTCGCAGTTCGAGGCCGACCAGCGTCGCGAAGGTCTGTTCGGCGGGGCCTCCCGACGCCCGGCGGCGCCGGATCGTTTCGCCGAGCGCGACGGCACCGGGCAGGCGGTCGCCCAAAGCGGCTGCAACCACCGTCTCGACCCATCCTTCGACCAGGGCGAGCAGCGTCTCGAGACGCTCGAGTGCGTGCTTCTGCTCCGGCGTCGTCTGTGGCTCGAAAGCACCCTGCTGCAGGATCGCCTCGATCTTCGACGGATCGGTCAACGCGGACGGGTCGAGTCCTGCGGCGGCCTCCTCGATGGCCGAGAAGTCCATCCGGATGCCGCGCGCGTACTCCTCGACGGTGGCCAGAACCCGCTGCCGCAACCACGGAATGTGGCTGTACAGCCGCTGGTGGGCGGCTTCACGCGCGGCGAGGAACACCAATACCTCACGGTCGGGCTGCTCGAGTCCCTCACTGAACGACGAGATGGCCGACGGCAGCAGTGCCGCTGTTCCCGACGGTCCGAGGGGCAGGCCGATGTCGGTGGAGGTGAGCACCTCCTTGGACAGCTGGCCGAGTGCCTGACCGAGCTGCGAGCCGAACGCCATCCCGCCCATCTGCGTCAGCATGCCCATCATCGGACCTGCCATCTGCTGCGCCTCGGCGGGCAGGCCGGAGGTCCACATACCCGAGATCTGCTCGGCGACCGGGTCGCACAAGCGCTTCCAGGTGTCGATCGTGTTGTCGAGCCAGTCGACCGGCGTCCATGCAACGGTCTTCGTAGCACCGGCCGGCAACGTCGTCGCCCCGTCCAGCCACAGCTCGGCCAGGTGTGCGGCGTCGGTGATGGCCTCTCGTTCGCCTGCCGACACCGGGCTGAAATCGCCCATCTGCTGACGTGCGAGCTGTTTGGCCAGGTCGTAGTTCACCGGCCCCGAACCGGTTCCGCCCGCAGCTCCCATACCGCTGAGCATCTGGCCGAACTGGGTGAGCATCTGGCCCAGCTGTGCGGGGTCGAATCCCTCGCCGCCGAAGCCGAAACCGGCAGGGTTGCCCGAGCCGTCCGGATCCTTCTTCTTGTCCGGGTCGTCGTCGGAGGCACCGAAACCAAAATTGCTCATGACTCAACGGTACAAGCCCGACGAACGGAGAGAGTGGTGGATCGTCACGCTGACGGCGAACAGTCCGAGCCGAGAGAAGTCGGTACGGACGTACTCGGTAGGGGCGGTCTGCACCGTCGACCGTATTCGGATCTAGTGTCTACGGAGTGAACCGAAGGATCGCCACTCTTGTCGCTGCGCTGGTACCTGTGGTGGTGCTCGGCGTCACGGGCTCGGTCGTCACCGTTCCGTTCGCCGCTCTCGGCCCCGGCCCGACGTACAACACTCTCGGTGACGTCGACGGGGTACCCGTGGTGCAGATCGACGGAACCGAGGTCGACCCCACCGCGGGCCACTTGAACATGACGACCGTGGCCGTGCGCGATCAGCTCAATCTGTTCGAGGCACTCGGCTTCTGGGCCAGCGGCAGGCAGGGACTCGTTCCGCGCGAGGAGGTCTATCCGCCGGACATGTCGAAGGAAGAAGTGCAGGAGGGTAATCAGGCGGACTTCGAGGAGTCGGAGTCCAGCGCCGAACTCGCCGCGCTGCATCATCTGGATCTGCCCGTGACGCTCGCGGTGGCGAGTGTGGCCGATGACGGGCCCGCTGCCGGCGTGCTGAACGTGGGGGACACGCTCGTCTCGGTCGACGGAGCTCCCGTGTCCACGGCGTCCGCGGTTCGCGAGGCGGTCAGCTCCAGGGCCCCGGGTGACTCCATCGATATCGAGTACGTCCGGGACGGCACGACGCGGACGGATTCGGTGGTGCTCGAAGCCCGGCCCGACGACGACGCGTTGGGATACCTCGGCGTCACGCCCGAGGAGCAGCCGGACGTGCCGTTCGACGTGACGTTCAACCTTGCCGACGTTGGTGGACCGTCGGCCGGACTGATGTTCAGCCTGGCCGTGGTCGACAAGCTCAGTCCCGGTGAGCTGAGCAACGGAGAGTTCGTCGCGGGGACGGGGACCATCGACGCCGAAGGCACGGTCGGCCCCATCGGCGGCATCCCGTACAAGCTGATCGCCGCCCGTGAGGCCGGAGCCACCACGTTCCTGGTGCCGGACGCGAACTGCGGAGAGGCGCAACAGAACGTCCCCGACGGCCTCAGACTGGTGCGTGTCGAATCGTTGGACGGTGCAATCGACTCGCTACAGGCGATCGGCTCCGGCGGCGACGTGCCGTCCTGCAGCTGACCCAGCCCTGTCGCTAGTCGTCGTCGACGGCGTCGAACGTGGCGTAGAGACCGTGCACGACGTTGGGGGCCAGGTCCTCCGCGATGCGAAGGTCGATGGGTGCGAACGGATCGGCGTCCTCGTCCGGGTGCAACTGCAGAAGAGTCAGGGACGGACCGTCCTTGAGGACCGCGACGATCAACCGAGCATCTCGTTTCTCGGGATGGTTCTCGGCAGCCGAGCGAGCGGCCTGGTCGGCCGCATCGGGATCGGCGAGCAGCGGGATCAAGGCATCGTCGAGGGTCGATTCGGCTGCTGGGGGAAGAACTACGATCTCTTGGACCAAGGCGCATCCGACGACACCCTCGGGCCACGTGGAGGTGGCCAGGAACTCGTCCAGGGCGGGGGAGCCGCCGGTGATGTCCTCGGGTAGCGAATGCTGTTGGATCGGAGTCAGGGCAGCGCCGTCGGCCAAATCGTCGAGCAGTCCCGGCTCGGCCGCGGCGAGTGCGGCTGTGGGCACCAAGGCGAACATCTGGGGTGCCTGGTGCCATCCGCCGGCATCGACGAAGTCCGCCACCTCCCGCGCACACCGCGCCAAGGCGTCGGCCACATCCTGTCCACCCGTCTCGGGGTCGAACTCGACACCGAAATCGTCTCGGCCGGGCACTCCGTCGCTGTCGTTGCTCACCGCACTATCCTCGCATTCGGATGGTTCCTCGGATGCGAGGCTCCTGACCTGCGGTCGGCTGTGGCCGCGGTACGGGCGTCGCAGCCGTAGGATCAACGTACGTACAGTAGGGCGAAACGGACATGCGGCGCACGGCGAGTGCGCCGCCGAAGTCATCTGCGGCGCCGGTCGGCGTCGCCCGAAGTTGGAGTGTGGCTCGTGGGCATGAGGCCCCCCACCGGTATGCCGTCCTTGTCGCGGCGCAGCCGGATCTTGCTCGTATTGGCCTTGGTAGCAGCAGGTTTGCTACTCATCGGTCCCCGTCTGATCGACGTGTACACGAACTGGTTGTGGTTCGGCGAAGTCGACTTCCGCGGCGTGTACACCACCACTCTGCTGACGCGGTTGGTGATCTTCTTCGTCGTCGCCCTGGTTGTCGGACTCATCGTGTTCGCAGCTCTGGCGGTGGCGTACCGCAACCGTCCGGTGTTCGTGCCCGTCGCCGGGCCCAACGATCCGATCGCGCGATACCGCACCACGGTGATGAGCCGACTGCGCCTGTTCGGCATCGGAATTCCTGTGGTGTTCGGGTTCCTGTCCGGCATGATCGCCCAGACCAATTGGGCGACCGTGCAGTTGTTCATCCACGGCGGCGACTTCGGCATAACCGACCCGCAGTTCAATCTGGATGTCGGTTTCTACTCGTTCGACCTCCCGTTCTACCGGTTCATCCTCAATTGGCTGTTCGTCGCCATCCTGGTTGCCTTCTTCGCGAACCTGGTGACGCAGTACGTGTTCGGTGGAATTCGTCTCGCCGGGCGCGAGGGTGCACTCACTCGCGCAGCGCGGATTCAACTCGCGGTTCTGGCCGGTACTTTCGTCCTGCTGAAGGCCATCGCGTACTGGTTCGATCGGTACACGCTGCTGTCGAGCAGTCGCAAGGAGCCGACGTTCACCGGTGCCAGCTTCACCGACATCAACGCGGTGTTGCCGGCCAAACTGATCCTGCTGGCAATCGCCGTCATCTGTGCGATCGCCTTCTTCGCAGCGATATTCCTGCGTGATCTCCGTATCCCGGCGTTGGCCACGGCTTTGTTGGTGCTGTCGTCGATCCTCATCGGTGCCGTCTGGCCGCTGGTGATGGAACAGTTCTCGGTGCGCCCGAACGCGGCGGACAAGGAGAGCACGTACATCGAGCGGAACATCGCAGCAACCCGAGACGCGTACGGCTTGAACGACGACGTGGTCACCTATCGGGACTATTCCGGTGAAGCAGCATTGAGCCCCGGCGAGGTGGCGTCCGAGTCGGCCACGATGTCCAACATTCGCCTGCTCGACCCCAACATCCTCGCGCCCACCTTCACCCAGCAGCGTCAGATTCGTAACTTCTACGGGTTCCCCGACACGCTGGCCGTCGACCGATACCCGGATGCGGACGGCAACCTGCGCGACTATGTCGTTGCAGCCCGCGAGATCTCACCGCAGACGCTCGACGCCAACCAGCGTGACTGGATCAACCGCCACACCGTGTTCACACACGGAAACGGCTTCGTCGCAGCGCCGGCCAACTCCGTCGACGAGGCCGTCGCAGACGAATCGAGCGGTGGACGCGGTGGTTACCCGAACTACCAGGTCAACTGGATCGAGAACGATTCCGAGGGCACCATCCGCAAGGACGGACCCGGCGACCTGGATCAGCCGCGCATCTACTTCGGCCCG
Source organism: Rhodococcus sp. IEGM 1341 (assembly GCF_030056895.1). Taxonomy (NCBI): domain Bacteria; kingdom Bacillati; phylum Actinomycetota; class Actinomycetes; order Mycobacteriales; family Nocardiaceae; genus Rhodococcus; species Rhodococcus sp. IEGM 1341. The sequence goes on along the minus strand of NZ_JASHKV010000001.1, from coordinate 833,494 downwards.
GTCATCGCCAACTCCGACGCGGACTACTCGATCGTCGGTTCCACCGGCGAGCCCCGCGAGTACGACACCGACAGCAAGAGTTACACCTACACCGGTGCCGCAGGCGTCGACGTCGGTAACTTCTTCAATCGACTCGTGTTCGCCAGCAAGTACGCCGAGCGCAACATCTTGTTCTCGAGCGTCATCGGGGACGAGTCGAAGATCCTGTTCAACCGTGACCCCCGCGACCGCGTACAGAAGGTCGCACCGTGGTTGACCACGGATGGATCGACCTACCCGGCGATCGTCGAGGGCAAGCTCGTCTGGATCATCGACGGGTACACCACGTTGGACAACTTCCCGTACGCCCAGCGGATGTCGCTCGAGGACGCCACTGCCGACAGCATCGAGTCGACGACGACACGTGCGTTGCCGAGCCGAGAGGTCTCGTACATCCGAAATTCGGTGAAGGCCACCGTCGATGCCTACGACGGCACCGTCAAGCTCTACGAGCAGGACGAGAACGATCCGGTGCTCAAGGCATGGGAAGGCGTGTTCCCGGGAACCGTCATTCCGAAGGACCAGGTGTCCGACGAGCTGCGCGATCACTTCCGCTACCCGGAAGATCTGTTCAAGGTCCAGCGTGAACTGCTGACCAAGTACCACGTCAACGATCCGCGAGAGTTCTTCACCAACAACGCGTTCTGGGAGGTTCCCACCGACCCGACCGCAGAGAACACCGCGGCCAAGCAGCCCCCGTACTACGTCGTCGCATCCGATATCTCGAACCAGGAGAATCAGGCGTCGTTCCAGCTGACCAGTGCGTTGGTCGGTTACCGCCGAGAGGTGTTGGGCGCGTACGTCAGTGCGGATTCCGATCCGGAGAACTACGGCAAGATCACCGTGTTGAGATTGCCGACGGATACATCCACGCAGGGTCCGAATCAGGTGCAGAACCAGATGACGACCACGACCGACGTGTCCGAGAGTCTCGGTATCGTGCGCCGTGAGAACACCGTGGAGTTCGGAAACCTGCTGACACTCCCGGTCGGCGACGGCGGATTGATCTACGTGGAACCGGTGTACGCCTCTCGTACCAACGAGGCGTCGGCCTATCCGCAGTTGATTCGGGTGTTGGTCTCGTACGAGGGCCGCGTCGGGTACGCCGCGACACTGCCCGAAGCCATCGAGCAGGTGTTCGGAGCGGGTGCCGGACGCACAGTCACCGCACCCGGTGAGACCGACGGAACCACCCAGCCCGGCGCTGTTCCCGAAACCGCGCCGTCCGACGGAGGTGCGCCTGCGGCAACTCCGGCCCCGGCCACCGGCGGTTCGACGACCAGGGATGCGGCCGTGTCCGAATTGAATTCGGCACTCGCGGCCGTGCGCACTGCACAGCAGAGTGGAAATCTCGCGGAGCTCGGTACTGCGTTGGAGGATCTGCAGACCGCCGTCGATACCTACAACCAGGCAGGTAACTGATCGCTGAGGCCACGGCCTGCTGACCGAGAGAAAGAGCCGCCTCACCGAATGGTGAGGCGGCTCTTTCGTCGTTCGTCACCTGGCTCGTTCACGCTGTGCAGCGGTGCAACTCCGAGGTGAGTGGCAGTTCGACGAACTGCCGGGCGATCAGCGTCCGATGGGCGCGAGCACCGGGGCGTTGGCAGCAACGAAGTGCTGGAACTGCGTGCTCAAGCCGTACTGGTCGGCAAGCTTGGACGCTGCGTCGAACGCGCCCTGTGCAGCCTGCGTGGCCGCTGCGGCCTCGGGAGCCACGGCCGGTGCCGGTGCCGGTGCGGGAGCCGGCTGTGGTGCCGGTGCGGGAGCTGCCTCGGGCGCGGGAGCGGAGGCACCCTTGCTCAGCTGCTGACCGCACACGGGCCATGCGCCCGGTCCCTGGGTCTGAAGGGTGTTCTCCGCAACGCGGATCTGCTCGGCCTTTGATGCGTTGGCCGGTGATCCGGATCCGCCGTTGGCCGTCCAGGTGCTCTGCGAGAACTGCAGGCCACCGTAGTAGCCGTTTCCGGTGTTGATGCTCCAGTTGCCACCGCTCTCGCACTGCGCGACCGCGTCCCAGTTGTTCGGGGCTGCGTTGGCGGTTCCGGCAGAGATACCGAGGGGGATTGCTACAGCGGCACCTGCGATGACGGCCATTCCGAGTGCGCGCTTGCCGACATTGTTCAGTGTGGTCATTCGGGGTGAATCCTCTCCGCGCTCGACTGGCGCGACTGGCCTGCAATCACCTCGCCGGTGTGGATGGCGTTGGTGACCAGGCGCTTCGTATCGTCGCGGCTCTGCCCCCGTACGTCTTGGGGACCACACCCGCGGGGCAGAGCGAAAGGAGCGGCGGGGTGGTGCAGGCCCAGCGGTTTAGGGCCGTCCGTGAAGGTAGTCGAGGATCTGCTCACCGTCACTGAGCCGTAATGGGATGGTCGATGTCCACATATTGGGACGACGGGGGGTGTTTCCGCAGCTCAGACCAGCTCGTGGCGCTAATGTTTCTACTTCGTAACCCGAACGTTATGTGACTCGAAACACGCCCCAAAAGAGACGCGGAGCACTATTTTCTGCGGTGTTCGGCGTGATAAATGCGTGCCGTGACGCGTCGCGGTGCACTCGTCGGGGTGCGCGAGGACGCGGAGAAGTCACGTGATTTGCATTGGTTGTACGCACGGGAGTAACTTCGTAGACGCAACGCGGGGTGGAGCAGCTCGGTAGCTCGCTGGGCTCATAACCCAGAGGTCGCAGGTTCAAATCCTGTCCCCGCTACCACTGAAGAAGACCCAGGACATATGTCCTGGGTCTTTTTTCGTGCTCTGATGGGTCCGGAACGGACTCTCGGCCGCAGTCTGCACGTTCGAAACCGGAAGGTTCGCCTCGCATGATTCTCCCCGCCGTCAGAGATCCGCGCCTCATCACCGTGCATCGCGGCGGCCTTCTGTCCGATGACGACCATCGGAGCCTTGCGCTCTGGGCGGCCGAGTGTGCGGAACATGTTCTCCACCTGTTCGAGGAGCTCGAACCTTCCGACTCGCGGCCGCGTGAGGCAATCGACGGTATCCGTGCGTGGACGCGCGGCGAGCTCGCGATGATGGCAACCCGCGCTCTCGGCGGGCACGCCATGGGTGCGGCACGGCCGCTGCACGGTTGCGCTCGCTTCGCCGCATACGCCGCGGGGCAGGCAGCCTGTGTGGCACACGTACCCGAACACGACCTCGGAGCGGCCGCCTATGCCATCAAGGCAGCTCGGGCGGCCGCACGTGACGGCCTGGAGCTGAGTGCAGGTCTGAAGGAACTCGAATGGCAGCGCGACCGGCTCCCGAGCAGTGTGCGAAAACTGGTGCTGGAAGACCAGGAGAGAAGAAACAGTATCTGTTGGTCGTTGTTCGCCTGATTCCGTTTGGGTGACCGATACCGTCAGAAGCTCGCGCGGGACGATCACCGACCGCAGATCGGTCGGCGTCAGCAGTGATCCTGGCACCAGAGACGCGTCGGGCAGGAAGCGAATGGTGGTGCCGGTGTGGCCGGTCGACGCAGCCGAGCTCAGCTCGGTGACGGGAACTCCGTGCTCGTACCGTCTGGTCCACGAACCGTCGACCCGCCGGTTGGTGTGTTCGAGCATCCGCGAGAGAGCAGCCACTGTGGACATCCCACGTCGAGCGTGTCCGTCGTCGAGCATGACGGGCTGTGATTCGTCGAAGAAGCGGACATCTTTCGTGCTGACGACGGGCTTACGGATGGCTAGTCCGTCGTCGAGCCTGGTGTCGGTGCCTCGACCTGCGTCGGACACTTCGACAGTCCCGTCCGCGCCCAACACGACTGTCGCGTGACCACCGCCCTGATGTTCTGCTTCGTCCACCGCGTAGGCGAGTACCTCGAGAACCAGGTGCAGGACTCCGCCGGGCGCGTATTCGCCGGGTCGAGATCTGATGTGCGACAGATGATCCAGATCGACGTCCACCGACCAGTCGTGTGTGGTCGTGGACCACGTGTGGCGACTGGGCATCGGGAGTTCAGTCCGTGATCTGCTCGCGTGCATCGTCACTGGTGACTGCTTCGGAAGGGGCGGGGCCTCCTTCGTCGTCTGCATCATCGGCAGTGAGGTCGACGGTGTCCACACCTTCGAGTGCGGTCAGTTCCTGCTCTGCCTCGGCGATGAGGCCTTTCGCGTTCTCTTCCATCTTCTTGATCCACTCGGCCATGACGGTGACACCCTTCGCTCGATCGTGTACCACCGGTCTACCAGACTTCTTCACCCCTAGGATCCATGGTGTGCGAACACGAACCTCGCGTCTCGATCTCGACGAGCCGGTCGGCACGGATCTCGATGAGCTGTACGCGATCTGCAGCGACCCGCAGTCGTGGACGCACTTCCCGAGCCTGCGACACACCGATCCCGGTGCAACCGAACGAATGTTGCAGAGCTGGGCGGAGCAGTGGCGGCGGGATGGACTGTCCACGTGGATCATTCGTGAGCGCGGCAGCCGCACGATCAGTGGCTACGGCGGATGCTCGAAGCGGCGGAACACCTTCTGGAATCTCGGGTATCGCCTCCATCCCGACGCACAGGGCAACGGGTACGCCGCGGAGATGTGTGAGATCGCAGTCGAGTGTGCGCACCGAACCGAGCCCGAATTGCCGATCGTGGCGTACCTCCTCGAACACAACGTCGCGTCGGCCCGAGTGGCCGAGCGCGCGGGCCTGCAGTTGATCGCCCGTGGACCCGACATCGGCAATCCCGATGTCGACGCAGTACGCCTGGTGTACTCAGACCGTTCGTTGACTGCAGATCAGGTGGACGTGGTGCTGTCGGCCTGACCGGGGTACGCGCGCACCTCCGCGAGCCGAGCGCGAAGCAAGCGTTTCTCCGGTGCGGTTCGGGCGAAATCCAACGCTCGTCGATAGTCGATTGCCGCCTCGTCGAACCTGCCGAGTCGTTGCAGCAGATCTGCTCTCGCCATGGGATACGGGTGATAGCGGCGCAGGGACGGCTCGTCGGCAAGCAGGTCCAATTCGTGCAGACCGGCTGCGGGACCGTCGCGCATCGCCAGCGCAACCGCCCGGTTCAGCGCGACGATGGGGCTCGGTGCCCGCGTCATGAGTACGTCGTACAGGGCTACTATCTGAGGCCAGTCCGTGCTGTCGGCGTCGAGTGGTTCGTCGTGCAGTGCAGCAATGGCAGCCTGTAGAGCGTAAGGACCGCTCCCGCCGCCGCCGAGAGCCTCGACCACGAGTTCCGTACCCTCGGCGATGAATTCGGCATTCCAGAGTCGACGGTCTTGGTCGGCCAACAAGACGATCTCACCGTCCGGTCCGGTTCGCGCGTCGCGTCTGGCATCGACGAGCAACATCAGCGCCAGTAGACCGATCACCTCGGACTCCGTCGGCAAAGCGGCGTACAGGAGTCGGCCCATCCCGAGGGCCTCGTCGGTGAGATCGATTCGTCCGACGTGATCACCCGACGTCGCCGAATAGCCCTCGGTGAAGATCGAATAGATCACCTCGAGCACCATCGGGACCCTGCCTGCCAACTCGTCCGGGCCCGGGAGACGGAACGGTATCCGTGCGGCCCGAATCTTGTTCTTGGCTCGCACTATTCGCTGCGCTGCTGTCGCCGGGGGGATGAGCAGAGCCCGGGCGACCTCGCCGGTGGTGAGACCGGCCACGCATCGAAGAGTCAGTGCGAGCCGGTCACCGGCGGCAAGGGCAGGGTGCGCGCAGGTGAAGAACAACTGCAGTCGGTCGTCGGGCAGATTATCGTCGAGCGAATTCAGGCGACTCGGTTCGGTACGATCCGTATCCGCCTGCAGCACAACGACTTTCGCGGCCAGAGTCTGGTCGCGCCGCAAACGATCGACTGCCTTCCGGCGGGCAGTGGTGAGCAACCAGGCTCCGGGCTTGGCCGGGACACCATCGACCGGCCAGTGTTTCAGGGCCGCTTCGATGGCGCCCGAGGTCACTTCTTCGGCGAGGTCGAGGTCGCGATACCGCTGCACCAGCGAGGCGAGCAGTATCGAGCGCTCGGCTCGGAAGACCGAGTCGAGCGCTCGACCAACCTCGGCATCGGTCACCGAAGAACCGAGTACGTGGGGTTTCGGCGGTTCAGAACTCGGCAAGGGGACGTACGATCACCGTGCCGCCGTCCTTGGAGCCCGGGCATCGGGCCGCCCACTCGAGTGCAGCGTCCAGGTCGGGAACGTCGATGACGTCGTAGCCACCGAGAACCTCATGAGATTCGGCATACGGGCCGTCGGTGACGCTGCGTTCTCCGGTGGCGGCGTCGACGCGCACAGCCGTGGCTGTCGTGAGGTCGGCCATCGCGTGACCGGAGACGTGAACGCCCGCCTCCTTCATCTCCTTCTCGTAGGTCATCCAGTCCTCGACACTGCTGCAGCCCGGTGCTGCTCCGGGTGCGGTGTCTGCGTTGATCAAGAGGATGTACTTCATGGTGCGCTCCTGGGTTCGGTACCTCGGTGTCGCGGCGCGAGTCGCCGTACACGATGACGACGTTCGACAGACCACGATATCGACACCGCCTCCCGATTTTTCTTTCTCACACACGAAAAACGGCACCGGACGCAAAGTCCGGTGCCGTTCAGCGGTTACTCCTCGGCTCGACTACGAGCCAGGTGTCACTTCAGTTCTGCCGACGACTTTCCGAGTACACGGCGAGCAACGATCAGCTGCTGAATCTGCTGCGTTCCCTCGAAGATGTCGAGAATCTTGGAGTCGCGGCTCCACTTCTCGAGCAGCGGGCGCTCCGAGTAGCCGTACGTGCCGGCCAATTCGACTGCCTTGAGGGTGATGTCGACTGCCGAGCGACCGGCCTTGGCCTTGGACATCGAGGCCTGGAGGGAGTTGGGCTCCTTGTTGTCGGCCATCCACGCCGCACGCAGTGCGAGCAGATGTGCTGCCTCCCAGTCCGCTTCGAGGCGCAGGAACTCCGCGGCCGCCGCGTGCTGGTTGTAGGCGGGCGTTTCGTAGGAGATGTCGACTCCGGCGTCCACCAGGATGGAACGCAGTTCTTCGAGAGCCGCACGTGCGACGCCGATCGCCATGCCTGCCACCAGGGGACGGGTGTTGTCGAACGTCTGCATGACGCCGGCGAAGCCCTTTTCGACGTTCACTTCGGCGGTACCGAGCAGGTTGTCCTTCGGGATGCGGCAGTCCTCGAGCAGCAGGGCTGCGGTGTCGGACGCCTTGATGCCCAGCTTGTGCTCGAGGCGGGCGACCGAGAGGCCCGGAGCGTCACGCGGGACGACGAACGACTTGATGGCCGCGCGGCCGAGCGACTTGTCGACCGTGGCCCACACCACGATGTGGGTGGAACGCTCGCCGGCGGTGACGTAGATCTTTTCGCCGTTGAGTACCCACTCGTCGCCGTCGAGGACGGCGGTGGTGGTGACAGCTGCGGAGTCCGAACCGAAGCCGGGCTCGGTGATGGCCATCGAAGCCCACACCTTGCCGAAGCGCTCGAGCTGCTCGTCGGTGGACACCGCGGCGATGGCCGAGTTACCGAGTCCCTGGTAGGGGATCGACAGGGTGAGGCCGACGTCGCCCCAGCAGGTCTCGATCACGTTCACCAGAGCGGACATGTTGCCGCCGTTGGCGTTCGCGGTCTTGCTGGGCTTGGCCGACTCGCTGTCCTTCTCGCGGCCACCGGCGGCTCCGCCGATTTCGCCACCGGCGTCGGACATGCCTTCGACCATCGACGCCATGGTGTCGAGTTCCACCGGGTACTCGTGCTCGGCGAGGTCGTACTTGCGGGAGATCGGGCGGAAGATCTCGGCAGCGACCTGATGAGCCTGATTCGCCTGCGCCCGAAGCTTCTTGGGAAGTTCAAGATTGATCATCGTGTAAGTCCTTGGGTGAGTGCCATGGAAATTCGGGGCGGCGAGCTAGATGAGAACGATGCCCTCGGCGACGCCGACGGACCGCAGATCGCGGTACCAACGCTCGACCGGGTGCTCCTTGGTGAAGCCGTGACCGCCGAGCAGCTGCACGCCGTCGGAACCGATCTGCATGCCCTTCTCGGAGGCGAGTCGACGGGCGAGCGCCGATTCACGAGTGAACGACAGTCCCTGCTCGGCCCGCGAAGCGCCGCGCAACGTGACCAACCGCATACCGTCGAGCTCGATGGCGATGTTGGCGACCATGAATGCCACGGCCTGGCGATTGCTGATCGGCTCACCGAAGGCGACGCGATCGTTGACGTACGGAATGACGTAGTCGAGTACGGCCTGGCTCGTACCGACGGCCAACGATGCCCAGCCGAGTCGCGCCAGGCCGATCGCAGCGCTGTACTCGGCGGCACGCTGGTCTGCGTCACCGTCACCGAGTAGGGCCGACTCGGGAACCGCGACGTCGGTCAGGATCAGGCGGCCCAAACCGGCTGCGCGCAGGCCCATGCTCGGGTCGGCTTCGACGACGAGGCCCTTGGAATCGGACTCGACGATGAAGAATGCCGGACGGCCTTCGAGTTCTGCGGCGATGACGAACAGCTCGGAACTGCCGGCAGCAGGCACAAGGCTCTTGACTCCGTTGAGCTTGTAGCCGCTGGGGGAGCGAACGGCTTTGGTCTGCAACGCGTACGGATCGAACAGTGCGCGGGGCTCGTTGACGACCACTGCTGCATTCGGCACCTTCTCACCGACGAAGGCCGGGAGGTAGGTCTTCTGCTGTGCGTCGGTGCCCCACTGGGTGAGGGCGACGGCGACGCCGCTGGGAGCGAGGATGGGCAGTGCCAAGCCCATGTCGCCATGGGCGAGTGCCTCGGCGACGAGAGAGTTGGTGACAGCGCCACGCTCGGTGGCGGCACCGTCGAGTTCCTCGGGAACGTTGATGAGCGTGATGCCGAGCTCGGCGGAGCGCCGAACCAGATCCTCGGGCGACGAGGCGCTGTGGTCTGCGTCGAGGGCAGCCGGGCGAAGGATCTCTTCGGCGAATTCTTTGACCGTCTCGACGATCATGCGCTGTTCGTCGTCGGGCGTCAGGTCGAAGTAGCTCAGGTTCTTGGCAGCGCCGTCGTCGAGGCGCTTGGGCTTGCCGCCACCGGTGACCTTGGCAAACGTGCGATTGGCAGCGCCGAGGGTCTTGAACCCGGTTTTGGTGCTCTCGTACGTCACCCGGTCGATGGTTTGGCGGAGGTTGTACTTCTCCGCCAGTTCCGATCCGGTGATGGCGGTCAGAACGCGCATGGCGGTTCCGATCGCATCCCTCTTGAACGGGTTGAGGCCAACTGCAGAAGTATCGCGGGGCACCTTCGGGGCCTTCGCGTCGACCACACTGTCTTGCTTGCTCATGATCACCAGTTCCTCGGCGTCGGGCACGGACTTCACAGATCTTACTCCCGAGTAAGTTAGCTGTCTACTGTCGAGTAAGTTGACCTTTCCAAGAGGCCGGCGAACCGAACATCGCCTCCGGCGACGAGGGGTATGGCACGCTACGTCGGTGCATCCGATCGCCCAGGTCTTCGCCGCCCTCGCCGCGGCCCTTCACGTCGTCATCTTCGTCATGGAAAGTGTCTTGTGGTCGAAGCCGGCCATCTGGGCCAAGTTCGGGGTCGCAAGCCAGAACGACGCCGATGTCGTGAAGCCGATGGCGTTCAATCAGGGCTTCTACAACCTGTTTCTGGCCGTCGGCATCGTGGTGGGCCTCGTCGTGGGCGGGTCCGCGGGCCACGCCGTCGTCTACTTCGCGTGCGCGAGCATCGTCGGCGCAGCGATCGTTCTGGCGACCGGCGGTGCGAAGTACTCCCGGCCCGCATTCGTCCAGGGCATCACACCGCTGATCGCGCTGATTCTGGCCGCAGTTCTCCAGGCGTAACTCAGGCGCTGGGGGACAGGTGCGCGAGGACCTGGTGTTGCAGTAGACCGTTGGTGGCCACGGCGCTGCCACCGTGCGGGCCTGCGGTGGCGTCGAGTGCGGTGAAATCGCCTCCGGCTTCGCGTACGAGGACATCGAGTGCGGCCAGGTCCCACAGCGAGACCTCGGGTTCTGCGGCTATGTCGACCGCCCCCTCTGCGACGAGGCAGTAGGAGAAGAAGTCGCCGTACCCGCGAACCCGCCACACGGCGTCGGTCAGATCGAGGAACCGATCCCTGATGCCGAGATCCGCCCACCCACTCAGGCTCGAGAAACTCAAGCTCGACGACGCCAGCGAATCGACCTTCGAGACCTCGATCCGGCGCGGGGTACCCCCGTCCGATGCCGTCCAGGCTCCCAGATCGAGTGCGGCCCACCACCGTCGGCCCAAGGCGGGCGCGCTCACCACGCCGACACGGGGTATTCCGTCGTCGAGCAGCGCGATCAACGTCGCCCACACCGGAACGCCACGGACGAAGTTCTTGGTGCCGTCGATGGGATCGACGACCCACTGGCGTCCGCTGAACGTTGCAGTGCCGCCGAATTCCTCGCCCAGTAACGCGTCGGCAGGGCGCTGCGCTCCGAGCACGCCGCGGATCGTCGTCTCGACGGCCAGATCCGCGTCCGACACCGGTGTCAGATCCGGCTTGGAATCCACCGAGAGGTCCATGGCGAGAAATCGTCGCCGGGTGATGGCGTCGGCCTCGTCGGCGAGTCGGAGGGCGAGAGAAAGATCAGCGGCGTAGTCGGTCACCGGAGAAGACTATCGCCGCGCACACGGCGTCTCGCATGTGGAGATATGTGCGTTTCGGCCTATCCGGTGACTTCGTTCAGCTTTCCGCTTGCCACGTCGAAGACGAAGCCTCGAATGGATTCGTGCTTCGTGACGAACGGGCTCTGCTCGATGCGTGCCAGCGATTGGCGAACATCACGGTCCAGATCGGTGAACGACTCGGCCGCCCAGTTCGGCTTGAGACCGGTCTCGTCCTGAAGATCGTTCTTGAACTGGTCGTCGGTGAACGTGAGCATGCCGCAGTCGGTGTGGTGAATGAGAATGATCTCCTTCGTGCCGAGTAGCCGCTGGCTGATGGCCAGAGACCGGATCTCGTCGTCGGTGATCACACCGCCCGCATTCCGGATGACGTGGGCTTCACCGTCGGCCAAACCGAGGATTCGATACACGTCCAGTCGAGCGTCCATGCACGCCACCACTGCCACGTGCTTCGACGGCGGCAGCGGCAGGGGACCGCCGAACGTCGCGGCGTACGCCTTGTTGTTCTCGAGGTACTGGTCGGTGACGGTCATACGAAGCTCCTGAGTCTTGCGGGGTGTGGCCGGCACCGGGCGGTGGCAGGCATGTCGATGTGCGCATATGTCGACGCGTCGAAGCTAACAGCGGACGAGGTGCCCGGACAGGGTTCGAATCAGCACGGTTCGAACCCTGGCCGACCACCCGTCTTCGTCGTCGGATTCGGGGGCGGTCGGGTTCGGGTTCGCGTGCCGGTAACCTTGACTCTCGTGCATCCCGACGTTTCTGCAGACCTCGCCGAGCTCGACACCACTCTCTCCACAGTCGAGTCCGTTCTCGACGTCGAGGAACTGCGGCGACGCATCGACGAACTCGAACATCAGGCGGCCTCACCGGACCTGTGGAACGACCAGGAACACGCTCAGCAGGTCACCAGCCAGCTGTCCCACGCGCAGGCCGAGCTGCGCCGCGTCGAAGAGCTCCGTCAGCGCCTCGAGGACATGCCGGTGTTGTACGAGCTCGCCGAGGGTGAGGAAGGTGACGACGCCGCATCCGCCACCGCCGATGCCGACGCCGAACGCGCGTCGCTCCGTGAGGACATCGCAGCCATGGAAGTACGGACCCTGCTGTCCGGTGAGTACGACGCACGTGACGCGCTGGTCAACATCCGGTCCGGTGCAGGCGGAATCGACGCCGCCGACTGGGCCGAGATGCTGATGCGCATGTACATCCGCTGGGCCGAGAAGCACGGCTACGGTGTCGAGGTCTACGACACGTCCTATGCGGAAGAAGCCGGCATCAAGAGCGCGACGTTCGCGGTCAAGGCTCCGTACACGTACGGCACGTTGTCGGTGGAGCAGGGCACACACCGGCTCGTGCGCATCAGTCCGTTCGACAACCAGGGTCGACGCCAGACGTCCTTCGCCGAGGTCGAGGTTCTCCCGGTCGTCGAGACCACCGACCACATCGAGATCCCCGAGAACGACATTCGCGTGGACGTGTACCGCTCGTCCGGACCGGGTGGGCAGTCGGTCAACACCACCGACTCCGCCGTTCGGTTGACGCACATCCCGACGGGGATCGTGGTGACCTGCCAGAACGAGAAGTCGCAGCTGCAGAACAAGGTGTCGGCCATGCGAGTGCTGCAGGCCAAGCTGCTCGAGGTCAAGCGCAAGGAAGAACGCGCCGAGATGGACGCCCTCAAGGGAGACGGCGGCAGCTCCTGGGGCAATCAGATGCGCTCGTACGTACTGCATCCGTACCAGATGGTCAAAGATTTGCGTACCGAGTACGAGGTGAACAATCCGTCTACTGTTCTCGACGGAGACATCGACGGATTCCTGGAATCGGGAATTCGATGGCGAATGCGGGGGGAGCAGTAGATGACCGGTCATTGCGCAGGCTCCACTCCGACGATCCGATGACGAGCTGGTTGAACCCGACGCTCGACCTGAAGCAGAATGCCCTCGGCATACTGCTGTACATTCTCGGCGGGCTTCTGGCCGCGCGCTTCGTCACCTGGACCGGGTCGCGGATCACTGCCCGCATCGACCAGAACTACCAGCACAGCGATGCGCTCGTGCGGTCCGAGGCCGCCAAGCATCGGCACGCCCTTGCCCAGGTCATCACCTGGGTCGTGGTCACCCTCATCTACATCCTGGTCACCATCGAGGTGCTGAGGCGTTTCGGATTCGGCGTCGGCGGGCTGGTGGCACCCGCAACGGTCATCGGCGCGGCACTCGGTTTCGGCGCTCAGCGCGTGGTGCAGGACATTCTGGCCGGGTTCTTCATCATCACCGAACGTCAGTACGGATTCGGTGACGTCGTGCAGATTGCCGTCAACGGTTCTGCCGAGGACGCCGAGGGCACGGTCGAGGATGTGACGCTGCGCGTGACCCGGGTCCGTAGCGTCGACGGTGAGGTCATCACCGTGCCGAACGGGCAGATCGTCAAGGCGATCAACCTGTCGAAGGATTGGGCGCGCGCCGTCGTCGACGTTCCCGTGCCGAGCACCGCGGATCTCACCCAGGTCAACGCACTGCTCCGCACAGTCGGCCGCGACGCGTTCGCGGACACCCGGCTTCGTCCACTGTTGCTCGACGAACCGACCGTGATGGGCGTGGAAAGCATCGAGGTGGGCCAGGTCAACGTTCGTCTGGTGGCGCGAACATTGCCCGGCAAGCAGTTCCAGGTGGGACGAGAACTTCGTGTCCGGGTGGCTGCCGCACTACGCCCCGAGGGCATCAGTGTTGCTCCCGATGTCAGTACGGCCGGGGTCGCACCGGATGCGTCGGGACGAGACCGGAGGGAGGATCAGTGAGCACGACGGAGACCGGAACCGATCACCCGCGACGGAACTGGCGACAGTGGCGCATACCGGCCAAGATCAACGGTCGCGTTCGGACGTCCACCGTGGCCTTCGGCATCTGCTTCGTGCTCACCGGTCTGTGGTACGGCCAGATCAGCGCCGAGATCGCCGAAAGGGACAGCGAACAGATTCAGGGACCGGTTGCTGTCGATCCGGGCGAGCTCACCCCGTACATCCAGCCGCAAACCTCGGAGCCGAGTTTCACGAGCACCACGGTCACACCCACGCCGACGGCCACCACCGATCCGGATGGATCGGACAGCGTCGACGGATCCGGTCAGCCGGCGACCACGACGACTGTGCCACCGACGACGACCGCGCCGTTCGGCGTGCCGATTCCGCCGGCAATCCAGTCGCTGATACCCAGCCAACCTGCGCCGACATCCGCGCGCTGAGTCGGCCTTTACCGTCTCTCGGGACTCGCCGCGACGCCCGAGCGGTTCCGGCAGCTACCGGCGAGTAAGGACTACACTGGCGACCCGTGATCAGCACCTCGAATGTCTCCAAGTCCTACAAGACCTCCACCAGGCCCGCCCTGGACAAGGTGACGGTCTCCATCGACAAAGGTGAGTTCGTGTTCCTGATCGGCCCGTCGGGTTCGGGGAAGTCGACGTTCATGCGGTTGCTGCTCAAGGAGGAGACGCCCACCTCCGGCGACATCCATGTTGCCGACTTCCATGTCAACAGGTTGGCGGCCCGTCGTGTCCCGAGGTTGCGGCAGAGCATGGGCTGCGTGTTCCAGGACTTCCGTCTGCTGCAGCAGAAGACCGTCGTGGAGAACGTGGCGTTCGCCCTCGAGGTGATCGGCAAGCCGCGCTCGATGATCAAGCGCACCGTCCCCGAAGTGCTCGATCTCGTGGGACTCGGCGGCAAGTCGGATCGTCTGCCCAACGAGCTGTCCGGTGGTGAACAGCAGCGAGTCGCCATCGCTCGGGCGTTCGTCAATCGTCCGCTCGTGTTGCTCGCGGACGAGCCAACCGGAAACCTCGATCCGGATACCAGTCAGGACATCATGCTGTTGCTCGAGCGCATCAACCGCACCGGAACCACGGTGCTGATGGCCACCCACGACAACCACATCGTCGATTCGATGCGCCGACGCGTCGTCGAGCTCGACAACGGACGAGTCGTTCGTGACGAGGCCCGCGGGGTGTACGGCGTCGGTCGCTGACGACACCCGACCAGGACCTATCGGACTTCACGACCGAACGAATCGAAGGGCTCGGATTCCGCGATGCGCGCAAGTTTCATCTTCAGCGAGGTCTTCACCGGACTTCGCCGCAACATCACCATGACGATCGCCATGATCTTGACGACCGCTATTTCTCTCGGCCTGTTCGGGGGGGGACTGCTCGTGGTGCAGATGGCGGGCAAGACCCAGCAGATCTTTCTCGACCGGGTCGAAGTGCAGATCTTCCTCACCGACGACATCTCGGCAACCGATCCCGATTGCGCCGAGGACACCTGCGCCACCCTGCGCTCGGATCTGGAGAGCACTCCGTCGGTGGTCTCGGTGCAGTACCTCAATCGCGAGGATGCGGTCAAGGACGCCACCGAGCGAGTGTTCAAGGACCAGCCCGAGCTGGCCGAACTGGTCAGTGCCGACAGCTTTCCCGCGTCGTTCAAGGTACGTCTGAGTGACCCGGAGCGGTTCGGGGTGATCAACGACAATTTCGAGAATCGACCCGGCGTGCAGAGCGTGCTGAACCAACGCGACCTGGTGGAGCGCTTGTTCAGCGTGCTCAACGGCGTGCGCAACGCTGCATTCGCCATCGCCACGGTGCAGGCGATCGCCGCAATCCTGTTGATCGCCAACATGGTTCAGATCGCGGCGTTCACCAGACGGACCGAGGTGGGCATCATGCGCTTGGTCGGTGCCACTCGCTGGTACACCCAGCTGCCGTTCCTGCTCGAGGCGGTGGTGGCGGCCTTGATCGGCTCCGCACTTGCCATTGCCGGCTTGTTCACGGCCAAGAACATGTTCATCGACGACGTTCTGTCGGATGTGTATCAGGCCAACATCCTGGCCCGGATATCGAACAGTGACGTGCTGCTCGTCTCGCCGTTCCTGGCGTTGGTGGGAGTCGGCATGGCCGCGGTGACGGCCTACATCACGCTGCGCCTGTACGTGCGCGAATAAATTCGCTTGCCGTTCGGTTCTATGCTGGAGCGGTTGCCCGTGGAACCGGTCTGCGCGACGAACGCTCGAGAAAGGGCCCTGCAGTGAGAGAGAAGGGCCGCAAGGCCATCGCGACCAATCGCAAGGCGCGGCACAACTACTCCATACTCGACGTCGTCGAGGCCGGAGTTGCCCTCGTCGGAACCGAGGTCAAGAGTCTGCGTGACGGCAAGGCCTCGCTGGTCGACGCCTTCGCGACCGTCGACGACGGAGAGATCTGGCTACGCGGACTGCACATCGCGGAATACACGCTCGGTAGCTGGACCAACCACGCGCCGCGGCGCAACCGCAAACTTCTGTTGCACCGCCGCGAGATCGACCGCCTCGCAGGCAAGGTCAAAGAGGGCAACCTGACGTTGGTGCCGCTGTCGATGTACTTCTCCGACGGCAAGGTCAAGGTCGAGCTGGCACTGGCCAAGGGCAAGCAGGACTACGACAAACGACAGTCGCTGGCCAAGCGCACCGCCGAACGCGAGGTCACTCGCGAGTTGGGCCGTCGCGTGAAGGGAATGCGCTGACCGCTGTTCTGCTCGCTCTGGTAGCTGCCGTCGGCTACGGGGTGAGCGATTTCGTCGGCGGTGTCGCATCCCGCCGGGTCGCCGCCCTCCGGGTGGTCATCGTGTCCTACCCGCTCTCGCTGGTGATCGTCCTGCTCGTCGCTCCGTTCGTCGGCGGCACCATCGAACTCCCGGCGATGCTCTGGGGCCTGGCCTCGGGTGTCGCAGGCGGAGTTGCCGTGTGGTGGTTCTACCTGGCCCTCGCCGCCGGACCGATGGCCGTGGTCTCGCCGGTCACCGCGGTGCTGGTCGCCGGTATCCCGGTGCTGGTCGGGTTGTCGATGGGCGAGCGGCCCGGCGTGATCGCGTTCGTCGGTATCGCCGTCGCACTGGTGGCCGTGGTGCTGGTCAGCAGAGAATCACCGGACGAGGTGACCGGTGAGGTTGCCGGTGGTCGAGAGATGAAGTTCACCCGAACGGTCGCCTGGTTGACGGTCGGTTCGGGGGTGACGTTCGCGTTCGCCTTCATCTTTCTGCACCGGATCGGGGACGGCAGTGGGCTGTGGCCGCTCGCGGCGTCGCGCGCATCGGCGACCGCGGTCGTCTGGATCGTGGCACTTGCCTCTGGTCACTTCTCACCTCCGCACGGCAGCGTCCTCAAACTCGCCGCCTTCGTCAGCGTGCTCGACGTCGTCGCCAACGCTGCGATGATCTACGCGTATCAGGGCGGTTTGCTGTCGCTGGTGAGCGCCATCGCCTCGCTGTATCCCGCAGCCACGGTGTTGCTGGCGATGGTGATGCTCGGCGAGCGAGTCGGCACTCTGCAGAAGATCGGTATGGCGTTGGCGCTCGGCGCCATCGCGATGATCGCGCTCTCCGGTTGAACCGCACCGCGCGGGGGTAATGACTCCGCTTATGACAGGTTACGATTCGCCCTCCCACGATCCCGCAGTTCAGGACCACGCCCGGCCTCCCCGCGTTCTGGTGACCGGTGCCACGGGATACCTGGGTGGACGACTGGCTCCGCGACTCCTCGAAGAGGGGTACACGGTCCGCGTGCTGGCACGCACCCCCGCCAAGCTCGACTCCGTGCCGTGGGCGGCCGATGTCGAGATCGCTCAGGGCGATCTGAGCGATCGGGAATCGTTGAAGGCAGCGCTCAGCGGAGTCGACATCATGTACTACCTCGTGCATTCGATGGGCACTGCAGGTCACTCGGATTTCGCCGACACCGAACGCGACAGCGCCGAGAACGTCGCAGCCGTGGCAGCGGAATGCGGCGTGGGGCGGATCGTCTACCTCGGCGGGCTGCATCCACCGACCGGTGAACTCTCACCACACCTGAAGTCGAGAGCCGAGGTGGGACGCATCCTGATCGACTCGGGTGTGCCGACGATCGTGCTGCAGGCAGGCGTCGTGATCGGATCCGGTTCGGCGTCGTTCGAGATGATTCGGCACCTCACCAATCGGCTACCGGTGATGACCACACCGCGGTGGGTACACAACCGCATCCAACCGATCGCCGTTCGCGACGTGTTGCACTACCTGATCGGGGCGGCGAGTGCGCCGATCACCGAATCCAGGACGTTCGACATCGGTGGTCCTGACGTCATGCAGTACGGCGAGATGATGAACATCTACGCCGACGTCGCGGGCCTGCGGCAGCGTCGAATCATCGTTCTCCCGGTGCTGACTCCTCGACTGGCCGGCCACTGGATCGGTTTGGTGACTCCCATTCCGCGCGGCCTGGCGATGCCGCTCATCGAATCTCTGCAGTACGACGCCGTGGGCCACGAGATGGACATCGACGCCGTCGTACCGCGTCCGGACGGCGGCCTGACCGGCTACCGCGACTCCGTGCGATTGGCACTGCGCAAGATCGACGACGGTGAGGTGGAGACGCGGTGGACCGACGCCACCGGTACCGCGGCACCGTCGGATCCGTTGCCCTCGGATCCGACATGGGCAGGGGAGGTCGTCTACACCGACACCAGGGTCGCCCCAAGCGCGGCACCGTCGACCGCGATCAGGCCCGCTCTCGAACGATTGGCCGACGCCGACGTTCTCACCGGTTGGCGTCGCGACGTCACCGGACCCGACGCATCCGCGTCGGGCACCGAACACACCACTCGGCTCAAGTCCTCGACCCGACTTCCCGGCGAGGCCTGGCTCGACCTGACGGTGGGAGGAACTGCAAAGCAGCCGACCATCGAGCAGCGGCTGGTGTTCTTTCCTCGCGGTCTGGCCGGTCGGGCTGTCTGGTACGCCTCGCTGCCGGCACGCCTGGTCATGACACGTCGAATGCTGCGCACGGTCGTGCAACGAGTGGACGAAGATGCCGCGTCGAACACGACGGATCGCCGGGTCGGCCGTTAATGGAATGAATGTGCTCGGGAGAGGCGTTACACTGAACAGCCCGGACACGGTGTTCGGGAACATACGGGGCTGAACGGTTTCGACTTTGTATGTTGAGTCAGGGGAAGCGTGTCGGTGCAGGCGAGAGACCACCGTAAGCGTCATCGCAACCTTATAAGCGCCGATTCCAATCAGCGCGACTACGCACTCGCTGCCTAAGTAGCGACTGCGTGTCTGTCAGTCCGGGCTCGCCCTCGGTCCGGGTACTGGCATCAGCTAGAGGGCTCACCGATTCATCCGGCCGCGGGATGATGAGGAACATCAAACAGTGGCTGGGATCGTCATCCTGACTTGTTCGCGAGATCGGGAGATCCAAGTAGAGGCATAGCGGACTGCACACGGAGAAGCCCTGGCAATGCAGCAGAGGACCCGGGTTCGATTCCCGGCAGCTCCACCGCAGAAGACCGGGCCGAGAGACACACTCTCGGCCCGGTCTTCTTTCTCTGTCGGCCAGGTCACAATCGACTCGACTCGACCCATCCCACCCGAAGCGACCGCAGTGCCGAATAGTGGTCATGAGCAACGAGCCGACTCCAGTTCTGCGGACCGGGAAAAGAGTCTCCGAGCCTGCACTGGTCGTGTTGGTCCTCGGCGGCGGCAAGGACGTGAGCCGGGCGCGCAGTAGGCCCTGGCACCTGGCCGGTCTGCGCATGTGGCCGTTCACGTGGATGCTTCGTCGCGCGGGCCGAGCACGCGGCATTTCGGTCCAACAGCTGCAGTATCGGTTTCGTGGTTGGAACGCCCCCCAGCGGTCTCCGGTCGAGGATGCGCGGTGGGCGCTCGATCGCATACACGCCGAGCACCCCGACGTTCACGTGGCGGTAGTCGGCCATTCGATGGGTGGCCGCACCGCTGCTGCTCTGATCGACGACCCTTTCATCGTGGGTGTCGTCGCGTTGGCTCCGTGGTGGCCGGAGGTTACGGAAGCCGACGGATTCGGCGCGCAGCATGCGTTGCTCGTCGTACACGGGACGGCCGACAAGTGGACCGATCCGCGAACCTCGCGTCGGGCGACCGAGCGAGCAGCATCCCGAGGGGCGGACGCCCGCTACCTCTCCGTTCCGGGTGGGCACTTCATGCTGCGCGATCCGCGGGTCTGGTCGCGGGCGACGCGTGACTTCGTTCTCGGTATCGCTGCCGATGCGCGGGCCGACTGCACGGGCACACCGTCGTGACGCGCCGTCGCATCGCGGTGATCGGCAGCGGTATCGCCGGCCTGACGGCCGCATACGCGCTGTCGAAGAACTCGTCTGTGACGTTGTACGAGGCGGACTCTCGGCTCGGGGGTCACGCGGACACCCATTACGTGGACGGCCCCGACGGTCCTGTCGGCGTCGACACCGGGTTCATCGTGCACAACGACCGGACCTATCCGACTCTGCTGCGCCTGTTCGACGAACTGAACGTCCCGACGCAGGACTCGGACATGAGCATGTCCGTGCGCTGCGACGGGTGCGGACTCGAATACTCGGGCGGCCAGGGCATGCGCGGGATCCTCGCGCAGCGCACCGCGGTGTTCAAGCCACGATTCGTCTCGATGTTGCTCGATGTCAAGCGTTTTCATCGCCTGGCCAACGAACTGCTGGACAGTGCCGAACCGGTGGAGTCCGAGACGACCCTCGCGCAGTTCCTCGCAGATCATTCGTTCTCCGCGTACTTCGAATCCCACTTCATGACGCCGTTGGTGTCCGCGGTGTGGTCGTGCGATCCGGACACTGCTCTCGCCTACCCGGCTCGCTACCTGTTCACGTTTCTCCGCCACCACGGAATGCTCACCGTCACAGGATCTCCCACCTGGCGCACCGTCACCGGCGGGTCCATCGAATACGTTCGCCGAGTTGCGAAGCACATCGACGAGGTGATGCTCGAAACCCCGGTGCGCGCGGTGTACAGGTCCGAGGACTCCGTGCAGATCCGCGACGGCCACGACCGCCTGCGCACGTTCGACGCGGCCGTGATCGCCGTGCATCCCGGTGCCGCGCTGAAGATGCTCGCAGAACCGACGGCGCTCGA
Source organism: Rhodococcus sp. IEGM 1341 (assembly GCF_030056895.1). NCBI lineage: Bacteria > Bacillati > Actinomycetota > Actinomycetes > Mycobacteriales > Nocardiaceae > Rhodococcus > Rhodococcus sp. IEGM 1341. The sequence goes on along the minus strand of NZ_JASHKV010000001.1, from coordinate 812,930 downwards.
GCACAGCATCCTGGGAGCGATGCCGTACTCGACCAATCACACGCAACTGCACACCGATTCGTCGGTGTTGCCGAGGAACACCAGGGCGAGAGCGTCGTGGAACTACCACCTGCCGTCCTGCGCCGCCAGACCCGACCGAGTGCTGGTCAGCTACGACCTGACCAGGTTGCAGCGTCTGGGCGGCACCGATCGCAGAATGCTGGTCACCCTCGGCGGAGCGGATCGCATCGACCCGAATGCGGTACTCGACGAGATGACCTACGAACACCCGCAGTACACCCCCGAATCGGTTGCAGCGCAGCGTCGGCTTCCTGAATTGGACACCGACACAGTGGCCTTCGCCGGTGCATACCATGGCTGGGGATTCCACGAGGACGGTGCATTGTCGGGAGCGCGCGCCGCACAACGGGTGGGGGCCACGTGGCTCTGACATCCGTTCTGCCGACCACCCGCGCACACGGGGCGGCGTTGTATCGCACTCGAATCGACCACGTTCGACGCGCGCCGATCCGAAACGCGTTCTCGTACAAGAGCTACAGCTGGTTCGTCGACCTCGACGCACTCCCCGAATTGCCCCGGATGCTGCGACCGCTGGCCTCGTTCGACGCCCGTGACCATCTCGGTGACCCCGACGCCACCATTCGAGAGAACGTCGACGGGTTCCTGGCGGAGAACGGTATCGACCTGGGCGGCGGACGGATCACGATGTTGGCCAGCGCGCGGGTGTTCGGGCACACGTTCAACCCACTGAGTGTGTACTGGTGTCACGATCGCGACGGAGACCTCCGCTGCGTGGTGGCGGAGGTCCACAACACCTACGGCGAGCGATACCGGTATCTGCTGCACACCGATCATCGCGGCGCGGCCCGCACCTCCAAGGAGTTCTACGTCTCGCCGTTCAACGACGTCGACGGCGAATACTCCATGCGGCTACCCGAGCCGGACGTGGCACTCCGGCTGTCGATCGTCCTCGAACGGCCCGGTCAGCCGCCGTTCGTGGCGACCGTGGACGGCCGACGGCGAGAGGTGACGACGCGGTCGATTCTTCGCACCGCACTCGAGATCCCCTGTGCGCCGCTGCGAGTGGTGATACAGATCCGCTGGCAGGGCATTCGGCTCTGGGCTCGGGGGCTGAAGATCGTGCAGAAACCTGCCCCTCCCGGGGCACGAGAATTCCAGAAGGAAGGGGCCCGCAGATGACAACCGTGTCGAAGGCCGATTCTGTGTCGAACCCGTACCGTGCTTCCGCTGTCGGTCCGCGTCCATCGGTGGATCCGCGGGTCTGGCCTCAGATCGCCCATGTCCCCGGTGGCGTCAAGGTTGCGGCTGCCGCACCCGTCGCCGATTTCCTCTTTCGCCGCGCGGTCGCGCGATTGCAGGTCCGGGTCGCGATGCCCGACGGTGAGGTCATCGGGGCCGGCTCGGCCGATGCACCGTTGATGACCGTCCGTCGACCACACGACTTCGCAGCACGGGTCGGCGACAGCGGACTCATCGGATTCGGTGAGGCATACATGGCCGGAGACTGGGAGGCCGAGGACCTCACTGCTGTGCTCGAGGTCTTCGCCCGGCGCATGGCGTCCCTGATTCCGAAGTCCCTGCAGCGCCTCCGAGGGATCTATGTCCCCAAACCTCCACGGAGCGAGCGGAATACGACCACGAACACGCGATCGAACATCTCGCGCCACTACGACCTGTCGAACGACCTCTTCGAGCTCTTCCTCGACGAGACGATGACCTACTCGAGTGCGTTGTTCGCCGCATCGGGAAGCGACGACGACAGCGAGGAGCTCGCCGATGCTCAGCGCCGGAAGATCGACCGTCTACTGGACCGGGCGGGCGTCGGCGAGGGAACCAGGGTGCTCGAGATCGGCACCGGGTGGGGCGAACTGGCAATCCGCGCGGCTTCGCGAGGAGCAATCGTTCGCTCGGTGACCTTGTCGGTCGAGCAACAGGAATTGGCACAGAAACGATGTGCCGCAGCAGGATACGGTGAACGGGTCCAGATCGACCTACTGGACTACCGGCTCGTCGACGGCGAGTACGACGCGATCGTGTCGGTCGAGATGATCGAGGCCGTCGGGCATCAGTACTGGGCGACGTACTTCGAGACGATCGACGCGCTGCTCGCGCCGGGTGGGCGGGTTGCCCTCCAGGCCATCACGATGCCGCACGACCGAATGCTGGCCACCCGAAACACGTACACCTGGGTACACAAGTACATATTTCCCGGCGGGTTTCTGCCGTCCGTGCGGGCCATCGAGGAGGTGACCGAGCAGAGCACCTCCCTTCGGGTTCGCGAGCGTCTGTCGATGGGTGATCACTACGCGCGCACCCTCGCTCAGTGGGACAGGCGTTTCCGTGAATACCGCAGCGAGGCCGAGGAGCTCGGTTTCGACGAGGTGTTCGCACGAATGTGGCACTTCTACCTGTGCTACTCGGAGGCCGGATTTCGATCCGGGTACCTCGATGTTCAGCAGATCGTGCTCGACCGAAGGGACAACCGATGACCGCCTCGACACTTTCCGTGGACCGGACCGATCGCAGTGTCGGTGTCGCACATCGGATTGCCGAATTGATCGAACCCCTCGTGGGTGGTCCGCTTCCCGTTCGGCTGCAGGCGTGGGACGGATCCGTAGCAGGAGATGCGTCGGCACCGCGAGTGCTGTTGCGGAGCCCGAGTGCCCTTCGTCGATTGCTGTGGAGCCCCGGCGAACTCGGCGCTGCGCAGGCATACGTCACCGGGGAGCTGGACGTCGACGGCGATCTCGCCGCGGCCCTGGATCACGTCTGGGGAGTGGTGCGTGCGCGCCGACTCTCGGCGATCCGACCGGGGCCGGCGTCGCTGGTGCGGTTGGCGAAACTGGCCAAGGACCTCGGAGTGTTCGGTCGCCCACTACCTCCGCCCGTGTCGCAGGCCTCGGTGAAGGGTCGGTTGCATTCGATGCTCCGTGACCGCGCTGCGATCAGCCACCATTACGACCTGTCGAACGACTTCTACGAATTGGTCCTCGATTCGCACATGGCGTACTCGTCGGCGTACTGGACCTCGGATTCGCCGGAGTACACCCTCGACGATGCCCAGCGCGACAAACTCGACCTCGTCTGTCGAAAGATCGGCCTCGACAAGCGTGCAGGGCAACGCTTTCTCGACGTCGGCTGCGGCTGGGGGTCCCTGAGCCTGCACGCCGCTCAGGAGTACGGAGCGCAGGTCGTCGGAGTGACCATCTCGCGCGAACAGAAAGCCTTCATCGACAAGCGAATCGCCGACCGAGGACTGCAGGACAACGTCGAGATTCGAATTCAGGACTATCGAGAGATTCCGGACGGGCCCTTCGACGCGGTGGCGTCGATCGAGATGGGTGAGCATGTGGGGGAGGCCAATTACCCCACCTACACCGCCGCACTGCACTCCAACGTCAAGCCGGGTGGACGCGTGCTGATTCAGCAGATGTCGCGAAGAGAAGGGGACAACCCCGGCGGCGGAGCATTCATCGAATCGTTCATAGCGCCGGACATGTACATGCGCCCGGTCGGGCGGACCGTCGCGATGATCGAGGAGGCAGGACTCGAGGTTCGCGACGTCCACGCTCTTCGGGAGCACTACGTGCGGACCGTCGACGTCTGGACGGAGCGTTTCGAGGCGCGCTTCGAAGATGTGGTGGCGATGGTCGGGGAAGAGGTCGCTCGCGTGTGGCGGCTGTACCTGATCGGCGGCGGAATGGCGTTCCGGGACAACCGGATGGGCGTCGACCAGATTCTGGCGGTTCGGTCCGAGAACGGACCGTCCGAGATGGAACCGGTGCGGCCGGTGTGGGTGTGCCAACGGTGAACTGGTCAGATTTCCTCACCGTATCGCTGGCGAGCCTCGGCGGCACCGCCCTTCTGATGATCGTCACCGCCCTCATCGGCGCGCGCATCGGACGCCACAACGTCGTGGACGTGACGTGGGGCGGCGGGTTCGTTCTGATCGCGCTGATCTCGGCTGCGACCGGAACAGGCGAATTGTGGCGTCGAATACTTCTGCTCGTCCTCGTCGCTGTGTGGGGACTTCGACTTGCAGTGCACGTCTTTCGGCGCTCGCGCGGGCACGGTGAGGATCCGCGCTACACCGAACTGCTCGCCAAGGCCACCGGTAACGAAACCCTGTACGCGCTGCGGAAGATCTACCTGACGCAGGCGATTGCATTGTGGTTCGTGTCCCTGCCGCTGCAGGTATCAGCGGTCGCCCACGGATCCGTTCTGCCGGTGGTCGTACTCGGTGTACTGGTGTGGATTCTCGGATGGACGTTCGAGGCAGTGGGCGATGCGCAGTTGACGGCCTTCAAGGCCGACGCGTCGAACAAGGGCAAGGTCATGGATCGTGGTCTGTGGTCCTGGACGCGGCACCCCAACTACTTCGGCGATTCGGCGGTCTGGTGGGGACTGTTTCTCGTCTCGGCGTCGGCGTGGCCCGGAGTGTTCACGTTGCTGTCGCCCATCGCGATGACGTACTTCCTGGTGTTCGCCACCGGTGCGCGGTTGCTCGAGCGCAGCATGGAAAAGCGTCCGGGATATCGCGAATACCAGCAGCGGACCAGCTATTTCCTCCCACGGCCGCCGAAACGAGCCGGCAAGTAGCTCGCGGGTGGGGCAGCGGCGCTAGGGTTGGTCGAGGATTTCGGTTCGTCGATCAACGAGGAGGCGCATCGTGGCGCACGAGAGAGCTGGAACCACTGCACTGCCGGAGGATCTGGTCGATCTTTCGCAGCTCGTGACGGCGTACTACTCGCGAGTTCCCGACGTGTCGGAACCCAGTCAGCAGGTGGTGTTCGGCACCTCAGGACATCGAGGGTCCAGTCTGGATTCGGCGTTCAACGAGGCGCACATCGTCGCGACGACGCAGGCGATCGTGGAGTACCGCGCGGCACAAGGCATCACCGGGCCGTTGTTCATCGGCCGGGACACCCACGCGTTGTCCGAGCCCGCCTGGACGACGGCTCTGGAAGTGTTGGCAGCCAACGACGTCGACGTCCTGGTCGATTCGGGGGACCGATACACACCGACCCCCGCCGTCAGTCACGCCATACTTCGGTACAACGAATCAGGCCCGTCGGCGCAGGCCGACGGCATCGTGGTGACTCCGTCGCACAATCCGCCCCGGGACGGCGGCTTCAAGTACAACCCTCCGCACGGCGGTCCGGCCGACAGCGATGCCACATCGGTCATCGCCGCTCGAGCGAACGAGCTTCTGCGCGATGGCATTTCGGGCATCAAGCGGGTGACCCTCGCACAGGCGTTCGCGGGGAGCGTCTCGCGCTACGACTTCCTCGGCAACTATGTGGACGACCTGCCGAACGTGCTGGATCTCGACGCCGTTCGCGCGGCCGGGGTGCGCATCGGAGCAGATCCGTTGGGTGGTGCGAGTGTCGATTACTGGGATGCCATCGCCGAGCGGCACAATCTGGACCTGACCGTGGTGAACCCGTTGGTGGACGGCACATTCCGCTTCATGACTCTGGACACCGATGGCAAGATCAGGATGGACTGCTCGTCGCCGAACGCGATGGCGTCGCTCATCGCTGCCCGCGATCGCTTCGACATCTCGACGGGAAACGACGCCGACTCCGATCGGCACGGCATCGTCACTCCCGACGGTGGCCTGATGAATCCCAATCACTTCCTCGCCGTCGCCATCGACTACTTGTTCACGCACCGACCCGATTGGTCACCCACGGCGGCAGTGGGCAAGACGTTGGTGAGCTCGTCGATGATCGACCGGGTCGTCGGAGGTCTCGGTCGCCGACTCCTCGAGGTGCCGGTCGGGTTCAAGTGGTTCGTTCCGGGTCTGCTCGCAGGTGAGCTCGGTTTCGGCGGCGAGGAGAGCGCAGGCGCGTCGTTCCTCCGTCACAACGGCCGAGTCTGGACCACCGACAAGGACGGCATCATCCTCGCGCTGCTGGCGTCCGAGATCACCGCCGTCACCGGGTCCACGCCATCGCAGCGCTACGGCGAGTTCACCGCGAAGTTCGGTAATCCGACGTATGCCCGCGTCGACGCGCCGGCCACCCGCGAGCAGAAGGCCGTTCTCGCCAAGCTCTCACCGAGCCAGATCACCGCCACCGAGCTTGCCGGGGAACCGATCACGGCAACGCTGACCGAGGCTCCGGGTAACGGAGCTGCCCTCGGTGGACTGAAGGTGACGACGGAGAGCGCTTGGTTCGCTGCGCGCCCGTCCGGAACCGAGGACGTGTACAAGATTTATGCGGAGTCGTTCCAAGGCGAGGAGCATCTGGCCCGGGTTCAAGCCGCAGCACGTGAACTGGTGTCGTCCGCACTCGAGAGCTCGTGACCGACTCACCTCCCCCCGATCACGACAGTTCGACGCCCGAGCCGGCGTTCCAACCCGGAGGCAAGCTCCCGCCGGAGATCTGGGTTCTGGTATCCGCGGCGTTCGTCATCGCGCTCGGATTCGGCATCGTCGCGCCCGCTCTGCCACAGTTCGCCCGGGAATTCGGCGTCGGCTACACCGCGGCGTCGGCGGTCATCAGTGCATTCGCTCTCATGCGGTTGCTGTTCGCACCCGCCAGTGGCGCTCTGGTGCAGCGGCTCGGCGAGCGGCCCGTGTATTTGATCGGACTGCTGATCGTTGCGGTGTCCACCGGTGCGTGCGCTCTGGCCCAGACGTACTGGCAGCTGCTGCTCTTTCGCGGACTGGGCGGCATCGGCTCGACGATGTTCTCGGTGTCGGCATTGGGACTGCTGATCAGGATCAGTCCTCCGACCAGTCGTGGCCGTATCTCCGGCCTGTATGCGACCGCCTTCCTGTTGGGAACCATCGGCGGTCCACTCGTCGGCGGCGCGCTCGTCGGATTCGGTCTGCGGGTGCCGTTCGTCATCTACGCCGTGGCTCTCGTGATCGCCGCGGCCGTCGTGTATTTCACCCTGGGCAATTCGGACCTCGTCAAGCCTGAGAAGGGCTCGGCACCGCCGACGATGTCGTTGCTCGCCGCCCTGCGGATTCCGTCGTATCAAGCCGCGCTGGCGTCGAATTTCGCCAACGGGTGGGCAGTGTTCGGTGTCCGGGTGGCCTTGGTGCCGTTGTTCGTCGTCGAGGCGATGCAGCGATCCGAGGTGTTCGTCGGTATCGCGCTGACCGTGTTCGCAGTGGGAAATGCACTGGTGCTCACCACTGCCGGTCGCCTGTCCGATGTGCGCGGTCGCAAGCCCTTCATGGTGGGTGGGTTGGCGGTGTGCGGCCTGGGAACCGTCGTTATGGGCTACGTGCACGATCCCGTGCTGTTTCTCGTGGTGTCGTTGATCGCCGGAATCGGATCGGGACTGATGAGCCCCGCCCAGCAGGCCTCGGTTGCCGACGTGATCGGATCGAAGGCGCGCGGAGGGCCCGTGCTGGCTGCATTCCAGATGGCCTCCGATGTCGGTGCGGTCATCGGCCCGATCGTGGCCGGGATGATCGTCGAGCAGGTCTCGTTCGGTCCGGCTTTCGCGGTGACAGGAGCGCTGCTTCTCCTGGCCGGACTCTGGTGGTCGCGAGTTCCGGACACGCTCGGGCGCGAGCGCACCTGACACACGCAACCGTAGTATTCGCTGTGTGAGCCAGAAGAAGATACCGAGTACGAAACACACACCCGAGGCAACCTCCAACACGATGACGTACGTATTGGGCGGCATCGCATTCGTCGTAGTGGTGATCGTCATCGTGGTGGCGATCATGTGGCAGAGCGGAAGCGACGCTCCCCGCAACGACGGCTACGGAACGGTCAAGAATCCGGCGGTCGAATTGTCGTTGCCGGGTGACGGGGTGGTGCAGCTGTCGCGTCCTGAAGCGCAGCGGGGCATCGATGTCTTCGAGGATCCGATGTGCCCGTTCTGCGGCGACCTCGAGGTGAAACACGGCCAGGAGTTGGCTCAGAAAATCGACGACGGTGTCGTCTCGGTGAATTACCACCTGGTCAATTTCCTGGATCCACAGTCGGCGTCCGGTGACTATTCGACGCGTGCCGTCGCGGCGTCGCACTGCGTGGCAGCGACCGAGAACGCGCGGGTCTACTCGGCATTTCACGCCGGGTTGTTCGACCCGGAATTTCGCCCCGAAGAAGGCGGTGACTCCGACCGAACCGATGCCGAACTCGCCGAACTCGCCGGATCTGCAGGAGCGAGCGAGCTGGCAACGGAGTGCATCACCAGCGGTGCGCAGCGCGACGCAGCAGTAGCGGATGCGAACACCGGACGGGACGCACTGGCGGCGTCGGGTGCCCGGGGAACGCCGGGGGTCCTCGTGGACGGTCAGGTTGTCGACGCGCTCGGTGATTCGGAATGGCTTGCGTCGATCAACTGATCTCGGGCGTCGGTGCGGTCGGTCGTGGAGGATTCGGTACCGGTCGCACCAGGTGATTTGTTGCTGCTGCGGCCGATGGTGTAACTTCGTTCGAGCAACCGCATGAGCGGGAGCACGCAGTAACTCGGGGCTATGGCGCAGCTGGTAGCGCACCACACTGGCAGTGTGGGGGTCAGGGGTTCGAGTCCCCTTAGCTCCACCGAGAAGCAAGCTCCACCGAGTAACAAGCTTCACCAAGATGGTCAATGAAAAAAGCGTCGCCCTCGGGCGACGCTTTTTTCGTGTTTCGGTGTCGAGACCGCCGAATCGGCTTTCGGGTGTCGGACCGGAGCCCGATTCGGCTGTGGTGGCTCAGTGAGCGGCGTCGAATGCCTGCTCGACCTCGGCGGGGATTCTGCCTCGCGCCGAGATGTTGTGGCCGTTCGCCTTGGCCCATTCTCTGATGGCTTTGGTCTGATTGGCGTCGCGCTTGGCACCGGTTGCCGGGGTGCTCGACTTCTTCGTTCGCTTTCCACCGACCTTGGTGGAGTGCTCGATGTAATAGTCGAGCTTGCGGTGAAATTCCTTCGCGTTCTTGTCGCTCAGGTCGATTTCGTAGCTGACTCCGTTGACCGAATAGGTTATGTGTTCGCCACCAGATTCGATCGGTTTTTCGTCGATGTCGTCGACTAGTTGCACATAGACTTTTCTGGCCATGCTGAAGCTCTCCAATGATGCAGGGGATGATGCCGGGATGTCCAGATCGAACTGAAGCGACTATACGGCTGAACAATGTGTTTATCCATGTGGGTCGGGGAATTGTTACTCGACTCGCAGAATTCTCACAATCACCTCGACAGCTCGGGAAACCGACGAGGTGATTGTGAGAAGCATTGTCTCGGCGATCCTGTTCATCGTTATCCGTGAGAAAGACGAACTGTCCGGTTTGAATACGTAGTGCCATCCTCGAGTCGGTTCGAGTTCGATCGAATGCGATCGGCCGGCGCACTCCGCTCCGATGTTTCTGGCAACGAATCGGTCACGAAACGCACTCGTTTCACTAACGAAAAATCACCCGATACGCGTCGACGGCAATATCTGCTTCACTTGAGGCGCAAGTGTCTGTTGTGACGTGTGGTGCCCCGCAATGCGGTGACCCGCTCGGATCAGCGGTGTCCGAGGGTCGAGAAGGGGAGTTGCGCAGCGAGTTCCACCGTTGCGCCAGACGCTATGAAATCTGCACCGATGACCAGATCGGTAGTGACGGCGCTGATGTGCGTCGGGATTCTCGGTGCCGGGGTGCTCGTTTCCGCGCCTGCCATGGCAGCACCGGACGGCACGGCACCCGCCGCAGGCACGGAGTTGTCGGGGAAGACGGTGTTCCTCGATCCGGGTCATCAGGGCACCGCACACTCGGAGAATCTGCAGCGGCAGGTGAACGACGGACGTGGCGGCACCAAGGACTGCCAGACCACCGGCATGACCACCCTGGACGGCGTGCCCGAGCACACGATCAACTGGAAGGTCAGCGAGCTCGTCCGATCGAGCCTCGAAAGTCTGGGTGCGACGGTGAAGACGAGTCGAGCAGACGACACCGGCTGGGGTGGCTGCGTCGACGACAGGGCGAGGGCAGCCAGTGAGTCCGGAGCCGACGTGGCCGTGAGCATCCATGCGGACTCCACGAGTACGACGACCGACACCGACAGGCGCGGGTTCCATCTGATCGTGCCCACTCTGCCGATTCCGAGCGCCGCTGCCGACGCTGCCCAGTCAGAGGGGGGACGTTCGGCGTCGACGCTGATGCGAGACTCCTACGTGCGCGCAGGCTTCGAGCCGGCGAACTACGCGGGGGTCGAGAACGGGATACAGGAGCGATCCGATGTCGCCGGTCCTGCGCTGACCACGGTGCCCCTCGTGTTCGTGGAGATGGGCAACGGATCCAACCCCTACGACGCAGCTCTGTTGGAGAGCTCGGACGGTCAGCTCGAGCATGCGATCGCCATCTCGACGGGGATCATCGACTACCTCCTCGGGGCCGAAACCCCCTCGACCCCAACGGACGCTGCGACCACCCCTGCGGCTGCCCCCGCCGCGACTGCGACCACCGATACCGCCGCGTCTCCGGCAGCACCCAGCGGCGCGGGCCCCGCGGACGAGGGGCGCAGCGCGTTGTCCAGGTTGTTCGAGAGCGTGTCCCCGTACGTGAATGCGTTGGGCGTCGACGGCCTGGAAGCGCTCGCGACCCCGGACAACGTGAGCAGTGTGTCGACGTTCGCTCGAGGCCTGCTGAAGCAGATTCTCGCCGACCGGTAGTCTCGGACGCCGTGGCGCGTCGACGAATTCCGGTGGTGATAGTTGCGGGCTTTCTCGGCGCAGGCAAGACCACCCTGCTGAACCACCTGTTGCGCAATGATTCCGGTATCCGAATAGGTGTTGTGGTCAACGACTTCGGGGCGATCAACATCGACTCGATGCTCGTGGCCGGCCAGGTCGATTCGATGGTCTCGCTCGGCAACGGTTGCATCTGTTGCGCCGTCGACATCAGCGATATGGACGCGATGTTCGACGCCCTCGCACACCGTCGGTCCGCCATCGACGTGATCGTGGTGGAGGCCAGCGGCTTGGCCGAACCCCGCAATCTCATCAGAATGGTCCGGGGCAGCGAGAACGAATTCATCGTCTACGGCGGGCTCGTCGGGGTCGTCGACGCCGTGGAATTCCCGCAGACCCGCGTGCGGCATCCCGAGATCGACCAGCACCTGCAGTTGGCCGACCTGGTGGTGTTGAACAAGTCCGACGCGGTGAGCGAGTCCGAACGCTCCGCGGTGGTGTCGACGGTGCAGTCGGTCGTAGGAGACGTGCCCGTCGTACCCGTGGCCTTCGGTCGCGTCGACCCGCTGCTGCTGTTCGACCGACGCGAGGATCACTCGGTGAATTCGGCAATGGCGGTGCAGCTGTCGTTCGACGAACTACTCCGGGAGAACCACGACCACGACCACGACCGACACCTGCACGCGCAAGTACTCACACACCGAATTCGTCACGGCGGAGCCCGTCGAACCGCGTCGGTTGATCGAGTTTTTGGAGAATCCTTCCGGGAACCTTTATCGCATCAAGGGATTCGTGCATTTCGGCATCGCCGGCTACCCGCAGAAGTTCGTCGTGCACACGGTGGGCCGACACATTCGATTCGAGGCTGCGTCCTGGGCCCGAGGCGAGCCCGAGCAGACCTCACTAGTGCTGATCGGTACCGAACTCGATGCGTCGGCCGTCGAGCAGCGGTTGCGTGCCTGTGTGCGAGGACCGGACGACGTCGCTGACGCCTCCGCCATGCTTCCGGTCCATCGCTACCTCGAGACCGGCTAGTTCCTTAGAGCCCGACCCACTCGGTACGTCCGCCCTCGAATCCCTGACGCTTCCAGATCGGGACCTCGGCCTTGATGCGCTCGACGAGCCTGGCACAGGCCTCGAACGCCTCGGCGCGATGAGCCGAGCCGACGGCCGCTACGAGTGCGAGGTCGCCGACGCGCAGATCGCCGACGCGATGCACTGCGGCCACCGCCAATCCGGTCTCTGCCGATACCTCCGAGCAGCAGCGGCTCAGGAACCGCTCTGCATCGGGGTGGGCGCGGTATTCCAGAGTCTCCACCGCATGTCCGCCGTCGTGATCGCGCACGATTCCACTGAACAGCACGACTGCACCGTGATGCGAATCCTGCACTGCTGCTTCTACTTCGGCAGTGCTCAGCGGTTCGTTCGAGATACGGGCGACGAGCTCACTCATCGTGGGGGCCTCCTCCGGCGATCTGGGCGAGCACATGGTCGAGGAGCGGGTCGAGAACGGAGAGTCCGTCCTTCACGCCACCCGGTGAGCCCGGCAGGTTGACTATCAGTGTGCGTCCGATCAGACCCGAGACGCCGCGGCTGAGCACCGCGTGGGGCGTCGCAGACGTCCCGCGGGTTCGGATGGCATCGGCGATACCCGGCATGTCGATGTCGAGGAGCGCTGCCGTCGCCTCGGGGGTCGCATCGGTGGGGGATACGCCGGTGCCGCCGGTGCTGACGATCAGCGACGGTTCGCCGAGCAGAGCGTCCTGCAGCCCCGCAGCGATCTCGGCATCGGCGTACACCAGTGGGCCCCGCACGGCGAAGCCTCGATCGGTCAACCAGGACGCGATGGTGGGGCCGGTGGTGTCCGGTCGAGTTCCGTTCGCGCCGCCGGTGGAGGCCACCAGTACCGCCGCGGACCGTGAGGACTCGAAGATCGGCGCAGCCGCAGCCTCGGGGGAGACCTCTGCGTCGTCCCGCTGCCAATGTCCGTGCTTGCCGCCGTCTTTGGTGAGCAACCGGACGCCGTTCATGGTGGCACCGGGATCGACGGCCTTGACCATGTCGTGCAGGGTCAGGCCGGCGACGGCGACCGCGGTCAGTGCTTCCATCTCCACCCCGGTGCGTCCGGTGGTGCGGGCGGTGGCCTCGACCGTGATGGACGACTCGGTGAATCCGAACGAGATCTTCACCGAGGAGAGGGCGAGCTGATGGCACAGCGGAATCAGTTCCGACGTGCGCTTCGCTGCCGAGATGCCGGCGATGCGGGCGGTGGCGAGAACGTCGGCCTTGGGCATGTCGTCCGCGCGCACGAGCGCGATGACCTCGGCCGTGGTGACGAATTCACCGGCGGCGACGGCCGTGCGCGAGGTTTCCTTCTTGTGCGCCACATCGACCATGCGGGCGCGGCCCTGATCGTCGAGATGAGACAGCTGGGGTGGCTGGGCGTCGGTGGTCACAGCGGCCACACCTCCACGTCGGTTCCTGCGGCGAGTTCGGTTGTCTCGGAGTCGATATCGATCAGCACATCGGCCCATGCCAGTGCGGCCACCAGGTGGGAGCCGGGGCCGGCGACGAGCTCGACCCGACCGTCGTCGCGTAATCGGCCACGAAGTAGTTGTCTGCGACCGGGCGGTGACACGATCGGTTCGTGCAGGGCCGCGGTGGTCGAGAGGACCGGCGGCAGACCGGCCGCTCGCCGAACGATGTTGCGCGCGAACATGATGTACGAGACGACCGTACTGACGGGATTGCCGGGAAAGCTGAGCACGGGGACGCCGTCGAACATCGTGGTGCCCTGCGGTCCGCCCGGCTGCATTCGAACCGATCCGAAGTTGCCGCCGAGCGGGCGGAGTATGTCCTTGACCACCTCGAAGTCGCCCATCGACACTCCGCCGGAGGTGATGATCAGCTCGGCCGATTCGGCTGCGGCGTCGAGGATCTCGCGAAAGCGGCTCGGCTCGTCGGAACTGCGCGAGACGGAGACCACCTCTGCGCCGCTGGCGCGAAGATGTGCGGCGAGGGTGATGCCGTTCGAGTCGTAGATCTGACCGGGCGTCAGCGTCGAACCGGCGTCGACCAGTTCGGCACCGGTGGTCACCACGGCCACGCGAGGGCGCGAGCGAACGTCCACTTCGCCGAAGCCGACGGCGGCGAGAACGGAGATGTGGCGGGGTTCGAGCACTCGGCCCGACTCGACCAGGATTGTCCCGACGCGTACGTCGCTTCCTTGTTCACGTACGAATTCGCCTGCTGCGCGGCTTCTTTCGATCGTCACGGAACCGGCCGTCGGTACCGAGGTGTCCTCGACGGGGACGATGGTGTCCGCTCCTTCCGGAATGGGGGCACCGGTCATGATCTTGGCGGCGCTGCCCGGCGCGAGAACTGCAGATTCCGTCGGGCCTGCGGCGATGATCGTCGAGACCGGAAGCGTCACCGGGGTCGTCGCCACGGATCGAGAATCCACGGCGTAGCCGTCCATCTGAGAGTTGCGGAACAGTGGCAGATCGACCGGAGATCGGACGTCCTCGAACGAGACGCGGCCCAACGCGGCGTCGAGAGGAATTCGCTGAGCGGTTCGCGCTGTCAGCGCCGCGAGCAGACCCTCGACCGCGGTGGCATGTTCCTCGACCGATACCGCGGTCACCGTGCGGATCCAGTGATCGCGTGCCTCTGCTCAACCGTCATGGGTGCCAATCCTAGGCACGCCGATCCGTCCGCTCGGTGTGGGCTGCGGCATAATGGGTAGACACATCTACGACAGGCGTGATTCCCGACAGAGACGAGGTACGAGGTGACGGTGGACAGTGTCACCTCGCTCGGCATTCCAACGTTCGGCACCACCACGGGTTCTGCGGCAGGCGGGGTGAACTCCGTGTCCGATCGGCCGGACGTGCCACACCTGATCGATCGATTCGGCCGGGTGGCCCGCGACCTGCGTATCTCGATCACCGAAAAATGCTCGCTGCGCTGCACGTACTGCATGCCAGAGGAGGGCCTTCCGGCTATCCCGGCGGCAGCGTTGCTGACGCCGGCCGAGATCGCTCGCGTGGTCTCGGTGTCCGTGCGGCTGCTGGGTATCAGGGATGTGCGTTTCACCGGAGGTGAACCGCTGATGCGCCGCGACCTCGACGACATTCTGCGGTTGTGCCGCGATGCCGCGGAGGGTGTGCCGCTGTCGATGACCACCAACGCCGTCGGTCTCGAACACCGGGCTCGGTCCCTGGCCGATGCCGGGTTGACCCGAGTGAACGTCTCGCTGGATTCCGTCGACCGCGAAGATTTCGCTCGCCTGACCCGACGAGACCGGTTGCCGTCCGTTCTCGCCGGAATCAGGGCAGCGCAGCGAGCCGGGATCGGACCGGTCAAGGTCAATGCCGTTCTGATGCGCGACACACTGTCCGGTGCCGTCGATCTGCTGCGCTGGTGTCTCGACGAGGGGGTGGCACTTCGATTCATCGAGCAGATGCCGCTCGACGCCGATCACGAGTGGGCCCGCGCGAACATGATCGACGCCCAGACCTTGCTCGACGAGCTGTCCACCGAATTCGATCTGCGTGAGGTGGGGCGTGCCGACCCCTCGGCCCCGGCCGAGGAGTGGAGCGTCGACGGCACCGACGCCACCGTCGGCATCATCGCGTCGGTGACACGCTCGTTCTGCGGTGATTGCGACCGCACCAGGATCACTGCAGAAGGAACGATTCGGTCCTGCCTGTTCAGCGACGACGAAACCGATCTGCGGGCCGCTCTGCGCGGCGGTGCCACCGACGAGGAACTGGCAGCGGTATGGCGCGGGGCCATGTGGAACAAGTGGGCGGGACACGGCATCGACGCCGACGGCTTCGTGCCTCCCACCCGCAGCATGGGAGCCATCGGTGGGTGACACCCAGGTGGAGGTGCGGTATTTCGCTGCAGCGGTCGACGCGTCGCACTGCGAGTCCGAGTACCTCACCGTGCCGGTCGGTGCCACCCTCGCAGATCTGAGAGGGCTGATTCTGTCCCGGCACGGCGCGCCGATGGAGCCGATTCTCAGGGTGTCGGCGTACCTGGTGGGAGAAGATCTCACCCGCGATCTGGGGCGCGTGATCGGCGGCAGGGTCGACGTGCTGCCGCCCTTCGCCGGCGGCTGAGCACACCCCGCCGCCGACCCGTGGCTGCCCGATTCAGCTGCTTCTCTTCCACCAATCGTCGAACGGCGTAACGGGCACCGTGCGCTTGTGACGAGTTGCGAGGAACATCTTCTCCAGCTTGTCGGCGACCTCGTCGGTGACGTCCTTGCCCTCCAGGTAGTCGTCGATCTGCTCGTACGTGACACCGAGCGCTTCCTCGTCGGGTAGCGCAGGTCGATCGTCTTCGAGATCTGCGGTGGGAACCTTGCGCCAAGTGCTCTCGGGTGCGCCCAGCTCGCGCAGCAGTGCCGCGCCCTGGCGCTTGCTCAAGCCGGTCAGCGGAGTCAGATCGACGCCGCCGTCACCGAATTTGGTGAAGAAGCCGGTGATCGCCTCGGCGGCATGATCGGTGCCCACGACGACGTAGCCGAGTTCGCCTGCGAGGGCGTACTGCGCCACCATGCGCTGGCGAGCCTTGATGTTGCCGCGGACGAAGTCTCGGATTCCGGCACTACCGAGTGCTTCCGCCGTCGCGGCCGCTGCGGCGTCGGCGGCGTCCTTGATGTTCACCGTCACCGTGCGGTCGGGATCGAT
This sequence comes from Rhodococcus sp. IEGM 1341, assembly GCF_030056895.1. Classification (NCBI taxonomy): domain Bacteria; kingdom Bacillati; phylum Actinomycetota; class Actinomycetes; order Mycobacteriales; family Nocardiaceae; genus Rhodococcus; species Rhodococcus sp. IEGM 1341. The sequence continues at coordinate 796,583 of NZ_JASHKV010000001.1, read as the reverse complement.
GAACTTCAGCGCGATCGAGGCGTCGTCCTCGTCGGCCTGCACGCCGTAGGGGAGGCGAACGGCGACGAACTCGGCCTCGTGTCCGTCCGCTCGGAGCTCCGTCGCAGCCTGTTGGGCGAGCTTGCCGGTGAGCGTGCTGTCCTGTCCGCCACTGATGCCGAGCACGAACCCCGAGGCAGGCGTCGACGCCAGGTAGTCCTTGAGGAAGTCGACTCGCCTGCGGACCTCCGTGATCGGGTCGATGGTCGACTGCACGGCCAGCTCGCGCATGATCCCCGTGCGCAATTCCGAGTTGATGTGTCCCATCACGTCATCCTAATGACGAATGCCGGGGCAGATCTCGCGCCGTGCGTAGTGTCGGTGGTCGTGAGTGGAACCTCCGATACCTTCGTCAAGCGAAACCCCCAGGCACACCCCGACTTCTACGCCGCCGAGGCCACCGGGCTCGGGTGGCTCGGCGAGGCCGGGGCCCCGGTCGTCGGGGTCGTCGGGCACGGCCGGGCGTACATCGAACTCGAGCGGCTGGTTGCAACCCGTCCCAGGCCGGCCGCAGCCGAACGATTCGGGCGCGCGCTGGCCGCGACACACTCGGCCGGAGCCGCCGGGTTCGGTGCGCCACCCGAGGATGCCGACGGCGTCGCCTTCTCGGGTCAGCTGTTCATCGGATCCCGGCCCATGAGCAGTACGGTGCACCGATCCTGGGGAGCCTTCTACGCGGCCGAACGAGTGTTGCCGTTTCTCCGAATCGCGGTCGACGCCGGAACCGTGACGTCGGGGGAGGCGTCGATCGTCGAATCGGCGTGTGGACGCATCGCGGACGGCGACTTCGACGATGCAGAGCCGCCGAGTCGTATTCACGGCGATCTCTGGAACGGCAACGTGTTCTGGACCGACGCGGGAGTGGTGCTGATCGATCCGGCGGCGCACGGTGGGCACCGCGAAACCGATCTGGCGATGCTGGCGCTGTTCGGTTGCCCCCACCTCGACGTCGTCGTCGGCGGCTACGAGACGGTGCAGCCGTTGCGAGCAGGGTGGCGCGAACGCACAACACTGCATCAGCTGCATCCACTCGCCGTTCACGCAGCCGGTCACGGCCGCTCGTACGGCACCGCGCTGCACGCGGCGGCCGCCGCCGTCGTCCGTCTTTGAGCGCAGGACCTTCCGAGTGCGAGTTGCCCCGATGGCTATCGGACTCGAGTTGCCCTGCGTACCAAGTCTTCCCAACCGTCGGCAAGGCGATCCATCGGCATTCCCAGATCGCGGTACTGATGGAGGACCAGGGTGGCTTCGAGTGGTGTGAGCAGCCAGTACGCGAGCAATTCGAGATCCCCGTCCACCTCGGCGGCGCGGAGCAGCGACAGCACATGGGTGAAGTTGACCATGTGCGCCGGGGCGGAATACCGCGCGTCGTCGGCGCTCTCCGCGGCGCGGAGCACTTCCCCTTGAACGTTGACGAATTCCAGTCGCGCTCGGCCGAAGGCGACGAGACGATCGATCGGGTCGGCTCCCGGGCCCAGCGGCGGATCGCCGAACATGAACGAGTGTTGCAGTTTCTTCTCGGTGTGGTCGAGCAACGCACGCATCAGCCCGGCCCGGTTCCCGAAGCGACGGAACACGGTGCCCTTGCCCACTCCGGCCTTGGTGGCCACCGCGTCCATGGTGATGGCGTCGGCTCCGACGGCCGCCACCAGATCCGTTGCGGCATCGAGGAGAAGGCGACGGTTGCGGGCTGCGTCGCACCGTTCGGAGTCCTCGCCCGCTATGGGCAGCATGGGGCCGGTCACAGAGGAAGCCTACCTTGCCGGGAACATAAATGGACCACGGTCCGTTTGGATGGTAGGAATTGACACGACGATCACGTCATCCGAACTCGCGAAGGAATAACCTCATGTCAGACGCTCATGTACTCGTTCTCGTCGGAAGCTTGCGCGCCGAGTCGGTGAACAAGCGGATCGCCGAGACTGCTGTCACCGTGGCACCCGCCGGTGCCGAGGTAGTGGTCTACGACGGACTCGGAGATGTCCCCTTCTACAACGAGGACATCGACGTCGAGGGATCGGTGCCCGAGGGCGCACTCGCTCTGCGGGCCGCTGCCGAGAAGGCCACGGCGTTGTTGCTGGTCACGCCCGAATACAACGGCACCATTCCGGCCGTGCTGAAGAACGCCATCGACTGGCTTTCGCGCCCCTACGGTGCGGGTGCCATGGTGGGCAAGCCGGTCGTCGTCATCAGCGCTTCCCCCAGTGGCAACGGAGCCAAGTGGGCGCACGAGGACACCAGCAAGGCCGTCCGCATCGCCGGCGGAACGGTTCTCGAGGATGTTCGGCTCTCCATCGGTGGCACCGTCGACAAGTTCGGCTCGGCCCACCCGCGTGAGAACGCCGAGGTCTCCGGTGAGATCGGCCACGTCGTTGCCGAACTGGTGAAGGCCGCCGACGAACTCGTGAGTGCGTGACCCGTTCGGTTATGAGAATCGTTTTCATGTAGGGTTGCTGCATGAAGGTGAGAAACTCTTTGAAATCGCTCAAGAACAAGCCCGGCGCACAGGTGGTGCGACGCCGTGGCACGGTGTTCGTGATCAACAAGAAGGAACCGCGGTTCAAGGCGCGCCAGCGCTGACCACTGCGTGATCGCCGAAGGGCCCTCGGAGAAGTTCGAGGGCCCTTCGGCGTGTCGTGGGGAGGGTCGGCGGTTCTCGGTACACGTCATGGACCCGGCCCGGTCTCCCTGTGACGAACAACATGCGCGCGATGTGACGTGCGACACGCCGATGTCCTCCGATTCTTGCGGCTTCACAACGCCGTGACCAGCGAATACCAAGCATGTTGTTCGCAACATCTCGTGTTCTAGGCAGATGTCGGACACTAGGTGTAGTGTTTGACCAACCGAGAGACCACAACTCGAAGAGCCTGCACACATGGGTTCGAGCAGGTCGAAGTCGCCCTGAGCGGGAGATGTTCTCGGTGCCACACGCAGAGCACATCGGTCGCGTCGGTTCACCCGATGGCGACAACGGAAAGAGGGACACCATGAGCATCACCGTTTACACCAAGCCCGCCTGCGTTCAGTGCAATGCCACCTATCGCGCCCTCGACAAGGCCGGTATCGAGTACTCCGTCATCGACATCTCGCAGGACCCCGAAGCGCGCGACTACGTCATGGCTCTCGGTTACCTGCAGGCTCCGGTCGTCGTTGCCGGTGACGATCACTGGTCCGGCTTCCGTCCGGACCGCATCAAGAGCATTGCAGCGAACGCTGCTTGAACAGAACGAGGAAGTGAGTGAGCGGTGAGTTTCCAACCGCAGTCCTCCCACTCACTGGTCTATTTCTCCAGCGCGTCCGAGAACACTCATCGCTTCGTCTCGAAGCTGGACATTCCCGCGACTCGCATTCCATTACGTGATCCGGACGGCACCTTTCGTGTCGACACTCCCTACGTCCTCATCGTGCCGACGTACGGGGGAGGGGTCACGTACTCCGGGCGCGACACCAACTACGTCCCCAAGCGTGTGATCAAGTTTCTCAACGACAAGCACAATCGGTCGTTGATCCGAGCTGTCATCGCTGCCGGAAACACGAACTTCGGTGACTCGTTCTGCTTCGCAGGAGATGTCATTTCGCAGAAGTGCGCAGTTCCGTATCTCTACCGATTCGAATTGATGGGCACCCCCGAGGACGTAGTGCGGGTCCGCGAGGGGCTGGAGGACTTCTGGGAACGTGAAGTCCGACGCGCCGCCCACACGCACTAGAGCACCACACACCACATACCCAGTAGGAGCATCGCCGTGGCACCGACCATCACCGACGCAGGACCCGTACCCAGCACCGTCCGCGGCGACGGCGACATGGACTACCACGCGCTCAACGCGATGCTCAATCTGTACGGGCCCAACGGTGAGATCCAGTTCGAGAAGGATCGCGAGGCTGCCAATCAGTACTTCCTGCAGCACGTCAATCAGAACACCGTGTTCTTCCACGATCTGGACGAGAAGCTGGACTACCTCGTCGAGGAGAACTACTACGAGCCCGAGGTTCTGGACCAGTACTCTCGCGAGTTCGTGAAGTTCCTGATCAACCACGCGTACTCGAAGAAGTTCCGGTTCCCCACGTTCCTCGGGGCGTTCAAGTACTACACCTCGTACACGCTCAAGACGTTCGACGGCAAGCGTTACCTCGAGCGGTTCGAGGACCGGGTGTGCATGGTGGCGCTGACGCTGGCCGCAGGCGACGAGGCCCTGGCCACCGATCTGGTCGACGAGATCATCGCAGGCCGCTTCCAGCCCGCGACGCCCACCTTCCTCAACTCCGGCAAGAAGCAGCGCGGCGAGCCCGTCTCGTGCTTCCTGCTGCGTATCGAGGACAACATGGAGTCCATCGGTCGCTCCATCAACTCGGCCCTGCAGCTGTCCAAGCGTGGTGGCGGAGTTGCGTTGCTGCTGAGCAACATTCGCGAGGCCGGTGCGCCCATCAAGCGCATCGAGAATCAGTCCTCGGGTGTCATCCCGATCATGAAGCTGCTCGAGGATTCGTTCTCCTATGCCAACCAGCTGGGTGCGCGTCAGGGCGCGGGCGCGGTCTACCTGCATGCTCACCACCCCGACGTCTACAAGTTTCTCGACACCAAGCGTGAGAACGCGGACGAGAAGATCAGGATCAAGACGCTCTCGCTCGGAATCGTCATCCCGGACATCACGTTCGAGCTGGCCAAGAAGAACGAGGACATGTACCTGTTCTCGCCGTACGACGTCGAGCGCATCTACGGAGTTCCGTTCGCAGACATCGACGTCTCCGAGAAGTACTACGAGATGGTCGACGACAAGCGGATCCGCAAGACCAAGATCAAGTCGCGCGAGTTCTTTCAGACTCTCGCCGAGTTGCAGTTCGAGTCCGGTTACCCGTACATCATGTACGAGGACACCGTCAATCGCGCGAACCCGGTGAAGGGCAAGATCACTCACTCCAACCTGTGCTCGGAGATCCTTCAGGTCTCGACGCCGTCCACGTTCAACGACGACCTTTCGTACAGTCATGTCGGCAAGGACATCTCGTGCAACCTCGGTTCGCTGAACATCGCCAAGACGATGGACTCGCCCGATTTCGGTAAGACCATCGCCGTGGCCATTCGCGGACTCACCGCAGTGTCCGATCAGACGCACATCTTCTCCGTGCCGTCGATCGAGCAGGGCAACAACGATTCTCACGCAATCGGCCTCGGGCAGATGAATCTGCACGGCTACCTAGCACGGGAGCGCATTCACTACGGCTCGACCGAGGGCATCGACTTCACCAACATCTACTTCTACACGGTGCTGTTCCACGCTCTCCAGGCATCGAATCAGCTGGCCAAGGCTCGTGGGCAGTACTTCAAGGGGTTCCCGGACTCCAAGTACGCGTCGGGTGAATTCTTCGACAAGTACACCGATCAGGTCTGGGAGCCGGCCACACCCAAGGTCGCGAAGTTGTTCGCCGATGCGGGCGTATCCGTTCCCACTCAGGCGGATTGGACGACGTTGAAGGCGTCGGTGCAGGAGTACGGGATCTACAACCAGAATCTGCAAGCCGTCCCGCCGACCGGTTCCATCTCGTACATCAACAACTCCACCTCGTCGATTCACCCGGTGGCGTCGAAGATCGAGATTCGCAAGGAAGGCAAGATCGGCCGCGTCTACTATCCGGCACCGTATCTCGACAACGACAACCTGGATTTCTACCAGGACGCGTACGAGATCGGGTACGAGAAGATCATCGACACCTACGCTGCCGCAACGCAACACGTCGATCAGGGCCTGTCTCTGACGCTGTTCTTCAAGGACACGGCCACCACTCGTGACATCAACCGCGCGCAGATCTACGCATGGCGTAAGGGCATCAAGACGCTCTACTACATCCGCCTGCGCCAGTTGGCCCTCGAAGGCACCGAGGTGGAGGGTTGCGTGTCCTGCATGCTGTAGTCGACTCGGTCGGTCGGCCTGTGGCGAATACCGCGATATCGCGGTGCGCCGCGGAGCATAATCAGGCATGGACACCGAAGCGGGCGACGAGGTCGAATCCGATATCGATGTGACAATTGCTCGGAAGGACGCACGTCCTTCCGAGCAATTGTCGCGTGGTCGACACGCCCGACGGCGTGTACCTCGCAGCGGGTTGGGCGAGTGGGATCCAGCCTCACGTGGCCATGATGCGCTCGAAACGGTGCTGGCACAGAACACCATTCGGGTGCCGGAGCTACTCCCGATCCGCTACGCCCGCATGTCCGCGTCGCCGTGGACCTACTTCCGTGGGGCCGCGGCCGTGATGGCGGCCGATCTCGCGTCGACTCCGCACACCGGCATCGAGGTCCAGTTGTGTGGCGATGCCCACGTGTTGAACTTCGGATTGTGGGCCACCCCCGAACGGAACCTGTACTTCGATCTCCGCGACTTCGACGAAACGCTGCCGGGCCCGTTCGAGTGGGATCTCCAGAGGCTGGCGACGTCTCTGGTGGTTCTCGGTCGCGAGAACGGGGTCGATGCGCGGCGCTCCGATCGGGCGGTCGCAGCGATGACAGCAGCGTACTGCAGAAAGATGAGGGCGTACGCGAAGACCCCGGAGATCGACATCTGGTACGACCGCATCGACGTCGCGGGTTTGCTCGGTCACTTCTCGTCGGGCATCGCCCGCCACGCCGAGAAACTCATCGAAACGAAAGCCGAGCGTCGTACCAGCCGTGGAGCGTCCCGCAAGTTCACCGAGACGAGGGACGGGCGTCGACGAATTCGCGAGGACCCGCCTTTTCGCACCCACGTGGGTGATTCCCAGATCGAACTGGTGCAGGCGGTCATCGCCGGTTACAGCGAGTCGGTGGACGACCATATCTGGAGTCTGCTGTCCAGGTTCCGAGTTCTCGACGTCGTTCGGCAGGTGGTCGGCGTCGGGAGCGTAGGGATGCGGGTGTATCTGGCGCTGCTGGAAGAACGGCGGACGGGCGATCCGTTCTTCCTGCAGATCAAGCAGGCGGGGCCGTCGGTGTTCGAGCGGTTTCTCGAACCGAGCAGGTACGACAATCACGGTGCGCGCGTGGTCAGCGGACAGCGAATGCTGCAGAGTGCCACCGATATGTTCGTGGGATGGACTGCAGTGGGGGACATGAACTTCTACGTTCGGCAGTTCCGTGACATGAAGGTCATTCCCGACGGCGAGATCATCGGGCCGTACCTCACCGAATTCGCAACCGCATGCGGTGAGGTGCTCGCACGAGCGCACGCCCGAAGTGGTGACGCGGAGGCGATCGCCGACTACCTCGGACGAGGAGACAAGGTCGATCGGGCGATGGTGGCTTTCGCCCACGCCTACGCCGATCAGAACGAGCGCGATCACGCGCAGTTGGTCGAGGCCATCGAAGCCGGAACCGTCCCGTGCTCGGTGGGGTGGTGACCGACCGAAGCAGGCGTAGGGGTCGTCTCTGCGGGCAACACTCGCGGCACACTTTGTAGTGCCTACCGGACTTGTCGGACACAACGGGTAGTGTTCGTGTCAGCGACTTTTCACGCAGTTCCGTCCCAGTTCTCGCTCATCGACCTGTAGGTAGGCACCCATGGTAAAGCTCATCGATCGCGTCTCCGCGATCAACTGGAATCGGGTCCAGGACGACAAGGACTCCGAAGTGTGGGAGCGCCTCACCAGTAATTTCTGGCTGCCGGAGAAGGTGCCGGTGTCCAACGACATTCCGTCGTGGGCAACGCTGACCGCCGTCGAGAAGCAGTTGACGATGCGTGTGTTCACCGGATTGACACTGCTCGACACCATTCAGGGCACCGTCGGCGCTGTCAGCCTCATTCCTGATGCCATCACTCCCCACGAGGAGGCGGTGTACACCAACATCGCGTTCATGGAGTCGGTGCACGCCAAGAGCTACAGTTCCATCTTCTCCACCCTCAGCTCCACCCGCGACATCGACGACGCATTCCGCTGGTCCGAGGAGAATGTCAACCTCCAGCGCAAGGCCGAGATCGTCCTGAACTTCTACCACGGTGACGATCCGCTCAAGCGCAAGGTCGCGTCGACGCTGCTCGAATCGTTCCTGTTCTACTCCGGCTTCTACCTGCCGATGTACTGGTCCTCACGGGCCAAGCTCACCAACACCGCGGACCTGATCCGTCTGATCATCCGCGACGAGGCCGTGCACGGGTACTACATCGGGTACAAGTACCAGAAGGGTCTCGAGAAGGTCAGCGAGGCGCAGCGCGAGGAACTCAAGAACTACACCTTCGAGTTGCTGTTCGAGTTGTACGACAACGAGGTCGAGTACACCCAGGACCTCTACGACGAGATCGGCCTGACCGAGGACGTCAAGAAGTTCCTGCGCTACAACGCCAACAAAGCACTGAACAATCTCGGCTACGAGGGCCTGTTCCCCAAGGACGAGACGGACGTCAACCCGGCGATTCTGTCGGCGCTCTCACCCAACGCCGACGAGAACCATGACTTCTTCTCCGGTTCGGGTTCCTCGTACGTCATCGGCAAGGCCGTCAACACCGAAGACGAGGACTGGGACTTCTGAGCCCGTTCGCCACGCCGGGACGCTCACGAATTCGGTGGGCGTCCCGGCGGGCGAATGTCCTCGGCGTCCTTGGGCATTCGGCCCTTCTCGCTCAGAGCGCGGCGCAATAGGAACTCGATCTGAGCATTGGTGCTCCGCAACTCGTCGGAGGCCCAACGGGCGAGAGCGTCGTGCACCGCTGGGTCCAACCGCAGCAGAATCTTCTTACGCTCGACGGCCATGGCTCACTGGTACAGCGATCCGGTGTTGACGACCGGTTGCGTGTCTCGGTCGCTGCACAGGACCACGAGCAAATTCGACACCATCGTGGCCTTGCGCTCCTCGTCGAGCTCGACGACGTGCTTTTCCTCCAGCTTCCCGAGCGCCATCTCCACCATTCCGACGGCACCTTCGACGATCTGCTGACGGGCGGCGATGACCGCGCCTGCCTGCTGCCGCCGCAACATTGCCTGAGCGATTTCCGGGGAGTAGGCCAACCGGTTGATTCGGGTTTCGATCACCTCGACACCGGCCGAACGTACCCGTGCGTGCACCTCCTCCGACATGGCGGCAGTGATCTCGTCGGCGTTCTCCCGCAACGACATTCGCCCTTCGGCGTCGTACGGGTAGCTGCCGGCGATGTGCCGGACGGCGGACTCGGTCTGGACGGCGACGAACTCCTCGTAGTCATCGACCTGGAACGACGCCAGTGCAGTATCGGCGACCTGCCAGACGACGATGGCGGAGATTTCGATCGGGTTGCCGTCGGCGTCGTTGACCTTGGATTGTCCGGTTTCGTGGTTGCGGATTCGGGTCGAGATGGCCCTGCGATACGTCAACGGATTTGTCCAGCGCAGCCCCGGCGTCCGCAGGGTGCCGCTGTACGAACTCCCGAGGAGCTGAAGAACGCGAGCCTGATTCGGTTGCACCAGCGTCAGGCCCATGAGTGCCGGAAGTGAGAGGACGAACAGTACGACCCCCGTCACGATCAGTCCGACGACGGAGAAGACCAGTCCGACCGTGAACGCAACGATTCCGCCGAGAAGCAGCGCGAGGCCGATGCCGAGCATCGACCAGCCGGGTAGATCCCATCCCGGGCGCTCGGCGATGGTGGTGGTCGGAGTACCCGTCGGCTTCTCGGCGACGGTTGCAGGTGCGGACATGAGAACCTCCCTCTCGATGGTGATATTAAAGTGATATCACATTACGAATCGAAAGGGGGAAGGTTCGGTCGAACTGTGTCCTCGGTGCGGTCGGGAGTCAGCGCCGGAACCACGCCGACGGTTCGTCGGCGATGGCCTTCTCGATTCGCAATCGCGAAGTGGCCGTGAGGTTTTCGGGGAGCGCGTCGAGTGCGAACCAGGCAACGTCGAGATTCTCGTCGTCGGCCACATGCGGGATGCCGCCGGTGTATCGAGCGAGGAACGTGATGTCCAGATACTGCGCGACGTCGCCGTTGGGGTAGGTGATCGGCTCCGTCACGTCGACGCTCGTCAAGCGCTCGATCGAGGCGTCCACCCCGGTTTCCTCGCCGATCTCACGCAGTGCTGCCGGGGCGGGTTCCTCGCCCGGTTCGAGAATTCCCGAGACCACGGCCCAGGTGTTGTTGTCCGCTCGCAGGGTCAGCAGCACGCGCCGGTCGTCGTCGAGAACGACTGCGCTGACACCGGACAACCACAACGGCGACGTTCCGACGACACTGCGCAGAGCGCGGACGAATTCGGGAATCGGCATCGCGTCAGGAGACGTAGGCGTTCAGGGAGGCGGACAGGTCGTCCAGAACGGCCCGTGCCGCGACGACGCCGCTGCCCGACCACACCGTGTCGTCGACGGCGAAGACCCGACCGTCGGTGACCGAACCGAGAGCGTGCCACGCATCGGAGTCCATCACCTCGCGCCCGAAGCTCTCGCCGTCGGGGCCCGCGAATCGCACGTAGACGATGTCTCCCTCGACCGGCGTGAGGTTGTCCGACTCGACCGAGAACGTGGCGTCGCGCTGGCTCTGGGGCCGGCCGACTCCGACCTCGTCGAGTATCTGGCCCGCGAACGAGTTCGGTCCGTCCACCTCGATGGAGTCGGCAGCGAATCGGACGACGGACGCCTGAGTCTGGGTGGCGTCGATCTCTCGACCGACTCGTTCGGCGTCGGCGGAGAACGAGGCGAGTGCCTCGAATGCCGCCTGGCCGCGACCGAGCGCCGCCGCGGACTGCAGAAAGGTGTCTTTCCAACCCTGCCCTGTTGCGGTGAAGACGGTCGGGGCGATGGCTGTCAGCTCGTCGTACGTAGTTGATCCGAGCGACTCGGCACCGAGGATCAGATCGGGGTCGAGGGCGGCGATGGCATCGATGTCGGGTGAACCCACCGGCCCGACGGACGGAACGGACGCCAGTCCGGTGCCCAGGTACAGCGGTTGGTCTCCGTCGCCCCGGAAATCGGGGTCGATCGTGGCCGCCCCGACGACGCGCTCCCAGATGCCGACCGCGCAGCTCGCGTCCAGGCCTGCGGCATCGAGCACGACGATGCGCTGGGGGTCGGCGGGAAGGACGCTGATGCCCTCGGCATGTCCGACGGGTCTGGTGTCACCCTCGATGCCGGTCGGATCGAGTGGTGCCAGGGCGGGGCACAGACCCGCGGTGTCCCGGTTGTTGCCGACCACTCCGGCACCGGCGATGTTCGTGGTGGTGCGAACGATGGTGGATGCGTCGTCCTGCGCCTCGGAGTCGGAACAACCGACCAGCGCCACGGCGGCGGCGAGGCACACGGAGGCGACGGCACCGATCCTGCGCGGCGCACACGAACGGGGGACTCGTGGATGGAGTGGCAACGCGGGACTTCCTTCGACGGGTCGGGTGGTCTCACACAGTATCGGAAGGCGGCCGTCGCAGAACACCCGAACGGGCACCGCGGAGCGTGCGGAATCGGCGACTCCCGCGGCGTCCCCGACTGCGCCGGAAAGGCCGACAGCGCAGGCAGATCGCGCGATCCGGGCACGGCCGATCGGGCCCAATACGACACACGGTAGGACCGGTTCGGCAAGCGTCGGTCCGAAGGTCTACGATTCGAGGAGCGCACGACTAGATGACGTCGCCTCGTGGTTCGAGGTCCGACGCGCAATCAGGAGGATCTGTGACTGCCCTAGCGCCTAGGCCCGCACCTGCGGTGGATGCTGCTCGGCCGTTCCCGCCGCGGACGGGACCGAAGGGGTCGTTCCTGCACAAAGCGGTGACGACAACCGATCCCAAGGTGTTGGGAATCATGTACATCGCGACATCGTTCGCGTTCTTCCTGGTCGGTGGACTCATGGCGCTGCTGATGCGCGCCGAGTTGGCCATACCGGGAATGCAGTTCCTGTCCAACGAGCAGTACAACCAGCTGTTCACCATGCACGGCACCATCATGCTGCTGCTGTACGCGACGCCGATCGTGTTCGGATTCGCGAACTACATCCTGCCGCTGCAGATCGGTGCCCCCGATGTCGCGTTCCCACGGTTGAACGCGTTCTCGTACTGGCTCTACCTGTTCGGTGCCCTGATCACCACGGCCGGGTTCATCACTCCCGGTGGCGCAGCGGACTTCGGTTGGACCGCGTACACCCCACTGACGTCGGCTCTGCACTCGCCGGGCGTCGGCGCGGACCTGTGGATCATGGGTCTGGCCGTTGCCGGTCTCGGCACCATCCTCGGTGGCGTCAACATGATCACCACGGTGATCTGCCTGCGCGCCCCCGGTATGACGATGTTCCGTATGCCGATCTTCACCTGGAACATCCTGGTGACGTCGATCCTGATTCTGCTGGCCTTCCCGCTGCTGACGGCGGCGCTGCTCGGCCTGGCGGCCGACCGTCACCTGGGCGCGCACCTGTTCGATCCGGCCACCGGTGGCGTGTTGCTGTGGCAGCACCTGTTCTGGTTCTTCGGCCACCCCGAGGTGTACATCATCGCGCTGCCGTTCTTCGGAATCGTCTCCGAGGTGTTCCCCGTCTTCTCGCGTAAGCCGATCTTCGGCTACTCGGGTCTGATCTACGCGACGATCGCGATCGCCGCTCTCTCCATCGCCGTGTGGGCGCACCACATGTACGCCACCGGCGCTGTGCTGCTGCCGTTCTTCTCCTTCATGACGTTCCTCATCGCGGTGCCCACCGGTGTGAAGATCTTCAACTGGGTCGGCACGATGTGGCGAGGCCAGGTGACGCTGGAAACGCCGATGCTGTTCTCGATCGGGTTCCTGATCACCTTCGTCTTCGGTGGTCTGACCGGTGTTCTGCTGGCATCGCCGCCCATCGACTTCCAGGTCACCGACACGTACTTCGTGGTCGCCCACTTCCACTACGTGGTGTTCGGCACCGTGGTGTTCGCTACCTACGCCGGCATCTACTTCTGGTTCCCGAAGATGACGGGCCGGATGATGGACGAGGCTCTGGGCAAGTGGCATTTCTGGCTGACGTTCTTCGGATTCCACGCCACGTTCCTGGTGCAGCACTGGCTCGGAAACGAGGGCATGCCGCGTCGGTACGCCGATTACCTTCCCTCGGACGGGTTCACCGAGTTGAACGTCATCTCCACGGTCGGTGCTTTCATTCTCGGTGCCTCGACACTGCCGTTCGTGTGGAACGTGTTCAAGTCCTACCGATACGGCGAGGTCGTCACTGTCGACGATCCGTGGGGCTACGGCAACTCGTTGGAATGGGCCACCTCGTGCCCGCCGCCGCGACACAACTTCACCGAACTGCCTCGGATCCGTTCCGAGCGTCCGGCGTTCGAGTTGCACTACCCGCACATGGTCGAGCGGATGCGCGCGGAAGCGCACGTCGGGCCGGGAGCGCACGGCGGTAAGACCACCGCAGTGCTCGAACAGGCCCGCCGGGCCCCGATCGCCACCAGCGATCACGAAGGGTCAGGAGACCCGGACCCCAAGTAGTCCACAGTGCAGCGAGAGCCCCTCCCGGCTACCGGGTGGGGCTCTTCGCTTGCGACAATCTCGTGGCGTGTTCGGGTTCGCTCGTCCACGACAGGTGACACGAAGACCTATCCGGCCGCTGGGCCGTGCACGAAAGGGAGATTCGGTGACTTCGAGCGACACCGCAGTGCTGGTGACGGTGACGGGACCCGACAAGCCGGGCGTCACATCGGTGCTGTTCGCAGCACTGTCACGGCACAACGTCAGTCTGCTCGACGTCGAGCAGGTGGTCATCCGCGGCAGATTGACACTGGGCGTTCTCCTGTCCTGCCCGCGCGATCCCGAGGCACTGCAGGAGGAGCTCGAGGACGCGATGGCGACGGTCGGTGTTCACGTCGATGTCGAGATCGACACCGCGCGGGGCGGTGGTCAGAGCTTGGCCACCCACGTCGTCGTCGTTCTGGGACGACCCGTGACAGCGCGCGCTTTCAGCACCATCTCCCGTGAACTCGCCCGCCAGGGCGCGAACATCGATTCCATACGCGGAATTGCCGACTATCCCGTCACCGGCCTCGAACTGCAGGTGACCGCGACCGACACGTCGCCGGATGCCGACCTGCAGTTGCGCACGGGGCTCGCGGCCATCGCCGCCGGAATCGGCGTCGACATCGCGGTGCAGCGCGGCGGAATCGCACGGCGATCCAAGCGACTGATCGTATTCGACGTCGACTCCACGCTCGTCCAGGGTGAGGTCATCGAAATGTTGGCTGCTCGCGCGGGACGCGAGGACGAGGTACGTGCGGTCACCGAAGCTGCCATGCGCGGTGAGATCGACTTCGCGGAGTCGCTCGAACAGCGGGTCGCCGTGTTGGCGGGACTCGACGAATCCGTCATCGACGAAGTGGGCGAAAGCCTGGAACTGACCGCGGGGGCCAGAACCACCATCCGCACCCTCCGGCGTCTCGGCTTCGCCTGCGGCGTCGTGTCCGGGGGATTCCGACAGGTCATCGAGGGCCTCGCTCACGAACTCGAACTCGATTACGTCAAGGCGAACACTCTCGAGATCGTCGACGGCAAGCTCACTGGACGGGTCATCGGAGAAGTGGTCGATCGTGCTGCGAAGGCGACCGCACTGCGTGAATTCGCGGCGCAGTCGGGAGTGCCGATGGAGCAGACCGTCGCCGTGGGCGACGGAGCGAACGACATCGACATGCTCACCGCAGCAGGCCTCGGGGTTGCCTTCAACGCCAAGCCTGCGTTGCGAGAGATCGCCGACACCGCTATCTCCCATCCGTACCTCGATGCGGTCCTGTTCATCCTCGGCGTCACCCGCAACGAGATCGAAGCCGCGGACGCAGTGGACGGGGGAGTCCGCCGCGTCCCGATCCCGTGACCGGCGATCCCGTGACCGGCGATCCCACTCCCGGCGACACATCGGATGACGTGGTGGCCGAGACTGTGGTCGAGGAATTCTCACCGGAGAACACGTTCGTCTCGCGCCACGCCGAGCTCGCTCGTGGGTACGGCGGAGCGGAGGACCCGGCAGATCCGGCACAGGTTCTGGCGATGCCGTTGGTGCTGCACATCCCCAAGATCGATCCGCCCCGCCGTAGCGAGTTGCTCGAGGCGGCTGCACGAGCAACCGTTGCGTTGTGCCTGGACCCACGAGTGGGCGTGGGCGCGTCGTGGAACGAGGCCTTCACCGAATGGACGTCGGCACGCATCCGGAAGGTTGCCCGACGTGCACGCGGTGCGCAGTGGCGTGCGGCGCAGGACGTTCCGGGTGTCACGGTCGACGTCGGGGGAGCGTCGGCACGTGCGTTCGTGCCCGGTCGGGTTGGAGATCTGGATCCTCGGATCAAGCGGCTGCAGATCGGCGGAACCGATGTGTCGGCCGACGACGAGCCTTCGGTCTCGGCCGGACCGGTGCTGTGGGTCGACGCCTCCCTGTCGATGACGGTGGGCAAGGCAGCCGCTCAGGTGGGGCACGCGTCCATGCTGCTGGCGGGTGCGATGAGCACAGCGCAATGCCGCGAGTGGGCTGTGTCGGGCTTCGAATGTTCGGTCCGATCCGCGAACCCGGAACAATGGACGCGTGCACTGGGCGAGGTTCGTGCCGGTCGCGCCGTCGCGGTGCGGGATGCAGGCTTCACCGAAGTGGCACCTGGTTCGACAACCGTCATCGCTGTTCCGTAGCTCTGGGGTCCACTGTCGCACAAGTGGCTATGCCGAACATATCCAGTAGCCCCGAGACTGGAAGCATGTTCACCTCACCACGTCGTCTACTCGCCGGTCGCCGACTCCCTGCTCGGTTGGCTGCCCTCTACGTGGGGCTGTGGCTGTACGGGGCGTCGATGTCGTTCATGATCGCCGGTGGGCTGGGCGTCAACCCGTGGGACGTCTTTCATCAGGGGCTCGAAAGCCACCTGTCGCTCAGCTTCGGAACCATCACCGCGATCACCGGCGCGGCCGTACTGCTGATGTGGATCCCGCTACGGCAACGTCCTGGCCTGGGCACAGTGAGCAACGTGGTGGTGATCGCCGTTGCGGTGGACACGACGTCGGCGATGTTGCCGGACCTGGACGGGCTGCCGATGAGGACCCTGGCCATGGTGTCGGGCATCGTGGTCAACGCGTTCGCAACCGCGCTGTACATCGGTGCCGGGATGGGTCCGGGGCCGCGAGACGGACTGATGACCGGTCTGGTGGCCAGGACCGGATGGTCGATTCGCCTCACCCGCACCGGAATCGAGTGCACGGTGGTGCTCACCGGTTGGTTGCTCGGCGGGACGCTCGGCGTCGGGACGGTTCTCTATGCGCTCGGAGTCGGTCCGCTCGTGCAATTGTTCATGACTCACCTGCCTGCGCTGCGCAGCACGAGGACCGTCGATCCGGTCACCGATATCGTCGAACCCGGTTCCAGCGCAGTGGTATCGGAGGGCACACCGTCCACAGTCGAGGAATCGAGAACCGGAACGAACCGAGACGACGACCAACTCGGGCACGCCAGAACGATATCGGCTGGGCCTCCGGAATGGAGAACGAGGAGCGAGCTGGCATCGTCGACCTGCCCGCCGTCGGAGGCGAAGGAGCGGACGTCGGAACCGTCCACCCAGGCCTGAATGGTGCGCACCGAGTCGTCGTTCCATCGGTCCGTGTCGAATTCGATTCCGGCGGAATCGAACCACACCAGATCGGGTCGGCCGGTCGGTGTCGCGCGGCCGGTGAAGAACTCCTGCTGACGCAGTGTCGGAGCGCTCGCTCGGACACGAAGGAGTCGACCCACGAAGCGAATCATGTTCTGATCGGCACTGTCCCAGTCGATCGCCCAGGCGTCGGCCGCCGGTGCATCCTCGGCGATGCAATAAGCGTTGTTGTTGCCTCCCTGACTGTGTCCCAGTTCGTCGCCGGCAAGGAGCATCGGTGTTCCAGTGGAGAGCGTCAGGGTTGCCAGTAGTGCCCGGACATGGCGTCCCCTGGCCTCGGCGACGGATGGATCCTCGCTCGGACCCTCGACTCCGTGGTTGACCGACGAGTTGTTGTCGGTACCGTCCCTGTTCTCTTCGCCGTTGGCCTCGTTGTGCTTTCGGTCGTACGACACCAGATCTCGGGCGGTGAACCCGTCGTGCGCGGTGACGAAGTTGATCGACGCCCATGGCAAGCGTCCACCGCTCGCGAAGAGGTCCTCCGAACCGGCCAGGCGCGAGGCCAACTCGCGGACGCCGTGTTGGCCCGCCCAGAAGCGTCGGACCGTGTCACGGTAGCGATCGTTCCATTCCGACCAGGCCACTCCGAAGTTGCCGACCTGATAGCCGGCACCGGTGGCATCCCACGGCTCGGCGATCAATTTGACCCGAGCCAGTACGGGATCGGTGGTGATGGCGGTCAACAACGGTGCGCGAGAATCGAATCGCCAACCGCCGGGTCGGCCGAGAGTGCTGGCGAGGTCGAATCGGAACCCGTCCACGCCCATGTCCTCGACCCAGTACCGAAGGCTGTCGCACACCATCCGCACGACCGCGGGCGACGCGGAATCGAGAGTGTTGCCACAGCCGGTCAGATCGACGTCCGATCCGCGTCCGTCCAGCAGGTAGTAGCCGGGCGCATCGAGCCCACGCCAGCTGATGGAGGGGCCGTCGATCGCGGATTCGCACGTGTGGTTGTAGACGACGTCGAGGATCACCTCGATTCCGGCAGCGTGCAATGCGTCGACCATGGTGCGAAATTCGTCCACCTCGTCACCGGGTACGGCGGCGAAGCGCGGATCCGGTGCGAAGTACGCACCCGTCGAGTACCCCCAGTGGTTTCGCATCCCCCTGGCACGGACGCCGGGTTCGGTGAATGTGGTGTGTACGGGCAGCAATTCGACCGACGTGATGCCGATGCGAGCGAGATGCTCGAGGACGGCCGGCTCGGCCAGGCCGAGATACTTACCGCGAAGATGCTGGGGGACAGCAGGATTGCGGGCCGTGAACGATCCCACGTGCAGCTCGTACAGGACGGTTCGGTCCCACGGCACCTCGGGGCGAGCGGGACGGCCGACGCGATCGGGGGCTGCGCGGACGACGCCGAGCGGGAGGTGCCCGAGCGAGTCGCGAGAACTGGGCGCACCGAACGGGTCGTCCTCGTAGGCGAGCAACGCCGACGGGTCTCCGAATGCGCCGATCACCTGGCGTGCCGCGGGATCGAGCAGAATCTTGGCACCGTTGAACCGGCGGCCGGAGTGCGGATCCCATCTTCCGTGGGCACGGAAGCCGTATCGATCACCTGGCCGCACTCCCGGGACGAAGGCGTGTCGAACTCCGAATGTCCGGGTGTTCAGTTCCACCCGTCGTTCGCCGCCGTCCGGATCGATCAGGCACACCTCGACTCCATCGGCCTCGGGTGCGTGGACTGCAAATTGCGTGCCAGTCGGCAACGCGGTGGCACCCAGTGGGAACGGTGATCCGGGCGGGTTCGAGGCGGACTCGTCGCCGGTGGTCCGGTGGGAGCTACGAGGCAGATCGTCATTGGGCGACACGCGTGCACATCCTGCCGTGAATGCGCGGTCGATGTGCGGGAAGATAGGCGTCGTGTCTGAACCGGATCCCGACCTGCTCGTAGATTTCACCGACGTAGTCGTCCGCCGCGGCGGTGCGACCCTGGTGGGACCCGTCACCTGGAAGGTGGAACTGGACGAACGGTGGGTGGTCCTCGGCCCGAACGGTGCCGGAAAGACGTCTCTGCTGCGCATCGCTGCGGCCGAAATCCATCCCACGTCCGGTGTCGCCCACGTTCTCGGCGAGGTCATGGGCAAGGCCGACGTCTCCGAACTCCGACCGCGGATCGGTCTGTCGTCCTCCTCGCTGGCGCAGCGCATTCCGGCCGACGAACTCGTATCCGATCTGGTGGTGTCCGCCGGCTACTCGGTGTTGGGGCGCTGGCGTGAGAAATACGACGCGGTCGACACCGAGCGTGCAGTGGAAATGCTCGAGAGCCTCGGTGCCGAGCATCTCGCCACCCGCACCTACGGCACGCTGTCGGAAGGCGAACGAAAGCGCGTTCTCATCGCCCGCGCTCTGATGACCGATCCCGAACTGCTGTTGCTGGACGAGCCTGCGGCAGGGCTCGACCTCGGTGGACGCGAGGAACTGGTGGCGCGGCTGACCGACCTCGCTGCCGATCCAGACGCCCCCGCGACCGTGCTGATCACCCATCACGTGGAAGAGATTCCGCCGGGATTCAGTCACGCGTTGCTGCTCAAAGAAGGCGGGGTGGTGGCGCAGGGACTGGTCGACGACGTCATCACCGCAGAGAATCTGACCGAGGCGTTCAGTCAGTCGATCGCACTCGATCGCGTCGACGGTCGCTTCTTCGCGCGGCGGACCCGCGCTGCCGGGGCGCACCGCCGATAGAGCGGACCGATCGACTCCGCTGCGCAATGCAGCGGTACGTTCCCTTTCATGAGCTCGAACAGTGCTGCCGATCACGTACAGGCCCGGGACGCCTCGACGGTCATCTTGATTCGTGACGGCCTGTCACGACCCGACATCGAGGTGTTCCTGCTCGAACGTGTCGGTGGCATGGCCTTCGCGGGTGGCATGACGGTGTTTCCCGGTGGCGGCGTCGACCCCTCGGACGCGGCAGCTGACGTCCGCTGGGCAGGACCGCCGCCGTCGTGGTGGGCCGAGCGCTTCGGAACCGACGAGGGCAAGGCGCAGGCCCTGGTGTGTGCCGCGGCGCGCGAGACGTTCGAGGAGTGCGGTGTGCTGCTGGCCGGCTCGACACCGGATTCGATCGTTGCCGACACCGCTCCGTTCGCGGGAGAGCGGGGTCGGCTCGAGCGCCGTGAGGTGTCGTTCGCCGAATTCCTCACCGCCCACGACCTCGTTCTGCGATCGGATCTGCTCCGGCCGTGGTCGCACTGGATCACCCCGGTGGGCGAAGCGCGACGGTACGACACCCGGTTTTTCGTCGCAGTGCTGCCCGAGGGGCAGAATGCGGACGGCGAGACCAGCGAGGCGGCGTCGGTGAGCTGGCGCTCCACCGGTGACGCACTGGCGGACTGGCGGTCGGGGAACACCATCCTCCTTCCGCCCACCTGGAGCCAACTCGACGCACTGTCTCGGTTCGACACCGTCGCACAGGTCGTCGACCACGACCGCGAGATCGCCCCGGTTCTGCCGATCCTCACCCGCGACGAGGGGACGGTCCGGGTGCTCTTCGACGGCGACGACGCGTACTACGCCGGAACGCGCCATCCCTGGTCGGATCGCTAGTCCTCGGCCCGGTAGCCTTTCGGCCCATGGCTGAGTTCGTGAATCTCGAAGTGTCCGACGGCATCGGCACCATCCGCCTCGACCGTCCGCCGATGAATGCGCTCGATCGGCAGATGCAGGACGAGATCCGAGCGGCGGCTCGCGAGGCCACGGTGAATGCCGACGTCAAGGCCGTCGTCGTCTACGGCGGCGAGAAGGTCTTCGCCGCCGGTGCCGACATCAAGGAGATGGTGGCGCTGTCCGCGTCGGAGATGGCCGCGATCGCCGGAGATCTGCAGTCGGCCCTCGGCTCGCTCAGTACCATTCCCAAGCCCGTGGTCGCGGCCGTGACCGGGTACGCACTCGGTGGTGGGCTGGAGGTTGCACTGGGTGCGGACCGTCGGATCGCCGGCGACAACGCCAAGTTCGGTGTCCCCGAGGTGCTGCTCGGTGTCATCCCCGGCGGCGGCGGAACGCAGCGGCTGGCTCGGTTGATCGGCCCGAGCCGTGCGAAGGACATGGTCTTCACCGGCCGCTTCGTCGGTGCCGAGGAAGCGTTGCGTATCGGATTGGTGGACGAGGTGGTGGCACCGGACGAGGTGTACAACGCAGCGCGCGCGTGGGCCATGCAGTTCACCACGGGTGCATCGCGAGCGCTCGCAGCGGCGAAGGCGTCGATCGATCAGGGGCTCGACGTCGATCTCACCACCGGTCTTCGGATCGAGGCTCAGCAGTTCGCGGCGTTGTTCGCCACCGAGGATCGCACGATCGGCATGACGTCGTTCGTGGCCGACGGCCCTGGTAAAGCGACCTTCACCGGACGCTGAAGCACCGGTCCCGCAGAGCAGAGTTGTTCCACAGCTACCGGATAGTAGGCTCGCCTGATGACTGCAAGCCCCCACGACGGTGTCAATCGATCGATCTCGAACGCGATGCCTTCGGCGTCGTCCGAGACCGATGACCGCCAGGTCGATCCAGCCCCGAACCCGCACGCCACTGCCGAGCAGGTCGAGGCCGCACGGTCGGACACCAAACTGGCTCAGGTGCTCTATCACGACTGGGAAGCCGAAACCTACGACGACAAGTGGTCGATCTCCTACGACGAGCGATGCATCGACTACGCGCGCGGCAGATTCGATCAGGCGGTCTCCGGTGACGCGTCGGCGCAATCCGCACTTCCGTACGGCCGCGCCCTCGAGCTGGGCTGCGGTACCGGGTTCTTCCTGCTCAACCTGATGCAGGCCGGCATCGCAGACAAGGGCTCGGTCACCGACCTCTCGCCCGGCATGGTCAAGGTCGCTCTTCGCAACGCCGAGCACCTCGGCCTGGACGTCGACGGCCGGGTCGCCGATGCGGAGACGATTCCGTACGACGACAACACGTTCGATCTCGTCGTCGGGCACGCCGTCCTCCATCACATCCCGGACGTCGAACAGTCCCTGCGAGAGGTGCTGCGGGTACTCAAGCCGGGCGGCCGCTTCGTTTTCGCGGGCGAACCCACCACGGTCGGCAACTTCTACGCACGGTGGCTCGGACGCATCACGTGGGAGGCGACCACCCGCGCGACCAAACTTCCGTTCCTGGCGAGCTGGCGCAAGCCGCAGGAAGAGCTCGACGAATCCTCGCGAGCGGCGGCACTGGAGGCCGTCGTCGACCTGCACACGTTCGATCCCACCGATCTCGAGCACATCGCGCTCTCGGCCGGTGCCGAGTCCGTGCAGGCGAACACCGAGGAGTTCGCCGCCGCTCTGCTCGGTTGGCCGGTGCGGACCTTCGAGGCCGCAGTACCCGAGGGCAAGCTGGGATGGAACTGGGCGAAATTCGCCTTCGGCGGTTGGAAGACACTGAGCTGGGTGGACGAGAACGTGCTGCAGCACGTGGTACCGCGCGGACTGTTCTACAACGTGATGATCACCGGCATCAAGCCCGCCCCTCGCGCTTGATCGGCTCGGACCGCCGCGGGCTCAGCACTCGAGTCCGCTAGTGGGCTACGAATTCACCGGCACCGACCTCGACTTCTTTTCAAGCGAGGCCGGTGCCGGAGCTCTTGCTGCGGTCGACGATCTCGAGCTCAGCGCTCGAACGTCGGTGCGCGACACGGCCTCGGTGCGCACTCGCTTCCCGGACCATGCGAGTGCACTGATCGAAACGGTCACGGTCCGCCGCAAGGCCCGAGTGAAGTTGGTCGACTCCGATCGGTGGCTGGTGACCGACGAGGCGGTCCAGCAGGCCACGCCGACGCTCGTCGCTCGGAGGCGGGCCGCTCGACTCGCGGGGCGTCGGGTGCACGATGTCACGTGTTCGATCGGCAGTGAACTGTCCGTCCTCGTCGCTACGGCGGAGTTGGCGGTGGGCAGCGATCTCGACCCGATTCGGCTTCGGATGGCCGCACACAACGTTCCTGAGGCCACTCTGCTGCGCGCCGACGCACTGACCCCGACGACGCGTGAGACCGTCGTCGTTGCCGATCCCGGCCGCCGAGCAGGTGGGCGGCGACGCCATGACCCGGCGGCTCTGCAGCCGCCGCTCCCGGATCTGTTCGACGCCTATCGAGGCCGAGACCTGGTCGTCAAGTGTGCGCCCGGCCTGGATTTCGATGCGCTCGACTGGGCCGGCGAGATCGAGGTGGTCTCGCTCGACGGGGGAGTGAGAGAAGCGTGCCTGTGGTCGGAGGGGTTGAGCGAGCGCGGTGTTCGGCGTCGGGCAGCGGTTCTTCGATCCGACGGCAGTGTTCTGGAATTCACCGATGCCGAGTCGGACGAGATTCCGGTTCGGCCCCCCGGCCGCTATCTGGTCGATCCGGACGGGGCGGTGGTCAGAGCCGGTTTGGTTCGGCACTACGGAGCCAGATTCGGTCTGTGGCAACTCGATCCGAGAATTGCGTATCTGACCGGCGACACCGTCCCGGCCGGGGTGCGCGGCTTTCGAATTCTCGAGCAGTCCAAGTTCTCGGAGAAAGTGCTTCGGCAACAACTGAATCGGATGGATTGCGGCTCGGTGGAGATTCTCGTCCGCGGGGTCGACGTGGATCCGGCGATACTGCGGCCCAGGCTCAAACTGCGCGGCTCCGTGGCGTTGTCTGTGGTGATCGCCCGAGTCGAACGGTCCGCGGTGGCGTTCGTCTGCGCTCCGGGCGCTGTCGCTCAGCCCGTGTAGGTGAAGATCTCGCCGAGGTAGCTCGCGGTGACGACCTGGCCGTCCGGGCCGATGGACGTGCCGACGGTGGTGCCGACGACGTCGGGAACCGGTTGCACGTCCACCGTTTCTCCGGTGGCCGCGTCGAACGTGAGCAGGGCCAGCCCGTCGTCCTCGCGTACGACGGTATGGCCGCGTCCGTCTGCGGATTGGGCTGCGCTGCCTGCCTGTTCGATGTCGTCGCGGACCCACACTCGCTCGGCCGAATCTCCGTTGTCGCGCACGCCCATGAGGGTGCCGTCTCCGCCCGACGGCACGATCGTGCCGTCGGAAGCGATCGAGGGACTGGCACCGATGCCGAGCCCGGTGCCCTCGGTCCACTTCTGTCGCCCGTCGGCGGTGTCGAACGCGGTCAACCTGCCGTCGACGTCGGCCAGGTAGACCGTCGACCCGTCCTCGGACAGCACCGGACTCGACGCGACTCCGGCGGGCAGCAGGTCCGAGGACCAGCGTTCGACGAGTCCGGGAGAGCCGTCCCGGTCGTACTGCACCGAAACGAGTTGTGGTGCAATCGAACCCGGACGCCACAGTGTCAGGTACATCGTTCCGGTCGCACTGTCCACCGCGGGTGCTGCGGGTACGGGGCATTCGGATCCACCCGAGCTGCACTGGGCGAGTCCGGTGTCCATCGGCTGAAAATCGGAGTTCGGCTCGGTCAGGAAATCCGGCGTCGGAACCAGATCCAGAATGGGCACTCGGAGTTGCCCGTTCTGCGAATCGAGAACGCTGACCTGGCCCATCTGGGTGATCGAGAGCAGGCTGCCGTCCCCGAGGAACTGGGCGGACTTGGGCACTCCGTACACCGGTGTGCGCCAACGCAGTTGTCCGTGGTCGTTGTACGAGTTCATGCTGCCGTCGTCGCCGATGTAGACGTTGATGGCCGAATCGACGGTCGGCGTGGCAGTGACGACGGACGGCCCGACTCGATTGCACCAGCGCTTGCGGGCGGAGTCGATCTCGAACGAGAAGAGGTTGCAGCCGGATTCGGTGGCGGCAGTGACGAACATCTGGCCCGTCGATCCGATGGACACCGGAGAGGTCACCGTGCCGCCCGTGGGGCGCGTCCAGTCCAGGGACAGAGGTGTCGACACCGACACGGCCGTCGAACCGCTGTTGTGCGAGTTCGCATGCGCTGCGGGCCACGAATCGGGGGAGAGCGGTTCGATGGCCGAGGTGTCGGCGCTGCAACCGCTCACGGTCACCACGACTATAGCCGCAGCGACCGCAGTGACCTTTCTGCCGGTCCTGCCCTTGGCCGTGACGCCGCGCATCGATCGCTCCCCGTGTCTTGATTTCCGTGCCCGACGTGGTGCCGGGGCGTCTGTGTTCGTCTCGTCGACGAGCAACAGTCGACAGGCAACCCTAGCCCGCGCAAGGGTGCCGGCAGAGAGCGGGCGAACGAGAAACTAGGGTGAACGTCCATGACGAGTATGTGGAACGCGCCGCTGCGGACACGCTGGCGCGGGTCGAGACGACGCGACACCGAGCAGGCGCGGTTCCTCACGCGTGCGTCTCTCGACTGGGTGCTCGCGAACAAGGCGTACACGCCGTGGTACCTCGTGCGGTACTACCGCCTCGCGAAGTTCAAGCTCGCCAATCCGCACGTGATCCTGAGGGGCATGGTGTTTCTCGGCAAGAACGTGGAGATACATTCGACCCCCGAACTCTCTCGTCTCGAGATCGGGCGCTGGGTCCACATCGGCGACGGTAATGCCATTCGCTGCCACGAGGGCTCGCTGCGGATCGGCGACAAGGTGGTGTTCGGTAAGGACAATGTCGTCAACACCTACCTCGACATCGAGATCGGCGCATCGACGCTGGTGGCCGACTGGTGCTACATCTGCGATTTCGATCATCGGATGGACGATGTGAACATGCCCATCAAGGATCAGGGAATCGTCAAGGGCCCGGTGCGGATCGGGCCGGACACGTGGATCGCCGCCAAGGTGACGATCCTGCGCGAGACCAGGATCGGGCGGGGCTGCGTGCTCGGAGCCCACGCCGTCGTCAAGGGTGAGATCCCGGATTACAGCATCGCGGTCGGGGCCCCGGCCAAGGTCGTCCGCAATCGCAAGGACGCGTGGGAGGCCGGTGCCGCCGACCGCGCGAAATACATTGCTGCGCTGGAGGATATCGCCCGCAAGAAGGCGCTCGGACAGGCCGAGGCGGCGCGGGAGATCTGACCCCGGTGTTCTCAGGTACGGCCGGGGAGCGCGCGCTCGGCGATGTGCGGGCGGGACAGCGGATGCCGAACCTTGCGTTTGGCTTCCAGGTAGACCTGGGCCGTCGACTCGGCGACGTGTTTCCAGTCGAAATCCACGGTGAGCCTGTCGCGGGCGGCCACGGCTCGTTCCTGCGCGGCGTCCGTGTTGTCGAGAACGCGCCGCACGGCTGCAGCGAGCCCACCGACGTCGCCGGGCTCGAAGGACAGGCCGGTCACGCCGTCGACGATGGCTTCACCCAGACCGCCTGCGGTGGACGCGACCAGTGGGGTGCCCGCAGCCGCAGCCTCCAGCGCGATGATGCCGAACGGTTCGTATCGACTGGGTAGGACGATGGCGTCGGCTCCGTGCAGCCAGCCGAGCAATTCTGTGTGGTCGAGATTGCCCAGAAAAGACACTGCGCGGGCAACCCGGTGGGTGCGCGTCAGCCCTGCCAACCAGGCGAACTGTGTTCCTTCGCCGGCGATGTGCAGGGTGGTGCCCGGGTGGCTTCGTCGGATGCGGGGCAGGGCGGCGATGGCATCCTGGATGCCCTTCTCGTACTCGAGTCGGCCGACGTAGAGCAGCTTGGCCGGCTCCGATCGAGGCTCTCGTCGACGAAAGTGCCAGGTGGATCGGTCGATTCCGTTGCGAATCACCGTCACCGCCGACTCGGATACTCCGAACAGGGTGGTGACCTCGTCCTTCATCGACCCCGAACAGGTGATCACTGCATCGGAATCGTTGGCGAGCCACCACTCGATTGAGTGCACCTGACGGTTGACGGGGCCGGAGATCCAGCCGCTGTGGCGGCCGGCCTCGGTGGCGTGGATGGTCGAGACGAGCGGTACGTCGTAGAACTCGGCGAGTGCGATCGACGGGTGCGCGACGAGCCAGTCGTGCGCATGCACGACGTCGGGTTGCCAGCCGTCGCCCAGCCCCGGCTTTCCCAGCGCGACGCCGGCACGCACCATCGCGTGCCCCATCGCGAGGGTCCATGCGAGCATGTCCTCCCCGAAGACGAAGTGAGCCGGGTCCTCGGCCACCGCGACGACGAGCACCCCGTCCTCGATGTGGTGAGACGTCGGGTGGGTGGCGGCGTCGGTTCCGGTGGGTCGACGCGACAGCACCACGACCTCGTGGCCGCACCGGACCAGTTCGGTTGCCAGGTGATGAACGTGCCGACCGAGGCCGCCCACCACCACGGGTGGGTACTCCCACGACACCATCAGTATCTTCATCGACGCCCCCCTGCATCTTCTCGCTCGCCGCCGACGTGTGCACCGGGCAGTCGGCGTGCGTCCAACGCAGGAAACAGCCCGTCCGCGCGGTTCCACTGCCGAGCCAATTCGTTCGCTCGGGCAGGTGATCCACCTGCGGCCGCAGCCGCGATCTCGCGCAACGCATGTGCGTGAACGTGTGCCCGTTCCCGCGCATAGCCTGCGGCGGAGTCCTTGCTGACCATGAATGCCCAGTCGCTGGCCACGGCCATCAGTGTCTCACGCAGTATCTGATCGTTGACGCGATTGCGGAGTTCGGGTCCACCGGCGCGACGCTGTGCAGCTCGGGCGGTATCGACGGCATCGAGAGCGGTCCGAGAGACCTCGGCATTGAGCGCAACCAGGTCCGCGACGTCGTCGCCCGCCCACACCCGCCAGTCCTTACCCGATCCCCACGACGAATCCTGCAGTTCCAGTGGCGCTCCGACGTATCCCTGCTCGCGGGCGTCGCCGAGCGTGCCGACGGTGATGCCTGCCGCGGGAAGCGCGCGCATCAGCTTGCCGAGCCACTGCGGACCCTCGTGCCACCAGTGCCCGAACAGCTCGGTGTCGAATGCCGCGACGACGAGGGCGTCGCGACCGATCCGCTCGGACTCCGAGATCAGGCGCCGACGAACCACATCGACGAAGTCGGCCACGTGACGATCCACCGTCGCCGCCGCCCGCGCGGGATCGTAGGGAGCCTTGTCGTTCGACGCGACCGAGCGGCCGGTGACCCGGGCCGGTTTGAGACCGGTCGCGTGATCGTAGGTGTGGAAATCTCGATAGGAACCGTGGCCGGGATAGCCGGACTTCGGTGACCAGACGCGGTAGCTGACCGGCAGGTCGCGTCCGAACGCGACGACGTCGGAGTCCCAGACCGGCCTGCCGAGGGAGGTGTCTCCACGCATCGCGGGCCCGTCGACCATGAAGTGCGAGACCCCGGCGGCGGCGTATTCGGTTTCCATGCCGGGGGTGAATCCGCATTCCGGTGCCCAGATGCCTCGGGGCGTGGTGCCCCACCGGGAGCGGGCGTCGAGCAGGCCTTCGCTCAGTGAGAACTGCCGAAGCCGCGGATCGAGCAGCGGCTGGAACGGATGCGCCAGCGGCCCACCCAGCAGTTCGACGGTTCCGTTGTCGACCAGCGGCCGGAGTACCGCCGAACCGCCGTGACGCCACCGGGCCTCGAATCGATCGAGCGCCGCGGCAGAACCTCGGTGCTCACGAACGGACAGGTCGCGATCTGTTGCCTCGTGGGCCCTGAGCTGCCAGTTCCCGAGCCAGTGGTGCATTCCGGACAGGCAGTGTGGATCGTCGAGTTGAGCGGCCAGAACAGGGGTGATCCCCAGCGACAGCACGTCGGTGTGACCGTCCTCGGCCAGTTGCTCGAGCATCGCGGTGAGTGGCAGGTAGCAGTCGGCCCAGGACTGATACAGCCACTCCTCGCCTACCGGCCACCTGCCGTGATTGGCCAACCACGGCAGGTGGGAGTGCAGAACGAGAGAGAACATGCCCGGCACGGTGGCACCGGATGTCACCCGATCACCGTGCTCGAGCTCTTGCGGGCAACGGCGACCAGGTCGAGGCTGTCGTCGATGCGGTCGGCGGTGATGTCGAAATCCTCGATCGAGACAGCCGCGACGTCCTCGGTGAGTTCGGCAGGCCAGGGTTCGCCGGCCAGTGCTCGTTCGATCTGAGCGTCGATGAACGAACCGCCGTGCTTGGCATCGAGGGCGGCCAGAGTGCGTCCGTGCCTGACCCCGGTGAGTTCGTCGACCTCGAGCCGAGCGTCCACGAGTAGTTCGGTGAGTTCGGCCGCGTCGAGTTCGCGGGTGTGGAAGGGATTGAGCGGGGTGTCACGGCCGGGCGAGAACGTGATGCGGTTCGGTGTGCTGATCAACAGAATGCCCCCGGGCGCGAGTACCCGGTGCACCTCGGCAAGGAACGCACCTTGGTCCCAGAGGTGCTCGATCACCTGGAAATTGACGACGACGTCGATCGAGGAATCGGCCAACGGAAGGCGGTCGAGGTTGCCACGCAGCATGGTCACCCTCGGGTAGCGGGCATGCACGTGTGCGGCGGCCGACGCGTCGTAGTCGAGGCCGAGAACGTTCGACGCGACATCGGCAATCATGTTGGCTCCGTAGCCTTCTCCGGATCCCGCTTCGAGCACCGTTCGGTCACGGCAGCGGTCGACGAGTGCGCGGTAGACCACCTCGTGGCGGCGGAACCAGTAGTTCTCCTCGGCGATGCCGGGCACGGTGCGTTCTCCGGTGAGGGGGAGTGGTTCCGGTGCCGGTGCCTGAGCCGATGAATCGTTCACCGCCGAAAGGTTAGTGGAGGCGCGCGGGAGGTAAGCCAACGTGGTCTCCATAACAGTCGGGGTGCAGATGTATGGTCGGACAGGCAGGGAGGTAAGTTACCCACGAGTAACTACGGTGAGGTAACCTCGTCCCAGACCGTAGAACTGCACGAACCAGTACTGCACCAACCGTTAGAACACTCACGATCAGCAGAACATGACCAGGAGGTCGACGCAGACCCATGACGAACATCGTTGTTTTGATCAAGCAGGTTCCAGACACGTGGTCCGAGCGCAAGCTCACCGACGGTGACTACACCCTCGATCGCGAGGCTGCCGACGCCGTCCTCGACGAGATCAACGAGCGGGCCGTCGAAGAAGCACTGCTCATCAAGGAAGCCCAGGGCGGTGAGGTGAAGGTTCTGTCCGCAGGCCCCGACCGCGCCACCGACGCCATTCGCAAGGCCTTGTCGATGGGTGCAGACAGCGCAGTGCACCTCAACGACCCGACCCTGCACGGCTCCGACGCGATCCAGACCGGATACGCGCTGGCCGCAGCGCTCGGCAACGTCGCATTCGAGAACGACGAGCCGGCCGATCTCATCATCGCCGGCAACGAGGCCACCGACGGCCGCACCGGTGCCGTTCCCGCGATCATCGCCGAATACCTGCAGATCCCGGCCCTGACGCAGATGCGCAAGCTCGTCGTAGCCGACGGCAAGGTCACCGGCGAGCGGGAGACCGACGAAGGCATCTTCGGCCTCGAAGCCGCGTTGCCCGCCATCGTGAGCGTCACCGAGAAGATCAACGAACCGCGCTTCCCGTCCTTCAAGGGCATCATGGCCGCGAAGAAGAAGACGGTGCAGACCATCACGCTCGCCGACATCGGTGTCGAGGACGGCATCGTCGGCGTCGACAACGCGGGAACGACCGTCACGTCGTCCACCCCCAAGCCTCCCAAGACTGCAGGCGAGCGGCTCACCGACGAGGGCGACGGCGGCGACAAGATCGCCACCTACCTCGTCGGCCAGAAGATCATCTGATCCCGCCCCACCGAGCAATCGAAGACAAACGAGGAGCAAGTCATGGCAGAAGTACTCGTGCTCGTGGAGCACGTCGAGGGAACACTGAAGAAGGTCAGCACCGAGCTGATCACCGCCGCTCGTGCGCTGGGTGAGCCGTCCGCGGTCGTCACCGGCCCGGTCGGCACCACCGACAAGGTCGCCGACGCACTGACCGAAGCCGGTGCCGAGAAGATCTACGCCGCCGAATCCGACGCGGTCGACGGATTCCTCGTCACCCCGAAGGTCGACGTGCTGTCGGCACTCGCGGAGTCGGTCTCACCGGCAGCGATCATCACCGCTGCCACGATCGAGGGCAAGGAAGTTGCGGGACGACTCGCAGCACGCCTCGGCTCGGGCTACCACAACGACGTCGTCGCAATCAACGGCGACGGCAGTGCCGTCTACTCCATCTTCGGTGGCGCGTTCACCGTCGAGGCCAAGGCCAACGGCGACGTTCCGGTCATCTCGCTGCGCCCCGGTGCAGTCGAGGCCGAGCCGAAGGCCGGAGCGGGCACCCGCGAAACCGTCGAGGTTCCCGCGCAGGAAGAGGGGGCCGTCAAGGTCACCTCACGTGACCCGATCGTCGGCGGCGACCGTCCGGAGCTCACCGAGGCATCGGTCGTCGTGTCCGGTGGACGTGGTGTCGGCAGCGCCGACAAGTTCTCCGTCGTCGAGAGTCTGGCCGACTCGCTCGGTGCCGCAGTCGGTGCCTCGCGCGCCGCTGTCGACTCCGGCTACTACCCCGGCCAGTTCCAGGTGGGTCAGACGGGCAAGACCGTTTCCCCGCAGCTGTACGTCGCGCTGGGTATCTCCGGAGCCATCCAGCACCGTGCAGGCATGCAGACCTCGAAGACGATCGTCGCGGTCAACAAGGACGAGGAAGCGCCCATCTTCGAGATCGCCGACTACGGCATCGTCGGTGACCTCTTCAACGTCGCACCGCAGCTGACCGAGGCAGTCAAGAAGCACAAGGGATAGCCTCCAGCGCTGTTCGACGACAGGCCCCCACCGCTCGCGCGGTGGGGGCCTGTCGTCTCGGGCAGCGCAACCTTGTTCACACAAACTCTTCCGACACGTTTCCCCGACGATGCCCGGTGGCCTTCCCCGCTCGTTAGACACACCTCATGACCACTTCCGTCATGAGCTCGACTGCATCGATCGTCCCGGCCACCGACCGTTATTCGCTGGTGTTGTCCACCGACCCGGAGCACCGACTCGCCGCGCAGCGTCTGCGCTACGAGGTGTTCGCTTCCGAGCCGGGGTTTTCCATTCCCACCGACACCGACGGCCTCGACGCCGATCGGTTCGACGAATTCTGTGATCACCTGCTCGTTCGTGACCAGTGGACCGACACGTTCGTCGGCTGCTACCGCATGTTGCCTCCGCAGGCCGCCGTGTCCGCCGGCGGGTACTACACGGCAACCGAATTCGATATCTCCGCGCTCGATCCAGTCGGCATGAACATCGTCGAAATGGGAAGGGCTGCAGTTCATCCCGATCACCGGTCCGGGTCCGTGCTCGGGCTGATGTGGGCCGGAATCCTGCACTACCTCGATGTGACGGGATACGAGTGGGTCATGGGGTGCGTGTCGGTGCCCATGCAGTCGGCACCAGGGGATCCGATCGGGGCCAACGTTCGCGGTGTTCGAGACCGCCTGTTGGACAAGCACGCCACGCCGCCCGACCGTCGGGTCCGGCCGTACGCTCCGGTCGTCGTCGACGGGGTGGATCTGATCGACATCGAACCCGCGAAGCGAACGTCGATGCCGCCGTTGATGAACGGCTACCTCCGGCTCGGTGCCTCTATCTGCGGTGAGCCGGCTCATGATCCGGAATTCGGTGTCGCCGATTTCGTCGCATTGCTCGGGCTGCACGAGGCC
Organism: Rhodococcus sp. IEGM 1341; assembly: GCF_030056895.1. Lineage (NCBI taxonomy): Bacteria > Bacillati > Actinomycetota > Actinomycetes > Mycobacteriales > Nocardiaceae > Rhodococcus > Rhodococcus sp. IEGM 1341. The sequence goes on along the minus strand of NZ_JASHKV010000001.1, from coordinate 764,531 downwards.
AACACTCGCTATCTCGACCGGTTACGTTCGGCAGCAACGACGTTCGAGTCGGGTGTCCGGTGACACGACCGATCGTGCACGCGTGGATGCCGTCGTCGCCGTGCAGTGACGGTTGTCTGCCGAAGAACCCACCGACGGTGGGACGAATCGTCCTCGCGCTCCGAATCGCACTGGCGATGGTGGCCTTCGGGTTGCTGCCGGTGTTGGTCGTCCTCGGGGTTCCGTTCCCGCGGGTTCGCCGCTCGCTGACGCGGATCGGTGCTCGCACTCTGCTGTTCGCCATCGGGATCGATCTGACCGTGCTCGACGCTCGCTCCGACCGCGAACGCTCCCGCACCGCCGCAGGTGCACTGCACGTCGCCGGTCACATCTCCTGGACCGACGTCGTCGTGCTCACCGCGGTACAGCCGTCGACCTTCGTGGCGCGTGCCGACCTGATCGACTGGCCGCTGCTCGGTCGCCTGGCGCGGGCCATGAAGGTACTTCCGATCGATCGAGCTCGACTGCATCAGCTCCCCGGCGTCGTCGATCAGGTTGCCGATCGTGTCCGCGCAGGCGGGTCGGTCGTCGTCTTCCCCGAGGCCACCACCTGGTGTGGTCGTGCTTACGGCTCGCTACGGCCGGCGCTGCTGCAGGCCGCGATCGATTCGGAGACCTGGGTACAACCGATTCGGCTGCGCTACGTCGACCGGACCGGCGAGCAGACCACCGCCACGTGCTTCGTGGGAGACGAAACGATCGGTGCCTCCATCGGCCGGATCTTCCGACTGCGAGGACTGCGCGCCGAGGTGGAGTTCACGGCCCCGGAGGCACCCGGCGGCGATCGACGCGACCTCGCCCGGCGGTGCGAGGTGGCGATTCGCCGGGACGACGTCTACGACCCAGCTGTGCACGAGGTCGTGGCCGAGGCCGAACGCAGCCCGGTGCCGCCGAAGGTCGCGGCGGCCTGACCGAGTATCGATCACCGTGACCGCGGACCCACCTCGCGCAGGTAGGTCCGCGGTCACGGCAGCGGGTATCGTCTAGCCTGTTATGCCTTCTGTGCGCAGTACGACTGCTCCCGTCCCGCCGCGGCCACCGGTGTACCTCGATCACGCAGCGACGACCCCGATGTTGCCGAGCGCGATCGAGGCGATGACATCTGTGTTCGCCACGGTGGGCAACGCGTCCTCGCTGCACACCTCCGGTCGGTCCGCTCGGCGTCGGGTGGAGGAATCCCGCGAGTCGATTGCTGCGGACCTGGGCGCGCGCCCGTCCGAGGTGATCTTCACCTCCGGCGGTACCGAGAGTGACAACCTTGCCGTCAAGGGCATCTTCGCGGCCCGTCGAGACTCCGATGCGGCACTGACCAGAATCATCGCCAGCTCGGTTGAACATCACGCGGTGCTCGACGCAGTGGAGTGGCTCGTCGCACACGACGGTGCGAGTGTCACGTGGCTCCCGGTCGACGCCGAGGGGCGGGTCACCCCGGATGCCCTGCGCGCCGAGCTGGCCCTGCATGCCGACGAGACCGCGTTGGTGACGATCATGTGGGCCAACAACGAAATCGGCACCGTCATGCCGATCGCCGAGCTCGCAGCCGTGGCCGCCGAATACGGGGTTCCGATGCACAGCGATGCGGTCCAGGCCGTTCCGCATCTGCCCGTCGGGTTCTCCGAGAGCGGCCTGTCCGCTCTCAGCATCGCCGCGCACAAGTTCGGCGGACCCCAGGGCGTCGGAGCGTTGTTGCTCGGCCGCCAGGTCCCGTGTGTTCCGCTCTTCCACGGCGGGGGGCACGAGCGAGACGTTCGATCGGGCACTCCGGACACTGCAGGCGTCGTCGCGATGGCGGCTGCGCTGCGTTCGACCGTCGAGGACTCCGCGCGGCACCGAGCAGAACTCGGAGCACTACGAGATCGGTTGATCGCCGGAATCCGAGACGCCGTTCCCGACGCGATCCTCAACGGTCCGGAAGGCGACGACCGGCTGGCCGGGAACGTGCATTTCACCTTTCCCGGGTGCGAGGGTGATTCGCTGTTGATGTTGCTCGACGCGGCGGGCATAGAATGCTCGACGGGCTCGGCGTGCACCGCAGGCGTCGCCAGCGCCAGCCATGTACTGATTGCGCTGGGGTGCGATCCGGCCGTCGCCCGTGGATCACTGCGGTTCTCGCTGGGAGCCGGCTCGTCCGAATCGGACGTCACCACTGTGCTTGCGGTTCTGCCGCAGGTCGTCGAACGTGCTCGCGCCGCCGGAATGGCCGGCGTCGGAGCTCGAGGAGGAAATCGCTGATGCGTGTTCTGGCTGCTATGAGCGGGGGAGTCGACTCGGCCGTGGCCGCGGCCCGTGCCGTGGACGAGGGCCACGACGTCGTCGGCGTGCACCTGGCTCTGTCGACCGCTCCGGGAGCTCTGCGCACCGGTTCGCGTGGTTGCTGTTCCAAGGAAGACGCGGGTGATGCTCGTCGCGCTGCCGACGTACTCGGAATCCCCTTCTACGTATGGGATTTCGCCGATCGCTTCAAAGAGGACGTCATCGACGATTTCGTCGCGTCCTATGCTGCGGGCGAGACCCCGAATCCGTGCCTGCGCTGCAACGAGAAGATCAAGTTCTCCGCTCTGGCGGACCGCGCCCTCGCGCTGGGCTTCGACGCCGTGGCGACCGGGCACTACGCGCAACTGCACGACGGCGTCCTGCGACGTGCCGTGGACGCGGACAAGGACCAGTCGTACGTGTTGGCGGTACTGAACCAGGCACAGCTCTCGCGTGCGATGTTCCCCATCGGCGACACCCCGAAGTCCGAGATTCGCGAGGAAGCTGCCGAGCGAGGGTTGGCCGTTGCCGACAAGCCCGACAGTCACGACATCTGCTTCATCCCCTCGGGCGACACTCGCGCATTCCTGGGCGCGCGTATCGGCGTGCGCCCGGGCAAGGTCGTCGACTCCGAGACCGGAGCCGAACTGGCCGATCACGAGGGCGTTCACGGCTTCACCATCGGGCAACGCAAGGGCCTCGGCGTGGAAGGACCGGCCGCCGACGGCCGTCCCCGCTACGTGACGTCGATCGAACCCGACAGTGGCACGGTCATGGTCGGCTCCGCTCAGAAGCTCGACGTCTGGGCGATCAGCGGTGACCGCGCGGTGTGGACCGAAGGTACCGCCCCGACCGGCCCCATCGAGTGCGTCGTCCAGGTTCGCGCGCACGGTGGACTGACCGAGGCCGTCGCCGAGGCAGCGGGCGACGGCATGGAGATCCAACTGCGGTCCCCACTGACCGGTGTGGCCAAGGGGCAGGCAGCGGTGCTGTACCGCAAGGACATTCACGGAGACATCGTCATCGGCAGCTCGACCATCTCGGGCACTCGATCCGAGCGCGAGTGACCCCGAGCGTTTTCGCGGGGCTCGCGACCGGTATCGGTTCGTGGCCGGGCACCGACATCCGTGAGGCCGCGGCGGTCGTCGTAGGGGAGTTCACCGAGCTTCCGCACATCGTCGAACTTCCGGCCCGCGGTCTGGGCGCGGACATGATCGGGCGCACCGGCGCCATCATGGTCGACGTCGAACTCGACGTACGCACCTCCGGCTATCGCGTCGTGCCACGTCCTATGCTCGCCGGCCGTCGGGCGACCGATTTCCTGGCCGAGGACCTCGATGTGCTCGAGGAATTGTGGGAGGTCTCGGGCCTTCGCGGTAGTGGCCGCACCATCAAGGTCCAGGCCGCCGGTCCGTTCACGATGGCAGCGCAGGTCGAACTTCGGCACGGGCATCGGGCCCTGACCGATCGCGGGGCGCTGCGGCATTTCGCCGAATCTCTCGGCGAAGGACTGCGTCTGCATTGTGCGGAGATGACGCGTCGGCTCGGGGTCGAGGTCGTCGTTCAGCTCGACGAACCCAGTCTCGCAGCCGTTCTGGCCGGTAGCCTGACGGGCATCACCGGCCTCGATTCGGTGCGGGCAGTCCCGGAACCGGACGTTCTGGACCTGCTGGATTCACTGATCGAGACGATCGACCTTCCCGTTGCGGTGCATTGCTGCGACGGCGACGTTCCCTTCGATCTTCTTCGCCGTTCGCGTGCCGTTGCGGTTTCCGTCGACGCGACTGCGCTGCGCCGCAGCGACTTCGACGGAGTCGGCGAGCTGCTGCAATCCGGCAAGACACTGATGCTCGGGTTGATTCCGTCCGAAGCCCCCGCGCGGCCGCCTCAATGGCGGGAACTGGCCGAGCCGGGTGTCACATTGATCGACCGACTCGGTTTCGACAGGTCGGTTCTGGCCTCCCGGATTTCTGTGACGCCTGCATGTGGATTGGCGGGCAGCACACCGGAGTGGGCCCGTCGCGCAACAGGACTCGCCCACGACGTGGCCGCCGCGTTCGGAGATTCACCCGATTCGTTGTGAGATTACACAGCCGGACGGAGTGAAACACCGCGGACTCCGGACGATCGAGCCCACTACTACTAGTACGTCGAACAGGTGTGACACTATTCACATGGCCGTTGGGGGTCTGTTGAATACGTGGGAGTTCGGAAATGGCATCAGGTGGTCGCGACTTCGACGAGGTTGCCTCCCTGCGGCGTTCCGGCAGGCACCGCCGAGGTCTCCTGGCGAAACTGGCCGCGGCCACCTCCGACTGGTATCGGGCTCCGCACGATTTCGAGTGGATCCTCAATCACAGATCGACCCGTCCGCTGACCGGGATCATTCGTGCCGTGTTCGGCACCGCCACGATGCTGTACGCCGTCACGTCGATACTGATGCTGTTCAGCGATCTCGGTCCTCAGGGCAGTGTGGCGATCGGCTGGGTTCTCTTCGTTCTCGTCACCCAGGTGTTCGTCGCCGCGCGGTGTGTGTTCGGGCCGCTGCCCGGGAAGAAGTTCTTCGTCGCGTTTCTGGCCTTCGGGGACATTCTCACGACCTCGGTGTTGATTCTGTACGCACCCGTCGCGTCCTTGATCGGAACCGTGTTGTTCGCCGTCACGGGGGCGTTCTGCACTTACTTCCTCAGTCCGCGACTGCTGGTGGCGCACCTGGTATGGACCGCGACGTTCATCATCGGGTTCGGCGTCCGCGTGTTCCTGGCAGTGATGAACGGGGAGGTCGAATACATCGACGGGCCTTCGGTGGCGACGGCCACTGTGGTTCTCCTTCTCGCCACCGTCGGTGTACCGGTGTTCGCTCAGGTGGCGTGGACGACGCTGTCCAACGACGCCAAGCGATCGGTTCTCGATCCGCTGACCGGGGTGTACAACCGGCGCGGCATCGACAGCGAACTGCTGGACCTGTGGCATCAGGCCAGCAAGCGGGGTATGTCCATGGCCTTCCTGGTTGTCGACATCGACAAGTTCAAGTCCGTCAACGACCGATTCGGGCACAGCCGCGGCGACGAAGTGATCGTGCGCGTCGCCGATCGGCTGCGCCGCTTGGTCCGGCATCAGGGCGGAGTGCTCGCCCGAACCGGTGGAGAAGAGTTCCTCGTCGCCATGGTCGGTGATGCGCGGGGGATGGTCGATCTCGGCTTCGACGCGGTTCGGGTGCTCTGCGACCACCGCGACGACATCCCCGTCACCGTCAGCGTGGGAATGGCGTTGTTGCGCGAGGATTCGGCTCTGTGGGACGTGGGGAAGTCCGTGGTCGGCAGAGCAGCCCGTACGGCGGACGCGGCGATGTACCGGTCCAAGCAGTCCGGGGGAAACAGCTTGGTCATCGACGAGATCTGAGCCCTCGAACCGACGTCGCTCGATGCGCCGGTGTGCCTGGGTGGGACCTCTGCGATGATCGTGCGATGTATCGGCTATCGGATGCTCAGCGACGTGGACTGCCTGCCGGAGTGCTGCTGTCGGTGATGGCCTCCGTGCTCGGCGGAATCTACGCCGACTCCTTCGTGACCGGATTCGCCTTGACCGCCGGTGTCTGCGCGGTGGCGATCATCGCCGCGACGCTGTTGCTGGGTCTGCTGGGGCGGTAGTCGCTGGGCTGCAGCCCGTGCTTCTCTGTCGGTGGGTTCGGATAATCTTCGACACGTGCCCGAAGCGACCGAACCGCCCGCAGGAAACGACGAGACCGCAGGGACCGTCGGTGTCGAACTCGATGCCGCGTCGTCGGCCGATCGTGAGCGATGGCAGATGCTGGCCGAGGAAGTACGCGGTCATCAGTTCCGCTACTACGTGCGCGACGCGCCGATCGTGTCCGACGGCGAGTTCGACGCGTTGCTGCGTGAGCTGAACGAGCTGGAAGAAGCACACCCGGATCTGCGCACCGCGGATTCACCGACGCAACTCGTCGGGGGTGGCTTCGCGACGGAATTCACCGCCGTGGACCATCTCGAGCGAATGTTGAGCTTGGACAACGTGTTCGATCACGACGAGCTACGTGCCTGGGCCAAAAGAGTCGAGACCGAGGCAGGGCCTGATCTGGAGTATCTGTGCGAGGTCAAGATCGACGGCGTTGCACTGAATCTGGTGTACGAGAACGGGGCGCTCGTGCGCGGTGCCACCCGAGGTGACGGGCGGACCGGTGAGGACGTGACGCTCAACGCACGCACGATCGACGACATCCCGGACACTCTGACGGGTAGCGAGCAGTACCCCGTGCCGGAGTTGTTGGAAGTGCGCGGCGAGGTTTTCTTCCGGCTCGAGGATTTCCAGGCGCTCAACGCCTCGCTCGTGGCAGAGGGCAAGCCCCCGTTCGCGAATCCACGAAACTCGGCGGCGGGGTCGCTGCGACAGAAGAATCCGGCGGTCACCTCCAAGCGACGTCTGGGAATGATCTGCCACGGCTTCGGTCGCATGGTGGGTTTCACCCCGGAGTCGCAGTGGCACGCGTACGAGGCGCTTCGCGCCTGGGGGCTGCCCATCTCCACCCACACGACCCGAGTACGGGGCGTCGACGCCGTCGTCGAGAAGGTCGTCTACTGGGACCAGCACCGTCACGACGTCGAACACGAGATCGACGGCCTGGTCGTCAAGATCGACGACATGTCGCTGCATCGTCGACTGGGGACGACGTCTCGCGCGCCGCGGTGGGCGATCGCGTACAAGTACCCACCGGAGGAAGTCACCACGACGCTGCTCGACATCCGCGTCAGCGTGGGCCGGACGGGCAGAGTGACGCCGTTCGCGTACATGACGCCGGTGCTCGTGGCCGGGTCCACAGTGTCGCTGGCGACGCTGCACAACGGTTCGGAGGTCAAGCGCAAGGGCGTTCTGATCGGTGACACCGTGACCATTCGCAAAGCGGGAGAGGTCATTCCGGAGGTTCTCGGCCCGGTCGTCGACGCCAGGACCGGTGACGAGACCGAGTTCGTCATGCCCACCGAGTGCCCGGAGTGCTCGACGCCTCTGGCCCCGGCCAAGGAGGGTGACGCCGACCTGCGGTGCCCCAACTCGCAGTTCTGCCCGGCGCAGCGCCGTGAGCGGGTGTTCTTCGTCGCCGAGCGGCAGCGATTCGACATCGAGGGCCTCGGGTACGAGGCCGCATCCGACCTGTTGGCCACCGGCGCCATCGAGGACGAGGGCGATCTGTTCTCGCTCACCGAGGACGACCTGATGAAGACGGCGATCTTTCGCACCAAATCCGGGTCGTTGTCCGCCACCGGTCGAAAGTTGCTCGACAACTTGGCCACCGCACGGAATCAGCCGCTGTGGCGGGTGCTGGTCAGTCTGTCCATTCGGCACGTGGGGCCGTCGGCAGCCCGAGCACTGGCAGGGGAGTTCGGCAGCCTCGAGCGGATACAGGCGGCGTCGGTCGAGGAACTCTCGGCGGTCGACGGGGTGGGTGGCACTATCGCGGCCGCAGTCTCCGAGTGGTTCGAGGTCGACTGGCACCGCGCCATCGTCGACAAGTGGCAAGCAGCAGGCGTGCGGATGGAAGACGAGCGTGATGCGTCGATCGAGCGGAACCTGGAGGGGCTCTCGATCGTGGTCACCGGGTCGCTGACGTCCTACTCACGTGACGAGGCCAAGGAAGCGATTCTGCTGCGAGGTGGCAAGGCTGCAGGTTCGGTGTCCAAGAAGACGGCGTTCGTGGTCGTCGGCGAAGCTCCGGGGTCCAAGCACGACAAGGCAATCGAGCTCGGCGTGCCGGTACTCGACGAAGCGGGTTTCACCCTGCTGTTGACCGAGGGACCCGAGGCCGTGGCTCCGACCGAAGCAGAACCTGGATCGGCGGACTGATCGAGCCCGGACGCGTCAGTGCCTCGGTGCGTCAGTTCAGTACCGTCGCGACGATGCCGGCGAGATAACCGAGTCGGGCAACCTCGGAGGGTCTGAACTCCGGGCCGCCAGGCCTGCCCAGCATCAGCACGGTGCCGGTGGTGCCGAGGGGAGCAGCGGCGATCTTGGTGTCCATGTCGCGCCATACCTGGGGCACCCACTCGGCGTCGGAATCCAGAGCAGCGGGGGCGCTCAGCGGGAACCACGGCAGCTCGGCGGCGTGAGTCTCGGGAGCCCCCGAGCTGCCCACCAGACGGAACGGGCCGTGCGCGTTGGTGGCGACGACGGTGCTCCACCCCACTCGGAGGACGCGGGGAGCTCCGTCGACGAGCACCTGAAGTCGATCGTCGGACGCCGCGGCGACGCGATCGATCAATTCCAGTTCACGATGCGTGTCGAGGACGCCGGTGTATGGGCGGATGGAATCGACCCGGACATCGGTGAGGTTCTCGGCAGCCGTGATCAGCGTGTCCGGAAGCGAACCCGGAGCAACGTCGACCACCAGATCGTCGACCGCATAACCGTCGCCGCGTTCGATGACGTCGAGGGAGAGGATGTCCGCCCCGACCGAACCGAGCGCGACGGCCAACGATCCGAGGCTGCCCGGACGATCCGGCAGTTGGACGCGGAGCAGGTAGGACATGTCACGCTCCCTTTCGACTTCTGGCGTACTGCGGCCACCCCAGCGTCAGCGGTCGTTGCTGGCTGGCAGAAGGGAACACTGTGCACCCCGGCGCGAGCAATCCTTGCATCTTCGACCTGTCCGGTACGTCGCGCAACGCGGGCCGTGACAATTCCGACACCCGCTGTGCCCACGAGGAGTGCGCGAAGCCCGCGTAACACTACGCACTAGGCTGGACCGCGTTCGCGAACCCGTGAGGTTCGCTCTGCACGAATACGGGGCCGCTTCTGCAGGCTCCGCTCCTACCGTCTGAAAGGGGTCTACGCGGTGCCAGACATCTCCCGCGACGAGGTCGCTCACCTCGCCCGGCTGTCGCGCTTGGCTCTCAGCGACGCCGAACTCGACGAGTTCGCCGGCCAGTTGGACTCGATTCTTCATCACGTCAAGGCAGTGGCCGAAGTGGCGACGGACGACGTTCCGCCGACGGCCAACCCCAGTGACATCGTGAACGTGACGCGTCCCGACGTGATCGTTCCAGGCCTGACGCCGGAGCAATCGCTGTCCGGTGCACCGAACGCCGAGGAGGGCCGTTTCGCGGTGCCGCAGATTCTGGGAGAGAGCGAATGACCGACCTGACGAAGCTCGACGCGTCCGAGCTCGCCACCCGCATCCACGCGCGTGAGATCAGCGCCGTCGAGGTGACCCAGGCGCATCTCGACCGGATCTCCGAGGTCGATGGTGACCTGCACGCATTTCTGCACGTCGCAGGAGCCGAGGCACTCGCAGCAGCGACCGACGTCGATGCGGGACTGTCGGCGGGACACGCACCTGCCTCGGCTCTGGCCGGCGTGCCGCTTGCTCTCAAGGACGTGTTCACCACGACCGACATGCCGACGACGGCCGGATCGAAGATTCTCGACGGGTGGATGTCGCCCTACGACGCGACGCTGACCACGAAGCTGCGGGCCGCGGGCATTCCAGTGCTGGGCAAGACGAACATGGACGAGTTCGCGATGGGCTCGTCCACCGAGAACTCGGCGTACGGACCGACCAAGAACCCCTGGGACACCACTCGGATCCCCGGCGGCTCCGGCGGCGGCAGTGCTGCGGCGCTCGCGTCGTACCAGGCCCCGCTGGCCATCGGCACCGACACCGGTGGATCGATCCGTCAGCCGGCGGCTCTGACCGGCACCGTGGGAACCAAGCCGACCTACGGCAGCGTCTCTCGCTACGGACTGATCGCCTGTGCCTCGTCACTCGATCAGGGTGGCCCGTGTGGTCGGACCGTGCTCGACACCGCGTTGCTGCACGAGGTCATCGCCGGATACGACGCGCGGGACTCCACATCGGTCGACATGGCTGTTCGACCGGTCGTCGCAGCGGCACGAGAGGGTGCTCGGGGTGACCTGACGGGCGTACGCGTCGGTGTGGTGAAGGAATTGCACTCGGACAAGTACCAGCCCGGTGTGATCTCGTCGTTCGATGCTGCGGTCGCCGCACTCACCGAACTCGGTGCCGAGGTGGTCGAGGTGTCGTGCCCCAACTTCGTGCATGCACTGGCCGCTTACTACCTGATCCTTCCGTCGGAGGTGTCGTCCAACCTGGCTCGGTTCGATGGCATGCGGTACGGATTGCGTGCGGGGGACGACGGCAAGCACAGCGCCGAGCAGGTCATGGCCACCACGCGCGCGCAGGGGTTCGGGCCGGAAGTCAAGCGTCGCATCATGATCGGGACGTACGCCCTCTCCGCGGGATATTACGACGCCTACTACGGCTCTGCTCTGAAGGTGCGCACGCTCATCGCACGTGACTTCGATGCCGCATACGAGAAGGTCGACGTGCTGGTGTCGCCGACGACCCCGACGACGGCATTCCCGTTGGGGGACAAGGTCGGCGACCCGATGGCGATGTACCTCAACGACCTCTGCACGCTGCCGACCAACCTTGCCGGTCATTGCGCGATGTCGGTTCCGTCGGGTCTTGCCTGCGAGGACGGACTACCCGTGGGTCTGCAGATCATGGCTCCGGCGTTCGCGGACGAGCGGCTCTACCGCGTCGGTGCCGCATACGAGGCCGCTCGCGGCGATCTGAGGTAGTCAGAGGTGCTGCATCGGTGGGCTGCCGATCTGGCTCATCTGCCCTTGCTCTCCGGTGCAGTGCCCGTGCTCGCGTCGACGGCGGCCGTTGTCGTGACGTCGGTCCTGGCCGTCGCTGTCGTCCTGCGGGTCCGGCGAGGCCGAGCACTGGGATCGGTGTTCGGCCCGCTGAGCGCTCTCGGTCTCGTGGCGTCGCTTCTGTTGGCGGCGACGGTGCTCACCAATCTGACCGTCACTCGATACCCGACGGTGGCCGTGGCGCTGGGCCACCGTCCGGCCGTGACCGAGGGCCCCGGCCGGTTGGTCGATGTGGACGTGCCCGGCACTGTGTCGCACTTCGCCGCGCGGCCCGCCACCGTCTACGTTCCGGCGTCGTACGACGCCGGAGCGAGCGATCTACCGGTGCTGGTGCTGCTCACCGGCCAACCCGGCCACGTCGTCGACTGGATCGAGGGTGGTCGTCTGGCCCAGACGATGGACGCCTTCGCGGCGCGGCACGGCGGTGCGGCCCCGATCGTCGTGGTGGCCGACGGTCTGGGTGACACCGAGGCGAATCCGATGTGTATGGATTCGGATCTCGGAAATGCCGCGACATACTTGTCGGTCGATGTGCCGCACTGGGTTCGGTCGAATTTTCGGGTGTCCTCGGATCCGAGGGCCTGGGCGGTCGGCGGCTATTCCTACGGGGGAACGTGCGCGCTGCAGCTGGCGGTGACAGCACCGTCGGTGTACCCCACCTTTCTCGACATCTCGGGTGAGGACGAGCAACGTCGGGGCACGAGAAGCGAGTCCGTTACAGCGGCATACGGCACGGACACCCCGGCGAACGAGGCGCGTTTCGAGCGCACGACGCCGCTGAACATACTCTCGCGCAACAGCTTTCCCGATTCGGCCGGTGCCTTCGTCGTGGGTGCCGACGACGAAGAGTTCCGGCCGCAGACCGAGCGTGCGTTCGAGGCTGCAGTGGCATCCGGTGTGGACGCGCACTACAGCGAGCTGCCCGGTGGACACTCGATGCAGGTCTGGGCTCCGGCGCTGGAACAGGAGATGGACTGGCTCGGCGAGCGTGTGGGTCTGCTCGACTGACGCACGGCCTCGCCTCGACGAAGTGAGCACCGAACGGTACCGACGCGCGCAGCATCCCACGCCCGATTAGGCTGACGTCCGTCACCGGGTCCGCTTCACGGACCTGCGAGCAGAGAGGCGAAAATCGATGCGCATCGGAGTTCTGACCGGAGGCGGCGATTGCCCAGGGCTCAATGCGGTGATCCGCGCAGTCGTACGCACCGCGGACGCCCGGTACGGCTCCACCGTCGTCGGTTTCCAGGACGGATGGCGAGGTCTTCTCGAAGACCGTCGAGTGCAACTGCGTAACGACGACCGCAACGACCGGTTGCTCACCAAGGGCGGCACGATGCTCGGCACCGCACGCACCAATCCGGATGTGTTGCGCGCCGGACTCGATCGGGTCAAGCAGACTCTCGAGGACAACGGCATCGACGTGTTGATCCCGATCGGCGGCGAAGGAACCCTCACCGCTGCCGCGTGGTTGTCGGAAGAGGGTGTGCCGGTGGTCGGTGTGCCCAAGACGATCGACAACGACATCGATTGCACCGACGTCACATTCGGCTTCGACACGGCTCTGACCATCGCCACCGATGCGATCGACCGACTGCACAGCACCGCAGAATCCCATCAGCGCGTGATGCTCGTCGAGGTGATGGGTCGGCACGCGGGGTGGATCGCTCTGCACGCCGGCCTGGCGTCCGGTTCGCACATGACGCTCATTCCCGAGCAGCCGTTCGACGTCGAAGAGGTGTGCACGTTGGTGCGCAAGCGTTTTCAGCGCGGAGACTCGCACTTCATCTGTGTCGTCGCCGAGGGTGCCAAGCCGATCGAGGGCTCGATGCAGCTTCTCGACGGCGGAATCGACGAGTTCGGCCACGTTCGATTCACCGGAGTTGCCCACCAGCTCGGCGTCGAGATCGAGCGCCGTATCAACAAGGAAGTACGCACCACGGTGCTGGGCCATGTCCAGCGCGGTGGAACGCCGACGCCGTACGACCGTGTTCTCGCAACACGATTCGGCGTCAACGCGACCGATGCGGCGCATTCGGGAGACTTCGGCAAGATGGTCTCGTTGCGCGGCACCGAGATCGGCCTGGTGTCTCTGGCCGAGGCCACCAAGCAACTCAAGCGGGTACCGCAGACCCGATACGACGACGCCGCCGCGTTCTTCGGCTGAATTCGGTGTGGCGGCGTGAGCCGTCAGATGCGACCGGACGCCTGCTGGATTTCGGCTTCGCGTTCCTCGGTCTCGCGGCGTAGTTCGCGCCGTCGCCGCGCTGCCTCGAAGCGCTGAGCACCGACCTCGGTGGTCGGCGTCAACTGGGGCAGTGTCTTCGGCTTGCCGTCGTCGCCGATCGCGACCATGGTGAAGTAGCAGCTGTTGGTGTGGCGCAATTCACCGCGCTGAATGTTCTCGGTTTCCACGCGGATACCGACCTCCATGGAGGTGCGGCCGGTGTAGTTGACCGACGCAGAGAACGTGACCAGTTCTCCGACGTGGATGGGTTCGCGAAACACGACGCGATCGACCGACAGAGTCACGACATAGGCCCCCGCGTAGCGGCTGGCGCAGGCGTACGCCACCTGGTCCAGGAACTTGAGAATCGTGCCGCCGTGGACGTTGCCCGAGAAGTTGGCCATGTCGGGTGTCATCAGCACGGTCATGGACAGTGTTTGCTTCTCTGGGGGAGTCACCCGTGCACGGTAACGAGTGCACGTGGTTACTCGCGCGTCGTGTGCAATGCATAAACTACTGACCATGACTGCTGCAACCGTCGATCTGATCGATTACGACGATGTGCTCGCCAAGTTCGACCCCGTGTTGGGCATGGAGGTCCACGTGGAGTTGGGCACGGCGACCAAGATGTTCTGCGGCTGCCCCACCGAATTCGGTGCCGAGCCGAACACCCAGGTGTGCCCGGTGTGCCTGAGCCTTCCCGGCGCGCTTCCGGTGGTGAACTCGGCTGCGGTGGAGTCGGCGATTCGGATCGGGCTGGCGCTCAATTGCTCGATCACCCCGTGGGGACGGTTCGCTCGCAAGAACTACTTCTACCCGGATCAGCCGAAGAACTATCAGATCTCGCAGTACGACGAGCCCATCGCCACCGAGGGCTACCTCGATGTGCTGCTCGACGACGGCAGTACGTTTCGAGTCGAGATCGAGCGCGCGCACATGGAGGAGGACACCGGTAAGTCGACGCACGTGGGCGGTGCGACCGGCCGTATCGAGGGGGCGTCGCATTCGCTGCTCGATTACAACCGTGCCGGGGTTCCGTTGGTGGAGATCGTGACCAAGACCATCACCGGAACCGGTGCCCGTGCGCCCGAGGTCGCACGGGCGTACGTCACCGCGTTGCGCGACCTGTTGAAGTCGCTGAACGTGTCCGATGTGCGGATGGATCAGGGCTCGTTGCGCTGCGATGCCAACGTGTCTCTGATGGAGAAGACGGCAACCGAATTCGGCACGCGCACCGAGACGAAGAACGTCAACTCGCTCAAGAGCGTCGAGGTTGCCGTTCGGTACGAGATGCGGCGTCAGGCAGCGGTTCTCGAATCGGGCGGAGAGGTGACGCAGGAGACTCGGCACTTCCAGGAGTCGGACGGAACCACCACCGCCGGCCGCAAGAAGGAGACCGCCGAGGACTACCGCTACTTCCCCGAGCCCGATCTTGCGCCCGTCGCTCCCGACGCGGCGTGGATCGAGGAGCTTCGGACGACGTTGCCCGAGCTGCCGTGGTTGCGCCGCGGTCGGATTCAGAAGGAGTGGGGTGTCTCCGACGAGGAGATGCGCGATCTGGTGAATTCCGGTGCGCTCGAGCTGGTCGCGGCGACGGTCGAGGCGGGTGCGTCGGCGCAGGCGGCGCGGTCGTGGTGGGTGTCGTACCTGGCGCAGCAGGCCAACATCGCCGGAGTCGAACTGACCGATCTGTCCATCTCCCCGGCTCAGGTCGCCGAGGTGGCGGCGTTGGTCGCAGACGGCAAGCTCAACAACAACGGTGCCCGTCAGGTCGTGGACGGGGTGCTGGCGGGCGAGGGTGAGCCTGCAGAGGTCATGGCTGCGCGCAATCTCGTACTGGAGAAGGACGACACCAAGTTGCAGGCCGCCGTGGACGAGGCGCTCGCAGCGAATCCCGGTGTGGTGGAGAAGATCCGCAGCGGAAAGGTTCAGGCCGCCGGGGCCATCGTCGGTGCGGTGATGAAGGCGACACGCGGCCAAGCCGATGCCGCTCGCGTCAAGGAACTCGTGCTAGAGGCCTGCGGCCAGCCCTGATCACGACGGAGAACGACCGAGGCCGAGCGCAATCGAGCGCTCGGCCTCGGTCGTTTCTCGTTCAGTCGAAACCGCCTCCGCCGCCGCCGGGGAACGGCACTTTGACGACGCGGTCGTCGGTGGGTCCGGGCTCCGCACCGTTCTTGTTGACGGTGCCCACCAGAATCTGTCCATCGGCCGAGCTCGTCGCGCCGTTCAACTGGCCGTACTCGTCCTGGATCAGCAGTGTCGGTTCGGCCGAGACAGCTCCGGTGTTCGCGTCCGTGGTCAGTGCTGCAACAGCTTTGGCCGTTGTGAGTGCAACCGCCACGCCACCTTCTCCCGCTGCGCATCCGGCAACACCCGGACGGTCCGGCCACGTCCACACAGGGTTGAACACTGCGCCCAGTGAGTCGATGCGCTGCAGGCGATCCTCGAGCGCGGTGCGGTCGGTGACGTAGATGTTTCCGGTGCCGTCGGTGCAGACGTCGCCCGCCGTACCGATACCGCTGAGCGCGATCTGCGGTCGCGGCGGGTTCGTTGTCGGGGACAGCGAGGTCACCCGTAACAACTTGCCGGACAGCGAGTTCGGGCTGGCAGCCGCAGCCGGATCGCCGTTGTCGCCGGTGAGGACGAGCAGTTCGTTCGGCGTGTAGAAGTCGATCGCCCCGCGATTGCCCGTCGCGCCGCGGGGGATACCGGTCAGGATGTCCTTGGGTACATCGCCCTGGGCCAGGCGGACCACCCTGGTGTCCGCGGATGTGGTGATGAGGGCGTAGAGCAACCCGTCCTCGATGTACGTCGGGGACAACGCGATGTCGAGAAGGCCGCCGTCTCCGGTGCCGTCGACATCGATTCGCGCCACCTCGACCGGCGTCCGGCCGGCGGTGACCTCCATGATGCGACCGGTGCGACGCTCGGCAACCAGCGCCGACTGTCCGTCGGGGAGCGCTACCAGCCCGCCCGTGGTGTCCAGGCATGTCGCGATGACCGCCGGATCGGGGTCGACGCACGGACCGGAGGGCGGTGGCGGTGCATCGGGATCGGACGGCGGCGTCGTCTCGCTGGGGGTCGTCGGTTCCAGTTCGGCCGCGCCCACCTCCGGCGCAGGAGTGAACGGCGACGCATTCGAGTCGTCGAATCGGGCGCACCCGGCGAGCAGGGCAGCGGTCATCGATAGGGCGACGACGGCAGCGGTTGCAGTTCGTGGCGACGCTCCGACCGGCTTCATACTTCGAACGGTACGGAACGCCGGGGAAGACTCGCCACGCGGCCGTGAGCGTCAACGTCGGTGACGAGCACTCATCGGCTCTAGTGTGGAGAGGTGACCGATACACCGCGCGACCCCAACCGGCCGGATACGTCGTACGAACCGGCCGAGAGCCCGTACGACAACCCCACGGAGAAGATTCCACCCTCGCGTTCCACCTCCGAGACGCCGGCGTCCGACCGCACCGACACCTCGGGTGCGCCGACCACGGCGTTCGGCGCTCAGCGTTCGGACCGACTGCCACGAACCGACGACGAACTCGACTTTCCGCACTCGTCCTCGTCCGATTCACGCTCGGCCGATGCACAGCCGACGGAGAAGATGCAGGCATATCGCCCGTCCGCCTTCGCCGAATCGTCGACCGACCGCCCATCGGCCTCCGACAACACGTCGTCGAGTGCCTATTCCGATCGCTCCACCGAGTATCTGGGCACCACCGCAGCCGCGGCTCCGGTAGCAGCAGTCGCGTCCGAGCCGGAGATTCGTACGGAGACCGTCGAGGTTCCCGCGCGCCGCGGCAGCACCGACCTGGGCCTGTTCATCCTTCGCGTCACCATCGGCGCGGTGTTTCTCGGTCACGGACTGCAGAAGCTCGTGGGACTGTGGAACGGCCCCGGCCTCGACGGATTTCAGAACCTGCTGGAGACTTCCGGATTCCGCTACTCGGAGATCCTCGCGATCGCGGCCGCGGCAGGCGAAACCCTCGGCGGCGCGCTGCTGATCCTGGGTCTGGCAACACCACTGGCAGGTGCCGCTGTGCTGGCCACGATCATCAACGCCTGGTGCTTCAAGCAAGCCGTCGAGCCCGGACTGCAGTTCTCGGGCACCGGCGGCGTGGAGTACGAGACGGTTCTCGGCTTCGCCGCTGCCGCGATCATTCTCACGGGCCCGGGCAAGATCGCATTCGACGGCCGACGCGGATGGGCCACCCGGCCGCGGATCGGTTCGTTCCTCGCACTCGTCGTCGGTATCGCCGCGGGCGTGTGCATCTGGATCTTCCTCAACGGGGCCAACCCCGTCGTCCGCTGACTCCGGACACCGTCCAGACCACGTGAGCGGAACCTCGTAGCCTGCTACGACGTTCCGCTCACGTGCGTTTCACCCTCAGGGGACGTAGCGAACAGCACCCTTGTCCGCGGATGTCGCCAACGCCGCGTAGGCGCGCAGAGCGGTGGTGACCGTGCGCTGACGGTCGACCGGCTGCCACGGTCGCTCGGACGCGTTCATCTTCGCTCGCCGCGTCTCGAGGGTCTCCTCGTCGACGAGGATCTCGAGGGTGCGGGTCGCGACGTCGATCCGGACCTGGTCGCCGTTCTCCACGAGCCCGATCACACCGCCGGCAGCGGCCTCGGGGGAAATGTGTCCGATGGACAGTCCCGACGTTCCGCCGGAGAAGCGGCCATCGGTGATCAGTGCGCAGACCTTGCCCAGACCGGCACCCTTGAGGAAAGCCGTCGGGTGCAGCATCTCCTGCATGCCCGGACCGCCCTTGGGTCCCTCGTAGCGAACGACCAGCACGTCACCGGGCTGAATCTTCTTCTGCAGGATGGCCGAGACGGCTTCTTCCTGCGACTCGACGACCAGTGCCGGACCCTGGAAGGAGAACAGGTCCTCGTCGATGCCTGCGGTCTTGAGGATCGCACCGTCGACGGCGATGTTGCCGCGCAGTACCACCAGGCCACCCTCGACCGTGTAGGCATGTTCGAGATCGCGGATGCAGCCGCCTGCGGCGTCGGTGTCGAGCGAGGACCAGCGGTTTCCCGTGGAGAACGGTTCGACGGTGCGGACTCCGCCCGGGGCGGCGTGGAACAACTCGACGGCCTCGGCGGACGCCTTGCCGGATCGGATGTCCCACGTGTCGAGCCACTCCTCGAAGCTCTTCGTGTGCACGGTCGAGACGTCGGTTTCGAGGAGGTTCGCGCGCCGCAGTTCGCCGAGGAGAGCCGGGATTCCGCCGGCGCGGTGCACGTCTTCCATGTGGTAATCGGAGTTTGGGGAGACCTTCGACAGGCACGGGACCTTACGGCTGATGGCGTCGATGGTGTCCAGATCGAAGTCGACCTCGCCCTCCTGTGCGGCGGCGAGGGTGTGCAGCACCGTATTGGTTGACCCTCCCATCGCCACGTCGAGAGCCATGGCATTACGGAACGCGGCCGGAGTGGCGATGTTGCGGGGGAGTACGGATTCGTCCTCGTCGCGGTAGTACTTCAGTGCGGCCTCGACGATGGTGGTGCCGGCACGCGTGAACAGTGCTCGACGGGCCTGATGAGTGGCCAGGGTGGAGCCGTTGCCGGGCAGTGCCAGGCCGAGCGCCTCGGTGAGGCAGTTCATCGAGTTCGCCGTGAACATGCCCGAGCACGAGCCGCACGTGGGGCACGCGCTGCGCTCGACCTCGTCGAGGCCCGCCTCGGACACGGCGTCGTTGGCACTGGCGGAGATCGCGGTGATCAGGTCGGTCGGTGCCTGCGCGACGCCGTCGACGACCACGGCCTTGCCCGCCTCCATCGGTCCACCGGAGACGAACACGGCGGGGATGTTCAGGCGCATCGCCGCATTGAGCATGCCGGGAGTGATCTTGTCGCAGTTGGATATGCAGACGAGCGCGTCGGCGGTGTGCGCATTGGCCATGTACTCGACGGAGTCGGCGATGATCTCGCGGCTGGGCAGCGAGTACAGCATGCCGCCGTGGCCCATGGCGATCCCGTCGTCGACGGCGATGGTGTGGAACTCCCGGGGGACTCCGCCTGCCGCTCGGACGGCGTCGGCGACGATCTCGCCGACGTTCTTCAGGTGCACGTGGCCGGGGACGAACTGGGTGTACGAGTTCGCGATGGCGACGATGGGCTTTCCGAAATCCGAATCGGTCATTCCGGTGGCGCGCCACAGCGAGCGCGCGCCCGCGGCATTGCGTCCGACAGTGGTGACCCGTGAGCGTAGCGGCGGCATAGTGCGTTGTCCTCGTTCGTTGCGGCGGTTTCTCGCAGCGACGAGGTTACTCGCCGCCGACTACTGCTCCTTCGCTGCCTGTTCGTCGCCGTTCTCGCGGTCCTCGCCGTCCTCGCCGTCCTCGCCGTCCTCGAGGTCTCGAGCTTCGGCCTCGGCTTCGGCTTCGGCTTCGGCCGCGGCTGCTGCAGCGGCATAGGGGTCGGTGATCCGGCCGCCACTGGCCGCGGCGAGTTGGGGGAGCAGATCGAATCGCACCAGCGGCAACGACTTCTCGCTCTTGTCGGTCAGGACCACCCGCGCCCAGCGGCGATCCGGGAAGTGCAGACCCGCCACCGATTCCCACGCGATCACATCCGAACCCACGAACCGTCGAGCCGTGATCGCCTCGGGAGAGATGACCGTGCGCACTCGAAACACCCAGATGCCCGCGACGATCGGCAGGATCAGCAGCCATCCCATGGCCGCGGGCCAGCTGGCGGCAGTCAGTCCGGTGCCGAACAGCAGCAGGCCGACGCCGAGGAGCGCGAGGCGCGGGACTCGAATGACCTGGGTTCTCGATGGTTGCGCTCCCTCGGCACCGTTCGGTGACTCGGGTGCGGTGTGGGATGATGGCCGAGGTGGTTCGGACTGCTGCGAAGACGACACCCATTCATCTTCGCATTGCATCTACGCGATCTCACATAATGGGATTGCGTCGTGACGAGTTTGACTCTTCCCTGTGCGCGCGCCTACCGTCGAGCGCGTGAAGCGGAATTGGATACTCGTAATCGGCCGGCGCGTCAACGCCTGAGCCGGTTGTTCAAACTCGCATCGACGCGCCACCCTCGTACAGCTCACGCTGACGGGGGTTTTTTCTTGCCCAGAGATCGCCCAGCAATTTCACATTCCTGAGGAAGCAATCAGTGAGCGCACCAACCGCACGCCCAGGGCCCACGACCCGTAAGTCGGGGACAGCCTCCAGCCCGTCGACCAGCCCGTCCGCAGAAGCGGCGACCAACGGTTCGCGACGCCACGTCGCACCGGAGAAGGTCACCGGCGCACAGTCGGTCGTCCGAGCCCTCGAAGAACTCGACGTCGACACCGTATTCGGCATTCCCGGTGGCGCGGTTCTCCCGGTCTACGACCCGCTCTTCGACTCCGTGAAGGTGCGCCACATTCTGGTGCGCCACGAGCAGGGTGCGGGCCACGCCGCGACGGGCTACGCCCAGGCGACCGGCAAGGTCGGCGTCTGCATGGCGACGTCCGGTCCCGGCGCGACCAACCTCGTGACCCCATTGGCCGACGCTCAGATGGATTCGGTTCCGGTCGTCGCGATCACCGGTCAGGTCGCCCGCAGTCTGATCGGGACGGACGGCTTCCAGGAAGCCGACATCTCGGGTATCACGATGCCGGTCACCAAGCACAACTTCCTCATCACCGACGGTGCCGACATCCCGCGCATCATGGCCGAGGCGTTCTACATCGCCTCCTCCGGCCGTCCCGGTGCCGTGCTCGTCGACATCCCCAAGGACGTGCTGCAGGCGCAGACCACGTTCTCGTGGCCGCCGGAGATGCGTCTGCCCGGATACCGTCCGGTCACCAAGCCGCACGGCAAGCAGGTCCGCGAAGCTGCCCGCTACATCGCCGACGCCAAGCAGCCGGTGCTGTACGTGGGCGGCGGCGTCATCAAGGCCGACGCCTCGGCGGAACTGCTCGAGCTCGCCGAACTGACCGGAATCCCGGTCGTGACCACTCTGATGGCTCGCGGCGCGTTCCCCGACTCGCACAATCAGAACCTCGGAATGCCGGGTATGCACGGCACCGTCGCCGCGGTGGCCGCGTTGCAGCGGAGCGATCTGCTGATCACGCTCGGTGCCCGGTTCGACGACCGCGTCACCGGTCAGCTCTCGTCCTTCGCCCCCGATGCCAAGGTCATTCACGCCGACATCGACCCGGCCGAGATCGGCAAGAACCGCTACGCGGACGTGCCGATCGTCGGCGACTGCCGTGAGGTCATCACCGAACTCATCGAGGCGCTGCGGGCGGACCGCGCGACCGGAACCACGCTCGACCTCGAGCAGTGGTGGGTCTACCTGAACGGCATCCGCAAGACCTACCCGCTGAGCTACGACCGCCCGGCCGACGGATCGATGTCACCGGAGTTCGTCATCAGCTCGGTCGGCAAGTTCGCCGGACCCGACGCTATCTACTGCGCCGGCGTCGGTCAGCACCAGATGTGGGCCGCGCAGTTCATCAACTACGAGAAGCCGCGCACGTGGCTCAACTCGGGTGGCCTCGGCACGATGGGGTACGCGGTCCCGGCCGCAATGGGTGCCAAGAGGGGCCTCCCCGACGCCGAGGTGTGGGCCATCGACGGTGACGGATGCTTCCAGATGACCAACCAGGAACTCGCGACCTGTGCGGTCGAGGGCATCCCGATCAAGGTCGCCCTCATCAACAACGGCAACCTCGGCATGGTCCGCCAGTGGCAGACGCTGTTCTACGAGGAGCGCTACTCCAACACCAACCTCGGTACCCACGGTGCCGTCCGCATCCCCGATTTCGTGAAGCTCGCCGAGGCGCTCGGTTGCGTCGGGCTGCG
Source organism: Rhodococcus sp. IEGM 1341 (assembly GCF_030056895.1). Taxonomy (NCBI): domain Bacteria; kingdom Bacillati; phylum Actinomycetota; class Actinomycetes; order Mycobacteriales; family Nocardiaceae; genus Rhodococcus; species Rhodococcus sp. IEGM 1341. The sequence goes on along the minus strand of NZ_JASHKV010000001.1, from coordinate 742,511 downwards.
GTGCGAGCGGGAAGAGGACGTCGATGCGGTGATCGCGCAGGCACGAGCGATCAACGATCGTCCGGTCGTCATCGACTTCATCGTCGGAGCCGACGCGCAGGTGTGGCCGATGGTCGCTGCCGGAACGGGCAACGACGAGATCATGGCCGCCCGCGGAATCCGTCCGCTGTTCGACGAGGACGAGACCGTGGGCAGCGAGCCAGGCCTCGACGAGGCCATGGAGCGCGAGCAGGCCCCGCACCCGCAGATCGACGACGTGAAAGGCACCGACAAGTGAGCACGAGCCATACCCTCAGCGTCCTCGTCGAGGACAAGCCAGGTGTGCTGGCCCGCGTCGCCGCGCTGTTCTCGCGCCGTGGATTCAACATCTCCTCGCTTGCCGTCGGCGGCACCGAGATTCCCGAGATCTCGCGGATGACGATCGTCGTGACCGTCGACGAATTCCCGCTCGAACAGGTGACCAAGCAGCTCAACAAGCTCATCAACGTCATCAAGATCGTAGAGCAGGACGACGACTCCTCGGTGGCTCGCGAGTTGGTGCTGATCAAGGTCCGCGCCGACGCCAGTGTGCGCAGTGAGGTCATCGAAACGGTGAACCTGTTCCGCGCCAAGGTGATCGACGTGTCTCCCGAGGCCGTGACGGTCGAGGCGACGGGCACCCGCTCGAAGCTCGATGCGTTGTTGAAGATGTTGGACCCCTATGGAATTCGAGAAATAGTTCAGTCGGGAGTCGTTGCCGTCGGACGTGGACCGAAATCGATCACAGCGTCGCGCTGAGCGGCGGACGTGATTTTCAGCGAAATCGAAGAGGAAAGGTTACAAACAGTGGCAGTCGAGATGTTCTACGACGACGATGCTGATCTGTCGATCATTCAGGGCCGCAAGGTCGCTGTGATCGGTTACGGAAGCCAGGGCCACGCGCACTCGCTGAGCCTGCGCGACTCCGGTGTCGATGTGCGCATCGGCCTGGCAGCGGGCTCGAAGTCCCGCGCCAAGGCGGAGGAGCAGGGCCTGAAGGTCGGCACTCCCGCCGAGGTGTCCGAATGGGCCGACGTGATCATGGTGCTCGCACCGGACACCGCACAGGCCAAGATCTTCTCCGAGGAGATCGAGCCCAACCTGAAGGACGGCGACGCGCTGTTCTTCGGCCACGGTCTCAACATCCACTTCGACCTGATCAAGGCTCCGGAGTTCGTCACCGTCGGCATGGTCGCACCCAAGGGCCCCGGCCACCTCGTGCGTCGCCAGTTCGTCGACGGCAAGGGTGTTCCCGCGCTCATCGCCATCGACCAGGACCCCAAGGGCGAAGGTCAGGCACTGGCCCTGTCCTGGGCCAAGGGTATCGGTGGAACGCGCGCAGGCGTCATCAAGACCACGTTCAAGGAAGAGACCGAGACCGACCTCTTCGGCGAGCAGGCCGTGCTGTGCGGTGGCACCGAGGAGCTCGTCAAGACGGGCTTCGAGGTCATGGTCGAGGCCGGCTACGCGCCCGAGATGGCGTACTTCGAGGTGCTGCACGAGCTCAAGCTCATCGTCGACCTCATGTACGAGGGCGGCATCGCTCGGATGAACTACTCGGTGTCCGACACCGCGGAGTTCGGTGGCTACCTCTCGGGCCCGCGCGTGATCGACGCAGGCACCAAGGAGCGCATGAAGGCCATCCTGGCCGACATCCAGTCGGGTGAGTTCACCCGTCGCCTGGTCGCCAACGTCGAGAACGGCAACACCGAGCTCGAAGGCCTGCGCAAGGCCAACGCCGAGCACCCCATCGAGGTCACCGGCAAGAAGCTGCGCGACCTGATGAGCTGGGTCGATCGCCCGATCACCGAAACGGCTTGATTCTCATCGAATCACGTTCGCACGCATGCTGATCGAAGGGCACCCCTGCATCGGTAGGGGTGCCCTTCGGTGCGTGCACCAGGTGGCGTCGCAGCTCGACGTCTCCGGCCTCTAAACTGTTTCTGCTGCACCAGCTCCGAATTTTCATCGACAACAGTCTCGAACCGACATAGGGAGTTTTTCACGTGAGCCAGCCAGGCCGTCCTGTCGTTCTGATCGCCGACAAACTTGCGCCGTCCACCGTCGAGGCATTGGGCGACGGCGTCGAGGTCCGTTGGGTCGACGGCCCGGATCGCCCCGCGCTGCTCGCCGCGGTTCCCGAGGCCGACGCGATCCTGGTGCGTTCCGCGACCACGGTCGACGCCGAGGTTCTGGCCGCCGGAACCAAGCTCAAGATCGTCGCCCGCGCCGGTGTCGGCCTGGACAACGTCGACGTACCTGCAGCCACCGAGCGCGGTGTCCTCGTCGTCAACGCCCCGACGTCCAACATCCACACCGCTGCCGAGCATGCGGTGACGCTGTTGCTCTCCGCCGCGCGCCAGATTCCCGCTGCCGACGCCACCCTGCGTCAGCACGAGTGGAAGCGCAGCAAGTTCAACGGTGTCGAGATCTTCGGCAAGACCGTCGGCGTCGTCGGACTCGGCCGCATCGGTCAGCTGTTCGCGCAGCGTCTCGCTGCATTCGAGACCCACATCATCGCCTACGACCCCTACGTCTCGGCCGCGCGTGCCGCCCAGCTCGGCATCGAGCTGGTGAGCCTGGACGAGCTGCTCGAGCGCGCCGACATGTTCTCGGTTCACCTGCCGAAGACCCCGGAGACCAAGGGAATCATCGGCAAGGAAGCCCTCGCCAAGACCAAGCCCGGTGTCATCGTCGTCAACGCCGCTCGCGGTGGACTGGTCGACGAGCAGGCCCTGGCCGACGCCATCACCTCCGGCCACGTCTTCGCCGCGGGAATCGACGTGTACGCCTCCGAGCCGTGCACCGACAGCCCGCTGTTCGAGCTGCCTCAGGTCGTCGTCACCCCGCACCTCGGCGCGTCGACGACCGAGGCCCAGGATCGCGCGGGCACCGACGTCGCCAAGTCCGTACTCCTCGCTCTCGCAGGCGAATTCGTGCCCGACGCCGTCAACGTCAAGGGTGGTGCCGTGGGCGAGGAGGTCTCCCCGTGGCTCGAGATCGTGCGCAAGCAGGGTGTGCTGCTCGGCGCTCTGTCCACCGAACTTCCCACCTCGCTGTCGGTCGACGTCCGCGGCGAACTCGCCACCGAGGACGTCGAGATCCTCAAGCTCTCGGCGCTGCGCGGACTCTTCTCCGCCGTCATCGAGGACTCTGTCACGTTCGTCAACGCCCCCTCGCTCGCCGAGGAGCGTGGCGTCACCGCCGAGGTGACCACAGCCTCCGAGAGCGAGAACCACCGCAGTGTCGTCGACATCCGCGCCGTCTACGGCGACGGTTCGGTGCTCAACGTCGCGGGCACGCTGACCGGCACCACGCAGGTCGAGAAGATCGTCAACATCAACGGTCGCAACTTCGACCTCCGTGCCGAGGGCAAGAACCTCATCGTCAACTACGCGGATCAGCCCGGCAGCCTCGGCCGGATCGGCACCCTGCTCGGCGATGCCGGCATCGACATCCAGGCCGCCGCCCTGAGCCAGGACTCCGAGGGCGACGGTGCAACGATTCTGCTGCGCGTCGACAAGGACGTTCCGGAGGAGCTGAGCGCGAGCATCGCATCGGCGGTCGGCGCGTCCACCATCGAGCTGGTCGACCTGTCCTGAGCATCGCTCGCAGTCGATCGAACGAAGTCGAACAATCACGAGGAGTGAGATGAAGCTGGCCGTCATCGCCGGGGACGGAATCGGACCCGAGGTCGTCACCGAGGCGCTCGCCGTGCTCGACGTGGTTGCACCCGGAGCCGAGAAGACCGAGTACGACCTCGGTGCTCGTCGCTACAACGCCACCGGAGAACTGCTGCCGGACTCGGTGTTGGCAGAACTGCGTGAGCACGACGCAATTCTGTTGGGAGCCATCGGAGATCCGTCGGTGCCCAGCGGCGTGCTCGAGCGTGGACTGCTGTTGCGAGCTCGGTTCGAGCTCGATCACCACATCAATCTGCGTCCGGCCAAGCTGTACCCCGGAGTGGTCGGGCCGTTGGCCGGTGACAAGCAGATCGACGTCGTGGTCGTGCGTGAGGGCACCGAAGGTCCGTACACCGGAAACGGTGGAGCGCTTCGCGTCGGCACGCCGCACGAGGTGGCCACCGAGGTCAGTGTCAACACCCGCTACGGCGTCGAGCGGGTGGTGCGCAACGGGTTCGAGCGGGCTCTGACACGGCGCAAGCACCTGACGCTGCTGCACAAGACCAACGTGCTCACGTTCGCCGGCAGCCTCTGGGCTCGGACGGTGAACGAGGTCGCGACGGAGTTCCCGGACGTCGAGGTCGCGTACCAGCACATCGATGCCGCGATGATTCACCTCGTGACCGACCCGGGCCGGTTCGATGTCATCGTCACCGACAATCTGTTCGGCGACATCGTGACCGACCTCTCGGCAGCGGTGACCGGTGGAATCGGTTTGGCCGCAAGCGGAAACATCGATGCCACCGGTACCAATCCGAGCATGTTCGAGCCCGTGCACGGCAGCGCTCCCGACATCGCAGGGCAGCAGAAGGCCGATCCGACGGCGGCCATCCTGTCGGTGTCGTTGCTACTCGATCATCTCGGCGATGCGGCGGGAGCGGCGCGAGTGGAAGCCGCTGTCGCAGCGGACCTCGCGCAGCGTGGAACCACGACTGCGTCGACGAAAGAGATCGGCGCACGAATCGCCGCTCGCCTCTAGCCGAACCGACACGAATGCCACGGTAGGCCGACCGGCCACCGTGGCATTTCGTGTTTCCGGACATCCCCACCGTGCTGGATCAGCCGGCGCGGTCGGAATTCTTTTCGGGACTGTCGGCCTTCTCGTCGGGACTCTCGGGACGTGGATCGTCGGGGACGATCGGCACGGAGAGTGCGGGGAAGACCGCCGACACCAGGAATGCGACGGGAAAGCTGACCGCCGCGAGGGCCCCGAACACCGGCGGCACGGCCGACGCGAACACGTATTGACTCGTGTTCTGCACGCCGAGGGCGCGTCCGCTCCAATACGGTCCTGATATCTCGGCAACAGCGGTGAAGGCAAGCCCGTTCGGGGCAACGGTGGCGACCGACGCGACGACGAGCATGACGATCGCGACGGGGGAGTCGAACCAGTCGGCCACTCCGAGTCCGAGCATGCTGACGGCGGCAGTCACCGCGACCCACCGGAGGGGCCGCATGCGGCTGCCGACCCGATCGGACAACGCGCCGACGCTCATCCGGCCCAGTGCGCCGAGAATCTGCGTCACCGTGACGAGGACGCCCGCCGCCGCTGCCGTCCATCCTCGGTCGGTCATCAGCCATACGAGCGCATACGTCCAGACCACGTACTGCGGCACCACCAACAGGATCGAGGTGGCGTGAATGCGCCACAGCTGCCTGCTGCCCCGGTACGGGTTGTCGAGCAGACCCTGCTCCGCGGCATCGATGCGATTGGGACGCGGGGGGTCGACGACCGCCAGACACATCACTGCGGCTGTTGCGCACACGGCCGCGGGTACGAGCAGTGCCGCGCCGACGCCGTGGTCCCGGGCGATGGGTGGGATGGTCAGGGCTGCGATGGCGACGCCCAGAGGGACCGACATCTGTCTGATTCCCATGGCCAATCCACGACGCTGCGGCGGAAACCAGCCCACCACCACACGTCCGCTGGCGCTGTTCGCACTCGCCGCTGCCATTCCGCCGAGCAGGAGCAGGATTGCCAGCAGAGCAACGGACGTGGTGAACACGGCGGCTACAGCGGCGAGCGCCGTCAGGCCGAGCCCGACTGCGAGAACCAGTCTTTCGCCTATCCGATCGACCAACACACCCCAGGCGATCAGGGTGAACATGATGCCGACGGTGGGCATGGCGACGACGAGTCCGGCGGCGGGCAGGCTCAGGCCGCGGTCGTCGTGCAGGGCGGGAATGAGAAACGCTGCGCCGTTGATGAACACCGCGCCTGCGGTCTGCGCGAGCATGCCGAGGGCAAGCATGAACCATCGCCTGAACTCGCCGATGTCGGACAGCTGCGCGGTGGCGTCCATCGATTCTCCATCTCAATATATGGACGTGGTTTCTTGCAATATGGAACCGAAGTTCGACCCTACACCGGCCCGAACCGCGCTGAACGGACGGTGGCGGAGTGCACACCACGCTTGTCGATAGACTTCCGACATGCGTCTCGGTCGAATTGCAAGTCCTGATGGTGTGGCATTCGTGAGTATCGAAGGTGAGGGTGACTCGCAGACTGCGAAGGAAATCGCCGAACATCCTTTCGGCACACCCACGTTCACGGGTCGGTCGTGGCCACTGGCCGACGTGCGACTGCTCGCGCCCATCCTCGCCAGCAAGGTCATCGCCATCGGTAAGAACTACGCCGCGCACGTGGCCGAGATGGGCGGTGAAGCACCGAAGGACCCCGTGATCTTCATCAAGCCGAACACCTCCATCGTCGGCCCCGGTGCGTCCATCGTGTTGCCGCCGTCCTCGAACGAAGTGCACTTCGAAGGAGAACTGGCGATCGTCATCGGCCGTCCGTGCAAGGACGTCCCCGCCGCCAAGGCGTACGAGGTGGTGCTGGGATACACCGTCGCCAACGACGTCTCGGCCCGCGATCACCAGAAGCACGACGGGCAGTGGACGCGCGCCAAGGGACACGACACCTTCTGTCCGCTCGGGCCGTGGATCGAGACCTCGCTCGACCCGACCGATCTCGAGATCAAGACCGAGGTCGACGGCGTGGTCAAACAACGGAGCCGCACTTCGCTTCTGCTGCATGACATTCCGAAGATCATCGAGTGGGTGTCCGCGGTGATGACGCTGCTCCCCGGAGATGTCATCCTCACCGGAACCCCCGAGGGAGTCGGACCCATCACCGACGGAGACAGCGTGTCGATCACTGTCGAGGGAATCGGTACCCTCACCAACCCCGTCGCAGCGAAGAAGTAGGGCGAACATGACCACACCAACAGATGTCCGCGTTCGGTTCTGCCCGTCGCCCACCGGTACCCCGCACGTCGGCCTGGTCCGCACCGCACTGTTCAACTGGGCGTTCGCCAGGCATCACGGCGGCACCTTCGTCTTTCGCATCGAGGACACCGACGCCGCACGCGACTCCGAGGAGTCCTACGCCGCCCTGCTCGACGCGTTGCGCTGGCTCGGCCTCGAATGGGACGAGGGTCCCGAAGTGGGTGGCCCGTACGAGCCCTACCGTCAGTCGTTGCGTCGCGACCAGCACCTCGCCGTCGTGCAGCAGTTGCTCGACGCCGGGGAGGCCTACGAGTCCTTCTCCACGCCGGAGGAAGTGGAAGCCCGACACAAGGCAGCCGGACGCGACCCCAAACTCGGCTACGACAACTTCGACCGCGATCTGACGCCGGAGCAGCGACAGGGATTTCTCGACGAGGGGCGCGGCGCCGTCGTGCGACTGCGGATGCCCGATCATGATCTGACATGGAACGACCTCGTGCGCGGGGAGACCACGTTCAAGGCGGGGACGGTGCCGGACTTCGCTTTGACCCGCGGTAACGGAGTTCCGTTGTACACATTGGTCAATCCGGTCGACGACGCACTGATGAAGATCACCCACGTCCTGCGCGGCGAGGATCTGCTGTCGTCGACGCCTCGTCAGCTCGCTCTCTACGAGGCATTGATCCGGATCGGTGTCGCAGAACGCACCCCCGAGTTCGGGCACCTGCCGTTCGTCATGGGCCAAGGCAACAAGAAGCTGTCCAAGCGTGACCCCGAGTCCAACCTCTTCATCCACCGTGATCGTGGTTTCGTGCCGGAGGGATTGCTGAACTACCTCGCGCTACTCGGATGGGGTATCTCGGACGATCACGACGTGTTCACGCTCGACGAGATGGTGGCGGCGTTCGAGATCTCGTCCGTCAATTCCAATCCGGCGCGCTTCGATCAGAAGAAAGCCGACGCGATCAACGCCGAGCACATCAGGATGCTGGCAGCGGAGGATTTCGCGGCGCGTTTGCGCGAATACCTCGTCGCACAGGGCCATCTCACCGAGCCGGTCGACGAGAAGGTCTTCGCTGTCGCGGCCGATCTGGTGCAGACCCGCGTCGTCGTCCTGTCGGACGCATGGGGACTGTTGAAGTTCCTGTTCGTCGACGAGGCGGACTTCGAGATCGCCCCCGCAGCCGCGGCCAAGAACCTCGGTGCCGATGCCGCACCCGTTCTCGACGCCACTGTCGAGGCACTGACGGCGTTGCAGACCTGGACCACGGCCGACCTGGAGGCGACTCTCAAGGACGTGTTGATCGAGAAGCTGGAGCTCAAGCCGCGCAAGGCTTTCGCCCCGATCCGGGTGGGAGTGACCGGGTCGCACATCAGCCCACCGCTGTACGAGTCCATGGAATTGCTCGGACGCGAGAAGACCTTGGCGCGCCTGGCTGCGGCACGCGCCCAGGTGGCGTGAGGGCGCACGGCCGCCGGCGCACCCCGGTCCTCGGGGAGAGCCTCGAATGAGTTTTTCCGATCGACTGGATCGACTCCAGCGCAGGCGGCCGGTTCTCGGATACCCCATTGCGGTGGTGTACAAGTTCGTCGACGATCAGGGTGGCTACCTCGCTGCCCTGATCACCTACTACGCCTTCGTCTCGCTGTTTCCCGCACTGTTGCTGTTCTCGACGGTGCTGGGAATCGTATTGGCCGGTAGTCCGGAACTGCAGCAACAGATCCTGAACTCGGCACTCGGTCAGATCCCGGTGATCGGGGACGAACTGGGCAGGCCCGACCGCATCGGCGGAGGCACCGTGGGTCTGGTGGTGGGTGTCCTGGGCTCCCTGTACGGCGGGCTCGGGGTGGCCGTGGCGCTCCAGAACGCGATGAACACTGCGTGGACGGTGCCGAAGAACCTACGGCCCGATCCCATCCGCGCCCGGGTGCGCGGCTTGGGTCTGCTGAGCACGGTCGGTCTGGCCGTTCTGGCCATCACCGCGCTCAATGTGCTCAGTGCCGCAGGATATTTCGGTCCGGAATCGGGCCTCGTGGTGTTCGTGGTCGGCACGTTCTTCTACGTCGGTGTGTTCGTCGTGGCGTTCAGGCTCGCCACCGCGAGGTCGGTGTCGATCCCACAGGTTCTTCCCGGGGCCGTCGTTGCCGGTCTGATCTGGCAGCTGCTGCAGACCTTCGGCAGTGTGTACGTGAAGTACGTCGTCAGCAACGCGACCGTCACCAACGGTGTGTTCGCTGTCGTTCTGGGACTGCTGGCGTTTCTGTACGTGACGTCGGTGTCGATCGTGATGTGCATCGAGATCAACGTGGTTCGCGTCGATCGGCTCTTCCCGCGCGCGCTGCTGGCCCCGTTCACCGACGACGTCGAACTGACCCAGGGCGACAAGCTCACGTACACCGGGCAGGCAGAAGCGCAACGCAGCAAGCCGTTCGAGGACATCGACGTGACGTTCGTCGACCCGCCGCGAGCTCAGTCCGAATCCAGCTCGGAACCGGCAGCCGAGGCACCGTAGAAGCGGTCGACTCTGGTCTCCATCGGAAACCGGACGGCCGTGTCACCGAACACCAGCCGAGTGGCCGACAACGCCGATCCTGCAATCGCTTCGGCGACACGACCCGACTCGGCGATCGCACAATGCACCACCACTTCGTCGTGCTGAAAGAACACCAACTCGCTGCCGCTTCCGGAATTCTGGTCGCTCCTGCGGGCTCCGCTCCCTTCGTCGGAATTCTGGTCGCTCCTGCGGGCTCCGCTCCCGGCCAACCGACCACGCAGATCGGCCAACAAACACAACGCCCACTCGGCGGCGGTGGCCTGCACGACGAAATTGCGAGTGAACCGGCCACGCGCATGGGCGTCACCGGTGGACCACCACTGCGCCGAGGGCGGTGGGCAGGCCCGTCCCAGCCAGGAACGAACGACCTCGCCCCGTTCACCGGCGCGGGCGGCCTCCTCCACCAGTGCAACGGTACCGGGGAACTTGGCCCGTAGTCGCGTCAGCAGAGCGCGCGCGTCACCCGAGGTTGCGCCGTACAGCACCCCGAGAACGGCGACCTTGGCGTGGCTGCGATCGCCGTCGAACGATTCTGCGGCCACCGGTGCGTACAGATCCGCGGTGCCTGCCGCGGCGACCATACGGGGATCGCCGGACATCGCCGCGAGGATGCGTGGTTCGAGCTGGCCGGCGTCGGCGGCCACAAAGGTGTGGCCGGGATCGGCGATCACACTGGCGCGCAGGGGTTTCGGGATCTGAAGGCCGCCCCCGCCGCGACTGGCCCACCGACCCGACACGATAGCGCCGGGAACGTAGACAGGCCGGAAACGATCGTCGCGGACCCACGCGTCGAGCCACGCCCACCCGTTCGCGGCATGCAGCTTCGAGAGGTCACGGTGCCGCAGCAGTAGCGGAACCGCCGGGTGGTCGATGTTGCGGATGGTATGCGCGCGAGTCGATGTCAGTTCGATACCGACGCGCGCGAACGCGGCGACCAACTCCACGGGCGAGGCAGGATTGACGCGTCGGCCGAACGCCGAGGAGATTTGATTCTCGAGCTCTACGAGGGCCGGGGGAGGGGATCCATCGAGCGGCCGGGTACCGAGCATCGTCTTGAGATGACGGCGATGCGCCGACGCCGAGAACGGCAACCCGTCGAAGGTCATCTCCGCTGCGGCCAGTCCTCCGGCCGACTCGGCCGCTGCCAGCAGGTGCAGTGCGCGATCGTCACCGACGCCGCGGAGCTGACGCCGATACTCGGCGAGAACCGCCGCCGGATCGGAGTTCGGGTTCGCGTCGAACAGACCCGGCCTCAGGTCGGCGGGAGCCGACGGGACAGTCGCCGAGCCGGCCCGCATCGACAGAATGGCACCGACCAGTGCGAGATCGTGACAGCGGCGTACGCGCACTCCTCGTTCGAGCAGCCGAGGGTAGATCCGGCTCGTGTCTTCCCACACCCACCTCGGCCGTTCGTCGCGCTCGAGCTCGGCTACGGCCGCGATGAGATCCTCGGCCACGGTGGGATCGCTCAGCATCGAGCCGTCGTCGGCGAGGTGGGTCAGCACGGCCTGCTCGCCCTGAGGGACGAGCAGAACCTTCATCGGACTCGGCCGGGTCTGCGATCGGTCACGGAGAACAAGTCTGCTCCACTCGTCGGCCGAGGTGTGTAGGGGGCTCTTCCGGTCTCCACTCGACGGTGCCTCGGCCGCCCCCGACGCGTCCACGGCGCGGTTTCGGTGGCTCTGAGCAGCCGATTTGGAGAATGGGTAGTCACCTTTGATAGTCTCTATCCCGGCTCGAAACGCAGTGCACATCGATCGTGATGAGCAATTCGATTCAAGTCCATTGGGGTATGGTGTAATTGGCAACACAGCGGTTTCTGGTACCGCCATTCTAGGTTCGAGTCCTGGTACCCCAGCGAGCAGGTGAAGGCGATTTTGTCGCCGAGGCCGAGGCAGTTAAGCTGGCTCAGCACGTACAAGCTCGAACACAATGCAGGTGAAGTTCCTGGCCCCGTCGTCTAGCGGCCTAGGACGCCGCCCTCTCAAGGCGGTAGCGCGGGTTCGAATCCCGTCGGGGCTACAACTGACAACACCCTCTCGATCCGCGGATCGGGAGGGTGTTGTCGTTTCGGTGCGTGCGTCTCAGACGCTCTTGCGGCGGAACATCTTCTGATGGTCGGCCGGACCGTGGACGTTGTTGACCTTCGGTCCACCGTCCTTGTGTTCGACGGAATTGTGGGACTTGCTGTTCTTCTGTTCCAGAACCTCGCGGAACTTCTTCTTCAGTTCTTCACTGCCGGATTCGGGCATGGGGTGACTCCTCGCAGTCGTCGACCGACCGGGTAGGCCGCTCGAGACGAAGGTACCCCACTCTCGCAGCTCGATCAGCTCGTTTTACTCGGGCCGACGGGGCTGCGGTTTAACTCAGAGTCGCTTGTGCAGAGCGTCCGCGGCGGCAAGAAGATCCGCGGCCCACCGCGCTCCGGGCTTGCGTCCGATTCGATCGATCGGTCCGGATACCGAGATCGCCGCCACCACAGTGTCGTTGCCGTCTCGCACGGGCGCGGCGACGCTCGCGACGCCCGGTTCGCGCTCGCCGGCACTCTGTGCCCATCCGCGCCGCCGAACTTCGAGCAGAACACGCTCGCTGAATTCTGCATCCGGCAGAACTGTTCGTTGGGTCTGCGAATCTGCCCATGCGAGAAGGACTTTGGCACCCGATCCAGCCGTCATCGGCAGACGTGCGCCGACGAGTACGGTGTCTCGAAGTCCGGTCGGCGGCTCCATGGATGCCACGCACACCCGCACTGTCCCTTCGCGCCGATAGATCTGCACACTCTCACCGGTGATTTCGCGCAGGCGTGGGAGGACCGAGGCGGCAGCGTCGAGCAGGGTGTCCGATGCGCTCGCCGCAAGCTCTCCCAATCCCGGGCCGGTCCGCCACAGGCCGTCGGCATCCCGTACGAGAAGGCGGTGGGTCTCCAGTCCTACCGCGAGGCGGTGGGCCGTTGCCCGGGGCAGGCTCGTTCGAGCGCACAGGTCGTTGAGATTGCAGGGCGTCTCCGCCACCGCGTGCAGCACCGTCATCGCCTTGTCGAGGACACCGATACCGCTCGATTTGTCGACGAGGCCATTGGGGCTATGCTGTCTCATAGAACGATATTAGCCTCCCGAATGCTGAGATTGCACAACTACGAGATCTTCAGTGCGTGCCGGGGGCATGATGTCGAGACGATCACGCGAGGTGGACCAGCCCGTTCATCGGCGCGACGACGACAGGGAAGACGAGGTCCGCGACAGCGATGTCCGAAACACCGAAGACTTTGGCGGAGAAGGTATGGGACCAGCACGTGGTGGTCCGAGGCGGCGGAGAAGGCGGAGCGCGTGAGCCGGATCTGATCTACATCGATCTCCATCTGGTGCACGAGGTCACCAGCCCGCAGGCGTTCGACGGCCTTCGGCTGGCCGGCCGCGGACTCCGACGTCCGGATCTGACGATCGCGACCGAGGACCACAACGTCCCGACGGCCGACATCTTCGCGCCCATCGCAGATCTGGTCTCGCGCACACAGGTCGACACTCTTCGCCGCAACTGCGAGGAATTCGGTGTTCGGCTCTACCCGATGGGCGATCTCGATCAGGGCATCGTGCACATCATCGGGCCGCAGTTGGGTCTGACCCAGCCCGGCATGACCGTGGTGTGCGGAGACAGCCACACCTCGACGCACGGTGCCTTCGGCTCGATCGCAATGGGCATCGGTACCAGCGAGGTCGAGCACGTCATGGCGACGCAGACTCTGTCGCTGCGTCCTTTCAAGACGATGGCGATCAACGTCGACGGTGAGCTCGCCCCCGGTGTGACGAGCAAGGACCTGATCCTTGCCGTCATCGCACAGATCGGCACCGGCGGTGGCCAGGGCTACGTCCTCGAGTACCGCGGTGAGGCCATTCGCAAGCTGTCGATGGAAGCGCGAATGACCATCTGCAACATGTCGATCGAGGCCGGTGCACGGGCAGGCATGATCGCACCCGACGAGATCACGTACGAGTACCTGAAGGGACGCCCGCACGCTCCTCGAGGAGCCGACTGGGACGCGGCGGTGGCGGCGTGGGACGAACTGGCGACCGATCCGGATGCAGTGTTCGACAACGAGGTCCACATCGATGCCAGCACGTTGACGCCGTTCGTCACCTGGGGAACGAATCCGGGTCAGGGTGCGCCACTGGGCGATACGGTGCCCGATCCGGAGGCGATGGTCGACGAGAGCGAGCGGGCGGCAGCCCAGAAGGCTTTGCAGTACATGGGCCTGGAAGCGGGTACACCCATCCGCGAGATCGCTGTCGACACCGTGTTCGTGGGCTCGTGCACCAACGGTCGAATCGAGGATCTGCGGGCCGTCGCGTCCGTTCTCGAAGGGCATCGGGTTGCCGACGGAGTGCGAATGCTGGTGGTACCCGGGTCCATGCGGGTGCGAGCGCAGGCGGAGGAGGAAGGCCTGGGTGAGATCTTCACGGCCGCAGGAGCGGAGTGGCGTCAGGCCGGTTGCTCGATGTGCCTGGGAATGAATCCGGATCAGCTGGCGGCGGGCGAGCGATCGGCGTCGACGTCCAACCGGAATTTCGAGGGTAGGCAGGGCAAGGGCGGTCGCACTCATCTCGTGTCGCCTCTGGTTGCCGCCGCTACCGCAATCCGCGGAACCCTGTCCTCTCCGGCGGATCTCGCGTAACGCGCGTCCTCGCTCGGATCGATCGAACGCATAGGAGCACATTCGATGGAAGCTTTCACTCGACACACCGGTATCGGAGTTCCGCTACGGCGGTCCAACGTCGACACCGACCAGATAATCCCCGCGGTCTACCTCAAGCGCGTCACGCGCACCGGATTCGAGGACGGGTTGTTCGCGGCGTGGCGCTCGGACCCGAACTTCATCTTGAATCTCGAGCCCTACAACCGAGGTTCGGTGCTCGTTGCCGGGCCCGATTTCGGTACGGGATCATCACGCGAACATGCCGTCTGGGCACTCTCGGACTTCGGATTTCGGGTTGTGATCGCCTCTCGCTTCGCCGACATCTTTCGCGGAAACTCGGGCAAAGCCGGACTGTTGGCCGCCGAAGTCGATCAGTCGGACGTCGAATTGCTGTGGAAAGCCTTAGAAGAACAGCCCGGTCTGGAATTAATTGTCGACCTCGTCGACAAGACCGTAACGGCTGGAACGTTGGTGGTGCGCTTCGCGATTGACGACTACACGCGGTGGCGTCTGCTGGAGGGTCTCGACGACATCGGATTGACGTTACGCCAGGTAGAGGCCATTACGGAGTACGAAAAGTCAAGGCCTTCATACAAACCCCTGACCCTCCCGGCGCGGATCGAGACACCCTCCGAAGGCTGACCTGGCACCGGTCCGACACGCTTTGGGGCCGTGAACCATTCCGCGACACCGGAATGAAAATTGGCGTGGCGCATAGACTCTTGACGACTTGGGGTTTACCGTTGTAGTAGTCGGTCCGACGATGGACCACCATATAGCGGAGGAAATCCATGAACAAGGCAGAGCTGATTGACGCCCTGACCGAGAAGTTGGGGTCTGATAGGCGGAGCGCCACAGAGGCTGTCGAGAACATCGTCGACACCATCGTGCGCGCGGTCCACCGCGGCGAGAGTGTCACGATCACGGGCTTCGGCGTGTTCGAGCAGCGTCGTCGCGCAGCGCGTGTCGCCCGCAACCCCCGCACCGGTGAGACCGTTCGCGTGAAGCCGACCAACGTTCCGGCATTCCGTCCGGGCGCGCAGTTCAAGGCCGTCATCGCCGGTGGACAGAAGTTGCCCGCAACCGGACCTGCCGTCAAGCGCGGTTCGGCTGCAGCTCCGGCCAAGAAGACTGCGGCAGCGAAGAAGACGGCCGCCAAGAAGGCAGCGGTGAAGACGACCGCCCGCAAGGCCACCACCGCGGCAGCCAAGAAGGCAGCTCCGGCAAAGACCGCCGCCAAGAAGGCAGCTCCTGCAAAGACGGCCGCCAAGAAGGCAGCTCCCGCGAAGACCACCGCGCGCAAGACCACGACGGCTGCTGCCAAGAAGGCTCCGGCCAAGACGACCGCACGCAAGGCCGCAACCACGACGACTCCTGCCAAGAAGGCTCCGGCCAAGACAGCGGCCAAGAAGACCGTCGCCAAGAAGGCCCCGGCCAAGAAGGCTCCGGCCAAGAAGGCACCCGCGAAGCGCGCAGCGAAGAAGTAGAGCCTGCAGGTTTTCACTCGTGAGGCGCAGCCGCTGAAGCGGCAGCGTGAGTGAGACAGACTGTGGACGGCAGAAGGCCCCCGACTCCGAAGATCGAGTCGGGGGCCTTCTGTTTGTCGTTTGGCCGCTCAGCCGTCGGCGGCGAGGGTGGGCAACGGACTGGCGATGTGATCGGCCGAGATGAGCCTGCCGTCGCGGCGTGAGAGCACCCATACGCTGCCCTTGCGATTTCTGTTGGCCGGCAACGTGATTCCGTCCTTCTCGGCCCACCAACGCATCAAGTCCGGGATCACTTTTCCCTGGCTGCAGACAACGGGGGTGCCGGGCAGTTCGGCGATGTCGCGAGCGCGATGGCGGCCCTTGCGCGGGTCGTCGGCATACCCTTCCTCGGACAAGAGGTGCTCGGGAGTGATGTCCACCCCCAACGATTCCGCGAATGGAGCAACGGTCTGCACACACCGAGCACGGTCGGCTGCGTACACGGCATCGCCGCCGAAGGCACGAAGCAACGACACCAGGGATTCGGCCTGTCGGCGTCCGATCCTGTCGAGTGGACGGTCGACGTCGTTGCCCTTGAACCGTGAGCGCGACCCGGCACTGCCGTGCCGAACCAACAGCACTGTGGAGGTGTCTGCAGGCTTGGCCACGAACCGGCGAAGGATCTTGTGGTCCATGGGATACGAGAGTTCGCGGCCGACGTCCTCGGGCGCTACCCAGCGCAGTTCGTCGACCTCGACATTGGGGACGAACTCACCCCCGGTGACCTCCGCTGCCCAGTACAGAACTTTCTTGACCCGACGGTGCCCCGGAATCGGGTACGTGACGTAGGACAGAGACCGTCCGAGTCTCGAGTCGAATCCGGTCTCCTCCTTGACCTCTCGGACTGCTGCGTCGACAGCTGTTTCGCCGGGATCGAGCTTTCCCTTGGGAAACGACCAGTCGTCGTATTTCGGCCTGTGCACCAAGGCGACCTCGACGCCCGAGCCGCCGCTCGGTGAGCGTCGCCACAGGATCGAGCCCGCCGCGAAGATGTTGGCGCGGGGTGAGCCGTCGGAAGTGCCCATCAGGAGCCCTGATTCCTCCGACTGCGCATCAGGTCCACCTGATGCTCACGAACTTTCTCACCCCGAGCCGGTGACGCGACCCAGCCGCCGTCCGGTCCCAGCTCCCAGCATCGAGTGGTGGGGTCGAGTGCAGAATCGAAGATGTCGCTCAGTTGGTTCGCCAATCGAGGATCCTTGACCTGAGCCATCACCTCGACTCGGCGATCGAGGTTGCGGTGCATCATGTCTGCGCTGCCGATCCAGAATTCGTCCGCACCCTGGAAGTGCAGAACACGCGAGTGTTCGAGGAATCGGCCGAGGATGGAACGCACTTCGATGTTCTCCGACAGACCGGGAACGCCTGGCTTGAGTGCACAGATTCCGCGCACCACCACCTTCA
Source organism: Rhodococcus sp. IEGM 1341 (assembly GCF_030056895.1). Taxonomy (NCBI): domain Bacteria; kingdom Bacillati; phylum Actinomycetota; class Actinomycetes; order Mycobacteriales; family Nocardiaceae; genus Rhodococcus; species Rhodococcus sp. IEGM 1341. The sequence continues at coordinate 725,407 of NZ_JASHKV010000001.1, read as the reverse complement.
CCGGCACTCCTGCCATCGACGCTCGGTAGAGCGCGTCGATGACCTGCTCGTCCACCAAGGCGTTGGCCTTGAGGCGAATTCCGGCGCTGCGGCCCTCCTTGAGGTGCTCGACCTCCGCCTCGATGCGCTCGACGATGCCGCGCCGAACTCCGTACGGTGCGACGAGAAGGTTGCGGTACTTGGACTTTCGCGAGTATCCGGTCAGCGAGTTGAACAGATCGGTGAGGTCGGCCCCGATTTCGGGCGACGACGTCAGCAGGCCCACGTCTTCGTAGATTCGCGCTGTCTTGGGGTTGTAGTTGCCGGTACCGATGTGGCAGTACCGGCGAATGACGGATCCCTCTCGGCGCACCACGAGGCACGTCTTGCAGTGCGTCTTGAGCCCGACGAGTCCGTACACCACGTGTACGCCCGCCTTTTCGAGCTTGCGTGCCCACTCGATGTTCGCCTGTTCGTCGAAACGCGCCTTGATCTCGACCAGCGCAACCACCTGCTTGCCCGCGCCTGCGGCATCGACGAGCGCGTTGACGATCGGGGAATCTCCGGAGGTCCGATAGAGCGTCTGCTTGATGGCGAGCACCTGCGGGTCGGCCGCGGCCTGCTCGATGAAGCGTTGAACGCTGGTGGAGAAGGAATCGTACGGATGATGGACCAGGACATCGCCGTCGCGCAGGGTGGAGAAGACACTCTTGGGGGTCTCGCGCTCACCGAATGCCGGGTGGGTGGCCGGAACGAAGGGTGCGTCCTTGAGGTTGGGGCGGTCGACGCTGTAGACCTGCCACAGGCACGACAGGTCGAGCAGTCCGGGAACCTGAATGACGTCGCCTGGATCGACATCGAGTTCGCGGAGCAACAATTCGAGCATGTGCTCGGTCATGTCGTCGGCGATCTCGAGGCGGACCGGAGAGCCGAAACGCCTACGGGCGAGCTCTCGCTCCAGTGCCTGGAGGAGATCCTCGTCGCGGTCTTCCTCGACCTCGAAATCGGCGTTGCGCGTGATCCGGAACGCGTGAGACTCGACGACCTCCATCCCGGGGAAGAGCACGTCCAGATGAGCCGAGATCAACTCCTCCATCGACAGGAAGGCGTCGATGCGGTGGTTGCCCTCGCCGCGCTTGACCCGCACGAAGCGATCGACGTTGTCGGGCACCTTCACGCGGGCGAAGTGCTCACCGGTGGTGGAGTAATCCTTCACTGTCACAGCGAGATTCAGGCTCAGCCCGCTGATGTACGGGAAGGGGTGGGCCGGGTCGACGGCCAGCGGTGTGAGAACCGGGAAGACCTGCTCGGTGAAGTACTCCGACAGCCGGGAGCGCTCGTCGCTGTCCAGGTCGGACCACCGGATGATCGCGATGCCCTCGGCGGTGAGCTCGGGCAGGATCGAATCCAGCAGCACTCGCGCATGTTTGAGCGCGAGCTCCTGGGTGCGTTGACCGATCACCGCGAGCTGCTCGCGTGGGGTCATGCCGTCGGCGGAGCGGACCGACAGTCCGGTTTCGTCACGGCGCTTGAGGCCCGCAACCCGAACCATGTAGAACTCGTCGAGATTCGACGCGTAGATCGCGAGGAACTTCGCCCGTTCGAGCAAGGGGAGCGACGAGTCCTCCGCGAGCGCGAGAACGCGCGAGTTGAAATCGAGCCAGCTCAATTCCCGGTTGAGATAGCGATTTTCGGGGAGCACGGTGGCAGCGTCGACGGATTCCGGTGTGGCGGCCGGAAGCGCGGAGGGAATACTCGGCATCGTCGCCGCGATCGGAGCGCTCCATGCCGGGTCCGAACCGGTGGCCTTTCCGGTATCGATCGGAGGATCCTGGTTCGCTGACTGCGCGTCGTCTTTGCTCACCGCACGATCATCCCCCATACCGGGCGTCGGTGAAACTCCGATGGCAGAACTCGAGTCTCCGTTCACTCGACTCCCACGGCGGTACGCGCCGTCAGGCAGTCGTCGCCGATGCTTCGTCACTCCACCCGAGCGAGTGGAGCACGGCCGCCGTCGCCGGTCCGACTCCCAGACGGTGCGCTCTGCGGACGTCGTCGGCGGTGTCCACGTCCAGTCGAAGACCCGGCCAGGTGCCGTCGAGTTCCAGTGCGCCCGAGACGGTGTGGCGACGCGCGGAGTCCCGTCCGAACAATGGTGCCAACTCGTCGGGGGAGTCCTTGAGGATCAGGGCGGCGGTCCCCGTGCCGTGATGGTCGATCACGAGCGATCGGCCTCCCCGGCGGGCACTGGCGTAGGCCTGCGCGAGTTCTGCCGAACGCATCGCAGGCAGGTCTGCTTGCAACGCGATGATGTCGACGCGGCGCGCGGCGACAGTCTCGCCCCCACCTACATCCACACCGACATCCACACCGACGTCACCGTGACGCAGTACGTGCGCTGTAGCCGCGAACGCGTGGTTCAGGCGTTGGTCCGGTTGCAGCGCAGGGTCGCGGACCGGTTCGTCGAACACCAGTGCACCGATCCTTCGGGCCGTCTCTGCGACGAGAGGATCGGGGGTGACCACCGTGACCGAATCGACCACCGAGACGGCGTCGGCGGCCGCAACGGTGTCGCTGAGCATCGCGAGCACCAATCGAGTCCGATCGGGTGCCGAGAACTCCGCCGCCAAGCGCGACTTCGCCGCGGTGAGATCCTTCACCGCGATGAGAACCCTGACGACACGGTCGCCGTCGTCGTCTCGTGATGCACCCATGGTGCTCGATCCTGCCAGCGTCACCGATCTGTGCCGACTCCGACCGCCCGAGCAGGTCTGCGAGTTAGGGTGATGCGCGCGTGGACAGGGCATCGGCGAAGTAGGCGAGGGGTTGGCGGAATGAGCAGAGCAGCGGTATTGGGGTCGGGTTCGTGGGGGACCGCATTCGCCAAGGTGTTGGCCGATGCCGGAACGGACGTCACCATGTGGGCCCGCCGCGAGGAACTCGCTGCATCCATCACCGACGACCACGAGAACAAGGACTACCTTCCGGGAATCGAGCTACCGTCGTCCATCCGCGCGACGAGTGATCCGGTCCGTGCCCTCGACGGAGCCGACATCGTGGTTCTCGCCGTGCCGTCGCAGAGTCTGCGGGCCAATCTGGGGGCGTGGACCGACTCGATCCCGCCGCAGGCAACGCTGCTCTCCCTGGCGAAGGGAATCGAGACCGGAACGCTCATGCGGATGAGTCAGGTGATCTCTCAGGTCACCGGTGCCGATCCCAGCCGGGTGGCGTGCCTGTCCGGGCCGAATCTTGCGCGCCCGATCGCCGAGGGGCAGCCCGCAGCCACCGTCATCGCCTGCTCCGACTCCCAGCGAGCCCTCGAGATTCAGAAGTCCTGCGCAACCGGATATTTCAGGCCTTACACCAACAGTGACGTCATCGGTGCCGAGATCGGTGGTGCCTGCAAGAACGTCATCGCCCTCGCCTGCGGGATGGCCGCAGGCGTCGGATACGGAGAGAACACCCTCGCGTCGATCATGACCAGGGGTCTGGCCGAGATCATCCGCCTCGGAGTGGCGCTCGGTGCCAAGCCGTCGACGCTGTCGGGCCTGGCCGGCGTGGGCGACCTGGTCGCCACCTGCTCGTCGCCTCTCTCGCGCAATCGCACGTTCGGAGAGCGACTGGGTTCGGGTGGCTCCCTCGAGAGTGCGCAGGAGGCAGCGCACGGGCAGGTGGCCGAGGGCGTCAAATCCTGCACCTCGGTGCGAGCGCTCGCCGAGAGTTACGACGTCGAGATGCCACTGACCGACGCGGTGCATCGGGTGTGTCACGGCGGCATGTCCGTTCCGGATGCGGTCGGGCACCTGCTGGGACGTCGTATCAAGCCCGAGTGAGGCAGTGATCGCGGTCTCGCGACGAACAGGGCGAATCCGCGTTCGATGAGCCGCGACGGTACGGTTTCTCATCGTGAGTACTCCCCGCATCAAAGTTGCCGTCGTCTTCGGTGGCCGCAGCAGCGAGCATGCCGTGTCCTGTGTATCGGCAGGTAGCGTGCTGCAGAACCTCGATCCGGCCAAGTACGAGGTTGTTCCGGTGGGGATCACCGCGGACGGTGCCTGGGTACTCGGCTCCTCCGACATCGATGCGCTGGCGATTCACGACAGGGTGCTGCCGACCGTCGACAAGACGGGAGCCGCGCTTGCTCTCAGTACCGACCCCGGCCACGCCGGTGCTCTGCTCGCGCTCGGCGAGGGGGAAGGCGGGACGGTGCTTGCATCCGTCGACGTCGTGTTCCCCGTTCTGCACGGACCGTACGGCGAGGACGGCACCCTGCAGGGTCTGCTCGAACTAGCCGGTGTTCCGTACGTCGGGCCGGGCGTGTTGGCCAGCGCTGCAGGCATGGACAAGGAATTCACCAAGAAGCTGCTCGGAGCCGAAGGACTGCCGATCGGTCGCCAGGTCGTACTCCGACGCGCGGTCGACGACCTGACGGCTGCCGAGCGTGACCGAATCGGCCTGCCCGCATTCGTCAAACCGGCCCGAGGTGGATCGTCCATCGGAATCTCGCGCATCACCGCGTGGGACCAACTACCCACCGCGATCGCCGTCGCACGCGAACACGACCCCAAGGTGATCGTCGAGGGCATGATCCACGGCCGCGAGGTCGAGTGCGGAGTGCTGGAATTTCCCGACGGCACCGTACGCGCGAGCGCCGTCGCCGAGATCCGAATTCCCGACGCGGACATCGACGATCATGCTTTCTACGACTTCGACACCAAGTACCTCGACGATGTCAGTGAGTTCGACATCCCGGCGGCACTCGACGACGCTACCAGCGACCGCATACGTGAACTCGCCGTCGCGGCCTTTCGGGCGTTGGACTGCCAAGGCCTGGCGCGCGTGGATTTCTTCGTCACCGAGAACGGTCCGGTCATCAACGAGATCAACACGATGCCCGGGTTCACCTCGATCTCGATGTACCCCAAGATGTGGGCGGAATCGGGCGTCGACTACCCGACGCTCATCGCGACTCTGATCGACACCGCCCTCGCCCGCGGCACCGGCTTGCGCTAGAGCCGTTGCGGCCCAGCGCTACTGCAACGGAGCCGGGTCGAGAGGTTGCTGGGGCAGCGCATCCGACACGGCCGAGGACGCGTCCTGCAACGGGGTGGGGCCCGAGTCGCCCGGAATCGTCAGGGCAACATAGACGCCGCGATCGACGACGAACCATGTGCTGGCATCGATCCCGTCGTCTTCCCCGGACACCTCGAACCACTGAACGCCGTTGATCACCTGCAGCGGTGCGGCCACATCGAACCCGATGGGCCGGGGCAGGCCGCACCGCAACACGACCGGCTCGGCGTTCTCCACGTCCGAGGCCCACGCGCGGACTCCGACCGGGGCCGGGTCGGCCAACTCGGCTCCGGTGTAGTCGCCGAGGTTTTCGGGCAAGGCGTCGAGCAGGGACGTGCACTGCGCGCTCGCGGCATCGGGGGAGTCGACCGGGCCCAGCGCGACCGGATCGCGGACGGGTGAGCGGTTGACCGCGATGGCGGCAACCAAAACCCCGACGACCAGCGCGACCGGCAACGCGATCGCGGTGGCGATGACTGCGGGATGGCGCTGCTCGCGAGTGCTCTCGGTCTCGGCCGGGCTGTCTTCGGTGCCGGCGTCGTTGCCGGTGTCGGGTGAATTCACGAGCTATCCGACGGACGTCGTCGACTGCGGGGCCACGGGGCAGGTGAGGGTGCGAGTGATGGCATCGACCTTCTGGATGCGCGAGACGATCTCGGCGATCTCGGCGTCGGAGGCACCGTCGGCGCGCGCGATCACGTCGTAGGGCCCGACGACGGCCTCCGCCGACACGACACCGTCGACGGCCTCGATCTGCTGTGCGACGGCCGTCGCACGGCCCACCTCGGTCTGAACGAGAACGAATGCTTGCACCATCGGTGGTCCCTTTCCCCTGCCGGACTTCTCGACTGTAGGTTGGTTCGACTACGTTCTCTTCGCACGTAACCTGCTGCATCGGTACTGTCCCGACCGCCGCTAAAAGGTACCGCAGGCTCGGCGCGCGCTCCGCGTGAGACCGTCGCGCACGCACCGCGTTCTCAGGGAGGAACATCATCGACGACACCGTCACCGACTCGTCCACCGGCAGCGAGCGCACCGTCGCGCAGGTCGGTGAATTCGACGTGATCGCCCGCGCAATCGCAGACCGTGTGCAGCCACCGTCGACCATCGTCGGGCCGGGTGACGACGCAGCCGTCGTCGCCGCCTCCGACGGCCGGATCGCGGCGTCGACCGATATGTTGGTGCACGGCAGGCACTTTCGGCTCGACTGGTCGAGTCCGATACAGATCGGCCGCAAGTCGATCGCGCAGAACGGCGCGGATATCGCTGCAATGGGTGCGCAGTGCTCGGGTTTTCTCGTCTCTCTCGGATGCCCGGCCGACACGCCGGTGAGCGTGACCGACGGCCTCAACGAGGGCATGTGGCTCGAGGCGGTCGCTGCTGGATCGGCCATCGTCGGCGGCGATGTGGTGCAGTCGCCGGGGCTGGTGATCTCGATCACCGCGCTCGGCGACCTTCAGGGCCGGGCACCGGTTCTTCGATCGGGGGCGCGAGCCGGTGACGTGATCGCGTACGCGGGACGGCTCGGCTGGTCGGCGGCCGGACTCGCCCTCCTGCTCGGCGACAGGGACAGAACCGGCCACGACGCCGTGGTGGACGCGCACCGAGTGCCCGTCCCTCCGTATCGCGCCGGGATCGACGCGGCAGAGGCGGGAGCGACCTCTCTCACCGACGTCTCCGACGGCTTGTTGGCCGATCTCGGCCACATCGCCGACGCATCGGGCGTTCGGCTGGACGTCGATCCCGACCTGCTGGACATCCCGTTCGAAGTGCGTTCGGCCGCAACTCTGATGGGTCACGATCCGCTGGACTGGGTGCTCACCGGAGGCGAGGATCACGCTCTCGTGGGCACCTTCCCCGATACCGCAGGCGTTCCCCGGGGATGGACGGTGATCGGCCGTGTCCAGCACGGCGGTGACGGACAAGGCCCGCGAGTGACGGTCGGCGGACGCCCTCATTCGGGTAGATCGGGATGGTCGAGTTTCGAGGGCGAGTGAACGCGGTCGGGTTCATCGGGTCGGCTAAGTTGCAGAGATGGCTATCTACGCACTCGGTGATCGTGAACCCGACATCCACCCCGACGCCTACGTCCATCCCGACGCCGTCGTCATCGGAGCGGTGACTCTGGCGGCCGGATCGTCGGTGTGGCCCACTGCCGTTCTGCGGGCCGATTACGGCACCATTTCGATCGGCAAGGGCACCAACGTGCAGGACGGGACCGTGGTGCACTGCACCCCGATCGACGCAACGGTCATCGGTTCCGGGTGCGTACTGGGCCACAACGCGCACGTCGAGGGTGCGACCATCGGGAACAACTGCCTCATCGCCTCGGGCTCGGTGGTACTGAACGGCTCGAGGATCGGTGCCGGCTCGATCGTGGGAGCAGGCGCAGTGGTGCCGTTCAAGTTCGTCGTTCCCGAACGCTCCATGGCACTGGGGGTTCCGGCGAAAATCCGCGAGGGGTACCAGGTTCCCGAAGGGCATGTCGACATCAACGTGCAGATGTACTCGGCCAATGCCGCGTACTACCGCGACGCGCTGCGCCGGATCGATCGGTGACGCCGCGTCCGCTCGCCGAGAGCGTCGAATCGGGGTGGGCGGCTGCCCTCGCGCCGGTCGAGTCGAATGTTGCTGCGATGGGCGACTTCCTACGGGCAGAACTCGCCGCAGGCCGTCATTACCTCCCCGCCGGCGAGAACGTACTGCGCGCTTTTCGCCACCCCTTCGATGGAGTTCGCGTTCTCATCGTCGGTCAGGATCCGTATCCGACGCCGGGACACGCAGTGGGGCTGAGCTTTTCCGTTGCCCCGGATGTGCGACCAGTACCGCGCAGTCTGAGCAACATCTTCAAGGAGTACTCGGACGATCTGGGGTTGCCCACGCCCAGCAACGGTGATCTCACACCCTGGGCGGACCGCGGGGTGATGCTGCTCAACAGGGTGCTCACCGTAGAGCCGGGTCAGGCTGCGTCGCACCGGAAGAAGGGGTGGGAAGCGGTAACCGAGCAAGCAATTCGTGCACTTGTCGCCCGGGCCGAGAATCCCGACGCGCCCGGACTGGTCGCCGTTCTGTGGGGACGCGACGCGGCTAGCCTGAAGCCGATGCTCGGATCGGTGCCCTACATCGAATCCGCGCACCCGTCTCCGCTGTCCGCGTCACGCGGATTCTTCGGATCCAAGCCTTTCAGCCGTGTCAACGAATTGTTGGTCGAGGGGGGAGACGAACCGATCGACTGGACGCTGCCGTGATCGAATCAGGAGAAGTCGGGCCGACGCTTCTCGACGAACGCGTCGACGCCTTCACGTCCGGCAGGTGACGACGCGGCTGCGGAGATCGAGGAGGCTTCGGCGTCCAACTGCTGTGTCAGCGTGACCGATTCGGCGGCCCGCAGCAGAGTCTTGATTCCCTGATACGCCGATGTCGGCCCGACGGCAAGGGTTCGCGCCAGGCGCTCGGCCTCGCTGTCGACGATGTCGTCGCCCACCAGTCGGCTGAGAATCCCGAGACGAACGGCCTCCTCTCCATTGATGATCGAGTCGTTCAGGAGAATGTCCATCGCGCGGCCCGAACCGACTATTCGGGGGAGTGTCCACGACATGCCACCGTCCGGAGTGAAACCGATCGAGGGATACGCGGGGCGAAGCTTGGTCGACGGCCCGCCGATGGCGATGTCGGTGAGGCAGACCAGGCTCATTCCTGCACCGGCAGCCCAACCGTGCACACCGGCCACGACCGGGACGGTGACGGCGGCCAATTCACGAACGAAGGCGTGAAACGTGTCGGCGACAGAACCCACGAAGGCACCGCGATCGGCCGCACCGGCGAAATCGCGAACATTGCCACCTGCGCAGAAATTCGGCCCTCGACCGATGAGCAGGACGCTTCCGATCGCGGTGCTGCCGTCGTTGGCGGAGCGCAGAGCCGCGGTGCCGTCGGCGATACCATCCAGATCGAGCGACGCACCGCCGGCGTCGGTGGCGACGACGATGCGAAGTACACCGTCCTCGATGCGGACCTTGCTGGAAATGTCGGCGTCCGAATAAGTCACGTTCCGGACTCTAACCGACGTCGTGATTCCGTCGTGGGGCCGCGGTGCCTCGGTACGGATGCACGATCCCGCTTCCGGCACTTACCGGCTGTGTAGCAGAACGGAACGGAACGGTCCGGATGCACGAACGACTGTGCCCCGCCTCCGAAAATCGGAGGCGGGGCACAGTGCTCGCACGCAGTCGAGGCCGTGGAGGAAATCGAAGAGCGAGGCCGAAATCAGCCCCGGACCACCTTGCCTGCCTTCAAGCAGGAGGTGCACACGTTCATGCGCTTGGAGTTACCAGGCGCAACCTGAGCGTGAACGGTCTGGATATTCGGGTTCCAACGACGGTTGGTCCGTCGGTGCGAGTGCGAGACCGACTTACCGAAGCCGGGCCCCTTGGCGCATACGTCGCAGACGGCAGCCATAGTCGCGAACTCCTTGATAGATGTTGATCGATACATGTGGTCGAAGACATCGAAACGAACTACGAGCAGATGCAAGGATTGCAATGCGTGAAGATCGCCTCGAGGCAACCCTGCAAGAATAGCGGCGCGGCCCGCAATCACCAAACCGCCACGGCAGACGCTGCGTGAGGGCTCACGGACGGCGCGCCACCGATCATGCCCGACTAAGCTTCGGGCACTGTCCGCGAGGGAGTTCGGACCAGGTAGCGGATGTGACGCGGGGGGAGGCTGCTCGACGTGGTCGACGTGGTCGACGTTCTCGAATCGATCGATGCGGCGGCCCTACGACGGTGGGCCTACCGCTGTGTCGATTCTCTGACCGCGCGGTGCGACGAGATCGATGCGCTCAACGTGTTCCCCATCCCCGACTCGGACACCGGCACCAATCTCATGTTCACCTTCCGTGCCGCGGTGGAGTCGATGCGCGCAGCCGGGCCCACTGCGGACGCCCGCGCCATCGGGCGGGCACTGGCCGTGGGGGCGGTCGCGGGCGCGCGGGGCAACTCGGGAGTGATCGTGTCGCAGTTGTTGCGCGCTGTTGCCGAGGCCTCAGCGGACGGCCCGCTCGACACGGTGTCGATCCAGGCGATGTTGCGACGCGCGAAAGTCCTGGTCGCAGCGGCAGTGAGCGTTCCCGTCGAGGGCACGATGCTCACCGTTCTGGACGCCGCCGATCGGGAGGCCTCCGCCCACGACGCCAATGTCAGCCTCTCGACGCTGGTGGTCGACATCGGCGAGGCCACCGCTCGGGCTGTCGACAGCACGACCGATCAACTCGCCGAACTCCGCGAGGCGGGAGTGGTGGACGCAGGTGCTCTCGGTCTTTCGGTGATCGTCGATGCCCTCGTGGAGGTGGTGATCGGCCGCACCCCGCCGCGCCGGCGTTACCGTCGCCCACACGAGCACGAACGCCGGGCGGTGAGCGGTGCGTCGAACGTTTCGTCGGAGTGCGGCGGTGCACCCGAGAGTGTGTCGGGGCACGGGTCGAGTCGCCCTCTCGGGTACGAGGTGGTCTACGTCGTGCACGGCCCGAACGACGCGAGGGCGGCGGAACTTCGACGGGATCTGGCCGACATCGGAGATTCCGTCGTGGTCGCCGGTGACGGTTCCGGGGCATGGTCCGCGCATGTGCACACCACCGACCCCGGCAGTGCCGTCGATCTCGGCATCGCAGCCGGAGACGTTCGCGGAGTGCGCATCTCGTGTTTCGGATTCGCCGAGTTCGACGGGGCGGTGAGCCCCCGAGCGCACGACGGAGCAGCGTTGTCGGTGGGTCGCGATATTTTGGCGCTGGTGGCCGGTGAGGGTGCCGCGGATCTCTACGTTCAGGAAGGCGCGACGGTGGTGCGGTGCGACGAGGCGATCGACTCCTCGGTGCTGCATCGTGCGATCGTCGGGATGAAGCACCGCGAGGTGTTGGTGTTGCCGAACGGCGCGTTGTCCGCGCAGGAACTGGTTGCCGTCGGCGCAGCTGCCCGAGCGGACGGCAAAGACGTGGTGATGTTGCCGTGCTCGGCAATGGTGCAGGGTTTGGCCGCGCTCGCGGTGCACGATGCAGCCAGGGCTGCGGTCGACGATGCATTCACGATGTCCGAGGCGGCGGCGGGCACGAGATGGGGATCTCTGCGTATCGCGCGGGAGCGATCGCTGACGTGGGTCGGCACGTGTGAGCCGGGCGACTGCATCGGGCTCGCGGGGCAGGAAGTGGTGATCGTCGCCGCCCGTCCGCTCGATGCGGGGTGTCGGTTGATCGATCAGCTCCTGGCGACGGGCGGGGAGATGGTGACAGTGCTCGTCGGTGCCGAGGCGTCGGAGGATTTCGGCGATCAGTTGGCCGAATACGTGGCGGGCGCACACCCCGGAGTCGACGTGGTGGTCTATACAGGTGGGCAGCCGGGGGATCTCGTGCAATTCGGAGTGGAATAGGGAATCTCGGACAATGGCAACGTTGGTGGACCGGCTCGATCACGTTCTCGGAGCCGCGGCGGCGACGCCGCTGGCCGACGTCTTCGGTATTCACACTGTCGAGGATCTGCTTCGGCACTATCCACACCGCTACATGACGCACGGTTCGGAGCTGGGGGAGAAGGAGCCGACCGAGGGCGAGCACATCACCATCGTCGCGACGGTCGAGTCCGCGACTCTGCGGTCGATGAAGAACCGCAACGGCCAGTTCCTCGCGGTGACACTCGCCGCCGACGGACAGCGCATCGAAGCCACCTTCTTCAGTCCGCACAAGCTCAAGCATGTGGTGGTGCCGGGTCGACGCGGGATGTTCTCCGGCAAGGTCAAGTATTTCGGCAAGCGGTGGAATCTCACGCACCCCAGCTACGTGATTCTCGGTGGCGACGACAACGACGGTGCCGTCGTGCCCGCAGGTCGAATCGTCGGCGGCGGCACCCTGGCCGGACTCGCTCGTGGCTCGGTCGATTCCTCCGGAGCGGTCGACATGTCGGTGTTCGATCGAGCATTCGTGCCCATCTACCCGGCCGCGAAGGACGTCGAGAGCTGGACGTTCATGCGCTGCGTGCGGCAGGTACTCGACCAACTCGACGCAGTGGTCGATCCGCTGCCCGAGTCGGTACGTGCGCAGCGCGGTCTCGTCGACATCGACACCGCACTGCGGTCGATCCATTTCCCGGACACCGCACAGGACAAGGACTCCGCGCGCGAGCGGCTCAAGTTCGACGAGGCGCTCGCCGTTCAACTCGTTCTCGCCGACCGCCGACGCGACGCATCCACCCGGGTGGCAGCGCGATGCCCACCGATCACCGACGGTATCGCGGCGGAGTTCGATCGGCGTCTGCCGTTCGAGTTGACGGCCGGTCAGCACCAGGTCGCGGCCGAGATCGCCCACGATCTGTCGGCACCACACCCGATGTCGCGGCTGCTGCAGGGTGAGGTCGGCTCCGGTAAGACGATCGTTGCGTTGCGGGCGATGCTGCAGGTCATCGACGCTGGACACCAGTGCGCGTTGCTGGCACCGACGGAGGTGCTCGCCTCCCAACATGCGCGCTCGATTCGCTCGATGCTCGGAAGCCTCGCAGCCGGTGGGGAACTCGGATCGCACGAGCTGGCGACCAAGGTCGCCTTGTTGACCGGCTCGATGTCCACTGCGGCCAAGCGGTCCGCGTTGCTCGATGCGGTCACCGGTGATGCAGGCATCGTGATCGGTACCCACGCCCTGATCGAGGACCGAGTGGAGTTCCTCGATCTCGCGATGGTCGTCGTCGACGAGCAGCACAGGTTCGGCGTCGAGCAACGAGATGCGTTGCGCGCGAAGGCTCGCGACAACACCAGTCCGCACTTGCTGGTGATGACCGCCACCCCCATCCCGCGCACCATCGCGATGTCGACCCTCGGCGACCTCGAGACGTCGGTGCTCACCGAACTGCCCCGCGGCAGATCGCCCATCGTCAGCAACGTGGTGCCCGCCAGGAGCAAACCGGGCTGGGTCGATCGAGCGTGGCAGCGTATTCGCGAGGAAGTGGCAGCAGGTCGGCAGGCGTACGTGGTGTGCTCCCGCATCGGCGACGACGAGGACACCGAGACCGGGAAGAAGAGCGCTGCGAAGAAGAAGAGCGCGAGCGCGGATGACGGCCCCGAGACGACTGCAGCGGTGGACCTGTACGAGACCCTCTCCACCGGACCGATGCACGATCTGCGCGTGGGGCTGCTGCACGGACGATTGTCGGGGGACGACAAGGACATCACCATGTCCGAGTTCAACTCCGGCGAGATCGACGTCCTGGTGTGCACCACGGTGGTCGAAGTGGGAGTGGACGTTCCCAATGCCACGGTCATGGTCATCATGGACGCGGACCGATTCGGCGTGAGCCAACTGCATCAGTTGCGAGGCCGAATCGGCCGAGGCGGGCACCAGGGCCTGTGCATCATGATCAGCTATCTCAGCCCCGCGGGCGGCTCCTTCGCCCGGCTCGAGGCGGTGGCAGCGACCAACGACGGCTTCGAGTTGGCCAAGCTGGATCTGGCCACTCGTCGCGAGGGCGACGTTCTCGGTGCCGCACAGTCGGGCACGGTCAGCGGGTTGCGACTGCTCTCGTTCATCGACGACGAGGACATCATCGCCGACGCACAGGACTGCGCACGATCGCTGTTCGCGCGGGACCCGTCGCTGGCGAACGATCCCGGCATCGCGTCGATGATGCGGTCGGCCTGGAGATCGGATCGAGTCGACTACCTGCAGAAGTCCTGACGGGGCAGGAGTGGAGCCTGCAGGAACGACAGGGGAAGTCAGGAGTGGAGCCTGCAGGAACGACCGGGAACGATCAGGAACGGCCGTCGGGATGCACTGCACCGTTTCAGTCGGCCGATTCGAGCAATTCGTCTCGAATGGTGAGATCAGTACACCTCGGTGGCTCACTCTGCCGGGTAAGTTGAGCCAATGTTCTCCAAAGTTTTGGTTGCCAACCGCGGCGAAATCGCCATCCGCGCCTTCCGCGCCTCCTACGAACTCGGGGCCTCGACCGTTGCGGTGTTCCCGTTCGAGGACCGGAACTCGGTGCACCGGACGAAGGCCGACGAGGCGTATCAGATCGGGGAGAAGGGTCATCCCGTTCGCGCGTATCTCTCGGTCGACGAGATCGTCGCCGCTGCCAAGCGCAGCGGTGCGGACGCGGTCTACCCCGGGTACGGATTCCTTTCCGAGAACCCGGATCTGGCCGCAGCGTGCGCCGAGGCCGGCATCACCTTCGTCGGCCCGTCCGCCGACGTGCTCGAACTGACCGGCAACAAGGCGCGGGCCATCGCGGCAGCCAAGGCCGCAGGACTGCCGGTGCTGGCGTCGTCGGAACCGTCGTCCGACGTGGACGAGCTGGTCGCGGCGTCCGAGACCATGACGTTCCCGTTGTTCGTCAAGGCGGTCGCCGGTGGCGGTGGTCGCGGGATGCGCCGGGTGGCCGAGCCCGAGCAGCTACGCGAATCCATCGAAGCTGCTGCGCGCGAGGCGGAATCGGCCTTCGGTGATCCGACGGTGTTCCTCGAGCAGGCCGTGATCGATCCTCGGCACATCGAGGTTCAGATCCTCGCCGACGGCCAGGGCAACGTGGTGCACCTGTTCGAGCGCGACTGCAGTGTGCAGCGTCGGCATCAGAAGGTCATCGAGCTCGCTCCGGCTCCCAATCTGCCCGAAGGATTGCGAGAGAAGATCTGCGCCGATGCCGTGGCGTTCGCGAAGCAGATCGAGTACTCGTGTGCCGGTACCGTCGAGTTCCTGCTCGACACCCGCGGCAATCACGTCTTCATCGAGATGAACCCTCGAATCCAGGTGGAGCACACCGTCACCGAAGAGGTGACCGATGTGGATCTGGTGCAGTCCCAGCTGCGGATCGCCTCGGGAGAGACGCTCGCGGATCTGGGTCTGCAGCAGGAGAACATCGTGTTGCGCGGTGCGGCGCTGCAGTGCCGCATCACCACCGAGGATCCGGCGAACGGATTCCGCCCGGACGTCGGACGCATCACGGCATACCGCACGCCCGGCGGTGCCGGAGTACGTCTCGACGGCGGAACCACGTTGGGTGCCGAGGTCGGGGCCTATTTCGACTCCATGCTCGTCAAGCTCACCTGCCGTGGCCGTGATTTCGACACCGCTGTGGCCCGTGCTCGACGAGCGTTGGCGGAGTTCAGGATTCGCGGTGTGGCCACGAACATTCCGTTCCTGCAAGCGGTTCTGGTCGATCCCGACTTCACGGCCGGTCGCGTCACCACCTCGTTCATCGAGGAGCGCCCCGAACTGCTCACCTCGCGATCCTCGGGCGACCGCGGCACGAAGATCCTCGCCTACCTCGCCGATGTGACGGTCAACAAGCCGCACGGTGAGCGTCCGTCTCCGGTGTACCCGCACGACAAGCTCCCCGCGGTCGACTTCGAGGCTCCGATTCCCGATGGTTCGAGGCAGCGTCTGCTGGCGCTCGGACCCGAGGGCTTCGCTCGCGATCTGCGGAACCAGAAGGCTCTCGGCGTCACTGACACCACGTTCCGTGACGCACATCAGTCGTTGCTGGCGACGCGAGTGCGGACGAGCGGACTGCTCGGCGTCGCCCCGTACGTGGCGCGCACGACGCCGCAGTTGCTCTCGATCGAGGCGTGGGGCGGTGCCACCTACGACGTGGCACTGCGATTCCTGCACGAGGATCCGTGGGAGCGACTGGCGAGCCTGCGAGAGGCCGTGCCCAACATCGCAATTCAGATGTTGCTGCGCGGCAGGAACACCGTCGGCTACACCCCGTATCCGGAGAAGGTGACCCGCAGCTTCGTTGCCGAGGCCACCGACACCGGCATCGACATCTTCCGAATCTTCGACGCGCTCAACAATGTCGATCAGATGCGTCCGGCCATCGATGCCGTGCGCGAGACCGGCACGGCGCTCGCCGAGGTGGCACTGAGCTACACCGGTGATCTGTCGAACCCGAACGAGAACCTCTACACCCTCGACTACTACCTGAAGTTGGCCGAGCAGATCGTCGACGCGGGCGCGCACGTGCTCGCGATCAAGGACATGGCAGGACTGCTTCGCGCACCTGCAGCCAAGACCCTGGTGACGGCGCTGCGCTCGAATTTCGATCTACCCGTGCACGTCCACACGCACGACACCCCCGGTGGGCAGCTCGCGACATACCTGGCGGCCTGGGAGGCCGGGGCGGACGCCGTCGACGGTGCCAGTGCGGCGATGGCAGGCACCACCAGTCAGCCCGCGTTGTCCGCGATCGTTGCGGCGGCGGCACACACCGAGCGCGACACCGGTCTGAATCTGCAGGCCGTCTGCGACCTGGAGCCGTACTGGGAAGCCGTGCGAAAGGTGTACGCGCCGTTCGAGTCCGGGCTGCCTGCACCGACGGGTCGCGTCTACACCCACGAGATTCCCGGTGGACAGCTCTCGAATCTACGGCAGCAGGCGATTTCGCTCGGGCTCGGTGATCGGTTCGAGACCGTCGAGGCCAATTACGCTGCAGCCGACCGTATGTTGGGCCGCCTGACCAAGGTGACCCCGAGCTCGAAGGTCGTCGGCGACCTGGCTCTGGCTCTGGTCGGTGCAGGCGCGTCCGCCGAGGAGTTCGCCGAGAACCCCGGTCGTTACGACATCCCCGATTCGGTGATCGGCTTCCTGCGCGGTGATCTGGGTACGCCCGCGGGCGGATGGCCGGAACCGTTGCGGACGAAGGCGCTGGAGGGGCGCGGTGAGGGCAAGCCGGTGACACCACTCACCGAGGAGGACGAGAAGAGCCTCGACGGAACGTCGGCTCAGCGCCGCGAGACTCTCAACCGTCTGCTGTTCCCCGGTCCCACAGCCGAACTCGCTGCTCATCGCGAGAAGTACGGCGATACGACGCGGCTGTCGGCCAATCAGTTCTTCTACGGCCTGCGGCAGGGCGAGGAGCATCGGGTGGCACTGGAGAAGGGCGTCGAACTGCTCATCGGGCTCGAGGCGATCTCCGACCCCGACGAGCGCGGGATGCGTACCGTGATGTGCATTCTCAACGGACAGTTGCGTCCTGTCTCGGTGCGTGACCGGTCCATTTCGAGTGAGGCACCCACTGTCGAGAAGGCGGACCGGTCGAATTCCGGTCATATCCCGGCACCGTTCGCCGGTGTCGTGACGCTCTCCGTCGAAGAGGGACAGAAGATCTCGGCCGGTGACACCGTCGCCACGATCGAGGCCATGAAGATGGAGGCCGCGATCACCGCACCTCGCGGCGGCACCGTGACCCGTCTGGCGATCTCGGGCGTGCAGCAGGTGGAGGGCGGCGATCTGCTCGTCGTCATCGGTGGGGGGTCGACGGGCGAAGAGGCCGGCAGCGAATGACGCGGATCGTGGCGGGTGTCGCGGGCGGTCGACGTCTGTCGGTACCCGGCCAGGGCACCCGTCCCACCTCCGAGCGAGTGCGCGAGGCGCTGTTCAGCTCCCTGGAGAGTCGGATGGAACTGGGTGGTGCCGCGGTGCTGGATCTGTTCGCGGGATCGGGGGCACTGGGGCTCGAGGCACTCTCGCGCGGCGCGTCGTCGGCGGTGTTGGTCGAGTCGGACGCCCGAGCGGCAGCGGTGGTGCGAAAGAACATCGAATCCGTGGGTCTGCCCGGTGCGTCGGTCCGGTGTGCCCCGGTGGCCTCGGTACTGGCCGGGACAGCGGATGCGGCGTACGACCTGGTGTTGGCCGACCCGCCGTATGCCGTCACCGACACTGCCGTCGCCGGTCTGCTGGACAGGCTCGTCACCGGGGGATGGCTCACCCCCGACGCGGTCGTCGTCCTCGAGCGCTCGTCGCGGTCGCCGGAGACCCGATGGCCGACCGGACTCGTTCCGGAGAAGTCGAAGAAGTACGGCGAGAGTCGAATCGAGATCGCGGCACGCGCGTGACGGGTGAGCCCGGGATCGGCTGATAGGTTCGCGGGCATGACTGGCGCACTCTGCCCTGGATCCTTCGACCCGGTGACCAACGGTCACCTCGACATCTTCGAGCGCGCAGCCGCCGCCTTCGACGAGGTGGTGGTCACGGTGATGGTGAACAAGAGCAAGAAGGGCATGTTCAGCATCGACGAGCGGATCGAGATGCTCGAGGTCGCCACGGAGCATCTGCCCAACGTCAGAATCGGTTCGTGGTACGGCTTGTTGGTCGATTATGCTCGGCAAGAAGGCTTCTCGGCGATAGTCAAAGGTCTGCGCAGTGCCAACGACTTCGATTACGAGTTGCAGATGGCGCAGATGAACAGAACGTTGACCGGTGTGGACACGCTGTTTCTTCCGGCGAATCCTGCGCACAGCTTCCTGTCGAGTTCGTTGATCAAGGAGGTCGCGACCTTCGGGGGAGACGTCACCGGCATGCTGCCGCCGTTCGTTCAGGACCGACTGCTGGCCCGTATCGCCGAGCGGGCGGCAGACTAGTTCGAGGAGCGACACACCGGGCCGGTATAGCGCAGACGCGCGCGTCGGCGGGCAGACTGGGTAGCGCAGCACTGCGAGTGAAGACCGCGCAGTGGCAGATTCGACGATTGGGGTAACCGGTGTACCGCGTATTCGAGGCGCTCGACGAGCTCGTCGCCATTGTCGAGGAGGCGCGCGGCGTTCCGATGACTGCCGGGTGTGTCGTCCCTCGCGGCGACGTCCTGGAACTGCTCGACGACGTCCGAGACGCCATCCCCGGCGAGCTGGACGACGCCCAGGACGTACTGGACCATCGCGACAAGCTCGTCGGCGATGCCAGGGCCACTGCAGAGAAGACGGTGAGCACCGCCAATGCCGAGGCCCAGGACACCGTCGAGAACGCCAGGGATTCGGCCGATCGCATTCTCGCCGACGCCAAGGCCCAGGCGGATCGCATGGTGTCCGAGGCGTCGGCGCACGCCGACCAGCTCGTGGCCGATGCCGAGGCAGAAGCAGAGCGCACGGTGCTGGAAGGCCAGCGTGAGTACGAGGCACTGACCGTTCGCGCCCGCACCGAAGCCGATCGGATGATCGAGTCCGGTACGGCGTCGTACGAGCGGTCGGTCGCAGACGGCACCGCCGAACAGAACCGTCTCGTGTCGGAAACCGAGGTCGTTCAGGCGGCCCACGCCGAGTCGGCTCGGGTGATCGACAGCGCGCACGCCGAATCGGATCGGATGCGCAGCGAGTGCGACGTCTACGTCGATACCAAGCTGGCAGAGTTCGAGGAGTTCCTCAGCGGCACCATCCGTTCGGTCGGCCGTGGGCGTCAGCAACTGCGAACCGGCTCGGGTGTACCGGAATACGGCAGCGAGCCGTACGGCGAATCGGCGTACGGAAGCCCGGAGCAGGGGCGTCGCAGCCGCCACTGAACGGCAGCAATTTGCCCTCGTATGCGTGTATGCGTATCGTTGTGGGGTTGCTTACCGACAGTAGGCATACCGACAGTAAGGAAGATCAGCCGTGCCCCCGCCCAAGAGAACGACCCGTCCGGAATTGGACGACGGATTCGTTCTGGACATTCTCAACCTCGGTCGTCGACCCGGGTCGACGAAGGCCATCGAGCGGACGGTTCCGGCTCCTTCCCGAATCGGCCTCGATGCCATTGCCATCGAAGCCGGTGTACCGGTCTCGCTCGATCTGCAGCTGCAGGCGGTCTCGGAGGGCGTTCTCGTCACCGGCTCCGTACGAGCAGCCACGGCCGGAGAGTGCACACGGTGCCTCGACCCGGTCAGTGGCAACGTCGACGTCTACCTGACCGAGTTGTTCGCTTACCCGAACAGCATCACCGAGGAGACCACCGATGCGGACGAGATTCACCGCATCGCCGACGACCTGATAGACCTCGAACCCGTCATCGTCGACGCGGTCGGTCTGGAGCTTCCACTCCACCCCGTCTGCAGTGACGAGTGCGAGGGATTGTGCCCAGAATGCGGCGTTCGCCTGGCGATTGCTGAATCCGGCCACTCTCACGATACAATTGATCCTCGCTGGGCTGGTCTTGCAGCCAAATTTGGCGTGGATCCAGAACCGAGCACAGAACTTGTGAACAACGAAGCCGAGGAGAAGTAAGTGGCTGTCCCGAAGCGCAAAATGTCGCGTTCCAACACGAGGTCGCGTCGTGCACAGTGGAAAACCACTGCGCCCACCCTCGTGACGTGCCCCAACCGCGGTTGTGGCGAGAAGACTCTGCCCCACATCGCGTGCCCCTCGTGCGGCACCTACAAGGGCCGCCAGGTCGTCGCAGCGGTCTGATTTCCGCTTACGTGACAGACGAAGTAGTGGACCGGCACAACAGCGGTTCACAGAAGAATAGCTCCACTGCCGCCAGCGGCGGGGACGACCGAGAGTCGCTCCTCGCCGCTATCGGTGTCTCTCTGTCGGAACCGTTGTTGACATTGGCTCTGACGCACCGATCGTTCGCGTACGAGCACGGTGGTCTGCCGACCAACGAGCGTCTCGAGTTCCTGGGGGACTCCGTCCTCGGTCTTGCTGTGACCGAGCATCTCTACGCGGTGCACCCTGCGAAGTCCGAAGGTCAGCTGGCCAAGATCAGGGCGAGTGTGGTCAACATGCATGCCCTGGCCGAGGTCGCGCGCGGACTCGGCGACGGCGGTCTGGGTCGCCACCTGCTGTTGGGTAAAGGTGAGGAGCAGACCGGTGGACGCGACAAGCCGAGCATTCTTGCCGACGGCATGGAGTCGTTGCTCGGTGCAATCCACCTGCAGCACGGCATCGACGTTGCGCGCACCGTCGTTCTGACGTTGTTCGCAGGCCTGCTCGATCGGGCTCCCAAGCTCGGTGCAGGACTGGACTGGAAGACGAGCCTGCAGGAATTGACCGCCGAACGTGCACTCGGCGTTCCCGCGTACGAAATCTCGTCCACCGGGCCCGATCACGACAAGGAATTCACCGCGACCGTGCTGGTCGGTGGATTCCCCCGCGGCGTCGGTATCGGCCGATCGAAGAAGGAAGCCGAACAGAAGGCTGCCAGTCTGGCGTGGAATGCGTTGTCGGACAACGACACTGCGATTCCGGCCGAGTCGGCCCCAGACCCTTCCTGATGCCGGAACTACCCGAGGTCGAGGTCGTCAGACTCGGTCTGGAATCTCATGTCGTCGGTAGGACGGTGCGATCGGTGGAGGTCTTGCACCCCCGCGCCGTGCGGCGTCACGATCTCGGTGGTCTCGATCTGATCGGCCAGTTGCGCGGTCAACGCATCTCCTCCGCTCGACGGCGCGGAAAATACCTCTGGCTGGTGATGGAACCCGGCGATTTCGCGACCGTCGTGCATCTGGGTATGAGCGGGCAGATGCTGGTGCAGCCGCCGTCCGCCCCGGACGAGAAGCACCTGCGGATTCGTGCTCGACTCGACGACGGCACCGATCTGCGCTTCGTGGATCAGCGCACGTTCGGCGGCTGGGCACTCGCCCCGATCGTCACCGTGGACGGCACAGAGGTACCCGAACCGGTCGCACACATTGCCCGCGACCCGATCGATCCACTGTTCGACGCCGAATCGGTGGTGAACGTGTTGCGCGGCAAGCACACCGAGATCAAGCGGGCACTGCTCGATCAGACCGTGCTGTCGGGCGTTGGCAACATCTATGCCGACGAGGCGCTGTGGCGTGCGAAGATCCACGGCAATCGAATCGCGGAGACTTTGACACGGCCGGCGCTGCGGCGCCTTCTCGCAGCGGTGCACGCGGTGATGGGCGAGGCCTTGGCACAGGGCGGAACCTCGTTCGACGCGCTGTACGTGAACGTCAACGGTCAATCCGGCTACTTCGATCGATCCCTCGACGCCTACGGGCAGGAGGGCCTGCCCTGCTCGCGATGCGGAGCCCCGATCAGACGCGAGAAGTTCATGAACCGCTCGTCGTTCAGCTGCCCCACGTGCCAGCCGCGACCCCGACACGTGCGCGGCTGACCGGACGCAGGTCATTCCGCGGGCTCCACTCCTGTCCGAATAGGTCATTCCGCAGGCTCCACTCCTGTCCGAATAGGTCATTCCGCAGGCTCCACTCCTGAGCGGCCCGCCTAGTATTTCGGTCATGGCAGAACAGAGCACGCCGACCAACCTCTGGGTCGAGCGCACAGGCACACGTCGCTACACCGGCCGCAGCTCGCGAGGAGCCGAAGTGCTCATCGGGTCCGAGTCGGTCGACGGCGTCTTCACCCCCGGCGAGCTGCTCAAGATCGCCCTCGCAGCGTGCACCGGGATGAGCTCGGACCTACCGCTCTCGCGTCGAATGGGAGACGACTACTCCGCCACCGTCGAGGTGTCGGGTACCGCAGATCGGGAGAACGAGCTGTACCCGGAACTGAACGAGATTCTTCGGGTCGACCTGAGCGAAATGGACCCCGAGGCACAGGAGCGGCTGCTCACGGTCGTCCAGCGCGCCATCGACAAGGTGTGCACGGTAGGCCGGACCCTGAAGGCCGGCACGACTGTCACCCTGGACATCGACGTGGACGCCTGATGAAAGCCAGAGCAGCCGTGGTCGTCACGGGTCTGCTCCTCGGCGCGGCGACCGCCCTGGCTCCCACCGCGGAGGCGTCGAGCACCTGCAGTCCGTGGTCGGTGAGCACGGTGGCGTCGGGATTCGGGATGCTCGAGAATCTGGAGTTCGACGGCCGCGGTTCGATGATCGTCTCCGAGATCTCTCCCATTGGACCCGACGCTCTGCGTACCGTGGCTCCGAACGGTGACCGGGGCACACTCGTTGCCGACGTCGATTCGCCGGGTGGACTGGTCACCGACGGTGACACGCTCTATTTCACGACCGGAAACAGCGCTGCAGCAGGGCTTTTCGATACGCGAACCGGCACCGTCGACACGATCGATCTCGGTACCGGGGTTCGGTCGACGTACGCGTCGGGTCTGGCGATGCCCAACGGGCTGGCGCGGTCGGAGGCCGGCGATCTGTTCACCACCCGGAACCTGGGTGCTGCCGCAGGACTGACCCGGATCGCGACCGATCGCACCGTGTCGACGGTACGTACGGACGTGGGAACGGCCAACGGAATCGGCATCGGCGGCGGAAAGTTGTACGTGGCCAACACGTTCGATCTCGAGACGACGCTCACCGTGCTCGACGAGAACAATCCGTCCGGACCCTCCGAGCGCATTCGCATCGACGGCGTCGGACCGCTCACGATGTCGGACGACCTGACCGTCGGCGACGACGGAACGGTCTATCTCGCACAGAATCTCGCCGGCAGGGTAGTTCGTATCGATCCCGAATCCGGAGCGTCCTGCGTGATAGCCACCGGTGTTCCGCTGACCTCGTCGGTAGCCTTCGGCGGGGTCGGATTCGACGAGACGGCTTTGTACGCCACCAGTTTCGACGGAACCGTCCGAAAGTTGGCTCGCTCGTGAGCGAAGAACGGCTGACGGCGTGGGTGCACGGGCTCGTTCAGGGCGTCGGGTTCCGGTGGTGGACGCGCTCGCGCGCCCTCGAACTCGGACTGGTCGGTCACGCGACCAACCACGCGGACGGACGGGTCCTGGTGATAGCGGAGGGCCCACGTGAGCGTCTCGAGGCACTGCTGGCCTTGCTCCGAGGCGATCGGACGCCGGGCACGGTCACGCTCGTCGTGGAGAGTTGGGACACCGCCCGCGGGGATCTGACGGGCTTCGTCGAACGCTGATCGCCCGTTGCGGACGGCTCGGCGCACATCGCTGCGTACTACCGGTAAAGTACGGACGCTATGTATCTCAAGAGTCTGACGCTGAAGGGCTTCAAGTCCTTTGCTTCGGCGACGACTCTGCGTTTCGAGCCGGGAATCACCTGTGTCGTCGGCCCCAACGGCTCGGGTAAATCCAATGTCGTGGATGCCCTGACCTGGGTGATGGGTGAACAGGGTGCCAAGGCGTTGCGCGGCGGGAAGATGGAAGATGTCATCTTCGCGGGCACCTCGGGGCGGGCCCCGCTGGGCCGCGCAGAGGTCACTCTGACGATCGACAATTCCGATGGCGCACTTCCGATCGATTACTCCGAGGTCTCCATCACTCGGCGTATGTTCCGCGACGGCGCGGGCGAGTACGAGATCAACGGCAGTTCGTGCCGTTTGATGGACGTCCAGGAACTGCTCAGCGACTCCGGTATCGGCCGCGAGATGCACGTGATCGTGGGGCAGGGTCGGCTCGCAGCGATCCTGGAATCGCGGCCCGAGGACCGGCGAGCCTTCATCGAGGAAGCAGCCGGGGTACTCAAGCACCGCAAGCGCAAGGAAAAGGCCGTCCGCAAGCTCGACGCGATGCAGGCCAACCTGGCGCGGTTGACCGACCTGACGACCGAATTGCGCCGCCAACTCAAGCCTCTCGGCAGGCAGGCCGAGGTTGCGCGCCGCGCGCAGACCGTCCAGGCCGACCTACGCGATGCCCGATTGCGACTGGTGGCCGACGATCTGGTGGCCAGGCGCGAGGAATTCGCGAACCAGACCCAAGACGAGGAAGCGGCCCGCGAGCAATACGCGATGGTGCAGGACGCCCTCGAAGCCGGCTCGGTGGCACTCGGCGAACACGAGCAGGCCGTCGCCCGGCTGACCCCCAGTGCCGAAGCGGCCGGGCAGACCTGGTTCCGCCTGTCGGCCCTGGCCGAGCGCGTCAACGCGACGGTGCGCATCGCACACGAACGGGCTCGGCATCTCGACGCCGTTCGATCCACCGGTCGAGGGCAGGACCCGGACGAGCTCGAAGCGCAGGCCGAGCGGGTCGCCGAAGAAGAGATGGAACTCGTCGAAGCAGTCGAGATGGCACGTGAAACCCTCGAGGCGGCACGCGAGCAGCTGGCCGAGCGCGAAGCTGCCGCTGCGGCCGCCGAGCGCGCCCACCTCGCCGCTGTACGCGCGGTGGCCGACCGGCGCGAAGGGTTCGCTCGCCTGTCCGGCCGAGTCGACACCTTCCGAACCAAGGTCGAGTCGATCGACTCGGAGGTGGCGCGCTTGTCGGTGGCCATCGACGAGGCCCGAGAGCGCGGCGAATCGGCTCAGCGTGAGTTCGAGAGCGTGCAGGATCAGATCGGCACGCTCGACGCGAGTGAACTGAGCCTCGACACCCATTACGAACGCGCCGTTGCCGCGCTGCGACATGCCGACGCCCGAGTGACGGAGCTGCAGGCAGAAGAACGCATCGCGGGCAAGAGGGTCGCGTCGTTCGAGGCCAGGATCGAGGCGCTCACGATGGGCCTCGAACGCAAGGACGGTGCCGGGTGGCTGGTGGAGAATCAGCAGGACGGCCTGTCCGGCCTGCTCGCCGGCCATCTCACGGTCGAGCCTGGATACGAGGTCGCGGTGGCAGTGGCCATGGGTCCGGCCGCCGATGCCGCACACGCCGAATCGTTCGACGCCGCGCGGGATGCCGTGCTGGCGCTGCGTGCGGCCGACGGCGGGCGCGCGTCCATCGTGCACGGCAGTGTCGCTGCAGCGCAGTCGTTTTCACGTCCGGAACTGCCGGACGGCGCTCGATGGGTGCTGGACCTGATCGAGTATCCGGACCGGTTGGCCGGAGCCATGGCGGCCCTGCTCGACGGTGTGGTCGCCGTCGAATCGCTCGACGCTGCACACCGTCTCGTCTCCCGTTTCGGTGATCTGCGCGCGGTCACCAAGGACGGCGACGTCGTCGAACCCGGCTGGGTCACCGGCGGCTCGGATCGTCGTCCGAGCACCCTCGAGGTGCAGTCGGCCATCGACACGTCCACCGTGGAGTTGGCGGCGGCAGTCCGCCGCGCGGAGGAACTCGACGCAGCGCTGTCGGGAGCGTTGGACGAACAACGGGACCGGCGCGAATCGGCCGAGCAGGCGCTCGCGGCGCTCAACGAATCCGATGCTGCCATGGCAGCGGTGTACGAGCAGTTGGGCCGATTGGGTCAACTGGCGCGTTCGGCGCATGCCGAGTCGGCGCGATTGACGACGCAGCGTAGCTCTGCCGAGGCCAGCCGAGAAGAAGCGATTGCGCGGCTGGCCGAGCTCGAGGAAAGTCTGCGGACGGCCGAGGACGAACAGTCGGGTTTCGCGGGAGACGGCGAGAGCAGTGACGCAGCGACCACGATGGAACGGGAGATGGCGGCAGCGGCACTGACCGAAGTGCGTGCCGTCGAGGTCGAGGCTCGGTTGAACGTGCGGACCGCCGAAGAGCGCGCACAGTCCGTGCGCGGCAAGGCGGATTCGCTTCGACGGGCGGCGCGAGCCGAGCGTGAGGCCAGGGCGCGAGCCGAGCGTGAGAGCGCGGCGCGTCGGCATGCGGCCGCAGTGGCGGCGGCGGTCGGAGAATCGGGCGAGGAAGTCGCTGCGCGGTTGGCCACGGTCGTGGCAGCCGCTGCCCGTAGGCGAGACGAGCTTTCTGCCGAACGTGCAACGCGCACAATCGAACTCGACAAGGTCAAGGAGCAGGTTCGAGCCCTGCAGGGGCAGCTGGCGTCGATCACCGACGCCGTGCACCGGGACGAGGTGGCCCGCGCCCAGGCCGCGCTGCGGATCGAACAACTCGAGACGACGATTCTCGAGCAACACGGCATCGGCCTCGACGATCTGGTGGCCGAGTACGGGCCCGATGTGGCCCTGCCACCCACCGAACTCGAGATGGCCGAGTACGAGGCGGCCAAGGAGCGGGGCGAGCAGGTGGTGGCACCGGCTCCGATGCCGTTCGACCGCGCCACTCAGGAGCAGCGCGCCAAACGCGCCGAGCGTGACCTCGCGACACTCGGCAAGGTGAATCCGCTCGCTCTCGAGGAGTTCGCCGCCCTCGAGGAGCGCTACAACTTCCTGTCCACCCAGCTCGAAGACGTCAAGTCCGCGCGCAAGGACCTGCTCGGCGTGGTCGCCGACGTCGACGAACGGATTCTGCAGGTCTTCACGGAGGCCTGGCTCGACGTCGAACGAGAATTCACCGGGGTGTTCGCCAAACTTTTCCCCGGCGGCGAAGGACGACTGATCCTGACCGACCCGTCGGACATGCTCACCACCGGAATCGAGGTCGAGGCCCGCCCACCCGGCAAGAAGGTCAAGCGGCTCTCGCTGCTCTCCGGTGGCGAGAAATCGCTGACCGCAGTGGCCATGCTGGTGGCCATCTTCCGCGCCCGACCGTCACCGTTCTACGTCATGGACGAGGTCGAGGCAGCACTGGACGACACCAACCTGCGTCGACTGATCGGACTGTTCGAGCAGCTCCGCGAGAAGTCGCAGTTGATCGTCATCACGCACCAGAAACCGACGATGGAAGTGGCCGACGCGCTGTACGGCGTCAGCATGCGCGGCGACGGAATCACCACGGTCATCTCGCAGCGATTGAACCGAGAACGCGTCGCAGTGGACGCAGTACAGCCGGACCCGACCGAGCCGGATGCGGTCGCTGAATCCGACACCGTCTCCTGAGCAGCGTCCTCCGTGGCTACTGCTTCGGGTAGAGCTGTTCGGCGTAGGACGGACCGTAGTACTCCCGCAGTTCCTCCACCGTTTCGGGAGCCTGAGGAATCAACGCTTTCGTCAGCGTCGCGACGTCGGGGATGGCGTCGGCATCCCAGGACTCGGGCTGCCACAGCTTTGACCGCATGAACGCCTTCGCGCAGTGATGGAACACCTGCTCGATGTCGACGACCAGACACATGATCGGGCGGTGGCCCTTGACCTGCAGTTCGTCGAAGAACGGGGCGTCGGTGACCAGGGAAGCGCGACCGTTGACGCGGAGGGTGTCACCGCGACCGGGGACGAAGAAGTTCAGCCCGACGAACGGGTTCTCGACGATGTTGCGATAGCCGTCCATCCGGCGGTTGCCCGGCCGTTCGGCGAGAGCGATCGTGGCGTCGTCGAGGACGTGCACCAGGCTCCCGGGCGGATCACCCTTGGGCGAAACGTCGCATCGCCCGCTCGCGTCCGAGGTCCCGATGAGGCAGAACGGTGAGGTAGCGAGCCACTGCACGTCCAGAGGGTGCAGCGTGCGCCGGTCCTTGTTGGCGGCTCGGAAGCTCGGCTCTCCGAACATCTCGGTCAGTTCGGCGGCGTCGCGCACCGTGGTCCACTCCATGACCGTGAATGTTATCGACACGGACTTGCGGGCGGGAAGCGCATTTTCACGGTCGGTGCACCACCGGTGACGAACGGACGCGATCGCCTGAGAGGATGTTCCACGTGAGTAACCAAGCGTGGATCATCGTCGCGGCGATCGCTGCCGTCCTGCTCGTCGTCCTCGTCGTCGGGCTGGTTCTCTCCCGTCGCCGGAGAGTGTCCCTCAAGTCGGACGAGGCAGCGCGAATCGAGGGCGCGGCCACCAAGGACAAATCCGGTGGGTACACCGCGGGCAGCGGCTTTTCGTTCAGTCAGGGAACGGCGACAGCCGAGCCTGTTGCCCCGAAGGCCCCCGAGCCCGAGCCGAAGCCGGTCGTGCCGAAGCCTGCCGAGCCGAAGCCGGTCGAGAACATCCCCGTCGAGTCCACGCCGGTCGAGCGGCCGCCGGTGGTACCCACGCCTGAACCGGTCGAATCGGAGACCGTCTGGATCGAACCGGAGGTGTCCGAGCCGGAGGCCCCGGCAACCGATGCCACCGTCGAAGATCCCGTTGCGCCCGAGCGGTCGGTGGCCGACACCGTTGCTCCCGCGCCTCGCCGCTTGGACACCATCGAACCGACCGAGGGACGACTCGACCGTCTCCGTGGCCGGCTGGCACGATCTCAGTCGGCGGTTGGCAAGAGCCTGCTCGGCCTTCTCGGCGGCGGCGATCTGGACGAGGACTCGTGGGAAGAGGTCGAGGACACCCTCCTGATCGCCGATATAGGTTCTGCCACCACCGCGGAGATCATGCGGACGCTGCGTGAGCAGATGGCGGCGCGCAGTATTCGCACCGAAGCCGACGCCAGGGCTCTGCTGCGCGAGATCCTCGTGGCGCAGCTGCACCCCGAGTTCGATCGTTCGATTCGCGCGCTGCCGCACGACGGCGCGCCCGCGGTGTTGCTGGTGGTGGGGGTCAACGGAACCGGCAAGACCACGACTACCGGCAAACTGGCTCGCGTGCTGGTCGCGGACGGGCGGCGGGTGTTGCTCGGTGCCGCCGACACGTTCCGCGCAGCTGCGGCCGATCAGCTGCAGACCTGGGCCGAGCGAGTGGGTGCAGAGGTGGTTCGCGGCAAGGAGGCCGCGGATCCGGCCGCTGTCGCGTTCGACGCGGTGAGCAAGGGGATCGAGAACGGTGTCGATGTGGTTCTGATCGACACAGCGGGACGATTGCACACCAAATCGGGTCTGATGGACGAACTGAGCAAGGTCAAGCGAGTCGTCGAGAAGCGGGCCCACGTGGACGACGTTCTGCTCGTTCTCGACGCAACCGTGGGCCAGAACGGACTGACGCAGGCCCGTGTCTTCGCCGAAATCGTGAACATCACGGGAGTCGTGCTGACCAAGCTCGACGGAACCGCGAAGGGTGGCATCGTTTTTCAGGTGCAGCGTGAACTCGGAGTGCCCGTCAAGCTCGTCGGTCTCGGCGAGGGTGCCGACGATCTGGCACCGTTCGAGCCGGGTGCCTTCGTCGACGCGTTGCTGGGTTGATCTCGACTCGGGGGTAGTTCCCGAACCGGGGCAAAAGCACAAACGCCAGCACGAAACCTTTTTGCAACAGAATTCGGTCATGCGTTCACATGCCCGAAACACCCGAGTGTCACGGATGAAACTTCGTGAAACCACTCTTCTTGCGTAACGGCGCGCCAACCGGTGTGCAGGAGAATGGAGGGTGTACGTGAGTCCCGAGGATATGTTGGCCAACTCCGGCAACGCCGCGTGGATGCTGATGGCAGCATCGCTGGTACTGCTGATGACGCCGGGCTTGGCGTTCTTCTACGGCGGTATGTCGCAGTCGAAGTCCGTGTTGAACATGATGATGATGTCGTTCGGAGCAATGGCCGTCGTCTCGATCATCTACTTCCTGTGGGGATGGTCGATGTCCTACGGAACCCAGGACATCGGCGGTGTCTTCGCCAACCCGTTCGAGTTCTTCGGACTCAAGGATTCGATCACCGATGCCGACGGTAACTACATCGCCGGCGCATGGGGCTACGCCAACGTCATCGACGTGGCATTCCAGGTCACCTTCGCCATCATCACGGTCGCACTGATCAGCGGCTCGATCGCCGGTCGCGTCAAGTACGGCACCTGGCTCGCCTTCGCCGGCATCTGGGTCACCCTCGCGTACTTCCCGCTGGCCCACATGGTCTGGGGCGGCGGACTGCTCTCCGGATCCGAGAACGGTCTGGCGGCGATGATCTTCGGAACTACCGACGACGGTGAGGGCGGGCTCGTAGCCAACGTCGCTCCGATCGACTTCGCCGGTGGCACGGTCGTGCACATCAACGCCGGTATCGCCGGCCTGATTCTGGCGATCATCATCGGCAAGCGCGCAGGCTTCGGCAAGGTCGCCTACCGCCCGCACAACCTTCCGTTCGTCATGCTCGGCGCAGCACTGCTGTGGTTCGGCTGGTTCGGATTCAACGCAGGATCCGCCTTCGCCGCCGACGGCATCGCCGGCGTGGCCTGGGTCAACACCACCGCCGCCACGGCAGCGGCGATCGTGGGCTGGCTCATCACCGAGCGTATCCGCGACGGTCATGCCACCAGCCTCGGCGCTGCCTCGGGCATCGTCGCCGGTCTGGTCGCCATCACTCCGGCCGCAGGCGCACTGACGCCGGTCGGTGCCATGATCCTCGGCGTCATCGCCGGTGTGCTCTCCGCACTCGCTGTCGGACTGAAGTTCAAATTCGGCTACGACGACTCGCTCGACGTCGTGGGCGTTCACCTCGTCGCAGGACTCTGGGGAACGATCGGAATCGGCTTCCTCGCATCCGAGACCGGCCTGTTCTACGGCGGCGACTACAAGCAGCTCGTCGTGCAGATCGTCATCGCACTGTTCGCGCTGGTCTTCACCGCCATCGTCACCGCGGTCGTCGCGTTCGCGCTCAAGCCCCTCGGCTGGCGCGTCTCCGACGAAGAGGAGGCGAACGGCATCGACGAAGCCGAGCACGCTGAGACTGCATATGATTTCGCCTGACAAGGTAGAGATAGACGTGAACGCTGCACCGTACGACAACGGGCACTCGAGGTCTTGTGAAGGGAAGCAAAAATGAAGCTGATCACGGCAATCGTCAAACCGTTCACCCTGGAGGACGTCAAGACGGGGCTGGAGCAGGCCGGCGTACTCGGAATGACAGTCAGTGAAGTTCAGGGATACGGCCGCCAGAAGGGCCACACCGAGGTGTACCGAGGTGCGGAGTACTCCGTCGACTTCGTCCCGAAGGTCCGTGTCGAGGTAGTCGTCGACGACGCCGCTGTGGAGAAGGTCGTCGAGGTCATCGTCGAGGCTGCACGCACCGGCAAGATCGGTGACGGCAAGGTCTGGGTTTCCCCGGTCGACTCGGTCATCCGAGTCCGCACCGGAGAACGTGGCGCTGATGCACTCTGACCCCAAAGGGTCTCGGGCCGTGGGCCCCGGTTCTGGCGCGAAAGCGTCAGGATCGGGGCCTTCGGTCTCCATGGGCTCCGCATCGAAGGGCACGAGCGATGCTGCAGCAGATCTCGCTCGGGCCAGAAAACAATTGCTCGACGGCGGAACGCGCAATCGTCGACTCGATGCACCCTCGCTTCGGCAGGCTCTGGTCGATCTCCACGAGTTCTGGCTGACCACCAAAGGTGCAGAGCTCGGGATCAAACCGGACTCCGGTTTCGCGATCGTCGCCGTGGGCGGTCTTGCTCGACGCGAACTGCTGCCGTACTCGGATCTGGACCTGATACTGCTGCACGACGATCTCGAACCACGCATCGTCTCCGATGTCGCCGACAAGCTCTGGTACCCGTTGTGGGACGCACACATCAAGCTCGACCACAGCGTGCGAACGGTGCCGCAGGCTCTGCAGGTGGCGGCGGCCGACATGACGGCATCTCTCGGAATGCTCGAGGCGCGGCACATCGCCGGCGACGTCGAATTGAGCAACCTCCTCATCGGCGGCGTACGTCGCCAGTGGCGCAACGGTATTCGAGGGCGCTTCGACGAGCTGATCGAGCAGACCCGCGGGCGGTGGTCGCGCAGCGGTGAGATTGCACACCGCGCCGAACCCGATCTCAAGAGCGGCCGCGGAGGGCTGCGTGATGTTCAGTTGCTCGACGCCCTCTCCATCGCACAATTGACCGACGGCATGCCCGGTCTCGGACCCGAATCGCCCGGTGGCGGTTTGGCTTTCGCACACGGACGTCTGTTGGACGTGCGCACCGAACTGCACCGCGTAGCCGGTCGGGCACGGGATCAACTGCGCGCCCAGGATGCCGACGAGATCGGTGCCGCGCTGCGGATCGGTGACCGCTTCGATCTCGCTCGCGTACTGAGTGATTCGGCCCGCACCATCAGCTACTCGGTCGACGTCGGACTGCGCACTGCCGGCAATTCGCTTCCTCGAAAGGGTCTTTCACGCCTCCGTCGAGTTCCGGTCCGGCGGCCCCTCGACGAGGGGGTCGTCGAACATGCCGGCGAAGTCGTTCTCGCCCGCGACGCTCGACCCAACAAGGACCCCGGCCTGATCATGCGCGTCGCCGCCGCCTCGGCGCAGACCGGAATGCCGATGTCGGCCTCGACCCTGAACCGACTGTCCGACAGTGCTCCCGAGCTCCGCGAGCCCTGGCCGAAGGAAGCCCTCAACGATCTGCTCGTGTTGCTCGGATCGGGTCGCAAAGCCATCGCGGCGATCGAAGCTCTCGATCGAACCGGTCTGTGGGGCAGGCTCATTCCGGAATGGGGTGCGGTCCGCGATCTGCCGCCACGAGATGCCGTGCACACGTGGACAGTCGATCGGCACCTGGTCGAAACTGCCGCCTACGCAAGCGCATTGACCACCCGAGTTGCGCGTCCGGACCTGTTGGTGCTCGGCGCGCTGATCCACGACATCGGCAAGGGACGCGGCGGCGACCACAGCGTCGTCGGAGCCGATCTGGCCATCCAGATCGGCAACAGGCTCGGACTGTGGCCGTCCGACGTGGCACTGCTGACGTCGATGGTGAGATACCACCTGCTGCTGCCGGAGACCGCTACCAGACGCGACCTCGACGACCCCGCAACCGTGCAAGCCGTCGTCGACGCTCTCGGTGCCGACACCATCCTGCTCGAGCTCCTCCACGCACTGGCAGAGGCGGATTCGCTCGCCACCGGACCGGGGGTGTGGGGCGATTGGAAGGCCTCGCTCATCCGCGAGCTCGTGCGCCGTTGCCGATTGGTGATGGCGGGGGAGAGTCTGCCCTCTCCGGATCCACTCGACCCTGCGCACGTCGAACTCGCGTCGCGGGGAGGCGTCCATGTCGACATCGCGCCGACCGACGGGCTGCACACCTTCGTCGTCACCGTCATCGCCCCCGACACACCCGGGCTGCTCTCCGACGCCGCGGGAGTTCTCGCACTGCATTCGCTTCGCGTTCTTTCGGCCTCCCTCGGAAGTCACGAGGGATCGGCGATCAACTCGTTCGACGTCGCGCCGCTCTTCGGATCCCCGCCACAGGCCGGTCTCCTGCGGCAGGAAATCATCCGAGCCCAGGCCGGCGAACTCGACCTCGTCGCCGTGCTCGACGCCAAGGAACGCGACGCCAGAGCCGAAACCGTCGACGACGATTCCGAGGATTCTGCAGTCCCGGTTCTCTACGCCCAAGCCCCGCCTCGGGTGCTGTGGTTCGACGACAACGAACCGGGTCAGGTGGTGCTCGAGCTACGAGCAGAGGACCGGCTCGGTCTGCTCTGCCGACTGGCCAGCGCGATCGAACAGCAAGGATCGGACATCCGGTGGGCCCGCGTCTCGACCCTGGGTAGCTCGGTGGTCGACTCCTTCTGCATCGACCTTGCGGGAGCCGACAGCAGGGCGGTTCGCGAGGACCTCGAGCGCGCGATCCTCGCGGTGGTGCCTGCCCCGGAACCACCCAAGCCCCCGGAAAAGCCCGAAGGCACCTGACCGCGGGTCGGAATGCGAGAGCAGACCGACTCGCGCTGGTGACTATTCACGAACTTCCGGCCACCGGGCCTGCCGCCGATGCCGATTTGTTACATTCGTCCCAGACGCAGAAACGACACTCTCGACCGTTCGAGCGACCTCCACACTGCTCGAACCA
>NZ_JASHKV010000001.1:0-691200 GCF_030056895.1 Rhodococcus sp. IEGM 1341 | reverse complement strand
CGTCGTTCCTGCAGGCTCCACACTGCTCGAACCACGTCGTTCCTGCAGGCTCCACACTGCTCGAACCACGTCGTTCCTGCAGGCTCCACTCCTGATCTTTCGAGAGGCACCAACTGTGGGATCCCACCGACGGTCGACCGTCCACACACCGACCGACATCGCGGCACGTCCGACGAGCGGCAGACACCGCGCCGTACAGGACACACCCGACCTCGGTCGACGCGCGGCAACCATCGTCGCCGCGACGGGCGCGATCGTCGTCGGTGCCACGACGATGGGTGCCGGTACCGCAGGTGCCGCGCCGATCCCCGAGCCACCCGCAGCAGGACTGCCGTTCGCCGTACCGGAGGGTCTGCTGCCTGCGGGATTCGAGCTGCCCCAGTTCGAACTCCCGCAGTTCCTTCCCCCACAGTTCGCGCCACCGCCCGCACCGTCGCAGCCGGCACCGCCCGAGGCCGCGCCTACCGCACCCGCGCCTGCTGCGGAACCGGCTCCGACCGCGGACCCCCTGGCTTCGTTCGGAGTCGCCGATCCCGGTGCCGCCGCCCAGCAATGGCTCGACGACGTCGGCCTGGGGCAGTTGGGTACGGAGTCTCCTCTCGACAGCCTGCGCTCGCTGAAGAAGGGCACAGTGCAGCCCGTGGCAGGAGTGTTGACGTCCAACTTCGGCTCGCGGTGGGGAACCCAGCACAGTGGCCTCGACATCGCGGCACCCATCGGAACGCCCATCTACGCCGCCGCTGACGGCACCGTGTCCGACGCAGGACCTGCATCCGGCTTCGGTCTCTGGGTCAAGGTGCGGCACGACGACGGCACCGAGACGGTCTACGGGCACGTCAACGACTTCTCGGTTCAGCCCGGCCAGCGCGTGGCGGCAGGTGAGCAGATCGCAACCGTGGGCAACCGCGGCCAGTCGACGGGCCCGCATCTGCACTTCGAGGTACACGATCCCTCCGGCGTCAAGGTCGACCCCGCGCAGTGGCTCGCGACGCGGGGAGTTGCAGTGACGTGGAACGATTCCGCGCGCCTGGCCTGACTCGACATCGCCACGTTCGACACGACAGTCGAACGCCCCAGCGACGACGCGGCGTGCTGCCGCTAGTGTGGTGACCGTGCCGGATTCGGCTCGTTTTCGGTGATCGGCTAGCTCAGGAGTGCAATCGGTGTTCGAATCCCTTTCCGACAGGTTGACCGGGACTCTCAAGGACCTGCGTGGCAAAGGTCGACTGTCCGACGCGGATATCGACGCTACCGCCCGTGAGATCCGTCTTGCCCTGCTCGAAGCGGACGTGGCACTGCCCGTCGTACGTGAGTTCATCAGCCGCATCAAGACCCGGGCCAAGGGTGCCGAGGTCTCGGGCGCGCTCAACCCCGCCCAGCAGGTAGTCAAGGTCGTCAACGAGGAACTGGTCGGCATCCTCGGCGGCGAGACTCGCCGGCTCGTGTTCGCCAAGAACCCGCCAACGGTGATCATGCTCGCCGGTCTGCAGGGTTCGGGTAAGACGACGCTGGCGGGCAAGCTCGCGAAATGGCTCAAGGGCCAGGGCCACACCCCACTGCTCGTCGCGTGCGACCTCCAGCGTCCCGGTGCCGTGAGCCAGCTGCAGATCGTGGGCGAGCGCGCCGGTGCCGCCGTCTTCGCGCCGCATCCGGGCACGTCCATCGGGGGCGGCGACAATGCACTCGGAGTCTCGGCCGCGGATCCCGTCGAGGTCGCCCGGGCCGGCATCGCCGAGGCTCGAAGCAAGCAGTACGACGTGGTCATCGTCGACACCGCTGGTCGCCTCGGCATCGACACCGAGCTGATGAGTCAGGCCGCGGGAATTCGTGACGCGGTCCAGCCGGACGAGACTCTGTTCGTTCTCGACGCGATGGTCGGCCAGGATGCCGTCAGTACCGCCGAGGCGTTCCGTGACGGCGTCGGCTTCACCGGCGTCGTTCTCACCAAGCTCGACGGCGATGCTCGCGGCGGTGCCGCGCTGAGTGTCCGCGAGGTCACCGGCCAGCCGATCATGTTCGCGTCGACCGGTGAGAAGCTCGAGGACTTCGACGTCTTCCACCCCGATCGCATGGCCAGCCGCATCCTCGGCATGGGCGACGTGCTGAGCCTCATCGAGCAGGCCGAACAGCACTTCGATGCCGAGCAGGCCGAGGCGACGGCCAACAAGATCGGCTCGGGGCAACTCACGCTCGACGACTTCCTCGAGCAGATGATGGCCGTCCGCAAGATGGGACCCATCGGAAACCTGCTGGGCATGCTGCCCGGTGCCGGGCAGATGAAAGAGCTCGCCAACGTCGACGAGAAACAACTCGACCGCGTGCAAGCGATCATCCGCGGCATGACGCCACAGGAGCGGAACGACCCGAAGATCATCAACGCGTCGCGTCGACTCCGTATCGCGAACGGCTCGGGCGTCAAGGTCTCCGACGTCAATCAGCTGGTCGACCGATTCTTCGAGGCGCGCAAGATGATGTCTGCGATGGCCGGTCGGATGGGAATGCCGGGCGCGCGCAAGCAGGTGCGGAACAACAAGAAGGGCAAGAAGGGCAAGAAGGGTGCACGCGGCCCGACGCAGCCGAAGATCCGCGGTGGATTCCCGGGCATGCCGGGCGGAATGCCTGCCGGAATGCCCGACCTGTCGTCCATGCCCAAGGGCCTCGACCAGTTGCCACCGGGGCTCGAAGGCATCGATCTGTCGCAGCTGAAACTACCCAAGAAGTAAGCGCGCACGTGTCGGCGATGCGGGTGCGGGGCCGCGGACTGCCGGACGGGTCCGAGATCGATCTGTGGATCGAGGGTGGCGTCCTGTCCACGGAGCCGATCGCGGATGCCGATCTCGTTCACGACGGCGGCTGGATTCTGCCTGGTCTGGTGGACGCCCACTGCCATGTCGGAATCGAATACGGCGGGGGACACACCGACCTGATCGGGTCGATCCGCCAGGCCGAGACCGAGCGAGGCGTCGGCGCGCTGCTGTTGCGCGACGCCGGGTCTCCGGTCGACACACGCGAGCTGGACGAATACGAGGACCTTCCCCGCATCATCCGAGCGGGCCGTCACATCGCATCACCCAAGCGCTACATCCCGGGTCTGGCAATCGACATCGAGGACGAATCGCAGCTGCCCGAGGCGGTGGCCCAACAGGCACGATTCGGCGATGGCTGGGTCAAGCTCGTCGGCGACTGGATCGACCGCTCGGTGGGAGATCTCCGACCGCTGTGGAACGACTCGATCCTCGTCGACGCCATCGCCGCTGCCCACGCCGAGGGCGCGCGGGTGACCGCACACGTCTTCGGTGAAGATGCCCTGCCCGGATTGATCGCGGCGGGAATCGACTGCATAGAACACGGCACCGGCCTGACCGACGAGACCGTCGAGATGATGGTCGATCACGGCACCGCACTGGTACCGACGCTGATCAACATCGAGACGTTCCCCGGCATCGCCGACTCCGCCACCCGGTATCCCGGCTACGCCCGGCACATGCGGGCGCTGCACGAACGCGTCGCCGATACCGTCGGACGAGCTCACGACGCAGGCATTCCGATCTACGCAGGCACCGACGCAGGCGGTTCGATCGCGCACGGTCGTATCGCCGACGAGGTCGCCGCACTCGCGGCCGTTGGACTCTCACCGACCGATGCACTCGGTGCCGCCTGCTGGGAGGCCCGGTCGTGGCTGGGTCGACAGGGGCTCGAACACGGCGCGCCCGCCGATCTCGTCGTCTACTCCGAAGATCCGCGAGGCGGACCGGATGTGCTGTCCAACCCGGATCTGGTGATCCTTCGCGGACGAGTGACCGACCGGCGCGGCCGCACGACGAGTGGATCGACGGTCCCGGGGTGACCGATTCGGGTGACGGCGGCGCAGGACGAGCCGATCCCGACCGCCCCAGCTGGGCCGGTCTGGCTCCGATGAATCACGTTCATCAGCAAGGATCGGGACTGTCCGAAACCTACTGGCGCGCCGAGCAGGCCGCGCTCGAACGCAGACGCGGCCAACGGTGGGGACTGCCGGCCGCGGCGCTGGTGCTGGGGCTCAATCTGGCCGGATTCCTGGTTCTCGGCCTCGTCGTGACGTCGGACGCCTCGGCCGTTTTCGTGGTGGGCATCATGATCCCGAGCCTGCTCGCCACGGGAGTGGCGGTGGCCATCTCGAAGTCGCGGGGCAACGGCCCCGTCGTCGACTTCGGCCTCCCCAGATCCATCCCCGAATTTCTCGGGCACCTCCGATCCGGGTTGGCGTGGGGTGGCGTCGCCCGTGGTCGGCGGCATAGTGCTGGCTCTGATTCTGTTGTCCCGTATCGAAGTCGGCGACCCGACGCCCCTCGGCACGGTCACGGATACGGCAGTCGGCTTGAAAATCGTTCTGGCTCTGTGGATTTGGCTCGGTGCACCGATCTGTGAGGAAACGATGTTCCGCGGCATGCTGTGGGGAGCGCTCGAGAAACGCACCCGCCCGATGCCGATGGCCTGGTTGGGCAACCGATGGGTGGTCCTGGCGATCACCGCGGTGTTGTTCGCGGTGTGGCACCGAGAGTGGTGGCGCCTGGTGGTGCTGCTGTGGGGAGGATTCGCAATCGGAATCGCTCGAATGCGCTCCGGTTCGATCGTCGCGTCGATCACGGCACACTCGTTGAACAACACCCTTCCTGCCCTGGTGGTCCTGCTCGCCTGACGGGAGTGGTTCTGCGGGCCCGATTCACCGATAGTGCGACCCGTCTGGCACAATGAACAGCTGTTCGCCCGTCATCCGGTTACGTACCGAGCGGCGGTCACAACACCCTTCAACGCAAAACCGGGTTCGCATGCCGTGCGGACCGCTGAATTGCGCCGTGACCAACTTTCGAAAGGCTTCACCAGAACATGGCTGTCAAGATCAAGCTCATGCGTATCGGCAAGATCCGCACCCCGCACTACCGCGTCGTCATCTCCGATGCCCGCACCCGTCGTAACGGCCGTGCGATCGAGACCATCGGCACGTACGAGCCCAAGCAGGACCCCAGCATCATCGAGATCAACTCCGAGCGGGCGCAGTACTGGCTGAGCGTGGGCGCACAGCCGACCGAGCCGGTCGAGGCTCTGCTCAAGATCACCGGCGACTGGCAGAAGTTCAAGGGCCTCCCCGGTGCCGAGGGAACCCTCCGCCTCGCCGAGCCCAAGCCGTCCAAGCTCGACCTGTTCAACGCCGCACTGGCGCAGGCCGACTCCGAGCCCCAGGGCGAGGCCACCACCGCCAAGAAGAAGAAGGCTCCCAAGGCCGACGACGCCGCTGCGGAGACCACCGACGCTGCAGCAACCGAGACGGCAGACGCGCCGGCCGCCGAGGCTGCTGAGAAGTGAGTGCCGTTGTCGCCGATGCCGTCGAACACCTCGTTCGCGGCATCGTCGCCAATCCCGATGACGTTCGCGTCGAGATGATCACCGGCCGTCGTGGCCGCACCGTGGAGGTCCACGTGCACCCCGACGATCTGGGCAAGGTCATCGGCCGTGGCGGTCGTACCGCTACGGCACTGCGCACTCTCGTCTCGGGAATCGGTGGTCGCGGCATCCGCGTCGACGTGGTCGACACGGACCAGTAGGTCACGTACCCATCATGGAGCTGGTCATCGGCCGTGTCGCGAAGTCGCACGGCATCAAAGGCGAAGTCGTCGTCGAGGTTCGCACCGACAACCCCGACGACCGCTTCGCCGAAGGAACCGTTCTCTCGGGCCGCAAGCCTCGATCGAACGCCGAACCAGCCTCGTACACAGTGGACGCCGTCCGGGAACACTCCGGGCGGCTTCTGCTGCGTCTGAACGGTATCGACGACAAGACGGCCGCCGACCAACTCAG
Source organism: Rhodococcus sp. IEGM 1341 (assembly GCF_030056895.1). Lineage (NCBI taxonomy): Bacteria > Bacillati > Actinomycetota > Actinomycetes > Mycobacteriales > Nocardiaceae > Rhodococcus > Rhodococcus sp. IEGM 1341. The sequence continues at coordinate 685,365 of NZ_JASHKV010000001.1, read as the reverse complement.
GGGCATTCTGTTCGTCGTCGAATCCACCGACCTTCCGCCGTCCGACGACCCGGACGAGTTCTACGACCACGAACTCGAAGGCCTCACGGTGATCCTGACCAACGGCACCGTCGTGGGAACGGTCCGCGAAGTTCTCCACTCCGCAGCGGGGGAGCTGCTCTCCATCACGCCGGATCCGAGTTCCGGCGAAGCAGCACGTGCCGAAATCCTCGTGCCGTTCGTAGCGGCCATCGTGACGACGGTGTCGTTGGCAGACAAGACGATCGAGATCGATCCGCCCGAGGGTCTGCTGGATCCGGAGTAGATCGTGCGCCTCGACGTCGTCACCATCTTTCCCGAATACCTCACGCCGCTCCGAACCGCGTTGCTGGGCAAAGCAATCGACCGCGGCCTCGTCTCGGTCGAGGTCCACGATCTGCGGTCGTGGACTCACGACGTGCACAAGGCCGTCGACGATTCGCCGTACGGCGGCGGACCGGGAATGGTCATGAAGCCGACCGTCTGGGGAGACGCACTCGACGACGTGCTGACCGACGATTCTCTCCTCGTCGTCCCGACGCCTGCCGGTGTGCCGTTCACCCAGCGGACAGCCGAGCGATGGTCCGCCGAGCAGCATCTCGTATTCGCCTGCGGCCGATACGAAGGCATCGATCAACGAGTGTTCGACGACGCCGCACGTCGGGTCCGTGTCGAGGAAGTCAGCATCGGCGACTACGTGCTCATCGGCGGCGAAGCGGCTGTTCTCGTGATGGCCGAGGCCGTGGTGCGACTGATGCCGGGGGTTCTCGGCAATCAGCAGTCGCACCAGGAGGATTCGTTTTCCGACGGTCTGCTCGAGGGGCCGAGTTACACGCGTCCCGCACAGTGGCGTGATCTCGACGTTCCGCAGGTACTGCTCTCGGGTGATCACGCCAAGATCGCTGCGTGGCGCCGACAGCAGTCACTGGACAGGACCGCCGAGCGTCGTCCGGACCTGTTGCAGGACTGACGAATTCAGCTGACGGTGCCGTCGGGGAAGAGCATCGAGACGAATCCGGTGAGAGTGTCCCTGGCATGCAGCGCGCTGGCGTCGTCACTGACGTCGACCACCGCGGTGTCCGGATAGCTTTCCATGTCGTCGGCGTAGAAGATGTCCTCGCGTGACGACAGAGCCAGAACGTAGCGGTTGTCGACACCGATGGTGCCCGTCGACAGGTGTACCCACCGATCGGATACGCAGCACATCCAGCCCTGTTTCACAGCGTGCACACTCTCGCCGGGCAAACCGTCGACGATCCCGAAATGCTGCTTGTAGCCGTCCGCGGCGATCGGTGCCGAACGGCGAAGCATTCCGATCACGATGTCCGTGGATGCCGTGGTCAGACCGCCGCTGCCGTTGAGCAACCCCGCGTAGTAACCGACCAGGTCGCTGGGCGTGGTCTCGGTGTTGTACCACTCGTCGTCCCCGGGCGGAGTGGTGCTCGTCAAGCCGTAGCGAGCCGCAACCGTGCGCACGATCTCCGACGAGCCGTAGCGATACCAGAGCGTGTACGCGGCGTTGTCGTCGGACAACTCGAGCATGCTGGTCATGGTGGTCAGGTCGTCGGCAGAGACCGGACGGTTCTCCGACTGCGCTCGGAACAACACCTCGTCGGCGATGAAGAGCTTGGATACCGACGCGGTTTCGACCTGGATATCGGCATTGCTGCTGTAGTAGGAGCCGGTCTGACGATCCAACAGTGCGAAATCGACGTCGGCACCGCGGGCCTGGGCCGACGCGATCGCCATCGGGATACGAGCTTCGAGGGCTACGCCGTCGACCTTTTTCATGTCGGGAAAGGGCGACGCCGACGTCTCGGCGGTGTCCTTCGAGGCGGAGTCACCGATCTGGTCGTCGGGAGGAGCCGAGCATCCGGCCAGTATCAGGGAGGCGCAGGCTGCAGCCAGGAACCGAGACCCCCTGACCATCCGCGTATCTCTCCCACACGTTGAACCGCTGACCGACTTGTCCCACAGTAGCGGTAGGGTCCATCGCCGTGACCACTGCTCTGAAATCTGTGAACAAGCGCATAGCCGAAGAACTCGACGTTCGTGAAGAACAGGTTCGTGCCGCCGTGGAACTGCTCGACGGCGGGTCGACGGTCCCGTTCATCGCGCGCTACCGCAAGGAAGTCACCGGCACCCTCGACGACACGCAACTGCGTCAGCTCGATGAGCGACTTCGGTATCTGCGCGAGCTCGACGAGCGCAGAGACGCCGTGATCGAGTCCATCCGCTCGCAGGGCAAGCTCGACGACGCGCTGGAGCAGTCGCTGATGCTGGCCGATACCAAGGCGCGCGTCGAGGACATCTATCTGCCGTTCAAGCCCAAGCGTCGAACCAAGGCTCAGATCGCGCGTGAGGCCGGGCACGAGCCCGTCGCCGACGCTCTGTTCTCCGACCCCACCACCGACCCGGCCCAGTTCGATCAGGAGCAACTCGACGGCGCACGGGCGATTCTCGTCGAGCGCTTCGCCGAGGACGCGGACCTGGTGGGCGAGCTGCGCGAACTGATGTGGACATCCGGCAAGCTCGTCGCGTCGGTTCGCAAGGGCAAGGAGGAGGAGGGTGCCAAGTTCTCCGATTACTTCGAGTTCTCGGAACCGTTCACGAGCCTGCCCTCGCACCGAATTCTCGCCACGCTCAGAGGCGAGAAGGAAGAAATACTTTCCCTCGGTTTCGAGCCCGAGCGCGACGAACCGACCCCCGGGGTGCCGAGCGTCTACGAAGGTCGGATCGCGACCAAGTTCGGGATCGAGAATCGAGGACGGCCTGCCGACAAGTGGCTGCTCGATACCGTCCGATGGGCGTGGCGCACCAAGATGCTGGTGACCGTCTCCCTCGACACTCGTATGCGACTGCGTCAGTCGGCCGAGAAGGACGCCGTCGACGTCTTCGCGAGCAACCTCAAGGATCTGCTGCTCGCCGCACCGGCCGGCAACCGCACCACCATGGGCCTGGACCCGGGCTTCCGTACCGGCACCAAGGTCGCCATCGTCGACGCCACCGGCAAGGTCGTCGACCACGACACCATCTACCCGCACAAGCCGCAGGGCAAATGGGATCAGGCGGTGGCCACCCTCGCCGGCCTGGCCGCCAAGCACAAGGTCGAACTGATCGCCATCGGCAACGGCACCGCATCGCGTGAAACCGACTCGCTGGCAGCAGAATTGATCGCCAAGTTCCCTGCCGCCAACCTGACCAAGGTGGTGGTGTCCGAGGCCGGAGCGTCGGTGTACTCCGCTTCCGCGTACGCCTCGAGCGAGCTGCCCGAACTCGACGTATCGATCCGCGGTGCCGTCTCGATCGCCCGCAGGTTGCAGGATCCGCTGGCCGAGTTGGTCAAGATCGATCCCAAGTCCATCGGCGTCGGGCAGTACCAGCACGACATCTCCGAAACCCTGCTGGCCCGTTCCCTCGGGGCCGTAGTCGAGGACGCGGTGAACGCCGTCGGCGTCGACGTCAACACCGCGTCGGTTCCGTTGCTCTCGCGGGTCTCCGGTATCGCCGGCTCTCTCGCCGAGAGCATCGTGGCGCACCGCGACCAGAACGGTCCGTTCTCCAGCCGCAGCACGCTCAAAGATGTACCGCGTTTGGGCCCCAAGGCTTTCGAGCAGTGCGCCGGATTCCTTCGTATCTCCGGGGGAGCGGATCCCCTGGACCGGTCGAGTGTTCACCCGGAGGCATATCCCGTCGTGCGGCGCATCGTCGGCAAGGCAGGCCTGGGTGTGCGCGAGGTAGTCGGTAACACGGCTCTGCTGAGAGGTCTCGACCCTGCCGAATTCGTGGACGAGCGATTCGGTCTGCCCACCGTCACCGACATCATTTCCGAACTCGAGAAGCCGGGACGCGACCCTCGCCCCGAGTTCAAGACCGCCACCTTCGCCGCCGGTATCGAGAAGGTCGCCGATCTGAAGCCGGGTATGACGCTCGAAGGTGTCGTGACCAACGTGGCAGCGTTCGGCGCGTTCGTCGACGTCGGTGTGCACCAGGACGGGCTGGTGCACGTCTCGGCGATGTCGCACAACTTCGTCAAGGACCCCCGCGAGGTCGTCAAGTCCGGTGACGTGGTGCGCGTCAAGGTCATGGAGGTCGACCTCCCGCGGCAGCGCATCGGCCTGAGTCTGCGGTTGGACGACGAGCCCGGTGCCGGTGGCGGCAAGGACGCCTCTCGCGGACAGCAGCCCGACCGGCCCCGAGGCCAGGGCCGAGCTGCGGGCAGCGGCCAGAGCAACCGCAGTCGAGACGCGCGCCCACAGCGCGGCGGCGGCCAGTCGGCAGCACCGGCGGCCGGTTCCATGGCCGATGCGCTACGGAAGGCGGGATTCGGAAAATAGCGGGCGGATCCTCGGGTCGATGCTGCCCTGGGCGGTCCCGAACACGAATAGTGTGAAAGGTGATTCACCGGTCGTTCGGCCGTTCGGCAGGAAGGACGTGAGCCACACGTGAGGTGGTTGCAACACGGGGTCATCGATCACGGCCGCCTGCCGCTGCTGTGTTTTCTACTGGGGCTGTTGGTGGGGTTTCTGCTGATCCGACTCAGCGTCAGGATGATTCGCGCAGATGTGAAGTGGTGGCCGGGAAACATCACGCCCGGCGGTCAGCACATCCACCATGTCGTCTTCGGGATCGTGCTGATGCTGCTCGCGGGGATCGGCTTGATCGCGGTGTACGTCGACGGTTCCGAGTCGGTCGGGGCGGTGCTGGCAGCGGTCTTCGGTATCGGGGCTGCTCTCGTCCTCGACGAGTTCGCGTTGATCTTCTATCTCCGCGATGTCTACTGGTCCGAACAGGGGCGCACATCGGTGGACGCCGTGTTCGCAGCAGTGGGATTCACCGGCCTGCTGCTGCTCGGCTTGCACCCTCTGGAGCTGCTCAGCCCGGCCGGCTTCCGGGCCGATCCCGACCCGTGGGTGCGCGGCACCCTGGCGGTGTTGGCCCTGGCCAATCTCGCGCTTGGTGTCGTGGTACTGCTCAAAGGAAAAATCTGGACCGGGCTGCTCGGGCTGTTCGTCCTGCCGATCCTCGTTCTGGCCGCGGTGCGGTTGAGCAGGCCGAGTGCCCCGTGGGCGAGGTGGCGCTACACCACCAGGCCGAAGAAAATGGAACGCGCACTGCGCCGGGAGAAGCGGTGGCGACGGCCGATCATCCGGGCCAAGATCTATCTTCAGGACGCGATCGCAGGCAAACCGAGCATCGTGCATGCACGTGAGGCCACCGAGCAGGAATTGGCGCGGACGGTATTGCCTGCGCCGATGCCGAGCGGGACGGCGGCGAGCCGAGAAGCGCCGATTTCGTCGAACGCCTGATGGTCTGGCACAATGGTCGGGTTGCCTCTAGCAGGCACGGACCTCACTCGGAGTACGAACCAGTCGAGCCGCTGTGTCAGCGAGCCGCTCGGTTCCTCTACTCATGCGCAGAACGCAAGGATGGCACAACCGATGAACACTCTGGACTTTCTCGACAATCAGTCGCTGCGTAGCGACATCCCCGATTTCCGTCCCGGCGACACGCTGAACGTGCACGTCAAGGTCATCGAAGGCTCGAAGGAGCGCATTCAGATCTTCAAGGGCGTCGTCATCCGACGTCAGGGCGGTGGCGTTCGCGAAACGTTCACGGTCCGCAAGGTCTCGTTCGGCGTCGGCGTCGAGCGCACCTTCCCGGTGCACAGCCCCAACATCGCTCAGTTCGAGGTCCTCACCCGCGGTGACGTCCGTCGCGCCAAGCTCTACTACCTCCGCGATCTGCGTGGCAAGGCCGCCAAGATCAAGGAAAAGCGCTGACCGGTTCCGCCCGGACACATCAGTTCACACCATGCCGCGTTGCCTGTCAGGGCGACGCGGCATGGTGCGTTCTGCCCGCGGTCGACCCGCGTTCCACCCTGTCGACGGGCGGATCGAGAGCCGCGAACCGCCCATGCGCAGACCGTCCGGCCGTGCGGGCGACGGTTCCGGCTAACCTGATCACGTGACGCAGTCCCCACAGGATCCAACCGACGAGCCCGACGACGAGTCTTCACGGAAGAAGCGTCGGGAACGCAAGCCCCGATCGTTCTGGCGTGAGCTCCCCATTCTGATTCTGGTAGCGCTGGTACTGAGTTTTCTGCTCCAGACATTCGTCGCACGGGTGTATCTGATCCCGTCCGAATCGATGGAGCCGACCTTGCACGGCTGCACCGGTTGCACCGGTGACCGCATCGTGGTGGAGAAGATCGGATACCGGTTCGGCGACCCGAAGCCCGGCGACATCGTCGTCTTCCGTGGCCCGGATTCGTGGAACGACGAATTCGTGTCACAGCGGTCCGACAACTCGGTGATTCGTGGCGCACAGGAAGTCGGCTCGTTGATCGGAGTCGTCGCGCCCGACGAGAACGATCTGGTCAAGCGCGTCATCGCCACCGGCGGTCAGACCGTCGAATGTTGTGACGACCAGGGGCGAGTGCTCGTCGACGGACAGCCGTTGGACGAGCCGTACATCCAGATGGATTTCCCGTTCACCCCGGGAACGATGACGTGCGACACCGAACTGAAGTCCGGACGATGCTTCGACCCCGTCACCGTGCCGGAGGGCAACGTCTGGGTCATGGGTGACAACCGGAGCAACTCGCGAGATTCCCGGTATCACGTCACCGACGAGTTCACCGGAACCGTTCCCCTCGACAACGTGATCGGGAAGGCCGTGTTCATCGCGCTGCCGCCGTCACGAACCGGCATCCTGGATTCTCCCGACATCCAGGGTCGATGACGGCAACCCCGCGACGTGCGCCGCGTGCGCGCGCAACTCTGACTCGGTCGTCGTGGCCGCCGCGTCCGATCATCCGACGGGCGGCCGGATTGCGGACGATGGAGTCTGCGTTGGAGCGGGGCGGACTGGGTCCGGTCGCAGGAGTCGACGAAGCGGGAAGAGGAGCCTGCGCCGGTCCGTTGACGGTCGCAGCGTGTGTTCTCGGGGCGCGCGCACATGCCGCCCTGGCGGATCTGGACGACTCGAAGAAGTTGACCGAGCGACGACGCGAAGAGCTCTTTCCCAAGATCCAGAGGCTGGCACTGGCATGGAGCGTGGTGTCGATCGATGCGGCCGAGGTCGACCGCATCGGGGTCCACGTGGCGAACATCGAAGGAATGCGACGCGCGGTTGCCGGGCTCGGCATGACCCCGGGCTACGTACTCACCGACGGCTTTCGAGTGCCCGGACTTCCGGTTCCGTCGCTACCGGTGATCGGCGGTGACGCCACCGCAGCGTGCATCGCCGCGGCGAGCGTGCTCGCGAAGGTCTCCCGGGACCGATTGATGGTGCAGTTGGACGACACGATTCCCGGCTACGGATTCGCCGTGCACAAGGGGTACAGCACCCGTGCTCACTCGGCCGCCATGACCGCTCTCGGGCCCAGCCGCGAGCATCGAATGTCCTATGCGAATGTCGCAGCGGCCGCCGCGGGGCTTTCTCCGGACGCCGTCGACGCCCTGGGGCGAATGGACTGCCGCGACGCCGGTACGCGATGATTGCTGTTCACGCCCGACTGGAGGATGAAAGAGACCGATGAGTGCCGAAGATCTCGAAAAGTACGAAACCGAGATGGAGCTCTCGCTGTATCGCGAGTATCGGGACATCGTGGGTCAGTTCAACTACGTCGTCGAAACCGAGCGGCGGTTCTATCTGGCGAACTCCGTCGAACTCATTCCGCACAACGCCGACGGTGAAATCTACTTCGAATTGCGAATGTCCGACTCGTGGGTGTGGGACATGTATCGCCCCGCCCGTTTCGTCAAGCATGTCCGGGTGATCACCTTCAAGGACGTCAACATCGAAGAGTTGGACAAACCAGATCTGCGTCTGCCGGAATAGCTCCTCGTCCGACGCTGGAGCGTGACGGAGTCGCCCTGAGCGTCGGATGTCGGAGCACCGTGCTGCGAACCACCCGATGCGGTGCGGTCGTGCTGTACCGATCGTTTTGCCACCCGAAAAATTGGACGCCCGGCCAAATCGGTCCGCATGTCCTGTTTCCGTGTTCGGTGTCACGGAAAGTTGTTCCCCGTCCAATGGTGCACGGCGGTTGAGATCGGGTTCCCGTGTGAAATCGATTGCGCAACAAAGCTATTCGAATTGGTCGATTAGTCGCTCGAAATGCTGAACAATTTCTGCACCGATATTCGTCGATTCGACACGTCACGAAACGCCTGCAGTTCTTTGCGTGGATACGAGAATGGGTGGTAGAACTTGAATATCACATCCCCCAGACGTGTAAGAGGTACGAGATGGCACGCAAGACGCTTGTGCAGATGATCGACGATGTAGACGGATCGGTCATCAAAGACGGCCAAGGTGAATCCATCGAATTCGGCATCGGTGGAAACCAGTACCGCATCGATTTGAACCTCAAACATGCCAACGAATTGCACGAACAGTTGGCATTCTGGATCGAGCACGCCGAGAAGATTTCCGGACGCCGCACCCGTAAGGGCGGCGCTGCATCTGCACCGGCCCGCGGCAAGGTGGATCTGCAGGACATTCGAGCATGGGCCCGCGAGAACGGCCACGAGGTAAGTGCCCGCGGCCGTATAAGTCAGGATGTGCAGGCGGCCTACGAGGCTGCTCACTGACCGTCCTTCGCGAACCGAGGCTGGGTGTCTCGGCAGCACGTTTTGCGTATCGGCACTTTCGATGCCGGTATCGACACGCCGCATCAGCTCCGTCCGATTCTCTGAATCAGGACGGAGCTTTTTGCGTATCGAGTCCGCTTTCACCCGGCGGCTCGGACACGCTACGAGCCGTAGCACGGCGGTCCGACACAGTGGACTGATCGCCGCCGACAATCGGACCGTTCGTCCACAGTCGAGCAGTTGTCCACAGGGCAATTTCCCACCTGCACTTTCTTCGCTTCTCCTCCTTCGGGTCGTGTCACCGTCGAGACGACCGAATCGGCCGCATGCACGGTCGGAGAGTGGAGGAATGGCGGACATGGCAACCAATCAGGAACTCGGTGCGCGCGGTGAGGAACTCGCGGTGCGCCATCTCGAGGACATCGGTCTCGAGGTGATCGAGCGGAACTGGCGGCATCGTTCCGGAGAACTCGACATCATTGCGCGCGAGGGCGAGACGGTGGTGTTCGTCGAAGTGAAGACTCGATCGGGAATCGGATACGGAACACCCGCCGAAGCGGTGACGTACACGAAACAGACTCGAATCAGAGGGCTGGCGCTGCGATGGCTTTCGCTGCAGCAGGGACCGTGGGTGCAGATCAGATTCGACGTGATCGCGATCGTGGTCGGTCGCAACGAGGAACCGGTCATCACGCACGTTCGGGCCGCGTTCTGATGCCACTCGGGAGAGCGCATTCGGTTGCGGTCAACGGGGTCGACGGTGTGCTGGTGGAAATCGAAGCCGATATCGGGCAGGGCCTACCCGGTACGCATCTTGTCGGTCTTCCCGATACTGCGCTGAACGAATCGCGTGACCGGGTCAAAGCCGCGGTGAAGAACTCGGGCGGTACCTGGCCGGACAGTCGGGTGATTCTCGCTCTGTCGCCCGCGACGTTGCCGAAGGGCGGATCTGTGTACGACCTTGCACTCGCTTTGTCGGTTCTCGATGCCGCGAAGGCGATTCCGCGCGGATGCCTGTCCGACACCGTGTTTCTGGGTGAATTGGCACTCGATGGGAGGCTGCGCGCAGTCCGTGGGGTCCTGCCCGGGGTGCTCGCGGTCAAGAGTGCGGGCTGGCAGCGAGTGGTCGTTCCGCTGCAGTGTTTGCCCGAGGCGGGTCTGGTGGACGGGATCGAGGTGCTGGGTGCGGGTTCGCTCGGGGACGTGGTGGCCTGGCTTCGCGGTGAGCAGGCCCTCGAATCACCCGTCCCGACCGAATGGCACGAGGAGATCTATCCGGACCTCAGTGATGTCGCCGGACAGGCGGATGCGCGATGGGCTCTGGAGGTCGCCGCCGCAGGCGCACATCACATCATGTTGACCGGGCCACCGGGCATCGGAAAAACGATGCTGGCGCAACGCCTTCCGGGAATTCTGCCGCCGCTGACCGAATCCGAAGCGCTCGAAGTGACAGCCATCCACTCGGTGGCGGGTCTGTTGACCACCGCGCGGCCGCTCATCACGTCACCGCCGTTCATCGCGCCGCATCATTCGACCTCGGTGAGTGCCTTGGTCGGGGGCGGAACCGGAATGGCCAAACCGGGAGCGGTCAGCCGCGCACATCGCGGAGTCCTGTTTCTGGACGAGTGCGCCGAGATGAGTGTTCGGGTACTCGAGGCATTGCGTACTCCGTTGGAGGACGGGGAGATTCGCATTGCCCGTCGTGACGGTGTGGCCAGGTATCCGGCCAGATTTCAGTTGGTTCTCGCCGCCAATCCGTGTCCGTGTGCGCCTGCGCGGCAGGTCGACTGTGTCTGCCCGCCCACAGCGCGACGCAAATATCTCGGCAAGCTGTCCGGGCCGTTGCTGGACCGCGTCGATCTGCGCATTCAGATGATGGGTGTCGCGACAGGTGCACTGGTCGACGAGGTGGGGGAGGGTACGAGCGAAATTCGCGCACGTGTGACCGGGGCCAGGGACGCCGCCGCGCAGCGGTGGCGAGAGTTCGGCTGGAGGACCAATGCGGAGGTTCCCGGACCCGCACTGCGCCAACGATTTCGATTGGCGCGCTCGACGCTCGCTCCGGTCGAGCGCGCGTTGCGCAACGGATCGCTGACCGCGCGCGGCGCAGACCGAGCCATTCGGGTGGCGTGGACGCTGAACGATCTGGCCGGTGGTTCGGTCCCCGGTGCCGACGAGGTCGGAGCGGCGTTGGATTTCCGTGAGAGGGGAGTGGCATGACGCACGACGCCCGCCGTCTCGCCTGGGCGTATCTCTCTCGCGTGGCGCAGGGTCCGTATCGACCGGTGGTCGATCATGCTGCCGCTCACGGTCCCGAAGCGACGGCAGAAGCCGTGCGGGCGGGTAGGTTGGGGGAGCGGCTCGCGGTCCGCGCCCACATCGATACCGCAGCAGCAGATCTCGATCACATCGCTGCGCTCGGCGGTCGGTTGATCACGCCGGACGACGACGAGTGGCCGGCGTGGCGCTTCCTCGGATTCGACGGACCGGGTATGACCGCAGGGGTGGATACCTGTCCACCGATTGCGTTGTGGGCGCTGGGAACTCGGCCGGTCGCAACGATCACCGAGCGTTCGGTGTCCATCGTCGGGACACGCGCATCGAGTCCCTACGGTGATCATGTGACAGCGGAGATATCCGCCGATCTGGCGCTCGACGGTTGGACAGTCATTTCGGGAGCCGCTTTCGGTATCGACGCCGCGGCGCACCGGGCGGCTCTCGGAGTCGAGGGTACGACGATGGCGGTACTCGCCTGTGGCGTCGATCGCGCATATCCAGCGGGCCATTCGCGGTTACTGCGGCAGATCGCTGCCAGTGGCTTGGTTCTCAGTGAATACGCGCCGGGTACGACACCGGCAAAGCATCGTTTCCTCGCTCGCAACAGGCTCGTCGCGGCACTCGGATCCGCTGTGGTGGTCGTCGAGGCCGGGTGGCGCAGCGGCGCTCGCAACACAGCGGCGTGGGCAGCGAAATTGGGTAGGCCCGTGCTCGCGGTCCCTGGGCCGGTCACCTCGCCGACGTCCACGGGCTGTCACCGCATGATCCGGGACGGCGAGGCCGTGCTGGTGTCGAGCTCTCACGATGTCGTCGCCGAGGCGGGTGCACTCGGGTCCCCGGAGGAGCCTCGACCCGACCTCTTTCGGGAGACCGATGCGCTGTCGGACACTGCCCTGTTGATCTACGACGCGTTGCCTGCCACCGGTTCGGTGTCGAGTAGAGAGCTGTCCGAGCACTCCGGTGTTCCGCTGAACAAGGTGCGTGCATCCCTGCCGGTACTGGAGATGGACGGATTCGTCGCCAGCGACGAGACCGGATGGTTCCGCGTCGTGCGTGGGTGAGCGCACCACGATTCGAGAGCCGAACGGTAGGGTGTTAGGTAATGCTTAGTCGACGCATCGGCTGTCGGCGTCGTTCACTCGAAGAGGGGTCAGAAGTGCCACGCAAGAAAACCACCCTGTCCGTCCTGCGCACCGAAGCGCTCACCCCGCACATGCACAGGGTCTACCTGGGTGGGGCCGGCTTCGACGATTTCGATGCGATCGACGAGACCGACGCCTACGTCAAGTTGTTCTTCGGGACCGATGACGAACCGATCATGCGCACGTACACCGTTCGCTCGGTCGATACTCGCGCTCGGGAGATCGCCATCGACTTCGTGGTGCACGGAGACGAGGGAGTCGCCGGGCCGTGGGCCACCCGGGCGAAGCCGGGGGACGAGATGTCGTTCTTCGGCCCGTCGGGTGGGTACGCCCCACGACCCGACGCGGACTGGCACCTCTTCGCCGGCGACGAATCGGCGATTCCGGCGATTTCGGCTGCCGTCGAGGCGCTCCCGGAGGATGCCGTCGCCAAGGTCTTCATCGAAGTTGCCGACAGGCACGACGAGATCTACATGGAGACGCTCGCCGTCGTCGACGTGACCTGGATTCACCGGGGTGCGTCCTCGAACGAGGTGGGAGACGACCGAGCCGGAGACAACGCACCGTTGATTGCAGCGGTGAAGGAAACGGAATGGCTGCCGGGGCAGGCTCAGGTCTTCGTGCACGGAGAAGCCCAGGCCGTCATGCACAACATTCGGCCCTACATCCGTAAGGAGCGAGGGGTCGGTGCCGAGTGGGCCTCGATCTCGGGCTACTGGCGTCGCGGCCGAACCGAGGAGACGTTCCGAGTGTGGAAGCGCGAACTCGCGCAGGCCGAATCCGGTGTCGACGCCTGATCCCGCGACGACCCACCCCGAACGGCGTGTCCGGTTGTCGCGCGGCCTGCCAAAGCCCAAGCTGAGCTGATGACCGATTCGCTGCCGCCTCACCTCGGCATTCACGTCGAGGAGTTCGCCGAACATCTTCGACTCGGTCGAGAGCGTTCCGAGCACACCATCCGGGCCTACGTCTCCGATGCTCGTTCACTGCTCGCGCACTTCGCTGAGTCCTCGCCGGATGCGACCATCGCCGACCTCGACCTCCGCGCGGTGCGCTCGTGGTTGGCGACGCACTCGGCCGCCGGATCGGCCAGAACATCGATGGCGAGACGAACCTCGTCGGCGAGGACGTTCGGGAAGTGGCTCGAACGGGTGGGAGCGGTGGCGGTGGCACCGGCGGAACGCCTGGCCGGTCCGGCCGGCCACCGTACGCTGCCCGGTGTTCTTCGCCACAGCCAGGCAGAGCACGCGTTGGCCGCGGCCGAATCGGGTGCCGCCGAGCTCGACCCCATCGCGCTGCGGGACAGGCTCATCGTCGAGTTGCTGTACGCGACCGGGGTGCGCGTGGGGGAGTTGTGCGGACTCGACATCGACGACGTGGACACCGAGCGTCGCTTGATCCGTGTGCTCGGCAAGGGCAACAAGGAACGCTCGGCACCGTACGGTGCGCCGGCAGCGCATGCGGTCGAGAACTGGCTGGTCAGCGGCAGACCCGAACTGGCCTCGGATCGATCCGGTGCCGCATTGCTGCTGGGGCGTCGAGGTGGACGGCTCGATCAACGGCAGGCCAGAACGGCGGTGCACGAGGTACTCGACACCGTCCCCGGTGGTCCCAGCCTCGGTCCGCACGGCCTGCGCCACACAGCGGCAACTCACTTGCTCGAAGGTGGAGCCGATCTGAGGGTGGTGCAGGAGCTGCTCGGCCACGCCTCTCTGGCGACCACCCAGATCTACACACACGTCTCGGTGGAACGGCTGCGTGCCGTGCACGATCAGGCTCATCCCCGGGCATGAGCCGAGCGTCGGCGGCGCAACGTTTGGTAGCGTCGTGGACGACTGACGACACCGAATACGGGGGACCGTGGACCGCGACCGACCGCAAGGTACTTCGGAGACGTGGTCCATGCATGTCCGTGACGGCTCTGCCGCCGACCATCGGAATCCCCCTGGTCGATCGGACAGCGCACGCGACAACGGCAGTGGGCCCGTATCGTCGGGCTCGATGTCCACTCCCCGTTCGACGCCTCGGCAACCTCCACCCTGGCAGACGCCCGACTCGGGCGACCGACAGCCGTTGCCGCCGAGGTACAACCCGCCGGTGCCGCTCGAGCCAGGGCCGCCGGCAGCGCAGCCGGACCGGTACCTGCCGGTACCGCCACACACCGAGGATTCGCGAACGCAGCCGGATCGGTGGTCGCCGCAACCGTGGTCGGGGGCGCCCAACGCCTACCGACCCAACAGTCAGGATCTGGGCGCGGATTCGTTGCTCAAGCGTCCCAAGCGAGCGTCGAACTCCGGCTGGCGGCGAGGAGTGCACCGACTCACCGGCGGAGTCATCAACCCCGGCGAATCGACGGCGGAAGAGCGGTACCGAAACCAGGTCGAACGTATTCGGCAGCCGGTGCTCGGCGACTACCGGATCGCGTTTCTGTCGCTCAAGGGTGGCGTCGGCAAGACGACGACCACGCTGGGTCTCGGTTCGACTTTCGCGTCGCTGCGCGGAGATTGCGTCATCGCCGTGGACGCGAACCCCGACTTCGGCACCCTGGGTGAGCGAGTTCCGCGGCAGACGTCGTCGACCGTGCGTGATCTGCTCGCCGCGGCACCACACATTCGTCGTTACTCCGACATCCGCGAGCACACCTCGCAGGCACCGAGTCGACTCGAAGTGTTGGCAGGCGAGCGCGATCCCGCAGCGTCGGAGATGTTCGGCGAGGAGGACTACCGCGCCGTCATCGACATGTTGCAGGTGTACTACAACCTGATCCTGACCGACTGCGGTACCGGGATCATGCACTCGGCGATGAACGGGGTGCTGCAACTGGCGAACGCACTGGTTCTGGTCAGCTCGCCTGCAGTCGACGGTGCGCGCAGTGCTGCGGCAACGTTGGACTGGTTGGAACTGCACGGCTACGGACACCTGGTGGAGCGGACCGTCGTGGTGATCAGTTCGGTTCGCCCGGGTTCGTCGGCGGTGGACATGAACCTGCTGCAACAGCATTTTCTCGAGCGCTGCCGCGCCGTGCTGGTGATTCCGTTCGACGAGCACCTGGCCGAGGGTGCAGTGGTCGACCTCGACCTGTTGCGTCCCCAGACTCGAAGCGCGTTCGTCGAACTCGCCGCGATGGTGGCCGACGACTTTCCTGCGGCGTCCGGCAGGCACTCCGGCCCCCAGCGCTGAGGATCATCTGCCGTCATCCGTCGAGGGGTTTCAACCTGATCGGGCTTGCGCGCACCGTCGCCGTGGGATCGAGGTAGTCGCGGCCCCGTCTGATGCCCCAGTGAAGGCACGTCGACGAGCAGCCCTCGTGCCCCGATGTCACCGAACCCAACACGGTCCCTCGCCGAACCCGCGTGCCGGCGGCAACCGCCGCCGACACCGGTTCGTACGTCGATCTCAGTCCGCTCGGATGATCGACCGATACGACGGGCTTTCCCGCGACCGACCCGGCGTACACCACGATTCCGTCGGCGACGGCGAGAACCGACTGGCCCTCGTGGGCGGCGAGGTCGACACCACGGTGGCCGGGCAGCCAGTTCTGCTCGGGACGGTCGAACGGGGTGACGACCTGCGGCCTCGGCTGCAGCGGCCAGGCGAATGCGCCTGGTTGCGCCGAGGCGACCGGCGTCGAGAGTGTTACCGCGGTGACGAGGCACACCGCGAGTGCGCGGAGCGTGAGAGAGATGTTCACCCGTCGACCATGTCGTGGATATGAGCAATCGAACGAACCAGGACGCGATTTGTGGACAAGAAGTTTCTTTGTCCACAGGCATCGGAATCCCTTGACAGTCGGGCCTGGTTATGACGGGGGCCGTGGCAGGTCTACACTCGTCACTTGCGGCCTGTGCGTGCACGGGTCGACTTCGCGCGTCCGCGTCATCGCATCGTCTGCCTCGAGCAGAATCACCGATACGAGAACCGGTTGTCGGCGGTCCTGAGATCTTCGTGATGTCGGGTCCGGCAACTTCAGCGGGCGCCAGGGCAGAGGTCACCGACACTCTGCGTCAACCGCACCATCGAAAGAGAGTTATTCAGCCATGGCTGTAGTAACAATGAAGCAGCTGCTCGACAGCGGCACACACTTCGGACACCAGACCCGTCGCTGGAACCCGAAGATGAAGCGATTCATCTTCACCGACCGCAACGGCATCTACATCATCGACTTGCAGCAGACTCTGACCTTCATCGACAAGGCCTACGAGTTCGTCAAGGAGACCGTCGCCCACAACGGCACGGTTCTGTTCGTCGGCACCAAGAAGCAGGCGCAGGAGTCCATCGCCGCTGAGGCAACCCGCGTGGGCATGCCCTACGTGAACCAGCGCTGGCTCGGTGGCATGCTCACCAACTTCCAGACGGTGCACAAGCGTCTGCTCCGCCTCAAGGAGCTCGAGGCCATGGAGCAGACCGGTGGCTTCGAGGGACGCACCAAGAAGGAAATCCTCATGCTCACGCGTGAGATGACCAAGCTCGACCGCACCCTCGGTGGCATCCGGGACATGTCCAAGGTTCCGTCGGCCATCTGGATCGTCGACACCAACAAAGAGCACCTCGCGGTTGCCGAGGCTCGCAAGCTGAACATCCCGGTCATCGCGATCCTCGACACCAACTGCGATCCCGACGTGGTCGATTACCCGATCCCGGGTAACGACGACGCGATCCGTTCCGCTGCGCTGCTGACCAAGGTCGTCGCATCCGCAGTCGCCGAGGGCGTGCAGGCGCGAGCAGGTCAGAACACTGCATCCGACGCCAAGCCCGAGGTCGGCGCAGGCGAGCCCCTCGCCGAGTGGGAGCTCGAGCAGCTCGCTCAGGCTTCACCGGCAGCAGAGGCTCCCGCAGCGGACGCCCCGGCAGCGGACGCTCCCGCAGCCGATGCCCCGGCAGCAGAAGCACCGGCAGCAGAAGAAGCACCGGCCGCTCAGGCTTGATCGAATTCGGTCCCGGTTCACCCTCAGGGGTGGGCCGGGGCCGCTTCGGTATGTCAGGGTCGAGGTCGGCACGGCTCCGCAGTGAGCCCGTCGATCACGCCCTGAGAACAGCATTTTTCGTCAACGCACGTACCCAGACATTTGAGGAGGCTCGCCCACGATGGCGAACTACACTGCCGCCGACGTCAAGCGGCTCCGTGAGCTCACCGGCTCCGGAATGATGGACTGCAAGAACGCGCTCGCCGAGAACGACGGCGACTACGACAAGGCCGTCGAGTACCTGCGTATCAAGGGTGCCAAGGACGTCGGCAAGCGCGCCGAGCGCAACACCGCCGAAGGCCTCGTCGTCGCCGAGGGTGGAGTGCTCGTCGAGATCAACTCCGAAACCGACTTCGTGGCCAAGAACGACGAGTTCCAGACGTTCGCCGCATCCGTTGCGGCGACGGCTGCGGCAGGCAAGCCTGCAGACGTCGATGCTCTCAAGGCGCTCGACCTCAACGGCAAGACTGTCGAAACGGCCCTGAACGAGCTGTCGGCCAAGATCGGCGAGAAGCTCGAGCTTCGTCGCGTCGTGTCCTACGACGGCAACACCGCGACGTACCTGCACAAGCGCAGCGCGGACTTGCCGCCTGCCGTGGGCGTGCTCGTCGAGTACACCGGTGACGGCGACGCCGCAGGCGATGCCGCGCGCGCAGCTGCGATGCAGATCGCCGCCCTCAAGGCCAAGTACGTCACGCGCGACGAGGTCCCCGAGGACCTGGTGGCCGCCGAGCGTCGCATCGCCGAGGAAACCGCTCGCGAAGAAGGCAAGCCGGAACAGGCACTGCCGAAGATCGTCGAAGGTCGCGTCAACGGATTCTTCAAGGACGTCGTTCTCACCGAACAGAAGTCGGTGCAGGACGGCAACAAGACCGTCAAGGCCATTCTCGACGAGGCCGGCGTCACCATCACCCGTTTCTCACGGTTCGAGGTCGGTGCCAGCTAGTCTGCGCACCGGTTCGGTCGAGCGATGCCGTTCATTCGATTCCATCGAGTGGGCGGCATCGCTCGTGCGCGGGGCAGGTGGGTGTGCAGGCCGGAGCCCTGTCCACCACCCGGGCCTCGATAGGGCAGGATGATCCAAGAGGAAACCGTAGTGTTCGACGAGTACCGAGGAGAGCTATGACCGATCCGGCCCCTGACCGTCCCGGGTTCCGACGCGTGATGCTCAAACTGGGTGGGGAGATGTTCGGAGGCGGCCAGGTCGGTCTCGATCCGGATGTCGTGAACAATGTTGCCGAACAGATCGCCGAGGTGGTGGCCACCGGGGTTCAGGTCGCAGTGGTGATCGGCGGTGGCAATTTCTTCCGTGGTGCCGAACTTCAGCAGCGCGGCATGGACAGGTCCCGTTCGGACTACATGGGCATGCTCGGAACCGTCATGAATTGTCTGGCGCTGCAGGACTTTCTGGAAAAGCAAGGCGTTGCCACCAGGGTGCAGACCGCGATCACGATGGGTCAGGTCGCAGAGCCGTACCTCCCGCTCCGCGCACGACGTCATCTGGAGAAGGGGCGCGTGGTGATCTTCGGAGCCGGCATGGGTATGCCGTATTTCTCGACCGACACCACGGCTGCGCAGCGCGCGCTGGAAATCGGTGCCGAGGTGTTGTTGATGGCCAAGGCGGTCGACGGCGTGTATTCGGCCGATCCGCGACTGGACCCCGATGCGACGATGTTCGACACCATCACGCACCGCGAGGCCATCGAACAGGGACTCAAGGTTGCCGATGCGACGGCCTTCAGCCTGTGTATGGACAATCAGATGCCGATGCTGGTGTTCAATTTGCTGGTTCAGGGAAATATTGCTCGCGCCGTTTCCGGTGAGAAGATCGGCACGCTGGTCACGTCGTGATCGTTGCCGACAGTGACGTGAGCGAATCGAAGACGAAGACGATGGAGGACAGATCGTGATTGACGAAGCTCTCTTCGATGCCGAAGAGAAGATGGAAAAGGCCGTATCGGTTGCACGTGACGATCTGTCCTCGATTCGCACCGGACGTGCCAACCCCGGGATGTTCTCCCGCATCGTCATCGAGTACTACGGTGCTCTGACACCGATCACTCAGCTGGCAAGCATCAGCGTCCCCGAAGCGCGCCTCGTGGTCATCAAGCCGTACGAGTCCAATCAGCTCGGACCGATCGAAACCGCCATTCGCAACTCCGATCTCGGTGTCAATCCCACCAATGACGGCAACCTCATTCGAATCGGAGTTCCGCAGCTCACCGAGGAACGTCGCCGCGAATTCGTCAAGCAGGCCAAGGGCAAGGGCGAGGACGCGAAGGTATCGATTCGCAACGTTCGCCGGAAGACGATGGAAGAGCTCAAGCGCATTCAGAAGGACGGCGAAGCAGGCGAGGACGAGGTCGTCCGCGCCGAGAACGATCTGGACAAGACCACTGCCAAGTACACCGCCTCCGTGGACGAACTCGTCAAGCGTAAAGAGGGCGAGCTGATGGAGGTCTGACCCGACCTCGACAGCGGCTTTTCACGACGGACGACGACGAATTTCGAGGAGATGACGACAGTGGTGGGACCGGATCGGCAGGAGGGCAGCGGTACGCCCGCTGCCTCGTCCGGGGTCGCCGCAGCGAAGTCGACGGGCAAGGCAGGTCGTAATCTTCCTGCCGCGATCGGAGTCGGCGGGTCGTTGGGAATCGGCCTGATTCTCGTCCTGGTCTTCGTGCCGCTGGTGTGGATCGGCGTGGTGGCCGTCGCGTTGGCCGTCGCTACCTACGAGGTGTCCAAGCGCCTGCGCGAGGGTGGGGTCCTCGTGCCTCGCATCCCCCTGATCCTCGGCGGTCAGGCGATGATCTGGCTCGGCTGGCCGTTCGGGGCAGTCGGTGTGCTCAGCGCGGCGGTGGGCACCGTCCTGGTGTGCATGGTGTGGCTGCTGCTGCGGCAGGGATTCGGCACCGCTCCGAAGAACTACCTCGAAGAACTCTCCGTCACCGTCCTCGTGGCATGTTGGTTGCCGCTGCTGGCCTCGTTCACCGTCCTGATGGTGCTGCAGGAAAACGGCGCAGGTCGCATCCTGGTGTTCGTCATCGGCGTCGTGTGCTCGGACATCGGCGGCTACATCGCGGGTGTGTTGTTCGGAAAGCACCCGATGGCACCAGCCATCAGCCCGAAGAAGTCCTGGGAGGGGCTCGCCGGTTCGCTCATCTTCTGCATCATCGGATGTCTGCTGACGGTGACGCTCATCCTCGAGGCCAACTCGATGATCGGCATCCTTCTCGGCGTGGTTCTGGTGGTGACCGGCACGTTGGGTGATCTGATCGAGTCGCAGGTCAAGCGTGACCTCCGCATCAAGGACATGGGCACCCTGCTGCCCGGCCACGGCGGCATCATGGACAGGCTCGATTCGCTGTTGCCCTCGGCTTTCGTGGCATGGCTCGTCTTCACCGTTCTCCTCTGAGCAGACTGCTCTCGGGCGTGCGCAGCGAAGTCACCGGGGTGATTCCCAGCCCGAACATCTGGAACTGGCCACACCTGTACGAGGCGGAGAACCGTGCTCAGGACGTCGACGGTGCTCTGTTCGACGCGATCCGTTCGGTGGCGGACTGGACGGCCAAGACGGTCGTCGACGTCGGTTGCGGAAGCGGCTTTCATCTTCCGGTGTTCGCGGCCGACGCGGACCGGGTGATAGGCGTCGAGCCGCACGAACCACTCGCTGCTGCGGCGAGACTGCGAGTCGCGAACCTACCGAATGTCGAGGTGAAGACCGCGCAGGCGGATTCCCTCCCGATCGACGACGGCACCGTGGACGTCGTCCATGCGCGCACCGCGTACTTCTTCGGACCGGGCTGCGGGCCGGGAATCGTCGACGCCATGCGCGTGCTCGGGCCGGGAGGGGCGTTGGTTGTCGTGGATCTGGACGCGACCGCGTCGCCGTACGGGGATTGGATGCGGGCCGATCTACCGCATTACGACCCGGCAACAGTCGAGGCGTTCTTCGAGGCACAGGGTTTCGCACTCACCCGCGTGGACACGAGATGGTCGTTTCCGAATCGACGCATGCTGCGCGATGTGCTGGGAATCGAGTTCGGCCCGCGCGTCGCACGTGAGGCCGTGAAGTCGGTGGACGGTGTCTCGTTCGACGTGCGGTATCGAGTCCACGTCCGGTACAAACCGACCGGAATCGAGCTGCGTTAGCGAGCCGATGGGCCTTTCGCCGAACGCACCTCGACCGCAGGTGGTTTCAGGAGGCGGCGGAAATCCCGAAGATCTCGGCCAGCTCGTTGATCTTGAGCGCCTTCGCCAGGCGAGGCAGGTCGCTTCCGTCCTTGACGTGTGCTCCGTCGGCACCGAGGGCATCGATGACGTCACGGGCCCACGACACATCCGTCGGTGACGGGGCGAGCTCGCGGTTGACGATGGCAGCCTGCTCCGAGTGCATGCACAACTTGCCCGTCATGCCCATCGACAGGGTCAGAGCTGCGTCGCGTCCGAGGATGCTGTCGTTGGCGGTCAGCGTCGGTCCGTCGATCGGTCCCGGAATGCGCGCTGCGCGTGAGGAGACGACGAGGCGCGAACGGGGGTACGCCATAGCCAGCGGGTCGTCGCTCATCCCCGTGTCGCGGCGGAAGTCGCCACTGCCGAAAGCGAGACGGAAGGTCGACTCCGCACGGGCGATCTCCGTCGCGGCTTCGAGGCCCATCGCGGACTCGACCAGTGCCAGGATCGGAGTGCCTGGTGCCAGGCGAGCAGCTGTGGCCTCGACCTGACCGCCACTCTCGGTCTTCGCGAGCATGACGCCGACCAGTCCGGGCAGACCGGACAACGCGGCGAGGTCATCGGCCCAATACGGGGTCGTTGCATCGTTGATGCGCACCCACGCAGAGTTTCCTTCGCCGAGCCACTGCACGACGGCCTCGCGCGCAGCCGGCTTCTTGGCCGGAGCGACTGCGTCCTCGATGTCGAGGATGACGGCATCGACTCCCGACGCGACGGCGTTGCCGAAGGTCTCGGGCTTGGTGGCCGGCACCAGCAGCCAGGACCGGGCTCGGTCCGGGGCAACGCCGGATGCCACAGGTGTCTCCATGAAAGTTGTCACGTCATGCTCCTCGAGTGAAGTGGGGCACCCCAAGCCTGATCGATTCAGTGAGTCAGCGCCAGCTTCTGTACATAGTGTTCACGAGTGGCGCTACTTCTTCTTGGCCGAACGTCGCACCTGAAGGATTCGAGCGCCGCCCACCATTGCCATCACCAGCGCGCCGGCGATCGCGGCCAGCAACATGCTGATGCCGAGGGGCAGATCGAGCTGCCACGCGAAGATCTGGACCGTGACGGAGTCGAGATTCTGCACGATGAACACCAGCAGGATCACCAGGACCACAGCTCCGACCACCAGGCCGGTCCACAGAGCGGCGGTGCGAGTGTGGGCGATATCGGTCGGAGCGGCAGCCTGTCGCTCGGGAACGAACTCGGGATCGGGAGCGGAATGGCCGTCCGAATCCGGAGTCGTGATCGGAGCGAGGTCGCCCGAGGCGCTGTGCTCGCCGGGGTGCCCTGCGCCCGATTTGTCCAGCGATGTCTCGTGATTGTCGTCAGCTCTGGTGGCCATGTCGATGATCCTTCCGCACGTGAAGGCCGAATGCACGTGCATCCGGCCACGACCTCGATACCCATCGGATAACGGACGGAAACAGTCGCGAATAGGACTGCGAGGCGATGGGGTGGACAATGGTGGAATGCAGTGTCACCGAAAGATGTGGGGTGGAGTATGAGCGACTCCGTCGAGGCAACGAACACGTCGACCGAGCAGAAGAGGCCCAATCTCCCCTTGGTCTTCACTGCGCCGCGTCGCGGTATGCCGTCGCGCCACCTCGCCGACCTGGACAAAGAGGGTCTGCGGGATGCGGTGAAGGCGCTCGGTCTACCTGCGTTTCGCGCCGATCAGCTGGCCCGGCACTACTACGGGCGTCTCGAGGCCGACACCACCAAGATGACCGATCTGCCGGCCGAGGCCCGCGAAAAGGTCGGTGCCGATCTCTTTCCCACGCTGCTGACGCCGATCAAGCACCTGGTATGTGATGACGGTGACACTCGCAAGACGCTGTGGAAGGCCAACGACGGGACCTTGCTCGAGAGCGTTCTGATGCGGTACCCGGATCGGGCCACTCTGTGCATCTCCAGTCAGGCCGGCTGCGGAATGGCCTGCCCCTTCTGCGCGACCGGCCAAGCAGGTCTGACGAGGAACCTGTCGACGGCCGAGATCGTCGACCAGGTCCGTTCGGCTGCAGCCGACCTGCGCGACGGCGTGGTCCACGGGGGCGAAGGTCGACTGTCGAACGTGGTCTTCATGGGGATGGGCGAGCCCCTGGCGAACTACAAGAGAGTCGTCTCCGCGGTGCGCAAGATCGTCTCGCCCGCACCGGACGGACTCGGTCTCTCGCAGCGCTCGGTGACGGTGTCGACGGTCGGTCTGGCACCGGCAATCCGCAAGCTGGCCGACGAGGGACTGTCGGTGACGTTGGCGGTGTCGCTGCACACGCCCGACGACGAACTCCGCGACACGCTGGTTCCTGTGAACAACCGTTGGTCGGTGGCAGAGGTGTTGTCGGCGGCAAGGTACTACGCAGACCAGACCGGTCGTCGTGTCTCGATCGAGTACGCGATGATCCGAGACGTCAACGACCAGCCGTGGCGAGCAGACATGCTGGGCAAGAAGCTGCACAAGGCACTCGGCTCACGAGTTCACGTGAACCTGATCCCACTCAATCCGACTCCGGGTAGCGAATGGGACGCCAGCCCGAAGCCGGTGGAGCGAGAGTTCGTCCGACGGGTCATTGCGCAGGGCGTCTCGTGCACCGTCCGAGACACTCGCGGTCAGGAGATCGCCGCCGCGTGCGGTCAGCTGGCAGCCGAGAACTGACTCGGTTGCTAGCGGGGCTTGCGGCGGACGATGACGTCTCGCACCACGAGCCCGACCAACATCGCGGCAAATCCGACCAGCCACAGATCCTCGACCTTGCCGGTGTGGTTGCCGATCATCATGAACAGCAGGAACACGGCGACGACGATGGCGGCCACCCGCATCGCGCGATTCGATTCACCACTCCACCCCCACTCGGCGGACGGCACGTCCGGCACCTCGTTGCGGGTATCGACGACCGGGTCGTACGAAGCGGATTCCAGTTCGGTATTTGCCACCGGTCGGTCCTCTCGGGTGATGAATTCTCGAAGTCGTCCTTCACGAGGCGTCGAGCCTGCCGCGTTCGGACAATATTGGCATACGACCGCCCGTCGTAGCCATCAGGGTTGTGTGCTCATCCGGCGCGACTGCCGACTTCGGTGAGAGACTGCGGCGGTGACGTCCGAGCGCCTTCCGCATCCACTGACCCAGTTTCCTCTGAGCTACCCCCGAGACATGGTGGGGTACGGCCGCACGCCGCCGCACGCCCAGTGGCCGGGCCAGGCCAACATCGCCGTCCAGTTCGTCCTCAACTACGAGGAGGGTGCGGAGAACAACGTCCTCGACGGTGACACCAAATCCGAGACGTTCCTCTCGGAAATGATCGGGGCACAAGCCTTTCCGAATCGGCACATGAGCATGGAGTCGCTGTACGAGTACGGCTCCAGGGCAGGCGTGTGGCGGGTGCTGCGGGCGTTCGAGAAGCGCGGCCTACCCCTGACGGTGTTCGCTGTCGCGAAGGCCATGGAACGAAACCCGGAAGTGGTTGCCGCACTGGCGGAATTGGGCCACGAGATCGCCTGCCACGGTCTGCGGTGGCTGTCCTATCAGCAGATCGACGAGAACGTCGAGCGCGAGCACATGGCCGAGGCCGTGGCCATCCTTCAGGGCCTCACCGGCTCGGCCCCGCTCGGGTGGTACACCGGGCGTGACTCTCCGAACACCCGGTCGCTCGTCGTCGAGCACGGCGGATTCGTGTACGACTCGGATTCCTACGCCGACGATCTTCCCTACTGGGAGAAGGTCTCTCGTGGCTCCGAGGTCGTCGATCACCTGGTGGTGCCGTACACCCTCGACACCAACGACATGCGTTTCGCGTCGCCGGGAGGGTTCTCGACCGGGGACGAGTTCTACGCGCATCTACGGGACGCGTTCGACGTGCTGTACGCCGAGGGGGAGAACGGCAGGCCCAAGATGCTCTCGGTCGGACTGCACTGCAGGCTTGTGGGCAGACCGGCTCGTATCGCCGCCCTCGAGCGTTTTCTCGATCACGTTCAGTCTCACGACAAGGTGTGGGTGGCCAAGCGAATCGACATCGCCGAGCACTGGCGCGCGGTGCACCCACCCTCCTCCTGACTCAGCGCGGCGACCGGCACGCCGACGCCAACGCCGTCAGATAGCGGTCGGTGAACAGGGCCTGGACCCGCTTGCCCACCGGACCGCCGAGCCTGGTGAACCAGCGGCCGGGGTTCGAGAACGCGGTGATGTGCGCGGACACCGTCCCGTCCTCGGGGGAGTAGTCGACGTAGAACAGTTCCTCGCCGGACTCGGGATGACCGTCGAGGGTGCCGTAGGCGAAGCCCTGTCGGTTGGCTTCGTCGATGACGTAGACGACACGGCAGGGGATGCGAACGGGCCCGAGCGTGAGAACGACCACTGCGTCGGGGACGGCGTTGTCGGCGTCGGAATGGACCTTCAGTCCGGTGCCGCGGTGCATGTCCCAGCGCATCAGCGTGTCGGCTGCGGCCACGAAGTCCTCGAGTCCGGATCCGATGACCCGCGACTTCTCGACGTGGTGGTAGCCGGACGGGAGCCTGCCGCTCGTTGCTCCTACGTCGACGTAGTTGAACGATGCCGCGCGATACTTCGAGACGTCCATGCCCTCCAGCGTGCCAGCTACGGCAGCACATAGGGGTTTCTCAGCCTCGGTAGGCAACAATGGACCGGTGCCAGACCATCGTGAGCGAACGACCTCCTCGGATCGTCCCGAGCCGATTCGAGTGTTGCTGCTGGGGAGCACCGGCTCGATCGGAACCCAAGCGCTCGACGTCATCGCCACCGACCCCGACCGTTTCGTCGTCGTCGGTCTTGCTGCGGGCGGTGGAAACATCGACCTACTTCGCCGTCAGATCGCCGAGACCGGTGCTCGACGCGTGGCCGTGGCCGACCCCGCCGCTGCCGCCGAGCTCGACTTTCCCGGGGTTCTGAGCGGGCCGCGCGCGGTCACCGAGCTCGTCGAGTCCACGCAAGCGGACGTGGTGCTCAACGCGCTGGTGGGCTCGCTCGGTCTCGAGCCGACGTTGGCGGCGTTGAAGACCGGAGCCCGGCTGGCGTTGGCGAACAAGGAATCTCTGGTGGCCGGCGGGGAACTGGTGCTCGCTGCCGCCGCACCGGGACAGATAGTTCCGGTGGACTCGGAGCACTCGGCGCTGGCGCAGTGCCTGCGCAGTGGCCACCGAAGCGAGGTGGATCGACTGATCCTGACCGCATCGGGCGGCCCGTTCCGTGGGTGGAGCGAAGCGGAACTGAAGTCGGTTACGCCTGCCCAGGCCGCGGCTCATCCGACTTGGTCGATGGGTCCGATGAACACGTTGAACTCGGCAACCTTGGTCAACAAGGGCCTCGAGTTGATCGAAGCGCATCTGCTGTTCGGGGTGCCCTACGAGAAGATCGACGTCACCGTGCATCGGCAATCCATCGTCCATTCGATGGTGACGTTCGTGGACGGATCCACCATTGCCCAGGCAAGCCCACCGGACATGAAGCTTCCGATCGGGTTGGCGCTCGGGTGGCCCGATCGAGTTCCCGATGTCGCGCGTGCACTCGATTTCACTGCAGCGTTCTCCTGGGACTTCGAGCCACTCGACGATCGAGTGTTCCCCGCCGTGCAGCTGGCCCGCGAGGCCGGAATCATGGGCGGGTGCACGACGGCGGTGTACAACGCGTCCAACGAGATCGCGGCCGAGGCGTTCCTCGCCGGGCGTATCGAGTTCCCGCAGATAGTGCAGACGGTGCGCGCTGTGGTCGATGACGGCAGTGGACAATGGTCGACGGTGCCGACCGACGTGGACGACGTCCTCGCGGCGGATTCCTGGGCTCGCGAACATGCGCGTGAGCTCCTGAAACAGAAGGGCTTGTAGAAACACATGCTGTTCGCTCTGGGTGTGGTGCTGTTCGCCGTCGGCATCGGTGTGTCGATCGCGCTGCACGAGGCAGGACACATGTGGACCGCGAAAGCGCTCGGCATGAAAGTTCGCCGTTACTACATCGGGTTCGGCCCCAAGATCTTCTCCTTCCGACGCGGCGAGACCGAGTACGGCCTCAAGGCAATTCCGGCCGGCGGATTCTGCGACATCGCCGGAATGACGGCGATCGACGAGCTTGCACCCGACGAGGTCGAGCGCGCGATGTATCGCCAGAAGACGTGGAAGCGGATCGTTGTCATGGTCGGCGGCATCGCGATGAACTTCGTACTGGGAATCGTGCTGATCTATGCGCTCGTTCTCGGGTGGGGCACGCCCGATCGGGTCACTCCGACCACGACTGTCCAGGGTGTCGGCTGCGTCGGAACGACGCAGACACCGGACGGTGAGATCGCCGATTGCTCGGGTGACGGTCCGGCCGCAGCGGCAGGGCTGCGTGAGGGCGACATCATCACAGCGGTGGACGGCACCCCCACTGAGGTCTGGTCCGATGCGGTTCTGGCCATTCAGGCCTCCACCGGCTCGGTCGAGCTGACAGTGGATCGCAACGGTGCTTCGCAGACCATCACCGTCCCGGTCACACAGGTTCAGCGATACGTCGTCGATCCCGACACCGGAGCGAGGGAATCGACGACGGTCGGGGCGGTGGGTGTCACCGGGGGTCCGCCACCGAACATCACGTACAACCCGATCGAGGCGGTACCGGAGACGTTCGCTTTCACCGGCGACATCTTCGTACAGACCGGCAAGGCACTCGTGCAACTGCCGACCAAGGTGCAGGCGCTGTGGGAGTCGATCTTCGGCGGTGAGCGTGGCCTCGACACCCCGATGAGCGTCGTCGGTGCCAGTGTCATCGGTGGTCAGGCAGCGGAGACGGAGAACTGGGCGACGTTCATCGGGTTGCTCGCGTCGTTGAATTTCTTCCTCGGGGCATTCAACCTCGTGCCGCTGTTGCCGCTCGACGGTGGCCATATCGCCGTGACCATCTACGAGCGCATTCGCAACATCTTCCGCAACCGCCGTGGCCTACCGGACGGCGCGCCGGTGGACTACATGAAGCTGATGCCGGTCACTTACGTGGTCATCGTCGTTTTCATCGGGTTCTCCTTGTTGACACTCACGGCGGACATCGTCAACCCGATTCAATTGTTCTAAGTAGACTCGTCAGTCGTAGCTAGGAAAGAAGGCCACTGTGTCCGTGTCAGTCGGATTGGGAATGCCGGCACCGCCGGTACCGGTACTCGCGCCGCGTCGAAAGACCAGGCAGCTCCAGGTCGGGTCGGTGGGAGTGGGCAGCGACAGCCCCATCTCGGTGCAGTCGATGACAACCACCAAGACCCACGACATCAACGCCACTCTGCAGCAGATCGCCGAACTGACGGCGTCGGGCTGCGACATCGTGCGTGTGGCATGCCCCACACAGGACGATGCGGATGCGCTGTCGATCATCGCCAAGAAGAGTCAGATTCCGGTGATCGCCGACATCCACTTCCAGCCCAAGTACATCTTCGCCGCGATCGATGCAGGATGCGCCGCTGTGCGCGTCAACCCGGGGAACATCAAGGAATTCGACGGCCGGGTCAAGGAAGTCGCCAAGGCCGCCGGTGACGCGAACATTCCGATCCGCATCGGCGTCAATGCCGGTTCGCTCGATCCTCGCCTGATGAAGAAGTACGGCAAGGCGACACCGGAGGCCCTCGTTGAGTCCGCGCTGTGGGAGGCGGGCCTGTTCGAGGAACACGGATTCGGTGACATCAAGATCTCCGTCAAGCACAACGACCCCGTCATCATGATCGCCGCGTACGAGCAGCTGGCCGCGCAGTGCGACTACCCGCTGCACCTCGGCGTCACCGAGGCCGGCCCCGCTTTCCAGGGCACCATCAAATCCTCGGTGGCCTTCGGCGCACTGCTGTCCCGTGGAATCGGCGACACCATCCGCGTGTCCCTGTCGGCTCCGCCGGCCGAGGAGATCAAGGTCGGTAACCAGATTCTGCAGTCGCTCAACCTGCGTCCCCGCAAGCTCGAAATCGTCTCCTGCCCGTCGTGCGGACGCGCGCAGGTCGACGTGTACACCCTCGCCGACGAGGTCACCGCAGGCCTGGAGGGCATGGAAATTCCGCTGCGCGTTGCCGTCATGGGATGCGTGGTCAACGGTCCGGGCGAGGCGCGCGACGCCGACCTCGGCGTGGCATCGGGCAACGGCAAGGGCCAGATCTTCGTCAAGGGCAAGGTCATCAAGACCGTGCCCGAGGCTCAGATCGTGGAGACCTTGATCGAGGAAGCAATGCGCATCGCCGAGGAATTCGAGAAGGATGAGACCGCAGACGGCGGCGCTCCGGTGGTCACGGTCAGCTGAGGATGATCGATCCGGTCGGTGTCCGGTTTGCCGCTCTGCCACCGAGGGAACAGGTTCTCTGGAATGATTCGCTACACGCTCGGTCGGTGTGTATGCGGTAGGTGGGTCAGGAGGTCGGCAGGTGCTCAAGCTCCTCGGTGCGAAGCCTCTCGGTAATCGAGACGTGGCGCATGTCTTACGGGTGCTCGATGCCGACCCGGTTGCCACCTGCATGGTCGCCGCCAGGGTGCAGGAATCCGGACTGGATCCGAGGTCGTTTCACGGTGAGATGTGGAGCCGGGGCGGACCGGACGAATCGTTGTGTTTCTACGGAGCCAACCTTGTCCCTCTGCTCGGATCGAGTGACGATCTGCGGTCGTTCGCCGACCGCGCATGTCGCGGTCCACGGCTGTGTTCCTCGCTGGTCGGTCGAGCCGAACTGACACTGCCGCTGTGGGAGATGCTCGAAACCGACTGGGGCCCGGCTCGTGAGGTTCGCGGTGAGCAGCCACTGCTGGCCACGTCGGTTCGATCGTCCGTCAGCCCCGATCCACACGTACGTCTCGTTCGCCCAGAGGAACTGGACGTGTATCTGACTGCGGCCGTGGCCATGTTCATCGAGGAAGTCGGAGTCGACCCAAGGCAGAACGACGGCGGCCGCGGATACCGGCGACGGATCTCGAGTCTGATTGCCGCGCAGCGTGCGTGGGCTCGATTCGAGGACGGTCGGGTGGTGTTCAAGGCCGAGATCGGGTCGCAGTCGGCGACGGTGGGGCAGATCCAGGGGGTATGGGTTCACCCCGATCGGCGCGGGCACGGTCTCGGTGCGTCCGGTACCGCAGCGGTGGTGAACTCGGTGGTCCGCCAGGGCCGCACCGCAAGCCTCTACGTCAACAGTTTCAACTACGTCGCCAGACGGGCGTACGCGAAGATCGGTCTGACCCAGGTGGCGACCTTCACGACCGTGCTCCTCGACTAGATCGGCCGTCGCTCGAACGGGTTGTGCCGAACCGCGATTCGTTGCCGCAGCCGGAGGCAGCGCCCTATTACTATGGGGCGCAATGAGATCACGTGGTGCAACCGAAGTGCGGTATCGGATCGGCGCGGTATCGGTGGTCGCAGCCGTCGTTGCTGCCGCCCTCGCCGGATGTACCCCCAAGCCCGACGGCCCGGAGCCGGCTGCCCAGGCATTTCTCGCCGCGTTCGAGTCCAACGACATCGCCGCCGCGGCCGCGGACACCGACAAGCCCGACGCGGCGGCCACGGCACTGACCGAGGCGTGGACCAATCTTCAGGCCGAGGCTCTGGAAGCGGAGACGACGTCGGTGCAGGTCGACGGCGACACCGCCACAGTCGGCTACAAATACACGTGGCAGCTGCCGAAGGATCGGGTGTGGACGTACGACGGTCAGCTGAACATGGGTCGCAGCGAGGGCGAGTGGGTGGTGCGCTGGACGGCGTCGGACATCCATCCCAAGCTCGGTGACACTCAGACGATGTCCTTGCGATCCACGGCGGCTCCGCGCGCACGAGTCAACGAGCGCTCCGGGACCGATGTGTTGGTGCCCGGGGTGGTGCACCGAATCAAATTCGACGCGGCCGATGCGAACAATGTGGTGGCCTCGGCGACGGCGCTGTCGACGTTGCTGACGCCGTTCGATGCGTCCATCACCGCGCAGTCCATCGTCGAATCCGCCACCTCTGTCGACGGCGACTATCCGGTGGCGTTGCTTCGAGACAGTGACTACCAGCCCATCTCGGCCGCGCTGACCGAGATCCCGGGAGTGACCGCATCCGACGAATCGGATCTGGTGTCCACCGACCCCACGTTCGCGCCGGACCTGGTCGGCCAGGTCAAGAAGGCCGTCATCGACGAGGTCGACGGCAAGGCGGGCTGGAGTGTGGTCACCACGAACCGCAACGGCGTCGACATCGATGTCCTCACCGACACTCCTCCGGAGCCCTCTCCGTCGTTCTCCATCAGTCTCGATCGCAACATTCAGGTCGCGGCGCAGCGTGCGGTGAACGCACGCACCGAGCAGGCGATGACGGTGGTCATCCAGCCGTCGACCGGCGCGATTCTGGCGGTGGCACAGAACCCGGCTGCCGATCGGGACGGACCGGTCGCGTCGGCCGGCCTCTACCCACCTGGATCGACCTTCAAGATCATCACCGCCGGTGCCGCCATCTCGAGCGGACTCGCGTCTCCGGGCAGCACCGTCCCGTGTCCGGGTCGAATCGTGATCGGTGAGCGCAGTGTGCCCAACTACAACGAGTTCGCATTGGGTGACGTGACGATGAGTACTGCGTTCACCCGCTCGTGCAACACCTCGTTCGCCAAGCTGGCCAGCGAGATGGCACCGGATGCATTGACCGTGGCGGCATCTCAGTTCGGCGTCGGGCCGGACTACGACGTCGTCGGGCTGCCGACCGATTCCGGTTCGGTGCCCCCGGCCGAGGAGCTCGTCCAGCGCACCGAGGACGGCTTCGGTCAGGGCCGAGTGGTCGTGTCGACGTTCGGTATGGCCCTGGCCGCCGCGACGGTGGCCCATGGCTCGACGCCGGTGCCGAACCTCCTGGTCGGACGCGACACCGTGATCACGGGAGAGCATCCACAGATCGAGCCTGCGATGGTCGACGGGCTGCGCGGGATGATGCGTTCGGTGGTGACCAGCGGTACGGCCGAGCGCATCGCAGACCAGGGCGAGGTGTACGGCAAGACCGGCGAAGCAGAGGTCGACGGCGGCTCGCACTCGTGGTTCGTCGGCTACCGCGGAGACATCGCCTTCGCCACCCTCGTGGTGCGGGGCGGCAGCTCGGACAATGCGGTCGCGGTGACCCGAGAGATGTTCGAGCAACTGCCGCCCGGGTACTGACCGCTCGGCGGTGTGCCCGGTTCAGGAGGGCAGAACGCCGAGTCGACGGCAGGCCACCACGGCTTCGTATCGAGTGTGCGATTCGGTTTTGCGCATCACGCTGCGCAGGTACGACTTGACGGTCTCGGCACCGATCGACAAACGCGCGGCGACCTCGATGTTGGTGCAGCCCAGAGCAACTTGCGAGATCACGTCGATCTCTCGTGGTGTCAGCGACTGCGACACGTCCTGGGTCCGTGGGTCGTGGGGCATCTCCTGGCCGAACGACGCGGCCACGCGGGCTGCGACCGCGTCGAGTCTGCGCCGGATGGCCACGTCACCGACAGATCGGGCGAGATCGGACAGTTCCTCGTGGACGCTGCGCAGTTCGGCCGTGCGGGAGAGATCCGAGTCGAGCATCGAGCGGGTGGTCGCCAGCAGACGGATCCGGCGGTCGACCTCGTCACGCACGGAGATCTCCTGGCCGAGACGCCTGGCGGCGGTCGTCATGATGTCGCCGACGCGATCTCCGAGGGGGCCGCGTTCCCGTAGGGCCGCGTACATCACTATTCGCGCCACACCGGCAACGACCACCGGCACCGCCAGTATGGATTTGAGGCCCTCGCCGAGTACCGGTCGGTCGAAGTGATGGGTGATCGACATCGACGCGCCGTAATCGCTCACGGCCGCGGGCCTGCGCTGTTCCATGACTCGCCCGCCGAGGCCGGATCTCGGTGGGATGGCGAGTCCGTCCAGGCCTCGGGTTCTGGTTCCATGGAATTCACTCAGGTACAGGGTCTCCGAGGAGACCTCGCCGCCGAACACGACGGGCACGTCGGACGTCGCTGCCACCTGGCGCAGTTCGGCGCGCAGGGCATCGCCGTCACGGGGCCGCAACAGATTCGAATGGACCACGGAGATTCCTTTCCCGTGTCGGATGCACGAGCGACGAACGTGATCCAGATCATATCCACAACGGCAAGCGCTGTTTCGACTGGCACGGGCCACTGCGCTGCGGTTCGGGGCCGAATACGAGCCGACTACTCTGGACGCCATGTCTGTGACCGCCGAGAGCAAGCCCCGTCAGCCACTCGTACCAGGCGTCGTATCGCCCGTCCTCGCGGTGCCCAAGTCCATCGAGCGCCCCGAATACGCCTGGAAGTCGACCGTGGCCGAAGGCAGTGAGCCCTGGGTCCAGACCCCCGAGGTCATCGAGAAGATGCGAGTGGCGTCGAAGATCGCGGCCAGGGCACTACAGGAAGCGGGCCGGGCGGTAGCACCGGGAATCACCACCGACGAGCTGGACCGGATTGCCCACGAGTACATGATCGATCACGGTGCTTACCCGTCCACGTTGGGCTACAGAGGGTTTCCGAAGTCCTGCTGCACCTCCCTGAACGAGGTCATCTGCCACGGCATCCCGGATTCCACGGTGATTCAGGACGGCGACATCGTCAACATCGACGTCACCGCTTATATCGACGGCGTCCACGGCGACACCAACGCGACTTTTCTTGCCGGCAACGTCTCCGAGGAAGCGCGCCTGCTGGTCGAACGTACGCACGAGGCCACGATGCGTGCCATCAAGGCGGTCAAGCCGGGGCGCGCGCTGAACGTGATCGGCCGCGTCATCGAGTCGTACGCGCACCGATTCGGCTACGGCGTGGTGGAGGATTTCACCGGTCACGGCATCGGTACCACTTTCCACAACGGTCTGGTCGTTCTGCATTACGACCAGCCGTCGGTGGACACCGTCATCGAGCCGGGTATGACGTTCACGATCGAACCGATGATCAACCTGGGCACGATCAACGCCGAGATGTGGGACGACGGTTGGACGGTGGTCACGCACGACAAGAAGTGGACCGCGCAGTTCGAGCACACCCTTGTGGTCACCGAGACTGGCAGCGAGATTCTGACCCTCCCGTGAATCCGAAAGGTGCTCTGCTGGTTGCGGGGACGACGTCGGATGCGGGCAAGAGTGTGTTGGTTGCCGGGCTGTGTCGGATGCTGGCGAGACGGGGCGTGCGGGTGGCTCCGTTCAAGGCGCAGAACATGTCCAACAATTCGGTGGTCACGCTCGACGGCGGTGAGATCGGTCGAGCGCAGGCGATGCAGGCGTCGGCCTGTGGTCTCGAGCCGAGTGTCCGCTTCAATCCGGTGTTGCTGAAACCGGGGAGTGACCGGACCTCGCAGTTGGTGGTGCGCGGGCGGGCCGTTGCGCAGGTGAGTGCGAGCAACTACATCGAGCATCGGCAGTCGTTGCGCGCCGTGGTGGCAGACGAATTGGCATCTCTGCGTGAGGAATTCGATGTGGTGATCTGCGAGGGGGCGGGCTCGCCCGCCGAGATCAATCTGCGCGCCACGGACTTGGCCAACATGGGGTTGGCGACGGCGGCGTCTCTTCCGGTGATCGTGGTGGGGGATATCGATCGAGGGGGAGTGCTGGCTCATCTGTTCGGCACCGTTGCGGTGCTGTCTCCGGAGGATCAGGCGCTCGTCGCCGGGTTCGTGATCAACAAGTTCCGCGGTGATCCTGCTCTGCTGGCACCCGGTCTCGATCAGTTGCGCGCGTTGACAGGACGTCCGACGTACGGTGTCGTTCCCTTCGCCGACGGATTGTGGATGGACGCCGAGGATTCACTCGGAACCGTTCCCGATGCTCCGGTGGGGCGGCCGCGTGCACCGCACGGCTCGCAGTGGTTGCGCGTCGCGGCGGTGCGTTTGCCGAGAATCTCCAACACCACCGATGTCGAGGCGTTGGCCTGCGAGCCAGGGGTGTCGGTCCACTGGGTCACCGAGCCGTCCCGACTACAGGATGTGGATCTGGTGGTCGTTCCGGGCAGTAAGTCCACCGTGTCGGACCTGGAATGGTTGCGACGCACCGGTCTTGCCGATGCGATCGCGGCACGCGGCGCTGCGGGCCTTCCGGTTCTGGGGATCTGC
Organism: Rhodococcus sp. IEGM 1341; assembly: GCF_030056895.1. NCBI lineage: Bacteria > Bacillati > Actinomycetota > Actinomycetes > Mycobacteriales > Nocardiaceae > Rhodococcus > Rhodococcus sp. IEGM 1341. Next base: position 650,112 of record NZ_JASHKV010000001.1, on the reverse strand, counting down.
GGTGGCTATCAGATGTTGGGCCGAACGATCGACGACACCGTCGAATCCGGAGAGGGGGCAGTCCGGGGTCTCGGTCTGCTCGATCTCGACATCGAGTTCGCTACCGACAAGGTACTCGCGCAGGTGGCGGGCCGGTCGATGCAGTTCGGCCGGAATTCCGTGTCGGGCTACGAGATTCACCACGGCCGGGTCGCACGAAACGGCGACGACGCCTTGTCGACCACCGCGTCGGGTATCTCCGAAGGCAGCCTACGCGGCAGCGTTCTGGGCACCCACTGGCACGGACTGCTCGAGTCCGACGATTTCCGTCGTTCCCTCCTCACCTGGGTGGCAGAGAAGTCGGGTCGTACGGGATTCGAGGTGGCACCCGACACGTCGGTCGCGGCACTGCGGGAGCAGCAGTTGGATCTGTTGGCCGATCTGGTGGAAGACAACCTCGACGTCGACGCCGTACTCGACCTCATCGAGCACGGCGTCGATCCGGGCCTCGACACCATTGTCACGCAGTTGCTTTGAGCAGACCGAACCAGCTGGCCGCAGACAGTATCGCCGTGATGGTCAACGGAATGACGACCAGTAGCAGAATTCGCGGTGTGTCGGTGAAGAAGTCGCCGACGTCGGGCCACCAGTTCTGCCAGGTCACGAGTACAGATCCGCCGCCGAAGACTACGAGCGCTCCGAGTCCGAGGGTGAACAATCCGTTGGTGCGGAACCGTCGATACACGACGCCGATGAATGCACCGAAGCCGCCGAGGAGCAGCATGACGGTAACGAGTGCGGCCCACTGCACCAACGGATTGTCGGTCGCGTACCGAGCGATGCCGAACATTCTCAGTTTCAGGCCGAATCCATCCGTGGCTGCTTCGATCAAGGACAGCACGTAGATGATCGTGCCGAATGCAATCGACTGGCACACGCCTACCAACGCTGTGGCGGTGAGGAATTCGCGGCGAGTGACGCTCAGACCCAGGGCATAGGGAAAGCACTGAGTGATCGCGGTGATGTAGAACGCCATGGCGAATCCATAGATCGAGAAGACACTACCGGTGAAGTTGTATTCGGAGTCCGTGGTCGGGATGACCAGAAATATGCCGAAGGTGATCACGAAGGCGATCGCGAGAACCGCCATCGGCCACACGAATGTCGTTGCCCACGAAGTGTTGTGGATGCGAGCTACGTTCAGTATCCGTTTCATGACAACGCCTCCTCGGCGGTGGTGCGTTCGATGATCAACTGTTGCAGTGGAACAGCTTCGATGGTGAGCCCTGCGGCTCGGCCGTCGGATCTCTGCTGTGCAGTCAGTCGGGCGTCGATCGTCGTTCGTACGCTCGGTCCAAGAGCGGAGCGGTGCAGGGTCCGGTGAGCAGCGGCGAACGCGTCGACAGCCGGCGCAGGACCGGTGATCTCGAATGCACTCTCGCGCAGAGCATCCGACTCGTCGTCGAGCACGATCCTGCCCTTGTCGATGAGGATCACGTGTTCGATGAGATCGCTGACCTCATCGATGAGGTGAGTGGACAGAACCACGGTCCTGGGGTGCTCGGCGTAGTCGGCCAGCAATCTGTCGTAGAACAGATGTCGCGAGACCGCGTCCAGCCCCAAGTAGGGCTCGTCGAAAAAGGTCAGTGGTGCACGCGACGCGAGTCCGATGACGATTCCGAGAGCCGACGTCATTCCTCGCGAGAGCTTCTTGATCTTGCGGCCGAGGGGCAGGTCGAAGTCGCGCAGCAACTCGGCGGCGAAGTCGCCGTCCCAGTGTGGAAGGACATGTGACGCGTGCGAGACGGCGTGCTTGACCTTGAGATCATCGGGATACTTCTGGCTTTCCTTGACGAAGCACACGTGACCGAGCGCGTGAGGGTTCTCCCAAGGACGTTGTCCGAACACCGAGATGTCCCCGGCGCTCTGGCGCATTTGAGCCGTCATCATCTGCATGACGGTGGTCTTACCCGCGCCGTTTCGGCCGAGGAAGCCGTAGATCTTGTTGCGTTCGATCTCGAAACTCACATCGTCGACCGCGGTGAACGAGCCGAAATTCTTGGTCAGGTGAGTGGCCGACGCAACGATGCTGCTGGGTTCGTCGATCGAGTCGAGGGTGTGGACGCTCATCGTGCTGCCTCCCAGTTGTCGAGCATGGTCTTGAGTTCGTCGACGGTCATGCCGAGCTTGCGAGCCTCGGTGACGAGCGGATCGATGTACTGGCGAGCGAAGAGGTCTCGGCGACGGAATCGAAGAGCGTCCCGAGCGCCTGTGGTCACGAACATTCCGATTCCTCGTTTCTTGTAGACGACACCGTCGGCGACGAGCTTGGCGAGTCCCTTTCCTGCGGTGGCCGGGTTGATTCGATGGAATGCGGCCAGTTCGTTGGTCGAGGGCACCTGCTCTTCCTCTGCCAGGGAGCCGTCGATGATCGAGTTCTCGATCATCTCGGCAATCTGCAGGAAGATCGGCCTGCCCTCGTCCATCAGAACCGCCGCCGGTGCGTCGAGGTTGCTTGCCTCAGTGGTTCATTACTCATGTAACTAACCATAGAACCGACGCGTGGTCGACGCAAGAGGCAGTACCGTCATCCCCATGGAGTTCACGCATGTGAGTGCTGCGGGTGGGCAATGTTCGGTGCGAGTCGCAGGCCCGGACAGCAGGCACGCCGTTCTCTTGCTTCCCGATGCAGGCGATCCGGTGGATGTCTACGACGCCGTCAGTGAACGGTTGCACAATTCGGATCTGAAAACTGTTGCGCTGGAAAGCATCGAGGGTGTCAGCGACGAGGCGATCCTGACGGTTCTCGACGAGCTGAAGCTGTCGTGGGTGCACCTCGTCGGCAGCGGAGCGGGTGCGGAGTCGGCATGGACGTTGGCCGCCAAGACCTTCGGACGCTTCGCCAGTCTGATCGCGGTGAACCGGTGCCACCCCGCGATCGCCGACGAGCAGGGAACCGTACGCGGCGCGGATTGCCCCCCGGTCGAGCTGCCGACGACATTGGTCGTCGGGTCCTCGCTGGGCCGCGCATCCGCCGACGCGAGCGGACGGTTCGTCTACGCGGACTTCCGCGTGGTCCAACTCGACGGCGGCGCGAATGTCGTCGCCGACGAGCCGGCTGCGCTGGCCACCGAGATCGTGCTCCGCACCAGCCCCTGGTAACCGGAACTACAGTTCCAGTCCCAGGAGAGCGTTCTCGACCACCTCGGGAAGACCTGGGTGGATCCAGTACTGGCCGCGGGCCATGTCCTGGGCGGACAAACCGAAGGTCATGGCTTGGATGAGTGGCTGGATCAACGTGGGGGCCTGTGCGCCGATGATGTGCGCGCCGAGGATCTTCCCGGTGCCCTTCTCGGCGATGATCTTGCACAGACCTTCGCTGTCCTCCATGGCCCAGCCGTAGGCGACATCTCCGTAGTTCTGGACCTTGACGGTGATGTCCAGGCCGGCGTCGCGGGCGTGCTCTTCGGTCATGCCCACCTCGGCGATCTGGGGATCGGTGAACACCGCCGCGGGAACGAACCGATGGTCGTTCTTCCGTAGCGTCGAGGTGTCGCCGTGCCACGCGTCCTGCAGCAGGTTGTACTGAACGACGCGAGCTTCCTGGTTGGCCACATGCTTGAGTTGGTACGGGGACGATACGTCGCCGAGTGCGAACACTCCCTCGGCCGTGGTGCGGCCGAATTCGTCCACCACGATGCGGCCTTCGTCATCGAGCTCGATGCCTGCCGCAGCCGGATCGAGACGGTCTCCGTTGGGCTCGCGGCCCACGGCGACGAGGAACGCATCGCCGAGGACCTTGGTGCCGTCGGCGAGTTGGACCCCGTGCAACCCGCCCTCGGACAGGGGAGTGGTCTCGCCGGAGTCGAGGTGGACGTCCCACTTGGCGCGGGCGAGCTCGGTGAATCGCTTCGAGATGTCGGCGTCCAGTGCGCGGAGCAAGGTGTCCTTGCGGGCCACTATCGACACCTTGGAGCCGAGAGCAGAGAAGACGTGCGCGAATTCTGCTGCGATGTAACCGGATCCGAGAATCACCAGGTGCTCGGGTAGCTCGCGGAGACGCATCACATCACTGTTGGTGTGGTACGTGACACCCGAATCGGCGATGGACTGCGGCACCGTCGGACGCGATCCGGCGGCGACGACGATCTGGTCGGCGGTGATCACGGTGCCGGTGCCGGTGTCGATGGTGCGCGGGCCGACGAAGCGTGCGTGACCCTCGAACAGGGTGAGATTCGGGCTGCCTTCGGCGCGGTAACGCTTGCCGCCCTCCGAGATCGGGTCTATGCGGCCGAAGACGCGATCGACGATGTCCGGCCAGCGCACTGCATCCACGTGGGCGTCGACACCGTATTTCGAGGAATCGCGTACCGTCCGCGCAACCTCGGCGGCGTAGACGAACATCTTGGTGGGGATGCAGCCGACGTTGAGGCAGGTGCCACCGAAGGTCGAGTTCTCCTCGATCAGAGCGATTTTCTTGTCTTCGAAGCGCGAATCGGCGATCGAGTTGCCGGATCCGGAGCCGATGATCGCGACGTCGAAATGCTCGGTCATGAAATGTGCCCGCTCTCGGTGTGGTCCTTGCCCGACGCGTGGTCGGTGCTCTCGCTTCGGTGCAACCACTCGATCCACTCGTCCATTTCCTCGAAGGCCCGAGCGCGTGGGGTCTCGGTGGACAGGAAGACGTCGTGGCGGGCTCCCTCGATGGGCACGATCGTGGTGCGGTCGCCCAGGCAGCCCGCCCAGCGCGCGATCTGGCGAACGTCGAGTACGGCGTCTGCGGCATCGACCGCCGAGCTGTATCGGCGCGAGAAGTGCGTCACCTTGGAGCGCAGGATCAGTGCGGGGATACCGATGTCGAGGCCGCGATGAAGTTCGGCGTGGCCGTGGCGGACGGCGCGAATCCACCCGAAGGTGATGGGGAAGCCGGCCAGGGGCTTCCAGTCGAGGTCGTAGTCCCACTCGCCGTTTTCCGACGCAGCGAGCGACAACCCGTACGTATCGAGCCCGCCGCCGGGAACCTGCGCCTTGGACCGGAACCTGCCGATGACGTCGATCGCGGCGGTACCGACGCTGCGGATGGCAGGTGGGCCCTGCAGATCGAACCACGGGCTGTTGAGGACCACACCCGACAGGCCCAGCCCGGCCGATCCGCCCTCCTGACGGTTGAGACGGTTCAGCCACAGCGGCAGTACGAGCCCGCCGGTCGAGTGCGCCATGAGCAGGACCGGCGCACCCGGGCGTTCCGCGCGGACCAGGGCGAGAGCCTCGTTCAGCTCGGCGTCGTACATCGCCAGATCGGTCACGAAGTGTGCGGTCTGGCCCTCGCGGCGCGAGCGTCCGCACTTACGCAGGTCCAGGGCATAGAAGGCGTATCCCTGCGCTGCGAAGTGCTCGGCGATGTGGCGCTGGAAGAAGTAGTCGGTGAACCCGTGGACGTAGATCACCGAACGGTCGAAGTTGGCGGCACCGGGCGGTTGGTACCGCACGAGGGTGGCTTCGACCTGCCCTTCGCCGTCCGGATCGTTGCCGAGTGGAATGGTCGTCTGTTCGTAGCCGTCGCCGAGGACGTCGGGCACCCAGGTAGTCACAGATCACAACTGTAGTGGGCACCGCGGACGGCGTCCGAGGAGCACATTCGGAACCGGGTTGACGTGGTGTCCGACGGGGTAGGCCCAGCTAGTAACCTGACCGCATCGGGTGAAGCAGCCCTCTACAGCAGAGTTCTCCGGTCGATACCGCCACCGGCCGAGACCTCCACAGACAAGGAAGTCGATTCTCCAGTGTCCAAAGATGAGCAGGGTAAGCGGATCAAGACCGACGTCGTTCTGGTCGGTGCCGGAATCATGAGCGCCACCCTCGGTGCGCTGCTCCGTCAGCTCGAGCCGAACTGGTCGATCGACGTCTACGAGCGGCTCGACGCGGCCGCAGCCGAGAGCAGCGACGCGTGGAACAACGCGGGCACCGGCCACTCGGCACTGTGCGAACTGAACTACACGCCGCAGAACAAGGACGGCAGCGTCGATATCGCCAAGGCGCTCAACGTCAACGAGCAGTTCCAGGTGTCGCGTCAGTTCTGGGCACACGGCATCGAGACCGGTGTGCTCTCCGACGCCAAGAACTTCATCAACCCCATTCCGCACGTGAGCTTCGTGCACGGGGCCGAGAACGTGAAGTACCTCCGTGCGCGGTACGAGGCGCTCGTGGGCAACCCACTGTTCGCAGGCATGGAGTACATCGACTCCAAGGACGAGTTCTCGGCGCGACTGCCGTTGATGGCCAAGGGCCGTGACTTCTCCGATCCCGTGGCATTGAACTGGAGTCAGGAAGGCACCGACGTCGACTTCGGTGCGCTCACCAAGCAGCTGCTGAACTACCTGTCGTCCGCGGGCGGCACCGTGCACTTCGGACACGATGTGCGCAACATCACCAAGCAGTCCGACGGCAGCTGGGACGTCAAGGTGGCCAACCAGCGCACCGGCGTCAAGAAGACCGTCAACGCCAAGTTCGTGTTCGTCGGCGCAGGCGGCGGCGCACTGCACCTGCTGCAGAAGTCCGGAATCGCGGAGATCAAGGGATTCGGCGGCTTCCCGGTCAGCGGCGAGTGGTTGCGGTGCACCGATCCAGCTCTGATCGAGCAGCACTCGGCCAAGGTGTACGGCAAGGCTTCGGTCGGTGCTCCGCCGATGTCGGTCCCGCACCTCGACACCCGCGTGATCAACGGCCAGCAGGGTCTGCTGTTCGGCCCGTACGCCGGCTGGTCGCCCAAGTTCCTCAAGCAGGGCAAGATCACCGACCTGCCCAGCTCGGTGAAGCCCGGAAACCTGATGTCGATGCTCGGGGTCGGCGTGACCGAACTCGGACTCGTCAAGTACCTGGTCAGTGAGCTGGCTCAGTCGCAGGCGGATCGTGTAGAGACGCTGCGCGAGTTCGCGCCCTCGGTGCTCGGCGAGAACTGGGAGCTCGTCACCGCGGGTCAGCGCGTCCAGGTGATCCGCAAGAAGGGTCGCGGCGGTGTGCTCGAGTTCGGCACCGCTGTGGTCAACGCAGCGGACGGCACCATCGCCGGACTGCTCGGTGCCTCTCCCGGCGCGTCCACCGCCGTTCCGGCCATGCTGGACGTGTTGCAGCGGTGCTTCGGTGACAAGTACGACGCGTGGCAGCCCAAGCTCAAGGAAATGGTCCCGTCGCTGGGGGTCAAGCTGGCGCAGAACAGCTCGTTGTTCGACGAGGTCTGGGGCTGGACGTCCAAGACACTGCAACTGGAAAATGCTCGTGAGCTCGCACAGCCCACGGGTGTGTGATAGCAAAAGGTATGAATACGCAAGCAGCAGCTCTCAAACGATCATGGGCACTAGACCTGTCCAACAGCACGTTGTACGACCTGTTGAAGCTGCGTGTCGAGGTGTTCGTGGTCGAGCAGGCGTGTGCGTACCCGGAGTTGGACGGGCGTGACCTGCTGACCGAGACACGGCACTTCTGGCTCGAACGGGACGGCGAAGTGGTGTGCACACTCCGCCTGCTCGAGGAGCACGACGACGGCGAGAAGGCGTTCCGTATCGGCCGGCTCTGCACGCAGCGCTCGGCCAGGGGACAGGGCCACACCACGCGAATTCTGCGAGCCGCGCTTGCCGAGGTCGGTTCGGCTCCGTGCCGGATCAACGCTCAGAGCTACCTCGTCGACATGTACGCCAAGCACGGCTTCCTGCCGGACGGCGAGGAAGTTCTCGAGGACGGCATCCCGCACACGCCGATGCGTCGGGGTGGCGGCACCGCCTGGAGCGAGAGCTGACCTCGCTGTAGTACGAGAAGAACGAATGCCACACACGGCCGTACCGTGTGTGGCATTCGTTCGTTCGGCGGTAGTGTTCCGTTCGAAGTCGGTCGCGGAGAAGTCCTGTGTGAATCAGGCGCGGTCCCGCCACTGTGTTCAGGAGAACCCCCGCTCGAGGAGATTCCCCTGTCAGCCAGATCGCCGCTCGGCTTCGCGTATCTCGACCGAACGTCCGGCGCGGAACTCCGGGCACGAAGGGAATTGGCTGTGCAGCGAAGTGGGAGTGTTCCCGAACCGGGATATCCGTTCAGTGCGATCGTCGGTCAGGATCAGCTGAGGTTGTCGCTGATTCTGTGTGCCGTGCACCCCGGTATCGGCGGTGTACTGGTGCGAGGAGAGAAGGGCACCGCGAAATCGACGGTGGTGCGCGCACTCGCGGCACTGCTGCCCGCCGTGGAGGACGAGGACGGCTCGCGTCCGGCGAAGCTCGTCGAACTTCCGGTGGGGGCAACCGAGGATCGAGTGGTGGGGTCCATCGACCTCGAGAAGGTTCTGCGCGACGGCGAACGTGCGTTTCAACCCGGTCTGCTCGCGGCTGCGCACCGTGGTGTGCTCTACGTCGACGAAGTGAATCTGCTGCACGATCACCTGGTCGACGTGCTGCTCGACGCGGCCGCGATGGGTCGGGTGCATGTCGAGCGTGACGGTGTCTCTCATTCTCACCCAGCGCAATTCGTTCTCGTGGGCACGATGAATCCCGAGGAGGGCGAGCTTCGCCCGCAGCTGCTCGACCGGTTCGGTCTGGCAGTGGAGGTGACGGCGTCGCGGGACGTGGACGTTCGCATGAACGTCGTCCGCCGCCGGATGAACTACGAGCGTGACCCGCACGCATTCGCCGCCGAGTACCGCAACGAGGACATCGCCGTGGCCGAGCAGATTCTGGCCGCCCGAAAGATTCTCGACGATGTGGTGTTGAGCGACAAGGAACTTCGGCGTATCGCCGCGCTCTGCGCATCCTTCGACGTCGACGGTATGCGAGCCGATCTTGTGCTCGCTCGCACCGCATCCGCCCACGCCGCCTGGCGAGGCGCAAGCGACGTGGCCGAGGAAGACGTGCGGATTGCCGCCGAACTGGCTCTGCCGCACCGGCGTCGGCGCGATCCCTTCGACGAGCCGGGCATCGACGACAAGCAGCTGGACGACGCCATGCGGGACGCGGCCGAACAGGCCGAGCAGCAGCCGGATCCGGATCCCGACCCCGACGGCGGCGGGGGAGCTCCCGATCCCGAGGCTCCCGACGATGCCTCCCAGTCCCAACCCTCCGATACGCAGCCCTCCGACACGCAGTCCTCCGATTCGCACGAGGATTCGGCGCAACCACCGCCGCCCTCGGGTACCGGCAGTGAGAAACAGGCAGGTACTCCGGGAGCACAGTTCAGAGCACGGTTGCTCGAGGTTCCCGGAGTGGGCGAGGGTGCGCCTGGGCGACGCTCGCGGTCACGGTCCGCGCACGGACGATCGGTACGTCCCACCGTCGAGTCGGGCAAGGGCCTGCACCTGGTGGGCACCCTGTTCGCCGCGGCCGAGCAGCAAGTCGTCCGCGGCCGCACCTCCGGCCGGCTGAAGCTCGAGCCCGCGGATCTGCGGGGCGCGATCAAGGAGGGACGCGAGGGCAACTTGATCGTCTTCGTCGTCGATGCCTCGGGTTCGATGGCTGCGCGAGATCGACTGTCCGCGGTGACCGGTGCGGTGCTCTCGCTGCTGCGCGATGCGTATCAGCGCCGCGACAAGGTGGCGGTGATCACCGTGCGCGGCACGGAAGCCGAAACGGTGTTGCCGCCGACGTCGTCGGTGGACGTGGCCGTGACGCGATTGCGGAAGATGAAGACCGGTGGCAGATCGCCACTGGCGCAGGGCTTTCTGCAGGCACGGGAACTCGTTCTGCGAGAGCGTGTTCGAGACCCACTGCGCCGCGCTCTGGTGGTCGCGCTGACCGACGGCCGAGCGACCGGAGGCACCGACCCCGTCGGCCGGGCCCGGATCGCCGCGGGACGTATCGCGTCGGACAAGATCGCCTCCGTCGTCGTCGACTGCGAATCGGGCATGGTGCGCCTCGGGCTCGCTGCCGATTTCGCGGCGTGCCTCGGCGGCGGTTACGTGGCGCTGGCGGATCTGTCTGCGGAGCAGGTCGCCGCAGTCGTTCGCGCAGCAGCGTAGGGGGTTCGCGATGCCTCAGGGTGTACCGGCTCCCGGAACCGTTCCGCAGGACGGCCTCACGACGCGTCAGCGCCGCAATCTGCCCGTGCTTGCCGTGCACACCGGACCGGGCAAGGGAAAATCGACAGCCGCTTTCGGAATGGCGTTGCGGGCCTGGAATCAAGGGTTCGACGTCGGAGTGTTCCAGTTCGTCAAGAGTGCCAAGTGGAAGGTCGGCGAGGAAGCGGCGTTTCGCACACTCGGCGAACTGCACGAGAGCACCGGGGTCGGCGGAGCCGTCGAATGGCACAAGATGGGCGAGGGCTGGTCGTGGACTCGCAAGAAGGGCAGCGACGTCGATCACGCCGAGGCCGCGGCCGAGGGCTGGCAGGAGATCGCCCGGCGAATCGAGCAGGAGTCGCACCGCTTCTACGTGTTGGACGAGTTCACCTACCCGCTCAAGTGGGGGTGGGTCGACGTCGCAGAGGTGGTCGATGTCCTGACCCGCCGACCGGGCAGTCAGCACGTCGTCATCACCGGACGCGACGCGCCCCGTGAACTGATCGAGGCTGCGGACCTGGTCACCGAGATGGCCAAGGTCAAGCATCCGATGGACGCCGGACGCAAGGGTCAGCGAGGCATCGAATGGTGAACCAGTCCTGTCCCGCAGTAGTGATCGCGGCCCCCGCGTCGGGCAGCGGAAAGACGACGGTGGCCACCGGACTGATGGGCGCGCTGCGCGAGGCCGGCCGCACCGTCGCACCGTTCAAGGTGGGTCCGGACTACATCGACCCCGGATATCACTCGCTCGCGGCCGGACTCCCGGGCCGCAACCTCGACGCCGTGATGGTCGGTGCCGACCGCATCGGGCCCCTGTTCCGACACGGCAGTCGGGGCTGCGACATCGCGGTCGTCGAGGGCGTCATGGGACTGTTCGACGGCAAGATCGACATGACCGGACCGGGTGAGGCCTCCGCCGAGGGATCGACCGCACGGGTGGCCGCGATGCTCGGTGCCCCGGTGATCCTCGTAGTCGACTCCCGTGGACACAGTCAGTCGCTTGCCGCTGTGCTGCACGGGTTCTCGACGTTCGACGCCAGCGTCCGCATCGGCGGTGTGATTCTCAATCGCGTCGGCAGTCAGCGGCACGAGGACGTGTTGCGCCAAGCATGCGAACGGGTAGGCGTTCCGGTACTGGGCGCGTTGCCGCGGATGAGCGAACTGGTGGTCCCGTCACGGCATCTGGGGCTGATCACCGCGGTCGAACACGGCGGCGCCGCAACCGATGCCGTCGACGCGATGAGCGCTCTCGTCTCGAGGTTCGTCGACATCGAGGCAGTGAGCGCGCTGGCTCGATCGTCGGTGACAGCGCCGCAGTGGTCCCCGGAGGACGAGGTAGGCACCTGCGAGGGATTGCCCGTCGTCGCGGTGGCCGGTGGCCCGGCATTCACCTTCGGATACACCGAGCACGTCGAACTGCTCCGCGCAGCGGGGGCCGACGTCGCCGTGTTCGATCCACTGCGGGACGGATTACCCACCGGCACAGCGGCAGTCGTGCTCCCCGGCGGATTCCCCGAGGAGCATGCGGCCGCGTTGGCGGCGAACGAACTGCTGTTGGCCGATATCAGGACGGCCGCGGCCAAGGGTTTGCCCATTCATGCCGAATGCGCCGGATTGCTGTATCTGGCAAGCCGATTGGACGGTCATGCCATGGCCGGGGTCGTCGACGTGGACGCGGAATTCGGGAACACCCTCACGCTGGGATACCGCGATGCGGTTGCCCTCGAATCGTCCACACTGTTCGACGCGGGCACCCGAGTCACCGGCCACGAGTTCCACCGAACGAAGCTCGTGGACGTGCGCGAGAGCGCCTCGGCCGCGTGGGGCTGGCACAAGCAGAGCCCCGGCGGCAGAACTGCGGCGCGCGAGGGCTTCGTGCAGGGCGGGGTCCACGCGTCGTACCTGCACACCCATGCTGCGGGCAATCCCGGATCCATCACCCGGTTCGTTGCCGCCGCAGTCGACTACGCGCGAGTGTAGAGGGATCGCAAGAATGCGGGTCGTCGTCGGAATAGGTGCCCGAGCCGGCGTCGATTCCGCCGACGTCGAAGCGGCGATCTCGACGGTGCTGCAACCGGATTGGAGCGTCGAGGCGATCGCGTCCATCGACCGGAAAGCCGACCTGGTTGCCGCGGTGGCGTCGAGCATGGGGGTTCGGGGCGTGACGTACTCGGCGAGAGAACTGTCGACCGTCGTGACACCGACCGTGTCGGTTCGTGTGCTCGATGCCGTCGGATGCGCCAGCGTCGCCGAAGCGGCGGCACTGCTGGCCGGTCGTTCGACGAAGTTGACGGTACCCAGGTTCGGTCTGGACGGTGTCACCGTTGCCGTGGTCGAGCTCTGCCTTGACGGTGGACAGGGGGTTCGGGCCATCCTGTAGGTATGACCGAGACGATGAAAGCTGTTGCCTACACCCGCTCGCTTTCGATCGACGATCCTGCCAGCCTGACGGATGTGGTCCTCGACGTGTGCACCTTGCGCCCGCGCGATCTTCTGGTCGACGTGCGCGCCGTGTCGGTGAATCCGGTGGACGTCAAGGTCCGCGCCGGCAACGATCCGCAGGGCACCCCGAAGGTCCTCGGGTTCGACGCCGCCGGTGTGGTGCGCGCCGTCGGTGCCGACGTCACCATGTTCGCGCCCGGCGACGAGATCTACTACGCGGGCAACATCGGCAGACCCGGAACGAACTCGCAGTTTCATGCGGTGGACGAACGCATCGTGGCGAAGAAGCCGACCACCCTCGATTTCGCACAGGCTGCGGCCTTGCCGCTGACCGTGATCACTGCCTGGGAAGGGCTGTTCGACAAGCTCCGCATCACAGCCGAGACCACCGGAACGTTGCTGATGGTGGGTGCCACCGGTGGTGTGGGATCCGTTGTGCTGCAGCTGGTTCGGGCCCTCGTTCCTGGCGTCCGCGTGATCGCGACGGCAGCGGACGAGGACGCCGTGGAGTGGGTCCGTTCTCTCGGTGCGGCCGAGGTGGTGAATCACCGGCGCGATCTTCGGGAGGAAGTACGCCGAGTAGCGCCCGACGGCGTCGATTACGTGTTCACTGCTCATTCCTCCGGGCAGGTCGAGATCTACGCGGACCTGTTGACGCCGTTCGGTCAGATCGTGGCGATCGACGATCCGGAGACCATCGATGTTCTACCGCTCAAGACGAAGGCGATCTCGTGGCACTGGGAGTTCATGTTCGCGCGTCCGATGCACGACACGCCGGATCTGATTCGCCAGCACGAGCTACTGACCAGGGTGGCCGAGCTCGTCGATGCGGGTTCGGTGCGCACCACCGTCACGACGGTTCTGTCTCCGATCGATGCCGAGCAGCTTCGCGAAGCGCATCGGTTGGTCGAAACCGGGCACGTACGGGGAAAGGTTGTGATCGCAGCCCGCTCGTGAGGACCGATCCGCGCCACTGACTGGCGAAAGCGGGCCGACGCAGGCAATGTGGATCCAATGACTTCCGACAGCCTTGTCCTACTCGGCCCGATCGTCCGGTACGTCGGCACCGAGACTGCGACCCTGTGGTTCGAGATGGCCGAATCGTCGACCGTATCGGTCGTGACCGACGTCGGCGTCCGCGCAGAAGAACGAACGTGGGGCGTGCACGGACACCACTATGCGCTGGTGCCACTCGAAGGTCTGCCCGCCAACTCTCCGGTGCACTACGAGGTGTTCGTCGACGAGCGTCGAGTGTGGCCGCCGGAGGGCCGAAGGGCGGCCATTCACACGGTCGACGCGCAGGGACCGGTCACGCTGGCATTCGGATCGTGTCGGCGAGGTGACAACTACAGCGACGAATCCTTGAAGGAGATCGGAGCCGACGCGTTGGCCGGGCTCGGGAACGCGCTGATCGAGGAGGACCCGAGCCGGTGGCCACAGGCCTTGCTGCTCCTCGGCGATCAGGTCTACGCCGACGATCCGTCGCCGGAAATCGTCGAACGGCTGCAGGCGCGGCGTCGGTCCGGCGAGGGTCCACGAAGTGCCGTCGGTACCGACGCGGAGAACGAGATCTGCGATTTCGAGGAGTACTCGTGGCTGTACCGAGAGTCCTGGGGACTCGAGCCGGTGCGGACACTGTTGGCGAGCATCCCGTCGTGCATGATCCTCGACGACCACGACCTGCGCGACGACTGGAATTCCTCCGCTTCCTGGCGTCGAGACATCGTGACGCGGCCCTGGTGGAACGACCGAGTGGTCGGCGCGTATTCGTCGTACTGGGTGTATCAGCACTTGGGCAACCTCTCACCCAAGGAGCTTGCGCAGGACGAGATGTATGCCGCGGTACGATCGGCCGCCAGTGACGCAGAGCGCGAGAAGTTGTTGTCCGACTTCGCTTTACGAGTCGACCGGCGGCCCGAGACCGGACGCTGGAGCTTCTACCGCGACTTCGGTGACACACGACTGATCATGATCGATTCGCGCTGCTCTCGAAACCTGGATCCGGACAACAGAGAAATGGTCGACGAGAAGGAGTGGGCCTGGGTACGTGAACGCGCGCTCGAGACCACTCCGCGGCATCTGCTGTTCGGTTCGTCGTTGCCCTACCTCATGCTGCCCGCCCTGCACTACCTGGAACAGTGGAACGAGGCTGTGGCGCAGGGCAGTTGGGGCTCGATGTCGGCAAAGGTGGCCGAGAAGATGCGGATCGGTCTCGATCTCGAACACTGGGCCGCTTTCACCAACTCGTTCAACGACATGGCCGCTCTGACGCGTGAGCTCTCCCGCGGCGAGAACAAACCCGCCTCGATCATGTGGCTGTCCGGAGACGTGCACTGTTCCTACGTGGCGAACGCGGACTTCGGTGTCGGCGGGCGCGAGGTGCCGGCCACGTATCAGCTCACCATGTCGCCGTTCCGCAATCCGCTCGATCTGCCGATTCGCGCGGTCAACAAGCTGGCCATCAAGCGTCCCGCCGCCCGAATTCTGTCGAAGCTGGCGCGCGCTGCCCACGTGGGCCCCTCCGGTGTCGAATGGGAGGCCGAGGCCGGGCCATGGTTCGCCAACGGCGTCATGCTGCTGACTCTGCACGGCGACTCCGCCCGGTTGCGGGTGCACCATGCTCATGTCGACGACGCGGGCAAGCAGGTGCTCACCGAGACGTCGACCCTGGCCCTCGCCTAGCGAACGGTAAACGATTGGCCATAGCCGGGCCGATGAGGTTGGCTGGTTCGTTGTGGCCCACCTCGAACTCAACGACATCGTCTACTTCCTGCCCGACGGGCGGCAGCTGCTCAACGGTGTCGGGTTTCGTGTCGGCGACGGTGCCAAGACCGCCCTCATCGGGCCCAACGGAACCGGTAAGACCACGCTGACGCGCATCATCGCGGGTGACGAGACCCCCGACGAGGGATCGGTGTCGAGTTCGGGCTCGCTCGGAGTGATGCGGCAGTTCGTCGGCCAGCTACGCGACGACTCGACCGTGCGTGATCTGCTGCTGTCGGTTGCGTCCCCGGCGGTGCGGACGGCCGCCGCTGCCCTCGACACTGCCGAGAACACGATGATCGAGGTCGACGACGAGAAGACCCAGATGAAATACGCGCAGGCCCTGTCGGATTGGGGCGATGTCGGCGGTTACGACCTCGAGCCGTTCTGGGACAAGGTCACCACGGCGGCCCTCGGAATGCCGTTCGACCGCGCGAAGTGGCGCGCTGCATCGACTCTCAGTGGCGGTGAGCAGAAGCGCCTGGTGCTCGAAGCGTTGTTCGCCGGCACCGACAATCTGTTGCTTCTCGACGAACCGGACAACTACCTCGATGTGCCGGGCAAGCGCTGGCTCGAATCGACCATTCGTGATTCCGACAAGTCCGTTCTGTTCATCAGTCACGACCGGGAGCTCATCGCCAACGCCGCGAATCGGATCGTGACGCTGGAACCGGGCGTCAGCGGTGCCACTTCCTGGGTGCACGGCGGCGGGTTCGCGACGTATCACGCTGCGCGTGAGGACCGGAATGCTCGGCTCGACGAACTGCGACGGCGGTGGGACGAGGAACTGGTCAAACTCCGGGCACTGGTGCTGCGTCTGCGGGAGAAGGCCAAGTTCAACGACGGGGTCGCTGCGCGCTATCACGCGTCCCAGACTCGATTGGCGAAGTTCGAGGAGGCCGGACCGCCGGAAGCGGTGCCGTTGAAGCAGCACGTCACCGTTCGTCTGCGCGGCGGCCGCACAGCCAAGCGCGCGTTGGTGTGTACGGCACTGGAACTGACCGGACTGATGAAGCCCTTCGACACCGAGATCTGGTACGGAGACCGCGTCGCCGTGCTGGGCTCCAACGGTTCCGGCAAATCGCACTTCCTGCGTTTGCTCGCCAACGGTGGAACCGATCCGGAGAAGGAGCACGAGCCGGTTCAGGAACTGGCACTCGATCCCGTTCCGCACACCGGCACCGCGGTGCTCGGCGCTCGCGTTCGGCCCGGCCTGTTCGCGCAGACCCACACTCGGCCCGATCTCGCGGGCAACACACTCCTCGACATCCTGCACATGGGCAACGAACACCGCGACGGCATGGGCCGGGAGGCCGCAGGCCGGGCACTGGACCGCTACGGTCTGGCCCGAGCCGCCGAACAGTCCTACGACAATCTTTCCGGTGGCCAGCAGGCGCGCGTACAGATTCTGCTGCTCGAACTCTCCGGAGCCACCCTGCTGCTGCTGGACGAGCCGACCGACAACCTCGACCTGATGTCCGCCGACGCACTCGAAGACGCCATCGCCGCGTTCGACGGCACCGTCATCGCCGTGACCCACGACCGCTGGTTCGCGCGCAGCTTCGACCGATTCCTCGTGTTCGGCAGCACCGGTCAGGCCTACGAATCGAACGAGCCCGTATGGGACGAGAAGCGGGTGCAGCGCGCGCGGTAGCGTTTCCTCTCGTGAACGCGACTGACTCTCCCTATCTGGTCGGCCTCAATCTGGAAGGTCGACGCGTCGTCGTGGTCGGTGGCGGCACCGTCGCGCAGCGCCGATTGCCGCTGCTCATCTCCTGCGGTGCCGTGGTTCACGTCATCACTCGGGAGGCCACGCCCGCTGTGGAGGCGATGGCAACTGCCGGTCAGGTGACCATGGAGTTGCGTGACTATCGCGAGGGCGACCTCGCCGACGCCTGGTACGCCGTCGCGTGCACCGACGAGGCCGCGACCAACATCGCCATCGTCGCCGAGGCCACCGCGTCCAAGATCTTCTGTGTGCGAGCCGACATCGCCAAGGACGGCACCGCGGTCACCCCGGCGTCCGCCGAATGGGACGGGCTGACCCTCGGAGTGCTCGCCGGCGGGGAGCACCGTCGATCGGCCGCGGTACGCAATGCCGTCATAGAAGCCCTGCAGTCCGGTGTGGTCGCCGACTCGGACCGTGCGCCGTTGACGGGCGTCGCGCTGGTCGGTGGCGGACCCGGCGATCCGGACCTCATCACCGTCCGCGGGCGCAGGCTGCTCGCCTATGCCGATGTCGTGGTGGCCGATCGGCTCGCGCCGCCCGAGCTGCTGGCCGAACTGGGCCCGCACGTGGAGGTCATCGATGCCTCGAAGATTCCGTACGGCCGCGCGATGGCGCAGGAGGCGATCAACCAGGCGCTGATCGACGGGGCGAAGGCAGGCAAGTTCGTCGTCCGACTCAAGGGCGGCGACCCCTACGTGTTCGGTAGGGGATACGAAGAACTCGAAGCGCTCGCTGCCGAGGGAATTCCGGTCACCGTGGTGCCCGGCATCACCAGCGCCATTTCGGTGCCCTCGTCCGCCGGGATCCCGGTGACGCACCGCGCCGTCACCCACGAGTTCGTCGTTGTCAGCGGCCACGTGGCACCCGACCATCCCGATTCGCTCGTCGACTGGGACGCGTTGGCCAAACTCAAGGGCACCATCGTCCTGCTCATGGCCGTCGAACGGATCGGGCAGTTCGCCGACGTACTCATCGCGGGCGGCCGGGCGTCCGATACCCCGGTCATCGTCGTACAGGAGGGCACCATGCGTACTCAGCGCGAGGTTCGAGCGACGTTGAGCACCGTCGCCGACGCCGTTCGCGAAGCGGGGATCAGGCCTCCCGCGATCGTCGTTATCGGGACCGTTGCCGGTTTCTCTGTGCACGCCGGTAACGTGAAGACTCGTGCCTGAGTCCTCGATGTCCGATACGTCCACCACCGAGATCAAATACCCGGTGACGACCAGAGCATTCGGGTTGGCGATCATCGTCCTGAGTGGTCTGCAGTTGATGGTGGTGCTCGACGGCACCGTGGCCAATCTGGCACTTGCTCCGTTGCAGGCGGATCTGGGCCTGTCCGATGCCGGACGCAACTGGGTGCTCACGTCGTATGCCCTCGCCTTCGGCGGGCTCATGCTCCTCGGCGGCAGACTCGGTGACGCCTTCGGTCGCAAGAAGATGTTCCTGGCCGGCGTCGTGCTGTTCACGATCGCGTCCCTGCTGTGCGGGCTCGCGGTCAACGAGGCGACGCTGGTAGCGGCGCGCGCGCTCCAGGGCGTAGGTGCCGCGGTGGCGTCGCCCACGGCGTTCGCGTTGGTGGCGACCACCTTCGCGCCGGGCCCGGTACGAAACCAGGCCATCGCGATCTACGCGGCCATGACCGGTGTCGGCTCCATCGCAGGCCTGATCATCGGCGGTGCGCTGACCGAGGTGTCGTGGCGGTGGATCTTCCTGATCAACGTGCCGATCGGCGTCGTCATCGTGGTGCTCGCAGTCGTGTCTCTGCAGGAGACGGTGGGGGCCAAGCTACCGCTCGACGTGCCGGGAGCGATTCTGGCGACGCTCGGCTGCACCGGAGTGGTGCTCGCTCTGAGCGAGGGCACCGAACTCGGCTGGACCAATCCGATCGTCATCGTCTCGTTGATCGCCGGACTGCTCTTCCTCGGGCTGTTCCTACTGGTCGAGCGCCGCGCCGACAATCCATTGCTGCCGTTCTCGCTGTTCGGCAGCCGAGACCGGGTGGCGACGTTCGTGGCCATCTTCTTCGCCGGTGGCGTGATGTTCTGCCTCGCCGCCTACGTGGCACTGTTCGTCCAGGACATCCTGGGATACAGCCCGTTGCACGCGGGCCTGGCGTTCGTGCCGTTCGCCTTCGGACTCGGTGCCGCCGCATTCCTGGCCTCGCAGCTGGTGACGCGTATCGCCCCACGGTGGTTGATTCTGAGCGGTGCCGTCATCATGGTCGGGTGGCTGATGGTGTCGGTCGCGACGATGAACGCGGACTCGTCGTACTTCCCCGGACTGTTCTTCCCCGTCATCGGTATCGGATTCGGCGTCGGCCTGACGGTCGTGCCGCTTCCGCTGTGCGCCATCGCCGGAGTCAGCCCCACCGAGATCGGCCCGTTGACCGCTATCGCCCTGGTTGCCCAGACCCTCGGGGGGCCGCTGGCGCTCGCCGTGATCGGCGCGTTGGTCACCTCGCGAACCTTGTCTCTCGGTGGCATCTCGGGACCGGCGACGTTGATGAACGACAATCAGCTCGATGCGTTGAGCTCGGGCTACATGTTCGCGCTCTTCTGCTGCGCGGTCTGCGCCGTGGTCGCGGGAATCGCTGCGGTGTTCATTCGCTTCACCCCGGAGCAGGTAGCGCAGGCGCAGGCCGCTCAGGAAGACGCTCAGAAGGGCTGACGAGCAGGGCCGATCACACGCCCAGTACGGCCTTGGCGATGAGGAAGTAGACGATCAACCCCGTCGCGTCGCAGAAGGTGGAGATGAAGGGCGTCGAGAAGACCGCCGGGTCCACCCCGATCTTCTTCGCGATCAGCGGCATCGCACCGCCGACCGTGGCTGCGAGAGTGCAGATCGACAGCAGCGTCGTACCGATGACGACCCCGAGGTGCCAGTCGTAGACGAGTCCGGCGATGACGAAGCCCAGGGTGCCGAGCATCGCACCCATCGTCGCGCCGACGCGAACCTCGCGAAACAACACGGCGGCTATGTCGCGCGGTCGCACGTCGCCCAGTGCGAGTGCCCGCGTGACAGTGGTCGCGGCCTGGGAGCCGGTGTTGCCGCCGGTCCCGGTCAGCAGCGGAATGAACAGCGCGAGAGTGACGACTACGGCGAGTGCGTGCTCGAAGATCTCGAGAACCTGCACCGTGAGGATGGCCGACAGCGCCAACACCAGCAACCACACCACGCGCGAGCGAACGATGGACAGCACCGGCGTCGACAGATACGGCCGGCGCAGCGGCTCCGAGCCACCGGCGCGGGCGGCGTCCTCGTCCTCGGCTTCCTCCAGGATTCGTGAGGACTGCTCCAGTGTGAGAATGCCGATCAGTCGTTTCTCGGAATCGACCACCACCACCGCAGGACTGCGGTGCTCGAAGCACAGTCGTGCGGCCTCCTCCGCCGACGAATCGGCCTCGACCACAGGATGATCCGAGTACAGGTCGCCGACCGGGGTGCTCGGTGCCGCGGTCGCCAGATCGGCGAGGGTCACCACCCCCAGCAGAGTTCGGTCATCGTCGGTGATCGGCAACAGGTACACCGACTCGGCGTCCGAGCCGGTGCGCCGCACGGCGACGAGTGCGTCGGCGGCGGTCGCTGCAGTCCGCAGTCGAACGAACTCCGGGCTCATCCGGCGGCCGACCGACCCGCGGTCGTACCCCAGCATGGGCGCGGTGAGTGCGCGCTCGTCGGGAGACAGGCCCACCAGCAGCCGATGCGCGACATTGGAGGGGAGTTCGTCGAGCAGCTCGACGCGGTCGTCCGGGTCGAGATCCTCGAACAGCGCGATGACGTCGTCGCTGCGCAGACTCTCGAACAACTCGCCGCGAACGGTGGCGTCGAATCGCTCGAAGGCCGTCACGGCCTCGTCCTTGGGCAGAAGACGAAACAACACCGCGCGTCGAGACGAGTCGACCCGCTCGAGCATGCGCACCGCATCGGTCGTCGACAGCTCACCCATCAGAGTGGACAGTGCGGCCATGTCACGGGCGGTGAGGAGTTCGGACGTTCGCGTCATGATGTCGTCGAGAGTTTCCGGCACGGAACCATTTTGCCCTGCGGATCGACAGTCGACTCCCCCACCTCAGCGCGAGAGATCGGCCCGATCCGCCGCAGCCTGGCCCGAATCCCATCCCTCGGCGTCCAGGCGTGGGCCGCGCATCGGCTTCGCCGTCGGGAACAGTCGATCGAATTCGGCTTCGACGGCGACGGTCTGAGCGGCGAGTATCGGTAGTAGATCACCGGATTCGTGACTCGCCTCCTCGAGGGCGTTCGCATCGGCGTCGGTGAGGCGGTCTCCGATTCGGACGGCGTACGCGTACAGGAATGCCTTGCCGAACGCCGCCGATCCGGCCTTCTTGCGCTTCTTCGCCTGCGGTGAATGCCCGAGGGCGCGTGTGGCCTGAACGAGCAGAGAGGTGAACAGCAACTCGGTCTGTTCCACGTCCACCGGCGCTCCGACCAGGGTTGCGACGGCGAACTCCTGGTCCCAGATCGCTTTGACGCGGTTGGCGGTTCCGACGACGTGCAACAGCTGCGCCTTGGCCGGGGCATGCGGGCCGTCGACATGAACGCGTCGGCCGTGAATATCGATGTGGCCCTGCGAGAGCAACATGGTGTCGATGGAGTAGCGCGTCATCAACTCCTGGGCTTTGGCAGTCAGCGTCTCGGCCTCCTCCTCGAAGTCCGTGGCGTCGGCCTTGGCCAGTAGCCCGCGAATCTTGCTCAGCATCTTGGTGTTCGGGGAGTCGGAGCCGGCGAGACCGGTCACCGTAGGACGAGTGCGCGGCCAGTGGGACGGCTTCGGGCCGAGCTGAGGCCACCGGGGGAGTGTCTGCCATCGACCGAGCAGGGTGAGTACGTCGAGCCACTGATCACTGGCCGCGATGTAATCGGTCTTACCGGAAGAGGTCAGGTACGCGGTCAGGAAATCGGGCGTGGCCTCGACCCGGGCCGCAACCTTCGGGAACTGCTCGCAGATCGTGGACATCTGATCCACCCAGTCCTGTGGAACCCGCGAGTCCGCGTCGGCGAGATCGGCCTTATGCAGCAGTACCGCGGCAGCGAGATCGGCCACTGCCACCGTGTGCTGACGCCGCACGACGTGCACCAGATCCATGGGCTGCCAGCCGTTTTCGTACAACGTCTCGATCATGTTCGTCAGCGCGCGAGAGCCGAGTTCGGTCGCGTCCATCGAGACCAGTCGATCTGCGACGTCGTCGGCGACGCGTTGGCTCTTGGTCTTGCCGACCGAGGCGTCGGCGCCGCGTCGGAGCAGTCCAGGAATCTCGCTCATTCGGTGAGCACGATCAATTCGGTGCTCGATGCCACTTCGACTCGCAGTCCGGCCTTGGACGCCACGCGCGCAACGGCTTTCACGTCCTTCGGCTCGGCGGTGGTCAGAGTCAACGCGCGTGCCAGCAGGCCCTTGTGGTGCTTGTTGAAGTGGCTCACCACCGAACGGGTGCCGTCGGGCTTCTCGGTGAGCACCGTGGCGGTGATCGCACCGGGGACGGGACCGAGCTGCTGGTAGGTGCCGGATCGGAGGTCGACGACGATCCCCTCGTCCTCGGCGTCGATGGCGTCGGAGAGTTCGGGCTTCCAGTGTGAGCGCAGGGTGCCGAAATTCGGAACGGTCGATCCACCGGAGAGTCGGTAGTACGGAATCGGGTCGCAGGCACGGACGGCTCCGAACAGGGCCGAGCCGATCCACAGCCGCGCGTCCGCTCGGGCGCGACCGGCCCGAGTGAACGACGCCGCATCGAGGGCGTCGTAGAGCACGCCGGTGTACCGCTGCAGCGCAGGTGTGGTCGGTGAGGTCCACACTCGGGCGTTGCGTTCGATCTCGTCCTTCTGGGTGGGGCCGAGGCCGAGCGCCGCGATCGATGCATCGACGTCGCCGGCGAGTTCCACCAGCGCGTCGGCGAGCTTTCGGCGGAGCGGTGTCAACGTGGGCAACGACAGTCGGTCCAGATCGAGAGGTGCTCCGGAACCGCCGTCGGACTTCGTCTCGGAGGGAGGCAGCAGAATCAGCACGGGCACGAGGCTACTCACTGTACGGCCGCCTGCTCACAGGCACTGCGTGAGCGACTAGTCTGACAACCCGTGATCACCCGTCTTTCGCAGTTGTTCCTTCGTACCCTTCGCGACGACCCCGCCGACGCCGAGGTCGACAGCCACAAGCTGTTGGTCCGCGCCGGCTATGTCCGTCGTATCGCGCCTGGCGTCTACTCCTGGTTGCCGCTGGGTCTGCGGGTGCTGCGGCAGGTCGAGCGCGTCGTGCGCGAGGAGATGAACGCCATCGGTGCGCAGGAGATTTCTCTGCCCGCACTGCTGCCGCGCGAGCCGTACGAGACCACCAATCGGTGGACCGAATACGGCGACGCGTTGTTCCGGCTGCAGGACCGGAAGGGCAACGACATGCTGCTCGGTCCCACCCACGAGGAATTGTTCGCGTTGACGGTCAAGGCCGAATACAACTCGTACAAGGACCTGCCGGTCACGCTGTATCAGATTCAGACCAAGTACCGCGACGAGGAACGTCCCCGCGCCGGCATTCTGCGTGGCCGCGAATTCGTGATGAAGGACTCGTACTCCTTCGACATGGACGAGGACGGACTGAAGAAGTCCTACGCCGCCCACCGCGAGGCGTACCAGCGCATCTTCGCCCGCCTCGGTGTCAGCTACGTCATCGTCGCCGCGACGTCCGGTGCCATGGGAGGCAGTGCTTCCGAGGAATTCCTGGCCGAGAGCGACATCGGCGAGGACACCTACGTGCGCTGCATCGAATCGGGATACGCGGCCAACGTCGAGGCCGTCACCACTCCGGCACCGGCGCCGCTGCCCATCGAGGGGCAGCCGGCCGCCGTCGACCACGAGACCGGCGACACCCCGACCATCGCGACCCTGGTGGAGTGGGCCAACTCCGCGGATCTCGGACGCACCGTCACCGGCGCGGACACGCTCAAGAACATTCTGCTCAAGGTGCGCAACGCAGAAGGGGAGTGGGAACTGCTCGCCGTCGGCCTGCCCGGTGACCGAGAGGTCGACGAGAAGCGCCTCGAAGCGTCTCTCGAGCCTGCCGAGTTCGCCCTGTTGACCGACGCGGACTTCGCTGCCAATCCGTTCCTCGTCAAGGGGTACATCGGGCCTCGCGCGTTGCAGGCCAACGGTGTTCGCTACCTCGTCGACCCGAGGGTCGTCGACGGAACGTCGTGGATCACCGGCGCGGACGTCAAGGGCAAGCACGTGGTGAACCTCGTCGCCGGTCGCGATTTCGTTCCCGACGGCACCATCGAAGCAGCCGAGGTGCGCGACGGCGACATGTCTCCCGACGGCCGCGGCTCGCTCGTCAGTGCTCGCGGAATCGAGATCGGGCACATCTTTCAGCTCGGCTACAAGTACACCGATGCGTTCTCGGTCGACGTCCTCGGTGAGACCGGCAAGCCGGTTCGCCTGACTCAGGGTTCGTACGGTGTGGGCGTCTCCCGTCTGGTCGCCGTGATCGCCGAGCAGATGCACGACGACAAGGGTCTGCGATGGCCGTCGGAGGTTGCGCCAGCCGATGTCCATCTGGTGATCGCCAACAAGGACGACGCGGCTCGCGCCGGTGCGGAATCGATTGCGACACAACTCGATACGCAGGGAATCGAGGTGCTCTTCGATGATCGCAAGGCCTCTCCCGGAGTGAAGTTCAAGGACTCGGAACTGATCGGCGTCCCGCTGGTGGTCGTTCTCGGCCGTGGCTGGGCCGACGGCAAGGTCGAGATCCGCGATCGCTTCTCCGGTGAGAGTCGCGAGCTGGACATCGACTCGGCGGTCGAGGAGATTGTGAAGGCCGTGCGCCGCACTCCGTAGAGGAGTCTCGCGATCTCTCTGCGCGGTTGTTTACCCGCTGGTAGCTTCGGGTCAACGACTATGAGAGGTCATCACGTGTCTCACTATGCGCTGTTCGATCCCACAACCTTCGATCCGGCCGAGCTCGACGAGGATTCTCGCCGACAATTGCGTGCACTGATCGAGTGGTTCGAGAGTCGCGGCAAAGGCAGGCTGTTGGCGGACGATCTCGACAGCGTCTGGCCGGCCGACTTTCTGGAATTCGTCGCCGAGCAGAAGTTGTTCGCGACGTTCTCCACGCCCGCCGCCTATGCGGACGGGTCGCCGAACACGCGCTGGGACGCCGCTCGCAATGCCGCGCTGAGCGAGGTTCTCGGGTTCTACGGTCTGGCCTACTGGTACACCTGGCAGGTCACCGTGCTGGGTCTCGGTCCCATCTGGATGAGCGCCAACGACGACGCCAAACGCCGCGCCGCACGCGAGCTGGATCGCGGCGGGGTGATGGCGTTCGGTCTGTCCGAGCGCGCGCACGGAGCCGACGTCTACTCCACCGACATGCTGTTGACGCCCACGACCGAGGACTCCGAGCTCGAGTTCACCGCGTCGGGGGAGAAGTACTACATCGGAAACGGCAACGTGGCGAACATGGTCTCGGTGTTCGGCCGACGTACCGACGTCGAAGGACCCGATTCGTACGTGTTCTTCGTGGCCGACAGTGCGCACCCGGCCTATCGGCTCCGCGAGAGCGTCGTTCACGGTCAGATGTACGTCAGCACGTTCGCGCTCGAGAACTACCCCGTCCGGCGACAGGACATCCTGCACACCGGTGCCGACGCGTTCTCGGCAGCTCTCAACACGGTCAACGTCGGAAAGTTCAACCTGTGCACCGGATCCATCGGCATCTGTGAGCACGCCTTCCACGAGGCGATCACGCATGCGAACAACAGAATTCTGTACGGCAATCGGGTCACCGACTTTCCGCACGTGCGCAGTGCGTTCGTCGATGCCTATTCGCGCTTGATCGCGATGAAGCTCTTCAGCGCGCGGGCACTGGACTACTTCCGTGCCGCAGGGCCCGAGGACCGGCGCTACCTGCTGTTCAACCCGATGACGAAGGCGAAGGTGACCTCGGAGGGCGAAACGGTCGTGCGGCTGCTGCACGACGTCATCGCGGCCAAGGGCTACGAGAAGAACACCTACTTCCGCGAAGCCGCCCAGCTGATCGGAACACTGCCCAAGCTCGAGGGCACGGTGCACGTCAATGTGGCGCTGATGCTCAAATTCATGCCGGCCTACATGTTCTCGCCCACCGACTATCCGGACGTCGGTACCCGAACCGAGCCGGTCGACGACAGCTTCTTCTTCGCCCAGGGGCCGGCCCGCGGTGCGAGTTCGGTGCGGTTCCACGACTGGAAACCGTTGTACGAGAAGCACTCCGGAATCCCCAACGTGGGTCGCTTCTACGAGCAGGCACAGGCATTCACCTCGTTCCTCGCCGAGTGTGCGCCCGACGAGTCCCAGCAGAAGGACCTCGATTTCCTGCTGGTGGTGGGTCACCTGTTCTCGCTCGTGGTCTACGGTCACCTTCTGCTCGAGCAGGCCGACGAGATCTCGTCCGAGATGATGGACCAGATCTTCGACTTCCAGATCAGAGACTTCTCCGGCTATGCCGTCGCGCTGTACGGGAAGCCGTCATCGACTGGAGCGCAACAGCAGTGGGCGCTCGATTCGATTCGCAAGCCGGTGGTCGACGCGGGGCGTTTCGAGACGGTCTGGAACGAGGTCGTCTCGTACGACGGTCGGTACGAGATGCGTCCCTAGCGCCGACGCCTAGCCGGGATCGGCCGGGACCAGATTGGTTCCGAACGCGCACACCGTCATCTCGTGCAGTCCGGCGCTGTCGTTCGGATGCTCGAGCGCCTGCATCGACATGAGGACGTTGAGCAGCATCCCGTGCGCGATGAACTGCCGTGCCTGATCCTCGGAACAACCTGTGCCGGCATGTATCTGGCTGTAGATGGCGCCCATTCCCTCCCGGGCTGCCCGGCCGATCTCGGGTACCGAGCCTGCGCCGAATCCGTGCATCATGACCATCAACAGGTCGCGATCGGCCACCAGATCGGCATAGGCGGAACCGAGATTCGCCCAGGTGCTGTCGTCGTCGGGGTCGAGCGGGCCCGCCGCCAGCACGGCATCGAACGCGGCCATGATGCCGTCGACGGAGCGTTGGAACACCAGACGAAACAACTCGACCTTGGTGCCGAACATGCGGACCACATACGGCTGAGAGACGCCCGCTTCCTTCGCGACCGCATCGGTACTGGTGCCGGCGTAACCCCCGCGCGCGAACGCGCGCATCGCTGCGTCGAGCACGAGCTCTCGGCGGTCGGCCGCATCCATGCGGGTGGCTCTGGGCTTGGGCGCTGACGGGTCGGACATGTTGACAGGTTATCAGTTGATAACTTACGGTCTCGAATAAGTAATCATTTGATGCTTACAAGTCCGAGACGGGACGACCGCAATGACCGCCACAGACTCTCCACCTGCAGTGCAGCCCGCCACTCGGAACGTTCCCGTGTGGCTCGGCATCCTCGCAGCATCCCTGCCGATGTTCATGGCAACCCTCGACAATCTGGTGATGACCAGCGCACTACCGGTCATCCAGCAGGACCTGAACGCCTCTGTCGGACAACTGCAGTGGTTCCTCAACGCGTACACCCTCAGCTTCGCCACCTTCATGCTGACGGCGGCGACGCTCGGCGACAGGTGGGGCAGGCGCGCGGTATTCCTCGGCGGCATCGCGGTCTTCACTCTTGCCTCGGTGGCCAGCGCGCTCGCTGCGAGTCCAGCGATGCTCATCGCCGCGCGCGCCGTGCAGGGAATCGGTGCCGCCGCGATCATGCCGTTGTCCCTGGCGTTGCTCGCCGCGGTGGTACCGGTGGGCAAGCGCGCGATGGCAATCGGGATCTGGGGTGGAGTCTCCGGACTCGGCGTCGCGCTGGGACCGGTGGTCGGCGGAGCCGTCGTCGACGGGATTTCCTGGCAGGCGATCTTCTGGATCAACGTTCCGGTGGCCCTCGTCGCAGTTCCGCTGGCGTACGTCGCGCTGAAGGAAACAGCAGGGCGCATCCAACCGCTCGATCTGCCCGGCGTGGTTCTCGCAGGCGGCGGTGTTTTCCTCCTGGTGTGGGCGGTGGTCCACGGCAACGACGACGGGTGGGCGTCGGCCGCGGTGCTCGCCGGTTTCATCGGCTCGGCGGTGTTGCTCGTGGCGTTCGTTCTGCGCGCCTCGCGCACCCGACACTCGGTACTGCCGCTCGCACTCTTTCGTTCGCGTAGCTTCACCATCGCCAACATCATCGGAATCACGTTCTCGCTCGGCATGTTCGGGGCGGTGTTCCTCCTCGCGCAATACCTGCAGATCGTGATGAACTACACGCCGTTCCAGGCGGGCCTACGCACGCTGCCGTGGACCGCCGCACCGATGGTGGTCGCACCGATCGCAGGTCTGCTTGCCGAGCGCGTCGGACTGCGTGGGCTGTTGGTCGGCGGCCTGACGCTGCAGTCGGTCTCGCTCGTGTGGATGGCGCTGATTCTGGGACCCGACACCGAGTATTCGTCGATGGTCCCGGCCCTGCTGATGGCGGGAGTGGGCATGGGGCTGACGTTCGCTCCGTCCGCCACCGCAGTCCTGCGGGACATGAAGGACGACGATCATGCCACCGCCAGCAGTGCGAACTCCACTGTGCGGGAGGTGGGTATCGCACTCGGCATCGCGGTATTGACAGCGGTGT
This sequence comes from Rhodococcus sp. IEGM 1341, assembly GCF_030056895.1. Classification (NCBI taxonomy): domain Bacteria; kingdom Bacillati; phylum Actinomycetota; class Actinomycetes; order Mycobacteriales; family Nocardiaceae; genus Rhodococcus; species Rhodococcus sp. IEGM 1341. Next base: position 621,554 of record NZ_JASHKV010000001.1, on the reverse strand, counting down.
TCATCGGAGCCGGTGGATCACTGACGCCCACCGGTTACACCGACGCCTTGGCGCCCGCTCTGCTCGTCGGCGCTGGGGCAGTGGCGATCGGACTGGTGGCGGCGTTGTTCATGCCGGGGCGTTCCGTCGGATCGGCACAGGTGCTCACGGTTGGCCGGGAAATGCCGTCGACGACGGACTGACTCCCAGAATTTGCTGCCACGTCGCGAGGCGAATCGCCGCGTCGGTCAGCGCTTGAACACCCATGTCGCGGGTCGCTCCCGACCTGCTGCGTTCGATCAGCGCACGCCACGCGATGCTGGTGTCGATCTCGGCTTGCGCGGCCAACTGCGCGGCCGAGATCGCGTCGGTCACCGGGAACGGGGACGCATACGCCGGATCGGGCAGCGGCACAGTGACACTCGCCGCCCGGAGTGCATCGATGGTCGCGTCTCGACGCGCGCGGTGGGCGGCAGTGTTCGACGCAACCAGATCTGCGCGCGTGGGATTGGAGAATGCCGCGACGACGCCGTAGGCGAACACCGCCGCATACTCGGCGGCCAGTGCATCGACGAGGCCTTGCTGTTCCGGGCCGAGATCGCTCATGCCAGCACCACCAGGGCCGAGACCGTGCACGAGGCGCTGATGGAACCGAGAAGGCCTGCTCGGTAACCGCTTTCGTTGCGAGCCGCATCCGCCGCGCTGCGAGCGGAGGCCGTCAACATCTCTCGCACGGCGGCGAGATCGGGCGGCGGCGTCGTGGGAACGGGTGTCGTGGTGGCCGTGACCGACGACGTCTCGGTCGAGGCACCTGTGGCGCGGGCGATCTCGGTGTCGAGCGCATCGGCGTGCTCGGTCCGCTGCGCCGCAACGATCCCCAGGGCGGCGGCGTAGTCGGCGATCACCGTCGCCGCCGCGGTGGCATCCGCGGCGTCGGCGCGGGCAGCGCGCAACTGCGCAGTCAAGGTGTCGAGGGCAGGACCCGAGATCGTCTCCTGACCGCAGGCCGCAACGCTCGACACGGTTGCCGCGGACAGAGCAGCGACGCCGGCGAGTCGGAACAACCCGCGGCGACTGAGCGCGAAGGGGACGGTCGGCGTTGGCACTCCGATATCGTGCCAGACCGCGGCGCTCGCACGTGCCGTGCCCGTGTGTCGCGTCGGCCGATCGTGGTCACGAGCACTGCCTGCGGGGCGGTAGGCTGTTGGTTCACCAAACGCAGTCCTGCTGCCGTACGCCGGATCGCCCACAACTACACACGAGGAGTTCGCGACATGCCTGTTCCGTCCAAGGAAAGGGTTGTCGAACTGCTCGCCGACCTCGTTCGAGAACGGGGTTACGACCTCGAAGACGTGAACGTCGTCGCCGCAGGAAAGCACAGTGCAGTGCGGATCATGGTCGATCGCGAAGATGGAATCGACCTCGACGCCCTCCCGGAACTGAGCCGCGAGATCTCGGATGCCTTCGATGCCGTGACGGATTTCGGGGAAGCTCCGTACACGTTGGAAGTCACCACCCCCGGAATCGACCGCCCACTGACCGAGGCACGGCATTGGCGTCGGGCTCGCGGACGCAAAGTGCGTATCGAACTGGCCGACGGCAAGTTCGACGGTCGCGTCGGGGTACTCGACGGCGATTCGGTCACCGTGGTGATCAAGGACAAGGGTGTGCTGTCGACTCGCCCCGTTGCCTTGTCCGATGTTGTGAAAGCTGTTGTACAGGTGGAGTTCTCGCGGCCGAGTGCCGAAGAGATGGACCTGGCGGGTGGTGTGGTCGGCAGTAGGCCGTCACCCGCGAACACCGATGAGATCGTGGACGTGGAAGCACCGGAAGAAGGGTCGGACAAGTGAATATCGACATAGCCGCATTGCGTGCCATCGAGGCGGACAAGGGAATTCCGATCGAGATGGTGATCTCGACGATCCAGACCGCGTTGCTGACGGCCTACCGGCACACCGAGGGGCACCAGTCCAACGCGTGGATCGACGTCGATCGCAAGACCGGCTCCGTTCGGGTGATGGCCAAGGAACTCGACGCCGACGGCAATCTGATCTCCGAATGGGACGACACCCCGGAAGGCTTCGGACGCATCGCGGCAACCACGGCGCGTCAGGTCATCCTGCAGCGCCTGCGCGACGCCGAGCACGAGCGGTCGTTCGGTGAGTACTCCACGCACGAGGGTGAGATCGTCAACGGTGTCATCCAGCGCGACACGCGTGCCAATGCGAAGGGCACCGTGATCGTCCGTATCGGAAGTGACGCCAACGGAGCCGACGGCCTGCTGCCGCCCGCAGAGCAGGTGCCGGGCGAGAGCTACGAGCACGGCGAGCGCATCAAGTGCTACGTCGTCGGAGTCGCCCGGGGTAACCGGGGTCCGCAGATCACGCTCTCGCGCACGCACCCGAATCTGGTGCGCAAGCTGTTCGCCCTCGAGGTTCCCGAGATCGCCGACGGCTCGGTCGACATCGTGGCAGTGGCTCGCGAGTCGGGGCACCGCTCGAAGATCGCCGTCGCGTCCACCGTGTCCGGGCTCAACGCCAAGGGTGCCTGCATCGGACCGATGGGTCAGCGCGTGCGCAACGTGATGAGCGAACTGGCAGGCGAGAAGATCGACATCATCGACTTCGACGAGGACCCGGCCACGTTCGTCGGGAATGCACTGTCCCCGTCGAAAGTTGTTTCGGTGACCGTCGTCGACGCGGTTGCCCGTGCGGCCCGTGTCGTGGTTCCCGAGTACCAGCTCTCTCTGGCCATCGGCAAGGAAGGGCAGAACGCTCGACTGGCTGCTCGATTGACCGGTTGGCGCATCGACATCCGCAGCGATGCGGCGGCACCCGAGACGACCAGCGCGTAGGGCTGGAATGCGGAGTTCGGGGCAATACAGCGGTAGAGTGGTCGATGGTTCGGTAACGACCTCTCCGCCCAGGGGCATGAACGCGAGTATCCGGTAGTGACAAGCCGGCCGATTCGTACATGCATCGGGTGCAGGGAGCGAGTGCCGGCCGCCGATCTGTTGAGGATCGTGGTTCGAGAAGCTGGTTCGCACGAATTCGCTCTCGTCCCCGATGTCCGGCATTCGATGTCCGGCCGTGGTGCGTGGTTGCACTACAGCCGAGAGTGCCTGCACAATGCGGAACGACGCCGAGTCTTCGGTCGTGCGTTTCGGATATCGGGAAATGTGGAATCGTCCGCAGTGACAGCCGTGCTCGACGAGCACGAACAGCTGCAGGCCGAGTACACGACAAGAGCAACACCCGTCGACAAGAACAGGCAACAGCACTGATGAGCACACCGTGAAGCACCAACGATGAACGTCCATCGGAGATAACCCGAGGTCGTGCGGGCACCAAGCCTCGCTCGGCCTCTCAGTGAGGAGAGCAGTGGCAGGCAAGGCCCGCGTGCACGAGTTGGCAAAAGAACTCGGTGTCACCAGTAAGGAACTACTCGCACGGCTCAAAGAGCAAGGCGAGTTCGTCAAGTCCGCATCATCCACAGTCGAAGCCCCCGTGGCGCGTCGACTGCGTGAGTCGTTCCCGTCCGAGAACACGGACGCGTCGGCACCGGCCGCAGCTGCACCGAACGGTCGCGCAGCGGCCGATCGGGCAGCGAGCAGCACCGCGAAGCCGGGTGCCGCGAAACCGGGCGGACCCCGTCCCGGCCCCAAGCCGGCACCGCGTCCGGCAGAGCCGGAAGCACCCGCAGCGCAGGCTCCCGTGGAGGCAGCACCCGCTGCACCCGCGACTCCGGCTGCCGCGCCGGCTCCGGCCCCCGCAGCGCCTACCCCCGAGCCTGCAGCTCCGGCCGCTCCGGTCGAGCAGGCTCCCGCCGCGTCGGCTGCCACCAGCGACGCTGCACCGGCCCCGGCCGCTCCGAAGCCCGCAGGTCCCGGCCCCAAGCCCGGCCCCAAGGCTCCGCGTGTCGGTAACAACCCGTACTCCTCGGCTCCCGTGGAGCGCCCTGCTCCTCGGCCCGCTCCCGGTGCTCCGCGCCCCGGTGGCGGACGCCCCGCTCCCGGACAAGGTGGGCCTCGTCCCGCAACACCGTCCGGTGGCAGTCGTCCGGCTCCAGGGCAGGGTGGGCCCCGTCCCGCACCGGGCCAGGCCGGACCTCGTCCGAGCCCCGGCTCGATGCCTCCTCGCCCCAACCCCGGTGCCATGCCGACCCGTTCGGCACGTCCCGGCCCCGCAGCAGGTCGTCCCGGTCGTCCCGGTGGCGCTCCGGGCGGACGCCCGGGCGGCGGCGGTGGCGGTGGCTACCGCGGCGGCGGCGCTCCCGGCGCTCCCGGTGGTGCCCCCGCAGGCGGCGCTCCCGCAGGTGGTTTCCGCGGTCGTCCCGGTGGCGGTGGACGCCCCGGTCAGCGCGGCGCAGCAGCAGGTGCATTCGGTCGTCCCGGCGGAGCAGTTCGTCGTGGCCGCAAGTCGAAGCGGGCGAAGCGCGCCGAGTACGAGAGCATGCAGGCTCCCGCAGTCGGCGGCGTCAGGCTGCCCCGCGGCAACGGTGAGACCATTCGTCTCGCCCGCGGCGCATCGCTGTCGGACTTCGCGGACAAGATCGACGCGAACCCGGCTGCACTGGTGCAAGCCCTGTTCAACCTCGGTGAGATGGTCACCGCGACGCAGTCCGTCAACGACGAGACGCTGGAGCTTCTCGGCGGAGAGATGAACTACGTCGTTCAGGTCGTCAGTCCCGAGGACGAAGATCGTGAGCTGCTCGACTCGTTCGATCTCACCTACGGCGAGGATGCCGGCGGCGAGGACGATCTGGAGCAGCGTCCCCCGGTGGTCACCGTCATGGGCCACGTCGATCACGGTAAGACGCGACTGTTGGACTCGATTCGCAACACCACGGTGCGCGAAGGCGAGGCCGGCGGAATCACGCAGCACATCGGTGCGTACCAGGTGCTGACCGAGCTCGAAGGTAACGAACGTCTCGTGACGTTCATCGACACCCCCGGTCACGAGGCCTTCACGGCCATGCGTGCCCGTGGTGCCAAGGCCACCGACCTCGCGATCCTGGTGGTCGCAGCCGACGACGGCGTCATGCCGCAGACCGTGGAGGCCATCAACCACGCACAGGCAGCCGACGTGCCGATCGTGGTCGCGGTGAACAAGATCGACAAGGAGGGCGCGAACCCGGACAAGATCCGGCAGCAGCTCACCGAATACGGTCTGGTCGCCGAGGAATACGGCGGCGAGACGATGTTCGTCGACATCTCCGCCAAGCAGGGCACCAACATCGATGCCCTCCTCGAAGCGGTGCTGCTGACGGCCGACGCGTCGCTCGATCTGCGCGCCAACCCGGACATGGACGCTCAGGGTGTCGCCATCGAGGCACACCTCGACCGTGGTCGCGGCCCGGTCGCGACCGTGCTCATCGCTCGCGGAACGTTGCGTGTCGGTGACTCGATCGTCGCCGGTGACGCATACGGACGCGTTCGTCGCATGGTCGACGAGCACGGCGAGGACGTCACCGAGGCGATGCCGTCCCGTCCCGTGCAGGTCATCGGCTTCACGTCGGTGCCCGGTGCAGGCGACAACCTTCTGGTGGTCGACGAGGACCGAATCGCTCGACAGATCGCCGACCGTCGAAATGCGCGCAAGCGCAACGCTCTGGCAGCCAAGAGCCGCAAGCGCATCAGCCTCGACGATCTCGATGCAGCTCTGAAAGAGACTTCGCAGCTGAACTTGATCCTCAAGGGTGACAACTCGGGAACCGTGGAAGCGCTCGAAGAGGCGCTGCTCGGAATCGAGATCGACGACGAGGTCGAACTGCGCGTCATCGACCGCGGTGTCGGTGGCGTCACGGAGACCAACGTCAACCTGGCGTCGGCATCCAACGCGATCATCATCGGCTTCAACGTTCGAGCGGAGGGCAAAGCCACCGAGCTGGCCAACCGTGAAGGCGTCGACATCCGGTACTACTCGGTGATCTACCAGGCCATCGACGAGATCGAGAAGGCCCTCAAGGGCATGCTCAAGCCGGTGTACGAAGAGGTTGCCCTCGGGCAGGCCGAGATCCGCGCGCTGTTCCGTTCCTCCAAGGTCGGAAACATCGCCGGTTGCCTCGTCACCTCCGGTACGATCCGTCGCAACGCCAAGGCGCGACTCATCCGAGACAGCGCCGTTGTCGCGGAAACCGTCACGATCTCCTCGCTCCGTCGCGAGAAGGACGACGCGACGGAGGTCCGCGAGGGCTACGAATGTGGTTTGACGGTGACGTACTCCGACATCAAGGTGGGCGATGTCATCGAGGCGTACGAGCTCCGTGAAAAGCCGCGCGACTAGAACGGATGCGGAGCCTATCGGCTCCGCACCCGGTCGCGTCGGCTCGGTGGTGAAGCCAGGGGAGTGACACTGCGCTCCGACTTTCGAGCCGGTGGTGGTACGACAGATGTACCGCCACCGGCTTTGTCGTCGAAGCTGATCGAAGGACGTCAGCGTGTATCTGGGTGCTCTGGAGTTGGACGTGTTGTTGGGGGATGTGCGTTCGCTCGCCGAGAAACGGTCGATGGTGGAACCGGTGCTCGGTGATCTGCAACGGCTGGGAGTCTCGGCTGCCGAAACCGGTGAGCGAGAACGTATTCGGCGGTCCCTGCTGGGGGTTGCCGCGGCCGGTACCGACGTCGACCTACTGCACGACAAACTGGACGAGTGCGAACGGCATGTCGCCGAACGCCACGATCTGGAACTGTTGGCAGTACGCCGGAGAATCTTCGGACCCGAGGATTGATCCGGGAAGTCCGCCGAGCGCTGCTCGGCGGACGAGAAGTGCACAACCGCCGCCACGTCGGAACAGAATCGACGTTCGGCCATGAAAGAGGAGTGTGATTGTCGTGGTGGATCAGGCCAGGGCTCGAAAGTTGTCCAAGCGAATCGCCGCCATCGTTGCAACGGCGATCGATCACGAGATCAAGGATCCACGGCTGGCATTCGTGACCATCACCGATACCAAGGTGACTGCCGACCTGCACGACGCCACGGTGTACTACACCGTGATGGGTGAAGACCTCGATACACCGCCCGATCTGCAGGCCGCTGCGGCAGGCCTGGAGAAGGCCAAGGGCGTGCTGCGCTCGAAGGTCGGAGCCGGAACGGGTGTGCGGTACACGCCGACGTTGACGTTCGTGACCGACACGGTGCCCGACACCGCACGCCACATGGAAGACCTGCTCGAACGCGCCCGCGTCGCCGACGAAGAACTGGCCCGCGCCCGTGCGAACGCCAAGCCGGCCGGGGACCCGGACCCGTACAAAGCTCCACGCGAAGTCGCAGACACAGATGGTCATTCCGCAGGCTCCACTCCTGCACTGGATGGTCATTCCGCAGGCTCCACTCCTGCAGACGTCGAGCCTGCCGAAGCCGACTGACATGTCCGACGGTTCGGGGGCAGTGTCGGAGACCGACGAGGATCTGGCGCGGGCGATCGAGATGCTCGAACGTGCATCCTCGGTGACCGTGCTGTGTCACGTTCAACCCGATGCCGACACGATCGGTAGTGGGCTTGCGCTCGGTTCGGTGCTCGAACGTCGCGGCGCGACCGTCCAGGTGGCATTCGCAGCACCGGCGTCCCTGCCCGAGTCGATGGACGAATTACCTGGTAGACACCTTCTCGTCGACGCAGGCGAGGTCACCGAGTCCGTCGATCTGGTGGTCACGGTCGACGCCGGAAGCAGAGGCCGGCTGGGTTCGCTGGGCGACCGACTCGATACGGCGTCGGCCAGCCTCGTCATCGATCATCACCGCAGCAACACACGATTCGGAACGCTGAACGTGGTGCACGCGTCTGCTGAGTCCACCACCGCCGTCATCGCGCGGCTGTTCGATCGATGGGCCGTCGAGATCGATGCCGATCTGGCCCACCTGCTGTTCGCGGGTCTGGTCACCGACACCGGGTCGTTCCGCTGGGTTCGCCCGGGTTCTCATCTGCTGGCCGAGAGACTGTTGGCCACGGGGATCGACGGGGCTCACATCGCCCGCAAGCTGCTCGACACTCACCCGTTCGACTGGTTGCCGATGCTCGGGTCGGTGCTCGGTTCGGCATCGTTGCTTCCCGACGCAGCCGACGGACGAGGGCTGGTGTACGCCGTCATCAGGAGCGAGGATTCGGCCGGACTGCGGTCCGAGGAGATCGAGAGCGTGATCGACATCGTGCGCACCACCTCCGAGGCCGAGGTCGCCGCGGTACTCAAGCAACAGGATTTCGGGTCGGTCTGGGTGGTCTCTCTGCGCTCGAAGACCGAGGTCGACGTGTCGGCGGTGGCGTGCGCGCTCGGCGGTGGCGGGCACCGCAATGCAGCCGGCTACACCGCGACCGGCGACCTGCCCGACGTGATCGATGCGCTGCGTGAGGCCCTGTCGGCGTCGTGAGTTCCACCCCGGTCACGGCTCGAAAGATCCTCGGTCTCTCGTTGCCCTCTCTCGGCGTCCTCGCTGCCGAGCCCCTGTACCTGTTGTTCGACGCCGCCGTGGTCGGCCGGCTCGGCGCGCTCGCCCTCGCCGGCCTGGCCATCGGTGGGCTCGTGTTGGCCCAGGTCAGCACGCAGCTGACGTTCCTGTCCTACGGCACGACCGCGCGAGCGGCTCGCATGCACGGTGCAGGCCGCGAACGCGACGCCGTCGGTGAGGGTGTGCAGGCAACCTGGTTGGCCTTCGCGATCGGTATCGCCATCGTCGCGGTGATGCAGCTCGCCGCCGAGCCCGTGGTCTCGGTGCTGACCGGCGGCGGGGACATCGCTGCCGAGGCCGTCGCGTGGCTGCGCGTGGCTCTGCTGGGTGTGCCGTTCATCCTGGTGTCGCTGGCCGGAAACGGATGGATGCGTGGAGTTCAGAACACGGTGACGCCACTGCGTTTCGTCGTGTTCGGCTTCGGTGTATCAGCGGTGTTGTGCCCCCTCCTGGTCCACGGGTTGCTGGGATTCCCACGGCTCGGGCTGGTGGGATCGGCCGTGGCGAACGTGATCGGCCAGGGCGTCGCCGGTGCGCTGTTCGTCGGCGCAGTCGTGCGGGCGAGCACCGAATTGCGCCCGCATTGGTCGGTGATGCGCGCACAACTGGTGCTGGGCCGCGACCTGATCGTGCGCAGTCTGGCGTTCCAGGCCTGTTTTCTGTCCGCCGCTGCGGTCGCGTCGAGGTTCGGTGCCGCCTCGGTCGCCGCAAACCAGGTGGTTCTGCACATGTGGAACTTGGTGTCGTTGATGCTCGATTCACTGGCAATCGCCGCTCAGACCCTGGTCGGAGCCGCCCTGGGTGCGAGCAGGATCGACGATGCGCGCGCCCTGGCGTGGCGATTGACGGCATGGTCGACGGTGTTCGCGGTCGTTCTCGCCGGCGTGTTCGCCGTCGGGCGTTCGTTCGTGCCGGATCTGTTCACCACCGACGCATCGGTCATCGACGAGATGCATGCGATCTGGTGGATCTTCGTCGCGATCATCCCCATTGCCGGCGTGGTGTTCGCGTTGGACGGTGTGCTGCTCGGCAGCGGCGACGCTGCATTTCTGAGAAACGCGACCATGGCCTGCGCCGTCGTGGGCTTTCTGCCGTTCATCTGGTCGGCTCTGGTGTTCGACTGGGGACTGGTAGGGATCTGGACAGGGCTCGGCGTCTTCGTCGCACTGCGGATGCTTGCAGTCGCGGGCCGAGTACTGTCCGGAAAGTGGCTGGTGATCGGCAGCGATCGCCAACTCCGCCGATAGCCGTCAGGGTTGCGACGGCAACGCGGGGTGCAATGCCACCTCACGGCTCTTGACGACGAAGAAGACGGTGCCGCCGGGCTCGAGCCCGAGATCCGACACCGCGGCAGGGGTGATGTCTGCAGCCATGCCCGGAGACCCGTCGGGTTGCGGGCGAGACCGAACACGAATGCCGGAGCCCTGCACCTCCATCTCCTCGATCACCACCTCGAACACGTTTCTCGGGCTGGCGTGCGGGGCCGTCGGGTGTACCGAGACGGCGGCGGGGGAGAACACCGCCACCAGTGCGGTTCCGGTGGTGTACCGCCCGGAGCCGTGGACCGTCAGTCCCCAGTTCGTGGTCAGGGACGTCGAGTCGTCGGCGTCGACAGCCCGTCCCGAGAGCAGGTTCACCCCCGCGATGCGGGCACCGAATTCGCTGCGAGGTGCGGTCAGGACCTCGGTGACCGAGCCTCGCTCGACGACGCGTCCGCCGTCGACGACCGCCACGGAATCGGCGAGCGCGACGACGTCGAGCAGATCGTGGGTGACGATCAAGGCCGTGCGACCGCTCGCGCGCAGCACCGTGCGCAGTACTCGTCGAATGCTCGGTGCCGTGTCCACATCCAGCGCCGCGAGGGGTTCGTCGAGCAGCAGCAGGCGCGGGTCGGCCGCAAGAGCGCGCGCGATGGCGATTCGTTGAGCCTGACCGCCGGACAGCTGGCCGGGGCGGCGATCGGCCAGGTGGGAGGCTCCGACCGCGTCGAGCCAGGTATCGGCGACGGCACGCGCGGCGACGCGGTTGGCGCCGGCGCTACGCGGTGCGAAGGCCACGTTCGTGCGAGCGTCCATGTGAGGAAACAGCAGAGCTTCCTGAGAGAGGGTCGCGACGCCTCGGGCGTGAATCGGCACGACGGTGTTCGAGACGGTATCGGTCAGCACGTCCTCGCCGAGTCGGACGATTCCCTCGTCGGGTGCCACCACACCCGAGACGAGCTGCAGCAGTGTCGATTTGCCTGCCCCGTTCGGTCCGAGGATGGCGACCGTCTCACCCTCGGGGACGTCCAGTTCGAGATCGATGCCGCGAACGCCGAGTGTGGCCCGCAGGTGCAGTGAGTTCACAGCGTTCCCGACGACCGAGTGCCGCGTGCGGTCACGACGACGAGTGCCGCCACGAGAATCAGCACCAGCGACAGCGCCACCGCGGCATCGGGGTCGCTCTCGCGCTGCAGATAGATTTCCAGCGGCAGTGTCCTGGTCACGCCTCCGAGGGATCCGGCGAAGGTCAAGGTCGCTCCGAATTCTCCGAGCGCGCGCGCGAAGGCGAGGACGGTTCCCGATATCAGTCCGGGAAGTATCAGCGGAACGGTGACGCGCCGTAGGACGGTCGTGGGTGTGGCCCCCAGAGTCGCGGCCACCACGTCGTACCGGTCGCCGGCCGTGCGCAGTGCGCCCTCGACGCTGACGACCAGGAAAGGCAGCGACACGAACACCTGTGCCAGCACCACGGCCGAGGTGGTGAACGCTATTCGAATCCCGAAGGCGTCGAGGTGCTCGCCCAACAGGCCTTGTCGCCCGAAGGTGTAGAGCAGCGCGATGCCCCCGACCACCGGGGGCAGAACCAAGGGCAGTACGACGAGAGAGCGAAGGATCGAGAGCCCGCGAATCGAGCTGCGCGAGAGCACGATTGCCATCGGCACGCCCAGAACCACGCACACTGCGGTGCTGGCCGTCGCCGTCTTCAGGCTCAGGATCAACGCCGCGACAGCGGATTCGGAGGTGATGAGTCCGAGAAAATTGGACCAGTCGATTCGGGTGAACATCGCGGCCAGCGGTGCCACCACGAGGAGTGCACCGATGGCTGCCGGAACGAAAATCCACACCGGCACACCGACGGTCGACCGCCCGTCGTGTGCGACTCGTACGGTCACGGAGCTGCGAAGCCGGCTCGACCGAGTACGTCCTGCCCGACGGGTCCGGCGACGAACTCGGTGAATGCGCGAGCGGTGCCCTCGTTGTCGGACCCGCTCAGTGTCGCGATCGGGTAGGTGTTGACGGCCTCGCTCGACTCCTCGAAGGGCACCGCGGTCACGGCCTCTCCTGCCCCGGCAGCGTCGGTCACGTAGACCAGTCCGGCATCGGCCTGCCCCGAGGTCACCTTGCCCAACACATCGGTGACCGAGGATTCCTCGCTCACGGCCGGGATCTGCGTGCCGGTAGCGGCCTCGACCGAGGCCGTCGCCGCGCCGCACGGCACCTGGGGCGCGCAGATCACCGTGAGAACGTCGGGGTTCGCCAGATCGGCGAACGATGCGATGCCGTCCGGGTTTCCGGGGGCGGTCACGATGGTCAGCGTGTTGGACGCGAAGTCTACGGGGTCATCCGCAACCAGGCCCTCGTCCACCGTCTCGGTCATGTTCTTCGTATCTGCGGAGGCGAAGACGTCGGCAGGGGCGCCGGAGATCAGCTGCGCGGCCAGATCGGATGAGCCCGCGAAGCTGAACTCCACCGAGATGCCGGGGTGTTCGGCCTCGAATCGATCACCGAGCTCGGTGAACGTCGCGCGAAGCGATGCTGCGGCGAAGACCGTGATCTCGCCTCGGACCGCGCTGCCGTCCGAGGGTCCATCGGGCGCGGTCGAATCGGACTGCGAGCTGCACCCGACGAGCACGAGGGTGGCTGCAAGCACGAGCGCGAATACCGGGCGCAGTGTCTTCACGAACATCTCCTGTGTCCTACGGTGTCTCGACGATGACGGTCGTGGCCTTGACCACAGCGACGGTGACCTTGCCGGGCTCCAGCCCCAGTTCGCGAACCGAGCGGGTGCTCATCAGGGACACGATCGTGAACGGCCCGCACTGCATGCTCACCTCGCTCATCACCGCATCCGAGACGACCTCCGTGACCAACCCCACGAGTCGGTTGCGTGCAGAGCTTCCGCCCGACGCGATCTCCGGCGGAGGGACAGCATGTTCGCGCGCGTAGTCGGCCAGGTCCCGGCCGCCGATGACCTTGCGTCCGGTCTCGTCCTCGAGCGAGGGGAGCGCTCCGCTGTCGATCCATCTGCGGACGGTGTCGTCACTGACACCGAGTAGCGCCGCGGCGTCTCGGACGCGGATCGGGGGCACCGTCATCGTGATGCCACCACAGCAGACATCCGCAAACAAGTCATGAAAGGCACCATATACCCGAATCTGCGGGTGAACGGCCTCGATTTCGTTTTCTGCGCGTACTCCCGCCCCACCGTCGACCGAGTTGCCGCCTCACCCCGCCCGGATACGCCGCGGAATCTGCGGGGAGTATTGGGCGTTGGTACGTTCTCGGACGGTTCTGGCGATTCGACGCCGGCGGCCGAGCGCATCGGAAGGAATTTTCAGTGGCAGCGAAGCTGTGGGCAGTGAGCGACATTCACGTCGGACATCGGGGCAACCGGCCCGTGACCGAGGACATCTTTCCCGAATCGCCCGAGGACTGGCTGATCGTCGCCGGTGACGTGTCGGAGAAGACCGACGACATCAAGTGGGCGCTCGAACTGCTCCGTAGCCGTTTCGCGAAAGTCATCTGGGTTCCCGGAAACCACGAGCTGTGGACGACGGTGAAAGATCCCGTCCAGATCCACGGGGCGGCTCGATACGAGTACCTGGTCAACCTGTGCCGCGAGATCGACGTCGTCACCCCGGAGGACCCGTATCTGCGGTGGGAGGGTGAGGGTGGCCCGGCGACGATCGTGCCGATGTTCCTGCTCTACGACTACACGTTCCTGCCGCAGGGAGCGAGAGACAAGGAACACGGACTGGCGATCGCACGCGAGAAGAACGTCGTCGCCACCGACGAATTCCTGCTGTCCTCGCAGCCGTACGCGACGCGCGATGCCTGGTGCCATGCGCGGATCGACGCCACCCGGGAGCGTCTCGATGCGCTCGACACCTCCGTTCCTACCGTGTTGATCAACCATTTCCCGATGGTTCGGCAGCCGACCGAGGTGCTGTTCTACCCGGAGTTCGCGCTGTGGTGTGGTTCCACTCTGACGGCGGATTGGCACACGCGGTACAACGCGATCTGCTCGGTGTACGGGCACCTGCACATTCCGCGGACGACCTATTACGACGGCGTTCGCTTCGAGGAGGTGTCGGTGGGCTATCCGCGCGAATGGCAGCGGCGCGGCCTACCGAAGAACGTTCTGCGACAGATTCTTCCGGTCCCCGAGTATCCGCCGGGCGCGTTGAACAAGTGGGGCGGGCACTTCACGGTGACGCCCGAGATGGAGGCAGAGGTAGAGAAGATGAGGGCAGGAAAGTGATCGAATCGATACTTCCCAACGGCGTCGTCTCGGCCGAATTGTTCGCGGACCCACCGGGTTTGACGCCACATCCGCTCGAGGCCCCGCTGGTGGCCAAGGCGGTGGACAAGCGCAAGCGTGAGTTCACCTCGGCCCGACACTGTGCGCGGGTGGCGATGGAGAAGCTGGGTGTCGAGCCTGCGCCGATCATGCGCGGCAAGTCCGGTGCTCCGCAGTGGCCGAAGGGTGTGGTCGGATCGTTGACGCACTGCGACGGGTATCGCGGTGCGGTGTTGGCCTACTCGATGCAGGTGCGTTCGGTGGGAATCGACGCCGAGCCGCACGGACCCCTGCCCGATGGAGTGCTCGAGGCGGTGAGTCTCGAGGCCGAACGGGAGTGGCTCGCGACCGCGGGCCGCGAGGACGTGCACTGGGATCGAGTGTTGTTCTGCGCGAAGGAAGCGACGTACAAGGCCTGGGAGCCGTTGACCGGACGCTGGCTCGGCTTCGAGGACGCACACATCACCTTCGAGCGCACCGGATCCGGTGACGACATTTCGGGAACGTTCCGTTCCGAGTTGCTGGTGCCGGGAGACACGATGTCCGGGCCGCCGCTGCGGGCCTTCGACGGTCGATGGATGGTGGCGGGCGGTCTGGTGATGACCGCGATCTCGGTGATGTGACGACCTGCTCCGCGAGCCTGGCACAATGCTCTCTCGTGAGTGCTCGCGAAAAGATTTCGTCCGGTCTCGTCGGTGCCGGCCTGCTGGTGGTCGACAAGGGGCCGGGAGTGACGAGCCACGATGTGGTGGCGTCGTGCCGAAAACTGTTGCGCACCAGAAAAGTCGGCCATGCGGGGACCTTGGATCCCATGGCGACCGGCGTGCTCGTGCTGGGCGTGGAGCGTGCGACCAAGATGCTGGGACTGCTCTCGCTGACCACGAAGTCGTACACCGCCACCATCCGGCTCGGCCGGAGCACGACGACCGACGACGCCGAGGGCGACGTCCTGGCCGATGTTTCGGCCGCGTATGTCTCCGACACCGAGATCTCGACCGCGATTGCCGCCCTGACCGGTGACATCGAGCAGGTTCCTGCCAGTGTCAGCGCCATCAAGGTCGACGGGCAACGCGCCCACAAACTGTCTCGCGCAGGTGAGGAATTCACACTCGCCCCGCGCAAGGTCAGCGTCACCCGATTCGACGTGACGGCCAGGCGCGACGTGGCGGAGGGCGAATCGGCGTTCGTCGACCTCGATGTCGAGGTCGACTGCACGTCGGGGACGTACGTTCGGGCCTTGGCGCGCGACCTCGGCGCGGCGCTCGGCGTCGGCGGCCACCTGACCGTGCTGCGCCGCACCCGCGTCGGACCCTTCACCCTCGACCACGCACGGACACTCGAAGAACTGGCAGAGGACCCGGCCGTGAGCCTGGACATCGATCAGGCGGCCCGAACGGCGTTCCCGCACCGGCAGATCGACACGAGTGAGGCGGAATCGTTGAGCCAGGGACGGTGGCTGGATCCGATAGGAATCGACGGGGTGTACGCGGCGGTCGATCCCACCGGGCACACCATCGCTCTGCTCCAGGAGAAGGGCAAGCGCGCCAGTTCGGTCATGGTCGTGCGGCCTGCGACCTTGCGCGGGCACTGAAACATTCGGCACGGATGCGGCACCGGCCCGGCGATCAGGTCGCCGGAACCATCCAGATCGCCTCTGCGGCGCGGTGGCCGAGATCGATGGAATCGGTGGCGTCGGTGCGGGCCAACTCGATGGCGACGGTGCCGGCGTAGTCGCGTCGTTCGACCACCGTGATCGGCAGGTCCAGCGTGATGCCGACGGAGTCGAAGTAGCGGAGCATCGCCGGGTCGGAGTCGGAAATTCTGGCGACTCGGCCGGACTGTCCGTCGAGGTAGTCGCTCAGGCGGGTCGCGGACGGGGCCTCGATCGCACCGTCGACGGACGGAATCGGGTCGCCGTGCGGATCGCGTTCGGGGTGGCCCAGTTTGGCGTCGATTCGATCCATCATCAGATCCGAGACGGCATGTTCGAGGATCTCCGCCTCGTCGTGCACTTCGTCCCAGCCGTAACCCAGCTCTCTGACCAGATAGGTCTCGATCAGTCGATGCCGACGCACCATACCGATGGCAGCGAGACGACCCTTCTCGGTCAGTGAGATGGCTCCGTAGCGGGCGTGGTCGACCATGCCTTGGTCTGCGAGCTTGCGAATCGCCTCGGACACCGTCGAGGCGGAAACACCGATGCGCTCGGAGAGCATCTTGGTGCTGACCGAGTCCTCGCTCCACTCACTGGCCGTCCAGATGACCTTGAGATAGTCCTGCGCAACCGCGGACAGCTGGACGCCCTCGTCGGCCGGTGCGGGATCGTCTTTTCGTAGCGCCACGTCGCCGAGCTTAGGCAATCCAATGGAAAAAGACATCTCACCCGGCCGGAGCCACCGGCACCTGTCCGCGTTGTCGCAGAGCGCGGACGACGATGCCTTGTGAGGGGCTGAAGAGGTAGGCAAGGACGAAGACGAGTCCCTGGGTGAGCACGACGCTGCCGCCGGAGGACACGTCGAGGTAGAAGCTGGCGTAGATCCCCACCAGCGCGCAACCCACCGAAATGAGCGGTGCCAGCACGAGCATGCGGCCGAAGCTGTGCGTGAGTAGATAGGCGGACGCACCGGGAGTGATCAGCATCGCCACCACGAGGATGACGCCGACGGCCTGGAGCGCGACCACGGTCGTCAGGGCGAGCAGGGTCAGCATGACGGCCGAGATCACCGTCGGGTTGATGCCTACGGCGCGGGCCTGGGTGCGGTCGAAGGCGAAGAGAGTGAAGTCGCGACGTTTGACGATCATGACGACCAGCGCGATACCGCCGAGGACGAACACCTGGACCATGTCTGCCTGCGAGACTCCCAGCAGATTGCCGAACAGGATGTGGTTGAGGTCGATCTGACTCGGAAACTTGGAGATCAGGACGACGCCGAGCGCGAACAAGGTGGTGAAAACGACGCCGATAGCGGCGTCCTCCTTGACGATGGTGGTGTTGCGGACCACTCCGATGGCACCGACCGCGATGAGCGCGAACAGCAGCGCTCCGATCGCGAACGGTGCCCCGAACAGGTACGACAGCGCGACGCCGGGAAGAACTGCGTGCGAGACCGCGTCGCCCATCAGCGACCACCCGATGAGGACGAGCCAGCAGCTCAGTACCGCGCACACTATCGAGGCGGTGACGGTGACCAGAAGGGCCCGCTGCATGAAGGTGTATTCGAGTGGGTCCACGAGAAAATCGATCAGATACACGGTTCAGCTCGCTTCCGTGGTTCGGGTGGACGGAGTTCGAGTGCCCGCACCCAACTCGCCGACCTTCGACGGGTCGATGCCGAAGGCCAGCGCCAGGTTCTCCGGGCGCAGTACGTCGATCGGACTGCCGTGCATCAGCACGCGCTGTTGCAGCAGGATCGCTTCGTCGCACAGTTCCGGTAGGGCGTGAAGATCGTGTGTGGACACCAGAACCGACGCACCCTGTGCTGCGAGTTCGCGGAGCAGCCGGGTGATGGTTGCCTCGGTTTTCTTGTCCACACCGGCGAAGGGCTCGTCGAGCAACAGCAGTGATGCCTCCTGGGCGATGGCGCGGGCGACGAACGCGCGCTTGCGTTGACCGCCGGAGAGCTGGCCGATCTGTCGGTTCGCAAGTTCGGCGAGGTCGACGCGCTGCAGAGCCTCGTCGACGGCCAGTCGATCGGCGGCTCGGGGAGTGCGGAGAAAGTTCTGTTTCCCGTATCGGCCCATCATCACCACGTCGCGCACGCTGATCGGGAATGTCCAGTCGACGGACTCCGCCTGGGGCACGTAGCTGACCGTGCCGGCCTTGCGCGCCTGCGCCGGGTCTCCGCCGAACACGGTGATCGAGCCGGAGTTGGGCTTGACCACTCCCATGACGGCTTTGAACAGCGTCGACTTGCCCGATCCGTTCATTCCGACCAACCCGCACACCCGGCCGGGTGCGAGGGTCAGGCTGGCATCGGTGAGGGCTACGACGTCGCGGTATCGAACGTTGACGGCGTCCACCGTCAGCGCTGCCCCGGTCTCGTGCCGGGCCCTGTAGTGAGGGTCACCAGTGTGCTGGGTCATCGTTCTCCTACCAGTGCGTCGGCGATCAACCGCGCGTCGTAGCGCAGTAGATCCAGGTACGTGGGGACCGGTCCGGTGGCGTCGCTCAGAGAATCGACGTAGAGCTGTCCGCCGAACCGCGCGCCGGTGTCCTCGGCGACCTGTAGCTGCGCCTTGTCCGAGACCGTCGATTCGCAGAACACGGCGGGTACGTCGTTGTCGCGAACGAAGTCGATGGTGCGGACCACCTGCTTCGGCGTTCCTTCCTGCTCGGCGTTGACCGGCCACAGGTAGGCCTCCTGCAGATCGAAGTCGCGGGCCAGATAGCCGAATGCGCCCTCGCAGGTGACGAGCGCGCGCTGACGAGCCGGTAGCCCGGAGAGATCCGCGGCCAGTTCGGCACCGACCTCGCGTAGTTGTCCCACGTATGCGGCTGCGTTCGCGCGGTAGTCGTCGGTGTTGGCGGGATCGAGCGCGACGAACGCGTCGGCAATGTTCTCGACGTACGTCTCGGCCACGACGGGCGACATCCATGCGTGGGGGTTCGCTTTGCCCGCGTAGGCGTCGTCGCGAATGTAGATCGGGTCCACGTTCGCACTCACCACGGCGTGGGGTGCGGGGATGCGCTCGACGAATTTCTCGAACCAGGCCTCCAGCCCGAGCCCGTTGTCCAGGATCAGCTCGGCCTGCTCTGCGGTGCGTAGGTCTCCTGGGGTCGGCTCGTAGCCGTGGATCTCGGCTCCGGCTTTTGTGATCGATTCCACTCGGAGGTGATCGCCGGCGACATTGGCGGCCATGTCGGCGAGGACGGTGAAGGTCGTCAGAACCAGGGGTCTGCCGTCGTCGAGCATCGCCGGATCGTCGTCCCCGACGGCACGGGCGCAGCCGCTCGAGGCTGCCACCAGTAGTCCCACCACGGCCCAGCTCGCGAGAATCCGCCCACGGCGCGATCCACACCGGCGAAGAAAAAAGTTAGGCACACCGAAATATTTACCGTGGGGATACCTATTTGTCCATACGTGCCGCGCGCGACACGCCTGTCCGAGAGTGACCGAGCGGCCGTCGGGCCGTAGGCTTCGCGGTGTGCAGAGATGGCGAGGTCTCGACGATGTACCTGCCGACTGGGGTCGGTGCGTGCTCACGATCGGCGTCTTCGACGGCGTTCATCGCGGACACGCACAACTGATCGGGCGAGCGGTGGCCGCTGCGAAGAAGCGCGGCGTTCCCAGCGTGCTCATGACGTTCGATCCCCATCCGATGGAGGTCGTGCGACCGGGAAGCCATCCTGCTCAGTTGACGACCCTGACGAGGCGAGCCGAACTCGCCGAGGAATTGGGTATCGACGTCTTCTGCGTCATGCCGTTCACGCCGGAGTTGATGAAGCTCACTCCCGAGCGATACGTGCACGAGATCCTGATCGAACGCCTGCACGTTGCCGAGGTCGTCGTCGGTGAGAACTTCACCTACGGGAAGAAGGCGCTCGGCACCGTGCCCATGCTGCGCAAGATCGGCGAACGGTCCGGATTCGCAGTCGACGGAGTCAACCTGCTCGCCGAGCACGCCGTGACGTTCTCCTCGACGTACATCAGATCGTGCGTGGACGCCGGTGACGTCGCTGCAGCCACCGCCGCGCTCGGGCGACCGCATCGCGTCGAAGGAGTCGTCGTGCACGGGGATGGCCGAGGTCGCCAAATGGGTTATCCCACAGCCAATGTCGCGCCACCCATGTACTCGGCCATTCCCGCCGACGGTGTGTACGCGGCATGGTTCACAGTGCTCGGGCCGGGTCCGATCATGGGGACGGTCACTCCGGGGGAGCGGCATCCGGCTGCCGTGTCGGTGGGCACCAATCCAACGTTCTCGGGTCGTACCAGGACCGTCGAGGCATTCGTCCTCGACGGTGAGGCCGACCTGTACGGCCAGCACGTGGCAGTCGACTTCGTCGACCGACTGCGCGGCATGGAGAAGTTCGACTCGATGGAAGCCCTCGTGGAGGAAATGGGCCGCGACGCCGAGCGGGCCCGGACGATCCTGGCGGCCAGCACGGCCTGATAGGCTGTCCCCTCGGTGCTCGCTGCGGTCCGCGGCGGCTGTACCGGCTTCGATCCCGTTGTCTCGACACCGGGCGCGTAGCTTCCTTTCACGCGGACGTCATTGATCAGGAGTAGTACCAGTGGCATTGACCACCGAACAGAAGAAGGCCGTTCTCGGCGAGTACGGCTTGCACCCCACCGACACGGGCTCGCCCGAGGCGCAGGTTGCAATGCTCACCAAGCGCATCGTCGACTTGACCGAGCACCTCAAGACGCACAAGCACGACCACCACTCCCGCCGCGGCCTGCTGCTGCTGGTCGGACGTCGTCGTCGTCTGCTCAAGTACATCGCGAAGGTCGACGTCACCCGCTACCGCTCGCTCATCGAGCGTCTGGGTCTGCGTCGATAATTCAGACCGACGCGAGGATGTCACCGATGCACGGTTCGACGCGCCGGTGCGCACCCGACTCGCAGCAATAGTGCAGTAGCCAACGAGGCAGTGCTTAGACTGTTCCTCGTTGGCTATCTGTGTTTGGACCGCAAGAACAGTTACGCCAGCACGAGAAAGCGGATGCGCAGCATTCGCACACCGCCGTGTATGCCTGTCACGCCGTGGTGACGGTCTTCGGTAGTGGCCTTTCGGATACGAGATCCGGTGGGCTTCGATCGATGGCCGCCTCCGCGCAGCCGCGTCCCGAGAGAAGCTCGGAGATGGACGGCACAGGTATGCCGCCACAGCCAGGAGGGCTGGTGGTGTGTCCACGCGGGCACGGCAAAGA
This sequence comes from Rhodococcus sp. IEGM 1341, assembly GCF_030056895.1. Classification (NCBI taxonomy): domain Bacteria; kingdom Bacillati; phylum Actinomycetota; class Actinomycetes; order Mycobacteriales; family Nocardiaceae; genus Rhodococcus; species Rhodococcus sp. IEGM 1341. Next base: position 600,694 of record NZ_JASHKV010000001.1, on the reverse strand, counting down.
CGAGAGGACGAGAACAGAACACATGTCGGAAACCACAACTTTGGACGTCGAAGAAGGCGTCTACGAAGCAACTGCGATCATCGACAACGGCACGTTCGGCAAGCGGACCATCCGCTTCGAGACCGGCCGCCTCGCACAGCAGGCCGCAGGCGCAGTCGCCGCGTACCTCGACGAGGACACCATGCTGCTGTCGGCAACGACCGCCGGCAAGCACCCCCGTGAGGGCTTCGATTTCTTCCCGCTGACGGTCGACGTCGAAGAGCGCATGTACGCTGCGGGCCGTATCCCCGGATCGTTCTTCCGCCGCGAGGGCCGTCCGTCCACCGACGCCATCCTCACCTGCCGCCTGATCGACCGGCCGCTGCGTCCGACGTTCGTCGACGGACTGCGCAACGAGATCCAGGTCGTCATCACGGTCATGAGCCTCAACCCGGCCGATCTGTACGACGTCGTCGCGATCAACGCGGCATCGGCCTCGACACAGATCGCCGGACTGCCGTTCTCCGGTCCGATCGGCGGCGTTCGCGTCGCCCTGATCGACAAGCAGTGGGTCGCGTTCCCGACCAACGAGCAGCTCGAGAAGGCCGTGTTCAACATGGTCGTCGCCGGCCGCATCGTCTCCGGCTCCGGTGCCGACGCAGACGTCGCGATCATGATGGTCGAAGCAGAGGCCACCGAGAACGTCATCGAGCTCATCGAGGGTGGCGCTACCGCCCCCAACGAAGCGGTCGTCGCCGAGGGACTCGAGGCATCGAAGCCCTTCATCGCAGCCCTGTGCACCGCACAGCAGGAGCTCGCGTCCAAGGCAGCAAAGCCCACCGGCGACTACCCGGTTTTCCCGGCGTACCAGTCGGACGTCTTCGAGGCCGTCGAGAACGCCGCGAAGATCCCGCTCAACGAGGCACTGACCATCGCAGGCAAGGCCGAGCGTGAGAGCAAGCTCGACGAGGTCAAGGCTCAGGTGCTCACGTCGGTCGGAGACAGCTTCGCCGGCCGCGAGAAGGAGATCGGTGCCGCATTCCGCGCACTGACCAAGAAGTCGGTTCGCCAGCGCATCCTCACCGATCACTTCCGCATCGACGGCCGCGGCATCACAGACATCCGGTCGCTGTCCGCCGAGGTCGCGATCATCCCGCGTACCCACGGATCCGCCCTGTTCGAGCGCGGCGAGACCCAGATCCTGGGCGTCACCACCCTCGACATGGTCAAGATGGCGCAGCAGGTCGACTCGCTCGGGCCCGAGACGTCCAAGCGCTACATGCACCACTACAACTTCCCGCCCTACTCCACCGGAGAGACCGGCCGCGTCGGTTCGCCGAAGCGTCGCGAGATCGGCCACGGCGCACTCGCCGAGCGCGCTCTGCTGCCGGTTCTGCCCAGCCAGGCAGAGTTCCCGTACGCCATCCGCCAGGTCTCCGAGGCACTGAGCTCCAACGGCTCGACCTCGATGGGCTCGGTCTGTGCATCGACGCTGTCGCTGCTCAATGCCGGTGTGCCACTGCGTGCCCCGGTCGCCGGAATCGCAATGGGCCTCGTGTCCGACGAGGTCGACGGTGAAACCCGTTACGTCGCCCTCACCGACATCCTCGGTGCTGAGGACGCATTCGGCGACATGGACTTCAAGGTCGCCGGAACCAAGGATTTCGTCACCGCACTGCAGCTCGACACCAAGCTCGACGGCATCCCCTCCAAGGTGCTCGCCGGCGCGCTGTCGCAGGCCAAGGATGCGCGCACGACGATCCTCGAGGTCATGGCCGAGGCCATCGACACCCCGGACGAGATGAGCCCGTACGCACCTCGCGTCACCGCGATCAAGGTGCCGGTCGACAAGATCGGCGAGGTCATCGGGCCCAAGGGCAAGATGATCAACTCCATCACCGAGCAGACCGGTGCCAACATCTCGATCGAAGATGACGGCACTGTCTACGTCGGTGCAGCGGACGGCCCGTCCGCACAGGCCGCGATCGACATGATCAACGCCATCGCCAACCCGCAGCTGCCGAAGGTCGGCGAGCGATTCCTCGGAACCGTCGTCAAGACAACGGCTTTCGGTGCATTCGTCTCGCTGCTCCCGGGCCGCGACGGACTGGTGCACATCTCCAAGCTCGGTAACGGCAAGCGCATCAACAAGGTCGAGGACGTCGTGAGCGTCGGATCGAAGTTGCGCGTCGAGATCGCCGATATCGACAACCGCGGCAAGATCAGCCTCGTTCCCGTCGAAGACGACAACGCTGCTGCTCCCGCCGACGCTCCCGAGGCACCCGCCGAGGTCAGCGCTGAGTAAGAAGCAATCGAGCCGAACGGTACGTCCCCTCGGGACGTACCGTTCGGCCGTTCCAGAGAGCACCGGCATCGACACGGGCGTGCAACGCACCACTCTGCCCGGCGGTCTTCGGGTCGTCACCGAGTTCGTGCCAGGCGTTCGCTCGGCCTCGGTCGGTGTGTGGGTCGGAGTCGGCTCGCGCGACGAGCAACCCAGTGTTGCCGGTGCAGCACACTTCCTCGAACATCTGCTGTTCAAATCGACGCCCACGCGTAGTGCGCTCGAGATCGCCCAGGTGATGGACGGTGTCGGGGGAGAGCTGAACGCGTTCACCTCGAAGGAGAGCACGTGCTTCTACGCGCACGTGCTCGACGAGGACGTGGCACTCGCGATCGATCTCGTCAGCGATGTGGTGCTTCGCGGCCGCTGCCGATCGGCAGATGTCGACGTCGAGCGCCAGGTGGTCCTCGAAGAGATCTCCATGCGCGACGACGATCCCGAGGATCTGCTGGGAGATGCCTTCCTGGAAGCCATGTTCGGTGATCATCCGATCGGGCGTCCGATCATCGGCTCCGTCGAATCCATCGAGTCGATGACCCGTGCGCAATTGCACTCGTTCCACGTTCGCCGCTACACGCCGCAGCGCATGGTGGTTGCTGTCGCGGGCAACGTCGATCACAAGCAGATTGTGTCGTTGGTGCGTCGCGCTTTCGCGGGCCATCTGGAAAAGGGTCTGCGGCCGGCCGAAAGGCGAAGCGGAACAGCGCGATTGCGCAATGCTCCCACGTTGAGCCTGACGACTCGTGACAGCGAGCAAGCGCACCTGTGCCTCGGCGTACGTGCGTTCGGTCGACACGAAGGGCATCGCTGGGCGTTGTCCGTGCTGAACTCGGCAGTGGGCGGCGGGCTCAGTTCTCGTCTGTTTCAGGAGATCAGGGAAGAGCGCGGACTGGCGTACTCGGTGTACTCCTCGGTGGACACGTTTGCCGACAGCGGTGCGTTCTCCGTCTACGCGGGTTGTCAGCCGGAGAACCTGGGCGAGGTGACGACGGTGATCAGGGAAGTGCTGGCCAAGGTCGCCTCCGAGGGCATCACCGACGCGGAGTGTGCGCGGGCCAAGGGTTCGTTGCGCGGCGGATTGGTTCTGGGACTCGAAGATTCGGGCTCTCGGATGAACCGGATCGGTCGTAGCGAACTGAACTACGGCAATCACCGCGACATCACCGATACGTTGGCGCGGATCGACAGTGTCGGCAACGACGAGGTACGTGAGGTCGCTGCCGTGTTGCTCGACCGTCCTTTCGGTGCCGCGGTGGTCGGACCCTACAAAAACGTTCGCCAGCTACCGGCGTCGGTCAAGTCTCTGGTTCGGTAGCGTCGGCGATCGCGTCGCTGTTTCCGTGCACGGAGGTCCACAGTCGCAGGGCGGTGAACTGTGGATTCTCCGGTGCGACGGTACCAACCGTGCTCTCGGCGTTGACGTGTATGCCGCTACGGTCGACAATGCAGCATGAACAGCGATGGGCGTACCGTCCTCGTCACCGGTGTGGGTCGACGCCGTGGTATCGGCTACGCCATCACCCGTAGGTTGCTGCAGGACGAGCGCGCCCGCGTCTTCGCGCAATCCTGCGACGCCTACGACGTGAGCGAGCCGTGGGGAGCAGGAACGCCGGGAGCAGTGCAGGTGCTCGCCGAGTTGTCCACCGCGCCAGGCAGACTCGGGCATCTCGACATCGATCTCTCCGATCCCGAAGCACCTGCCGCCCTGTTCGATGCTGCCGAATCCAGGTTCGGAGCCGTCGACTCGTTGGTCATCAACCATGCGCGATCACAGCTGGGCGACCTGGGGTCTCTGACGGCAGAGAACCTCGACCTGACGTGGGCGGTGAACGTGCGCGCGTCCTTGCTTCTGGTGCAGGAATTTGCGGAACGGTACGTCGATCACCGCGACGGCGGACGCGTCGTGCTGTTCACGTCCGGGCAGGGTGAGGGGCCGATGCCGACCGAGATTCCCTACGCGGTGACCAAGGGCGCGATCGCCGCGATCACACCGACCTTGGCCGATTCGCTGATCGAACGGGGTATCACCGTCAACACGATCAATCCTGGTCCGACCGATACCGGTTGGGCGAGTGCCGATCTGGACGCGTTCGTCTTGCGCCACATGCCGCGGGGTCGGTGGAACTCTCCGGACGAGGCCGCGGCGGTCGTGGCGATGCTGCTCTCGCCTGATTCGGGCTCGATCACCGGTCAGGTCATCGGTGCCGAAGGCGGATTCCGACGCTTCACGCCGTGACGCTTCGGTCAGAGCTTCTTCTTGCGCAGCAACAGTTTCCAGGGCACCAATGCCGACTCGAGCTGAACCGACAGGCTCATCTTGGATTCGCCCTCGCTGCGCTCCTCGAAGGTGATCGGCACTTCGGCGAGAGTGAGGCCGTGCTTGACGGTTCGGTAGTTCATCTCGACCTGGAATGCGTACCCGTTGCTCTCGACCGAGGCAACATCGATGGTGCGCAGGGTGCGCGCGTGCCACGCCTTGAATCCCGCTGTCGCATCCTTGACGCCGAGGCGCAGGATCGTGTTGACGTAGAAGTTCGCCCATGCGGACAGGGCCTTGCGGTGCCAGGGCCAATCGGCGGCGACCGCTCCGCCCGGTACGTATCGCGATCCGAGCACCACGGCCGCGTCGGTGGTGTTCAGTTTGTCGATCATCGCCGGGATCACCTCGGTGGGGTGCGACAGATCGGCGTCCATCTGAATGACGATGTCCGCACCCTCGTCGAGAGCCCTCGTCATGCCTGCGACGTATGCGCGTCCGAGCCCGTTCTTCACCGTGCGGTGCAGAACGCTGACCTCGATGGGGCCGTCGATGGCCAACTTGTCGGCGACGTCGCCGGTGCCGTCGGGCGAATTGTCGTCGACGACCAACACACCGAGCCCCTCCACCTGCAACCCCGCCAGCAGCTCGACGAGCTTGGCGAGGTTCTCACGTTCGTTGTACGTCGGTACAACGACGGTGGTCTTCGGGGCGACTCGTTCCGTACTCACCACCGTATGATCCGTGATTCGGGGTTCCGATCCAAATATCGGACACAACCGGCCGTGTCGGGTCGGCATCGTGGGTCGTTTTCGAGCGCCGGTCGACTCATGCCCGAGTCGCGTCGACGAATACGCCGTCGCGCAGAATCGGAACGCTCGAACTCGAATCGACCTCGGCTGCAATGTCCACGTCTTCCGGGTGCCCCATCCCGGCCAATTCGCGACCGGAGCCGCATTGCCGCAGCTCCGAGCCCACGTCTCGCTCGACGGCTCGCCACGCGGCCGCGGCCGTTCTCGCCTCGGGGGAGGCATCGGTAGCACCGGCGTCGACGAGGGCGGCGATGACTGCACCGGCACCCCACAGGTCCTCGACGGCAGGCCGGAGGGATCCGTCCGGCCACTTTTCACCGCCCGCTATGACCGCTGTCACTGCGTTTGGGTTCCTGGCACGTATCCACTGCGCTACGGCCGATGCGTTTCTGAGCGACGCTCCCAGGCACAGCGGGGCCGTGCTCGCGAGCTCGTGGGCGATGGTGGATCCGTTCGGTGACGGCAGCACCAGCCGTGCCGGAGCAGGCGCGGCCCGTACGGTCGCCGGGACAAGCTGATCAGGCCCGGTGAGGCGGCCGACCGCCCCACGGCGAGGACCGCGTCGAACTGCTCGGCCAACTGCGTGGCCCGGTCGCCGCGCCACCGACTGGGGATGACGTCGATGCCCGCGTCCACAGCAACCGTGAGAGTGGTGGTGAAGGACAGGACGTCCACGACGACGGCGACGTCTGCGCCGTCGACGATGGCGTCGGTACCGCACAGACCCCAGTCGAAGCGGAGCCCGAATGCGTTCTGGGACAGTACGGGGTCGGCCGGCATTGCGGAACGGTATCAACTCCGGTGCCGGTGATACCTTCGGCGCGGGATCGAGTGGGGGAGGAAGACATGCAGCTGGACCTGGACACCAAGGTAATCGTCCTCGTGGCCGGTCTCCTGCTGCTGTGGGCACTGGGGTTGGGGGTGATCAAGTATCACCAGATGTCGACGTCGCCGGATGGCACTGCGCATCGCTATGTCGACATCGCCCATCGGGCGGCGTTGATGTACTCGTTCGCCGCCCTGGTACTCGCAGTGCTGACGCAGTTCAGCGCTTGGTCGGTCACGGTGGATCTGATCGCCGCGTCGGTGGTGCTGGTGTTCTTCGTCGCTGCCGTCGTGAGCTACACCGTCCACGGATTTCGGCGAGACACCGAGAACCAGTTCGTCGATCCCGTCTCGGGGACGCACCTGTTCATGGTGTCGTTGATCGTTGCCGAAATCCGCGGTACAGCGGTGCTCGTGGCCGGGTTCGCGTGGGAGCAGTTCGGACGGAGCTGAGACCTGGAGCTATCGAGGGTCCAGGTACAGCTCGGCGGTCTCGGTGGCGACCGCGGACACGGCAGCAGCAAGACCGGGCTCGAGGTCCAGCGCAGTGGCGAGACGTTCTCCGCGCAGCCCTTGCGTTCGGAGTAGGTCCCAGGCTTGTTCCACCAGGCGCACCGAGGTGGGGTGGTCCAACTCGGGACGGTTCGATCGCAGTGCGGTCGCAGCCCAATCCGCGTCGAAAGTCCCGTTGGGCGGACCGAACACACGCTCACCGGACGAATAGCTCTTCGGGTCCATACCCTCTGACGCTAGCAGGATCGGAGGTCGGTGCAATCGTGACCGAATCGCGTCGAGGCAGCACTACCGAACCGATCGGTTTCTTCAGTACGGTGAGGCGATGTACGACGGCCACCGCAGGGCTCCGGTCGCGCTCTCGGCCGTCGGAACACTGATGCTCGGTTTGGCCGCGGGCTGTGCCGGCGCAGGGGGCAGCGGCCCGGTCGACGAGGTCTCGGCCGACACGAACGACACCACGGTCACGGGTTCGGGACCTGTCGGGTACGTCGACGACACCTTCTCTTCGTATGCCGGGCCGGAACGGGTGCGAGGTGATGCGGAATCTTCGATCGTCTCGGTCGATTTCCTGGCTGATCCCGGCGGAATCTCGCAGGCTTTCGTCGGAGTTGCGGCCGATCGACCCGCGTTCACGGTGACCACCACCGAAGAACCTGCCGCGGTCGTCGTCACCGTCGAGAACTGACCGGCGCAGCAACCTCGAATGGACGTCGGCCGTGGCTGTTTCGATCCGTTTGCCGGGGACCGCGCGGTAGCATCGCGATGTGTCCGACGCCACAGCGGGAGCGAGTCCATCCGGTCGTGTCCGCGTGCTCGTGTACAGCAGCAATGCCGCGACCCGGGCCCAGGTGCGGTCTGCCGTCGGAACTCGACCGGATCCCGAACTCGGTGACATCGAGTACGTCGACATCGCCACGGCAGCCGTCGTCATCGAGCACATGGATGCAGGCGATGTCGCGTTGGCGATTCTCGACGGCGAGTCCTCACCTGTCGGTGGTCTGGGTCTGGCGAAGCAGTTGAAGGACGAGATCCTCGACTGCCCACCGGTGTTGGTACTCATCGGACGTCCGGACGATGCGTGGTTGGCCGAGTGGTCGCGCGCCGAGGCTGCTGTTCCGCACCCGCTGGATCCGATCCGGCTGGGACGAGCGGTGGTCGATCTGCTGAGCCAGCACTCGGAACGCGTCGGTGCCCAGGTCTCTCGGTCGCGCTAGATCAGACCGTTTTCTCCGATGCGGGCACCGTCAGCACGAACCGATGGATCGAGCCTGCGACGACAGCTCCGAGTACGGGGAACACCACGAACACCCATAGCTGTGACAGGGCAGGTCCGCCGGCGAGGAGGGCCGGGCCGAGGGACCGAGCAGGGTTGACCGACGTCGAGTCGATTCCGATGCCCAGCAGGTGAACCACGGTCAGGGTCAGGCCGATCGGAATGCCGGCTGCCACGACGGGGTGAACGGTGGGGGCCGTGGTGGCCAGAACGACGAGGACGAGCAGGCCGGTCGCGATCGTCTCGAACACCGCGACCGACGCCAGCCCGTATCCTCCGGGCGAGGCGCTGCCGAATCCATTGGTGCCCAGACCGTCCGCCGCCATGTCGTATCCGGGACGGCCGGATGCGACGAACAGTACGATCAGCGCGCCGATCAGTGCACCGACGGCCTGAGCGACGATGTAGAACACAGCCTTGATCGGGGTGATGGCGCGAGCGATCAGGGCTCCGATCGTCACAGCCGGGTTGATGTGGCATCCCGAGATCGGTCCGATCGCATAGACCAGCGCGAGCAGCGTGAGGCCGAATGCCAGGGCGATGCCCGGGGTTCCGACGGTGTCGCCCGCGATCACGGCGGTGCCGACGCCGAAGATCACGAGCAGGGCAGTTCCCAGTCCCTCGGCGGCGAGCGCCGAGACGGAAATCGATTTCATCATTTCTCCTGTTCCATGTCGGCAGCCTGGTTCGGCCGGCCGAGATCGTCGGGAGGTTTGTCGTTTTCGTCGGTGCGGATCGCATGGGGCCGACAGGTGATCTGAGTCACACTGCATGGGGCGGACGAATTCGGGTGATCCATGCGCGTCAACGCTTTACGAAAACTGGACTCGTCGAAATCCCGCGAGATCGACACCGAACCCATACTGTGTGGTTCAGGTCACATTGGTACGGCCGTCGCATTTACTACGCGCCGGCGCGGTAGTCGATCGAGGGAGCAGATGCCGGGATGAACGCCTACGTTCCGATCCTCGTTCTCGGTGCCATTGCGGTCGTGTTCGCGGTGTTCTCGGTGATGGTCGGCACCATGGTGGGACCCGCGCGGTACAACCGAGCGAAGTTCGACGCGTACGAGTGCGGCATCGAGCCCACGATGCATGCGCCGACGGGACAACGATTTCCGGTGAAGTTCTACCTGACCGCGATGCTGTTCATCATCTTCGACATCGAGATCGTCTTCCTGTATCCGTGGGCCGTCCATCTCGATGTGCTGGGCGCGTTCGGACTGGTTGCCATGGCACTGTTCGTCGTCAACGTGTCGGTGGCCTACGTCTACGAGTGGCGGCGAGGCGGACTCGGATGGGACTGACGTCCAACCACTGATCGGCGACGGCACGATGCACGGTTCTCACCTCGAACGGATGCGGAAAGAGTGTGATCGATGGGACTCGAAGAGAAGCTACCCAGCGGATTTCTGCTGACCACCGTAGAGGGGTTGGCCGGATATGCCCGTAAGGGCTCGTTGTGGCCCGCGACCTTCGGTCTCGCGTGCTGCGCGATCGAGATGATGGCTACCACCTCCGGTCGGTTCGATCTCGCACGATTCGGCATGGAAGCGTTCCGTGCGTCTCCGCGCCAAGCGGACCTGATGATCGTGGCCGGCCGCGTCAGCCAAAAGATGGCACCTGTGCTGCGGCAGGTGTACGACCAGATGGCGGAACCGAAATGGGTTTTGGCCATGGGCGTCTGCGCGTCCTCGGGCGGAATGTTCAACAACTATGCGGTGGTGCAGGGTGTCGACCACATCGTTCCCGTCGACATTTACCTACCCGGTTGTCCGCCCCGACCCGAGATGCTGCTCAACGCAATCTTGGAGCTGCACAAAAAGATTCAGCAGATGCCGCTGGGTGTCAATCGCGAGCAGGTGCGCGCGGCCGCCGAGGCTGCGGCGTTGGCGTCCACCCCGACCATCGATCTGAAGGGGCTGCTGCGATGACGGCGGACGGGCCCCGCGGGATGTTCGGCGTCCGGGGGAGCGGTGACACCTCCGGCTACGGCCGGTTGCAGCCGCCGGTGGCATCGGTGGACACGGCTGTCCGGCCCTACGGCAGCTACTTCGACGCCGTGGTCGATCGATTGGCCGCGGTCCTCGACACCGGTGACGCGGCCGTACCCTTCGAGGACGCCGTCGAGCGTGCCGTGATCTTTCGCGACGAACTGACGCTGCATCTCTCGCGAGAACACGTGCCCGCCGTCGCCCGCGCTCTCCGTGACGACGAGGAACTGAGATTCGAATTGTGCACGGGGGCATCGGGTGTGCACTACCCGGATCAGGTCGGCCGGGAACTGCGCGCGGTCTACCATCTGGTGTCCATCACCCACGGACGCCGCCTGCGACTCGAAGTCGCTGTACCCGATGCGGATCCGCACACACCGTCGCTCTGCGCGGTCTATCCGACCAACGATTGGCACGAACGCGAGGTCTACGACTTCTTCGGCATCGTGTTCGACGGTCATCCCGCGCTGACGCGGATCGAGATGCCGGACGACTGGGTCGGGCACCCGCAACGCAAGGACTATCCCCTGGGCGGTATTCCCATCGAGTACAAGGGCGCTCGGGTCGCGCCTCCCAACGAGCGCAGGTCGTACAACTGATGAGCGCAACGGACGAAACAATCTATGCAGTGTCGGGCCAGGACTGGGACGACGTGGTCGAACTTGCGCGCGGGTCGACCACGGAACGCATCGTGGTCAACATGGGTCCGCAGCACCCGTCGACCCATGGTGTGCTGCGGTTGATTCTCGAGATCGAAGGCGAGACCGTGACCGAGGCCCGGTGTGGAATCGGTTACCTGCACACCGGTATCGAGAAGAATCTCGAGTATCGCAACTGGACTCAGGGCGTCACGTTCGTCACTCGGATGGACTATCTCTCGCCCTTCTTCAACGAGACCGCGTACTGCCTCGGGGTGGAGAAGCTGCTCGACATCACCGACGACATTCCCGAGCGAGCGACGGTGATCCGGGTGATGCTGATGGAGCTCAATCGGATCTCGTCGCACCTCGTGGCATTGGCCACGGGTGGAATGGAATTGGGTGCCGTGACGGCGATGCTGTTCGGCTTCCGGGAGCGCGAGCTGATTCTCGACGTCTTCGAGGCCATCACCGGACTTCGAATGAACCACGCCTACATCCGTCCCGGCGGCTTGTCTCAGGACCTGCCCGCCGATGCGATCGACAAGGTTCGCGAGTTGCTGCGGGTTCTTCCCGGACGGCTACGCGATCTCGAACTCATGCTCAACGACAACCCGATCTGGAAGGCCAGAACCGAGAACGTCGGCTACCTGGACCTCACCGGATGCATGGCCCTCGGCGTCACCGGGCCGGTGCTCCGATCGACCGGACTGCCCTACGATCTGCGCCGGTCCGACCCCTACTGCGGGTACGAGAACTACGAGTTCGATGTCGTCACCGACACCGGATGCGACTGCTACGGGCGCTATCTGATTCGCGTCGAAGAGATGAAGGAATCGCTCAAGATCGTCGAGCAGACTCTCGATCGTCTTCGGCCCGGACCGGTGGTCATCGACGACAAGAAGATCGCCTGGCCGGCCGAACTCGTCTCCGGACCCGATGGTCTCGGCAATTCTCAGGACCACGTGCGCACCATCATGGACACCTCGATGGAGTCGTTGATCCACCACTTCAAATTGGTGACCGAGGGCATGCGTGTGCCGGCGGGCCAAGTGCTGTCCACGGTGGAATCGCCGCGAGGCGAACTGGGTGTGCACATCGTCAGTGACGGTGGAACTCGGCCGTACCGAGTGCATTTCAGAGACCCCTCGTTCACCAACCTGCAGGCGGTTGCCGCGATGTGCGAGGGCGGCATGATCTCCGATGTCATCGCTGCCGTTGCCAGTATCGATCCGGTGATGGGCGGGGTGGACCGATGACCACGCCACGCTCGGAGCCGGTGCTCGTCCAACTCGGAGCTCGCCCCGAGGAAGCAGTACAGCTGGTCGGCCCCGACGCCCGTGCGTCCTATCCCGCCGACGTGCGTGCCCGCCTGCGCGCCGACGCCGAGATCATCCTGAGTCGTTATCCTCAGGCCCGATCGGCGTTGCTACCGCTGCTGCACCTGGTGCAATCCGAGGACGGATATCTCACGCCGGCCGGAATCGAATTCTGTTCGGACGTACTCGATCTCACCGGAGCAGAGGTCACCGCGGTCGCGACCTTCTACTCGATGTACCGCCGCGAGCCCACCGGAAACTATCGCGTCGGAGTGTGCACCAACACCCTGTGCGCCGTCATGGGCGGCGACGCCATCATGGACGCGCTGCGGGATCACCTCGATATCGACCACGGCGAGACCACCGCCGACGGTGCCATCACCCTCGAGCACATCGAGTGCAACGCCGCCTGCGACTTCGCGCCGGTGATGATGGTCAACTGGGAGTTCTTCGACAACAGAACTCCGGCATCGGCGCGGGAACTGGTCGACGCGCTTCGATCCGGTGCGCAGGTGACCCCGACCCGCGGCGCTCCGCTGTGCACGTTCCGCGAGACCGAGCGGATTCTGGCCGGGTTCGCCGACGATCGGCCGGGTGCACTCGAATCCTCCGGCAGCGCAGGCGAAGCCAGTCTCGCCGGTCTGCGGTACGCCCGTGAGCACTCGATGACAGCTCCCCGGGCCGTCACCGGCTCTTCGGACGGTCATCCCGATCTCGGTGCCGAAGCAGTGGCGGAAACGGTGCGCGAGAAACCGGCTCCGGCTCCTTCGGCGACCGTTCCACCGCAGCCGAACACCACCGAAACCGATCCACCGACGAAGGGGAAATGACATGGCCCTCACGCCGGTGCTGAGCGAGTTCTGGGGCGAGAAGGACTCGTGGACACTCGACACCTACCGCAGTCACGACGGCTATCGGGGGCTCGAGAAGGCCCTCGCCATGGACCCCGACGATCTCATCGCGTTCGTCAAGGACTCCGGCCTGCGCGGCCGTGGCGGGGCGGGATTCCCCACCGGAACGAAGTGGAGCTTCATTCCACAGGGTGACGGGAAAGCTCACTATCTGGTGGTCAACGCCGACGAGTCGGAGCCGGGCACCTGCAAGGACATGCCCTTGATGATGGCGAGCCCGCACACGTTGATCGAAGGAATCATCATCGCGGCCTACGCAATACGTGCATCGCACGCATTCGTCTACCTTCGCGGCGAAGTGGTACCGGTGCTGCGCAGACTGCAGGCCGCAGTTGCCGAGGCCTACGCCGCCGGCTACCTGGGCAAGAACCTCCTCGGATCGGGGTTCGACCTCCAGCTGGTGATCCATGCCGGGGCCGGGGCCTACATCTGCGGCGAGGAGACGGCGCTGCTCGACTCGCTCGAGGGGCGACGAGGTCAACCCCGACTGCGTCCACCGTTCCCCGCGGTGGCGGGCCTGTACGCGCGGCCGACGGTGGTCAACAACGTCGAATCCATCGCCAGCGTCCCGGTGATCCTGCGCAAGGGCATCGAATGGTTCCGATCGATGGGAAGCGAGAAGTCACCCGGGTTCACCCTGTACTCGATCTCCGGCCACGTGTGTCGGCCCGGCCAGTACGAGGCCCCGCTGGGCATCACTCTGCGGGAACTGCTGGACTACGCGGGCGGTATCCGGCCCGGTCACGAGCTCAAGTTCTGGACACCGGGAGGATCGTCGACACCGATGTTCACCGGCGAACACCTGGACGTGCCGCTCGACTACGAGGGCGTCGGTGCCGCCGGATCGATGTTGGGTACCAAGGCCTTGCAGATCTTCGACGACACGACCTGCGTCGTGCGAGCAGTGTTGCGATGGACGGAGTTCTACGCACACGAATCCTGCGGCAAATGCACGCCGTGCCGAGAAGGAACCTACTGGCTGGTGCAGATACTGCGCCGCCTCGACGGCGGAACCGGTACCGAAGCCGACCTCACGACACTGCTCGACATCGCGGACGGAATCGCCGGAAAATCGTTCTGCGCGTTGGGAGACGGAGCCGCAAGCCCGATCGTGTCCTCGCTGAAGTTCTTCCGCGACGAATACATCCGACACGTCACCGAACAGGCATGCCCTTTCGATCCACACCGATCGACCCTGATGGCAGAGGAGCTGACGTCATGACGGCACAGACGGAGCAATCGGTCACTCCGGTCGAAATGGTGACACTGACCATCGACGACCACGAGATCAGTGTTCCCGAGGGCACGTTGGTGATTCGCGCCGCCGAGCTGATGGGCGTGCAGATTCCGCGCTTCTGCGATCACCCGCTGCTCGATCCGGTGGGGGCGTGCCGGCAATGCCTGGTCGACGTCGAAGGGCAGCGCAAACCGTTGGCGTCCTGCACCACGACAGTGGCCGAGGGCATGATCGTGCGCACCCAAGTGACATCGGAGTCGGCGGAGAAGGCGCAACGGGGCGTCATGGAGCTGCTGCTGATCAACCATCCGCTCGATTGCCCGGTGTGTGACAAGGGCGGTGAGTGTCCGCTGCAGAACCAGGCGATGGCTGCGGGCCGGGCCGAGTCCAGGTTCGTCGAGACCAAACGCACGTACCCCAAGCCGATTCCGCTGTCGGCCGAGGTGTTGCTGGACCGCGAACGGTGCGTCCTGTGTGCGCGATGCACTCGCTTCGCAGCTCAAGTGGCCGGCGATCCGTCCATCGAGCTACTCGAACGTGGTGCGATTCAACAGGTGGGGATCTTCGGCGACGAGCCGTTCGACTCCTACTTCTCGGGCAACACCGTGCAGATCTGTCCGGTGGGTGCGCTGACCAACACCGAGTATCGGTTCCGGGCGCGCCCGTACGACCTCACCTCGTCGCCGAGCGTGTGCGAGCACTGCGCAGGGGGCTGTGCTCAACGCACGGACCATCGACGCGGCAAGGTCCTGCGACGGCTGGCCGGTGACGATCCCCAGGTCAACGAGGAATGGAACTGCGACAAGGGCCGGTGGGCATTCAAGTACGCCACCGAACCCGACCGCATCACCTCGCCGATGATCCGCGACGAATCCGGGGAGTTGATCGAAACGTCGTGGTCGGCTGCATTGGCGGCTGCGGCAACGGGATTGGCCGGGTCGGTCGGACGTGCCGCGGTGCTCGTGGGCGGACGATCGACTCTCGAAGACTCCTACGCCTATGCCAAGTTCGCCCGAACAGTGCTGCACACCAACGACATCGACTTCCGCAATCGGGATCACAGCGCCGAGGAAGCGAGTTTCCTGGCCGGTCGTATCGCGGCGACCGGGTTGGGGGTCACCTACTCCGATCTCGAGAACGCCCCCGTGGTGCTGCTGGTCGGCTTCGAGCCCGAGGAAGAGTCACCCCTGGTGTTCCTGAGGCTGCGTAAGGCGCACCGCGCGAGCGCAGTGGTGGTGGCATCGATCGCGCCGTTCTCCACCCGGGGCCTACGGAAGCTGGACGGCGTCCTGCTGCAGTCGATTCCCGGCGAGGAGCCGGGCTGGCTCGATGCGTTGCACATCGGCGATCGCGGCACCGAATCGATTGCACACCTCCTCCGGGAGCCCGGTGCGATCGTCCTCGTGGGCGAGCGGCTCGGCTGCGTTCCCGGCGGTCTGGCGGCGGCATCGAAACTGGCGGACGACACCGGCGCGAGCCTGGCCTGGATTCCTCGACGCGCCGGCGAACGCGGCGCGCTCGACGCAGGGGCGCTGCCGAACGTTCTGCCCGGCGGGCGTCCTGTTGCCGATGCGACTGCGCGCGCCGAGGTGGCCGCGGTGTGGGGAGTGCCCGAGTTGCCGGCGGAGGTGGGCCGCGACACGGCGGCGATCCTGGCCGACACAGGACCGGATCGCGCTCTGGTCATGGCGGGAATCGATCTCGACGATCTGCCGGACCCCCGGGAGGCACTCGACGCGCTGGACCGATCGGCGTTCGTGGTGAGCCTCGAACTGCGCCACAGCGCGGTCACCGAGCGGGCCGACGTGGTGTTCCCAGTGGCACCGGTGGTCGACAAGTCGGGAACTTTCGTCGACTGGGAAGGCCGACCCCGTACGTTCGACACTGCACTCGGTGCAGGCGCGGTGATGCCGGATCAACGCATCCTCGACGCCATCGCCGCGCAGATGGGCGTCGAACTGGCCGTGCCCGACGCGGCAGCGGTACGCGCCGAGTTGGCTCGCCTCGGTGTGTGGAACGGCCCGCGCACCGCGGTGGCCCGGGTGGCACCCCGCGCGGACGTTCCGACCCTCGGTCCGGGACAGGCGATTCTGTCCACGTGGCGGATGCTCATCGATGCGGGACGAATGCAGGACGGGGAGGACAATCTCGCCGCGACCGGTCGCACACCCACGGTTCGGTTGTCGGCGGCTACGGCCTCGGCTATGGGAGCGGAGACCGGCGATCTGGTGAGTGTTGCGACGGACCGTGGCTCGATCACGTTGCCGCTGACGATCACCGATCTGCCCGACACCGTGGTGTGGATACCGATGAACTCGACCGGTTCGACGGTGTATCGCTCGCTGGGGGTGCAGTCGGGCGCAGTGGTGAGTATTCGGCATGGTTCTGCGGAACGACCCCGAGGTGGGGGAGTGGAGCCTGCGGAACGACCCCAAGGTGGGCAGTCATGAACGTGGCCGCGCCGACCGATCTGTCGATGTTCGGCAACGACCCGTGGTGGTTGGTTGTCGGTAAAGCCCTGGCGGTCTTCGTCTTCCTGGTGTTGACGCCGCTGGTTGCGATCTACGCCGAACGCAAGATCATGGCGTGGATGCAGATGCGGGTGGGGCCCAACCGGGTGGGCCCGTGGGGGCTGTTGCAGTCGCTGATGGACGGGATCAAGCTGGCGCTGAAGGAGGGAATCACTCCGACCGGCGTCGACAAGCCGATCTACGTTCTGGCTCCGATCATTTCCGTGGTTCCTGCGTTCATGGCCTTCGCGGTGATTCCGTTCGGTCCCGAGGTGTCGGTGTTCGGTACTACGACGCCGCTGCAGATGACCGACCTGCCGGTGGGTGTTCTGTACATTCTCGCGGTCACGTCGGTGGGTGTGTACGGGATCGTGTTGGCGGGGTGGGCGTCGGGTTCGACGTATCCGCTGCTCGGTGCGCTGCGTTCGACGGCGCAGGTGATTTCCTACGAGGTCGCGATGGGCCTGTCGTTCGCGGCGGTCTTCCTGTACGCCGGGACCATGTCGACTTCCGGAATCGTTGCTGCGCAACAGAACACCTGGTACATCTTCCTGCTTCTGCCGTCGTTCCTGGTGTACGTGACGGCGATGGTCGGCGAGACCAACCGCGCTCCGTTCGATCTGCCCGAGGCGGAGGGTGAGTTGGTGGGCGGATTCCACACCGAGTACTCGTCTCTGCGTTTCGCCATGTTCATGCTCGCCGAGTACATCAACATGGTCACCGTCTCGGCGCTCGCGACCACGCTGTTCCTCGGCGGCTGGCAGGCTCCGATTCCGTTGAGTCTGTGGAGCGGTGCCAATTCGGGGTGGTGGCCGGTGCTGTGGTTCACCCTCAAGGTCTGGGTGTTCCTGTTCGTGTTCATCTGGCTGCGTTCGACGCTGCCGAGGCTGCGCTACGACCAGTTCATGAGCTTCGGCTGGAAGATTCTCATTCCTGTTGCCCTGATCTGGGTGATGGTGATCGCGACGGTGCGGGTACTCGGGGCCGATCGTTACGACGTACCGCTGGTCACGTTCGTCGTGTCGATGATCTTCGCGGTGGCCGTCCTGGGTTCACTGCTGCTGATGGTGCGCAGGCGTGCACGGGAGCGGAACGTGCCGCCTGGCGTGCCCGTTGCCGAGTTCGACGCTGTGGCAGGCGGATTCCCGATACCTCCCATTCCCACCCAGGGCTCGAACTTCTCGAGCCGGCACGCCGGAGTGCGCTCATCCGCCGCCAGGTCACCGAAGGAGAACGCCGATGCCTGAATTTCTCGGTCCCATAGCCGGTTTCGGAGTCACCTTCGCGACGATGTTCAAGAAGGCCGAGACGGAGTTGTATCCGGAGGAGAAGAAGCCGACGGAGGTTCGCTACCACGGTCGTCATCAACTCAATCGGTACGCCGACGGTCTCGAGAAGTGCATCGGTTGCGAACTGTGCGCGTGGGCCTGCCCGGCCGACGCCATCTATGTCGAAGGAGCCGACAACACCGAGACCGAGAGGTTCTCTCCGGGTGAGCGCTACGGCGGGGTCTATCAAATCAATTACCTGCGGTGCATCGGGTGTGGATTGTGTGTGGAGGCCTGCCCGACCAGGGCTCTCACGATGACCAACGAGTACGAACTCGCCGGTGACAACCGAGCCGATCTGATCTACGAGAAGGACTCCCTGCTGGCTCCGCTGGAGCCGGACATGGTGGCCCCGCCGCACGCGATGGCTCCGGGCCGTTCGGCGGAGGACTACTACCGCGGCATCGTCACCGGCGATGAGAAAACAACCGAAACCGAGGGCGGTCCGGTTCGATGACTGCCATCGCTCAGCTCGCCCTCGAGGCCACGTCCACCGGTGAGGCAGTGCAGTTCTGGACCCTCGGCGTCGTAGCCGTCATCGGTGCGCTCGGCGTGGTGATGAGCACCAAAGCGGTCTACTCGGCATTGTTCCTCGCTGCAACGATGGTGGTGATGGCGACCTTCTACATGGCGCAGGGGGCGTTGTTCCTGGGTGTCGTGCAGATCGTCGTCTACACCGGCGCGGTCATGATGCTGTTCCTGTTCGTGCTGATGCTCGTCGGAGTCGACACCTCGGAGTCGCTGACCGAAACCCTGCGCGGGCACCGCATCGCGGCCGTCGTCATCGGAATCGGTTTCGGGCTGTTGATCATCGGGGTGCTGCTGCGCGATTCGGTCCGGAACGGTCGGCTCGACTTCGCCGGTCTCGACGCCGTCAACTCCACCGGAAACGTCGAGGGCCTGGCCGAGCTGATCTTCGTCGAGTACGTGTGGGCGTTCGAGTTGACCGGGGCACTGCTGATCACTGCCACCATCGGGGCGATGATTCTGGCGCACCGGGAAGCTCTGGGACCGGTCAAGGGGCAGCGAGAAATGGCCCGGGATCGATTCCGCGATGGTTCGAGGGTGACACCGTTGCCGAGTCCGGGGGTGTACGCCCGCCACAACGGGGTGGATCGCCGCGCTCTGTTGCCCGACGGAACCGAATCCGAGTCCTCCGTCAATGCCATGTTCGCGGATCCTCGGATCGAGCGTGACGAGCGATGAATCCGGAGAACTATCTCTACCTGTCCGTTCTGCTCTTCACGATCGGCGCGGCAGGCGTCATCGTCAGGCGCAACGCCATCATCGTGTTCATGTGCATCGAATTGATGCTCAACGCAGTCAATCTCGCGTTCGTGACGTTCTCCCGAATGCACGGCAATCTCGACGGGCAGTTGTTCGCGTTCTTCACCATGGTGGTCGCCGCTGCCGAGGTGGTGGTGGGCCTGGCCATCATCATGGCCATCTTCCGTTCTCGTCGTTCTATCTCCATGGACGAGAATTCACTGATGAAGAACTGACGGGGGAACAACGATGTCGATCCTGTGGCTTCTTCCGGCTCTGCCGGCGTTCGGTGCGGCGTTCCTGTTGCTCGGTGGCCGGCGCTGCAACTCCTGGGGGCATCTGGTCGCGACGGCGGCAGCGGTGTCGTCGTTCGTGGTGGCCGCGGTGGTGTTCGCCTCGATGCTCGGGCGTGACGAGTCGAACAGGACGCTCACCCAGACCCTGTTTCGGTGGGTTCCGGTCGACGAACTGCAGGTCGACTTCGGCTTGCGCGCAGATCAACTGTCGATCTGTTTCGTCCTGCTGATCACCGGAGTCGGGTCGCTCATACACGTCTACTCCATCGGCTACATGAGCCACGACGCCGAGCGGCGGCGCTTCTTCGCGTACCTCAACCTGTTTCTCGCCGCCATGCTGCTGCTTGTTCTGGCCGACAACTTCCTGGGCCTCTACCTGGGGTGGGAGGGAGTCGGTCTGGCGTCGTATCTGCTGATCGGCTTCTGGCAGCACAAGCCGTCGGCTGCATCGGCTGCCCGAAAAGCGTTCGTGGTCAACCGAGTCGGTGACATCGGCCTGGCCGTTGCGCTGATGATCATGTTCGTGAACTTCGGCTCCGTCCAGTACGACGACGTGTTCGCCGGAATCGGCGAGGCGAGCGAATCGGTGGCAACCGCCATGGCGCTGATGTTGCTGTTGGCGGCGTGTGGAAAGTCGGCGCAGGTGCCGCTGCAATCGTGGCTCGGGGACGCCATGGAGGGCCCGACACCGGTGTCGGCATTGATTCACGCGGCCACGATGGTCACGGCCGGGGTGTATCTCATCGTTCGCTCCGGACCGGTGTTCGAGGCGTCGCCCACCGCCCGCGCGGCCACCGTCACCGTCGGGGCGGTCACCTTGCTGTTCGGTGCTGTCATCGGTTGTGCGAAGGACGACATCAAGAAGGCGCTCGCGGCGTCGACTATGAGTCAGATCGGGTACATGGTGCTCGCGGCCGGGCTCGGCCCCTCCGGTTACGCCTACGCCATCGTGCTGTTGATCTCGCACGGCTTCTTCAAAGCGGGCTTGTTCCTGGGCGCGGGCTCGGTGATGCACGCGATGAACGACGAGACCGACATGCGACAGTTCGGTGGACTCCGCGCCGCGATGCCGATCACGTTCGTCACGTTCGGCCTCGGCTATCTCGCGATCATCGGACTGCCGCCGTTCTCCGGCTTCTTCGCCAAGGATCCGATCATCGAGGTCGCATTCGCCGCCGAGGGAGTGGCAGGTCCGATTCTCGGCTGCGTGACATTGCTCGGTGCAGGGCTGACGGCCTTCTACATGACTCGGGTGATGCTGTTGACGTTCTTCGGTCCGAAACGCTGGTCCGCGCAGGCACATCCGCACGAGGCGACGGCGACGATGACCGTCCCGATGATCGTGTTGGCCGTCGGCTCGGTGGCGTCGGGAGCCTTCCTCGCGGTGGGTGGGCGCCTCGAGGCATGGCTGGACCCGGTGGTGGGATCGGAACTCGAGGAGCACGCGATTCCGGCCTGGGTGGTCACCGCCGCCGTCCTGGTGGTCGTGCTGGTCGGTGCGAGCATCGCGTACCGCAAGTACATCGCGAACGAGGTTCCGCCGACACCACCCGAGGATGTCTCGCCCCTGACCCGAGCTGCACGTGCCGATCTCTACGGAGATGCCGTCAACGAGGCGGCATTCATGCGGCCAGGACAGACACTCACGCGCGCACTGGTGCACGCCGACAACGGTATCGACGCCGTCGTGGACGGGGTGGGGAGCTCGATCGGTGGCGCATCGACGCGGTCCGGACGGCTGCAGACGGGCTATGTGCGGTCGTATGCGTTGGCGATGTTCGCGGGAGCCGTTCTCGTGGTACTGATGGTGGTGGCTCTGTGACGACTCCCTGGTTGACCGTCCTGTGGGTGCTCCCGATGCTCGGTGCGATCGTCGTCGCCCTGGTACCCGCCGCTCGCCCGACCGTCGCGCGCAGTGTCGCAGTGGGTTTCGCTGCTGGAACACTGGTCGTGTCGGTCGCCCTGGCAGTGTCGTTCGACTCCGGTGGTGATCGGTACCAGTTCGTCGAAGACCATTCGTGGATAGCGGCTTTCGGTGCGCGGTACACCCTCGGACTCGATGGAATCGGCCTGGTCCTGGTTTTGCTCACCACCGTTCTCACGCCCTTGCTGCTCGTCGCGGGCTGGTACGACGGCAGTCGCGTCGCGAATTACGGCTCCCGTCGGGTGTCGCACACGTACATGGCGTTGATCCTTGTGGTCGAGTCGATGGTGCTCGTGTCGTTCCTCGCGTTGGACGTGTTGTTGTTCTACATTTTCTTCGAGGCGATGCTGATTCCGATGTACTTCCTCATCGGTGGTTTCGGGGGAGTGCACCGAACGCGCGCCGCGGTGAAGTTCCTGTTGTACAACCTGTTCGGCGGTCTGATCATGTTGGCTGCCGTCATCGGCCTGTACGTGGTGACCGCGCGACCCGACGGGCCTTTCGACGGCGGGACATTCGATCTGCGCGCGATCGCCGACGCGGCGGCATCGGGCGGACTCGGTGTGGATCCGATGGTTCTGAACGCACTGTTCCTCGGCTTCATGTTCGCGTTCGCGATCAAAGCACCGTTGTGGCCGTTCCATTCGTGGTTACCCGACGCCGCAGTGCAGTCCACACCCGCCACGGCGGTGCTGATGATGTCGGTGGTGGACAAGGTCGGCACGTTCGCGATGCTGCGGTTCTGTCTCGAACTCTTTCCCGGCTCGTCGCAGACGTTCGCGCCGTGGATCATCACACTTGCAGTCATCGGCATCGTCTACGGCGCGATACTGGCGATCGGCCAGACCGACATGATGAGACTGATTGCCTACACCTCGATTTCGCACTTCGGATTCATCATCCTCGGTATCTTCGCCATGACCGGTCAGAGTCAGGCCGGTGCCACGCTGTACATGGTCAACCATGGAATCTCCACGGCCGCACTGTTCTTGATCGCAGGCTTCCTCGTGTCGCGTCGAGGATCACGAGCGATCGCCGACTACGGCGGTGTGCAGAAGGTGGCACCGGTGCTTGCCGGAACGTTCCTGATCTCGGGACTCGCCACACTCTCGTTACCCGGCCTCGCCCCGTTCGTGAGCGAATTCCTCGTGCTTATCGGCACGTTCGGTCGATACGGAGTCGCCGCGATAGTGGCCGCCGGAGCCCTCGTGCTGTCGGCGATCTACATACTGTGGCTCTACCAACGCGTCATGACCGGGCCGGTCCGGGAGGGCAACGAGACGGTGCCCGATCTCGTTCGCCGCGAGCTGGCCGTGGTGGTGCCGTTGATCGCGTTGCTGATCGTGCTCGGGGTGTATCCGAAACCCGCGCTCGATGTCATCACTCCGGCAGTGCAATCCACGATCGTCGACAGTTCAGGAGGTCAGCGATGACCACACCCGAGGTGCAGTACGGTCTGCTGGCACCGATGCTGATCGTGTTCTCGGTCGCAGTTCTCGGTGTTCTCGTCGAGGCGTTCGTGCCGCTGCGAGCCCGTCGGATCACGCATGTGGGTCTCGCTCTCGCGGGACTGGTGGCGGCGCTGGCGGCCATCCTGGGTCTGGCAGGCACCGAGGCGTCGGCGATGTCCGGTGCGGTTGCGATCGACGGGCCGACGCTGTTTCTGCAGGGAACCATTGTGCTGGTGTCGATTCCGGCGATCGCGCTGTTGGCGGAGCGCACCGTTGCAGTCACCGGGGCCGGTGCCGAGCGTCGCATCGATTCGTTCACGCCGCAGGCATCGACCACTCCGGGCAGCGTGGCGGAGAAGGAGGCGATAGACGCTGGCGTCGCCCAGACCGAGGTGTTTCCTCTGGCGATGTTCGCGATCGGCGGCATGTTGCTGTTTCCGGCGTCCACGGATCTGTTGACGATGTTCGTGGCGCTGGAGGTGTTGTCGTTGCCGCTGTATCTGCTCTGCGGACTGGCCCGACGACGTCGGTTGCTCTCGCAGGAAGCTGCCCTCAAATACTTTCTGCTGGGCGCGTTCTCGTCCGCGTTCTTCCTGTTCGGGGTTGCCTTCCTGTACGGATACGCCGGAACCGTTCGGTTGGACGGCATCGCCGACGCCATCGCGGTGGACGGTCAGGGCAGATCGCTCGCGCTGATCGGAACCGCCCTGCTCGCGGTGGGTCTGTTGTTCAAGGTCGGTGCTGTGCCGTTCCATTCGTGGATTCCCGACGTCTACCAGGGTGCCCCCACTCCGGTGACAGCTCTGATGGCCACGTTGACCAAGGTCGCGGCGTTCGGTGCGATTCTTCGCATCTTCGGGGTGGCGCTTCCCGGTCTCGAATCGAGTTGGCGGCCGATGCTGTGGGTCGTGGCCATCGCGACCATGGTGCTGGGTTCCGTTGTCGCGGTGACGCAGACCGATGTCAAACGGATGCTGGCGTACTCGTCCGTCGCGCACACCGGGTTCATCCTCACCGGAGTGACGGCATTGGGTGCTTCGGGTGAGGTGGGTGATTCGGGTGTGTCGGCCACGATGTTCTATCTGCTGGCCTACGCCTTCAGCACTCTCGGAGGGTTCGCGATCATCGGGTTGGCGCGCGATGAACGCGGTGAAGTGAGCGATCTGGAACGGTGGGCCGGAATCGGTCGTCGGTCACCGCTGGTGGCGGCAGTGTTCGGGTTGTTCCTGCTCTCGTTCGCCGGCATTCCGCTCACCAGTGGATTCATCGGCAAGTTCGCGGTGTTCAGCGCTGCCTCGGGCGCTGGGGGAGCGGCACTGGTCGTGGTCGGAGTGGTGTGCAGCGCGATTGCAGCGTTCTTCTACGTGCGGGTGATCGTGCTCATGTTCTTCACCGATCCGGGAGAGCGGACCGCCACGATCGTGCGGCCGACGGCGTCGGTGTCGTGCGCGATCGGGGTCTCGGTGGTGGTCACCGTGGCCCTCGGAGTCTTCCCGCAGCCCGTTCTCGACCTGGCTGCGCGTGCCGGGAACTTCCTGTAGCCGTCGAGCAATCAGTTCGGAGACTTCATTCGCTGCTTCCACGTGTGCGAGCCGCTACCGACCGGGAGTCCACCGATGGCTCCCGCGAGTCCGAACGCAGGCATGTTGACGTAGATCGCCTCACTGTTCTGTGCTGTCGCGGTATAGGTTTCGTGCCACACACCGACATGGCGGGTCGCGGCTACCGATCGATTGAAGGCGCGCCAGGCGGGTGCATGTGGTGCGTCGGGGTCGGAGGCGAACCGGGTGAGGTCCTCGGCGTTGCGCCAATAGCTGACCAGCATGGTGGTGCGTCCCAACCACGAGTGGTAGCCGAGCATCCCGGATGCGGGATCCCGCTCGAGATGGCCGAGCATCCGCGGCATCGCCCGCACCGCGGGTAGCCAGGAGCGAACGGCAAGGGGATTGTTGATGCGCATTCCGATGAGGAAGACCGTGACGGTGTCTCGTTCGGATTCGACCGTGGTGCGGCCGTCGATGATGGTTGGCATGACGTGTTCCCGTCCGTTCGATGATCGAAGCGTTGTGTGACACTGTTATAAAACACCGTTGTGATAGGTTTCGCAAGTGGCGAGACCAAGAATTCACGACGCCGAGTTGCGGACCCGGCTACTCGAGGCCGCGGCGGAAACCGTTGCGCAGCAAGGCGTCGACTCGTTGTCGCTACGTAAACTCGCGGCTGCGCAGAGCACCTCGACCACCGCGATCTACTCACTGTTCGGTGGTCGCGCCGAGCTGCTCGTGGCACTGTTCGCCACGTCGTTCTCGAGTTTCGGGGACGCTCAGCGCGGGGTTCCGGTCACCGGCGATCCCGAGGTCGATCTGCGTGAATTGGCTATCGCGTACCGAGACTGGGCGCTACGCAATCCGCATCTGTACGCGGTGATGTTCGGCGGAGTACTCGGTTCGATCGATGTATCCGACGAGGCGCAACTCGCATCCGCGGCTATGGACCCGCTCCGGGCGGCGGTGGCACGCGCCGTTGCGGACGGCATCATGGCCGGGGCGCCGGTCGAGTTGATCAGCCACTCGTTCTGGGCGATCGTGCACGGTCTGGTGTCGTTGGAACTGGCGATGCCGACGAACTCCGACGACGAGACCCGTCGGGCGATGTTCGAAGCCGGAACGGAGTCGGTGCTGCGAGGGTGGACGCGTCAGTAGGTGCGCGGGATCCCGAGGATCTTGGTGGCATCGACGGTCATGCCCAACCGTGCCGTCGGAGCGAGTGCAGGCAGATCCGGAAGATCGTCGGGAGTTGCTGTCGCAGCGCCGATCACGTCGCCGCCCGCGATCTCGAAGTCGGAGATCGCTCGTCGAAGATGACTGGGGGTCGTCGCCAGCACGAGATCGTCGACGCCGATCTCGGCGGCCAGTGCGGTAGCTCGCTGTGCGTTCTGCACCGTCGAATTCGCGGTCGATTCGGTGTGAATGCGGTCGGCCGCGATGCCTTCATCGACGAGCCATCGCTGCATCGCCTCGGCCTCGGTGACGCCGCTCTGCGGATTTCCGCCGGTGACGATGATGGGGGACTCGGGGGAGCGCTCCGCGGCGGCGACGGCCGAGCGCAGACGCTCCACCAACTCCTGGGTCGTGCTGCCGTCGCCGTTCAGGCCCAGACCGAGTACCACGATCGCGGTGCGGGGTCCGTCGGTGATCGGGTCGAAGTCGATTGTCTCCGTCGCGGCTTCGTCGATGACGGCGATGGCCCGGTCGACTGCATCGGCGAGGGCGGGAGACAGCGTGTGCAGGCGAGCCGAGTGTTGCGCAAGCGCATCGGTATCGGCGGTCGCGTTGGCATAGAACGTTTGCAGCGCTGCCACGTTGGCGTCGTCCGGGGCGGCGAGTGCGAGTGCGTCGAGGGCAGCGAAACCGTCGTCGTAGCGCCCCTTCACCAGTGCGTCCTGCGCGCCGTTGTACTGATCTGCGTCGGCCGAGCGGACCGACTCGGCGGCGGTTGCCGGGGCCGACGCCTCGGGATCGGCCACTGCCGTGAACGAGCCGAAACCGACGGCGAGGGCAGCGGCACAGGACACGACGGCAACGCGAACGGTCGGGTGTCCTCGGCCTTGTCGCACTGCTGACGTCCTTCCGAACGGTGACGGGTTTCCGCCACCCTAGCTCAGTTCGGTGCCTGTGTGACTGGTGTGAGCAGAGTTGTTCGAGTTACATGAATGTACTTCTGAGCAGGGATTGTCCTGCCCTCACATCGTGACAGGGGCGCGTCCGCGATCGGCGGGTTCGATGGTCACCTCGGCATCGGGAAGGAACACCCTTTCGGTCGTCGTGGTTCCGTCGACGCCGTCGGTCACCGTCACCGCCACGCTCTCGGCAACCTGGCCCGCGCTCTCGATGAACCCGGTCGCGACACCCTCCTCTATGAGCAGGTGATCACCCACCAGGAGAAGAAGCTCGTCCGCCGTCACCGTTCGTCTGCCGCCCACATCTTCGATAGTCATGAATCCCAGCGTAATGCGCTGCGCTGCACTGTGCTGTTGCATGTCCGACACAGTGCCGTCGCATGTTCGACAATCGCAGCAGGAAAAGGGGCGGAGGCCAATGCCTCTCAGCGGGGAGGACGGTATGTTCGCGCATCGGTCCGCGGGACGACGAGGTTCACGAACGGATCGACGGGACCGCCGGGCGCTGAGGGCATAGCGTAGACACACGACACGACCCCCATACGGAAGAAGGTGTTTCGGTGACCGACTCCGATGCAGGATTCGACCCGACCGCGCTGCGGCCCTCGTTGTTCGTCGACGGGCAGTGGCAGGGATCCGGTGACGGCGGAACCCGAGACATCGTGAACCCCGCGGACGGCAGCACGGTCGCCGTCGTGGACGAGGCCACTCCGGACGATGCTCTGCGCGCGGTGGCCTCGGCGCGGGCGGCGTTCGACGACGGGCCGTGGCGGTCGGTGACGGTGGGTGAGCGCAGCAATCTGTTGAATTGCATCGCAGATCTGCTCCAGAGAGACAAGGCCGAGCTCGCTCGTATCGAGACTCTCGATACCGGAAAGACGTTCGGCGAGAGTGAAATCGACATCGACGACGTGACGTCGGTCTTCCGCTTCTACGCCGATCTCGCAGTGGTCGAGGCCGATCGTCTGATCGACGTCGACCGACCCGAAATCATCAGCCGAGTGGTGCACGAACCGATCGGCGTCTGCGTCATGATCGCGCCGTGGAACTATCCGCTGCTGCAGATCTCGTGGAAGATCGCCCCGGCGCTGGCGGCCGGCTGCACGATGGTGCTCAAGCCGAGCGAGGTGACTCCGCTCAGCACCATCGCGTTCACCAAGCTGGTGGAAGAAGCCGGAGTACCGGCCGGTGTGGTCAACCTGCTGCAGGGCAGCGGCGCGGTTCTCGGGGACGCGCTCACCAGGAATCGCGACGTCGACTTCATCTCGTTCACCGGTGGATTGGCGACCGGCAGGCACATCTTGGCCGCGGCGGCCGAGAATGTCACCAAGGTGGCCGTCGAGCTCGGTGGCAAGAATCCACATATCGTGTTCGCCGACGCGGTGGCCGACGATCAGGCATTCGCCGACTCGGTCGACAACGTCCTGACCGGAATCTTTCTGCACTCGGGCCAGGTGTGTTCGGCCGGCACTCGACTCATCATCGAGGAATCGGTCGCCGACCGCTTCGTTGCAGCCGTGGCCGAACGCGCGAAGACCATCGTGATCGGTCCGGGGATGGACCCGGCGAGCGAGACCGGGCCACTGGTATCGCAGGCGCAGCGCGAGAAGATCGAGGCCTTCGTCGCGGGCGGGATCGACGAGGGCGCAACGCTGGTCATCGGCGGAACGAAACCGGACAATTCGGCTCTCGACCAGGGTAGCTATTTCCTACCGACGATTTTCGACCACTGCGATCGGTCCATGAATATCGTGCAGGAGGAGACATTCGGGCCCATACTCACAGTGGAGCGCTTCGATACCGAGGCCGAAGCACTCCTGTTGGGCAACGATACTAATTACGGTCTCGCCGCGGGAGTTCGGACATCCGACGCCGCGCGAGGCGAAAGAATGGTACGTGGGCTTCGCCATGGCACGGTGTGGCTCAACGACTTCGGCGTCTACACCGCGGCCGCAGAATGGGGCGGCTTCAAGCAGTCCGGCAACGGCCGCGAGCTCGGGCCGTCCGGAATGTCCGAATATCAAGAGGCGAAGCATATTTGGCACAACACCTCACCCACGGCGGCGGGGTGGTTCGGCACCCGATGACGACGAGATCGGAAAGGCCAGGCGCATGGCACTACTGAACGACAATTCGAGTGGAATGGACGACTTCGGCTACAAGGAGTCACTCGATCGAAGTCTCGGCAAATTCGCCAGCTTCGCCGCGGGCGTCAGCTACATCTCCATTCTCACCGGCACGTTCCAGCTGTTCTACTTCGGTTTCGGCACCGCCGGGCCGGCGTACCTGTGGTCGTGGCCTGCGGTCTTCGTCGGTCAGCTCTGCGTGGCCCTGTGCTTCATGGAGTTGGCCGCGAAGTATCCGGTGGCGGGATCGGTGTACAACTGGGCGAAGCTGTTGGGACGCAGGATCGTCGGATGGTCGGCGGGCTGGTTGATGCTGACGGCATCGATCGTGACACTGGCCGCCGTTGCCCTCGCTCTGCAGCTGAATCTGCCCCGCATCTGGAGTGGGTTCCAGATCATCGGTGACGGCTCGGGTGCCACCGACTTCGCGGCCAACGCAGTGTTGCTCGGTGCGATTCTGATCGCCATCACCACCACGATCAACGCGCTGGGCGTTCGACTGATGGCGATGATCAACAGCGCGGGTGTGTTCATCGAACTCATTGCGGCCGTGTTGATCGCAATTCTGCTCGCGGCCAACATCACTCGCGGGCCCGAGGTGTTCTTCTCCTCCAACGGCTACGGTGCCGGTGAGAGCGGCGGCTACCTCGGTGCCTTCCTGGTCGCGTCGCTGGCGTCGGGTTATGTCATGTACGGATTCGACACCGCGAGCTCGCTCGGGGAGGAAACCGTCGAACCTCGGCGCACCGCCCCCAAAGCGATCTTCCGCGCCATCCTCGCGTCGTTCGTCATCGGCGGAGCCATCCTGGTGTTCGCCGTCATGGCCGCGCCGGACCTCGACGATCCGTCGCTCGGCAGCCCGGACGGCAGCCTGCAGTCCATCGTCGAAGCGGTGATGTGGGGCCCACTGGGCACCGTCTTCCTCATCTGCATCGTCATCGCGGTCTTCGTTTGCTCTCTCGCAGTGCACACCGCGGCGATCCGGCTCACGTTCGCCATGGCGCGAGACAACGCGTTGCCCTTCGGCGAGAGTCTGGCCAAGGTGAATCCGAAGACCCAGACCCCGGTGGTGCCCGCGGTGACCATCGGCGTCCTGGCCATCGTCATTCTCGTCGTCAACATCGGTCAGCCGCAGATCTTCACGGTCCTCACCTCGATCGCGATCATCATGATCTACCTCGCGTATCTGATGGTCACCGGGCCGCTGTTGGTCAAACGAGTCAAGGGCGAGTGGCCGCCGGCAGATCTGAAGCCCGGCGGGTACTTCACGATGGGCAGGTGGGGCCTTCCGGTCAACATCGCGGCAGTGGTGTGGGGCGCAGGAATGGCGATCAACCTCGCGTGGCCGCGCGAGGCCGTGTACGGAACCCCCTGGTACAACACGTTCGGTGCGTTCGTCTACATCGGCGGCATCCTGGGCGTCGGCCTGCTGTGGTACGCAGTCAAGGGACGCAAGCACATCGGCACTCTGAAATCACATGCCTCCACGGGCGACTAGAAGGAGCGTGCAGTGACAGACACCCAGTTCGATTACGTCGTCGCAGGTGGCGGGACGGCGGGGTGTGTCCTCGCCGCGCGGCTGAGCGAGGACCCCTCCGTCAGTGTCTGCCTCGTCGAAGCAGGTCCGACCGACGTCGGCGACAAGGCAATTCTCGAACTGGTGGAGTGGATGCATCTGCTCGACTCCGGCTACGACTGGGACTATCCCGTCGAACCGCAGGAGCGCGGCAACAGCTTCATGCGGCACGCGCGGGCGAAAGTGCTCGGTGGCTGCTCCTCGCACAACTCCTGCATCGCCTTTCACCCGCCTGCGGAAACCCTCGACGATTGGGCGGCTGCGGGCGCTACGGGATGGGGCGCGTCGGAGATCCTGCCGTTCGTCGCGCGCGTGGAGAACAACGACACCGGTCGTGGACACGACGGCCCGGTGCGGATTCGCGACGTGCCTCCGAACGATCCGTGCGGTGCGGCAGTGCTCGAATCGGCCGCCGGGGTAGGTCTGCCCACGGTCGCATTCAACCGCGGAACGCCTGTTCTCAACGGTGCGGGTTGGTTTCAGATCAATGCGGGAGAAGACGGCTCACGCATGTCGACTTCGCACGCCTACCTGCACCCGATCATCGGCACGCGGCCGAACCTCGAGGTGCGCACGGACTGCTGGATCAGCGAGATCCTGATCGACGAATCGCTGACCGCGACCGGAGTGCGGTACCAACGTCCCGATCTCACCGGATACGACACGGTGTCCGCGCGGCGCGAGGTGATCGTGACCGCCGGAGCCATCGATACGCCGAAGCTGTTGATGCTCTCCGGAATCGGACCGGCGGCCCAGCTGCGCGAGATGGGAATCACGGTGCGAGTCGACTCGCCCGGTGTGGGTGAGAACCTCGACGACCACGTCGAAGGGCTGGTGTTCTGGGAGGCCAGCAAGCCCATGGTCACCACGTCCTCGCAATGGTGGGAGATCGGAGTGTTCGCGCAGACCGACGACTCGCTGAACTACCCGGACGTCATGATGCATTACGGCAGCGTGCCGTTCGACATGAACACCCTTCGCTGGGGGTACCCGACCACCGACAACGGTTTCTGTCTCACGCCCAACGTCACCCAGGGGCGCTCCCGGGGCACTGTTCGGTTGCGCAGCAGGGATTTTCGCGATCGGGCAAAGGTGGATCCTCGCTACTTCACCGACCCCGACGGCCACGACGACGCGGTGATGCTCGCCGGTCTGAAGCTCGCTCGTCGGATTGCCGCGGACGGTCCGCTCGCAGGCTGGATCGAACGAGAGCTTGCTCCCGGACCCGATGCTGTCACCGACGACGACCTGCTGGACTACGTGCACAAGACCCACAACACGGTCTATCACCCGGCAGGCACGGCGCGGATGGGATCGGTGGACGACACCATGGCCGTGCTGGATCCGGAGCTGCGCGTCAAGGGCATTGCGCACCTGCGCGTGGTCGACGCGTCGGCGATGCCGAAGCTGCCGTACGTCAATCCCAACATCACGGTGATGACCATGGCGGAGAAATGCGCCGACCTGATCCGTGGCGGATAGATCGGAGCTGGCCGATTTTCTCGGCGCGCATCCACCGTTTCAGGGCGCGCCACCGGCAGTCCTGGCCGAGCTGGCTGCCTCGGCCGTCGAACGCGAGTACGGCAGTGGCGCATGGGTTGTGGACCGTCCACAGATGGACGCCTCGGCCGATGCCGACACCGTGTGGGTGGTGCGTACCGGGCGCGTGGTGATCACGCACCCGGACGACACCTCACGCACCGACGTTCCCATCGACACGATAGGTCCGGGTGGGGTATTCGGATTCTCGGCGCTGCTCTCGGGTGGAACCGTCGAATTCTGTGCGCGGGCAACCGAACCGAGTGTCGTTCTGCAATTGCCCGGTGCGCTGGTTCGGCCGTTGTTCGCCACGCCCGCCGGTCTGGCGTTTCTGGCCGATGCCGTCAACTCCTCTTCTGCGTACCGTGGGGGACCGGCGGAGGGCAGCGCCGGTCGGACCGTCGGTGAATTGGTCTCTGCGCCTGCGGTGTTCACGCCCGTCGGAACCACGGTCCGAGATGCGGTCCGGCACATGACCGAGCAGGGCAGCTCCTACGTTCTGGTTCCGCTGCGGGGATCGCGCCACGGCATCTTCACCGACCGCGACCTCCGAATTCGTGTGGTGGCCGCCGGTATCGGCGTCGATACGCCGATCGAGCGGGTCATGACGTCGCCCGCCGAGACCGTCACGGCGGACCGGTTGGCCGGCACCGTGCTGATGGACATGCTCGAGCGAGGCCTGCGGCACATGCCGGTGGTGTCGACCCGCGGTGAGGTACTCGGCGTCGTCGAGGATTCGGATCTGCATGCCGCGTCCACCCGACGCAGTTTTGTGGTCCGGCGAGCTGTGGCATCGGCGTCGACCTCCGCCGAACTCGCCGACGCAGGCAGGCTCGTGCCCCGCCTGGTGGTGGATCTGTTCAAAGGCGGAACCGATGCGATGGCGGTCAGCGCGATCCTCTCCGTCGTGGTCGACAGCCTCGTTCGCCGGGCCGTCGAGATCGAATGGACCGCACGTCCGGACGTGCCGCGTGACCACTTCGCCTGGATCACTCTCGGCAGCGTGGCGCGTCGAGAAGCGATGCCCTCCTCGGACGTCGACAGTGCATTGACCTGGGCGGATGCCACCGCAGATCCCGATGTGCGAGGGACATCGAACGCGGTGTCGTGGACCCGCGACGAGGCGTTGATGGACTTGGCCGCCCGTGTGCACGTGAGCCTCGACAGTGCCGGATTGCCGTCGGACACCAACGGCGCGGTCGCGAGCTCGCCCCGATTCGCGCGCTCGGCCGGTCAATGGGAAAGGGCCGCTGCCCATTGGCTCAGCAACCCGTTCGGCGAACGTGGCAATCCGGCGGAAGACTCCGGCCTCATCATGTCCTCGTTGATGATCGACGGCAGAGTGGTGTGGGGCCCGAAAGAATTGCACACGGTGCCCGAGGCCTACCGACGACTCCTGGTCGATCACCCCGACGCCCTGCGGTTGCAACTGCGGGACGCCCTCGCCGGACGGGCTCGGCTGCGATCGCTTCGAGACGTGTTGGCTCGGCGCGGCGGCACGTTCGACCTCAAGGCCCATGCCCTGACGCCCATCGTCAACCTCGCTCGGTGGGGTGGGCTGTCGGTCGGCATGGCATCGGCCTCGACCCCCGCGCGGCTCGCGGCGGCGTCGGGCAACGGCATGCTCTCCGAACGAGATGTCGCTGCACTGTCCGAGGTGTTCGAGCTGCTGCAACGGCTCCGACTGTCGCATCAGATCGACCAGATCACGGCCGGCCACCGACCCGGTGACGTGCTGATCATGGCAGATCTGTCACCTCTGGAGCGGAGTCTGCTCACCGACGGCATCCGCGAGATCGCCGCGGTGCAACGACGCGTCGGGTATCTGGCGGCCAACGTCGGCGTGCATCGATGACCGGCAACGACCAGACTGTGTGCCGTGACCACCAATCCCGTGAGCGTTCCCATCCCGTCGACCGTCGAACACCATCGGTTGGCGGAATCGCCCGGGGTCAGCGGACCGTGGCGTCAGTGGGGCCCGTACCTGGCGGGGCGCCAGTGGGGCACGGTGCGTGAGGACTACTCGGAGGACGGCAATGCCTGGGCGTCGTTTCCGTTCGATCAGGCGCACAAGCGCGCCTACCGCTGGGGCGAGGACGGTATCGGCGGAATCTGCGACCGCTTCGGGTTCCTGAACTTCTCGTTCGCACTGTGGAATCGAAAGGACCCGATCCTCAAGGAACGCTTGTTCGGCCTCGCCAACGAGGAGGGCAATCACGGCGAGGACGTCAAGGAATACTTCTGGGCCGTCGACGGAACACCGACGCACAGCTGGATGCAGTGGCTCTACCGCTATCCGCACGCGGAGTATCCGTACGCCCGCCTGCGGGAAGAGAATGCTCGACGCGGACGTGACGACCGCGAATACGAGCTGGCCGACACCGGCATCCTCGACGAGAACAGATTCTTCGACGTTCAGGTCACGTACGCCAAGGCCTCACCCGACGACATCTGCATCACCATCTCGATCACCAACCACGGCCCCGAGGCGGCATCGGTCGATCTACTGCCGCACCTGTGGCTGCGCAACACCTGGTCGTGGGGACGCGACGACCGTGGCGGCACACTTGCCCAGCTGACCCCACCGGATCTGATGGCAGGTGGACTCGAAGCCATCGCCGTCGACCACGGATTTCTCGGTCGCTACTACCTCAGTGCCGAGGGAACGCCGGCAGTTCTGTTCTGCGACAACGAAACCAATGCCGAGGCTCTGTGGGGGCAGGAGAACATCTCGGCGTACCCCAAGGACGGCATCGGCCGCCGGGTCGTCGACGGCGAGCTCGATGCGGTCAACCCCGAGCAGACCGGTACGAAGGCTGCGTTCTGGTACCGCTTCGACGACATCGCCTCCGGTGCAACGGAATCGGTCCGACTGCGGTTGTCGCCCAACCGACCGGACGAGCAGACGTTCGGGGCCGGATTCGATGCCGTCAACGTCGATCGCCAGGCCGAGGCCGACGAGTTCTACGGCGCCGTGATCGGCTCCGACCTCACCGACGTCGACCGGCACGTGGCGCGGCGCGCCTACGCGGGCTTGCTGTGGACCAAACAGCTCTATCGATACGACGTGGAGGAGTGGATCGAGGGCGACAAGGTCGGTGCTCCGGCACCGGACTCGAGGCAGAACCCGGGTGGGCGCAATGCGCACTGGCGTCACCTGGCGTTGGCCGACGTCATCTCGATGCCCGACGAGTGGGAGTACCCGTGGTTCGCGGCCTGGGACCTGGCCTTTCACGCGATTCCGTTGGCGCACGTGGACGCCGATTTCGCCAAGGAGCAGTTGGTGCTCATGTGCCGGGAATGGGCCATGCACCCCAACGGCCAGCTGCCCGCGTACGAGTGGGAGTTCGGTGACGTCAACCCACCCGTGCACGCATGGGCGGCATGGCACGTCTACCGCATCGACGGCTACCGGGATCGCGAGTTCCTGGTGCGGGTGTTCACCAAGCTGCTGCTCAACTTCGCCTGGTGGGTCAACCGCAAGGACTCCGAGGGCTCGAACATCTTCGAGGGTGGATTCCTCGGTATGGACAACATCGGATTGTTCAACCGATCGGCACCGCTGCCTCCCGGCTTCCGGCTCGAGCAGTCCGACGCGACGAGTTGGATGGCGTTCTACTGCCAGCAGATGTTCAAGATCGCACTGGAACTCGCGCGGCACGACAGCGCCTGGGACGACGTCGCGACCAAGTTCTTCTCGCACTTCCTCTCGATCGCGAAGGCGGTCAATTCGTTCGGTTCTCAACACATTTCGCTGTGGCACGAGGAGGACGGCTTCTTCTACGACGTCCTCGTGCAACCCGAGGGCGATGCGGTACCGATGCGGGTTCGGTCGATGGTGGGTCTGCTTCCGATTCTCGGGGCGACCGAGATCCCGCCGTGGGTCGAGGAGGAATGCCCGGACCTCACCGCCCGCCTGCGTTGGATTCAGCGTCGACGGCCGGAGATGGTCAGCCCGCTGCTGGCTCGGCGTGAGGGTGGCGAGGTGCGCATGCTGCTGACGCTCGTCCAGCCCGAGCGGCTCAAGCGCATCCTGGCCCGCATGTTCGACTCCGAGGAGTTCTTGTCGCACTTCGGGATTCGTTCGCTCTCGGCCTCGTACCGAGAACCGGTCACGTTCGACGTCGACGGCCGTAGCCTGTCCATCGAATACGAGCCGGGGGAGTCGCGCACCGGCATGTTCGGCGGCAACTCCAACTGGCGCGGCCCGGTGTGGTTCCCGGTGAACGTGCTGCTCGCCGACAAGCTCCGCGCCTACGGCCGGTACTACGGCGACTCGTTCACCATCGAGATCCCCACCGGCTCGGGCAACCACCGCACCCTCACCGACGCCGCCGATCTGATCGACAACGGTCTCGCCGGACTGTTCCGACCGGTCGACGGCAAGAGACCCGCGGACGGCGAGCGCATCGAATCCAGCCTCGACCCACTGTGGAGCCGGCATCCCAGTTTCAACGAGTACTTCGACGGGGACACCGGCGAGGGACTCGGGGCCACGCACCAAACCGGGTGGACGGCACTGGTTGCGCACCTGCTCAGGCCGCGTCTGCCGCTGTAGTGCGCTACGCGCAGTGGTGCGGTTGAGTGCCCCCCACGGCACTTTTCCACACCACTGCAGCGGAGCCGCATAGTCTGGCGGGATGAAGATTCGCGGCGCAGTACTCGAAGAAATCGGCCGATCTCGTCCCTTTGCGGACTCGCATCCCATCACCGTCTCCGACCTCGAGCTCGGCTCGCCCGGAGACGGCGAACTGCTGATCCGGATCGAAGCCGCGGGGCTGTGCCACTCGGATCTGTCGGTGGTCGACGGCAATCGAGTTCGTCCGGTCCCGATGCTGCTCGGCCACGAGGCCGCAGGCCGCGTCGAGGAAGTCGGCCCCGGTGTCGACGACATCGCGGTCGGCACCCGTGTCGTCATGACGTTTCTCCCGCGCTGCGGCGAATGCGCCGGGTGCGCCACCGACGGCCAGATGCCCTGCGTCACCGGCAGTGCGTCGAACAATGCCGGGACGCTGCTCGGCGGCGGCATCAAGTTGCACCGTGACGGGGAAGAGGTCAAGCATCACCTCGGAGTCTCCGGATTCGCCACACACGCGGTGGTCAGCCGAAAGTCGGTGGTGCCGGTCGAGGACGACATCCCGGCCGACATCGCAGCAGTCCTCGGTTGTGCGGTACTGACCGGCGGCGGCGCGGTGCTCAACGCC
Source organism: Rhodococcus sp. IEGM 1341 (assembly GCF_030056895.1). Taxonomy (NCBI): domain Bacteria; kingdom Bacillati; phylum Actinomycetota; class Actinomycetes; order Mycobacteriales; family Nocardiaceae; genus Rhodococcus; species Rhodococcus sp. IEGM 1341. Next base: position 563,691 of record NZ_JASHKV010000001.1, on the reverse strand, counting down.
GGTACTCCGAAGCCCGGGCAGTCGGTGATGGTGGTGGGCCTCGGCGGCGTCGGCATGGCAGCTGTTCTGACGGCCGTCTCGGTGGGTGCCGGTGAGGTGATCGGAGTCGACGGGGTCCCGGACAAGCTCTCCACCGCAACCGATCTGGGTGCAACGCAGGTATATTCGCCGACCGAGCTCGCCGAGAAGGGAATCAAGGCCGATATCGTCATCGAGGCCGCCGGCAACGCCCGAGCCTTCGAAACTGCCGTCGCTGCAACGGCTCCCGGCGGCAAGACCATCACCGTCGGTCTCCCCGCACCCGACGCCCGATCATCCATCTCGCCGCTGGGCCTGGTGGCGGAGGCGCGCACGATCATCGGCAGCTACCTCGGCTCGGCGGTGCCGGCACGCGACATCCCGACCTACGCCCAGATGTGGCGTGAGGGAAGGCTTCCCGTCGAGAAGCTGATCTCGTCGAGAATCACGTTGGACGAGATCAACCGCGGCATGGACGAATTGGCCGACGGTAACGCGATCCGTCAGGTCATCGTCTTCGACTGAGTTTCAGCTGTCTTCGACCGAGCATCAGCGGTGGGCCGCCGTGGCGACCCACCGGCCGCGTTGCTTCGAGATCTCGATGGGATGGTCGAAACACTCACTGATGTTGTCGGTGGTCAGCACCGCGTCGACGGCTCCCTGCGTCTGCACTCTTCCGTCACGGATGAGCAGGGCGTGGGTGGTCGAGGTCGGGATTTCCTCGAGGTGATGAGTCACCAGAATGCTGGCCAAAGTCGGGTGTTCGGCGCGCAGCGAGTCGAGTGCACTCAGGAGTTGTTCGCGGGCAGCGAGATCGAGCCCGGTGGCGGGCTCGTCGAGCAGCAGCAGCGCCGGATCGGGCAGTAGTGCGCGGGCTATCAGTGCCCGTCCTCGCTCGCCCTGCGAGAGGGTGTGCCACGACGCGTCCACGCGGTGGGCGACCCCCAGCGACTCGACGAGCCGGTGGGCGCGCGCAATCTGGTCCTCGGTGGCCGACCATCTCGGAATCAGATCCGGTGTGTTGGTCAGTCCGGTCAACACGACCTGGAAGAGCGTCAGCGGAGCCTCGACCCTCAGGCGTGGATCGACGTGGCCGATGTGCGTCCGCAACTCGCGCATGTCCACACGCCCGAGGCGATGGCCCAGAACGTGCACGGAACCGTGAGTGGGATGGACGAGCGCGCCGAGCAAGCTGAGCAGGGTGGATTTGCCCGCGCCGTTGGCGCCGAGCAATACCCAGTGCTCGCCTTCCTCGACCCGCAGCGTTGCATCGCTGAGCAGGTATCGGCCACCGCGGACGAGATCGACTCGGTCGGCGAACAGGACGCTGGAAGTCACCGGACGACCGTAGCGGCCGGGGCGGACCGTGGAGAAGTAGGCTCTGAAGTCGGTAGAAGCGACAAGACGACGACGAAACGAGTGTGGGTACGACGTGAGTGCAACGGCACCTGTTCGAGTAGGGGTACTGGGGTCACGCGGCAAGGTAGGTCAGGCAATCTGTGCCGCCGTCGAGGCAGCCGACGATCTCGACCTCGTGGCAACCGTCGACCAGGGCGATCCGCTGGCGAACTTCGTCGACGCGAACGCCCAGGTGGTAGTCGATTTCACCCATCCCGACGTGGTGATGGACAACCTGCAGTTCCTGATCGAGCAGGGCATCCATGCAGTGGTCGGCACCACCGGATTCGATGAGCAGCGCCTCGAACAGGTTCGCGAATGGCTGGCGGGATCGCCGCAGACGGGTGTGCTGATCGCGCCGAACTTCGCCATCGGAGCGGTGCTGTCGATGCGGTTCGCACAGCAGGCCGCCCGGTTCTTCGACTCGGTCGAGGTGATCGAACTGCACCACCCCAACAAGGCCGATGCGCCGTCGGGAACGGCGTACCGCACTGCCGCGCTGATTGCCGAGGCACGCGCCGCCGCAGGCACTCCACCGAGCCCCGACGCGACGACGACCGAACTCGACGGCGCACGTGGTGCCGACGTGGACGGAGTGCGTGTGCACTCGATCCGGCTCGCGGGACTCGTTGCGCATCAAGAGGTTCTGCTCGGCACACAGGGGGAGACGCTGAGCATTCGGCACGACTCGCTCGATCGCACGTCCTTCGCGCCTGGAGTCCTTCTCGGAGTTCGCGAGATCGCCGGGCGACCCGGGTTGACCGTCGGTCTCGATCCGCTGCTGGATCTGTGAGCTGATCGACGGTGAACAAAACGACGAAGGTGCTCGCCATCATCACGGTGATGGTGCTGATTCTCGGCTTCTACTTCTTCCTGCTCGGCCAGCGCGGTGTGACGCTGATCCAGAACGGCGGCGTGGCCAGTATCTCCTTGGGGATCGGGGTCCTGCTGCTGCCGATACTCGGGTTGTGGATCGTGTGGGCCACCCTCAAAGCCGGCTTCGACCACCAGAGGCTGGCCTCGCGCATCCACGAGGAGGGCCTCGAACTCGACGTCGCGGATCTTCCGCGTAGGCCGTCGGGACGGATCGAACGCGATGCCGCAGACGAGTTGTTCCAACAGGTCAAGACCGAATGGGAGAAGGATCCGGACAACTGGCGAAACTCCTATCGTCTGGCTCGTGCCTACGATTACGCCGGTGACCGCGGGCGGGCCCGCGAGACGATGAAACGTGCTGTGGCACTGGAACGCGCAGAGAACTGACACCGGTGACGCGCACCCTTCTGGTCGTTCATCACACCCCGAGCCCGCTCACTCGTGAGCTGCTCGAGGCAGTTCTCGGCGGCGCGCACGACCCCGAGATCACCGGCGTGGACGTGCGCAGTGTGCCTGCACTCGGCGCTACCGTTCCCGATGTGCTTGCCGCAGATGGGTTTCTGTTCGGAACACCGGCGAATTTCGGATACATGAGCGGAGCTCTGAAACACTTCTTCGACACCGTGTACTACCCGTGCCTCGGTGCCGTTGCCGGAAAGCCCTACGCCGCTTGGGTTCACGGCAACGACGACACCGTGGGCGCCGGACGGGCCATCGAGAAGATCGCGACGGGTTGGGGCCTCGAGAAGGTCTTCGGCACCGTGCACCTCGCCGAGAGCGGCAAGTCCGCACGTGAACGCTGCTACGAACTCGGCGGAACTGTCGCAGCGGGGCTGTCGGTCTGACGGATACCGTGTGTCCATGGACGTCGACCGATACGCCCGATTCCTGCCCGAGCAGTACCGGCCGGTACCGGGGGAGAAGCCCGAGTCGACGTTCTGGATGTGGCGCGACACGCGCGTTCACATCGCCCGCGCTGCGCGGCCCGAATCGAAGGTCCGTGTCATGGCCCTGCACGGTGCCGGGGGTTACTCCGGTCTGCTGTGGCCGTACGCCGCTGTCGCCGTTCGAGAGGGCGTCGAGGTGATGTGCCCCGACCTGCCTCTCTACGGAGATACCGTCGTCTCGGACCCCGCGTCCGTTCGCTACCGCGACTGGATCGATCTGCTGTGCGAGCTCGTGGTTGCCGAGAAGTCTCGCGACGGCCGTCCTCTCGTCCTGTTGGGCGCAAGCATGGGAGGCATGCTCGCGTACGAGGTAGCGCACCGAACGGGGCTGGTGGACAGGGTGATCGCCACCTGTCTGCTCGACCCGGCCGATCCCGGCGCCCGCCGTGCTGCGGCGAGATTCGACGTGCTCGGCGGGCCCGCACCACAGCTGCTTCGGCTGCTCGCCGCCGTCGCGAGCCGAGCACGCATACCCGTCAGATGGATGGCCGACATGGCGAACATGAGCCTGGACGCGGAGCTGTCCGGCCTGTGTGCACGTGACCCCAGAGGCGGCGGAGTGCGTGTTCCGATCGGCTTCCTCGCGAGCTTCTTCGGCTACTCGCACACCCGACCCGAGGACTACGACGGTCCGCCGATACTGCTGACCCACCCCGCCGACGACCGGTGGACGCCACCGGAGGTCAGTATCCGCTTCCTGGAACGCATTCGGGCCGACACCGAGATCGTCATGCTCGACGGGTGCGGTCACCTGCCCGTCGAGGAACCCGGGCTGACCCAACTTGCCGACACCATGAGGTCCGTTCTGGGACGCTACTGACTCAATCGGAATTCTCGGGGGAGTCCGGACGCAGGATGTCGTCGGCCGGGATCGGCAGCGGGATCTCGAGCAGGCGCTCCGGCCAACTCGGATACGCGGGCCTGATCCACACTCGGTTGTCGTCGAGTTGCGTCATCAGCACCCGCCGCCACGGCCAGTCCTCCTGCGGTGCACTCAGATCGGTCTCGGATTCGAGTGGCAGGGGTGCCTTGGTCCAATGTGGAGCCGACAGCGATGCCAGACCGCGATCCTCGAGCTGGGCGATCGCAGTCTCGATCGGCACGCCGTGCGCAACGGTGATGCCGGCGGGATTGACGGCATCGACGGTGTAACCGTCGTCGTATTCGTCCTGTGCACTCGTGTCGTGGGCGACGGTCCACCCGATCACCTCACCGTCGGAGGCTCGTCTCACCGGCAATCTGCTGCGCCACCGCTCGATATCCACTGCCGCGAGGATACGCGGCCAGAAAAGTGAGTTCGGTGAAGAAACTATTGGCAGTTGTGAGCGAGCAGGGCGCTACACGTGTTTGACTGCAGGAGATACTGCACGCTTGTACCGCTTTCTATCTCAAGGGATTTCGATGACCCTCCGCATTCTCGATCGCTCCGCCATCGTCGCGACACCCGAGTGGAGCCGCTGGTTGATACCCCCGGCCGCGCTGTCCATTCACCTCGCGATCGGATCCGCCTACGCCTGGAGCGTGTTCAAGAACGCCATCTCGCAGCCCGACGCACTCGGGCTCAGCGGCACCGTCACTGCCATTCCGTTTCAGCTCGCCATCGTGATGCTCGGCCTGTCCGCGGCGATCTTCGGAACCCGCGTCGAGAAGAACGGTCCGCGGTGGGCGATGGCCGTCTCCCTGGTCTTCTTCGTCTCGGGACTGCTGCTGTCCGCGCTCGGCATGGCCCTCGGACAGTTCTGGCTGGTGATCTTCGGCTACGGGTTCGTCGGCGGTATCGGCCTCGGAATCGGCTACATCTCACCGGTCTCGACCTTGATGAAGTGGTTCCCGGACCGGCCGGGCATGGCCACCGGTATCGCGATCATGGGCTTCGGCGGCGGCGCACTCATCGCGTCGCCCCTCACCAGCCAGTTGATGGTGAACTTCGGCGGTTTCACCGACGGGTCCATCGCCAAGACGTTCCTTACGCTCGGCGTCGGATACGCGGTGTTCATGGCACTGGGAGTCGTGCTGATCAGAGTGCCGGCCGAGGGATGGACCCCGGCCGGATGGACCCCGCCCGCGTCCTCGGCGATGATCTCGACGCACAACGTCTCGGCCGCGAACGCAGTGAAGACTCCCCAGTTCTGGCTGCTGTGGGTCGTCCTGTGCTTCAACGTCACTGCCGGGATCGGCATTCTCGAGCGCGGATCGGGCATCTATCAGGACTTCTTTCCCGACGCGACCTCGCCCGAATCTCTCGCCGCTGCGGCTGCCGGTTTCGTCGCGTTCCTCTCCCTGACCAACATGATCGGACGGTTCGTCTGGTCTTCGGTGTCCGACGTGGTGGGGCGTAAGAACATCTACCGGATGTACCTCGGTGTCGGCGCTCTCCTGTACCTGTACATCGCGTTGTTCACCAACACCAACAAGATCCTGTTCATGGTCTCGGCCTTGCTCATTCTCTCGTTCTACGGTGCGGGATTCGCCACGGTTCCGGCCTATCTCAAGGACCTCTTCGGTACGTATCAGGTAGGCGCGATCCACGGACGACTCCTCACCGCGTGGTCGGTGGCCGGTGTCCTGGGGCCGCTGATCGTCAACGCCATCGCCGACGCCGGAGAACCCGGAACCACCGGCCGATACCTACCGGCGTTCTACGTGATGATCGGTCTGCTCGTGGTCGGCTTCCTTGCCAACGAGGCGATCAAGCCGGTCGCATCGAAGTACCACGAAGCCGATCCGGCGAAGGCCGCGACGACCACAGGAGCGAAGGCATGAGCGGCGGACGCAAGCAGGTCACGATGGCGGTCGCATGGGCGTGGGTTGCCGTGCCGTTCGCCTACGGACTGTACGAACTGATCCTCAAGGCGGCGAACCTGTTCAGCACGTGAGTCGACGTGTCGGTGGGCCGTGACAGGCTGGTCCGATGCAGGAGATGAGTGCCGCCGCCGCGCGTCGTACCGCCCTGGCCGCCCAAGGGCTGGCGTCGAGGCGGTCGCGTACTCGGCCGGCGAGCAAGGCCGCGGTTCACGCAGCCATCGACACCACCGGACTGTTGCAGATCGACTCCGTGTCGGTGGTGGTGCGCGCGCACTACGCACCGGTGTTCAGCCGCGTCGGTGCCTACGATCGCACTGTCGTCGACGACGCCGCATGGACCGACACTGCGCGTCGACCTCGTCGAATGGTGGAGTACTGGGCCCACGAGGCCGCATTGCTGCCCGTGGAGGACTGGTCGCTGATGCGATGGCGAATGGAGCTGTATCGACACGGGCGGTGGGGCGGAGCTGCTCACATCCTCGATCGCGAACCGACTCTCGTCGACGACGTCCTCGCGGTGATCGGCGACATCGGTGCGGCCAGCGCGGGTGAGATCGAGAAGCACCTCGAACTGGACACCCCCGGTCGCAAAGGTCCCTGGTGGGATCGCAGTGATGTCAAGGTCGTCTGCGAACAGCTGTTCGCGGCCGGCGTGGTGACCGTGCCGACACGGACGGGATTCGTGCGCCGGTACGAGCTCAGCGAACGGGTGATCCCGGAGAACGTTCTGCACAGGCGCGTCGACGAACCGGACGCGGTGCGGCAACTGATCGAAAAGTCCTCTCGGGCATTGGGAATCGGTACCGAGCCGGATCTGAGGGACTACTACCGGCTCTCGCAGAAGCAGGCCAAGGCGGCGATCGGCGATCTCGTCGAGGACGGCGTACTCGAACAGGTGACCGTCCGAGGCTGGAACGCACCGGCATACCTGCACCGCGACGCCAGGACACCACGAGTGGCCACCGCTGCCGCACTGCTGTGCCCGTTCGATCCGATGATCTTCTTTCGGCCCCGGGTACAGCGAATGTTCGACTTCCACTACCGAATCGAGATATACACCCCACAGCACAAGCGAGTCCACGGCTACTACGTGTTTCCCTTTCTGCTCGACGGGCATCTGGTGGCTCGCGTCGATCTCAAGGCAGTGCGAGCGCAGTCCGAACTGCACGTGATCGCGGCCTACGTCGAAGGCGACCGCAACGCCGGTGACATTGCGCCTCGACTACGAGGCGTGCTGCGGGAGATGGCGGATTGGCTCGAACTCGAACGCGTGGTGGTGGGGGACCGGGGAGACCTCGTCGCCGCACTGCGATGACGTCGGTCGGGGGGTCGATTCTGCCGAAGTGCAGGTCGGCAGAATCGGTGTCACTATTTCCAGTGTGACTTCGCGCCGGACAGACACCGCCCCCGAACTCCCACCCCAGGTCGTCGTCCTGTTCGGGGCGACAGGAGACCTGGCCAAGCGAAAACTGCTGTCCGGGATGATGCATCTGGCGCTGTCCGATCTCGCGCCGAACATCCGGGTCGTCGGCACATCTCTCGAAGAGATGTCGACCGACGAATTCCGCGCTCTCGCTCGCGAATCGATCAACACCCACTCCAGTCGCAAAGTCGGCGACGAGCAATGGAATCGTTTCGCCTCGCGACTGACCTACGTGTCGCAGCAGGCAGGACCGGCGGCGTTGGGGGAGGCCGTGGCCGAGGCCGAGATCGACCTCGGAGGAAGCGCCGAACGGCTGCACTACCTGTCTGTTCCGCCGAGAGCTGCTCTGGCAGTGGTGGATACGCTCGCATCGGCAGATCTGGTGAAGCGCTCCCGAATCATCATGGAGAAGCCGTTCGGCACCGACCTCGAGAGCGCGATCGCGCTGAACGCTCGGGTTCACCAAACGTTCGACGAGGATCAGGTCTTCCGGATCGATCACTTCCTCGGCAAGGAACCCGCTCAGAACATCCTGGCCTTCCGGTTCGCCAACGGGTTGTTCGAGCCGATCTGGAACCGCAACTTCATCGATCACGTCCAGATCGACATTCCGGAGAAGCTCGCACTGGACGGCCGAGCCGGATTCTACGAATCCACCGGCGCGTACAAGGACATGGTGGTCACGCACCTGTTCCAGGTGCTGGCATTCATGGCCATGGAACCGCCGACGGCGCTCGAACCCCGCGCCATCAGCGAGGAGAAGAACAAGGTCTTCCGATCCATGCTGCCCCTGGACCCGAAAAACGTTGTGCGAGGACAATACTCGGGGTACCGATCAGAAGAGGGTGTAGCCCCCGACTCCGATACCGACACCTTCGTGGCTCTCAAGTGTGAGATCGACAATTGGCGCTGGGCCGGTGTGCCCTTCTATCTGCGCAGCGGTAAGCGACTCGCCGAAGGGCAGCGCATCATCTCGATCGCCTTCAGGGAACCACCGAAGAGCATGTTCCCGGCCGGCTCGGGTGTGGGAGCGCAAGGTCCCGACCACCTGACCTTCGACCTCGCGGACGCCTCGAAGGTCTCGCTGTCGTTCTACGGCAAGCGGCCCGGTCCCGGTATGCACCTCGACAAACTGAGCATGCAGTTCGCGATTCACGAAACCGAACGAGTCGGAGACGTACTCGAAGCCTACGAACGGCTGATCCTCGACGCCATGTACGGCGACCACACCCTGTTCACCACGGCCGAGGGCATCGAGCGGCTGTGGCAGGTGTCCGAACCGCTGCTGGCCGATCCACCCCCGGTCCGGTCGTACGCACCGGGGTCGTGGGGGCCCAACGCAATTCATCAGCTCATCGCCCCACACGCGTGGCGGTTGCCCTTCGAGCGGGAGTGGCGCGAGAAGAAGTAGGCCGATCAGTTGTTCCAGCCACGGTCCTTGCGCATCTGATCACGCAGTGCGCCCTGAACTGCCTGCGACAACCACGAATTGAGCGACACTCCGCTGTTGTTCGCGGCGTCCTCGGCCCGTTCCTTGATCTGCTCGACCAATCGCAGCGTCACCCGTCGGACCTCACCGGACACGTCGTCCATGGTCGGGTAGTCCTCGGTGACGGGCTCTGCCGGATCGCCGTCGTGCAGACCGGGCAGCGGGCCGTCGCGTCGAACATCGGCGTGCGCCTGCGTACCGTCGAGGCGAACGGTGACCGTATGACCATCCAGGTCGTTCGATACCTCTGCCGCGAAGTCCGACAGTGCCGTGAGCAGCATCAATCTGGCCGACGCCTCCGCCGTCTTGCCGAGAGCTTCGGCCGTCTGGCGAGTGTGCTCGTCGCCCAGAGCGGCCGCCGCGAGTAGATCCGTGCGTAGCGACGCGGTGTACTTGTCCAGTTCCATGACGCCAGTGTGGCGTCATAGTTGACGTCGGTCAAGCGCGCCTGGTGACGTCATGTGGCGGCACGGTGACGCCATCGTTCGCCGGGCATCGGTGCCGCGTTTAGGGTTGTGCGGTGTCAGCAGAAAACGAAGGTAGAGCTGTGCCGCGGACGGTTGCGCTGAAAGTGCAACTGGTCGCCCGAACCGAGTTCGTTCCGCCCGTCGACATTCCCTGGGAAACCGACGCAGACGGCGGGCAGGCATTGGTCGAGTTCGCCGGTCGTGCCTGCTACCAGAGCTGGTCCAAGCCCAATCCTCGGACCGCGACCAATGCGTCGTATCTGCGTCATCTGCTCGACGTCGGACACCTGTCGGTTCTCGAGCACGCGAGCGTGAGCTTCTACATCACCGGAATCTCGCGATCGTGCACACACGAACTCATTCGGCACCGACACTTCTCCTACTCGCAACTCTCGCAGCGGTTCGTTCCCGAACACGACGCCAACGTGGTTCTTCCACCGGCTGTCGAAGGCGATCCCGAGCTGGAAGCGCTGTTCGCGTCTGCGACCGAGGCGAGTCGGGCGGCCTACACCGAACTGCTCGGTGCGCTGGAGGGGAAACTGGAATCGGTCACCAACGCCGCTCTGCGGGGTAAACAGGCGCGGCAGGCGGCTCGGTCGGTGTTGCCGAACGCGACCGAGACACGCGTGGTGGTGAGCGGAAACTACCGAGCATGGCGGCATTTCGTGTCGATGCGCGCCTCCGAGCATGCGGACGTGGAGATTCGACGCGTTGCCGTCGAATGTCTGCGTAAGCTCGTGGGAGTGGCTCCCGACGTGTTCGGCGACTTCGAGATCTCGACGCTGCCGGACGGCACGGAAGTCGCCCGCAGCCCGTTCGTGACCGAGGTCTGAGTACGAGGTTCGGTTGCGGCGTAGACCGGGTATGGCTGGACCTTGTCGGCGGGGAGTCCCGCTGCGCGAGAGTGGGCAAAGCACCGGGTAATCTGCTGCCATGACCTACGGTGACGCCGCTCCTTCCGTTGCGCCTGTGTTCGGTACGGTGCTCACCGCGATGGTGACCCCGTTCACAGCGGACGGCAAGTTGGATATCGATGCGGGCGTTCGGCTGGCACATCATCTCGTCGAGCAGGGCAACGACGGACTGGTTCTGGCCGGCACAACGGGCGAGTCGCCGACCACCACCGAGAACGAGAAGCTCGAACTGCTCCGCGCGGTGATCGCCGCGGTCGGTCATCGGGCACGCATCATCGCCGGAGCCGGCAGCAACGACACCGCACACAGCGTCGAGCTGGCCCGTGACGCCGCCCGTGCAGGCGCACACGGTCTTCTGGTCGTCACCCCGTACTACTCCCGCCCGCCGCAGGCCGGTCTGTACGCGCACTTCACCGCGGTCGCGAACGCCACCGACCTGCCCGTGATGCTCTACGACATTCCGCCGCGGTCGGTCGTTCCCATCGAGACCGAGACGTTGCGTCGACTCGCCGAGCATCCACGGATCCTCGCGGTCAAGGACGCCAAGGGCGATCTGAACGCCGGCGCCGAACTGATCGCGTCGACCGGGTTGCAGTTCTACTCCGGCGACGACCCACTGAACCTGCCCTGGCTCTCGGTCGGAGCAACCGGCTTCGTCAGCGTCATCGGCCACCTCGTTCCGGCTCGCCTCCGCGAGCTGCACACCGCCTTCATGATGGGCGACATCGCGCGTGCTCAGGCGATCAACGTCAGCCTCATCCCGGTCATTCGTTCGGTCGCGCGCCTCGGCGGCGTCAGCGCATCGAAGGCCGGCCTTCGCCTCATCGGAATCGACGTCGGCGAACCACGACTTCCCCAGGTGCCACCGAGCATCGACCACATCGAATTGCTCGCAGCAGAGCTGCGGGCGGCAGGAGTTCTTGTATGACACGACCGAACAGATCGCGCGGACGCGCAACCCGAAACGCCGGACCCCCCTCCGAGCGTCCGGCCCCGAAGCAGGGCCAACCGGCAGGGGCTCGGCAGGGAAAGCCGATGGTGCAGAACTCGGCGCGCACTCAGCGTCCCGACAAGCGTCGTGAATTCGATCCGACCGAGCGTCTCGGCACACCGCCGAAGGCCCCGTTCAAGGGCCTGCGAGTGGTCGCACTCGGTGGCATCGGCGAAATCGGTCGCAACATGACGGTGTTCGAGCACCAGGGCAAAATGCTGATCATCGACTGCGGCGTGCTCTTTCCCGAGGATCAGCAGCCGGGTGTCGACCTGATCCTGCCCGACTTCCGGCACATCGAGAATCGCATGGCCGACGTCGAGGCCGTGGTCCTGACGCACGGTCACGAGGACCACATCGGTGCTGTCCCGTTCCTGCTGCGCCTGCGTCCGGACCTACCCGTCGTCGGATCCAAGTTCACCCTCGCGCTCGTCGCGGCCAAGTGTCGTGAGCACCGATTGCGGCCGAACCTCGTCGAGGTCATCGAGGGCCAGCACACGCAGCACGGCCCGTTCGATTGCGAATACTTCGCGGTGAACCACTCCATTCCCGATGCGCTCGCAATCGCCATCAGGACCGATGCCGGGCTGGTGCTGCACACGGGTGACATCAAGCTCGATCAGCTGCCGCTCGACGGTCGTCTGACCGACCTGGCCGGCTTCTCCCGGCTCGGCGACGAGGGTGTCGACCTCTTTCTGGTCGACTCCACCAATGCCGAGGTGCCCGGATTCGTCACGCCGGAACGCGAGATCGGCGGAGTACTCGACACCGTCATCGGCAAGGCGAAGCAGCGCGTCATCGTTGCGTCGTTCGCCAGTCACGTGCACCGCATTCAGCAGGTCATCGACGTCGCCGAGCGGTACAACCGCCGCGTGGCATTCGTCGGCCGGTCGATGGTCCGCAACATGCAGATCGCTCAGGATCTCGGCTACCTGCGTGTGCCCGACGGCCTCGAGGTCAATGTCGACACTGCCGCAACGCTTCCCGACGACCGGTTGGTGCTGATCTCCACCGGTTCGCAGGGCGAGCCGTTGTCGGCGCTGTCCCGGATGGCTCGCGGCGAGCATCGCCAGATCAACGTCAAGGCGAACGATCTCGTGGTGCTGGCGTCCTCACTCATTCCCGGCAACGAGAACTCGGTGTTCGCGGTGGTCAACGGCCTCGCCAAGCGGGGTGCGACCGTCGTGACGCAGCAGAACGCGAAGGTTCACGTCTCCGGCCATGCGTCGGCGGGAGAGCTGCTCTACCTCTACAACGCCGTTCGGCCCACCAATGCCATGCCGGTACACGGCGAGTGGCGTCACCTGCGCGCCAACGCGGCGCTGGCCAAGGCGACGGGCGTACCCGAGGAGCGAGTGGTGCTGGCCGAGGACGGCGTGGTGGTCGACATGGTCGACGGTCTCGCCGAGATCGTCGGACAGGTGCCCGTGGGGCACGTCTACGTCGACGGCCTCTCGGTCGGTGACGTCGGCGATTCGACGCTGTCCGACCGACTGGTGCTGGGCGAGGGCGGTTTCATCGCGATCAGCGTCGCCGTCGATTCGGCCACCGGTCGTGCAGTGACCGCACCCGAGGTGTCCGGTCGCGGATTCTCCGACGATCCGGCTGCACTCAAGGAAGCCGGTCAACTCGTCGAGTCGGAGTTGCAGCGTCTGGCGTCCGACGGCGTGTCCGATACGCACCGCATCGCGCAGGCAGTGCGTCGTGTCGTCGGTCGGTGGGTGGCGGACAAGTATCGCCGCAAGCCGATGATCGTTCCGACGATCATCGCGGTCAAGCCGCAACCGCAGTCGAACTAGGCGCTCCCACAGTCGAACTGGACGCGATCGTCTAGACGAGCAGTCTCCAGAGTCCGATCAGACCCAGGACGACGATGGCACCGCGCAGGGCCGCCGGCGAGAGCCGGCGGCCGTAGCGCGCTCCGACGGCTCCTCCGATCAGTGAGCCGACCGCGATCAGTCCCGCTGCCTGCCAGCTGATGTCGTCGAAGCGAAAGATCGTGTACGTCACCGCTGCAACGACATTGACGACCAATGACAGAAGATTCTTGGCTGCGTTCATCCGCTGCATGGTCTCGGGGAGCAGCGCTCCCATCACCCCGATGAGCAGAATGCCCTGTGCGGCGGTGAAATAGCCGCCGTAGATGCCGACCAGCAGAGTGCCGCCGGTGACCAAGGCCATCCGGGTACGGCTGATGTGGTTCGCGGCCTTGCCTGCGGCTTCCGATCGCCGTTTGGCCCAGGCCTGGATTCTCGGTTGTGCGACAACGAGAATCAGCGCGCCGATGAGCAACACCGGAACCACTGCGGCGAACACGGTTTCGGGTAGATGGAGCAGCAGCCAGGCACCGCCGAGCGCGCCGAAGAACGAGGCAGGCAACTGCCACCGCAGTCGATGCCACTGCCCGCGCAGTTCGCGCCGATAACCCCACGTACCCGAGACGCTTCCCGCCACCAGGCCCACCGCATTGGACATGGTGGCGACCACCGGGGGATAGCCGAATGCGACCAACGTCGGAAACGTGATCAGCGTCCCGGAACCGACGACGGCGTTGATGGCTCCGGCTCCGAGTCCGGCGAGCAGGATGACGAGAATTTCCGATACCGGCACTGTTGGGAGGCTACCGACGCCGCAGGTGCATCGAACATCGGGGAGTGTGGGGCGGCGGGATGCCGTCGGATCGCTCGGGACGTACCGTGGACCGCGTGAGCCTCGCCCAGGATGAACGTTCCCAACTGGTCCAGACCCTTCTCGACGTGGGTCCCGATGCGCCGACGCTGTGCGGAGAGTGGACCGCAGCCGATCTGGCGGCGCATCTCGTCGTCCGGGAACGACGCCTGGACGCCTCGCCCGGCATATTTCTCTCTCCGCTCGCGGGATACACGGAGCGCGTCCAGCGATCCGTTGCGAACAAACCGTTCACGACGGTAGTGGAGGACATACGGACGGGGCCGCCCATGTGGTCGCCGTTCGCACTGCTGGACCCCCTGATCAATCTCGGTGAGATGTTCGTTCATCACGAGGATCTCCGCAGGGCAGGCGAGAGCTGGACTCGACGAGTGTTGCCCGCCGCGGTGGAAACGCGCCTGTGGCCGCAGGTTCGGTTGATAGGCCGGGCCGGACACCGTTCTGCGCCGATTCCGGTTCACGTCCGCACCCCGGACGGTCGCACGGCCACGTTCAAGGGTGGATCGGGCCCGGGCGTGACCGTGGTGGGGGAGCCGTCGGAACTGCTGCTCTACGCGTTCGGGCGCGATCAGATCGAGGTGCTGTACGAGGGTTCGGCGGACGACGTGGCTGCCGTGAAGGCACTCGATCTGAGCTTCTGACACATTCACCCCCGCTGTTACTGGTGTTGCGGATGGTTTCGACGGGGCTGTTGCGACTAGCCTGTGGGCATGGCAGGAAAGACCAGCACCTCCACCGCCAGAGCCGGATCCAGCGGATCCGGCTCCTCGCGCGCGTCCGGCACCGCCCGTAAATCCGGTGGCGGGCGTACTGCGCGCACCGTGACGACGCCGAAGAAGCCCACCGCGCCGCGCAACCCCGCGACGTCGCGTGCGAACGCGTCCTCCCGTGGCAAGGCCCCAGCCAGGGGCGCGTCGACGGCTCGGCGGCCTGCGGCGAAGAAGAAGTCACGCGGTGCCCTCGACGCGATCGGGCGAGGTATCGCCTCCACCTGGTCGATGGCAGCACGCGGAGTCGGTGCCACGACGCGGACGGTGAGCAAAGCCGCCGACATCGAGCACGGCCACCGGCGAGACGGGATCGCCCTCGGACTGATCGCCGTCAGTGTCGTCGTCGCCGCGAGTGTGTGGCTGAGCGCCGGGGGACCGGTCGGCGAATGGATCGAGGTGGGTATCCGCGCCGTCATCGGTGAAGCCGGCTACGTCGCGCCCGTGCTCGGTATCGCCATCGCCGTCGTTCTGATGCGCTCCGAACCGCATCCCGAGGTACGGCCGCGACTTGTTCTGGGATCGATCCTGCTCGGCCTGCCGATCCTCGGCCTGTGGCACATGGCCGCAGGCTCACCGACCGACGCCGCCGGCCGATCCGAGGGCGCAGGCTTCATCGGATACGTGGCAGGCGGACCCATAGCCGACGGCCTCACCGTGTGGCTGGCCGTGCCGTTGTTGCTGCTCGCCGGCCTGTTCGGCGTACTCCTGCTCACCGGCACCACCGTGCGCGACGTACCCGATCGGATGCGTGCACTGTTCGGCACCGACAGCCGCGGCGACGAATACGACGAGTACGACCCGGCCGACTTCGGCTCCGAATTCGGTGACGAGGGCTACGGCGACTACGACAGCAACTTCGACGCCGACGGCTACCCGGTCCACGGCGGCGCGGACCCCTACGACAACTACCCGACCGAGGAATACATCCCGGTCGTCAAGCCGCCACGCGCGCGCAAGACCCCGCCGCCCGAGGCTGCCACCGAGGTCATCGCACCCGCCGCCGCTGTCCCCGCACCTGCTCCCGAGCCGGTCGCGCCACCGCGGCCGAAGCCCAAGCCGATCGTGAAGGCGGCCGAGCCGAAACAGCCGGCCGAGGACGACAAGATCGTCGTCGATCGCGTCGTCGACGGGGATTACACGCTGCCGTCGCTGTCGCTGCTGATCGACGGAGATCCGCCCAAGACCCGCAGCCAGGCCAACGACGCCATGATCGAGGCGATCTCCGAGGTACTCGAACAGTTCAAGATCGATGCCGCGGTCACCGGTTTCACCCGCGGCCCCACGGTCACCCGCTACGAGGTGGAGTTGGGCCCCGGCGTCAAGGTCGAGAAGATCACGGCACTCGCACGCAACATCGCCTACGCCGTCGCCACCGACAACGTTCGCCTGCTCGCGCCTATCCCGGGCAAGTCCGCGGTCGGTATCGAGGTGCCCAACTCGGACCGTGAGATGGTCCGTCTGGCGGACGTACTGACCGCGCCGTCGACGCGCAAGGATCACCATCCGTTGGTGATCGGACTCGGTAAGGACATCGAGGGCGACTTCGTCAGCGCCAACCTCGCGAAGATGCCGCACTTGCTGGTGGCCGGATCCACCGGTTCCGGTAAGTCGAGCTTCGTGAACTCGATGCTCGTCTCGCTGCTCGCAAGGGCGACCCCGGACGAGGTTCGGATGATCCTGATCGACCCGAAGATGGTGGAGCTGACGCCCTACGAGGGAATTCCGCACCTCATCACCCCGATCATCACGCAGCCCAAGAAGGCTGCCGCGGCGCTGGCCTGGCTCGTCGAGGAGATGGAGCAGCGTTACCAGGACATGCAGATCAACAAGGTCCGTCACATCGACGACTTCAACAAGAAGGTGCGGTCCGGCGAGATCACCGCACCACTGGGCAGCGAACGCGTCTACCGGCCGTATCCCTACATCCTGGCCATCGTGGACGAGCTGGCCGACCTGATGATGACTGCCCCGCGTGACGTCGAAGAGGCGATCGTGCGGATCACCCAGAAGGCGCGCGCCGCCGGCATTCACCTGGTGCTCGCCACCCAGCGTCCTTCGGTCGACGTCGTGACGGGCTTGATCAAGACGAACGTGCCGTCGCGTCTGGCCTTCGCCACGTCGTCCCTGACCGACTCCCGCGTCATCCTGGACCAGCCGGGTGCGGAGAAGCTCATCGGTATGGGAGACGCGCTCTTCCTACCGATGGGTGCGGGCAAGCCGACGCGTCTGCAGGGTGCGTTCATCACCGACGAGGAAATCGCCGCCGTCGTCGACTTCGCCAAGAACCAGGCCGAGCCGGAGTACAACGAGACCGTCACCGCTGCGAAGGTCTCGGACAAGAAGGACGTCGACCCGGACATCGGCGACGACCTCGACGTGCTGTTGCAGGCGGTCGAACTGGTCGTGACGAGTCAGTTCGGTTCGACGTCGATGCTGCAACGCAAGCTTCGAGTCGGCTTCGCCAAGGCCGGGCGATTGATGGACCTGATGGAGAACCGCGGAGTGGTCGGCCCGAGCGAAGGCTCGAAGGCCCGCGAGGTACTAGTCAAGCCCGACGAGCTCGACGGTCTGCTGTGGTCGATCAAGGGCGGAGACCCGGACGAGCAGCCCGCGTCGGAGGAGTTCTGACCGCTTCCCGGCCTGGGTGAATGGACCACTGCAGCCGTCTCGGCGGTGCAGTGGTCCATTCACGCGAACGGGGGGAGTGGGGCAGATCAGGACGTGAAGGTGCCCATGACGGGCGTCCATTCGTGGAAGGTCGCCGACTCGATCAGGTTCTCCACCGCGAACGGGTCTTGCGCGAACAGCTTCTCGACGGTGGCAGCATCCGCGCCCTCCACCAGCAGGAGCGCACCGCTGCCGTCGGCGTACGGTCCACTCGACACCAGAGTTTTCCGGTCGAGTAGGTCGGCCAACCAGGCGCGGTGCGCTGCGCGGTGGGTGTCGCGTCCGTCCGTGGTGGCGGGTGAGTAGGTGTAGCTGACGGCGATCAGGGGCATGGAGCTCTCTTCCGGATTCGAGGGGTGATCCCGGAATTCTGTCAGAGCGACAGCAGCATCCGCGTGTTGCCCAGAGTGTTCGGTTTGACGTAACTCAGGTCCAGGAACTCCGCCACGCCGGTGTCGTACGAACGGCACATTTCCGCATAGACCTCGGCCGTCACGGGGGTTCCGTCGATCTCGGCGAACCCGTGTCGAGAGAAGAAGTCCACCTCGAAGGTCAGCACGAACACTTTCTGCAACGCCAGATCACGAGCGACCTCGATCAGTTTGGCGACGATCAGGTGGCCTGCGCCGTGCCCCTTGGCGGCGGGATCGACGGCGACCGTGCGAACCTCGCCCAGATCGGCCCACAGCACATGCAACGCACCGCAGCCGATGATCTCGCCGTCACGCTCGGCGATCCAGAACTCCTGCACCGCCTCGTACAGGGTGACGAGGTTCTTCTCGAGCAGAATGCGTCCGGCGTAGATGTCGATCAAACGCTTGATCTCGGGGATGTCGGAGGTTCTGGCTCGACGCACGACGAGGGTGCCGTCGTTCGCGGAGCCGAGGTCCGCGATGTCGGATTGCACGTCGGATTCGGGGTCTGCGATGTCGCGACTCGCCCGATTCGGCCCAGAAGTCATGGGGTGAACAGTAGTCAGTACCGCAACCGATAAACTTTTCGTGTGTCGTTCAGTGAGCTGTGTCCCCGTCTCGGCGGATCGGTGCTGCGCCGAAGCCGACACACCGACCGGTACGTCGTCGACGGCGCGCGGTTCTGCCGATGAGCGGGCCGGTGACGCCCGATCACGGCGTTCCATCCAGTGGCGAGATTCCGGGCAACCGTCCCTCCGGTGCTTCGGTCCCACGTGATTCGGGACTGCCTCACGGCAATGCTGTCACCGGTGGTCCGGACGAAGTGCCGTTGCTCAATATCGCGAACGTCCTGACGGTGCTCCGAATCGCACTGGTGCCGGTCTTTCTCGCGGCACTGTTCGTCGGTGACGGCCACGACACATCCTGGCGGCTGGCGGCAACCGCGATCTTCGCTGCTGCTGCCATCACCGACCGGATCGACGGTCAGTTGGCCCGCAAGTACGGTCTCGTCACCGATTTCGGGAAGATGGCCGACCCCATCGCGGACAAGGCTCTGATCGGTGCCGCGCTCGTCGGACTGTCGATGTTGGGCGACCTGTCGTGGTGGGTGACGGTGATAATCGGTGTGCGGGAAATCGGCATCACCGCGGTGCGGTTCGCCGTCATCCGCCACGGAGTGATCCCCGCAGGGCGCGGCGGCAAGGTGAAGACTCTGGTGCAGACGTTCGCGATCGGGGTGTACCTGTGCCCGCTGCCGAGCGTGTTCGACCCGGTCGCGGTCGCCTTGATGGCGCTGGCGGTACTGCTCACCGTCTACACCGGTATGGACTACGTGGTGCAGGCCGTTCGTCTGCGCCGAGGCGTGTCCTCCGCGTGAACTCGTCGGCGGGCTACAGTCGTGGTGGCCGTGTCGCAGCTGTTTCGGCGCGTGTCGCAGTGAACGGGCATATAGGGTCGGGAACCAATCGGACCGACTGGGACGTTGAACATCGTGACGGCTCCGGACGAACGAGATGTGAACGTTGTCGTCTCGACGGCACAGCCGTCGGCACGAACACCAACGAGGAGGAGCGAGATGGCGCTGCTATTGCGTGAAGCACTCGGCGACAGTTTGCGGCGTACTCGCGTCGCACAGAGCCGAACCCTGCGTGAAGTCTCGAACACCGCACGCGTCAGCCTCGGATACCTTTCCGAGGTCGAACGCGGTCGCAAGGAAGCGTCGAGCGAGCTCCTCGCTGCGATCTGCGACGCCCTCGCCGTCCCGCTCTCGGACGTCATGAGCGATGTCAGTGTGACACTGTCCGACGCCTCGACCGCCGCCGCGCGGCTCGACGAGGCGGCGGTCGCCACCCGCATCGACGGCGATACTCGCGTCGTGATTCCGGCACCTGCTGCCAGAGCACTCGCCGCCGCCTAAGATCGGAAAAGTACCCAGTTTCCACTCCTGACCCAGACCACGCACCCGACTTTCACAGCACGGACAGGTTCATTTCGGTCACTGCGAGAGCAGCCGACCCGTACGCGGCCACCGCGGCGCAACAGATGGAGGCAGGACCACCCCATGGCTAATCCTTTCGTCAAGGCCTGGAAATACATGATGGCGCTCTTCAATTCCAAGATCGACGAGAAGGCCGACCCCAAAGTTCAGATTCAGCAGGCGATCGAAGACGCACAGCGACAGCATCAGGCTCTGTCCCAGCAGGCCGCGTCGGTCATCGGTAATCAGCGCCAGCTCGAGATGAAGCTCAGCCGTCAGCTGGACGAGGTCGAGAAGCTCAACGCGAACGCGCGGCAGGCGGTGACGCTGGCCGATCAGGCCGCCACTGCAGGCGACATCGAGAAGGCCACGCAGTACACGAACGCAGCCGAGGCGTTCGCAGCACAGCTGGTGACCGCCGAGCAGAGTGTCGAGGACCTCAAGGTCCTGCACGACCAGTCCTTGCAGGCAGCCACCCAGGCGAAGAAGGCCGTCGAGCAGAACGCCATGGCTCTGCAGTCGAAGGTCGCAGAACGCACCAAGCTACTGAGCCAGCTCGAGCAGGCGAAGATGCAGGAGAAGGTCAGCGAATCCCTGCGGTCGATGGACAGCACGCTGTCCGCGCCCGGCAACACCCCGAGCCTCGACGCGGTGCGCGACAAGATCGAACGTCGCTACGCAGATGCCCTCGGATCGGCAGAGCTG
This sequence comes from Rhodococcus sp. IEGM 1341, assembly GCF_030056895.1. Lineage (NCBI taxonomy): Bacteria > Bacillati > Actinomycetota > Actinomycetes > Mycobacteriales > Nocardiaceae > Rhodococcus > Rhodococcus sp. IEGM 1341. The sequence goes on along the minus strand of NZ_JASHKV010000001.1, from coordinate 543,142 downwards.
GCCCAGAACACCGTGTCGGGTCGCATGATGGAGGTTCAGCAGGCGTCGGTGCAGATGGCGGGTCACAGCCGCCTCGAACAGATTCGTGCATCGATGGCAGGCGACTCGTTGCCGTCGGGCAATGCCGCGGCGAAGCCCTCGATCTCGAAGTCCCCGGACGCGACGCCCGAGCCGCCGGCTCAGGCATAGATCGAGCCGGCCAACAGCTCGGACGTCCGACAGCAACGTCGACATGAACAGTAGAGAACACGAATCCGGCCGGTCGCGTAAGCGGCCGGCCGTTTCGCTCGATCGCGAGGCCGTGACCGCAGCCGTCACCGAGTCCGGTGCCGTGGTCAAATCTCTGGCGGAGTCCGCTCGGAGTGTCGGGACCTCGATTCTCGACGCCGCAGGGCGCCGAAGGGATCCCCGCGTCAAGCACCTGAAGAAAATTCGCCGCGCCAGACGACGCGGAATCAGGTTCGGTGCCGCGTCCACGACGACGGCCGTGGGAACTGCGGGGATGGCCGTGCTGTCGGCACCGGAGTGGACTCTGTTCGTGGGCGGCGGTAGTGCTGCGCTGATGGCCGTCCCGGCCGCATTCGCGGTGACGCGGTTGCGGCGTCTTCGAGCGCAGCCGGTGCCGGTGGGACTACCGACCAAGCGCGTGTTGCCTCAGCGCGGATCTGCCGCGTACGAGTCGATGACCCGACTGGCCGGTGCCGAGCAGAGTCTGTTCGAGCTACTGGGAATCCTGGCGAGGTCCGAGACGATCGGTGCCGAGGACGTCGAGGAGATGATCGGGGTGACCTCCGACGCAGCCCGCGGCCTCGAAGGAGTCGCCGTCGACATCGCCGCTCTGGAACGTGCGGGGGCGGCAAGCGCTGTGACCCGCGAGCACCTGCGCGGCGGAATAGCCTCGGCTGCAGCCGAACTCGCCACCGGTGTCGATCAGTACGAGCAGCTCGTGGCCGCGGCCGCGCGGATGACCGGACCGGCAGGATCGGCGTCGACGACGGTCGTGGAATCGCATCGACGCGAGCTGCTGTCGGCTACGGATCGACTGCAGGGGTGGGCCGAGGCGCTCACCGAACTCGACCAGATTCGGTCGCGGCACCGCTGAGACAATTCAGGGTTCACCCCGATGTGTTCGTCGCGCGCGAGTGCCAGTATCGAAGTACGCGAAACGACACGGTGCGCGGCGACACGGTAGGAGCACTCATGTTCTGGAAAGTACTGGGATTCATCGTTCTGATCTGGATTGCGCTCGCGCTTCTGGGCACCATCATCAAGGGTGTCTTCTGGCTCGTGGTGGCCGGCGCGATCGTGTTGGGCCTGGTATGGCTGTACAAGGCGATCTCCTCCGACAACGATCGCTCGTCGCTGAAGTTCTGACGCGGCGGCTCGGTCACCCGCGAGCCAAGGGATCCTGATTCACGAACACCCGAAGTGCCCGCGGCACGCAACGCGCGGTGACAGGTAGTTCGGCGACTCGCTCACCGTCCGCATAGGCGACGATTCCGTCGCATCGCAGCGTGACCTGCGTCGAGGTGTAGGTGTCCACCTCGGGCCGGTCGATGTGTGTTCCCCGGTAGAGCGTGGGGGACAGTCCGAGCAGTCGAGTCCGGCTCACCCCTCGGATGACGGTGACGTCGAGAAGCCCGTCGTCCACGAGCGCGGCGGGGCACACGACCATCCCGCCACCGTAACTTCTGCCGTTTCCGACAGCGACCAAGGTGGCGTCGAGACGAAGCTCGGCATCGTCCAGTTCGATGACGTACGGCAGCTTTCGGAGGGACGCCAGCTGAAGCATCATCGCTGCGTTGTACCGCAGCGGTCCGCGTGGCCAGCGCAGTCGCTTGGCCCTCTCGGTGACCAGCGAGTCGAAACCACTGGACAGGACGGTGGCGAACCAGCGCTCGCCGATCCGTCCGAGATCGATTGCGCGGGTGACGTTGTCGGCGACGATGTCGGCGGCGTGAACAGCATTGCTTCGAGGCAGTCCCAGAGACCGTGCCAGATCGTTGCCGGTACCGGCCGGGATCAGGCCCATCGGGACGTCGGTGCCGGCCAGTACTTGGACGACGAGATTGACTAGCCCGTCGCCGCCGACGGCGACCACCGCGTCCGTACCGCTGCCGACTGCCTTCTCGAGCAAAGTCAACGCATCCCCGGGTGTGCGGCCTTCGATGGCCGTGACGTGAAGTTCACGCTCCCGCAGTCGAGCCACGGCGCACCGTCCGGCGTGCCCCGCGTGCCCACCGCCGGCCATCGGATTGGTCAACACCGTCACCGATCGGGTCATGCTCGCAACGATTTTTCGATCACATCGATCAGCTTGCCAGGGTCGACGATTGCCGTGGTGGTGACCGAGGCGATTCCTGGTCGAATGCCCCCGACGCAGATTGCGCATGCGTGTTACCGGCGATCTTCGGGCCCGATGTGCGTGTAACCGTGAGGTACTGTAACGAAATAGACTGTTACTACGCGTAATACGGTCTTTTTGTCCGAATCGAGAAAGGTGGCACGTGATCGAGCAGCCGGCGTCGAGTCCTGTCTCGTCGGAGCAACCGCAGTCGTCGTCCGTGACCGCTGCTCCCGAGAAGTCGGTCGAGAACACCGTTCTCGACGCGGCCCGGTCCTGCATCCTCGAACACGGAGTCAAGCGCACGACCTTGGCCGAGATTGCGCGTCGCGCCAAGGTCAGCAGGCCCACCGTGTACCGAAGATGGGCCGATACACGAGCTGTGGTGTCGAGCCTGCTCACGCGAGAGATCGGTGCCCTGATTCCGAGCTTCGACGCTTCGGCACCGGCTCGTGATCAGCTCGTGACTGCCGTGGGTGACGTTGCCGACCGCATTCGACTCCATCCGCTTTTCGTGAAGATTCTGCGTTCCGATTCCGACGTGCTCGCCACGTACATTCTGCATCGGCTCGGAACCAGTCAGGCGTTGATCATCGATGCACTGGCTTCTCTGGTCGTTGCCGGACAACGTGATTCCTCGATTCGTGCGGGGGATCCCACCACTCTGGCCACGTTGGTGTTGCTGATGGTGCAGTCTGCGGTCCAGTCCGCGGAGATGGTGTCCGAGCGGGTGTCCGGTGCCGAGGTGACACGCCAGATGGCGTTCGCCGTCGACCGTTACTTGCGACCCGAGGGTGCGTGAACGAGGCTGCGTCTTGACCTGACCGCCCCTCTCGCGACCTGATCTCGGCACACGTCGAGCGGTACGGCTCGAGTGTGGCACGCTGGGTCGGTGCGAGTAGCAGTGGTGGCCGGGCCCGATCCGGGGCATGCCTTTCCGGCGATCGCCCTGTCTCTGCTCTTCCGCGCGGCCGGCGACGAACCGATCCTCTTCACCGGTAGCCGCTGGGTACCCGCCGCGCACGCCGCGGGCCTGCGAGCGCTTCCGCTGGGTGGACTCGCACCGCGGCCGGAAGACGACGATCTCGATGCCGGACAACGGATCCACTCTCGGGCGGCGTTCGTCTCGACCGAGTTGCTACCCGACCTCGAGCGGGAGAACGTCGATCTCGTCGTGTCCGACATCCTCACCGCAGGGGGTGGCATGGCCGCCGAGCGTCTCGGTATCCCCTGGGTCGAACTCTCGCCCCATCCTCTGTATTCGCCCTCGAAAGGGTTGCCTCCCATCGGAAGTGGCTTGGCTCCGGGTATCGGGATTCGGGGCAGGCTGCGCGATGTGGTGATGCGCGCGTTGACGGCACGCTCGATCGCTCAGGGGCGCGTACAGCGTTCCAACGCACGGACGAGCATCGGGTTGCCTGCCGAGGACCCGGGCCCCGCTGCTCGGCTCGTTGCCACCATTCCCGCGCTCGAGGTGCACCGTCCCGACTGGCCGGCGGAGGCGCACGTGGTCGGCCCGCTGCTGTGGGAGCCGACGGACGACCTGCTCGATGCTCCCGACGGCTCGGCACCGCTGGTGATGGTCGCGCCGTCGACCGCCTTCACCGGTGCGGAAGGAATGCTCGAGATGGCGCTGAAAGGGTTGGACGGCAAGGGGGTGCGGGTCGTGGCCTCCGTTCTCGACGGAGGTCCCAACGCTCTCCCGAGCTGGGCGAACGCAGGCCTCGGCCGCCAGGACGAACTGCTGCGCCGTGCCGATGTAGTGGTATGCGGCGGTGGCCACGGCATGCTGGCCAAGTCTCTCGTCCACGGCGTTCCGGTGGTGGCCGTCCCCGGCGGTGGTGATCAGTGGGAGCTGGCGAATCGGGCCGCCCGGCAGGGGAGTGCGGTCATCGTACGACCCCCGACGCCGACCTCGATCGCCGACGCGGTGGCCACGGTGCTGTCCGATCCGCGTTTCGCTCGGGCAGCGGGGGCGGCGGCGGACGGGTCGCAGTCCGTCGAGGATCCGGTGTCGGTGTGTCGTCACGTGCTCGCCCGCAGCGGTCCACGGAGCGGGCGCTAGGGTTGTCGTTGTGCGTCTGACCGAATTTCGTGAACTCCTCACCGAGGAGTTCGGCTCCGTTCGAGGAAACTCCCTGCTGGCCGATCATGTGTTGTCCGGCATCGGTCGCACCGGAGCGCAGGCCATCGAGGACGGCGTCGACCCGCGAGAAGTGTGGCGCTCGATCTGTTACGAGTTCGACGTTCCGAAAGAGCGCTGGTAGTACCGCACCGGTCCGGTCGATCTTTTCCGGCGTGTCGAAAGCCGAGGTAGTTGACTCGAACACGTGTTCCCCTATGCTGATGTCAACGGTTGCTGAGCGGTCTCGAGAAACTTCTTGTCGGTACCCCGTTCTAGCGTTACCGACGACAAAGCTGATCGATACGACACAGCTGAACGACACGACACAGGGAGCTCACGATGGCTGCATACGATCGCGACAAAGCGCTCGATCTCGCACTTGCGCAGATCGACAAGAACTTCGGCAAGGGCTCGGTGATGCGCCTCGGTGACGAGGTCCGACAGCCCATCGCCGTCATCCCCACGGGATCGATCGCGCTCGACGTGGCACTCGGCATCGGAGGGTTGCCGCGTGGACGTGTCATCGAGGTCTACGGTCCGGAATCCTCGGGTAAGACCACCGTCGCCCTCCATGCAGTGGCCAGTGCTCAGCGAGCCGGCGGCATCGCTGCCTTCATCGACGCCGAGCACGCTCTGGATCCGGACTACGCGAAGAAGCTCGGCGTCGACACCGATGCCTTGCTGGTGTCGCAGCCCGATACCGGTGAGCAGGCTCTCGAAATCGCCGACATGCTGATCCGATCGGGTGCTCTCGACATCCTCGTGATCGACTCGGTGGCGGCATTGGTACCGCGCGCCGAGATCGAGGGTGAGATGGGCGACAGCCACGTGGGTCTGCAGGCCCGCCTGATGAGCCAGGCGCTGCGCAAGATCACCGGTGCCATGAGCAACTCGGGCACCACCGTCATCTTCATCAACCAGCTGCGCGAGAAGATCGGCGTCATGTTCGGCTCTCCCGAAACCACCACCGGTGGTAAGGCATTGAAGTTCTACGCCTCGGTTCGCCTCGACATCCGCCGCATCGAGACCCTGAAGGACGGAACCGATGCCATCGGTAACCGAACCCGGGTCAAGGTGGTCAAGAACAAGGTTGCACCGCCGTTCAAGCAGGCCGAGTTCGACATCATCTACGGCAAGGGCATCAGCCGCGAAGGCTCGTTGATCGACATGGGCGTCGAGCACGGCTTCATTCGTAAGTCGGGTTCGTGGTTCACCTACGAAGGTGACCAGCTCGGTCAGGGCAAGGAGAACGCCCGCAAGTTCATGCTCGAGAACCCGGACGTACGGGACGAGATCGAGAAGAAGATCATGGAGAAGCTGCAGATCGGCGCGGACGTCACCGCAGAGGAGCCCGCAGCTGCTCCGGTCGACTTCTAACCTGTTGTCGCTGTGCAGCAGCGAGACGAAGGCGGCGGCACCGAGGCGCAGGCGAAAGATGTCTGCCTTCGGTTGCTGACCGACCGAGCGCGAAGCAGGCACGAACTCGAAGCGAGCCTGGCCAAGAAGGGTTTCACCGCAGAGATCGCGAACGCCGTTCTCGACCGGCTCGAGAAGGCCAAGCTGGTCGACGACGAATCCTTCGCTCAGCAGTGGGTCCAATCCCGGCACAAGTACTCCGGCAAGGGCAAACGTGCATTGAGCATGGAGCTCCGCAACAAGGGAGTCAGCAACGAACTCGCTGTGGATGCACTCGATCTGATAGATGCCGACGACGAGCGTCAGCGCGCAGCCGAGTTGATACGCAAGCGATTCCGCACGCTGCAGTTGCCCGATCCCAGCGGACCCGATGCTCGAACCGAGCGAGACAAGGTTGTGCGCAAGCTGGTCGGCATGCTCGCCCGCCGCGGCTACTCGCAGTCGATGGCATTCGCAGTGGTCAAAGAGCAGCTCGACTGCGCAGGTGCCGATACCGAAGACTTCGACGGCCCCGACTCGATGTGATCGTCCACCTCGAGCCGGTGCCGTCGAGAAACAGTAAGGCCCGCAACACCATCGGTGTTGCGGGCCTTACTTGTCGAGGGCCTCGACCAGTTTCAGTGTCGTGTGGTCAGGCTGCCTGACCACCGTCGAGAGCCGGAACCACTTCAGTCGCGCCGGCCTTGCGCTTGCGAGAACGCAGACGACGTTCCACCACGGTGGCCAGCTTCGTCAAAGCGGAGTTGATGATGATCATGATGACGGCGACAATCACCAACGACGGCAGGTAGTTGCTGTAGAACGCGCCCACCTGCTGCCCGGAACGGACGACTTCGACGTAGCCGATGACGTAACCCAGCGCCGAGTCCTTCAGTGCTACCACCATCTGCGAGATGATCGCCGGAAGCATGGCGGTGACGGCCTGGGGGAGCAGAACCAGGAGCATGACCTGGCTCTTGCGCATGCCCAACGCCGACGCGGCTTCGCGCTGGCCCTTGGGCAGGGAATTGACGCCGGCACGCACGATCTCGGCAATGACCGAACCGTTGTACAGGGTCAGACCCGTGACCACCGCAGCCAAGGCCAGGTACTTGACTTTGAAGACCTCGTAGTCGGCGTAGACGGCGTACAGGAAGATCATCAGGATCAGCACCGGAACGGCGCGGAACACCTCGACGAATGCGCCACTGATCACTCGCACGACTCGATGATCGGACAACCTGCCGATACCGAGTACGGCACCGAGGATCAGGGCGAACACGATCGACAGGGCCGCTGCCACCAGCGTGCCCTGAATACCGGGCAACAGATAGGTGGTCCACGTGGTCGATTCGAGGAACGGATCCCACTTCTCAGCGGTCAACTGCCCCTTCGAGTCGAGCGCCCGGTAGATCAGAAACGCGATCCCCAGCGAGACGACTGCAACGACCACGGTCAGAATGCGGTATCGCAGTACCGCTTTCGGGCCCGGGACGTCGTACAGAACTGCTACTGCATCACTCATCATGACACCGCCAATCGCTTGCTGATGTAGCCGAACAGCAACCCGGTCGGCAGCGTCAGGATCATGAACCCGAGTGCGAAGATGCCACCGACGACGAAGATCGCGGCCTCGTTCTCGATCATGTTCTTCATCAGGAACGACGCCTCGGCGACGCCGATCACCGATGCGATGGTCGTATTCTTGGTGAGCGCGATCACGACGCTGCCGAGAGGTCCGATCACGGCTCGGAATGCCTGTGGCAGAACGACGATGGAGATGTTCTGTGTGAACGTCATGCCGAGTGAGCGGCCCGCTTCGGCCTGACCGACCGGGACCGTGTTGATTCCGGACCGCAGCGATTCGGCGACGAACGACGCGGTGTAGATGCTCAGACCGAGGATTGCCAGGCGAAAGTTGTTGTCGTCGAGGCCCGTAGGGGACGACTGAGACGCCAGAGAGACGCCCATTGTCTGAAACAGGCCGAACGAGGTGAACAGGATGACCAGGGTCAACGGAGTGTTACGGAAGATGGTGACGTACGTGGCAGCGATTCCGCGTGCGATCGGAATAGGAGATACCCGCATGGCGGCGACGATGGTTCCGATGATCAGCGCACCGACGAGTGATGCCAATGTCAGATAGATCGTCGTCAGGAATGCTTCGATCAGTTGATCGCCGTACTTGCTCAATAGATTCACGGTGCTTGTTGATCCTCACGGCTCGGAGAGATCGAACCGTCGTGTCCCGCAAGCGAGGCTTGCGGGACACGACGATCGAGTCGATCAGTAGCGGTCGACTGTCGGCGCGGCGGGAAGCGGGTAGCCCGATGCGCCGACGGTGTCGTTGAAGGCCTGCTCCCAGGCACCGCTGGAGACCATCTCTTCGATGGCGTCGTTGATCTGGTTGCGTCCTTCGGTGTCGTCCTTGTTCAGGCCGATGCCGTAGTTCTCCGTGGTGAACGGCTCACCGACCACCTTGAACTGTCCGGGAGACTGTGCGGCGTAGCCGGCGAGGATGATGTCGTCCGTCGTCACCGCATCGACGGTGCCGTTGCGCAGTGCCTCGACGCAGGCGGAGTACGTGTCGAAGGGCTGGAGCTGCACACCCGGGTACTCGTCGGCGATGTTCTGGGCCGGGGTGGAGCCGGTGACCGAGCACAGACGCTTGCCCTCGAGCGAATCGGCACCGGTGATGTCGGTGTTGTCCTGGCTCACCAGCAGCGACTGTCCCGCCACGAAGTACGGTCCGGCGAAACCGACCTTTTCCTTGCGCGTATCGGTGATCGAGTAGGTGGCGACGATGTAGTCGACCTCACCGTTCTCGATCAGCGTCTCGCGCTGGGCCGAGGGGGATTCCTTGAACTCGATGTTGGCTTCGTCGACACCCAGCTGACCGGCAACGTACTTGGCCACCTCGACGTCGAATCCGCTGAACGTGCCGTCGGGGTTGCGCAGCCCGAGGCCGGGCTGGTCGAACTTGATGCCGACGATGAGGTTGCCGGACTCGGCGCTGGTCGAGATGGTGCGAGCTTCCTCGCCGCCGCCGCAGGCGGTCGCAACGATGGACAGAGCTGCAATGGCAACTCCGAGGCGGATCGGGCGGGTGATTCTCACTGTGAATGTCCTTAAGGATCGGGTGGGGTGAACGGGATGAACGGTGCAGCGGGTCAGTGGCCGAGAATCTTGCCGAGGAAGTCCTTGGCTCGTTCGGACTTGGGGGATTTGAAGAACGTCTCCGGATCGGTGTCCTCGACGACGGCTCCGTCGGCCATGAAGATGACGCGGTCGCCTGCCTTGCGAGCGAAGCCCATCTCGTGGGTGACGACGAGCATCGTCATGCCCTCTTTGGCAAGCGAGGTCATGACGTCGAGTACCTCGTTGACCATTTCGGGGTCGAGGGCCGAGGTGGGCTCGTCGAACAGCATCACCTTGGGGTTCATGGCGAGAGATCGAGCGATGGCGACACGCTGCTGCTGACCACCGGACAACTGGGCGGGGTACTTGTCGGCCTGGTTGGCGATGCCCACGCGTTCGAGCAGAGCCAATGCGCTCTTCTCTGCCTCGTCCTTCTTCTGCTTGCGCACCTTCATGGGCGCGAGCATGACGTTCTGCAGAATCGTCTTGTGCGCGAACAGGTTGAACGACTGGAACACCATGCCCACGTCGGCACGCAGTGCGGCCAGAGCCTTGCCCTCGGCGGGGAGCAGCTCTCCGTCCACCTCGATGGCACCGGAGTCGATCGGCTCCAACCGATTGATCGTTCGGCACAGGGTCGACTTGCCCGATCCGGAAGGACCAACGACGATGACGACCTGTCCGGCCGGCACTTCCAGGTTGATGTCCTTGAGGACGTGCAGATCACCGAAATGTTTGTCGACGGATTTGAGCGAGATCATCGAAGGTGCGCCCGGCGGGGGAGTCGATGCCGGCGCGTCGGTGGCGTGCGTCATAGATCGAAACCCTATGCGTAGTTTCCTCGCCGACCGGTGTTTTCGCCCGTCATCTTCGATTATGTAATGGAAACTTTACTGACGGTCTGCATCGGCCCTGGACAGTCTCCGGTGGAGCCCTCGACCCCGGCGTGTCGGTCGGTGCGATGGACGTACCCTGGAGGGGTGCAAACGAGTGTTTTTCCGACCATGGACGTGACCGAACGCGGGGTTACCGAGCCCGTACCGCTCACCGACGGGTCGGCGGCAGGTGCCCGCAGCTACGAAGTGCGTACGCACGGTTGTCAGATGAACGTCCACGATTCGGAGCGGCTGTCCGGACTGCTCGAGGAAGCGGGCTACGTGCCGGCGGACTTGGGCACCGACGCGGATCTGGTCGTGTTCAACACGTGCGCGGTGCGCGAGAACGCCGACAACAAGCTCTACGGCAACCTGGGCATGTTGCGGCCCGCGAAGACGCGCAATCCCAACATGCAGATCGCTGTCGGTGGCTGCCTGGCGCAGAAGGACCGCAACACCGTCGTGGAGAAGGCACCGTGGGTCGATGTCGTCTTCGGCACCCACAACATCGGGTCGCTGCCGGTTCTGCTCGAGCGCGCCCGGCACAACGAACAGGCGCAGGTCGAGATTCTCGAATCCCTCGAGGCCTTTCCCTCCACCCTCCCCGCGAAGCGAGAGTCCGCCTACGCCGGCTGGGTGTCGATCTCGGTGGGCTGCAACAACACCTGCACGTTCTGTATCGTTCCCGCATTGCGCGGCAAGGAAATCGACCGCAGGCCGGGTGACATCCTCGCCGAGGTACAGGCTTTGGTGGATCAGGGCGTCCTCGAGGTAACTCTGCTCGGCCAGAACGTCAATGCGTACGGAGCCTCGTTCGCCGATCCGGACATGCCTCGTGATCGCGGCGCGTTCGCCTCGCTGCTGACCGCATGCGGCTCGATCGAGGGGCTGGAGCGGGTGCGCTTCACGTCTCCGCACCCGGCCGAGTTCACCGACGACGTCATCGAGGCCATGGCGTCGACCCCGAACATCTGCCCCACCCTGCACATGCCGTTGCAGTCCGGATCGGACCGAATCCTCAAGGCCATGCGCAGGTCCTACCGGCAGACGAAGTTCATGGGCATCATCGACAAGGTGCGTGCGGCCATGCCGCACGCGGCTGTCACCACCGACATCATCGTCGGCTTCCCCGGCGAGACCGAGGAGGACTTCGAGCAGACCCTCGACGTGGTGCGACGGGCGAAGTTCGCCAACGCCTACACGTTCCAGTACTCGAAGCGTCCGGGCACCCCGGCGGCCGACATGCCCGACCAGGTTCCCAAAGAGGTTGTGCAAGAACGGTATCTGCGGCTGATCGCGTTGCAGGAGGAGATCGTTCTCGCGGCCAACCAGGCGCTGATCGGTACCGAGGTCGAACTGCTCGTCGCCACCGGTGAAGGTCGCAAGAACGCAGCAACCCATCGGATGAGCGGGCGAGCCAGGGACGGCCGACTCGTCCACTTCGCCGTGGACGCCGACAGGGCGAGCGAGATTCGTCCGGGTGACGTCGTCACGACCACACTCACTGCAGCCGCCCCGTACCACCTCATCGCCGATGCCGGCGTGCTCACCCACAGGCGTACGGCAGCAGGCGATGCCCACGAACGCGGAGTGATGCCGAAGACGGCACCGATCGGCGTCGGCCTCGGACTTCCCTCGATCGGCGCACCGGCGCCGCTGACGCCAGAGACAGGATGCACCGCATGACAGAGACAGACGGACCCGATCGCGTCGTACCCTCTCGATCCGCAGAGGAACTCGGACGGACCGAGAGGGCGGTGATGACCGAACTGGATCCGGGCGCGCGGGCCATGGTGGTGGCCGGGCTGGTCATGGTCCTGCTGTTCACGTTCGCGTTGCCGCACACCGGATCGGCCAGCGGGTTCGACGTGCTCACGGGCAGCGATGCCGCAGTTGCCGAATCGATCGCGCTGCCGTCGCGCGTCTTCGTCGTGCTCGTGCTCACGTTCGGTGTGGTGATGTCGGTGCTCGCACTCGTCACCCGCATCTGGGCGCTGGCCTGGGCTGCCCTGGCAGGGTGCGCGGTGTCGTCGGTGTACGGAATGTTCTCGATCTGGACGCGGCAGACCGTGCCGGACAACGTGCAGGGCGCCGGACCGGGAATCGGCCTGATCATCGCGTGGATCACCGTCATCGCTCTGACGTTCCACTGGCTCAAGGCCGTGTGGAAGAAGACGAACGCCCAACTCGCCGCCCAGGAGCAGCGACGCATCGCGGCGGCGTCGGGTGAACAGAAGCTACGACTGTGGGACGGCCACTCGGCCCCGTAGGCCCGAACGGCCGTCCTCGGTCAGCGAATCACAGTTCGTCGACTCACAGCTCGTCGACGGCGCTCTCCGCTGCGTCGGCCCACTCGCGCCACTGCTGGGCCTGCGCAAGCGCACGCTCGGCATCCTTGGTCTTGCCTGCTGCGGTCGCCTTGGCAGCCTGATCCTCGAACTGAGCCACCCGTTCGCGGAACTGGGCCGCGCGGGCAACGGCCTCGGGGTCGGAGCGACGCCACTGCGACTCGACCGCGTCGTGCACCGACTTCTCGATCGCGCGCAGTTTGCCTTCGAGTTCCTGCATCTTCTCGCGCGGGACCTTGCCGATTGCATCCCACTTGTCCTGCAGATCGCGCAGCGCCGAGCGGGCAGCGTCGAGGTCCTTGCTCGGGTCGATGTGGGTCTTGGCCAGCAGGGCTTCCTTGGCCTCGGCGTTGGCCTCGAACTCGGCGTCCCGCTCGGAGGCCGCGGCGTTACGGGCGGCGAAGAACACGTCCTGTGCGGCCTTGAAGTTCTTCCACAGAGCGTCGTCGGCATCACGAGGAGCGCGGCCGGATGCTTTCCACTCCACCAGCAGATCGCGGAACGCAGCTGCGGTGGGACCCCAATCGGTGGACGACGACAGGGCTTTGGCCCGCTCGACGAGTTCTTCCTTGCGAGTCTTGGCCGCACCGCGCTCACGATCGAGATCGGCGAAGTGCGCGCCGCGGCGACGATTGAAGTTTTCCCGAGCCTTCGAGTACCGCTTCCACAGGGCATCGTCGATCTTGCGGTCGACCCCGCGAATCGTCTTCCACTCGTCGAGGATTTCGCGTAGCCGATCTCCCGCGTGCTTCCACTGGGTCGATTCGCTGCCGATCTGTTCGGCTTCGACTGCGAGAGCTTCCTTGCGTGCCGTGTGTTCGGCGCGTTCGAGCTCCTTCTCGTGCTTGGCCACCGCTGCTGCGGCGTCCGAATGCTCGACGACCGCGTCGAGTCGCCTCGCGAGCAGATCGAGGTCACCGATCACTGCCGCAGTCGGCAGGCTCTCCAGCAGCGCGGATGCTGCGGCCTTGGTCTTCTTGGCATCGCCTGTACCGGAGGTCAATCGAGCTTCGAGCAGACCGACCTCGGTGGCCAGATCGTCGTAACGCCGACCGAAATGGGCGAGCCCTTCCGCTGCGTCTCCGGCTTGCCAGGACCCGATCTGCCGCTCGCCGTCGGAGGTGGTCACCCACGCCGTACCGTCGTCGTCGACTCTGCCGAACTTGCTGGGATCGCTCGCAGGCGTGACCGCCGGGATTGCCGTGGGGACGTGGGAGGGCGTGGGGTGAGGTTTGGCACCGGCCGAACTGCCGGGCCGAGGAGAACCGGCACCTGGGCCCGCGGGCCTGGGTCCACCACCGGGCTTCGGTCCACCGCCCGGCTTGGGTCCACCTCCGGGCTTGGGTCCGCCGTGGTTCGCCGCATCGGGAGCGGTGGCACCGGGGGGCTGGGCGGGTGCATCCGAGGACGGAGCCTCGGGGGTGGTGGGGGTACCGGCGTTCGGGTCGGTCATTGTTCCTCATCTCTGCCGCGCGTCACGGCTGCCTCAATCGCGATCTGGACACCATTGAACTAGGTGACGACCGATCGGACCATTGAAACAGCTCAGACGACTCGAGGTGGACCCGTCCGGCCAAGTCGCACCAGCGACTAGCGTGGTGCTCGTGTTTCGTGCCGCGGCCCTGGTGCCCTCTCCGCCGTTGTTGGTCCCCGAACTGATGGGCGCGGGGGAGGCCGAGACAGCAGATCTTCGGGTCGCCGCCGTCAGCGCGACGACACACCTGACGTCGACGGTCGACCGCTGGATCGCCGTCGGCGTCGATCGCACGTCCTCCACGTTCGGCGAGGCCACTGTCGGCACGTTTCGGGGCTTCGGAGTCGACGTGGTCGTGAGCCTGTCCAGCGCCGCGGATCAGACTGGGGCAGACCCGGACCTGCCGCTGGCCGTTCTGATCGCGGGGTGGCTGCGAGGACAGGCTGCGCCCGACGATCCGGTCGAGGTCCGCACGATCCCGGCCGATGCGAGCCCCGAGTGGTGCGCGGAGTTCGGCGAGGAGCTGCGCCGAGAGTTCGACGCCTCGGCGGAGAGCTGGGGCGTTCTGGTGCTGGCAGACGGGGCGAACACGCTGACTCCGAAGGCCCCCGGATCGTTCGACGAGCGCGCCGAGGAGGTCCAGCGCCGGATCGACGATGCCCTCGCGGCAGCGGACGTCGACGCGTTGGCCGGTCTGGAACCGGACCTGTGCGCATCGCTCGGTGTCGGCGGCCGACCGGCGTGGCAGGTGCTGGCAGCACTCGCCGGAGCCGATGCGAAGACGACGACGGCGCTCTACCGAGGTGCCCCTTTCGGCGTCGGATACTTCGTGGGGACCTGGTCTCGTGACTGATGGGGCGAGCGATCCGGCCACGACTCCGGTCGCGATCATCGGCCCGACGGCCGCAGGCAAATCCGACCTGGCTCTCGATCTGGTCGAGACATTCGGCGGCGAAATCGTCAATATCGACGCGATGCAGCAGTACCGGGGAATGGACATCGGGACCGCGAAACTGCCAGTCGCTCAGCGGCGCGGGATTCCGCACCATCAACTCGATGTGCTCGAGGTCACCGACATCGCCACCGTCGCGCGGTATCAAGCGGCTGCGGTCGCCGACGTCGAGGACATTCGATCGCGCGGATTGCGACCGATCATCGTCGGGGGGTCGATGATGTACGTGCAATCGTTGCTCGACGAGTGGGCCTTTCCGGCAACCGACCCCGTCGTGCGGGCGAAGTGGGAAGCAGTCCTCGAAAGCAACGGTGTCGAGGAGATCCATCGCGCGTTGACGGCCGCCGATCCCGAGGCTGCCGCATCGATACTGCCCACCGACGGCAGGCGCATGGTCCGGGCGCTCGAGGTGGTGGAGCTGACCGGGCAGCCGTTCGCGGCCTCGGCTCCGAAGATCGGCGCACCTCGCTGGGGCACGGTGGTGCTCGGAGTCGACCGCGACACGGCCGAACTGGACGAGCGGATCGCCGAGCGCACGCGACAGATGTTCGAGACCGGACTGCTCGACGAAGTGGAAGGGCTGCTCGGTCTGGGGCTGCGTCAGGGCGTCACCGCGTCGCGCGCGATCGGGTACGCGCAGGCTCTCGACGTGTTGGCGGGGGAGTACGACGTCGAGTTCGCGCGCGAACGGACGTTCATCGGAACCAGACGCTACGTGCGACGCCAACGCTCGTGGTTTCGCCGCGACGACCGTGTCCGTTGGCTCGACGGTGCCTCGCCCACGCTGACGTCGGACGCCCTGTCCGCGATCGACCCCGCGTAACGGAACCCCCGTAGACTCGCGGCCATGCACTTCGCCAAAGGCCATGGAACTCAGAACGACTTCGTCGTACTGCCGGATCCGGCAGCCGAATTCGAACTCACCAGGTCGGCGGTCTCGGTGTTGTGTGATCGACGCCAGGGCCTCGGTGCCGACGGCATTCTGCGCGTCGCCCGGGCCGGGGTGCTCCGCGACGCAGGCGTACTCGATCGCATTCCATCGGGTGTCGAGCCCGAGGACTGGTTCATGGACTACCGCAACGGAGACGGCACCATCGCCGAGATGTGCGGCAACGGCGTCCGCGTGTTCGCGCACTACCTGCGGGTACACGACCTCGAGCAACGCGACCAGTTCGTGGTGGGTTCGCGTGCGGGCGCACGCGCTGTGACCGTTCACTCGTTCGACGACACCGACGCCGATGTCACCGTGGCGATGGGTGACGTCACTCTGATGGGCTCGAGCTCCGTGACCCTCGCGGGCGGAACGTACGAGGGCGTCGGAATCGACGTCGGAAATCCCCACCTGGCCTGTGTCGACGGGACGTTGACGCGCGCATCTCTCGGCGCTCTCGACCTGTCCGCACCGCCGACACTGGACTCCGAGTTCTTTCCCCACGGCGCGAACGTCGAGATCCTGACCAGGCTCGACGACGGCGCCGTCGAGATGCGCGTGTTCGAGCGTGGCGTCGGGGAGACACGATCGTGTGGCACCGGAACCGTGGCGGCGGCCGCGGCCGCGTTGTCCTACGAGGGTCTCGAGACCGGTGAGGTGAGCGTCGGTGTCCTCGGCGGTCGGGTGCGCGTGAACATCGATCACGTCGGTGCCACTCTGCGCGGACCGTCGGTGCTGCTGGCCCGCGGCGAGATCGACGACCGGTGGCTGAAGGCTCAGTCCTGACGATCGCACCGGCCTCGGCATCCGCCCGGACCGAAACCCGCGTGCATACGCTGGGCTTTTCGTGGATCATGGGTGACGTATGACGAACTCACATGAAACATCCCCTGCGGGCGAACCGGTCGACGACAGTCGCGACGAGGTCGACGGTGCTCCCGAAACCGAATCCGCCTGGACTCGCGAAGAGTCCGACGCGTGGTCGAGGCGACTGGCTCGGTCTCCGCTGAACGACGAGAACTCCCCGTCGTCCGGCGACATGCAGCTCGAAGACCGCACCGCGCTACGTCGAGTGGCCGGACTGTCCACCGAACTCACCGACGTCAGCGAGGTCGAGTACCGGCAGCTGCGCCTCGAACGCGTCGTGTTGGTCGGAGTCTGGACCACCGGCACGGCCGCGCAGGCCGAGTCCAGCATGACCGAACTGGCTGCCCTGGCCGAGACCGCCGGCTCGGAGGTACTCGAAGCGCTGATGCAGCGACGCGACAAGCCCGATGCCGCGACGTACATCGGTTCCGGCAAGGCCAAGGAAGTGCGCGACATCGTCCTTGCGACCGGTGCCGACACGGTGATCTGCGACGGTGAACTGACGCCTGCTCAGCTCAATGCGCTGGAGAAGGTCGTCAAGGTCAAGGTCATCGACCGCACCGCGCTGATCCTCGACATCTTCGCCCAGCATGCGACCTCGCGAGAAGGCAAGGCGCAGGTCGCCTTCGCCCAGATGGAGTACATGTTGCCCAGGCTCCGCGGCTGGGGTGAATCCATGTCGCGGCAGGCCGGTGGACGTGCGGGCAGCAACGGTGGTGTGGGTCTGCGCGGACCGGGTGAGACGAAGATCGAGACCGACCGTCGACGCATTCGTGAGCGAATGGCCAAGCTGCGCCGCGAGATCAAGGGCATGAAGCAGGCCCGCGACACCAAACGCGAACAGCGCCTGAGCGGTACGGTGCCGTCCATCGCGATCGTGGGATACACGAACGCGGGCAAGTCGAGTCTGTTGAATGCACTGACCGGATCCGGTGTGCTGGTCCAGAACGCGTTGTTCGCCACCCTCGATCCCACCACGCGGAAGTCGACCCTCGAAGACGGCCGCGAGATCGTGCTGACCGACACCGTCGGCTTCGTTCGGCACCTTCCGACTCAGTTGGTCGAAGCGTTCCGCTCGACGCTCGAGGAAGTCACCGATGCAACCCTGCTGCTGCACGTGGTCGACGGATCGGATCCTCTTCCGATCGATCAGATCAAGGCCGTGCGCGAGGTGATCACCGAGGTTGTTCGCGAGCAGGATGCGAAGATGCCGCCGGAGTTGTTGGTGGTCAACAAGATCGACGCTGCCGATCCGGTGCAGCTGACCCAGCTGCGCGGATTGCTCGACGGTGCGCGGTTCGTCTCGGCCAAGACCGGCGAGGGAATCGACGCCCTGCGAGATCACCTGGCCGAGATCCTCTCCGAGCCGGACGTGTTGGTCGACGTACTCGTGCCGTACACCCGTGGCGATCTGGTCGCGCGCATCCACACCGACGGCCGGATCGTGAAATCCACCCATGAGGAAGAGGGCACGCGCGTGGAAGCGCGTGTGCCGCAATCGCTCGCGGCAGCGTTGGTCGAGTTCACGGCAACCGTTCCCACCGCCTGATCTCGGTGGGGCCACGGCTGGTGGTGTGCGGAGCGGCCGCGGCTGCGGTCGCCACGACGGTCGCGTTGTCGGTGCCTGCCTTCGCCGCTCCGATCGAGACCGAAACGTATTGTCGACCAACCGATCCTGGTCTCGCCGAGTTGTCAGGCCTGACCTCGATCGACGGGGTCCTCTACGCAATCGGCGACAGCGGAGCCGATGATCGGGTCGCGGCGCTCGGTGCCGACTGCACGGTCGAGCGATGGATCGACGTTCCCGTCGACCCGTACGACGTCGAGGACCTGACCTCGTACGACGGCTCGCTGTGGTTGGCCGACATCGGGGACAACCAGATGCGACGCGACACAGTGGCATTGACGCGCATGGACCCGGCATCGGGTGCGGGCGAACTGTACCGGCTGACCTACCCGGACGGCGCACACGACGCCGAGGCGATCCTGATCGAGCCCGGTGGTAGACCGGTGATCGTCACCAAGGAACTCTCGGGCGTGAGCGGGGTGTACGTACCTGCAGGCGACGAATCCGTCAGCGATCTGAGCAGCCCTGGGCCGACGCCGATGCGCAAGGTCGGAGATCTGGCGTTCACCGCAACGGACACGGTCGGTGGGCCGCCGTTCGTGGTCGGATCGATACTGGCGACCGGGGGAGCGGTGAGCGCCGACGGCAGCGTCGCCGCGGTGCGCACGTACACCGACGCGTACCTGTTCGATTTTTCCGATGGAGATATTGCGTCCGCGCTGGTCGATCCTGCCACGCCGCGGGCAGTGACGGCTTTGCCCGATCAACCGCAGGGCGAGGCACTGGCGTTCCTCGACGACGGAAGTCTGCTCCTCGCATCGGAAGCGGGTTTCGCTCCGACGGACGGAAGCCTTCCGCCGATTCTTCGATTCACGGATGCGTTGTCTCTCGAGCTCGCTGTTCCGGAGCCCACCGCCGCCGAATCCAGTGCGCCGGAGTCGGTGTCGCCGACCTCGAGCGCAGATCAGTCGCCGCAAACGCCAGCAGCGACTGACTCGGAATGGTCATTCCGAGCGGCCGTCGCTGCCGGTGTGGTGCTGATCGCCGGAGCGGTGGGATTCACCGTCCGGCGATCGATGCGTTCTCGTTAGGCGTCGCAGGAGTGGAGCCTGCGGAACGACCTAGGCGTCGCAGGAGTGGAGCCTGCGGAACGACCTATGCGTCCAGGTCTGCTTCGACGAGGGCGACTATGTTGTCGAGTGCTGCCTGGTCGTCGCTGCTGACGGTGACTTCGGTGCCCTTGGTGGCGCCGAGCGTCATGATCATCAGGGCCGAACCTGCATCCACCGGCTCCGAGTCGGCCACTGCGAGGGTGACGTCTACGCCGGCTTCGGCGACGGCGTCGGCGATCAGGGCTGCGGGGCGGGCGTGCAGACCGATCGAGGATCCGACGGCGACTGTGGTGCTGGGCATGGTGCTCCTTCGTAGTGGGGTTGTTGCGATCGTAGCGAGTGTCAGACGGTGGCGAGTGCGGGATCGAGTTCGGCGTCCGACGGGGCGTTCTTGCCCTTGACGAACTGCTTGGCCGAGACGACCAGGAACGCGGAGACGATGGTGCCCGCTGCCAGCGAAAGGACGAACCACAGGATGTTTCCGATCGCGAAGAAGACGAAGATGCCGCCGTGGGGTGCGCTGAGGGTGACGTCGAACGCCATGATCATCGCGCCGGTCACTGCGCCGCCGGCCATCATCGAGGGGATGACGCGGAACGGATCGGCCGCGGCGAACGGAATTGCGCCCTCGGAGATGAATGCAGCTCCCAG
The DNA here is from genome assembly GCF_030056895.1 of Rhodococcus sp. IEGM 1341. Lineage (NCBI taxonomy): Bacteria > Bacillati > Actinomycetota > Actinomycetes > Mycobacteriales > Nocardiaceae > Rhodococcus > Rhodococcus sp. IEGM 1341. Next base: position 523,363 of record NZ_JASHKV010000001.1, on the reverse strand, counting down.
GAACCATGCTGCCTTGCCGTTCTCGCGCTCGGCTTCGGTGAACAGGCGTGCGCGAACGGTCGAGGCGAGTGCCATGGCCAGTGGCGGCACCATTCCAGCGGCCATGACCGCTGCCATGATGCGCAGCGACGCGGTGTCGGTGACCGACAGGCCTGCGGTGGCGAATGCGTAGGCTGCCTTGTTGACCGGTCCGCCGAGGTCGAAGCACATCATCAGGCCGAGAATGATGCCGAGGATGATGACCGAGGAACCGCTGAGGCCGTTGAGCCAGTCGGTGAGTCCGCTGGTGATCGCGGCAAGTGGCTTGCCGAGCAGCAGGAACATGATCGCGCCGACGATGAGTGTGGCGAACAGCGGAATGATGACGACCGGCATGAGGCCGCGCAGAACTGCGGGAATCTTCCACTTGCTGATCCAGAGTGCGACGAAGCCGGCGATCAGACCACCGACGAGACCGCCGATGAAGCCTGCACCCACCAGAACGGCCACCGCACCTGCGGTGAATCCCGGTGCCAGACCTGGTCTGTCGGCAATCGCGTAGGAAATGTAGCCGGCCAGCGCGGGCACCAGGAAGCTGAACGACAGCGCGCCGATCTGGAAGAGCACGGCACCGAGGTAGGCGGCGATTCCGCCCTCGGGCAGTGAGGTGATGGAGTTGTTGACGACGATGTCCTCGGCAACTCCGGAGATCTCGTATCCGCCGAGCAGGAAGCCGAGAGCGATCAGCAGACCACCGGCAGCGACGAACGGGATCATGTAGCTGACACCGGTGAGCAGGATCTGGCGGATGCGGGTGCCCCAGCCGAGTTCACCTGCGGAGTCGTTCGAGCCGGCAGCCACTGCGGTACCGCCGACGCGAGCTGAGTCCGGGTTCAGTGCAGCGCGTAGGGCTTCGGTGAGCATGACGTCGGGCTCGTTGATGGCGCGCTTGACGCCCGAGGAGATGACGGGCTTGCCGGCGAAACGCTCGCGGCCCTTGACGCCCACATCGGTGGCGAAGATGACTGCCTCGGCTCCGGCGATGATCTTCGGGTCCAGCGGCGTGCTGCCGCTCGAGCCCTGGGTCTCGACGTGCACCGTGACTCCGGCGCGCTCACCGGCGGCGACGAGGGAATCGGCAGCCATGTAGGTGTGCGCGATTCCGGTGGGGCAGGCGGTGACTGCGACGATGTGCTTGGGGGCAGTGGCTTCGGCCGGGGTGGCGGCCGCGCTGTGCTTGGCGGTCGACACGGGAGCTGCCGCAGTGGTCGTCGCGGCCGGCTTGGCAGCAGGGTTGATGACGCCGTCGACGAGCGTGACGATCTCGGTTGCCGAGGACGCGTTGCGCAGCGAGGTGACGAACTCCGGCTTGACCAGGGCGCGCGCCAGGCTGGAGAGCAACTTCATGTGTGCCGATCCGGCACCGGCCGGCGCGGCGATGAGGAACACGAGGTCGGCGGGGCCGTCGGGGGCACCGAAATCGACCTTGGGGTTCAGTCGGGCGAATCCGAGCGAGGCCGAGGTGACCGCTTCGGAGCGGCAGTGCGGGATGGCGATGCCGCCGGGCAGGCCTGTTGCAGACTGCGCTTCGCGGGCCAGAGCGGCGTCGCGCAGAGCATCGGTCTCGGTTGCGCGACCCGCGGAAGCCAGAACGCCTGCGAGGCGTTCGATGACGGCTTCCTTGGATTCGCCGAGATCGGCGTCGAGGAGGATCAGATCCTCGGCGATGATCTGCTGATCTTCGGTGGGGGTGGACATTGCAGGCTCCTAGAGACGATTCGAAGAAGGGGAGAGCGCGGACGGGGTGACGGAGGTGGGGATGTCGAGCGCACGGACCGTCACCGAATTCGGGTGGGTCTGCTCGGGCAGTGGAAGCGTGGTGCCTGGAAGTGCGGTTGCCGCCGTTCCGTAGGCGACGGCGCGGCGAAGTTTGTCTGCGTCGGAACAGTTCTCGGCGTCGGCGAGGATGTAGCCGGCGAGCGAGGAATCGCCTGCGCCGACCGTGCTGACCGCGGTGATCGGGGGCGGGCTGGCGTACCAGGATCCGTCCTCGGTGACCAGTACGGCGCCGGCGCTGCCGAGAGTGGCCAACACCGCGCCGACGCCTCGGCCGAGAAGGATTGTGCTGGCTGCAATCGCTGCCGTCGGATCACCCTTCGCCGCTGCGCTTTCCAGCTCTTCGGAATCGTACCCGGTGAGTTGGGCTAGTTCCTCGGAATTGGGTTTGATCAGATCGGGTGCCGACGCCGGGAAGGCCGCCGCGAGAGCGAGCAGTGGCTCGTCGGAGGTATCCACCGCAACTTTCGCGGACGTGGCGCGCAGCGCCGTCACGAGCTCTGCGTACCAGTCGACGGGCAGACCGGGCGGAAGCGAACCGGAGAGCACCACCCATTCGGCATCGACTGCGAGAGAGAGGATTCGCTCCCGCAGCTCGGTGCGGGTCTGCTCCGACACCGTCGCACCGGGCTCGTTGATCTTGGTGGTGGTGCCACCGACCTCGCTCACCGTGATGTTGGTGCGGGCCGGCCCCGACGTCGGAACGGCGGAGTACCGCACGCCCTTGTCGGACATCGCGTCGAGCAGCGGGTCTCCGACATTGGCCGGGAGCACCGCCAACGCGTCGATTCCGGATCCGCCGAGGACACGAGCGACGTTGACGCCCTTGCCGCCCGGGTCGGAGACCGACGTCGATGCCCGGTGCACGCCCCCGCGAACCAGTGGTGTGTCGAGCGTGACCGTGCGGTCGATGCTCGGGTTGGCCGTGAGTGTGACCATCATGCGATCACCACCTCGATTCCTTTGTCGCTGAGCTTCTTACGGTCGTTGTTCGAGATATCGCTGTCGGTGACGATGACGTCGATGGACTGCACTCGGGCGAAGCTCACCAGGTGCTCGCGTCCGATCTTCGACGAATCTGCGAGCACCACAACGTGATTGGCTGCATCGACCATCGCGCGCTTGACGGCTGCCTCGTCGCTGTCCGGGGTGGACAGGCCGTGCCCGACGCTGATGGCATTGGTACCGATGAACGCGACGTCCACCCGTAGCCATTCGAGGGCGCGCAGTGCTTCGTCGCCGACGGCAGCCTGGGTGGTTCCGCGCACCCGCCCGCCGAGCAGTCGAAGACTCACGCTCGGCATGGTTGCGGCCCGGGCGGCGATCGGCACCGAGTTGGTCACCAGAGTCAGCTCGCGGTCGTGGGGAAGCAGGCCCGCCAACCGGCCCGTCGTGGTGCCCGCGTCGAACACCGCACTGCCGCCCACCGGTGGCAGGAAGGACAACGCCGCGGCTGCGATGGCGTCCTTCTGGTCGGCGCGGGTGAACTCTCGCTCGGAGACGCCGGGCTCGAGTGTGGTCAGTGCGGACGCGGGTACTGCTCCACCGTGGACGCGGCGGACGACTCCCATTCGGTCGAGGGTGGCGAGATCGCGTCGCACGGTTTCGGTGGTGACGCCGTACGTGGCCGACAGATCGTTGACGGAGACGCGGCCGTGCGTGCTGATCAGTTCGGCGATGGCGTGTTGGCGTTCTTCGGCGTACACCTGCGTCTCCTTCCCGGTTGATGTTGCTTTATGTTGTTTTACGCCCGTGTGTGTTGACATGTCAAGGGTTTGGAGTAATCTCGGTCACAACACAGGCAAGTGAGTGAGTACGCCACAGCTCGCCGAACAGATGCGATGACCTTTGTTCACGCAGGATCCGAGGAGGACCACATGACGGGATCGGTTAGCACCGCTTCGACCGGACACACCGACACGACAGTCGATGCAGCCGGGGCCGGAGCAGCGCAGACGACGCTGCGCGGCACACCCGTCGTGCCCGGCGTCGGATACGGACCCGTCATTCGTCCCGGTGCCCGCCCGTCCATCCCGGCCGACACCGGCGAGGTCGCCGAGGCCGATCGGGAGTCCGAGAAGGCCGTCTTCGACGCCGCAGCGAATGCTGTCGCCTCCCGACTACGCGGTCGCGCGGAGCTCGCGACCGGCGCTGCTTCGGAGGTTCTGTCTGCCAACGCCGCGATGGCCACCGACCGCGGATGGCTCGGGGCCGCTCGCTCCTCGATCGCCAAGGGCAGTTCTGCCGTCACGGCAACGGCGGCGGCAACGGAGAAGTTCGCCGCGATGTTCACCCAGCTCGGCGGACTGATGGCCGAGCGTGTGACCGATCTGCGCGACATTCGCGATCGCGTCATCGCCGAGATCCTCGGCGTTCCGGAGCCCGGTGTTCCGGTACCGGACCAACCGTCGGTGCTGTTCGCCGACGACCTTGCGCCCGCCGACACCGCCGGCCTGGACCCCACCCTGATCGTGGGACTCGCCACCTCGCTGGGCGGTCCGACCAGTCACACCGCGATCATTGCGCGCCAGCTGGGCATTCCGTGCATCGTCGCCGTGGCTGGGCTCGACGACATCGCAGCGGGTACGAACGCATCGGTCGACGGAACCAGCGGCCGCATCGATCTCGAACCCGACGCCGACTCGGCCCGCGCTGCCGTGGTGTCTGCCCGCGACGAGCTCGACCGGGTATCCCAGTGGGTCGGTCCCGGAACCACCGCCGACGGCCACGCAGTCGACATTCTCGCCAACGTCCAGGACGGTGCCGGTGCTCGCGCGGCGCGGTCGAGCGCAGCGGACGGCGTCGGTCTGTTTCGTACCGAGCTGTGCTTCCTGGACCGCGACTCCGAACCCACCGTCGACGAGCAGGCCGAGATCTACGCACAGGTACTCGACGCGTTCGCAGGCAAGAAGGTCGTCGTTCGGACTCTCGATGCCGGCTCGGACAAGCCACTTCGGTTCGCCACTCATCCCGACGAGGCCAACCCGGCCCTGGGCATTCGCGGCATCCGCATCGCCGAGGCCGATCGAGGGATTCTGTACCGCCAGCTCGACGGCATCGCAGCAGCCGCCAAGGCGACCGATTCCTCCCCGTGGGTGATGGCTCCGATGATCGCGACGGCGCTGGAGGCAAAGGATTTCGCTGCCGACGTCCGCGAGCGCGGACTCACTCCGGGGGTCATGATCGAGATCCCCGCCGCCGCTCTGCTCGCCGAACACATCCTCGAGCACGTGGACTTCCTGTCCATCGGTACCAACGATCTGGCGCAGTACACGATGGCCGCCGACCGCATGTCCGCTCAGCTCGCCGGCCTGACCGATCCGTGGCAGCCGGCCGTGCTGGCACTGGTGGCGCACACCGCGGCCGCGGGAGCCAAGGCGGGCAAGCCCGTCGGAGTCTGCGGTGAGGCCGCGGCCGATCCGCTGCTGGCCTGCGTGCTGGTAGGGCTGGGCATCACCTCGCTCTCGGCTGCGTCGGCTGCCGTCGCGCACGTGGGGTCGAAACTGGCAACGGTCACACTCGCTCAGTGCAAGGAAGCGGCAGCGGCCGCGCTGAAAACGGACAGCACCGCCGCTGCCCGCGAGGCAGTGAGCGCGATTCTCGGCTGATCCAATAGTGTTGCCTTCCATCATGAGAACTCTCGGTTGGACGCTGCACGGAAACGGAAAGACCGTCGACGCCGGGGCGGTGGTCTCGCCCGATGAGCGATTGACGTGGCCCCGCACCATCGGTATCGGAATGCAGCATGTGGTCGCGATGTTCGGCGCGACCCTGTTGGTTCCGACGATCACCGGATTTCCGGTGTCGACGACACTGCTGTTCTCGGGCATAGGGACGGCGCTGTTCCTGGTCATCACCCGAGGCCGGGTGCCCAGCTACCTGGGTTCCTCCTTCGCGTTTCTGGCCCCGCTCGGTGCCACCCAAGCCGACGGACCTGCCGCCCAGCTCGGAGCCGTGCTGTGTGTGGGCGTCGTACTGGCAGCAGTGGGCTTCGTGGTGAAGTTCGCAGGGCAGCGGGTACTCGACGCGGCGATGCCGCCCGTCGTGACCGGTGCCGTCGTGGTACTCATCGGGCTGAACCTGGCACCGGCCGCCACCACGTCGTTCGAGGCACAGCCGCTGATCGCAGCCATCACCCTGGTCGCGATTCTGTTGGCGACAGCGGTAGGACCTGGCCTGATCGGGCGACTGGGAATCCTGCTCGGCGTCGTCGTGGGTTGGGTGTTCGCCGCAGTCACCGGAGGGATCGCGCAACCGCGGCTCGACGCATTGAGCGCTGCGAGCTGGATCGGTCTGCCCGAGTTTCGTGGACCGTCGTTCGAGCTGTCGGTGATCCTCGTGGCGCTGCCGGTGGTGATCGTCCTGGTCGCCGAGAATGTGGGGCACGTCAAAGCCGTCGCCGCGATGACCGGCAAGAACCTCGACGATGTGGCCGGCGACGCCTTGATCGCCGACGGGCTGGCGACCACGCTGGCCGGAGCGGGCGGCGGTTCGGGAACCACCACCTACGCGGAGAACATCGGCGTCATGGCGGCCACTCGTGTCTACTCGACCGCCGCGTACTGGGTCGCATCGATCACCGCGACGGTGCTCGCGTTCTCGCCCAAGTTCGGTGCACTGATCTTCACCGTGCCCGACGGGGTCATCGGCGGCGCAACCCTGGTTCTGTACGGCCTCATCGGGCTGCTGGGCGTACGCATCTGGACCGACGCCAAGGTCGACTTCACCGATCCGGTCAATCTCATGGTCGTCGCTGCCGCGCTCGTCGCCGGAATCGGTGACCTGACGCTGTCCGTCGGATCGGTCGAGCTCGGCGGTATCGCGTGGGGTTCCGTCGGCATCCTTCTCGGGTACCCGATCGTCTCGGCGCTCGCGAGAAGGGCGGGCAAACGCGCACGGTAGCGGGGTCGGTCACGAATCGCGCGCGTTTTGGTCATCGACCTCCGTGACGTCCCGAACGTACTGTTGGAGCGTGACGTCAGTCGTACCGACGACCGCGAATGACACCGTTCACAGGTCGATGTCGGTATGCACCGAACAAGGAGATCTGCGTGGAACGCACACTTTTCGAGCCCGAGCACGAGTTGTTCCGGGAGTCGTACCGGAAATTTCTCGATCAGCACGTAGCGCCGAACCATGCGAAGTGGGAAGAGCAGAACATCGTCGACCGCGACGTCTGGGTCGAGGCCGGTAAGCAGGGCTTCCTCGGAACGGCAGCGCCCGAGGAATTCGGTGGCGGCGGAGTCAAGGACTTCCGCTACAACGCCATCGTCACCGAGGAAACCACCCGCGGCGGATACAGCGGTATCGGCTTCACCCTGCACAACGACGTCGTCGCGCCGTATTTCATCGACCTTGCCAACGACGAGCAGAAGCAGCGCTGGCTCCCCGGATTCTGCTCCGGCGAACTGATCACCGCGATCGCGATGACCGAGCCCGGCACCGGAAGCGACCTGCAGGGCATCAAGACCAAGGCTGTCCGTGACGGCGACGACTGGGTGCTCAACGGCTCGAAGACGTTCATCACCAACGGAATCAACGCCGACCTGATCATCGTCGTGGCCTGCACCGACCCCGAGAAGGGCGCACAGGGCTTCAGTCTGCTGGTCGTCGAACGCGACATGCCCGGATTCGAGCGCGGCCGCAACCTCGACAAGATCGGCATGAAGGCTCAGGACACCGCCGAACTCAGCTTCACCGACGTGCGCGTGCCCGCCGCCAACCTGCTGGGCGAGGAAGGCATGGGCTTCATCTACCTCATGCAGAATCTGCCCCAGGAACGCCTGTCGATCGCCGTCGTCGCGGCCGCCGCGATGGAATCCGCGCTCGAGATGACGATCCAGTACTGCCGCGACCGCAAGGCCTTCGGGAAGTCGATCGGCAAGTTCCAGAACACCCGATTCGTGTTGGCGGAGTTGGCCACCGAGACCACCGCCACCCGCATCATGGTGGACAAGTTCATCGAACTGCTCAACGAAGACAAGCTGACCGTGCAAGAAGCTGCCATGGCGAAATGGTGGACCACCGAGAATCAGGTCAAACTGATCGACCGGTGCCTGCAGTTGCACGGTGGCTACGGCTACATGAAGGAATACCCGATCGCCAAGGCGTACATGGACTCCCGTGTGCAGACCATCTACGGCGGCACCACCGAGATCATGAAGGAGATCATCGGCCGCGGATTGAATCTGTGATCCGCTGATCCGAAGCACGCTAAGGGCCGCAGCACATGTGCTGCGGCCCTTAGCATGTCACTGCCGTGACGATCTCTACAGCTTGCGCATCACGGTCACGACCTTGCCGAGGATCGCGGCGTTGTTGCCCGGAATGGGCTCGAACAGCGGATTGTGCGGCAGCAGCCACACCTCGCCCTTGGACCGCTTGAACGTCTTGACGGTGGCCTCCCCGTCGATCATCGCAGCGACGATGTCACCGTTGTCGGCCACGGACTGCTGACGAACCACCACCCAGTCGCCGTCGCAGATGGCCGCGTCGATCATCGACTCGCCGACCACTTTGAGCAGAAACAGTGAACCCTGACCTACCAACTCGCGGGGGAGCGGGAACACGTCCTCGACGGCCTCTTCGGCCAGGATCGGACCGCCGGCGGCGATCCGGCCCAGCACCGGCACGAACGTCGGGGTCGGCAACCGATCCTGTTCCTCGGACGCGGGCGAACCGTCGACCGCGGCGGCAGCCTGGTCGGCCTGCACCTCGTCGAGACCCCGGACGTCGACGGCACGGGGACGGTTGGCGTCGCGCCGGAGGAAGCCCTTGCGCTCGAGGGTGCGCAGCTGGTGAGCAACGGAAGAGGTCGATGTCAGACCGACCGCATCGCCGATCTCGCGGATGCTGGGCGGGTAGCCGCGCTCGGTGACCGACGCGCGAATGACCTCGAGTACCTTCCGCTGCCGCTCGGTCAGACCCGCACTGATGTCGGTGCCGACCTCCATTGCCTTGGACGTGGGTTCCGCGGCCGGCTTTCCTGCTGCGGCCTTGGTGGCGGTGGCCTTGGCTCCGGTCGTCCTGGAACGCGTCGTCGTGGAACGCGTGGTCGACCTCGTCGAGGTCTCGTCCTTCATGCTGTCGGCCTCCTGCTGGTGTCCTGGGATCCGGTCTGCGGGGTAGGTCTGCGCGGACTGGAGTTGATGGTGTCGACTCGTGTGGCGTGTGGTTTCTGACACGAATCTAGCGTGTATCAGCTGTTGAATCAAACATCTGTTCGACTCGTGTCGCGTTTTCTGCAGACTTTGTCGGAGGCTCGTGATAGAACTTCGAACAAGCGTCCATCGAACGCCTGATCGAACAATCGATCCAACGAGCGAAGTCGAGGTTCCGATGACCATCATCACCGATCGCCCCACCGCCGCCGGTGTCCGTGCCCGGTCCACCGTCGTCGAGCGTCGTCGCCGGGCCCGTCCCGTTCTGCGGAGTCCCCTCGGGATGCACGGCGTCACCACGGTGCCCCGCACACAGAGCGCACCGTGCCTTCCGGTCCTCGACCCGTCGTGGACCGACGTCACCGACCGCGAGGATGCCGATCGCGAGTTCGACGCGACCTCCGCGCACTTCGCGAGCCAGCCGGTTCGACTGCGATCGCTGGTGTTGTGGATGCTCGCAGTGGTCGTCGTGGCCGGTGGTCTGATCGGCATCGCGAACCTGCGAGCAGTTGCACCCGATGCAGGTGTGCAGCCGGCCGGTGTGGTCGAAGTGCACGACGGGGCTCTCGTCGAGTACACGACCGGCAGATGACCACCGCCCCCGTCGGGTTCGAGAAGGCTGAGTATCCTCGGTGGACTGCCCCGATGTGCGTGCTCGTCGTCGGAGCATCGGCTACGACGGAGGGTCCCTCATGCATTGCCCGTTCTGCAGGCATCCCGACTCACGCGTGGTCGACTCGCGTGAGATGGACGAGGGACAGGCAATCCGGCGGCGTCGCTCCTGCCCGGAGTGCGGTCGTCGTTTCACGACCGTCGAGGCAGCAGTGCTTGCAGTCGTGAAGCGCAGCGGCGTGACCGAGCCGTTCAGCCGCGAGAAGGTCGTCAAGGGAGTTCGACGCGCGTGCCAGGGCAGAGATGTCGACAACGATGCGCTGAACCTGCTGGCACAGCAGGTCGAGGACGCAATCCGTGCAGCGGGATCAGCGGAGATCCCCAGCAACGAAGTGGGATTGGCCATTCTCGGTCCGCTCCGTGATCTGGACGAAGTGGCGTACCTGCGCTTCGCTTCCGTGTACCGCTCGTTCAGTTCGGCCGAGGACTTCGAGAAGGAAATCCACGAACTGCGTAAGCACCGCGAGTCCGCCGACATCGACTGACAGTTCCGCCCGTCAGCGGCTCTGGTCCGAGATCGCCTTCTCGATGCGCTTCTCGGAGACCGGATACGCCGTACGAATCCCTTGGGCGAACAGTCCCACGCGCAGCTCCTCGATCATCCAGAACAACTCCTGCACCCCGGAACTGTTCTTTCTGCTCTCCGGAAGCGAATCCAGCAGTCGTCCGTACGACGCGTACACCCGATCGAGTACATCCATCGCCGCCGCGTCACGGCCTGCGCTGCTCGGCAGAGTGGCCAACCGCTTCGTCGCCGCCGCGAGATAGCGCGGCAGGTCCGCCAATCTGCGAGAACCGAACTCGGTGACGAATCCGCGAAAGATCAAGCCGTCGAGCTGCTCCCGAACATCGTCTGCCGGCTCACCCGAGGCTGATTGTAGTTGCGCCGACAAAGCCAGGGCAGCGGTCAGCACAGGACGAACCAGGGCGAGGACCGCGGCGGTACGCTGCGGAACCTCCGCGTGCACGAGCGCCCTGAGCTTGTCGAAAGCCTCGGGATCTCGTACCGGTCCACCGTGCGCGTCCATTGCTTCCTCGACCGCGAGAACCCGGCATTCCTCGAGCAGTGCATCGACTCCGCCGTACGGATTCTGGCCGAGGGCAAGCCGTTCCGCCGTCGGTAATCCGGCCAACAGTGCTTTGGTGCCCTTCGGCGCAGTCGACAGCAGCAGAGCCCTGGTTCCGGAACGCATCGCTGCCCGCTGCTGAGCAGGGGTGCTCAGGACTCGAACCGCCACGCCCGGTCCTTCCGGCACCAAAGCCGGATAGCCGGTGACCTTCTGGCCTCCCACATCTCGGGTGACGGTCGACTCCAACCGTCCCAGCGTGCTCGAGGTCCACGCCAGCGAGGGCGCACGCTCGGCGTCACCCACCGCGCTGGCCACCTGACGGCCGACCTCACCGGACAAACCGGTACGCAGAGCGGTCAGATCCTTGTTGCTGCCCAACACCTTTCCGGACGGATCGACGGCCGCGAACGTCATTCTCAGGTGCTCGGGGAGTGCCGCAACATCGAAGTCCTTCGCTGTGATGTGGCACTGGGCCGCCCGCGAGAGCTCACGGGCCAGTGCCGTCACCAACGTTTCGGCGCGGGGCCGCATGACCGCCAACGCCGCGGCTGCGAAGTCGGGGGCCGGTACGACATTGCGGCGCAACGCTTTCGGAAGCGTCTTGATCAGCGCGGTCACCAACTCGCCGCGCATCCCCGGGACCAGCCAGTCGAAGCCCACCGGCTGTACCTGAGCGAGCAGAGCGATCGGAATTCGTGCGGTGACGCCGTCGGCCGCCGTGCCCGGCTCGAACTGGTAGGTCAGGGGAAACTGGATCTCGCCCTGTCGCCATGCGTCGGGATACGCGCCGGTCAGTACCGAGGCCGCGTCGGAGTTGACGACGGTGTCGGTGGTGAAGTCGAGCAGCGCCGGGTCCTGTCTGCGGGCCTTCTTCCACCAGGTGTCGAAGTGCCGTGCCGACACCGCCTCCGGGGCGATGCGGGCGTCGTAGAAGTCGAACAGAGCGTCGTCGTCGACGACGATGTCGCGCCGTCGGGCGCGATGTTCGAGTTCACCCACGTCGTCGAGCAGCGCCCTGTTCTTGTGGAAGAACGCGTGCTGGGTCTTCCATTCGCCCTCTACCAGCGCATGTCTGATGAACAGCTCTCGGGACGCCTCGGGGTCGATACGGTGATAGTTCACCGGACGTTGCGTCACCAACGGAATGCCGTACAGCGTCACCCGCTCGTAGGCCATCGCGGATTCACGCTTGATCGACCAATGCGGTTCCGAGTACGTCCGCTTGACCAGGTGCGGTGCGAGTCGCTCGGCCCATTCCGGTTCGATGCGGGCGACCATGCGGCCCCACAGGCGTCCGGTCTCGACCAGTTCGGCGGCCATGACCCACCGCGGGGGCTTCTTGAACAGACCCGAACCCGGGAAGATCGCGAAGTGAGCTCCGCGCGCGCCGAGGAACTCGCGCTTGTCGCCCTCCCTGAGCCCGACGTGCGAGAGCAGTCCGGACAGCAGCGACTGATGCAGGGCGGTCTCGGTGGAATCGGCGTCGGGCACCGTCCACCCGAGTCCACGGGTGATCTGACGTAGTTGGCCGTGCAGATCCTGCCACTCCCGAATACGTAGGTAGTGCAGGAACTCGGTGCGGCACATACGTCGGAACTGGTTGGAGGACAGTTCGTTTCGTTGCTCGCGCAGATACGTCCAGAGTTTCACGTACGCCAGGAAGTCGGAGTTCTCCACTGCGAAGCGTGCATGCTTCTCGTCCGCTGCCTGCTGATGCTCGGCGGGCCGCTCACGAACGTCCTGAATCGACAGGGCCGCCACAACCACCAACGCGTCGCGAAGAGAGCCGTTGCCGTTGGCCTCGACGAGCATCCGAGCCATCCGAGGATCGACCGGCAGTGCCGAGAGTTCCCGGCCGATCGGGGTCAGCTCTGCAGTGCCGTCCTTGGTGGCCGGCTTCAGCGCCCCGAGTTCCTCGAGCAGTCCGATTCCGTCCCTGATACTGCGCGGATCGGGCGGTTCGACGAACGGGAACGCGTCGATCTTGCCCAGCCCGAGTGCGGTCATCTGCAGGATGACCGACGCCAGGTTGGTGCGCAGTATCTCCGGCTCGGTGAACTGTGGACGCGACTCGAAATCCTCTTCGGAATACAGCCGGATGCAGATGCCGTCGGCGACGCGGCCACAGCGGCCGGCCCGCTGCCGCGCCGACGCCTGGGAGATCGGCTCGATGGGGAGTCGTTGCACCTTGGTGCGCAACGAATATCGCGAGATTCGAGCGGTACCGGGGTCGACCACGTAGCGGATGCCGGGGACCGTCAGCGATGTTTCCGCGACGTTCGTCGAGAGCACCACGCGTCGGCCCGAGTGCGGGGAGAACACTCGGTGTTGTTCGGCCGCAGAGAGTCTCGCATACAAAGGAACGATCTCGGTGTTGCGGAGATTGCGATCGTTCAGGGCGTCGGCGGTGTCGCGAATCTCGCGTTCACCGGACAGGAACACCAGAATGTCGCCGTCGCCCTCGGCCATCAGCTCGTCGACGGCCTGACAGGTCGCGTCGACGGGGTCGAGATCGATCGTGGTGTCCCCGGCGTCGACGGTCAGTGGCCGATAGCGCATCTCGACCGGGAACGTGCGACCGGAGACCTCGATGATCGGGGCAGGCACGCCGTCCCGCGCGAAGTGCTGGGCGAACCGTTCGGGGTCGATCGTCGCCGAGGTGATGACGATCTTGAGGTCGGGACGCCGGGGGAGAAGCTGCGCCAGGTAACCCAGGATGAAGTCGATGTTGAGGCTGCGCTCGTGCGCTTCGTCGATGATCAGGGTGTCGTACTGTCGCAGCAGTCTGTCTCGCTGGATCTCCGCCAGCAGGATGCCGTCTGTCATCAGCTTGACGAGGGTCGAATCCGAGGACTGGTCGGTGAATCTCACCTTGTAGCCGATGGATTCACCCAGGGGCTCGCCCACCTCCTCGGCGATGCGTTCGGCCACCGTGCGGGCAGCGAGGCGTCGAGGCTGAGTGTGGCCGATCGAACCGCGAATTCCGCGGCCCAGTGCGAGAGCGATCTTGGGAATCTGAGTGGTCTTACCCGAACCGGTCTCACCGGCGACGATGACGACCTGGTGTTCGGCGATGGCGGCTGCGATGTCGTCCTTGCGGAGACTGACCGGAAGCGACTCGGGGAACTCGAGGGTCGGCACCGCCGCCCGGCGATTGGCCACTACCGTCTCGGCGCGGGCGACATCGCGTTCGAGAGCGGCGAACGCGTCGTCGGTACGAGCCTTGTCCAGTCGCCGCCGCAGCCGGTTCTCGTCCCGGATCGTGACGTCTGCCAGACGTGTGGCGAGAGATTTTCGCTGACCGGACAAATTCGAGTTAGACATACTCTGTCCAGGATATCCGCATCGACGCAACCGCCGTGAATGCCGGCCGAGACTGTGCCAGGATCGCCGTATGAGCATCGTGCACGATGTCACTGCCGAACCGCGTACGCCGGTACCGATCAGGACGCTGCGGGTGCTGTTCGCCGCGCTCACCGCCGCAGCGCTCGTCTCGATCGTTCTGGACGGACTTGCCGCCCCGACGTTCTCGTTGGTCAACTACTTCAGCTACTTCACCGTGATCAGCAACGTCCTGACGGTGCTCGTCCTCACGATCGGCGGCGTGATCGATCCGCGGACTTCGGGATGGCAGCTCTTTCGCGGAGCGGTGACGCTCTACATGGTGATCACCGGGATCATCTACGCGGTGTTGCTTGCGAACATCGATGTCGGTGTCGCGGATCCGTGGACCAACAACGTGGTGCATCGAATCATGCCCGTGGTCCTTCTGCTCGACTGGATTCTCGCTCCACCGCGTCGGCAGATCTCCGAGTCACGCAGCCTGACGTGGTTGCTCTTCCCGCTGGTCTACGGGATCTACACCCTGATCCGTGGACCCGTCGTCGACTGGTACCCCTATCCCTTCCTCGATCCGAGGGAACGGGGATACCCCGCGCTTGCCGTCGGGCTGGTGGTGTTGACCGTCGCCTTCGCGCTCATGGCGCTGGCAGTGAATGCTCTCGGACGGCTCGCGGGACGGTGGAGGCACGGATCGGTCTCGAGCGAAACGGACTCCACTACTGTGTAGCGCATGTCTTCCGACCTCGATCCAGCGGCCACCACACACTCCTCCGCGCTGTGGCACGGCTTCGCCGACATGGGCAACGTCACCGCCAGCGGGCCGTTCGTCGTCTCGCGAGGCGAGGGTGCGTACATCTTCGACAACAAGGGAACGAAGTATCTCGACGCGACCGCCGGTCTGTGGTTCACCAACGTCGGTCACGGCCGACGCGAGATCGCCGATGCCGTTGCCACACAGCTGAGCTCGATCGCCCACTACTCGAACTTCGGCGACTTCGTACCCGAGACCACGCTGGCCTTGGCCGATCGTCTCGCTGCCATCGCACCGGTTCCGGGCAGCAAGATCTTCTTCACCTCCGGTGGCTCGGACTCCATCGACACCGCCGCGAAGCTCGCGCGCCGCTACTGGGTCGAAATGGGGCAACCGGCCAAGAAGATCATCGTCGGACGGCAGAAGGCCTATCACGGCATGCACGTCGCCGGCACCGCGCTGGCCGGTATCCCGGTCAACAAGGAGAACTACGGTGAACTGATGCCCGACGCCAGGACAGTGGCGTGGGACGACGCGAAGTCGCTGCTGGCGCTGATCGAGGAGGTCGGTGCCGAGAACGTGGCCGCCTTCTTCTGCGAGCCGGTCATCGGTGCCGGCGGAATCTACCTACCGCCGGAGGGCTACCTGCGCGAGGTGCGGCAGATCTGTCGCGACAACGACGTGCTGTTCGTCGCGGACGAGGTCGTCACCGGGTTCGGTCGGATCGGCGGCAGCTGGTTCGCCTCCACCCGGTTCGAGCTGGAACCCGACCTGATGACGACCGCCAAGGGGTTGACGTCCGGGTACGTACCGATGGGTGCTGTCTTCATCGCCCCGATGATCGCCGAGCCGTTCTTCGCGGGCGGCGTGTGGTGGCGACACGGGTACACCTACGGCGGCCACGCCGGAGCGGCGGCGGCAGCGATGGCCAACCTCGACATCATCGAGCGCGAAGAGCTGCTCTCGCACTCCAAGCGCATCGAGGCGGCCCTGCACACCCACCTCGCGCCACTGGCCGCACACGAACGAGTATCGGAGATCCGCAGCGGAATCGGTGCTGTTGCCGCCGTGCAGCTCGCCGACCCGGCCGAAGCATTGCCTTTCGTCAAAACGCTTCGGGCACACGGGGTCTCCGGCCGCGCCGCCGGCCAGGGTGCGATGCAGATCTCGCCCGCATTCGTCATGACCGACGCCGAGATCGAAGAGCTGGCCGCGCGGATCCTCAGCGCGCTCGGCTGAACCGAAGTCTGCCGAGCAGCTGCTTCCCTCGCGACAGCGGGGGAGCGGGTGCCGGTGTCGGCTCGTCGGAGACAGCCGCGAAACGACGGTGCAGCTGCTCGCGCACTTCCTCGGGCGCGTAGGCACGACGCTTGCGCTCGGATCGAACCACCAACGCCCCGGTGGCCGCGACACCGACCATCCCGGCGAGACCGACAGCCTTCCACACGTTCATCCGGCCACCGTACCGTCACGAGATCTAGGGTGTGGACCATGAATCCGTCGCGAATCAGCCTCGATACCGCAGTCGAGGCCACCAGAACGGGGGACATCTGGATCTTCCGCGGACAGTCGAACGCCGATCGCGCAATCCAGGCACTGACCAACAGTCCGGTCAATCACGTCGGCATGTCCGTCGTGATCGACGACCTGCCTCCGCTGATGTGGCACGCCGAACTGGGGAAGTCGTTGCAGGACATGTGGACCGGCAACTTCCAGCGCGGAGTGCAGCTGCACGATCTGCGAGCGGCCGTGACCCAGTGGGCCACGAAGTACGAACAGCGGTGCTGGCTGCGACAATTGGACGGATACGCGGGTCGTTCTGCAGGCTACACCCCGTCCGTGACGAAAGAGCAGGAGGACGCCCTGCTTCGCACCATCGCCCGCTTGGACGGCACAGCCTTTCCGACCACCGCCTCGCTCGCCGGTCGTTGGTTCCGGGGCCGAGTCCCCACACTGCGTCGCAGCCAACGCGAGGGAGCAGCCCTCGAAACCGCCTACTGCGCAGAGGTGGTGGCCATGACCTACGACGCGATGGGTCTGCTCACCGGCAACAAGAAAGCCAACTGGTTCGACCCAGGAAAGTTCTGGAGCGGCGATCGACTCCCACTCGCCGACGGTGTTCGTCTGGGCGAGGAAATCGAGGTGGACGTACCCGTCAGAGGCTGATCGACGCGTCCGCCGCGGTACGTCCGCCCAGCTCCACCCATCCGGCTTCGAAGGTGGTGTGCAATCGAGATCCGGCTCCCTGCAGGATGTTCAGGCTCCGGCCGAGTTCACCGGTCAGCCGGACGGCGGCAGCGCCGGTCGCTTCGTCCTCGGCGATACCCATCATCGGTGCGAACATGCGTGATCGCAGCGCGCCGTGCTCCTCGTCGGTCCAGGCCCAGACGTAGTGGTGCCCGCTGTCGTACGCACTCGGGTCCGCTGCCGTCACCTCGGCCGCGTCCTGGACCTGATGAAAGGTGAAGTGCGGAGTCCAGTCGGCTCGGGCCCGAACCCAGGTGTGCTCGCCCTCGTAGCGGATGTTCAGCGGCGCGGCAGGAACTGTGAGCACATCGATCGGGTGTCCCTGCTCGCGAAGCCACCACGAGAGTCCGACCGTGGGATGCCCGGCGAAGGGCAATTCCACGGCGGGCGTGTAGATGGTGGCCGAGGCTGTACCGGAGTCGGTGCGATCGACGAACACCGTCTCGCTGAAGCCGAGCTCGGTGGCGAACTGCTGTCGGTCCGCCTCGGCGACGTCATCCGCAGCCACGATGCCGAGGGGGTTGCCGAACCTGCCGTCGGCATCGGTGAACACTCGGACGACGGACACGTCGGTAGCCATGCCCGGACGGTACCAAACGCCGAACGAGGGACCCGCGGTCGCGGATCCCTCGTTCGGTGATCAGGTCGGGTCGACGCTCAGACGGCGGCACCGTCGAGGATTCGCCCTGCTTCGATCGCTTGCGCGACACCCGCGACGATCGACGCGGCGCGGATGGCCTCGAAGATCTTCTCGCGGTCGACGCCCTCGGCGCGCAGCGTCTTCTCGTGTGCCTCCAGACAGTGGTTGCACCCGTTGACGGCCGAGACCGCGAGCGACCACAGCTCGAAGTCGGCCTTCTCCACACCGGGGTTGCCGATGATGTTCATGCGCAGACCGGCGCGCAAATCGTCGTACTTGCCGTCCAGGTATCCCTTGGTTCGGTAGAAGACGTTGTTCATGCCCATGATCGACGCGGCACCGAGGGCGGCGTTGTACGCCTCGGCCGACAGTGAATCGGCTGCGTCCTCGGCAATCTCCTTCAACGTCGTCGCGGACTTCGACGCTGCGGCCACCGACAGCAGGGTGCCCCACAGCTGCTGCTCGCTGAGCACCGTGGAGCGGGCGATGGAACCGAGATTGAGCTTGAGGTCCTTGGCGTACTCGGGGACGGCGTTCTTGAGGTTGTCGATCGTCATGTCAGACGCTCGCCGTCAGCAGTTCGCCTGCGTCGATGGTGGGATCACCCTTCTTCCAGTTGCAGGCGCACAGCTCATCGGACTGCAAGGCGTCGAGAACTCGCAGGACCTCGTCCACGTTGCGCCCCACCGAGCCTGCCGTGACCGACACGAACTGGATCTCGTTGTTGGGGTCGACGATGAAGGTGGCACGGTCGGCCACACCGTCGGCATTGAGAACACCGGTGGCAGCAGCCAATTCGCGCTTGAGGTCCGACAGCATGGGGAAGGGAAGCGTCTTGAGCTCGTCGTGCTGTGCCCGCCACTGGAAGTGAACGAACTCGTTGTCGACCGACGCGCCGAGGACCTGTGCGTCGCGGTCCTCGAACTCCTCGTTCAGCTTGCCGAACGCGGCGATCTCGGTGGGGCACACGAACGTGAAGTCCTTGGGCCAGAAGAAGACGATGCGCCACTTGCCCGCGTGATCGTCACTGGTGACGGTGGTGAAGTAGTCGTCGGGCTGCTGGGCGTTCACCTTGGAGAGGTCTCCGCCGATGACGGCGGTGAGGTTGTATGAAGGGAACTGGTCGCCAATTGTCAACAGTGCCATGTGGTCTCCTCGTGTCGAATGATCGCGTCGGTTCCGTATGTGGGCGGTTCGGATCGGTGGCGTGAATGCAGCCGTACGAGCCCGGCCGACCGGTACGAGTGTGCCAAAAATGTGGTGAAAGGTAAACGTGATGAGTGGCACTAGACTGATAGGCGTGACCGATCGAAGCTATCAGCCGACCCTGTCGCATCTGCGTGCCTTCGTCGCGGTCGCCCGACATCGCCATTTCGGCAGTGCAGCAACGCAACTGAACATCACTCAACCGTCTCTGTCGCAGGCTCTCGCCACGCTGGAGCAGGGGCTGGGGGTGCAGTTGATCGAGCGCAGCACCCGCAGGGTCTTGCTGACGTCGGCCGGTGGTCAGTTACTCGGTCGGGCGACTGCGGCACTCGACGCCGTGGACGGATTGGTCGCTACCGCAGCAGGATTGGGCGGTCGGCTGACCGGTGGTATGCGGCTCGGGATCATTCCCACCGTGGCGCCCTACGTGCTGCCCGCAGTGCTCCCGGCCGTGCGCGTCGAGTACCCCGACCTCGTACCGAGAATAGTGGAGGATCACACCGCTCGACTGCTCGACGGACTCCGGTCCGGTGCACTCGACGTCGCCGTTCTCGCGCTGCCCCTCGCCGATCCGGGTTTGATCGAAACGGCCATGTACACCGAGGATTTCGTGCTCGCGCTCCCCGCCGAGCACCCTCTCGCGGGGCGTCGGGATCTGACGGTCGCCGACCTCCGCGGTCTCCCACTGCTCCTCCTCGACGAGGGGCACTGCCTGCGCGAGCAGACCCTGGATCTGTGCCGCTCGGTCGACACCGCACCCGATGCGAGCGATACCCGGGCAACGTCGCTGACCACGGTGGTGCAGTGCGTTGCAGGAGGGCTCGGCCTGACGCTGCTGCCGCGCAGCGCCGTCGAGGTCGAGGTCGCTCGTGCGGGCTTGTCCACCGCAGAGTTCGCCCACCCTGCTCCCGGCCGCACCATCGGTCTCGTGCACCGAGCTTCGAGTGCGCGCGCCGCCGAATACAGTGCGCTCGCAGGTCTTCTCGCCGCAGAAGTCCTCGCCGACAACACACGTGGACTCAGCCGGGCGTGATCACGATCTCGTCGAACACGATCTCGCCTGCCGCATCGGACTCCGGCACATCGACGACGGCGTCGAGCGACCAGCCGTGGTCACCGTCGGGATCCTCCAACACCTGACGCACCGTGGTGGACTCCGCACCGACGTTCAGCGTGAACAGCGCGGGGCCGCGGGCCGATGGTCCGGTTCCGATCGAGTCGTACTCGGCGAAGAACGGTTCCAGTTCCGTCTCCCAGTCCGGGCCGTCGTCGAGGTCGTCGAGGGCGTTCCACTGTCGGCGCGCCGCCAGATCGACTCGGCGGAAGATCGCATTCCGCGCGAGAATTCGGAAGGCCCGCGGGTTGGCCGAGATCGGACGCGGCACATCGGATCCGTACGCCTCGACGAGCGCCTCCGGCTCGGCACCCGGGTCCGTCAGGTTCTCCCATTCGTCGAGCAAGCTCGAATCCACCTGCCGCACGAGTTCACCCAGCCACTCGGTGATGTCCTGTACCTCTTCGGTTCGAGACTCCGGCGGAACCGTCTGGCGCAGTGTGCGATAGGCGTCGGCGAGATAGCGGAGGACGAGCCCCTCGGACCGCATCAGACCGTAGTGGCTGATCAATTCTGCGAACGTCATCGCGCGCTCGACCATGTCGCGGACCACGGACTTGGGGGACAGGCCGACCTCGGAGAGCCACGGATGCGTGCCGCGATAGATCTCGAATGCCGGAACGAGCAGCTCTGCAAGAGGTTTCGGCCACGTGACCTCCTCGAGCAGTTCCATTCGCTCGTCGTACTCGATTCCGTCGGCCTTCATCTGCGAGACCGCTTCGCCGCGCGCCGCGTGCTGCTGGGCCATCAGGATCTGACGCGGATCGTCGAGGGTCGATTCGATGATCGAGACGACGTCGAGGGCATGGGTCGGTGATTCGGCGTCGAGCAGATCGAACGACGCGACCGCGAACGTCGACAGCGGCTGATTGAGCGCGAAGTCCGGCTGCAGGTCCACGGTCAGTCGAGCGTGTCGACCGTCGGCATCCGGCTCGTCGAGTTGTTCGACGATGCCCGCATCGACCAGACCGCGGTAGAGCGAGAGTGCCCGCAGAATGTGCTTGCGCTGAGCGGGCCGGGTCTCGTGATTGTCCTCGAGCAGGTGACGCATGGCATGGAAGCAATTGCCCGGCCGGGCAATGACATTGAGCAGCATGGCGTTGCTCACCGAGAACCGTGAGGTGAGCGGCTCAGGACTTGCTGTGATGATCCGTTCGAACGTCGGCTCGCCCCACGAGACGAAACCGTCGGGTGCCTTCTTGCGCTGTACGCGTTTGAGCTTCTTCGGATCGTCGCCGGCCTTGGCCACCAGACGGGCGTTCTCGATGTCGTGCTCGGGGGCCTCGACCACGACGGTGCCGAGGGTGTCGTATCCGGCTCGCCCCGCGCGGCCCGCGATCTGATGGAACTCGCGGGCTCGGAGCTTGCGGGTGCGGACGCCGTCGTACTTGGTCAGTCCGGTGAACAACACGGTGCGAATGGGGACGTTGATGCCCACACCGAGGGTGTCCGTTCCGCAGATCACCTTGAGCAGCCCGTCCTGCGCCAACTTCTCGACCAACCGTCGATACTTGGGCAGCATGCCTGCGTGATGCACCCCGATGCCGTGCCGAACCAACCTCGACAGCGTCTTGCCGAACCCGGTGGTGAAGCGGAAGGCACCGATGGCCTCGGCTATCTCGGCCTTCTCCTGCTTGGACGCAACGTTCACGCTCGTCAATGCCTGAGCGCGTTCGAGTGCCGAAGCCTGGGTGAAGTGCACGACGTAGACCGGCGCGAGGTGCGTCTGCACCAACTCTTCGATGGTTTCGCTGATCGGGGTGGTGACGTAGGAGAACATCAAGGGAACCGGACGCTCGGTGCCCGAGACCACGGTGGTCGTGCGTCCGGTGCGTCGGGTCAGATCGTCCCGGAAGAACGAGACGTCGCCGAGAGTCGCCGACATCAACAAAAACTGAGCGTTCGGCAGCTCGATCAACGGAACCTGCCAGGCCCACCCCCGATCGGGCTCGGAGTAGTAGTGGAACTCGTCCATGATCACCTGGCCGATGTCGGAGTCGGCACCCTGGCGCAGAGCGAGGTTCGCGACGATCTCGGCGGTGGCGCAGATGATCGGAGCACCGGAATTGACCGACGCGTCGCCGGTCATCATGCCGACGTTCTGAGCGCCGAAGATCTCGCACAGGGCGAAGAACTTCTCGCTGACGAGTGCCTTGATCGGCGCGGTGTAGAAACTCCGAACGCCTGCGGCCATCGCGGCGTAGTGGGCTCCGATGGCCACCATCGATTTGCCCGATCCGGTCGGCGTGGCCAGGATGACGTTGGAGCCGGAGACCAGCTCGATGAGAGCTTCCTCCTGCGCGGGATACAGGGTCAGACCGCGATCGGCAGTCCAGGTGGTGAACGTGTCGAACAGGACGTCCGGGTCGACGCCGTCGGACCGAGCGGCGGCGGCATCGGGAATCAGTTCGGTGAGAAGCACCTCTACAGGCTATGTGGGATCGACGGCCGAACCCGCATCGACACCGAGCGGCCGTCGCGACGCCTCAGGTCGCGCTGCGCTCGTCGGAACCCATCGCACCGAGAACGGCCATCCGAGTGCTGGCGCTTCCGGTGATCATGTCCTCACCGACACCGGTGATGAGCAGGTTGCGCCACCGCACCTCGTCGAAAGTCAGCGACGGGGTGGAATCGATGAAGTCCTCGACGACCTGCAGAAAGCGCATCGGATCGTCCCGGAACGGGAAGTGTCCGGAATTCTCGAACACCTCCAACGTGGAACCGGGCATGGCCGAGTGCGCGAGGCGCGCATGACTGACCGGAATCACCGAGTCCTGATCACCCCACACGAGCAGAACGGGAAGGTTCTCGGTGAGATAACAGCGGTCCAGCATCGTGACCACCTGGCCGCGCCAGTCCACGACGGCGCGCAGGGTCCGCAGATACGCCTCGTACGTCGTCGGGGCCGGGAGCTCGCTCAGCACGCGGATCAGATCCGGAGTGTCGTGCAGGAGCGATCCGGGTCGCAGGGGAGAGCTGTGCAGTTTGCTCAGCAGGCCGCCCGCCAGCTTCACCGCCGGGATCGCGCCGGGCAGGCGGAGCAGTTTGACGGCCTCGCTCAGAAACGGCATGGACGCCAGTCGAAGAATGGGATGTACGTCCTTGGTGACGCCGCCGGAGGACACCAGAGCCAACCTGTCGACCATGCCCGGGAACTGGTACGCGAACTGCATGGCGACGCCGCCGCCCAGTGAGTGCCCGACGACGGTGACGTGCTCGATGCCCAGCACCGAGAGCAAATCGCGCATGCCGTTGGCGTACGCGGCGACGGAGTAATCCGCACGCGGCTTGTCCGAGCGACCGTGACCGAGCAGATCCGGAGCGATGACGGTGTAGTTCTTCGCGAGGTGCGGGATGACTTCGTTCCACGTCTCGGAGTTGTCACCGATACCGTGGATCAACAGCAGCACCGGACCTTCGCCGGCCATGCGGAATGCCCGCCGGTATCCGTGAATGGTCCGGAAGATCAGCCGTGGTTCTTCGTCGGGAACCGGACGGAGCTTGCGACTGCGCGGATTGGTGCTCATCTGCGCCTCCTGAAATTCCCTGGTGCACCGCGCGATGCGGCACAGAACGGCGACGCCGTGCACGAGTGTGTGGACGTACGTACCGGAGTACGTGTTGCTACGACTCTCGCACGAGATGACGCTCGGGGCAGAACATCGAGCGTATTTGCGGTTACAGGTATGTTCCGATCGGCCCGGACTGTCCTATATGCCCGCCGAATCGATCATCTTCTGTGACCACTCACACTGTCACTGCTCGGTGTTGCCCTCACCCTCGTCGAGATTTGCCTGCTCGGCCAGGAAGCGCTCGAACTCGGCCCCGAGTTCGTCGCCGCTCGGCAGTGGCTCGTCACTGGCCAACAACGTCGACTGCTGCTCCTGCGCGGCGACATACGTGTCGTACTGACGCTCCAGCGCCTGCACCACCGATTGGACCTCTTCGTTCCCGGTGATGTGCTCGTTCACCTGTTCCCGAACTCGCGCCGCGGCCTCACCCAGGGCGGCAAGCGGCAGATCCAGGTCGGCGGCCTCACCGACGTTCTCGAGCAACGTCTCGGCCGCACCGGGGTAGTCCGTCTGTGCGAGGTAGTGCGGGACGTGCACAGAGAAGCCCATGGACTCGTGACCGTGCTGCGCCATCCGAAGCTCGAGCAGGGACGAGGCGCTGCCCGGCACCTGCAGATCACCTGCCCAGCTGTTGCCCTCCTTGACCAGCTCCTTGTCGCTGGCGTGAGCCGTCACACCGAGTGGCCGGGTGTGCGGAATGGCCATCGGGATCGAGCCGAGACCGATGGTGCGGCGCACACCGAGCTGTTCGGCGAGGAGCCTGACAGCGGTGGTGAACTTCTCCCATCGCAAATCCGGTTCCATACCGGCGAGCAGCAGGAACGGAGTCCCCGACTTGTCATTGACGGCATAGAGGTTCAGCTCGGGAGCGTCGTAGTCCGAGAAATGATCGGACTTGAACGTCATCGTCGGCCGCCGGGACCGGTAGTCGATCAACTCGTCGACGTCGAACGACGCGACCAGCTCCGACTCCAGACTCTCGCGCAGGTGGGTGGTGGCCAACTTCACCGCGTGACCCGCGTCGGAGAAACCCTCCAGGCCGTGCACCAGGACGGGTCCGACGCCGTCGTTGGAGAAGATTTGCGGTGCCGGAAACTCCAGCTCGTACATCTTCGACTGTTCGGTCATGGCCTGGCCCCTTTCGGATCGACTCGTCGGTACCTCGACGCGAGATTCGAGCCAGAATACGCCGACCCTCGGCTCGCGCCGTGTACGCGCCGACGTCGAACGTGGCGAATCACTACCGACAAGAACAACCGGTTGCCCGCCGTTCATTCCCGGACGGTCGCCGATTCTGCGCCGAGGGGCTCTCGGTGACTCGAGCCGATCAGCGGTCGAAGTTGGCCAGTGCACGAATCTTGTTGGTGACGTCGAGGGCTGCGACCTTGTACGCCTCGGACAGCGTCGGGTAGTTGAACACGGCATCGACGAGATAGTCGACGGTGCCGCCGCACCCCATCACCGCCTGCCCGATGTGCACCAGATCCGTCGCACCCGAACCGAAGATGTGCACGCCCAGAATCGACCGATCCTCGGTGGAGACGAGCAACTTCAACATCCCGTACGAGTCGCCGGCGATCTGACCCCGGGCGAGTTCGCGGTATCTCGATACACCGACCTCGTAGGGGATCGATCCCTTCGTCAGGTCGACCTCGGTGGCTCCGACGTACGAGACCTCGGGGATGGAGTAGATGCCGATGGGCTGAACGTCGGTCAACTTCGCGTCGGACTCGCCGAACGCGTGATACGCGGCCAACCTGCCCTGATCCATCGACGTCGCGGCCAACGCCGGGAACCCGATGACATCGCCGACGGCATAGATGTGATCGACCTTGGTCTGGAAATGCTCGTCGACGAAGATCCGCCCTCGGGCGTCCGCCTCGAGACCTGCGTTCTCGAGATCCAGCGCCGTGGTCAGCCCCTGCCGACCGGCCGAGTACATCACCGTCTCCGCCGGGATGCGCTTACCGCTCGCCAGCGTGGTCACGGTCCCGTTCGGCCCGACGTCGACCGCGGTCACCGCCTCGCCGAATCGGAACGTCACCGCGAGATCGCGGAGGTGGAACTGCAACGACTCGATGATCTCTCGATCGCAGAAGTCGAGCATCGAATCCCGCTTCTCGACGACGGTGACCTTCGTTCCCAGGGCAGCGAACATCGACGCGTACTCGATTCCGATGACGCCGGCCCCGACGACGACCATCGACGCCGGAATGAACTCGAGATTGAGGATTCCGTCCGAGTCGAGCACTCGATAGTCGTCGAACGCGACGTCGGCCGGACGGGCAGGAGCGGTGCCGGTGGCGATCACCACGTTGGCGGCCGCGACAGTGATGCGCTCACCCCGCGTCTCGTCCTCCACGACGATGGTGTGCGCGTCGAGAAACTTGCCGACGCCGGTGATCAACTCGATGCGGTTCCGGAGCAGCTGCGAACGCACCACCTCGATCTCCTTGCCGATCACGTGCTGGGTTCGGGCCAACAGATCGGCAGGAGTGATATCGGCCTTCACCCGGTAACTCGCCCCGTACAGCTCCCGTTGATTCATGCCCGTGAGATACAGAACGGCCTCGCGCAGCGTCTTGGACGGAATGGTCCCGGTGTTGACGCAGACCCCGCCGAGCATGTGGCCCTTCTCCACGATCGCCACCCGCTTGCCGAGCTTCGCAGCCGCAATGGCCGCCTTCTGCCCACCGGGGCCGGAGCCGATGACCACCAGGTCGTACTGCATGGGTTCAGACATTCGTCATAGTTACCGCTCGCACGCAAAGACTGCGTGCCCACCCGGTCACAACCTTGTGAACTCCACGATTCGGTGCGTCGAACCCATGCAGATGTCGCCACGTGCTGATGCGTTGTGCGAGGCTGAACAGAGCACGAAACACCCGATTTTCAGTGGAGGAACACATGCCGCAGCAGGTCCGCGCCGTCGTCGCCAAGAGCAAGGGCGAGCCCGTCTCCATCGAGACGATCACCATCCCCGATCCCGGGCCCAACGAGGTCGTCGTGAAGATCCAGGCCTGCGGGGTGTGTCACACCGACCTGCACTACCGCGAAGGCGGCATCAACGACGAATTCCCGTTTCTGCTCGGACACGAGGCGGCCGGAATCGTCGAGACCATCGGCGACCGCGTCGAGCACGTCGAGGTCGGAGACTTCGTCGTACTGAACTGGCGCGCCGTGTGCGGCGAATGTCGAGCCTGCAAGCGCGGCACTCCGTGGTACTGCTTCGACACCCACAACGCAGCACAGAAGATGACCCTCGAGGACGGTACCGAGTTGACCCCGGCGCTGGGCATCGGCGCATTCGCCGAGAAGACCCTGGTCCACGAGGGCCAGTGCACCAAAGTCGCCGCAGACGCCGATCCCGCCGTGGTCGGACTGCTCGGCTGTGGCGTGATGGCCGGTCTGGGAGCGGCGATGAACACCGGCAACGTCTCGCGCGGAGACTCGGTGGCCGTGATCGGCTGCGGCGGTGTGGGCGATGCCGCGATCGCCGGAGCACGCCTGGCCGGCGCGTCGACGATCATCGCGGTCGATCGTGACCCCGGCAAGCTCGAATGGGCACTGGGCCTCGGAGCCACCCACACCGTCGACTCGTCGGTGGTCGACGCCGTCGAAGCAGTCCAGGAGCTCACCGGAGGCTTCGGTGCCGACGTGGTCATCGACGCCGTCGGTCGCCCGGAGACCTGGAAGCAGGCGTTCTACGCCCGCGACCTCGCCGGAACCGTGGTGCTCGTCGGCGTGCCGACACCCGAGATGACCCTCGAGATGCCGCTGATCGACTTCTTCTCCCGCGGCGGATCGCTCAAGTCCTCCTGGTACGGAGACTGCCTGCCCGAGCGCGACTTCCCGCAGTTGGTCGATCTGTATCAGCAGGGCCGTCTGCCGCTCGAGAAGTTCGTCACCGAACGCATCACCATCGACGACGTCGAAGCCGCCTTCGAGAAGATGCATCAGGGCACCGTCCTGCGTTCGGTGGTCGTCCTGTGAGCGGGCAGTTCCGCGTCCAGAACGTCGTCACCTCGGGCACGTTCAGCCTCGACGGTGGCACCTGGGACGTCGACAACAACATCTGGCTGATCGGCGACGACGACGAGGTGGTGATCGTCGACGCAGCGCACACCGCGGCGCCGATCGTCGACGCGGTTGCCGGCCGGACGGTGAAGGCCGTCATCTGCACCCACGGCCACAACGACCACGTGACCGTGGCACCGGAACTGGCCGAGACCTTGGACGCGCCGATTCTGCTGCACCCCGCCGACGACATGCTGTGGGAGCAGACGCACCCTGGCGTCGGGCACTCGACCCTCGAGGACGGTCAGCGCATCACCGTGGCCGGAACCGACATCCTGGCGCTGCACACGCCCGGGCACTCACCCGGGTCGACGTGCCTGTACCTACCGGAAGCGGGGGAGTTGTTCAGCGGCGACACCCTCTTCTCCGGCGGCCCGGGTGCCACCGGACGGTCGTACTCGGATTTCCCGACCATCATCGGGTCCATCCGAGATCGGCTCTTCGCCCTGCCTGTCGACACCCGAGTCAACACCGGCCACGGTGACGGCACACGCATCGGCGACGAAGCACCGCACCTCGAGGAGTGGATCGCCCGCGGCAGCTGAATTCGCGACACTGCGGTAGGTCGCCTGCCGCGTTCGAGGTGGTCGGAATGAGACAGTGGTGGGACGCCGGAGCGTGTGCTTCGGCGTCCCATCGACCCGAAGAGGACGTCTTGTGAGCCCCGCCGCACGCAGAACCCGCCTGTCCATCGCCGTGACCTCGGCGGCGAGCGCAGCTCTCGTGCTGGCCGGCTGCAGCTCGACCGTCACCGGCTCTCCCGAGCCCAGTGCAGGTGCCACCACCTCGTCGCCGCAGTCCGGCGTGGATCTGAACACGCTGCTGATCGACCCGTCCAGCTTCCCGGCACCGTACGACGCCCTGGTGCTGCCCCAGCAGGCGATCTCGCAAGCCGCACCCGATCTCAGCGGAATTCCTGCCGGTGCCGAGGTCAGCCCGGCGGGATGCAAGCCCGCCGACCAAGATTTCGGCCCGACGGGCACGGCCATGATCGTCGGCACCGACAACGACAGCCGGTCCACCATCTCGATCGAGTTGACCGCGGTGGACGAACCGCTCTCGGCGCGCAAGGAGCAGCTCGAACAGTGCGGCGAGGTGACCGCAACCAAGTCCGGCGCGACCTCGACGGTGACCTCCACTCTGACGCCTGCACCGACCATCGATGCGGACGACACATTGGCCGTCCGGCAGACCGTCGCATCGGGAGCAGGCGGCGACGCCGTCACCCAGTCGATGCTGACACTGATGGCCCAGGTCGACGGAGTGCGAGTATCGGCCACGTTCATGTCGTTCGGCTCGGGCACGCCCGATGCGATGACCCTCGACGAGCTGTTCACCGCGGCAGTCCAGAAAGTCGGCCAGAGCTGACGCAGCACTAGCAGACGGCACCGACACGAATCGGTCGGACACAGCGCCGGCGTCGCGATTCATCCACAGCGCGGCAGTTCTCCACAGGGCAGTGCGAAAGCCCAGGTCGAGACTTTTTCGATCGTCGGGACCCCGGCCAGGATTCTCCGGTATGTACACACCGACGAACTCTCACGGCAACTTCGACTCCCGCCATCGCGTACGGCTCGGTCACCCGAGCGACCTGATCACAGCGGTACCGGCCATGCTCGGGTTCCACCCGCACCGATCGATGGTGCTCATCGCGGTCAAGGACGGCGGTGCGAGCGTCGGACCCACGATGCGTCACGACCTCGTCCTGGCCGGCGATCACATCGATCGGCGCGCGGGCAGTCACACCCGCGCGACCCCGGAGATGCTCGACGTCATCGCCTACCTGGCCGGCTACTGCGCGATGGAGAACATTCCCGCGGTCATGGCGGTGTTCGTCGACGACAGGCTCGATCGAACCGTCCGGACACCGCATCTACTCGACGTGGAAGCACTGGTGACCGAACTCGACGCCACACTCGCCTCGTTCGGAGTGCAGCTCGGTGAGGCCCTTGCGGCGTCGGAGATCGCCGAATCAGCCGACTGGTGGACGTTGCGCGGACCACAGCGGCACGGCCTGATGTCCGATCCGTCGGCGTCGCCGATGACCGTGGCCCGCGTGCTCGACGGCTACTCCGTCCGACGATCCAGGTCCGAGCTGGCCGAGACCATCGTGCCGGGCCCCGACGCGATCGTGCGGGCCGTTGCCGCCGAGATCGCGCGACAACGACGGGACGGGGTTCGATCTCGTACCGACGAGCTGACGTCGGTGCTGTCGTACGTCGCGCGAGCGCCGTACGACAGCGAATTGGATCCGACCGACATCGCTCGGATCGCACTCGCGATCGGTCATGTCCAGGTGCGAGACGCACTGCTGGCCCTGACTCTCGGTGACGACGCGGGATTCGTCGAAGAGTTCTGGGCGAGGATGTCCTGCGTCCTGCCGAAGGACGAACGAGCCATCGCCGCAACACTTCTGGCCTTCAGCGCGTACGTCCGCGGAGACGGACCGATGGCCCGCATCGCGATCGATGCGGCACTGGAAGCCGACGAGAACTACTCGCTGGCGCGACTGTTGGACCGGTCGCTCAGCGCCGGCGCAGGTCCCGAGCTCGTTCGGGAAGTGGCCGAGAGCGGCTTCGCGTGTGCTCGCGCCTGCGGAGTTCGGCTCCCCGGCGACCCCTTCGGGCGACGGTGACAGCAGTCGAGCACATCGACGATCGGCAGGCGAGTGGGTCAGCGCGCCGCGTGCGACCGATCGCCGAGCTGTTGCAGGAATGTCCACGCATCGGCCACGATCCGATCGAGATCGGTCAGCTCCGGCGTCCACTTCAACTCCTCGACTGCGCGCGAGCTCGAGGCGATCAAGACGGCAGGGTCACCGGCACGACGGGGAGCATGTTCGACGGCGATGGGCAGACCGGTGACGCGCTCGCAGGACGAGATGACCTCGTGCACGGAGAATCCGGTACCGCTGCCGAGGTTGTAGATGGTGTGCTCGCCCGGTTGTGCGGCATCGACAGCGAGTATGTGCGCCTCGGCGAGATCGGCAACGTGGATGTAGTCGCGAACAGCCGTACCGTCCGGAGTGGGCCAGTCGGTGCCGAACACCGAGATCTTCTCGCGCTGCCCGAGTGCGACCTGGAGCACGAGCGGAATCAGGTGGGTCTCGACGACGCGATTCTCTCCGAAACCGTTGTAGGCACCGGCGACGTTGAAGTACCGAAGGCTCGTGGCGGCGAGGCCGTAGGCCGCGGCGTACGACGTGATCGCGTGATCTATCGCGAGTTTGGTGGCACCGTAAGGGTTGGTGGGGCGGGTGGGTGCGTCCTCGGTGATGGGGGTCTTCTCGGGCTCGCCGTACGTGGCGGCGGTCGAGGAGAACACCAGCTTCGCGGTACCGGATGCTCGAATGGCATCGAGCAACGCCAGCGAGGTGACGACGTTTCCGCTCCAGTACTTGTCGGGCGAGACCACCGACTCGCCGACGAGAGATTGCGCGGCGAAGTGCAGGACAGCGTCGAACCCACCGCCGATCAGTACGTCCGCAGCGACGTCCTTGATGTCGCCTTCCACGAATGTGGCACCACCGGGCACGGCTTCCCGGTTACCGGTGGACAGGTTGTCCACGACCACGACCTCGTGACCGCGCTCGACGAGCACAGCCGCGCAGACGCTGCCGACGTAACCGGCACCACCGGTAACCAGAAGCTTCACTGTTCGTTCTCCCTCACACGCTTCCGACGCCGTCGTCGGTGTGAGGTCAGACCTTCTTCACCTGGACGGCGTGCGCCATTTCCTCGGATATGTCGACACCACTGTGTCCTGGCACCGTGATCGTGACCGACCCGGGCTTGGCTTCGACTGTAACCCGAGCATCGGGGACCACGCCTGCTTCGCGAAGCTGAGCGATGACCTCCGGGTCGGACTGAACGTGCTCGGCGAGGCGTCGCACGACGACAGCGGTCGGCTGGCCGACGGGCACATCCGTGAGGCGGATGAGAGCTTCCGGTGCCAGAGTCGACTGGCCGAGACCTAGTTCCTCCAGACCGGGGATCGGGTTGCCGTACGGCGAAGTGGTCGGGTTGTTCAGGACGGTGACCAGACGTCGCTCGACCTCCTCGCTCATCACGTGTTCCCAACGGCACGCCTCGGCGTGCACGTCTTCCCAGCGCAGACCGATGATGTCCACGAGCAGACGCTCGGCCAGACGGTGTTTGCGCATGACTGCGACCGCCAGGCTTCGGCCCTTCTCGGTCAGCTCGAGGTGTCGATCGCCTGCGACGGACAACAGCCCGTCTCGCTCCATCCGAGCAACGGTTTGGCTGACGGTGGGACCACTCTGTTCGAGCCGTTCGGCGATTCTCGCGCGGAGCGGAATCACGCCCTCTTCTTCCAAATCGTAGATCGTCCGGAGGTACATCTCCGTGGTGTCGACCAGATCCTTCACACTCAACCCCTTCGTCGGGCTCGATCCTACCGTCAGCGCCCCGAAATGAGCGCTGCACCCAGCCGCAGCGGGCGCGGCGCACCACAACGGCGTACGCCGTTTCCCATGGCTTCTCACAAGGGGACTGTGGGGACAACACCGGAACCCGGCAACACCATCCCGTCCGACAACGTAGTTTTGTCCGTATGTCTGATCAGGCGACACGCGCCGCCGCGTCCATCCCGAACCGCCCCGAGGACATCGTCGTGTGGAGCGCGGATTACCTCGGCTACCGGTGGAGCGACGACCACCCGATGAATCCGACTCGACTCGATCTGACAATGGCACTCGCCACCGACATCGGCCTGCTCGCGGGCGTCGAACTCGTCGAGCCCACTGCCGCGCCGGATTCCGAGCTCCTCCGATTTCACACCAGCGCCTACATCGAGGCCGTCAAACAGGCACCGTCGCAGGGCCCGGCTCTGCGTGATCCCGACGACGTCGTCCACGGACTGGGTTCCGACGACAACCCGGTGTTTCCGCAGATGCACGAGGCGAGCGCAATGCTCGCCGGTGGCTCTCTGGCCGCCGCCCGCGAAATCGCGTCGGGACGTGCTCGACGCGCGGTGAGCATCGGCGGCGGCATGCACCACGCGATGGCCGACTGGGCCTCCGGCTTCTGCGTCTACAACGACGCCGCGATCGCTATCTCGTGGTTGCTGGACAACGGGTTCGACCGGATCGCCTACATCGACGTCGACGCTCATCACGGGGACGGCGTTCAGGCGGCATTCCTCGGTGACCCGCGGGTGCTCACCGTCTCGTTGCACCAACATCCGGCGACGCTGTGGCCGAACACCGGATGGTCGACCGAGGTGGGAGCCGAACGCGGTGAGGGAACCTCGATCAACGTTCCATTGTTGCCCGGCACCGCGGATCGGTTGTGGCTGCGCGCGTTCCACGCGATCGTGCCGGGTGCGATCGCCGCGTTCGCGCCTCAGATCATCGTCAGCCAGTGCGGTGTCGACAGCCACCGCGAGGATCCCCTCGCGGACCTGGCCCTGACCGTCGACGGCCAGAATGCGGCATTCCTGGCCATGCGTGATCTGGCGGACAAACATTCCGAGGGTCGGTGGTTGGCCGTCGGCGGCGGAGGGTACGGCTTGGTGCGCGTCGTTCCACGGGCCTGGACCTACCTCATCGCTGCCGCGCTCGGTCGCGACATCGACCCGATGTCGGCGTTGCCGGACACGTGGCGGGAGCGAGTACGGACCATGGCACCGAGTGTCGACCTCCCGCAGACGATGGGTGACGGGGGAGACGTCGACTATCCCGCCTGGGACGGACCCGGGGGATCCCTCGCCGGGACCGACGGCACCGACAGGGCGCTCGAACGCGTCGACTCGGCCATCATCGCCACCCGTCGAGCAGTGTTTCCACTGCTCGGACTCGATCCGGAGGACCCGCGTGACTGATCCGACCGACAGCCCCTCGGACGAGGAGCCGGCCGTTGCGGCGTCGGACCCGAGTGACAAGGAACCGCGTGACCAGGAACCGAGCGACCAGGAACCGAGCGACCAGGAACCGAGCGACCAGGAACCGAGCGACAAGGACCTGGCCAGGGAGCGAGCGGAAACATCCTTTCCGCGGCACTGGGTTGCCGACGTCCTGACCTCCGACGGCGGTGTGGTGCACCTGCGTCCCATCGTCCCGTCGGACTCCGAACGGATCGTCGCATTCCACGGCCGGTTGTCCGAGCGGACGAGATACCTGCGGTATTTCGGCCCGTACCCCACGATGCCGCAGCGTGACGTGCTCAACTTCACCACGGTCGATCACCACGACCGGGTGGCGTTCGTCGCAGTGCTCGGTGACGACATCATCGCGGTCGGCCGCTACGAGCGACTGCCCGAGGGGGACGGCAACTCCGCCGAGGTGGCTTTCGTCGTCGCCGACGCGCACCAGGGCCGCGGGCTGGGTCCGATCCTGCTCGAACACCTCGCGGGAGCGGCCGCCGAGAACGGGGTGAACATGTTCGTCGCCGAGGTGCTCGCCGAGAACCGGAACATGGTCACCGTCTTCCGGGAGGCGGGGTACCAGGTCAGCAGGTCCTTCGAGGGTGGTGTGCTGCGACTGGAGTTCGCCATCGACCCCAGCGAAGCTCTGCTGTCGGTGCGCAATTCCCGTGAGCGTGCCGCCGAGGCCCGCAGTGTGCGCAACGTACTGAGCCCACGATCGGTGGCCGTGATCGGAGCGTCGACGGACAGCTCGAAGGTGGGCAACGCCGTTCTCGCGAATCTGCTGGCGGGCAACTTCACCGGGCCCGTCTATCCCGTCAACGCCGACCATCGTTCGGTTCGCGGGGTCCGCGCCTACGCCACGGTGCACGACATCCCGGATCCGGTCGATCTTGCGATCGCCGCGGTACCGGCCGATGCGATCGACGCGGTACTCGACGACTGCCTCGACAAGGGCGTCAAAGCGTTGCTGGTGGTGTCAGGTGGATTCGGTGAGACCGGACCTGCGGGGCAGGAGAGCGAGCGACGGCTGGTGCTCGCGGCGAGGGCGCACGGAATGCGGTTGATCGGGCCCAACGCGCTCGGTGTGGCGAACACCGATCCCGAGTTCGGTCTGAACGCCACTCTGGCTCCGCATCTGCCCACTCCGGGCAACGTCGGGTTCTTCTGTCAGTCCGGTGCCCTCGGCATCGCGATTCTGGACGAGGCCGCCAACCGCAGGCTCGGACTGTCGACCTTCGTCTCGGCCGGAAACCGCGCCGATGTGTCCGGTAACGATCTATTGCAGTACTGGGATTCGGACCCGGCCACCGAGGTGATCCTGCTGTACCTCGAGAGCTTCGGTAATCCCAGGAAGTTCACCAGGATCGCCCGACGGGTGGCGCGCAGCAAGCCCATCATCGCGGTCAAGAGCGGACGCGGGGCCGTGCCGCCCGCACACGCGATCGGTGCCGACATCGACGACTCGATCGTGCGCGCACTGTTCGCTCAGGCCGGAGTCATCCAGGTCGACACCATCTCGGAACTCTTCGATTGCGCGGTGCTCTTCGGAAACCAGCCGCTGCCCGTCGGACCGAGGGTTGCCGTGGTGGGAAACTCGACTGCGCTCGGCGTGTTGGCGGTCGATGCTGCGCGGGCCAAGGGCTTGCATGCGAGCAGCCCGATCGATGTCGGTCCGCAGGCCGGTCCCGAGGATTTCGCCGCGGCGGTGTCGTCGGCACTGGCCGCGTCGGACATCGACGCTGTCATCGTCGTGTTCGTACCCCCGGTGGCGGTGGAGGTGGAGCCGTTCGCGACCGCGCTCGGCAACGCCGTCCGTGGATCCGACAAGCCCGTACTCTCGACGTTCCTCGCTACCGAGGGCATTCCGGACGTCCTGGCGGTCCGCGGGCCGGGTGGATACCCCATTCGCGGTTCGGTGCCCTCGTACTCGAGCCCGGAGCGAGCGGTTGCTGCCCTCGCCGCCGCGTGGCGCTACTCCGCGTGGCGGTCGCGACCGGTGTCGAACCTGGTCCGCCCCAAGAGCATCGACTCCGAACGCGCCAAGCAGCTGGTCGAGGGCTGGCGTTCGGCAGGCAGTCACGGACGGTGGCTCTCCGATTTCGAAACCGCCGAGTTGTTGGGCTGCTACGGCCTCGACGTCGTTGCTTTCAGGACGGTGACCGACGAGGACGAGGCCGTCGCAGCGGCAGACGAACTCGGCTACCCGGTGGCGGTCAAGGCGACCGGTGAACGGTGGCGGCACCGGCCGGATCTCGGCGGAGTGCGACTGGACATGGCGGACGCGTCCGCGGTGCGGGTGGCGTATCGCAATCTGGCGGCAGACTCGGGCGAGCCGTTGTTGCACGTCCAGCGCATGGCGGTCAAGGGAATCGGCTGCGTCGTACGCGTACAGGACGACCCGTCGTTCGGATCGCTCATCTCGTTCGGTCTGGCCGGCGTCATCTCGGACCTGCTGGGCGACCGTGCCTATCGGGTACTTCCGCTGACCGAGGACGAGGCCGCGCAGCTGATCGACGCGCCCAAGGCGGCTCCGCTGCTGTCCGGATATCGCAATGCGGTGCCCGTCAACAAGAACGCATTGATCGACCTCGTACAGCGAGTATCTGCACTGGCAGAAGACATCGCCGACATTCGTGAGATCTCCTGCGAGCCGGTTCTGGCGTCCGCCGACGGCGCACAGATCACCGATGCTCGCGTCCGCATCGGTCCGGAACCGACCAAGGCCGATCTGGGCCCGCGTCGATTGCGCTGACCGAGACCGGCTTCGAAAAGGCAGAAGCCGAGTCGACGTCCCAGGGGGAGAGGACGTCGACTCGGCTACCGCACGAGGTGACGCGAGCGGGGATGATCACCGCTGCGCCACCGGTCGGTGGTGACGTTCAGCTGGCGTAGGACCGCAGCTTCTCGGCGCGGTCGCCCTGCCGAAGCTTCACCATCACCTCGCGCTCGATCTGACGGACACGCTCACGGGAGAGGCCGAAGAGCTTGCCGATCTGATCGAGGGTGCGGGGCTGTCCGTCGTCCAGGCCGTAACGGAGACGGATGACCTGCTGCTCCCGCTCGTCGAGAGTGCCGAGAACGACGCGAACGTCGCTGTGCAACAGTCCGGCGATGACGGCATTCTCCGCGGACGTCGCCTCGGAGTCCTCGATGAAGTCGCCGAGGGGTGCTTCCTCGTCGCTGCCCACCGGCATGTCCAGGCTCACCGGGTCGCGACTGTGGTCGAGCAGGTCGGCGATCTTCTCCACCGCGATACCCGATTCGCTCGACAGCTCCTCGTCCGTTGCCTCGCGGCCGAGCTGCTGATGCAGTTCACGCTTGATCCTGGCCAGCTTGTTGACCTGTTCGACCAGGTGGACAGGCAGCCGGATCGTGCGGCTCTGATCTGCCATTCCGCGGGTGATGGCCTGACGAATCCACCAGGTCGCGTAGGTCGAGAACTTGAAGCCCTTGGCGTAGTCGAACTTCTCCATCGCGCGGATGAGTCCGAGGTTGCCCTCCTGGATCAGGTCGAGCAAGGGCATACCGCGCCCGGTGTAGCGCTTGGCAAGAGACACGACCAGGCGAAGGTTCGCTTCGAGGAGATGGCTGCGGGCGGCACTGCCGTCGCGAACGATGATGGCGAGGTTGCGCTTCTTGACCGCGCTCAACCTCTTCGTGTTCTCGAGAACCTGCTTCGCATACAGACCAGCCTCGATCCTCTTGGCCAGATCTACTTCCTCGGCAGCCGTCAGCAACGCGGTGCGGCCGATTCCGTTGAGGTACACGCGAACGAGATCGGCTGCTGGGCTCTGGGCGTCCAGATCGGCGTCGGTCGGCCGTGGACGAATCGTGGTGCTGGGGCTGGTCATGACTTGCCTCCTGGTCGGTGGTGTCTCACAGGGTTCAACGCTCGGGAGACTCCGATAAGTTCCCACGCCGATCCGGTGGATACCCGCGTGACCAGGGATTACGTCATGTTCGTCCTGAGAAGTTGCTGAGAAGTGAAACCGCCGGGAACGGTCGCTCTCGTGGGGTGACGTCCGGGACTCATCGGGCCGGCAGAACCAGGCCGTGCCGGACGAGCCCCTGCATCATCGTCACCGCATGCTGTGCCAGTTCCTCTGCGTCCTCGTCGTGCGCAGCAGCGAGCAACTCCACCAGTTCACCGACCGGTAGGCCATCGGGTCGCAGCCCGGCGAGCAGAGCCGCACCGAGTTCGTCGACGTCGTGCTGCCACTGCGGGCCGTTTCCGCGATGGACTCGCACCGCTACCGGAGCCCAGCCCTCGTCGCCGGGGAGATATACCCGTTCGAGTGCGGTGTTCGGTTCCAGAGTCAGCACCGAGTCGAGGATGTCGTGCTCTCGCAGCCAGTCCAGCCGCGCGAAGTACTCGATCGCTTCGTTGCCCAGCGGGTCGGAGAAGCCGTGCGTGAGCTCCTCGGCCAGAAGGTCGGTCGGCGCATCGGTACTGCGGAGATAGACGAACCCGAAACCGATTCCTTCCACGTCGGCGGCAGCGAAGTGATCGAGCCAGGACTGTGCCACCGCGGCCGCGTCGGGATCGCGGGGATCGAGTCCGCCGTCGCGCATCCACGTGCCCACGTACAGCGCGGGATCGGCGACGTCGCGCTCGACGACCCAGGCGTCGATCCCGTGCGCGGGAAGCCACGACGCCACGCGAGCACGCCAGTCCTCGCCGCGGACGTGCACCCACGAGGCCAGGATGGCAGCGGTACCACCGAGCGTCAGGTGGTCCGGGGCCCGGCCGATCATCAGAGCGCTCGCGCCGTCGAGATCGAGGCCGGAATCGCGGTACGAATGCAGCACTTCGGCGCGGCCGACGACGAACGGCGGGTTGGCGACGATGCGATCGAATCGACGCCCGGTAACCGGCTCGAACCACGAACCGTGCAGAAACTCGACGTCGAGGCCGTTGAGCGCCATTGTCGCCGCCGCGAGGTCCATCGACCGCGGACTGATGTCCGTTGCGGTCACCTGCGCCGCATAGTCGCAGGCGTGGACGGCCTGGATGCCGCAGCCGGTGCCGACGTCGAGAACACTGGTCACCGGCGACGTGGGGGTTCCCCTCAGCAGCGACAACGAGGCCTGGCCGACGCCGAGCACGTGGTCGCGAGCAGTCTCCGCGACGCGCATGCTGCCGTCCGGATCCGAGACGATCCATCGGGTTCCGTGGCCGGCGTCGAGCGGTCGAATGTCGAGCAGCGTCCGCACCGTGGACCCGGAACGGGTCAGGATCCCGGCCGAGACGGCGTCGTCGACCGTCAACGGCGCGATGGCGTCGGCGACGTCGGACTCGGCGCAGTCGTCGACGAGAAGGAACAGGCGTACCAGAACACCCAGCGTGCCGCCGTCCCGACTGGCATTGCGGACCGGCACCGGTTCGCTGCGACCGAGGGCAGCATGGGCGTCGTCCCCGAGCAGCGTCAGCACGCCGTCGGCGTCGTACCCCGCCCGCTCGAAGGCATCACGAAGATCGGCGCAGGCGAGGACGAGCGGGGACGTGGAGTTCGGTGCAGTCACGACGCAAGTGTCGCATCGGCGAGAGCCGGTGCGTCAGTCGTCGCCCGCTTCGATCACCCGGTGGTTGCTCGATTCCAATTGCGGCCTGTCGACGGTCCGGTAGTCGTACCGGCTCATCTCGTCCTTGGTGCGGGGCGGCCGATCGTTGGCGATCAGCACAGCCATCCACGGCAGAGGAATGGACGCTCCGACTATTGCCATGGAGATCCACGGGTTCATCCACATCCCGTACGCGATGGCAGCCAACACCAACGCCGGGATGCGGAACGACATGATGAACATGTATTTGCGGACGCGAGCTTTGTGCTGCTCCTCGACCGACTGCTGCGCCTCGGTGATAAGGACGGGCCCATCCGGCGAGTCGCTGTACGCGCTTCCGTCGAACCCTGGGGTTCTCGTCATACCTCCACTGTGGCACTACTGCTCACAGAATGCTTGCAACGAGCTTGTGCAACCGGTTACCCCTCGATGGGGATCCACGGATTAATCTGTGTTCATGAGCACTCAGACGAAGGACCGTCCCGATATCGCACCGGACGAAACCACGGAAGACGACCGGCCGAAGTTCTTTCATTACGTGAAGAAGAACAAGATCGCCGAGAGCGCGGTGATGGGTACGCACGTCGTCGCGCTGTGCGGTGAGGTGTTTCCCGTCACCAAGTCGGCGAAGCCCGGATCACCGGTGTGCCCGGACTGCAAGAAGGTCTACGAGGGCCTGAAGAAAGGCGACTGAGCGCCGTCTCCCGGGTGTCGGTCGGGGGTCGGCTCGGGACGCCCCGAGCGGGCGCGGTCGCCGGACAGTTTGATCGGCCCCGTGGCCAGCCGTCGGGCGACAGCGGTCACCGGCCCCGACGGCTTGTCGTCGGTTGCGGTCTGCGCTGCGATCCACTCGCGCATCTGGTCCATTCGTGTTGCCCGTGCAGGCGAGAACTCCTGGATCGTCGCGTTGAACTCGGCCCCGAGCACGACGGCGAAGCCGAGGAAGAACGTGAACAGCAGAAACGCGATGGGTGTCGCCAGGGCGCCGTAGGTGTACCCGGTGCTCGTCACCCAGCCGAGGTATCGACGCAGGACCGCGCTCGCGATCATGAAGAACACCCCGGCCAGCAGAGCGCCGCCGAGGAGACGATGCCACGGCAGCGAGGTGTGCAGAGCAACCTTGTACAGCGTCGTCAAACCCATTATCAGCAGTAGACCGACGGCCGGATAGTAGAAGAAGTCGACGAGCTCGCTGCCCACCGTGATCCACGAATCCGGCAGGATCTGCTGCACGTACACCGGTCCGAGGGCGACGAGCGGAAGCACGAAGACCGCGATCACCAGGAAACCCACGTAGAGAAGCAGCGCGAAGAACCGCTGCCAGACGGGGTTTCGCGCGTCGGCCTGGCCGTGCGCTTCCACGATGGAATCGACGAACGTCGAGAGTGCCGACGACCCGGCCCACAACGAGAGCAGAAAGCCGACGGACACGATCTCTCCGCTGCCCTGAGCGAGGACGTCCTTGACCGTCGGAGCGATGATCTGGTCCACGACGCTGCCGCTGAACAGGGTGTTGCTGAACGTGATGATCTTGGACTCGATGATCTCGACGGTGTTGGGTCCGAACCATCCGCCGACGAGTCCCAGACTGCCCAGCACACCGAGCAGCAGCGGTGGCAGCGACAGCGTCTGCCAGAACGCGGCCGTTGCAGCCTTGCTGAAGATCGAATCGTCCCACGCTTTGCTCAGAGTGCGCACAGTCACTTTCCACACCGCGTGTAGCGGTTTTCTCGCCGACAATCGTTCCGGTGGTGGAGTTCCGCCTGCAGACTCGCTCATGGTTCCTCCAGCATTCCTGACGAAAGGCGTCTTCGCCTAACAGCCGACTCGCCGTGTCGCATCCGACTCGCCCCAGCGATGCGGGATCGGTCGGTGCGGAGCGATAGGCTCCTCCGCGGACACTGCAGGGCTACCGAGAGCGCGAGGAATTTACATCGATGCCAGGAACCGGCGGCCAGTGAGCGCTGACATGTTCGATCCGACACCACCATCGACCGAGCAGCCCGCCGCTCCCACGAGCGGGGGAGCACCGCTGCGCGCGTGGCAGCGACGGGCGCTGACGAAGTATCTCGTCGCCTCGCCCAAGGACTTTCTCGCGGTCGCAACGCCCGGCGCAGGCAA
The DNA here is from genome assembly GCF_030056895.1 of Rhodococcus sp. IEGM 1341. NCBI lineage: Bacteria > Bacillati > Actinomycetota > Actinomycetes > Mycobacteriales > Nocardiaceae > Rhodococcus > Rhodococcus sp. IEGM 1341. Next base: position 482,128 of record NZ_JASHKV010000001.1, on the reverse strand, counting down.
GACGACGTTCGCCCTTCGGGTGGCTGCCGAACTGCTGGCCCATCGCACCGTCGATCAGGTCACCGTCGTCGCGCCCACCGAGCACCTCAAGCACCAGTGGGCGGAGTCGGCGGCCAGGGTCGGCATCGCATTGGACTCGCGCTTCTCGAACTCGACCGGGCAGACCTCGAGCGACTATCACGGCGTGGTCGTGACGTACGCGCAGATCGCATCGCACCCGTTCAAGCATCGGGTGCGCACCGAATCGCGTAAGACTCTCGTGATTCTCGACGAGATTCACCACGGCGGCGACGCGAAGAGCTGGGGTGAAGGCATTCGCGAAGCGTTCGGAGACGCGACCCGACGGCTCGCACTGACCGGTACGCCGTTCCGCAGCGACGACAGTCCCATTCCGTTCGTCAACTACGAACCGGATCAGGACGGCCTGATGCGGTCCAAGGCCGATCACGCGTACGGCTACTCCGATGCCCTTGCGGACGGCGTCGTCCGCCCGGTCGTGTTTCTCGCGTACTCCGGAGAAGCGCGCTGGCGGGACAGTGCCGGTGAGGAGTACACCGCCCGGCTCGGTGAGCCGCTCAATGCCGAACAGACCGCGAGGGCATGGCGCACCGCACTGGATCCGCAGGGCGACTGGATGCCGGCCGTGCTGCTGGCGGCGAACACGCGTCTCGCGCAACTGCGGGCAGGCGGCATGCCCGATGCAGGCGGTCTGGTGATCGCGACCGATCAGACGGTGGCGCGGGCCTACGCGAAGCTGATCGAGGTGATCACAGGGGAGACACCGGCGATCGTGCTGTCCGACGACCCCACGTCCTCGGCTCGCATCGCCGAGTTCGGAAAGAGCGATCAGCGTTGGATGGTCGCGGTTCGCATGGTGTCCGAGGGCGTCGACGTTCCGCGACTGGCCGTCGGTGTCTACGCGACGAGCGCGTCGACCCCGCTGTATTTCGCGCAGGCCATCGGCCGCTTCGTGCGGTCTCGGCGCAAGGGGGAGACCGCGAGCGTCTTCCTGCCGTCGGTACCGGTGCTGTTGGATCTCGCGTCTCAGCTCGAGGCGCAGCGCGATCACATTCTCGGAAAACCGCACCGGGAGAAAGACGGTTTCGACGACGAGCTGTTGGCCGACGCCAACAAGCAGAAGGACGAACTGGGCGAGGAAGAGAAGGCGTACACCTCGCTGGGTGCGGATGCGGAACTGGACCAGGTGATCTATGACGGCTCCTCGTTCGGTACCGCGACGTTCTCGGGCAGCGACGAGGAAGCCGACTATCTCGGTCTGCCCGGCTTGCTCGACGCGAAGCAGATGCGCGACCTGTTGCGTCAGCGTCAGCAAGAGCAGATCGACAAGCCTGCTGCGGGCCCTGCGGTGCCGGCTCCTGCCGTCGTCAACGACAGGGCCACCAGTGCGGGCCAGTTGGCCGGCCTGCGGCGTGAATTGAACAGTTTGGTCGCGGTGTACCACCACCGCACCGGGAAGCCGCACGGGGTGATTCACGGCGATCTGCGTCGTATCTGCGGCGGCCCGCCGACGGCGATGGCGTCGGCCGATCAGTTGGGTGAGCGAATCGCGCAGTTGCGGAAGATGTAGCGCCTCGGGCGGAACCGGGCACGAAAAAGACGGACGGTCTGATGACCGTCCGTCTTCTTCGTGTTCGTCGATCGTGGCGAACCTGTTTCCCCCGACACAAAAGGTGGGTTACACCGTGGAGTCCGATTCGGTCATCACCGTTGCGTTCACTTCACGCAAACGGGCTTCGTGCTCGGTGGCGTGGTGACCGCAGAAGAGAAGTTCTCCACCGGTCGAGAGCACGACACGCGCGCGAGCCCCTGCACCGCACCGGTCGCACCGGTCCGCTGCTGTCAATTGTGGGCTGGTCAATGTTCCGGGCATGACTCCTCCGTACTGGCTTGCGGGTTGTCCCGTTCGCCTGGGGCCGGTCCGCCGCGTCGGTATGGCGCGGTTCGTTCACTCTGTCAGACGTATGGCGGTCACGCGTTGTTCCCGAGCGCGTTTCTTTGTGTTGTCACTAACACGAAACATGTCCCACGAGCAGGAACATCTCCCAGAGTGTTCGCTGAGAGCTGATACCGGTTCACGCGAGCCACGGCAGTAGGGTCGCCGATGTGTCTTCGACTTCCACTTCGCTCTCCGGCGCATCGAAGCTCGGTATTCCATCCCTGTTCGTCATCGGCGCGGTGTGTATGTACGTCGGTGCGGCGATCGGTGTGTTCCTGTTCGACGTCGTCGATCCGGCCGCGGTGGCGTGGCTGCGCGGCTTCGGTGCGGCGCTGGTGCTGGTGCTCTGGCGACGGCCGTGGCGGCGTAGGGCGGGCACCGGCGGGGCGTGGACCGTGCGACGGGTGATCACGGCTGCCGCGTTCGGCGGTGCGACGATCGGCATGAACGCGATGTTCTACGAGGCGATCGCCAGGCTGCCACTCGGCGCGGCGGTGGCCATCGAGTTTCTCGGGCCGATTGCGGTCGCTGCTGCCGGGTCCAGAAAGCCTGCCGATGTGTGCGCGCTGCTCCTGGTGGTGGCCGGCGTCGGTGCCATCGCTTCCGCGCAGTTCGAGGGCGGCGAGGTGGGCCTCGTAGGAATCGCATTCGCGCTGGGCTCGGCGGCCTTGTGGGCCGCCTACATCGTGCTGGGTAAGTCCGTTGCCGACGCAGGCCAGGGGCTCGACGACATGGCTGCCGGGTTCGCAATCGCGTCCGTTCTACTGGCCGTTCCGCTGTTCGGACCGTTCGCGGCCGCGCACTCGGATGCATTGGGAGACTGGCGGATCTGGGTTCTCGGATTGGGCGTCGGGCTGTTGTCGAGTGTTGTTCCCTACGTTCTCGATCAGTACGTCCTGGTGCGAGTGGGCCGGGCCCGCTTCGCGTTGCTGCTGGCTCTGCTCCCGGCGACGGCGACGGTGGTCGGTGCCGTGGTGCTGACCCAGATTCCGACGGCCCTCGAGGCTCTCGGAATCGTGGCCGTCATCGCGGCCGTGGTGGTCGGCGGCCTGCCGGCGCGCAGAGATCGCGGCGTTGCCGACATTCCACCGCCCTGACGCGCACTCGACACTGCAGAATGGAACTGTGACCAGCAAGCAGGACGACCTCGTTCACATCTGTACGGCAGGGGAGTGGCTCGCGATGCGTGGTCGGGCCGACTACACCCCCGACTCGTACGATTCCGTGGGGTTCGTGCACCTGTCCACACCCGAACAAGTGCACTTGCCCGCGAATCGGCTCTTCTCCGGCCGCACCGATCTGGTGTTGCTGCGCGTGGATCCGGCTCGTCTGACCGCACCCGTTCGGTGGGAGCCCGGGGTGCCGACCGATCCGGAGTCCATGCTCTTCCCACATCTGTACGGACCGCTGCCGATCGCGGCCGTGACCGCGGTCGTCGACTATCGGCCGGGGCCGGACGGAACGTTCGGGGTGCCGCAGGTGTGACGGCATCCACGCCGCAAAAAGCAACGACCGCCGATCGGAATGATCGGCGGTCGTTGTTCCAGGTGGATCGAACGAATCAGTCCAGGTAGTCGCGCAGTACCTGCGAACGCGACGGGTGACGCAGCTTGGACATGGTCTTGGACTCGATCTGACGGATCCGCTCGCGCGTGACGCCGTAGACCTGTCCGATCTCGTCGAGGGTGCGGGGTTGACCGTCCGTCAGGCCGAAGCGCAGACGAACAACGCCTGCTTCGCGCTCGGACAGCGTCTCGAGGACCGACTGCAGCTGATCCTGGAGCAGCGTGAACGACACGGCGTCCACGGCAACGACGGCTTCGGAGTCCTCGATGAAGTCACCGAGCTGGCTGTCGCCTTCGTCACCGATGGTCTGGTCGAGCGAGATGGGCTCACGCGCGTACTGCTGGATTTCCAGCACCTTCTCCGGCGTGATGTCCATTTCCTTCGCGAGCTCTTCGGGAGTGGGTTCGCGACCCAGATCCTGGAGGAGCTCACGCTGGATGCGTCCGAGCTTGTTGATGACCTCGACCATGTGCACCGGGATGCGGATGGTGCGGGCCTGGTCGGCCATGGCCCGGGTGATCGCCTGACGGATCCACCACGTGGCGTACGTGGAGAACTTGTAGCCCTTGGTGTAGTCGAACTTCTCGACCGCGCGAATCAGACCGAGGTTGCCCTCCTGGATGAGGTCGAGGAACGCCATGCCACGGCCGGTGTAGCGCTTGGCCAGGGAGACGACGAGTCGAAGGTTCGCCTCGAGGAGGTGGTTCTTGGCGCGGTTGCCGTCACGGCAGATCCACGTCATGTCGCGACGCTGCGCAACGGGGAGCTTTTCGCCCTTCTCCGCGGACTCACGCATCTTCTCGACCGCGAACAGGCCTGCCTCGATACGCTTGGCCAGTTCGACTTCCTCTTCGGCGTTGAGGAGGGCGACCTTACCGATCTGCTTGAGGTACGCGCGGACGGAGTCGGCGGACGCGGTGAGCTCGGCGTCCTTGCGGGCCTGACGCAGCGCCTCGGATTCCTCTTCGTCCCAGACGAAGTCGCCGGACGCCTTGTCCTCGGCAGTCGGCTCGGCGGTGGCGTCTTCCTCGGTGTCGTCACCGGCGGCGACCACCTCGACGACATCGTTGGCGGCAGCGGCGAGGTCGCCCTCGGAGATGTCGATGTCCTCGATCCCGGGAGTGCTCTCGTCGGCGTCGTCGGAAGCCGGAGCAGCTGCTGTCTTCTTCGCTGCGGCCTTCTTCGCCGGGGCCTTCTTGGCTGCGGCACGCTTGGCCGGTGCCTTTTTGGCCGGTGCCTTCGCAGCGGGTGCCTTGACAGCAGGTGCAGGTGTCGCAGACTCGGTTTCGGAATCTACGGTCTGACGGATATCGGTGGCTGCCACGTACGCCCTTTCGTGACGAAGTCGTGCGGCGTCACGCCAGAGTTGTTTCCGGCGGAGAGGTCTTCGGATTCGGCCGGCTGCGTACCGGCACACACCATTGTAACGACCTCTCAGGAGTTTGTTACCGACCCTCGCCCTACGCAGGTGGCAACCCGCGTGTCAGCCCAGCGATCCCGCGGACGTACCGGTCTCGGCGGACGGTACGGCGGAGTCCGCTGCGAGTGCGGCACCGACGATCCCGGCAGTGTTCAGCAGGGTTGCCGGAACCACGGGTGTGCGATTGGTCAGGTGCGGAATCCACTTCTCGCTCTTGCGGCTGATGCCGCCGCCGGCGATGAAAAGATCCGGCCACAGCAGCGCCTCGAACGTCTCGAGAACCTTCGAGACCTCCTTGGCCCACTCCTTGTAGGACAGGCCCTGGTTCTCCTTCACCGACGACGCCGCACGATGCTCGGCCTCCTTGCCGTCGATCTCCATGTGGCCGAATTCGGTGTTGGGAAGCAGAACGCCGTTGTGCAGCACGGCCGAACCTATCCCGGTGCCGAACGTCAACAGCACGACGACGCCGTCCCTGCCCTTGCCGCCGCCGTACTTGTCCTCGGCCACTCCGGCTGCATCCGCATCGTTGAGCACGGTGACGTTCTCGGTGCCGATGGCCTTCGCGAACAGCGCGCGGGCGTCGGTGTCGATCCAGGACTTGTCGATGTTGGCGGCCGAGCGAGCGACACCGTTGGTCACCACCGCGGGCAGGGTGACGCCCACCGAGCCGGTCCACTCGAAGTGCGCGACGATCTCGGCCACGGTGCGCGCGACGGCATCGGGGGTCGACGGTTGCGGCGTCTCGATCTTGTAGCGGTCGCCGACGAGCTCACCGGTGCTCAAGTCCACGATTCCGCCCTTGATGCCGCTGCCGCCGACGTCGACGCCGAACCCGTGGCGCGCTGCCGCAGCGGTGGTGTTGTCCGAACCTGCCTGTGTCATGTGGATGCCGCTCCTGGCGTGATCGAATCCGTGTGATGCCGTCGGTTCCGAACAATAGTGTGTTTCGGCGTTCGCGGGACGGTGACGTCACCGGCGGTCGCTGCGGTGGTGCTCGAACGTCGGTGTGTGTTGCGATGTACGTGTGCCGAAACCAGACCGATCGCAGACCGACACCGCCAGTACACAATTGCCGGAAGAGCAGGTGGCAGCAGAGGGATCGAACACCCGCGAGGTGGACGTGCTGCGCGAGGTCGCCGTACGGGTCGCGACGCGAGCCGCCGAGCACGTCAGGCGACGCCGCCCGGAGGTCTTCGGCTGCGAACCGATCGAGGGTGACGGCGCGGTGCAGTCGAAGAGCACGCCGACCGATCCGGTGACGATCGTGGACACCGAAACCGAGAGCGTCCTCCGCGATCTGCTGGCGCGGCTTCGGCCGCAGGATGCCATTCTCGGCGAGGAGGAAGGCAGCGAGAACGACTCGCTCGACGGCGCGCGGTGGGTGCTCGACCCGATCGACGGAACCGTGAACTTCATGTACGGAATTCCGGCGTACGCGGTGTCGGTCGCGGTTCAGATCGACGGTGTCAGTGTTGCGGGGGCCGTGGTCGACGTCGCCCGCGAGCTCGTCTACTCGGCCGCTCTCGGGCGCGGGGCGACCGTGGAGCGAGCCGACGGTACCCAGGAGCAGCTGCACTGTTCGGGAGTCACCGATGTGTCGATGACGTTGTTGGCCACCGGATTCGGCTACGGATCCGGTCGTCGCGCGGTGCAGGGCGCGATCATTTCCGAACTGCTGCCTCAGGTGCGTGACATCCGCCGGATCGGTTCGGCTGCGCTCGATCTGTGCATGGTCGCGTCCGGAGTTGTCGACGCACACTTCGAGCACGGGCTCAGTCCGTGGGATTGGGCGGCGGGTGGGCTGATCGCAGCCGAGGCAGGCGCGACGGTCAGGCTGCCTGCTGCCGACAGCACCAGCGCTCAGGGTGCGGTGACGGTGGCCGCTGCCCCAGGGGTCTCGAACGCCTTCCTGGCGGTACTGCGCAGCGCGGGTGCACTCGATCCGATCCCCGGCTGACGCGCCGCCGGTCGGTCAGCAGCGCGATTCGCGTGCTGCCGAGAGCAGATCGGCGTCGAGTGGCGCAGGGGCGGCACCGGGTGCGGTACCGGCGAGCGTGCGCAACACTTCCTCGGCGTCGTCGTTGGGCTGGATCTCGCTGAAGTAGGTACCGAGAGCCAGATCGACCGAGTCGTCGGCGCGGGCATCCTGAATCAGTTCGGCGCACGGCGCGACCAGTGACACGGCACTGGCTGCCGCCAGGCCGGCCGGGCCGAACCGAATCTGGCCCTGGCACTGCATGTTCTGATCGACGTAGACCGGATCGTTGCCGACCTGGACGTCCGGTGCGCTGGCGAAACCGTAATCGATGAGCTGGGCGGCGACGAGAGCTGCCTGTCCGCGCTCACCGTTCGCGTTGAAGACGCGCACTTTCGACGCGGACAGGGCGGCAGGCTCGACGTCGAGCAGTGTCGTCGGGTCCACTTCTTCGCCGAGAGGTGCCGGCTGCGTCCCGTCCGTCGCGGCGGTGGTGGTGGGCACGTTGCATTCGGCCGTTGCGGAGGCGGCTTCGGAGGTGGTGAACACCTTGACCCACACGAGCACTCCGAGCAGGGCCAGCACGGCGAAGACCGCGATCATCGGAAACGCGCGGCGTCGACGGAACGGACGACCTCGACCGTCGACCGAATGGCCTTCGGTGATCAGAGAAACCACGGTGATCTTCGCCTTTCCGTCGGCAGTTGCCGAGACCGGTCCACAGAGTCGGTTCACACCGACGCGGTGCCTACTGTAGATGCCCGCGGTCGGTGGGGGCGGCACACTCGGCCGGCACCTACTCCGATCCCGTGCGCGACGCCCGATTCGGAGCCCGAAACCGGCGGCGAGAAGTGTTCTGCGATGCAAGGAATGAAGCCGCCCATCCCGGTGTTGATGCGGCGTGCAGCCAGGTGAAGGACCAGTCGGCGATTCGGTTTCTGCTTTGCGACCGGCTTCGGCTATTGTCTGGCGGCCGCGGTGCTTCAAGAATCGGACACCGGTGCACGATCGATCAGGTGAGCGAGGTCTCGATCGGGTTTCAACCGGCGAGTTCTGGGAACTACCCGGTGTAGTTTCGGGCACCGCGCGACGACGAACGGTTTGAACAGATACGAACATCGGTGGGAGCGAGCAAGCGCCCTCTTCACAGCCGACGGCCACAAGCCGACCACATCGGCAGCTTTCACCACACACACGCACGAAGATGAGGGGTACGAAGACAATGGCAACCGACTACGACGCACCGAGAAGAACAGAATCCGACGATGTGTCGGAGGACTCGCTGGAAGAACTGAAGGCCCGACGCAACGAGGCTCAGTCCGCCGTGGTGGACGTGGACGAATCCGACACCGCGGAGTCGTTCGAGCTGCCGGGTGCAGATCTGTCCGGCGAGGAGCTGTCGGTTCGGGTCGTTCCCAAGCAGGCCGACGAGTTCACCTGCTCGAGCTGCTTCCTGGTCCATCACCGCAGCCGGCTGGCCAGTGACGCCAACGGTGTACTGATGTGCCGCGACTGCGCGGCGTGACCTTTTCCACACAGACCTGATCCAGCGGGTCAGGTCTGTGTCGACGGTTCCGACCGTCGATCGACGGATGGATCAGCGCGCTTCGACGCCGTGCGCGTTCAGGACTGCCAGCAGCTCTTCGGGGCGCTTGGTACTGACGAGCCAGTAGGGCGTCGGATCGTCCGGGTCGTCGAGGACCACGATCACCATCTGTTTCACCCAGGTGCGGTGCTGCACGAAGGCCAATGGATCGAGTTGCCTTCCCAGCGCCGCACTTTTTGCTGTCGCGGGAACGATCGCGGCCTTGGATGCCACATCGAGTGGCAGATGAGCAGACCCGACGCGTAGCTCGGTGCCGGTCGCACCGGTGCCCACCTCGACGCGCAGCCTGCTGAAGGCGAACAACGCCCAGGCGATCAGCGGGAGCAACACGACGTAGGGCAGCCAGGCCCGGATGCCCGGTGCCCCCATGTGGATCTCCGCAGCCAGCAAGACCGCCACGGCCGCACCCGCCGCCCACCACCAGATCGGCACCCAGAGTCGCTCCGAGTACAGCACGGAGTTCGCGGGTGCTGAGGAACCCGTGTGGGGAGTGGAGTCGCCGGACTCCGACGCGTGTTCGGCCTGTCGATCTGCAGTCACGAGTCCCAGGGTAGTCGCCACACCGAGACGGAAGCCGGCCAGCGTAGTCTCGTACGACGTGAGCGACGAAGTCACCGAGTCCGGCAGCGAACCATCCGTCGATCGACCCACCATCCCGCGCCTGCCTTCCGATCCGGTGTCCGAGGTCCTGGTACGCCGGCTCGATCCCGAGCTTCCGGTGCCGACGCGTGCGCACGACGGTGATGCGGGCGTGGATCTGCGAATCACGGCTCCGGTGACCATCGCACCGGGCGAACGCGTCCTGGTGGGGACCGGAATCGCGATCGCTCTCCCGTTGGGAACCGTCGGGCTGGTGCATCCGCGATCGGGGTTGGCGGCGAAGTCGGGCCTGTCGGTGGTCAACACCCCGGGCACCATCGATGCCGGCTATCGCGGGGAGATCAAGGTCTGTCTGATCAACCACGACCTGCACACTCCGATCGAACTCGAGCGGGGCGACCGCGTCGCCCAACTGATCGTGCAGCGAGTCGAGTTGGTGACGTTCGTCGAGGTGGACGAGTTGGACGACACCGTTCGAGGGGCCGGTGGTCACGGTTCGACCGGTGGCCATGCGAGTCTGAAGCAGTGAGTTCCGCCACGACGTTCACCGGTGGCAGGCACAGTGGAAGCAACCGAGAAGAAGAGAGCTGAACATGTTCGGACGGCGTAAGAAGAACGACGCCGGCAGTGCCTCCGCGCCCGGTGCGGAGCCATTCGTCGACAGCGTCGAAGACGAAGACGACGATGTCGAGGCCGCGGACACGACCGCAGACGGACCCCACGATCTCGAGGACCTCGACGACGATCGCGAGACCGTCGCCAAGACGCGACTCGATCTCGGCTCGGTGCTGATTCCGCTGCCGGAGGGCGGTCAACTCCAGGTCGAGATGTCGCAGGCCGGTAGCCCGCAGGCAGTGCACATCGTGACGCAGTTCGGGCGCATCACCATCGCTGCCTACGCGGCACCCAAGTCGCCCGGTCAATGGCGCGAAGTGGCTGCCGATCTGGCGTCGTCTCTGCGCAACGACAAGGCCGAGACGACAGTCGAGACGGGTCCGTGGGGACGCGAACTCCTCGGTGTCACGGCCAACGCCGACCTGCGCTTCATCGGAGTCGACGGCTATCGCTGGATGGTCCGCTGCGTGCTGGCGGGTCCGTCGGGTGCGGTGGGAGAGGGCCAACCGCTCGTGCGGCTGGCGCACACGATCCTTCGGCAGACCGTGGTGGATCGGGGTACCGAGCCGCATCCCGTTCGGACCCCGTTGCCGGTGGTGTTGCCGCAGGTACTGGCCGAGCAACTTGCTGCAGCCGCGCAGCAGCAGGCGGCAGCTCAGCAGAACGCTGCGCAACAGGCCGCGCAGCCCCAGGCCGCGGTACCCACCGCCGAACCTGTTGTGCCGCAGCAGGGTTCGACGCCGCAGCCGACCGCCGCCGAGCGTGACCGCGCGCCGCGTCGGGGCGCGTCGGGATCGGCGATTCAGCAGCTGGGCGGCTGAGCCTGCGGACCGTCGAGACCGTCGACCGCCGCTCGGCCGAGGCATCCTGGGTCGCTGCCGATGTCGTCCAGGGTCACGATGCGCAGCGCGCAGTTCGGTAGCGCCCGCGCCCACTGTCGAGCCACCTCGATCGGATGGACCGCGTCGTCCACTGCTCCCACGACGACGGCAGGCAGCTCCAGCCGAGCGAGCTCGTGGAGTTCGGGGCTGCGGTGCCGAGCCGCCTCGTCCAGCGCGTCCGGAAGCGCGGGCCACTGGGAAGCCCATGACCTCCGCAGCGTGCGCGCGAGCCACGGCGGGCTCGACGCTGCCATTGCCGCGGTGACGGCGTCGAGCCCCTGTTCACGCAGGGATCGAGCGGTGAATTCCGCGCTCAGGGCCGCGGGGGATCCGGCCGGGTCTCCGGTCCACGCCGGGAGCGCGAGTGCAACAGCCGCAGTGTTCGATGCGTTGGTCGCGGCCCAGCGAACCGCTACCGCGGCCCCGAGGGATATCCCCGCGATCACGACGCGTCCGTGTCGGTGCGCGGCGTCGTCGAGGGCGGTCAGGTAGCTCTCGACCACCGCGGCCGGGTCGGGTTCGACCGCGATGGTGGTCAATCCCACACTCTCGAATGCGGCCGAGAACGCGTCGGCGGCGAACCGGGCATCGGACCCCGTTCCCGGTAGAACGATCGCAGTGCGGGTGTCGAATCGGCTGTGCACGACACGATTGTGCACGCCTTCCGACACCTCCGTAGCGGCGGTTGGTCAGCGTGACACTTGGGGTCTACAGTGGCGAAGTACCCACCCTGACGAGGGAACGACCCCCACCGCTGGAGCGCACAATGGCACCCGCTGCCGCAGGATACTTTCGCCGCCTGACGCGGAAGTTGACAGAGGACATCGATCAACTCGATGCCGAGGAGATGGCCGAAACCTCCGAAGCCTCCGGGGCTCGGCGAGCGTGCGACTGCTTGCGAGGCGAGGAAGTGACCATGCTCGGTCGGTTGCGCAGCGTCGAAGCCTGTTCGAAGGCGGCCAATGCGAACATCGAAGCCGAGTTCTTCGACGGCACCGACACGGTGACGCTGCTCTGGATCGGGCGCCGCAAGATCGCCGGTATCGAACCCGGCAAGACTCTGCTCGTGCGCGGACGTGTCGGCGAACGCGACGGACGCAAGATCGTCTACAACCCCTATTACGAACTGCGCGACGACAGCTGATCGTCGCCGGTATGGCACTCTCGTTGTCGTGACCAACAGTGACGATTCCGTGCCGCCCACGCCGACATCGAACACGCCGGAACTCACAACCGACGCGTCGACCACGGACCGCGTCGAGAAGGTGGCTCCCACCGTCCTCGAACAGCTCGGCGGTCTGAGCGGGCTCGTCTACTCCACCTTGCCCGTCGTCGTCTTCGTTCCTGTGAACAGCTACGTCAACCTGTCGGTCGCCCTCTGGTCCGCTCTGGGAGTTGCCGCCGCGGTGTTGGTGTGGCGGTTGGTTCGTCGCAGCCCCATTCAACCCGCCATCTCGGGATTCTTCGGAGTCGGGATCTGCGCGTTCATCGCATACCGGACGGGAGATGCCAAGGGCTACTTCCTGTTCGGCATCTACACTTCGCTCGCCTACGGTGCGGCTTTCGTGTTGTCGGTGCTCGCGCGCTGGCCGTTGGTCGGCATCATCTGGGGATACCTCAACGGCAAGGGAACGTCGTGGCGTGGCCACCGGTCGGCTGTGCGCTACTACGACGTGGCCACCATCGCCTGGGCATCGGTGTTCGGCGCTCGATACATCGTTCAGTCGCAGCTCTACGACTCCGACCAGACGGGCTGGCTCGCCGTTGCCCGCATCGGCATGGGCTGGCCGCTGACAGGGGTGGCGCTGTTGGTCACGCTCTGGGCCGTGCGTGCTGCCGATCGCGCGCTCGACGCTGCGTCGAGCGCGGACCGCAGTCGGGATCGGCTGTCGTCAGATCAGGCCGACAGCGGAGCGTAGTTCGTTCTCCACCTCTTTGGCCGCGACGAACAGCAGCTCGTCGCCGCCTTCGAGCGGATCGTCGTGCTGTGGAACGATCACTCGACCGCCGCGCAGAATCGTCACCAACGCTGCGTCCCTGGGCAATTGGAGCTTGCGGACCGGCTTTCCTGCCAGGGGAGTGTTCTCCGGCAGCGTGATCTCGACGAGGTTCGCCTGACCCTTGCGGAACGTCATCAGGTGAACGAGGTCGCCTACCGACACGGCTTCTTCGACCAGGGATGCGAGCATTCGCGGCGTCGACACCGCGACGTCGACGCCCCAGGCGGCATCGAACAGCCATTCGTTGCGTGGATCGTTGACCCTGGCCACCACGCGATTGACGCCGAACTCGGTCTTGGCCAGCAGGCTGAGCACCAGGTTCGCCTTGTCGTCACCGGTGGCAGCGATCACCACGTCGTAATTCTCTAGGTGGGCGGCTTCGAGCAGACTCAACTCGCACGCGTCGGCCAGCACCCATTCCGCTTCCGGGATGGCGGCCTGATCGACGTGGTCGAGTTTGCGTTCGAGGAGCATCACATCGTGTTCGCTGCGGATCAATTCGCGTGCGATGGATCGGCCGACTGCGCCGGCTCCGGCGATAGCGACTTTCATGGCTTCCCGTTCGGGTCGATGGGGGAGGTGGGGAATGTGCGCGCGTGCATCAGTCGTCCGACGGCGGCGGGTTGCCCGCCAGTGCAATCGCTTCGGCGACGGTTCCCGAGACCGCGGCGACGTACACCTCGTCACCGGCTTGGATCACGGTTCGCTTGTCCGGTAGCAGTCCGCTGCCGAACCGGATGACGAACGCGGCCCGCGAGTTGGTGGCTTCCTCGAGTACCGAGAGCTTCTTGCCTATCCAGGCGTCGTGGAAGTCGAGCAGGACGACGGCGACGCTGCCCGACGGATCGCGCCACTTGGTGGTGGGGTCGTCGCGCAGCAGGTTGTGCAGAAAACGATCGGTGGCCCAGGGGACGGTGGCGACGGTCGGGATGCCGAGGCGTTCGTAGACGGCGGCGCGCTTGGCGTCGTAGATCCTCGCGACCACTTTGTCGACGCCGAACGTCTCTCGTGCGACGCGGGCGGAGATGATGTTGGAGTTGTCGCCGGAAGACACGGCCGCGAAGGCCTCGGCTTTCTCGATTCCCGCGCTCACCAACACATCTCGGTCGAACCCCATGCCGACGACGCGATGTCCGGCGAAGTCGGGTTCCAGACGCAGAAAGGCTGTTTCGTCGCGGTCGATGATCGCTACCTCGTGTCCGATGCGTTCGAGCGCCCCGGCCAGCGATGCGCCGACGCGGCCACATCCCATCACAACTACGTACAACGCCCAGCTCCGTCCCGATCTCGATGGTCGACCACTGCCGACCGACACTGCCATGACCGGCAGGCGTGCACCAACGTATCGGGGGATCGGCCACCGTACGGATCGAGGGTGCGCTCCGACGCAGTTTCGGGCGCGTGGTTGAGACGCCCGTGGGAGGACGGCCTACGCTTCTGTGCGTGTCCAAGGTCTCGACTGCCGCCAAGCGGCTAGTGCTCGGTAAGCCGTTCCGCAGCGACAAGCTCGGTCATACGTTGCTTCCCAAGCGGATCGCGTTGCCGGTGTTCGCCTCGGACGCCATGTCGTCGGTTGCGTATGCACCCGAGGAGATCTTTCTGGTGCTGTCGGTCGCGGGCATCTCGGCAGTCGCGTTCACCCCTTGGATCGGTCTCGCCGTCTGCGTGGTGATGGCCGTCGTCGTGGCCAGCTACCGACAGAACGTGCATGCCTATCCCTCCGGCGGTGGTGACTACGAGGTCGCGACCACCAACCTGGGCCCCGCAGCCGGATTGACGGTCGGCAGCGCACTGTTGGTCGACTACGTGTTGACCGTGGCCGTGTCCATTTCGGCGGCCGCGTCGAACATCGGGTCAGCGGTGCCGTTCGTGGCCCAGCACAAGGTGCTGTTCGCTGTCGTGGCAATCGTCCTGGTCACCTCCGTCAATCTCCGCGGCATCCGGGAGTCCGGAACTGCGTTCGCCATCCCGACGTACGCCTTCATGGGTGGCATGGTCCTGATGCTGGGGTGGGGCCTGTTCCGGGTCTACGTTCTCGGCGACGACATCCATGCCGAGTCGGCGGCCTTCGATCTGCGGGCCGAGGATTCCCACCTGTACGGCATCGCGTTCGCCTTCCTCATTGCGCGAGCGTTCTCGTCCGGTTGTGCGGCACTGACCGGGGTGGAGGCGATCAGCAACGGGGTACCGGCATTCGAGAAGCCGAAGTCGCGCAACGCCGCGACGACGCTGCTGCTGCTCGGAGTCATCGGGATCACACTGCTGATGGGCATCATCCTGCTCGCGCAGAAGATCGGCATCAAATACGCGATGGATCCCGAATACCAACTCGTCGGAGCGCCGGAGGGCTACCAACAGAAGACGCTCATCGCGCAGTTGGCGGAGGCGGTCTTCAGCGGATTCCCCATCGGGTTCTTCTTCATCACCACCGTCACGGCCCTCATCCTCGTTCTTGCGGCCAACACTGCGTTCAACGGTTTCCCGGTGCTCGGTTCGGTGCTGGCACAGGATCGGTATCTGCCGCGCCAGCTGCACACTCGCGGTGACCGCTTGGCCTTCAGCAACGGCATCCTCTTCCTGTCCGGTGCCGCGATCGCCTTCGTCGTCGTGTTCGGCGCCGAGGTCACCAAACTCATTCAGCTCTACATCGTCGGTGTGTTCGTCTCGTTCACCCTCAGTCAGACCGGCATGGTTCGGCACTGGACGCGGCTGTTGGCCACCGAGACCGATCCCGAGCAACGCCGGCGCATGCAGCGCTCGCGGGTGGTCAACGGGGTCGGTCTCGGCATGACCGGAACGGTGCTGGTCATCGTGTTGATCACCAAGTTCGCCGCCGGTGCGTGGATCGCGATCGTGGCGATGGTGGCGATCTTCGTCCTGATGCGCATGATCAGAAAGCACTACGACACCGTGGCCCGCGAACTCGAGAACGAGGAATGGGACGGAGTGCTGCCCAGCCGGACGCACTCGATCGTGTTGGTCTCGAAGCTGCACATGCCGACCCTGCGCGCGTTGGCGTACGCCAGGGCGACCAGGCCCGACACGCTCGAGGCGGTGACCGTCAACGTCGACGAAGCCGACACGCGCGCGCTGGTCAGGGAGTGGGAGGCGAGTGACGTCACGGTGCCGCTCAAGGTCGTCGAGTCGCCGTACCGAGAGGTCACCAAACCGGTTCTCGATTACGTCAAGCGAGTTCGCCGCGATTCGCCTCGGGACGTCGTCACGGTCTTCATCCCCGAGTACGTGGTCGGTCACTGGTGGGAGCAGGTTCTGCACAATCAGAGCGCGCTGCGACTCAAATCCCGACTGCTGTTCCAGCCGGGCGTGATGGTCACCAGCGTGCCGTGGCAGCTTCGGTCGTCCGAGAAGGCCAAGCGTGAGGTGCTCGGCAATGCGCCCGGTGCGTCGCGTCGCGGCTACGAGCCTCCGGCCGGCAAGTGAGCGAGAGTTGGTTCGGGCTGCTGCTCGAGGTCGAATTGGGCGCGCCAGGGCACGGCGGGTTCTGTGTGGCCCGCCACGACGGCCGGGTGATGTTCGTGCGTCACGGATTGCCCGGTGAACGGGTCCTGGCCAAGGTGACCGAGGACCGGGGCGGATCGTTCTGTCGCGCCGATGCCGTGGAGATTCTGTCTGCCTCTCCGGACCGGGTGGACGCGCGCTGTCCCATCTCCGGACCCGGCGGCTCGGGCTGTTGCGATTACTCCCACGCGAGTGCCGATGCCGGACGGCGACTGAAGTCCTTCGTCGTCGCCGAACAACTTCGCCGCGTCGCCGGAATCGAGCGTGAGGTGCAGGTGGAGGAACTACCGGGGTCCGGCGACGGCACCGGGTGGCGAACCCGTGTGCGACTCGCCGTGGATTCCGGCGGACGGCCCGGCTATCACCGCTATCGCAGTAGTTCGATCGTCACCGAACTCACGTGTCCGCAAATGGATTCCGCGGCCTTCGAGGGTCTGGCGGATCAGCAATGGCGGCCGGGTGCCGAGCTGCAGGTGGTGCTCGACGGGGAAGGTGAGCGGCACGTGGTGGAGATCGCGCCTGCGCAGCTCTCGCCCACCGGACGCCGATCGCCGGGGCGTCGTGGCGCGGCCGCGCGTCGGGCTGCGTCGTCGCGGTCCCGGCCGGAGAAGGCCGTGATCGGATCGGGTCGGGTCACCGAACACGTCTCGAACAGGGCGTGGACCCTCGACGCCACCGGATTCTGGCAGGCCCACAGCGGCGCGCCTCAGGTGTACACCGACGTTGTGGGGGACTGGGCGGACGCCACAGCCGGTGACGGTGCGTGGGATCTGTACGGCGGTGTCGGTGTGTTCGCCGCCGCGCTGGCCGATCGGGTGGGTCCGAGCGGCCGAGTCACAAGCGTCGAATTCTCCCGTCGCGCCGCCGAGGACGGCCGTTCGGCGCTGCAGGATCTACCGCAGGTCTCGTTCGTGCCGGGTCGGGTCGAGCGGTCGTTCGAGACGTTGACCGAGCCGGCGGCGGTTGCGGTGCTCGATCCACCTCGGGCGGGTGCCGGACGGGACGTGATCGACGCCCTCGCCGTCAGGTCTCCGCGTTCGGTGGTGCACATCGGATGTGATCCGGCCTCGTTCGCACGGGATGTGAGCTTGTATCGAGCTGCGGGATACGAATTGATCGACATGCGCGCATTCGACGCCTTTCCTTCGACCAGCCACGTCGAATGCATCGGCCGCTTCGTTCGTCGGTGAGGGCGGCGACCGATCAGGCCCGGTACGCAACTTCGGCGACCGGGGCGAAGGTGTGCGAGGGAACGGTCACGATGCGCTGTGCGCCGCATGTGCACCCCTGATATCCGACGAGTCCCTCGCTCGTGTCGTGAGTGGAGTGGGTGGTCCAGGTGTGTGTGGTGTGTTCGGTGTGCATGCGTCCATCGTGATGTAATGGTCTTGTGCACATCAACCCTTACGGCGAATATGCGGTGAAACTCGGTATCGACCTGCTCAATTCACCGCCCACGTCGGCGACCGAACTGGGCAACCGCTGCGTCGACGCCGGCCTCGTACCGGACTGGACAGCAACCGACGCCGATCTTCTCGACACCCTCGAGTTCCTGCGTGACTGGGCCCGTGTGGTGGACGCAACCACCGAGAACGATCGGGCCGACGAGCTCAATGCGCTGTTGGCACAGGCGTCGGCGTACCCGCGGCTGACCAACCATGCCGACGACGGCTGGCACATGCACTATCGCGATCCCAACATCGCACTCGGCGGCGTCATCAGGGCCTTGGTCAGCGTCGGCACAGCGTTGCATCTGACCGGACGCGGAATGTCTCGCCTCGATCGCTGCGCCGCCGCCGACTGCACGCTCGCGTTCGCCGACACCTCGAGGACAGGCAGGCAACGCTACTGCGGAACGGTGTGCTCCAATCGCGACGCGGTCCGCAGGCATCGAGCACGCGCGGCCTCGTGATCGAGGCGATGCGCACCGTGTTCGCTAGGACTTTCGGTTGTACAAGCGCATCGTGATGGGCCCGAACACTGCCAGCAACACCGCGCACAGCATCAGCGTCACTCCCAGCCGACCGGTGTCCACATCGCCCTGCATCAGTCCGCGCAGTGACGTGACGAGGAAGCTGACCGGGTTGACGTCGACGAACGCGCGCAGCCAACCGGGCATCGTGCTGGGGTCGACGAAGATGTTGCTCGCGAAGGTGAGCGGAAACAGGATGAACATCGACACGCCCATGACCGCGGCCTCGGTGCGCACGATCATCGCGATCATGGTCCAGATCCAGGACAGGCAGAACGAGAACACCAGCAGCAGAGCGATGGACGCCACGACGCCGAAGACACCACCTTGCGGCCTGAAGCCGAGGACCAACCCGAGGATCAGCACGATCACCGAGGCCAGTGTGTAGCGAACGACGTCACCGAGCAGCGCACCGACCAGGGGCGACGGACGCCAGATGGGCAGCGAACGGAATCGATCGAACACGCCCTTCTCGATGTCCTTGTTCATGGTCACGCCGGTGTACATCGTGATCATCACCACGGTCTGCACGAGGATGCCGGGGAGCAGGAACTGGATGTACGCCTCGGTCGACCCGGCCAGTGCGCCACCGAACAGGTAGGTGAAGAGCAACGTGAACATGATGGGAAAGGCCGTCACGTCGAACAATTGCTCGGGTACGTGCTTGATCTTGAGCAGCGCACGCCACCCGAAGCTCAACGACGTCGACAACGACGACGGACGCGGCGGACGAGGCCCGGCGGCACCGAGCACGTCGATGATGGTCGACGCCTGTGGCGTCGACTGCTGGGCTTCGGTCGTCATGACGCAACCTCCCGGTCGGATTCGACTGTGGTGCCGGCGTCATGGCCGGTGAGGGCGAGAAACACCTCGTCCAAGCTCGGTTGCCCCAGCGTGAACGACGCGATGGGGATGCCTGCGGTCTCGAGTGCAGGCAGCACGGGCGCGGCCTGTGCCGGATTGTCCAAACGTGCGGTCACGGTGAACGGATCCGGGTCCTCGGTGACGTTGTCGCCGAGCAGATCTCGCAGGATCCGTGCAGCGGCCGTTCGCTGGGACGTTTCGAGAACTCGCAGGTGCAGTGAATTCGATCCCACCGATGCCTTCAGCTCGCCCGTCGTACCTTCGGCGATGACCTTGCCTCGATCGATGACTGCGACACGCCCGGCCAGTTGATCGGCCTCGTCCAGATACTGTGTCGTCAGTAACACCGTCGTTCCGCCCGCGACCAACGCACGGACGATCTCCCACACGTGATTTCGGCTGCGGGGGTCGAGTCCCGTGGTGGGCTCGTCGAGGAAGATCAGTTCGGGAGTGACGATGATGCTGGCGGCGATGTCGATGCGACGGCGCATTCCGCCGGAGTAGGTCTTGACCTGCCGCGGTCCGGCATCGGCGATGTCGAACGCCGTCAGCAACTGCTCGGCTCGTGATCGGGCGGCAGGCCGTGAGTAGCCGAGCAGTCGAGCGAGCAGCACCAGATTCTCCGTACCGGTGAGATCCTCGTCCAGAGAAGCGAATTGTCCTGTCAGAGCTACCTTCTGCCGTACGGCCTCGGGTTCGTTCGCGACGTCGTGACCCAGGACCCGGGCACTGCCTCCGTCGATCGGAAGCAGGGTGGCCAGCATCCGGATGGTCGTCGTCTTCCCCGCGCCGTTGGGCCCGAGCACGCCGTAGACACCACCGGACGGGATGGACAGGTCGACTCCGTCGACAGCGATGTTCGTGCCGAAACGTTTGATCAGACCGTGTGTCTCGATCGCCGCCATGTCTCTCGTTCCCTCCGGTGGGCCGGTCGCCCGATTCCCCGCGATTGTCCGATTCTCCACCAAGGATGAAACGCGGTCCACAACTCCGCAAACGAATTTCGGTTCCGAACCATCCTCCGGTCGGTTTGTTCCGAATATGTACTGCGGCGGGAAAACGCGGAGGTTTCGATATGAGAGCGATATGACCACTAGTGTCGTGATCGATGAACTCGATCATGAACCCGTCTGTTGGGACGACCTTCCGATGAGCGCGCCGTTGTCGGATGCGTCCGGATCGTCGGATACCGGCCGTGACCGGCCGACGTCCGATGCCTCGGAGAACTACGCGGCAGAGGATGCGGTGTGCGCTGTTCCCAGTCCACAGCTCAAGAACCTGCGTGCCGACGAAACGGATCGTCTCCGTCGGTTGATGGCGTCGGTCGCACAGGGCGATCGGGCGGCGTTCGCCGAGTTGTACGACGCGACGTCGTCGCGGGTGTACGGCATGGTGCTGCGGGTGCTTCGCGACCCGGGGTACAGCGAGGAGACCGCACAGGAGGTCTTCCTTCAGATCTGGCGTGCGGCACCGAACTACGACCCGAACCAGGGCAGTCCACTGGCCTGGATCATGACGCTGGCGCACCGTCGCGCCGTCGATCGCGTTCGGAGCGAGCAGTCGGGTACCGACCGTGAGGCCGCGTACGGCGCAGTCAGTCACACACCGGAGCACGACGAGGTACTCGAGACGGTGACGCAGCGGCTCGAATCCGAGGCCGTGGTTGCCTGTCTCGATACTTTGACCGATACGCAGAGCGAGTCGGTCCGAATGGCTTATTACAGCGGTTACACCTATCGCGAAGTTGCGGAGCGGCTCGGGGTCGCGGTTCCTACCATCAAGTCGCGCATACGAGACGGATTGATCAAATTGAAGACATGCCTGGGGGTGATCCCGCAATGAACGAATCGTCACGACAACGACTGCTCGACGACGCGGTGGTCTATGCCCTGCACGCGACCACCGAAGCCGAACGACGCGACATCGAGACCGAACGGCTGCGCGTCGACGAGACCGCACGCGCCCAGTTCGACGTCCTCGTGGGCGAGATCCACGAGACGCTGGCCTTGGCAGCGGCGGCCGACGCCGCTCCTGCACCCGAGCGCCTCCGGCAACGGGTGCTCGATCAGGTCGCCGTCAGCGATCAGGAGCCCACGGTCCACAAGCTGCCACCGAACGTCACGCCACTGCACCGGCATCGGCGGGAACGCTCGAAGGCCTGGCGGTACTCGATGGTCTCGGCTGCGGCCGCGGTGGTCGTCGCCGTCGGCGGCGTAGTGGTGGTCAGCCAGACCATGGGCAACGATGCGCAGTCGACTCAGGCGGATCAGATCGTGGCCGCGCCCGATTCACGACAGGTGACGGCGGAGTTCCCCGGTGGCGGCTCGGCGACCGTGGCGTACTCGCTGTCCCAGAACGCGGTCGTCGTCGATCTCGACGGAGTCCCGCAGCCACCACCCGGCCGCGTCTACCAAATGTGGTTCGTGGACGGTTCACCTCGCTCTGCCGGCGTGGTGACCGAGGATCAGCTCACCTCCGAGGACGGCACGGTGGTCGACGGTCTCGGGTCGTCGACGAACTTCGCGTTCTCGCTCGAACCCGCGGGCGGGTCTGCGCAGCCCACCGAGGTGCTCACGATGCTGACGCTGGGTGCCTGAGCACGGCACACGCACAGTCGCCTCGGGCGGTTCGACGTTCGGTCAGAGGCCGATGTCGAACCGCCCGAGCGTTCTGATCACCGCTGCCATCTGGCCGTAGGCTCCGGTGGCGAGATTTTCCAGCAGCGCCAACTTGACCTCCGGTGCGTCGCGTGTGAGAGCCCGGAAGTGCGCCGCCGACACCACCACGAGATCGACCGGTGTGTCGGCGACCATGTCGAGCAGGAACGGTACCGACATCAGCAGAGGCATCTCACCGAAGCTCATCCCGGGGGAGAGTGTGGTGATGCGGTGCTTGCCACCGTCGGCGGCGACGGCCGTGGACGTCACCTCACCACGCAGCATCAGGAACAGGCCCGCAGCCGCATCTCCCTGGCGAACGATCACATCTCCGCGCGCGTAGTGCCGCTTCTCCAGATACGGAGTCACCGCGTCGAACTGCGCGGCGGACAGCCCGGCCAGCAACGGATGCTCGGCCGTGGTGACCACGGTCGGTTGTCGCACACCCGCGCAATGACGATCGAGCAATAGATTCTCGGCCCACTGGATGGCCGCACCCAGGCTCGAGTAGGTTCGGCCCGCGGGGTCCGCCGGGTCGAGACTCGACGTCGTGTGACCCATGATCGCCCTGGGATCCACCAGACCCACCACACAGCCGTGCTCTGCGAGATCCTGACGTAGATCCTCGAACATCGCCCGGGCGATGTCACTGACCTCGTCGACGCCCCGCACATCGATGACGAGGGCATCGAGTTCCCGATCGAGGTCGCCGATCTCACGGACGGCAGTCTCGGCACCGGAGAACAGTAGATCCCCGTGCAGTTCGTAGACGCGGGCGCGATCGCCCACGGCAGCCAAGGTGGCCTGTTCCACCTCCGATCGCCGTTTGCGTGAGGGTGCCTCGGTGACCACGTATCGGCGCCGTATCGAGGATTTCGCCGCTCGGGTGACGTGCAGAAAGTGCAGTTCGAGCCGTGTCGAGAGTTCTCGGCAGGCGGCGACTCCGCGCACGCTGTTCCCGTGCGAGTCGAGCCGCGGAGAGTAGACGGCTATGCCCATCTGTCCCGGGAGTACCGCCAGGATCCCGCCTCCCACCCCACTCTTGGCCGGCAGGCCTACCCTCGCGACCCAGTCGCCTGCGCCGTCGTACATCCCACATGTGGTCATGACCGACAGCACTCGTTCGACCAGGGCAGGTGCCAGTGCGCGTTCACGCGTACGCGGATTGACGCCGTTGTTGGCCATCGTTGCCGCCATCATGGCGAGGTCCGCGGCGGTGACGTCGATCGAGCATTGGCGGAAGTACAGATCGACAGCGGCGTCGGGATCGTGGTCGATGATGTCGAACGAACGGAGCATGTACCCGATTGCGCGGTTGCGATTGCCGGTGCGGGCCTCCGACCGGTAGACGGCGTCGTTGAACGTCAGAGACCGTCCCGCATACCGCGAGTACGAGGCTCGAATGCGCTCGAATCGATCCTCGGCACTTCGCCCGACGATCAGCGACGCCGACGTGATGGCACCGGCGTTGATCATCGGGTTGCGTGGTCGCTCGGTGACGGGGTCGAGACTGATCTCGTTGAACGGTTCACCGGACGGCTCGACGTCGATCTTGCTCGCCACGACGTCCAGGCCCCGGTCGGCCAACGCCAACGCGTAGGTGAACGGCTTGGAGATCGATTGGATCGTGAAAGGGAGTCGAGTGTCGCCGACCTCGTAGACGTAACCGTCCGTGGTCGTCAGCGCGATACCGAACCCGTCCGGCGTGACGGCAGCGAGCTCGGGAATGTAGTCCGCCACCTGCCCGGACGTATCGTCGCGACACAGTTCGTGAACTCGGCGCAGGATGGCATCGACCACGTTGCTCATAGGCCACACTGTATGTGTGATGTCCGTTTCGTCACTGCCCAGGTTAGGGGCGGCTGACCCAGGGCATCTCGACGTTCGACGGTACTGTCGGCGTCACGATGCTGGGCGGAGCAGCAGTGCTCGATAACTCCGTAGACTGAAATTTCCATTGTGTTTTCCGGCCGGAGGGAGCGATCTCGTTGGGTGTCCTAGCTCGAATTCAGACGCCCGAGGACTTGCGCGACCTCGGCAGTGCGGAGCTGGCCGAACTGGCCCGCGAGATCCGTGCGTTCCTCGTCGAGAAGGTGTCCGCTACCGGTGGCCACCTCGGTCCCAATCTCGGTGTGGTGGAACTGACACTGGCGATTCATCGCATCTTCGACTCCCCGCGTGATCCCGTCATCTTCGACACCGGTCATCAGGCATACGTGCACAAGATGCTGACCGGGCGCACCGGTCTGTTCGACACGCTTCGTAAGCAGGGCGGCCTGTCCGGCTACCCGTCACGGGTCGAGAGCGAACACGACTGGGTCGAGTCCTCGCACGCGTCGGCCTCTCTCTCCTACGCCGACGGCCTGGCCAAAGCGTTCGCTCTGAAGGGCGAGACCGACCGGCACGTCGTCGCCGTGGTCGGCGACGGTGCGCTCACCGGCGGAATGTGTTGGGAGGCCCTCAACAACATCGCCGCAGGCCGCGACCGATCCCTGGTGATCGTCGTCAACGACAACGGTCGCTCCTATGCCCCGACCATCGGGGGCCTGGCCGATCATCTGGCGGCTCTACGGCTCCAGCCCGGGTACGAGAAGGTGCTGGACAACGGTCGTCGTATCGTTCGTCGCATTCCGATCGTCGGGCCCACGGCCTATGCGATGTTGCACGGCATGAAGGCCGGGGTGAAGGACGCCATCAGCCCGCAGGTGATGTTCACCGATCTCGGCATCAAATACCTGGGTCCTGTCGACGGCCACGACCAGCACGCGATGGAATCGGCACTGCGCCGAGCCAAGGCGTACGGCGGTCCGGTCATCGTCCACGCGGTGACACGTAAAGGCATGGGCTACGTGCACGCCGAGAACGACGTCGCAGATCAGATGCACGCCACCGGGATCATCGATCCGTTGACCGGACTGGCGCGATCCAAGTCGGCACCGGACTGGACCTCGGTGTTCTCGGCGGCATTGATCGAGCAGGGCGAGCAGAACGAAGACGTCGTGGCGATCACCGCAGCGATGGCCGCGCCCACCGGTCTCGCCGCGTTCGGAGTTCGCTTCCCCGACCGATTGTTCGACGTCGGAATCGCCGAGCAGCACGCGATGACGTCGGCTGCCGGGCTGGCGCTGGGTGGCATGCATCCGGTGGTCGCGATCTACTCCACCTTCCTCAATCGAGCGTTCGACCAGTTGCTGATGGACGTGGCGCTGCTCGGACTGCCGGTCACCGTGGTGCTGGACCGCGCCGGTGTCACCGGGGCCGACGGTGCCAGCCACAACGGCATGTGGGACATGTCTCTGCTCGGCATCGTTCCCGGCATGAAGGTGGCGGCACCGCGCGATGCCGAGACTCTGCGAGAAGAGTTGGCCGAGGCGATCGCCACGTCCGACGGACCCACTGCTCTGCGCTTTCCGAAGGGCGCAGTGACCGAGACCGTGCCGGCAGTACGCAGACTGGACGGAATCGTCGACGTACTGAGCGAGCCGTCGGGTGCCACGGGCGATGTGCTGATCGTGGCCGTCGGAGTGTTCGGTCCGCTGGCCGTGCACGCCGCGGAGAAACTCCGACAGGACGGCATCTCGGCGGCCGTGGTCGACCCCAGATGGGTGCTGCCCATCCCGCAGGCGCTGCTGAAATTGGCGGAGGACTACCGGATGGTGGTCACCCTCGAAGACAGTGGCCTGCACGGTGGTATCGGTTCGACTCTGTCCGCGGCTCTTCGCGCGGCAGGCGTCGACACCCCGTGTCGTGATCTCGGTGTGCCACAACGATTCCTGGACCATGCATCGCGCGAGCAGCTTCACCACGAACTCGGTCTCACCTGCGAGGACGTCGTGCAGCGGGTTTCGCACTGGGTCAAGAGCCTCTGACGCAGGCTTTTCGTCGGACGTCGACGCCGTAGAACGCGCGGCGTCCGGCGACCGCGACTGCCATGGGTACCGTCATCACGAGTAGGAAGAGCACCGACGGTTCCCACCGTTGCGTTGCCGAGTGACGATAATTTTCTTTGCGAATATGTGACCTGTGTGACTGGTGTGTCGTTGCTGCACAAACCGGGACGACTGGCATGTTTTGTCCATGACCCTCGTCTTCGACGGTAGAACCGACGTCTCGGACAGCCGAGTCGATCCGGCTCTCGGTGCCGGTGATTCCGACTGGGCGGCCGTCGAATGCGTGGATGACGCTCCTGCTCTGGATTCCCGGAACGACGGGGTGGAGCGACGACATTCGCGTTGGTTCGTGGCGATGTCGGCAGTGATCGGTGTGGTGGCGTTCGCCGCTCACGATCGTTTGCTGTCGTTCGACTCGTTGTACGGATTGTTCGGCAACGGTGTCGACGCTCTCGTCTACCGGCACGGCGGCGCAACCGTGCTCAGTGGCGAAGGGCTGTACTCGTTCTCGTTGTTCGGCACGCTGCCGTTCACGTATCCGCCGTTCGCCGCGGTGCTGTTCGCGCCTCTGGGCTTGCTGTCCGATACCGCCACCGGATTGCTGGTGAACATATCCAACGTCGTATTGCTCTACGGAGTGGTCCATCTCAGTTGGCGTCGACTCGGTTACGAGAACAGCACGCGGACCAAGGTGGTGAGTGTGGCTCTTGCAGTGGGCTGCTCGTGGCTAGAGCCGGTGCGCATGTCGCTGTGGTTGGGCCAGATCAATCTGCTGTTGCTCGCGTTGGTGCTGTGGGATCTCGGTCGGCCCGAGGGCAGTAGGTTCCGAGGGTTCGGTGTCGGAATTGCGGCCGGTCTGAAGCTGACGCCGGGCCTGTTCGTCGTCATGTCGATCGTGCAGAAGCAGTGGCGAACGGCATGGACCGCGGCCGTCACCGGTCTTGTCACGGTGCTGATCGGGTTCGTGGTCGTGTTTTCCGACGCGTGGCGCTACTGGACCTCCGCGATCCTCGCCTCGGACCGGGTTGGGTCGACCACGTCTCCCGCGAATCAGTCGGTTCGGGGGATGGTTGCGCGGGCGTGGGGAACCGAGCATCCGCCTGTGTTGGTGTGGTTGCCGGTGGCGGTGGTCGTCCTTGCCGCGGGGATGTGGGTCTCGTATCGAGCTCACCGGGCGGGTAGAACACTGCTGGCGATGACGCTGTGCGGTCTCACGGCCCCGATGGTTTCGCCGTTCTCCTGGGGCCATCACTGGGTGTGGTGCGTTCCGCTGCTGGTGATCGGACTCGACGCGTGTTCGCGGTCGAGCACACGACACCGCATCCTCCGTGTTCTCGGAATACTCGCCGCCACAGCGCCTTTCGTGGCCTGGTATCGCACTCAGGCCGATGTGGTGGTGATCGGCACGTTCATGCAGTCCGTATCGCCGATTCTCGACGGAGGACTGCGGAACGCGTATTGCGTTGTCTACGTGATCGTTCTGGCGGTAGCGGCGACAGGATTGCACAAGGACTCGACGATCCGTTACGTCCCAGCGACCAATTCTTCGATCTGAACGCGATCTATCAGATGGGCCAGGGCGAAGGGGTCGTGTGCGAACATCCGCTCGACACTTGCTTTGTCGGTGCCTTCGACGATCATCGTGGTACCACTGTGATCGGCGAGCGGGCTCGACGATCGGAGGATCTTGCGGCGCTCGAGTTCTCGCAACCAGGCGCGGTGATCGGTGCGGTGATCGTCACGGCCCGAGGAGGTCTCGGGGGTGTACGCGTATTCGACGACGAACATCGGCATGTCAGATCTCCATGTCCTCGAGCTCCATTCCTTTGGTTTCCTTGATCTTGTACTTGACAAAGAAGAAGGACACGATCGCGAAGAACGCAAAGAACGAATAGATGAATCCGAGTCCGATTGTGTCGGACAACGGCGGAAACGCGAGTGTGATGGCGAAGTTGGCAATCCAGTTCGCGGCAGTACTGATACCGAGTGCGACTGCTCGCATTCGGTTGGGGAACATCTCTCCGAGCATCACCCACATGATCGGGCCCCAGGTTGCGGCGAAGAACACGACGAAAAGGTTGGCACCGACGAGAGCCACAGGGCCCCAGGGCGACGGCAATTCGAGTTGGTCCCCGCTACCCACTGCCTGGCTGAACGAGACGGCCGCGAGTACGAGGCCGACGAACATTCCGATCGAGCCGATCATGAGCAGATTTCGTCGGCCGAATCGGTCGACGAACAAGATGGCGACGAATGTCATCGTGACATTGATGACCGAAGTGATGACCGAGGTGACGAACGATTGATTCTCGCTGAAGCCGACGGACTTCCACAGAGTCGTCGAATAGTAGAAAATCGCGTTGATTCCGACGAACTGCTGCAGGATGGCCATGGTGATACCGACCCAGACGATCGGTTGCAGCCCGAACTTCGGTCCACGGATATCGGCGAAAGATGATTTCGATTCCCGACGCAAGGTCAGTCGGATCTGTTTCACCCTCTCGTTCGGGTTCACCTCCCCGGTGATGTCTCCCAGAATGCGGGCCGCTTCCTCGTCGAGATGTTTTCCGACGAGGTATCTGGGCGACTCGGGAATCAGCGTGGCGAGAAAACCGTAGACGAGTGCCGGTGCGACGCCGACCAGGAACATCCACCGCCAGGCCTCGAGTCCGAACCACAGGTCGTTCGACGGCCCACCTGCCGCGTTCTGCAGCACCGCGTCCGACAGCAGAGCAGCGAAGATTCCGATGGTGATGGCGAGCTGCTGCAGCGAGGCCAATCCACCTCGATAGCGGGCCGGGGCTATCTCCGAAATGTATGCGGGCGCGATCACCGATGCGATGCCGATGCCGAGGCCGCCGAGTACACGCCAGAGCATGAGATCCGGGACGCTGAACGCGAACCCGGATCCCACCGACGAGATGGTGAACAGTGCGGAACCGAGCAGCATCACCTTCTTTCGGCCCCAGCTGTCGGCGAGTCGGCCGGCGAACCAGGCACCGACCGCGCAACCGAGAAGTGCGATGGCCACCGCGAAGCCGGTGACGAACGACGACAGTGCGAAGTTCTCCTGGATGGAGTCCACCGCGCCGTTGACGACGGACGAATCGAACCCGAACAGGAAACCGCCGACAGCGGCGGCAATCGTGACTCCGATGACTTTGGCAGTGTGCCGATCGGTGGATTGCGTCATCACGTGACCCAGCTTTCGAGGTGAACCAGCATCCTTGGTGGTCGATCGCCATCATCGTCCTCGCACCGACGGAATGGGAGCGAAATCGACTCGATATTCGTGGCGTACAGGAATCGGCTCGCCGAAAAAGGTGAATTGTCCGATATCCCGGCTGTCGAACTCGAAGTTGCGGACGGAAAACTGCCTAAAGTCGTCCGTAGCTTCGAGTTCGGCGGCAGGTGGCTAGCGCGCCTGGGTGGCCGACCATTGATCGAAGGTCTGGAGACCGTGATCCGACTCGGTCGTGGTGACCAGCGTTCCGTCTCGCATCGCGCGACCGTATGCGCCGGGGATCGGGACTTCGAGCACCAGGCCGCGAGCACCGATGGCTCGTGCGTAGCGCCGAACCATCTCGGCCATGCGTTCTTCACGTGGTCCACCGAGATCGGCGACCCGACCTGCCGGGGACCGCTCCGCGAGGTCGATCAGTCGTTCGGCGACCTCGCGGGCGGCGATCGGTTGCGAGACCATCTTCGGGATGATGCTCACCGGACCGAACGACGCCTGCGCGCGGATCTGGCCGGCGAACTCGTGGAACTGGGTGGCTCGAAGGATCGTCCAGGGCACTGCTCCAGCACGAACGAGGCTCTCCTGCTCCACCTTTCCGGCGTAGTAGCCGTGCGGTGCCTCGTCTATCCCCACGATCGACAGCGCCAGGTGATGGCCGACACCGGCCGCGCTCTCCGCCTCGAGCAGGTGTCGCGTGACGGCGGCGAAGAACGCCGTCGACTCTTTCGCCGAGACTGTCCGCGTCGACGCGACGTCCACGACCGCCTCGACTCCGGCCATGGCGTCGGACAGTCCTGACCCGGCGACGAGATCTACACCCGCAGATCGCGACAGAACGACCACGTCGTGGCCGCGTTCACGCGCAACCTCGACCACGTGCACTCCGACTGTTCCGGTTCCCCCGGCTACGGCTAGCTTCATCGCGTATCCACCTGTTTCTCGAGAGTTGATCGGACCGCGTGTGGCGGGCCTCTACTCTCTGACGACACAGCCGCGACGAATGTATGGCGTGCATCAGACCCAGTTGCGGAGTTTGTCCGGATTGAGCACGATCCAGACGTTCGAGACAACGCCGTCGGCGACGTCGAACCCGATGACGCCGAACACCACGCTGCCGCGCCGCATCGCGATGCCCGACAGGCCGTTGACGGGTTCGATGGACCACTCGAGGTCGGTCGACTTGGCGGTGATGCCGCGAACGAACCGAGCGACTCGATCGGATCCGAGGACGGCGTTGCGGGCCGCGGAGACGTGGCCGCCGCCGTCACTGACGAGGGCGACGTCGGGCGCGAGCACCGAGACGAGGGATGCGAGATCTCCGCCCGCCGAGGCCGACGCGAAAGCCCGCACGACGCGGTCGTGGTCGATGGGGTCGGCGACGGAGCGGTGACGGGAATGCACGTGAGCTCGTGCGGCAGAGGCGAGTTGGCGGCAGGCGGCCGGTGATCGATCCAGGACGGTGGCGATCTCGTCGAACGGGACGGCGAACGCGTCGTGCAGTACGAAGGCGACTCGCTGCGCCGGACCGAGCGACTCGAGCACGACGAGCAGCGCGAGGGTCACCGAATCCTGTTGCACTACTCGGTCGGCCGGGTCCATCGTGGTCGCGTCGCGGGAATCGGCGCCGGGGACCGGTTCCGGCAACCACTGACCGACGTAGTTCTCGCGTCGAGCGCGAGCGGAACTCAGTACGTCGAGGCAGATGCGACCTACCACTCGGGTGAGCCACGCCGCCGGGACGTCGATGGCGTCACGTTCGGCGTCGGTGAGTCGGTACCAGCGAACGAGAGCCTCGGAGGCGGCGTCTTCGGCGTCGCTGTAGGAACCCAGCATGCGGTAGCCGATTCCGATCAACCGACTGCGTTCGCTGTTCATCGGGTCAGACCCTATCTCGGCACCAAAAAGCCGAGTTCGAGGTCATGGACGAAAATCCGGAGAAATCCGTCCACGACCTCGAACTCGGCGGGCAGTGCTAGACGCTGGCTACGCCCGGTGCGAGGAAGCGCTGACCGGTGGCGGCCTCGGAGGCCCCACTACGGTCGAGGTACGGAGTGATGCCGCCGTTCCAGAAGCCGAATCCGCCGCCGAGGAGCAGGCAGAGGTCGATGTCCTCGGCTGCTGCCACGACGCCCTCGTCGAGCATGATCTTGATCTCGTCGGCGATCGCGTTGCGGGTGCGCTCGAGCACCTGCTCGGCGGTCGACGGCGAATCGCCCTGCGGCCAGAGTGCGGCGACCTCGGGATCGACGACCTGGCCCTCGGGTCCGTAGGTCCACACACCCGGCTTCTTCGCCTCGACGAGTGCACGGAATCCGGCGGAGTCCTTGAATCGCTCCGGGTATGCCTCGGCGAGGGTTTCGGCAGTGTGCAGTGCCACGGCCGGTCCGACGAGTGCCAGCAACGTGAGCGGGCTCATCGGCATGCCGAGTTCGCCCACAGCGCCGTCGGCAACATCGAACGGGGTGCCCTCGTCGATGGCGCTGATGATCTCGTTCGACGCGCGAGTGACGAGACGGTTGAAGACGAATCCGGGGAGATCCGCCGACAGTACGGCCGACTTCTTGAGGGTCTTGGCCGTCGCGAATGCCGTTGCGAGAGTGGCATCGTCGGTCTTCTCACCCTTGACGACCTCGAGCAGTGGCAGGACCGCAACGGGGTTGAAGAAGTGGAAGCCCACGACGCGCTCGGGGTGCTTCAGGTCTGCAGCCATCTTGGTGATCGACAGCGAAGACGTGTTGGTCGCGAGGATCGTGTCGGCAGAGACGAATTCCTCGACCTCGGCGAACACCTTCTTCTTCACGTCCAGGTTCTCGAACACGGCCTCGATGACGAAATCCGTGTTCGCGAACGCGGACTTGTCGATCGAGCCGGACACCAACGCCTTCAACCGATTTGCGGCATCGGGGGACAGGCGCTTCTTGCCGAGCAGCTTGTCGATCTCGCCGTGGACGTAGCCGACGCCCTTGTCGATGCGCTCCTGATCGATGTCGGTGAGGATCACCGGCACCTTCAGCTGCCGAACGACCAGCAGTGCCAGCTGGCTGGCCATCAGGCCGGCACCGACGATGCCGACGCCGGAGATCTTGCGCGCCAACGACTTGTCGGGTGCACCGGCGGGACGCTTGGCGCGCTTCTGCACCAGATCGAAGGCGTACAGCCCGGCGCGAAGCTCGTCCTTGACCAACAACGTGGACAGGGCCTCGTCCTCGGCCGCGAAGGCCTTGTCGAGTGAGGCCGAGTCGGTGATGTCGGTGCTCTTGGCGAGCTCGAGCAGCTCCACCGCGGCGACGGGGCCGGGGGCGAAGTTGTTGGTCTTGCCCGCGACGATGCCCTTGGCGCGGGCGATGGCGTCGTCCCAGGCCTGCCCGCGGTCGATCTCGGGTCGGGCAGGGGTGATCTCGCCCTTGACGACCTGAGCAGCCCACGCGAGGGACTGCTCGAGGAAGTCGGCTCCGCCGAAGAGCGCGTCGGCGATACCGAGGTCGAGTGCCTGCTGCGGCTTGAGGACGCGGTTCTGGTTCAGTGCGTTCTCGATGACGACGGTGACGGCGTTGGAGGCTCCGATGATGTTGGGCAGCAACTGAGTTCCACCCCATCCCGGCACCAGGCCGAGGAAAGCCTCGGGAAGACCGAGTGCGGCAGCGTTCTCCGCGACGGTCCGGTAGTGCGAGTGCAGTCCCACTTCGAGGCCACCACCGAGTGCGGCACCGTTGATGAAGGCGAACGTCGGAACGGTCGACTCGCGCAGGCGTCGGAAGACCTTGTGACCGAGCTGCCCGATCTGCAGCGCCTCGTCCTTGGTCTTGATGTTCGGCACACCGTTGAGGTCGGCACCGACGGCGAAGATGAATGGCTTACCGGTGACGGCGATGGCAACCGGGTTCGCTGCGAATGCCTCGTCGAGGGCGGCGTCGAACTTGGCCAGTCCACCGGGACCGAAGGTCGACGGCTTGGTGTGATCGAAGCCGTTGTCCAAGGTCACCAGGGCGATGGAGCCGTCGAGCCCCGGTACGGAGACAAGCTTCGTGAACGCGTTCGTGACTACCTCGTCGCTGAACGCTGTGGTGATGTCGCTCATGCCTTCGCTCCTGAATAGTCAGCGTGGTTGGGGTTCTCCCAGATGACGGTGCCGCCCATACCGAGACCGATGCACATGGTCGTCAGGCCGTAGCGGACGTCGGGCTGCTGAGCGAACTGGCGGCTCAGCTGCGTCATCAGGCGGACGCCCGAGGATGCGAGGGGGTGGCCACACGCGATGGCCCCGCCCCACTGGTTGACGCGTGGGTCGTCGTCGGCGATGCCGTAATGCTCGAGGAAGGCGAGCACCTGGATGGCGAAGGCCTCGTTGATCTCGAACAGGCCGATGTCGTCGATGCTCAATCCCGTTCGACCGAGGAGCTTTTCGGTCGCGGGGACCGGTCCGATGCCCATGACGGCCGGGTCGACGCCGGCGAAGCTGAAGCCGACCATGCGCATGCCGATGTTCAGGCCGAGTTCGTGCGCGGTGTCCTCGCCGGCCAGGATCGCGGCGGTGGCGCCGTCGTTGAGTCCTGCCGCGTTGCCTGCGGTCACGCGACCGGCGGGCCGGAACGGCGTCTTGAGCTTGGCGAGGTCCTCGACGGTGGTGCCGGGGCGAGGCGGCTCGTCCTCGGTGGCCAGGCCCCATCCTGCGGCGGACTTGGTGGCGACGGGCACAAGGGTGTCGGCGATGAAGCCGGCCTTCTTGGCGGCGTCGTACTTGTTCTGGCTGGCGACGGCGTACGCGTCGGTGCGGTCCTTGGTGATGCTCGGGAACCGGTCGTGCAGATTCTCGGCGGTGTTGCCCATCACCAGCGCGCTGGGATCGACGAGCTTGTCGGCGAGGAAACGCGGGTTGGGGTCTACGCCCTCACCCATCGGGTGGCGGCCCATGTGCTCGACGCCACCGGCGATCACCACGTCGTACTGGCCGAAGCCGATGCCCGACCCGGTGGTGGTCACCGAGGTCATCGCGCCTGCGCACATGCGGTCGATGGCGAATCCGGGGACGCTGCGGGGGAGGCCGGCGAGCAGTGCGGACGTACGGCCGATGGTCAGGCCCTGGTCACCGGTCTGCGTGGTCGCGGCGATCGCGACCTCGTCGATGCGCTCGGGAGGGAGGTTGGGGTTCTTGCGAAGGAGTTCGCGGATTGCCTTGACGACGAGGTCGTCTGCGCGAGTGTCGGCGTACATGCCCTTGGGGCCTGCTTTGCCGAACGGGGTACGGATGCCGTCGACGAAGACAACATTCCTCTGTGAGCTGGTGGACGCGGGTACAGACACGCTTTTCGATCCTCCCGACAGATGCGGACGACTCGCCCGGGTGCCCGGACGCGACCCCTACTGTAGCGGGTATTACCCGTCGGTAACTTGGGAAGGGTGCAGTGCCTTCGTCAGTACCGGCACCACCAGCGTTCGCTGCCAGGGCCGGGCCCCGCCGTCGGCCAGTCGGGCCTCGATCAGCTCGGCCGGGTCGACGTCGGGATCGACCGGACTCTGCCAATCCCACACCAGGCGGCGCAGCAGATCCGGCATCAACAGATTCTCGACCGGCACCGACACCGATTCGCTGAGCTCGGTCATCGCGGCTCGTACGTCGGCGAGTCGCGCTGCTGCATCGGGATCGCGGCGAGCCCACCGATTGACCGGGGGTGGACCGTCGAAAGACGCTGCCATCGAGGGCAGTTCGGATGTCGGGAGCGCCCGCGCACGGGTCAGGGCCGAGGCCCACAATCGGGACGATCTGCGCTGACGTGGACCGCCGAAGACCGGTAGCTGCTCGAGCTCGCGCGCGGATTTCGGGTCCGCCGTTGCGGCCGCCACGATGGCCGAGTCGGGCAACACCCGGCTCGGTGCCACGTCACGCTTGGCCGCCAGTTCGTCTCGTGTGCTCCACAATTCGCGAACGGCAGCAAGAGTGCGGGGAGACTTGATCGCATGGATCCCCGATGTCCGACGCCACCTGTCGGTCTTGGGTTTGGGTGGCCCGAGGGTGAGGATGTGGGCGAATTCCTGTGCGGCCCATTCGGTTTTGCCCTGCTGTTCGAGCTCTTCGGCCATTGCGTCGCGCAGTTCGAGCAGAACCTCTACGTCGAGTGCTGCGTAGTTGAGCCAGGTGTCGGGTAGCGGCCGGGTGGACCAATCGGCCGCTCCGTGGCCTTTCTGCAAGGCCAGTCCGAGGGTGCGTTCGACGATGGCTCCGAGCCCCACCCGATCGAATCCGGCGAGGCGGCCTGCGAGTTCGGTGTCGTAGAGCGTGGCGGGTACCAGGCCGAGTTCGGCGAGTCCCGGCAGGTCCTGATCTGCGGAGTGCAGTACCCACTCGAGCGGGTTGATCACCTCGGCGAGCGGAGCGAGGTCGCCGGTGACCGGGATCGGATCGAGCAGAACCGTGCCTGCGCCGCGGCGACGGAACTGCAGGAGGTAGGCGCGCTGGGAGTAGCGGAAGCCCGACGCACGTTCGGCGTCGACGGCGAGCGGGCCGTGACCCGATGCGAGAAGGGCGGCAGCCGCGCGCACGGCGTCCGGCGTGTCGACCACGTCGGGTACGCCGTCAGCCGGGGCCAGTAGCGGAACGGCGACAGGCTCGTTCGCCTCGTCGTCCGGCGTGGTCTCGGGAGAACTCTCGGCTGACATGAGATGTGACTCTAAGCCCTGCGGGTGGAAGGACCGCCCACTATGTCCGGCTGGAACTGCGCTGGCCGAGGGTGGTGATGCCCGCGGGCGGCAAACCGGCGGCGTAGGCGAGCACCTCGCAGAACGCCTCGACGTGCGTCGAGAGGTCCTCGGACGTGGCCGTCCACGAGGCGCGTAGTTCGAGCTGGTGGGCCTTGGGTGGCCCGGCGATGTCGCCGTAGCGCACCGAGCTGGTCGAGGTGACCGTGCCGCCCAGCGCGTTGAGCGGTTCCGACCGCGACTCCAGTGCGTCGACCAGCCAACTCCAGCCGACCTCGGGGAGCAGAGGATCGTCGGCGAGGGATTCGTCCACGTCCGCTTGGATGTACGCGACCAGTCGGAGGGTGCCGTTCCAGGCTTCGGCACCGTCGGGGTCGTACAGCAGGATCAGGCGGCCGAAGGCGTCGCCGTCGCTCTGTTCGTCGATCTGGTCGGATTCCGGATGCTTGACCTCGGCCCCGATCGCGTAACTGTAGGGGGCGAGTCGCTGCGGCGGCCGGATCGGACCGATTTCGATCGCCGGGTGTACCTGAGCCCGATGCATCGCGTCGATGGCGGCGCGGAACGGCGCAGGTTCGGCGGTGGATTGGGGTTCGGTCACGTCACCGGACGTTAGACGCGTCACGTTGCCTGGACGCGGAGGCGCGCCGGGCCGTGATGCAACCGAAGTCGGTGTGTCGCCCTTGGTGGCAGGAGCTTTCCTCGCGCGTGGCAGCATGGAACCCGATGAACGCCGAACCGCACGCCACAGCCCCCGCCCGTCGAGAACTCCCGGACGCGCCGTTCCTGGCCGCGATCGCAGGTCGAGCTCCCTCGCGTCGGCCGGTGTGGTTCATGCGCCAGGCCGGTAGATCGCTCCCGGAGTACCGCAAGATTCGCGCCGGCATCGGCATGTTGGACTCGTGCTTCCGACCCGACCTCGTGGCCGAGATCACCCTGCAACCTGTGCGTCGGCACGACGTGGATGCGGCAATCCTGTTCTCGGACATCGTCGTTCCGCTCAAGGCCGCCGGTATCGATCTCGACATCGTCGCAGGCACCGGGCCGGTCGTCGCGCAGCCGGTGCGGTCGGCTGCCGATGTGGCCGCACTGCCGATCCTGACTTCGGATCAGGTGGAGCCGGTGGCGGATGCGGTGCGGATCCTCACCCGTGAGCTCGCCGGTACACCGCTCATCGGTTTCGCGGGCGCACCGTTCACTCTCGCGTCGTATCTGGTCGAGGGCGGCCCGAGTCGTAATCACGAGAAGACCAAGGCGCTCATGCGGTCCGATCCGGCGACCTGGCACGCCCTGCTCGACGCACTGGCCACCACGACGATCACCTTCCTGCAGGCTCAGCTCGCCGCAGGCGTCGACGCAGTGCAGGTGTTCGACTCCTGGGCGGGTGCGCTGTCGCTCGCCGACTACCGCGAGTACGTGCTGCCGCATTCGACGCGCGTGTTCGACGCCGTGTCATCGGCCGGTGTACCCAAGATCCACTTCGGCGTCGGAACCGGCGAGTTGCTCGGGGCGATGGGTGAAGCCGGTGCCGACGTCGTCGGTGTCGACTGGCGAATCCCACTCGACGACGCCGTGCACCGGGTCGGGGGCGGCAAGGTGCTGCAGGGAAATCTCGATCCCGCGGTGCTGTTCGCCGGCTGGGATGCCGTCGAGGCCGAAGTTCGTCGCATCGCCGCCGAAGCGGACCGCGCGGTGGCGGCCGGTGCGCGCGGACATGTGTTCAACCTCGGACACGGAGTGCTCCCCGATACCGATCCCGAGATTCTGACCCGGGTGGTCTCCCTGGTGCATTCGTTGTGACGGTGCGGCGGTACGCCGTGGTCGGCGGCGGAATCTCCGGCCTCGTCGCGGCGTATCGCCTTCGACAGTCCTGCGGGCCGGGTGCCGAGATCACTGTCGTCGAGGCCTCGTCGCGGATCGGCGGCACGCTGCGCACCACCGCAGTCGGCACGGACTCGCTCGACGTCGGTGCGGAGGCATTCATCGGTCGACGTCCGGAAGTGCCGGCTCTGCTCGCCGAGCTCGGTCTGTCGGATCAGCTGGTCTACCCGGCGCCGGTCCGTCCGCTCGTCTATTCCGGCGGTCGAACTCACGCGCTCCCGGTCGGCACTCTGATGGGCATCCCGTCGTCCGCCGATTCGGTACGGGATCTGGTGGACCCCGAGGACCTGCACCTCATCGAGACCGAGACCTCTCGGCCCTTCGCCTGGACCGCGGGTTCGGACGTCAGTGTGGCCGATCTCGTGGGCACCAGGTTCGGCTCCCAGGTGGTCAGCCGTTCGGTCGATCCGCTGCTCGGCGGCGTGTACTCCGGTTCGTCGAGCTCCATCGGCATCCGTGCGGCACTGCCCACGTTGGCTGCCGCGTTGGACGGTGGAGCAGCCAACCTGACCGAGGCAGTGCTGGCAGCGCTGCCCACCCCGTCGCCGGGGCCGGTGTTCGGCGGGCTGCGCGACGGTTACGCGGTGTTGCTCGATGCCCTCGTCGCTGCAACCGATGCCCGGACGGTGGTCGGTGCAGGCGTCGGTGAGATCCGCCGCGAGTCCGGCGGATGGTTCGTCGAAGGAGTCGGACGCGTCGACGGCGTGGTGTTGGCGGTCCCTGCGCCGATTCTCGGTCGGCTCAT
Source organism: Rhodococcus sp. IEGM 1341 (assembly GCF_030056895.1). Classification (NCBI taxonomy): domain Bacteria; kingdom Bacillati; phylum Actinomycetota; class Actinomycetes; order Mycobacteriales; family Nocardiaceae; genus Rhodococcus; species Rhodococcus sp. IEGM 1341. The sequence goes on along the minus strand of NZ_JASHKV010000001.1, from coordinate 444,043 downwards.
CGCCGAGGTGGCGCCCGCGGCGTCGCAGGCCGCGCGGAACATCGATCTCGCGTCCTCGGTCGTCGTCGCGCTCGCTTTTCCCAAGACGACCGAGCTGCCGCAGAATTCGGGAATCCTGGTGGCCACCGACGCGGGCTTGGACGTGAAGGCATTCACCCTGTCGAGCCGCAAGTGGCCGCATCTGGAGGAGCGTGACGCGGTACTGCTGCGGGCCTCGCTCGGCCGCTTCGGTGACACGACGGCGTCGGACCGATCCGACGCGGAGTCGATCCAGATCGCACTCGCGGATCTCGCGACGGTGGCGAATATCGATGCGCAGCCGCTCGCTGCGACCGTGCAGCGCTGGCCGGGAGGCCTGCCGCAGTACGCGCCGGGGCACCTCGATCGCGTCGCCGCCATCGAGGCAGGAGTCGCCGACCTACCCGGTCTCGAGGTCACCGGTGCCTGGCAGCGCGGTGTCGGGGTGCCCGCGTGTATTGCGTCCGCCACCACCGCTGCCGCCCGTCTGATCGAAGTGGCACGATAGGGCCATGGCACGCCTCGATTACTCAGCGCTCAACTCGACTCTTCGCTACTTGATGTTCTCGGTCTACAAGGTCACGCCCGGCGTTCTCGGCGAGGATCGGGCCGCGGCCGCCAAAGAGGCGAAGGTGTTCTTCGAAAGTCGTGAAGACAAGGGTGTCGCGGTGCGCGGGGTGTACGACATCGCCGGTATGCGCGCCGACGCCGACTTCATGGTGTGGACGCACGCCGAGCGCATCGAGGACCTCCAGGCGACGTACTCCGATTTCCGTCGCACCACCGCGCTGGGCAAGGCGAGTACTCCGGTGTGGAGCAACACCGCGCTGCATCGCCCCGCCGAATTCAACAAGAGCCATGTCCCGGCCTTCATCGCCGGCGAGGATCCGGGCGCGTACATCTGCGTCTACCCGTTCGTCCGCTCGATCGATTGGTACCTGCTGCCCGACGACGAGCGTCGCACGATGCTCGCCGATCACGGCAAGGCCGCACGCGACTACAAGGACGTGCGTGCGAACACCGTGCCGTCGTTCGCACTCGGCGACTACGAGTGGATCCTGGCCTTCGAAGCTCCCGAACTCGATCGCATCGTGGACCTGATGCGCGACCTGCGGGCCACCGAGGCGAGGCGACACGTGCGCGAGGAGACCCCGTTCTTCACCGGCCCTCGGGTCGAGGTGGACGCGCTCGTCGAATCCCTGCCGTGACGACGACGGGCGCACCCGCGATCGAGGCCGTTCTGTTCGACTTCTCGGGCACGTTGTTCAGGCTCGAGGAACATCCCTCCTGGTTCGACGGGATCCACGACGCCGACGGCACCCCCGTCGACGGTGCGGGAGCGGCGGAACTGATGCGCCGTATGACGGCACCGGTGGGGGAGACGGTCGAGTTCGACGATGCGACGCGTCATGCGTGGCGAAACCGAGACCTCGATCCGGCCCTGCACCGGCAGGCCTATCTGCATGTGCTCGCGCAGTCCGGTGTCACCGATCCGGTGCACGCAGAATCCGTCTACGGTCGCGTGATCGACGCAGATTCTTGGACGCCGTACCCGGATACCGAAGGAGTGCTGAAAAAGCTTGCTGCCGAATCGATTCGGATCGGCGTCCTGAGCAACATCGCATTCGACATCCGTCCCGCGTTCGTCGATCGCGGTCTCGACAGGTTCGTCGACGAATTCGTGCTCTCGTTCGAGGTCGGTCACGTCAAGCCGCAGCCCGAGATCTTCCGGCACGCAGTGACGGCGTTGGGTGTGGACCCCGCGGTGACGCTGATGGTGGGCGACAGCGACGAGGCCGACGGTGCGGCACGAGAGATCGGATGCCACTTCGCTCTCGTCGATCCGGTGCCGACGTCGCAGCGTCCCGATGCACTACTGAAGGCGCTGCGCGAGTTCGGAATTCGATGACCGGAGTGGTTCGATGACCGGGGTTGTTCGATGACTGGCGTGGCCGGCGTTCAGCACATGGGCCACTGGGGCATGTTCCGCGCCGAGTCGGACGGACGCGATGTCACTGCAGTCCATCCCCAGTCGACCGACAGCAATCCCTCCCCGGTGTTGGGCAACCTCGTCGGTTCGGTGACTCATCGGTCCCGTGTCACGTCACCGGCGGTGCGCCGGGGCTGGCTCGAGCACGGGCCGGGGCCGACCGACACCCGTGGCAGCGACGAGTTCGTCGACGTCTCGTGGGACGAGCTCACCGATCTGCTGGCAGCCGAATTACGCAGGGTCGTCGACGCATTCGGCAACAAGGCCATCTACGGCGGGTCGTACGGGTGGGCGAGTGCCGGACGCTTCCATCACGCGCAGAGTCAGGTGCATCGCTTTCTCAACTGCATCGGCGGTTACACGCGATCGGTCCACAGCTACTCACTGGGCGCGACCGGGGTCATCATGCCGCACGTCCTCGGTGCGCATTGGAAGATGTTCTCGCGCTCCACCTCTTGGAACGTGATCGCCGCCCACACCGAGTTGTTGGTGGCGTTCGGCGGAGTTCCGGTGAAGAACACCGGCATCAATCACGGCGGTACGTCGGATCATCCGACCGTCGATTCGCTCGACGCGATGCGCGCCCGCGGTGGGCAGATCGTCACCGTGAGTCCGCTCCGCAACGACATGAACGGCGACGCGCGCTGGATCGCCCCGCGGCCCGGTACCGACGTGGCGATAATGCTGGCTCTGGCTCACGTGCTTGCCGACGAAAAGCTACACGACACAGAGTTTCTGGAGAAGTACTGCCAGGGCTACCCCGAGTTCGAGCGATATCTGCTCGGCATCACGGACGGAATTCCCAAGACACCGCAGTGGGCGTCGGCGATCTGCGGCATCGAGGCCGCCGTGATCGCGGAACTCGCCCGGGAGATGGCGTCGAAACGCACGATGGTGACGGTCACCTGGTCACTGCAGCGGACGCGACACGGTGAGCAGGCCCCGTGGATGGGCGTGACACTCGCGGCGATGCTGGGCCGAATCGGCGTTCCGGGTGGGGGATTCGGGCACGGGTACGGGTCGATGAACGAGCCGGGTCTGGCACCGGTTCCGTATCCGTTGCCGACCTTGCCGCAGGGTGTCAATCCCGTTCCCGACCTGATTCCGGTCGCCGCGGTCTCGGACATGCTGCTGAATCCCGGTGCCGAATTCGACTACGACGGTAGGCGATTGACCTATCCCGATATCAAGATCGTCTATTGGGCCGGCGGAAATCCGTTCCACCACCACCAGGATCTGGGGCGCCTGCGTCGCGCTCTCGGTAGGCCCGACACCGTCGTTGTGCACGACCCGTATTGGACACCGATGGCCAAGCACGCCGACATCGTCGTCCCGTCGACGACGTCGTTGGAACGATCGGATCTGAGCTGCACACGCAACGATCCCTTGCTCGTCGCGATGGAGCCGGCCGCCCCGCGGTACGCGGACTCCCGCGACGACTACGACACGTTCGCGGAGTTGGCTACGAAACTCGGTGTGGGGCAACAGTTCACCGAGGGGCGTAGCTCGCAACAGTGGCTCGAGCATCTGTACGAGCAGTGGCGCGGATATCTACGCGCCGGGGGTGTCGCTACGCCGGAGTACGACAATTTCCGTCGCGAGGGTTCGTTTCGGATGAAGACCGAGGACGATCTGACGTTCTTCGAGGATTTTCGACGCGACCCGGTGGGCAACGCGCTGCGCACCCCCAGTGGAAAGATCGAAATCTTCTCGGCGACCGTGGCGGGGTTCGACTACGAGGACTGCCGTGGGCATCCGATGTGGTTCGAGCCGCAGGAATGGCTCGGTGGACCCCGGGCGCAGCAGTTCCCGTTGCATCTGATCGCCAACCAGCCGCACACCAGGCTGCACAGTCAGCTCGATCACGGTGCGGTGAGCCGTAACTCGAAGATCAAGGGTAGAGAGCCGATACGAATGCACTCGTCGGCGGCCGGGGCCAGGGGAGTGTCGGACGGCGACGTCGTACGGGTGTTCAACGACCGCGGCTCGTGCTTGGCCGGTGTGGTTGTCGACGACGCCATGCTGGAATCGGTCGTGCAGTTGTCCACCGGGGCCTGGTACGACCCGCTCGATCCGGCAGATCCCGATTCGATGTGCGTACACGGCAGCGTGAACGTTCTCACCGCGGACGAGGGCTCGTCGGCGCTCGCGCGCGGCTGCACCGGCCAGCACGTGCTGGTGGAGATCGAACGCTACGACGAGCCGTTGCCGCCGATCACCGCGTTCGATCCACCTGCTCGGTCCGAGTTCAGAACACGACCCGAGAGATGATCTCGGCGACCAGCGCCGGCTTGTCCTCGCCCTCGATCTGCAACGTTCCTGCCGTCACCATCTGTAGCGCCCCGCCCGATACCTCTTCGACGGAGACAAGGGTGGTCTGCAGGCGCACGTGCGCGCCCACCTTCACCGGGTTGATGAAGCGAACCTTGTTGGAGCCGTAGTTGATTCCGAGCTTGGTGTTCTCGATGGTGTAGATCTGCCAGTTGAGCATCGATACCAGGGACAGGCTCAGAAATCCGTGGGCGATGGGTGCGCCGAAAGGGCTCTCCTTCTTCGCCCGCTCGACGTCGACGTGGATCCACTGGTGATCGCCCGTGGCGTCGGCAAAGGTGTTGACCCGTTCCTGGGTGATCTGCAGCCAGTCACTGGTGCCGAGGTCTTCCCCGACGGCTGCTTTGATCTGCTCTGGTGAGGTGAAAGTGCGCATACTCACAGTATGCACCGTCGTAGTAGGACGCTCGACGGTGAACGAGCGCGGCGCGCGATGTTCGGCGTCGTTGTCGGTCTGCTGAATTCAGGCCGTACAGCGCGGCGCAAACGGAAAAGCGGCGATCAGATTGTCCTGGATTTCCGTCAGATTCGGGACCGGTCGATATTCGCTGCGAAGCTGCGCGATCTTGTCGTGATCGCGCGCGAGGTCCGACGAATGCTGAACTGCTTCTCGGTCGAAAACGGAGTAGTAGTCGTCGAATTTGTATCCGTTGCCGCCGATATCCTGCGTCAGCTCTATCCACGCGTTGGGGATGCCGAAGGAGTCAGCGACGATCAAGCCGTGCAGACTCGTGGACATCACGAAGTCACATGCGGTGATGTCGGCGATGACCTTGGCCGGCTTTCGGGACGGGTCGATCAACGTCACGTTCTTTTCTCGCGCGAGCGCGAGCACTACGGGATCCTTCTTGTGCACCCAGTGGTAGACGAGACCGATTCGACCAGGTACCCGCGGGGAGCGTGAATAGACCCTGTTCGCCAACAGCCCGGGGTCCCCGACCGCGACCTCGCGCTCGGACTCGATGCGATTCGATGACAGATGCCCGCGCACAGCGTAGAAGTCGAAGTCGGGGTAGCTGAAGTCTTTTTCGTGGGCAGTCTCGCTGAGCATGAATCCCGAACCCCAGACCTTGAGATCCTTTCGCGCCTGCATGAGCTGGACCATTTCGAGAGTGGAACCTGCCCCGATCATGTCGCTTCGCTTCGCACGACGCCAGGAACATTTCTGCCCGAACAGTGATTTCACCAGTTCGGGCGTCAATTCATCGCCGAAATTGGGTCTGACGCCGGTGAGTTTTACCTGACGCCACCAGAATGTTTTGATCGAAGTGGCCATGACGGCAAATTTACCTTATGTATAGGTAATCAAAGGTAAATTTACCGGTCTGGGCTCCATGTCGACGAATCTGTAGCTCGTGGCGCGTTCAGCGCGGCGACATCCGAGTGTCCTGTCCGATCAGGGTGCGGGCTTGAGCGTCAACGAGATCGAGTTGATGCAGTACCGCTGATCGGTCGGGGTGGGGTAACCCTCACCCTCGAAGACGTGCCCGAGGTGGCTGTGGCAGCTGCGGCAGACGACCTCGACGCGGCGCATTCCCAGCGTGGTGTCTTCCTTCAGGATGACGGCGTCGCTGTCGGCCGGGTCGAAGAAGGACGGCCAGCCGCAGTGGGACTCGAACTTCTCGGTGCTGCGGAACAATTCGGCTCCGCAGGCGCGGCACTCGTAGATACCTTCGGTGGTGGTGTCGGTGTATTCGCCTACGCCGGGGCGTTCGGTGCCTGCCTGCCGCAGCACCGCGTACTCCTCGGGGGTCAGCTTCTCGCGCCACTGTGCGTCGGTGAGCTGGACGGCCGGGGCAGAATTGTTGTCGGTTGCTGAACTCATGCTCACACGCTAATACGATTTGTCGGGCTATGCCGTTTTCGCAGGTGGAGCGCTCGGCAGCAGGTAGCTCGGTTCGATTCCGTCGTCGAGTCGTCCTTCGCTTCGGGCGGCGAAATAGCGTCCGACGAGCACGCCGAAGATGACGACGATGAGCAGGGCCCAGCCGAAAGTGGTGCGCAGGTAGTCCAAGGCGCGCCCGGTTTCGATCCAGCGACCCGACAGCCATCGGTCGTAGTTCATGAACCCGTAGATCGCGAGCCAGGCGGGCCAGTTGCGCAGCAGCGAGTTCTTCAGCACGACGGTCATCAGCAGCGGGAACAGCATCATGGAGTAGTACATCTGACCCAGCGAGCCCAACAGCCAATGTGCGGTGAGGATCAAGCCCGAGGTGGTCGCGAAGAAGAAGAGGCGGTCCTCGCGGCAGTATCGGTAGAGCAGCCACAGTGAGATCAGGACCATGATTCCGAGGACTGCTCGGATTCCGAGGGTGAGGAGTTCGGGAACACCGTAGTACCGGCCGTTACCGACGACGGCGCTGTTGAAGTAGTCGCGGGTCTGCAGCAGATACGGCAGTGTCCGGTCGATGAAGTTCATCGGATCCACCGACAGCGGCCAGGCGATGGCCATCATCACGACGGGGATGGCGATCGAGGTGATGAAGACCTTCCATTGACGCGTCATCAGCGGAAGCAACAGCAGCGGGGCGAGCATCGGCTTGATCGCCAGAGTCAGACCCATGGCGACACCGGCCGACAGGTCCTTGCGCTGGAGGAGGAACCCGAGGAAGGCGACCTCGCCGAGGAGTACGAAGCCGTTGAAGTTGGTGAACACCAACGTGTTGGTCACTGTTTCGCTGACGAAGGCGGCCAGCAGGAGTGCGGGGGCCGCCACCGAATCGAGGCGGAATCCGAAGATGCGCAACAGGATGTACAGGGCCAGCAGTATCGCGACGGTGCTCGCGATGATGAACAGCCAACGGGATCGCTCGGGGTCGATGACGGCGATGGGGGAAAGCAGCATCGTCGCGCTCGGTTGATAGAGGTAGTGCGGATCGACCGAGTCGAAGTTCGCCGTGTACACCGGCTGGCGGTTGAGGAAGGCCAGGGCGGCGCTGTACACCGGGTTGAAATCGTTGGTGATGTCTCCGTTGACCGCTTTGATCACCACGCGCTGGATGACGGTCATGATGGCGATGGGCCACAGGGCGTACTTGATTACCTCGGCGGTCGTCCGCCCTGACCGCGGCTCCAGAAAGCTAAGTGACACCCGGGAACGGTACCCGAGGCGCTGACCGTACCGGCGAAGGACACCCCGCGATGTGTACCCGACTCAGGCGGGGCAGACGGTGCCGTCGGTCGGAAGCGCGGTGTCGCGTGCGTAGTTCACCGCGGCGCCCTGCAGACACTGAGATCCGCCCAGACTCGGATGCCCGCTGCCCTGCCACGCGGCCGAGGCGACGGCCGCTCCGGTTGCCCCGACCAACCCGGTGACCGAGGACAGCCCGCCGTTGCCGACGATCGGGTCGCCTGCGTTGGCCAGCACCAACACCGGGACGTCCAGAGAGGTGGGCAGCGGAGTCGACGGAGCAGTCGGCCAGGACGAGCACAGTAGAGCCGTCAGGGCAGCGTCGGTGCCGTAGATCGGATAGCGGTCGTTCCACTGCGACGACAGGTCGCGAACGCCCTGCGGCGACGGCCACTGTTGGCCGTCCGTGCACCGGGACACGAACTGACCGTCGGTGCCGTAGGCGTTCCGACCCCGCTCGGCGAGCGCTGCCAGCGCGGTGGTGTCGGACCCGGCGGCCGAGGACAGGGCGGTGGAGAGCCCGGTGGCGCGGGACGACGCGTCGCCTGCGGTGGATGCCAGGGCGAAGGTGATGCCGTCGAGAATCTCGTGCGTGGACAGCGGCGAGAATTCGCCACCGGCGGCGCGTAGGAGCAGCTGGGTGACGGTCGCCGTCGGATCGCTGCCGAGGGAGCAGTTCAGCGCGACGCATCGCTGCGCGAACGCTGCGAAGGCTGCTTCCTTGCCCTGTGTCCGTTGCTCGGCCAACGTGATCTGGTCGGCGCCGACTCCGGTCGGTGAATCGAGGATCAGACGCGAGATGTTGGCCGGAAACTTCGCTGCGTAGGCCAACGCGGTGAGCGCGCCGTTGCCCGATCCGATCAGGCCTATCTGTTCCACACCCCAGAGTTGCCGCAGGCGGTCCAGATCGTCCGCCGCGTAGGTGGTTCCGAACGCGAGTTCCTGCGGTTGCAACGTGTCGGTGCACTCGATCGTGGCGTCACGACCGGCGTCGACGGCGCGGTCGACCGTGTCGGCATCGGACCTGGTGAACTGCCCCAGCGCGTCGACCTCCGTTTTTGTCTCTGCGTCGATGCAGTCCACGGCAGTGGATCGGCCGATGCCGCGTCGATCCACCGCGACGATGGGATGAGCCTCGAGCAGCGTCGCGAGCGGACCGGCGGCCATCGTGGCCAACGTGGCCGTCGAGGACCGATCGGAGCCGGAGGTGAACACCAGCGGGCCCGCATCGGCCGGCGTCCGATCGAGGCGGGCACGCAATGCACCGACGGCGAAGGTGCCGAACATCTGTCCACTCGCATCGACGTCGGCTTCGTATTCTGCGCATTCGAGTGTCAGGCCGGGAGTGGTGGCGGTGAGCCCGAACGTCCCGAGTGTGGCTGCGGTGCAGTCGGCCCAGGCGAGATCGGTGGCCGGAACGGCAAGTGCGACCGGTTCCGGTGGCGCTTCTGCCGAGGACTCGGCGGGCTGACCGGGGGAGCGTTGTTCCACCGCGACGTCGGGTCGGATCGACGGGCCGGCACCACAGGCCGCGCACATCGTGGCGAGGACGAGGACCGCGGCGAGCAACGTTGATTTCTGCGTCACCGTGCGAGGCTATCGACTTTTCGATCGATGCCGGGCCGCGCAGTGCTCATGGCCGACGCACCCAGCGCGTGAGCAGCGTTCCGTCGGCATCGCCCAGAACGTGTACCCGGTGCATCGGCGCGTCGGCGGCGTCGGATGCGTGGGCGATACGACCCGCCTCGCCGGCGACCAACATCGGCGAGATCGTCAGACACAGATCGTCCGCCGCCCCGTCGGACACGAGCTGTCCGAACAGTCCCGGTCCGCCCTCGCACAGGATGCGGCGAAATCCGAGGTCGCTCAGTGTCGCGACGATGTCGCCGGTCGAGACCGATTCGCCGGTCACCTCGATCACCGTCGCTCCTGCTGCCCGAAGCGCGGCCACCTTCGAGCCGTCCGCCGCCGCCGAGGTCAGCACCACCGGCTGCACTTCGGTGTCGGTGATCAATCGAGAGTCCGCGTCGATCGAACCGGAGGCGGTGACCACGACGATCGTCGGAACCGGTGCCAGCCCGGCCGCTACTCGACGTGCCTTCGCTTCGGTGGACAGCGAGACGCCGCCGTAGTTCTCGGCGCGCGCGGTTCCGGCACCGACCAGGACGGCGTCGCACAGTTCTCGCAGGATGCCGAACAGGCGGGCGTCGGCGGGGGTTCCCAGGCCCGCCGACTTACCGTTCGCGGTCACCGATCCGTCGATGCTGGCGACGAAGTTCGTGCGAATCCACGGTCGGTCCACGTCGGTGGGATACGCGTGCAGGGCGCGGACGGCATCGTCGTCGAGTGCCGATCCGACGCTGGGCACGGACTCGGGTGCCTGCACCGATGTGAAGTAGGTCCCAATATGGAGAAGCTGCATGAGAGAGATCAGACCACGTCGTTACGCTCGGCAAATGCCCGCACGCCTTGTCGACCGAAATCCCGTGGTTCCATCCGATCAGCTGATCGCGCAGATGGTCCCGCCGGCGATGTTCGACGACGTCAGTTTCTCGTCGTACATTCCCGACCCCAAGGAGCCGACGCAGGCTGCTGCGGTTGCGAAGGCCGAGGAGTTCGCGAGCAAGGTGCAGAAGATCCGCGGCAAGGGCAAGCGCGGTCTCTTCGGTAAGAAGACCCCGGCCATCGGTGCAGGCCTGTACCTCGACGGCGGCTTCGGTGTCGGCAAGACTCACTTGCTTGCGTCGATCTATCACAGCGTTCCCGAGCCCAAGGCGTTCGGCACGTTCGTCGAACTCACCCACGTGGTCGGTGCTCTCGGCTTCAACAAGGCACTCGAGGAACTCTCGAGCCACAGCGTGCTGTGCATCGACGAGTTCGAGCTCGACGATCCCGGCGACACGATGTTGGTCTCGCGGTTGCTCTCCGAGCTCTCGCAGCGCGGGGTATCCATCGTCGCGACGTCCAACACCCTGCCCGGGCAGCTCGGTGAGGGGCGTTTCGCCGCCGAGGACTTCATGCGGGAGATCAAGAAACTCGGCTCCATCTTCGAGTCCATCCGGGTCGACGGTCCCGACTACCGCCACCGCGATCTACCTCCGGCTCCCGAGCCCACCTCGGAGTCCGAGCTGATCGACCGCGCCGATACCGTCGAGGGTGCAACCCTGGACGATTTCGACGAGCTGCTGGCGCATCTGAGCACGTTGCACCCCTCCCGCTACGGCAAGTTGCTCGACGGCATTCCGGCAGTGTTCCTGAAGAACGTGCACCCGGCATCGGATCAGGCCATCGCTCTGCGCCTGGTGGTCCTCGCCGACCGCCTGTACGACGCGGGCATCCCGGTGACGGCCTCGGGCGGCAAGCTCGACGAGATCTTCACCGAGGAGATGCTGGCCGGCGGTTACCGCAAGAAGTACCTGCGCGCCACCTCGCGTCTGCTGGCACTGTCTCGTTTCGCTGCAGTCGGCTGAGCGGTCGTCACAGCCTCACCTGCATGACGTAATCGTCGTGCGTCTGGACGCCGACGACGAACGTCTTGGTGCCCACGATCTCGAATCCGTGTTTGGCGTAGAACTTCTGCGCCCGCACGTTCTGCTGGTTGACGCCCAACCATGCTGTCGCACAACCGGAGTGGCGTGCATGGTCGAGTGACGACGTCATCAATCGCCCCGCGGCCCCGCTGCCGTGCTGGGTCGGCTGCACGTAGAGCTTGCTGACTTCCATGGTGGGCTCGGGCGAGAGTGTCGCGCGAATTCCGGGGTCCGCAGGCGGCCCGGATACGAGCATCGCGTAGCCCACGACGTCGGCATCGGCTGTCTCGTCGATCAGCACCGTTCTGGTTGCGTCGGCGATGTAGTTCTCGAAGTGCTCGGCCGACAACACGTTCGAGACGAACTGCTCGATGTCCTCGGGCCGGGTTCCCGGCGGGCAGGCGAGGGGAAAGGTCGACGCGGCCACTTCGGCGACGCGACGTGCATCGGCACGTGCTGCCACGCGCACGGTCACAGCAGATCGACCGCGTTCTTGGCATCGCGCAACGACAGCCCGGTTCGGTCGCGCAGCAGTTTGATGGCAGAGATCGCTTTACCCTCGGATTTCAGTGACTGCAATCGCGGGATCAGATCGTCCCAGGGTGTCGGACCGGATTGTGCGGCGTCGACGATGGTGGCGGAGGACGGAAACGGCTCGCCGCGTTGGACGCTCTCGATCGCGCTCTTCGCGTCGGCGAGTCCGGCACCCGTTCGTTCACGAAAGACCTTGATGGCCTGAACCTTCTTGTTCGCGGCCAGTAGCGAATGAATGTCTGCGCGGGCGCTCTCGTCGAGACCGATGAGCCTGATGTTGCGCGAGGTCTCCGGGGACGAGCCTGGCTTCTTGCGGGCCAACAGCCACGCCGCGAGCACTGCAGCATCGACGAGGACCAACGCCACGATGAACCATCCCCAGGTCGGCATGCCTTAGTAGACCACTTCAGCGCGACGGGTCGAAGAGCGGGACGACAACCGACGAATCGGACGTCGGGGCACCGAACAGCGAGGCGGCTCCGGCAAGGGTTTTCGTCGCTGCGTCGTACTTCATCGGAGCAAGATCGTGGCCCGCGCCCTCGATGTCGACGAGCTCGGTGGGGGCCGGCACGAGCGCGAGCGCAGCGCTCAATTCGGTCGTGGTGCCGAAAGGATCCTTCGTGCCGTGCACCACCACCGTCGGTGTTCGAAGTTCGGGAAGGTGTTGTGTACGAGCCTTGTCCGGCTTGCCCGGCGGGTGTAGGGGATAGGAGGTCAGGACGAGTCCGTCGACGAGACCCGGTCGCTCGGCCGCGATCATCGAGCCCTGCCTGCCACCGTAGGAATGCCCACCGAATGCGATGAATCCAGAGGTCTCGGCGCGGAGGCGGTCGACGGCCGACGCGATTCCGAGCCGATCCTCGGCCGCCCTCGACGGGTGCGGCGGCCCCTTGGGTTTGCGTACTCGAAACGGAAGGTCGAAACGCAGGACCGTGAATCCGGCTGCCGCCCATGCCGACGCGATGCGCTGCAGCAGCGGCGACTCGCAGTTGCCGCCCGCACCGTGCGTGAGAGCGAGGCCGCCTCGTGACGGTATGGAGGGTGTGTGCAGAAATGCGACGCCCCCGCCGAGATCGATGTCGGCGGGGGCGTCGGGACCATCGAGTTCAGGCATCGTTCGAGGACGTTACCTTTTCCTGGGTGTCGGCGTGATCGGTGTCAGCAGAGCCGTCTGAGCCGTCGGAGTCGGTGGACTCCCGGTCATCGGCGTCCACCATCTCGCCGTTGTCGTCGACCATGTCCGCGAAGGCGGTCCCGGCGACGGTGCCGTTGGTTCCCGGCAGTGCGACGGTGGGCCGGGCACCGGGTCGATAGCGATCGTCGAGGCCCTCCACGGACTTCTTCGCCTCCTCCAGGGTGGCGTCGTCGACTGTGGGTTCGCTCTGAGCATCGTCCGACACGTGTGTGTCCTTCCATCGAAGTGTGTGCGTCGTCTCCACTGTGCACTTCTATGGCGCGAATCACCACAATTGATTCGTGAAGCACAAAAAAGACCCCCTCGAAAGGGGGCCTGATTTGTCTTGCTGTGGTGCGCGATACTGGGATTGAACCAGTGACCTCTTCCGTGTCAGGGAAGCGCTCTCCCGCTGAGCTAATCGCGCGTGTCCTCGCAACGGTCTTGCGACCGATGCACTAGCGAGGTGGAGACGGGAATCGAACCCGTGTGCACGGCTTTGCAGGCCGTTGCCTCACCACTCGGCCACTCCACCATGGGTCGAGACCCTCGAGCGGATGACGGGATTCGAACCCGCGACCCTCACCTTGGCAAGGTGATGCGCTACCACTGCGCCACATCCGCATACCCCGGAGGCGCTCACTGCTGGGCAGTTGTTGTCTCCGTGGTGCGGGGAAAACATTAACCCAACGGGAGTGAAACTCACAAATCTCGTGGTCAGCCCCGGAATTCGAACGATCGGCGCTGTGAAAGATGTGAAAGCAGAGGCGATGGGAGCCCTGCGGAGGCAGTCCGTGGACGAATTCGGTGATCGGGCAGGCGATTCGGTTCGTCGCGGCACCTCGTGTTAATGTTTTGCCTCGTTCGGTCCCGTGGCTCAGTGGGAGAGCGTCCGCTTCACACGCGGAAGGTCGCTGGTTCGATCCCAGCCGGGACCACAGAAAAGAAGGCCCGCACCGCCCGTCGGTGCGGGCCTTCTTGCGTTCGAGGCCGGTAACCTGAGCCGGTGAGCACCGAAGAATCGAAGCCGCAGGCCGTCGCCGACCAGGGTCCGATGGACACAGCAAAGGTGAACCACCGTCGCTTCCGGGCGCGCATCGCCGAGAACAAGTCCCTCGATCTCGCGTACCGAATCACGGTCGGTGTCGTCGGAACAGTGGTGTTGGTGCTGGGTGTACTCGCCATTCCCTACCCGGGGCCCGGCTGGTTGATCGTGTTTGCCGGCCTGGGCATCCTGGCGTCGGAATTCGCCTGGGCCAAGAGTGCGCTGCGGTTCGTCCGCAAGAGATACGACGCGTTCATGGCGTGGTTCTCGAAGCAATCGATGTTCGTCAAGGGTCTCGGAGTTCTGTTCACCACGGTCGTCGTGCTGGCAACGCTGTGGCTGCTCGGCACGTTCGCGTTGGTCGGGGGCTGGATCGGACTCGAGTGGACGTGGCTCGAGAGCCCGATCTGACGTCACCCGTCGCGCTGAGGCCAATCGAGTGGACCGTTGCCGATAGGCTGTCGGAGGCCTTCCTGGCCAGAAGAACCGATCGAGGAGTACATCGCTGTGAGCATGCCCGTTGTCGCCGCCGTTTCGCCCGCCCGCATCATGGTGCCGGCCGGAACCACGGCAGGTACGGCGCTCCGCGAGACCGGCCTGCCCAACAAGGGACCCGACGCTGTGGTCGTGGTACGCGATCCCGACGGCAAGCTCCGTGACCTGTCGTGGGCACCGGAGGGCGACACCGAGGTCGAACCCGTTCCGGCGAACACCGAGGACGGACGAAGCGTCATCAGGCATTCGGCCGCGCACGTGTTGGCGCAGGCCGTTCAAGAGCTTTTTCCCGACGCCAAGCTGGGCATCGGACCGTTCATCAAGGACGGCTTCTATTACGACTTCGACGTGAAGCAGCCGTTCACTCCCGAGGATCTGACGGCACTCGAGAAGAAGATGAAGCAGATCGTCAAAGCCGGACAGCGCTTTTCGCGTCGGGTGTACGAGTCGGTGGAGCAGGCCCGCGAGGAGTTGGCCGGCGAGCCGTACAAGCTCGAGCTGATCGACGACAAGTCCGGCATCGACGATCCCGAGGTCATGGAGGTCGGTGGGGGAGAGCTGACCGCCTACGACAACCTCAATCCCCGGACCGGCGAGCGGATCTGGGGCGATCTGTGCCGCGGACCGCACATCCCCACCACCAAGTACGTGCCCGCGTTCAAGCTCACCCGTAGTTCGGCTGCGTACTGGCGCGGCAATCAGGACAACGCCGGACTGCAGCGCATCTACGGAACTGCGTGGGAATCCACCGAAGCGCTCGACGCGCATCTCGAACTGCTGGCCGAGGCGGAGCGTCGCGATCACCGCAAGCTCGGCTCCGAGCTGGACCTGTTCAGCTTTCCCGACGAACTGGGCTCCGGTCTGCCGGTGTTCCACCCCAAGGGTGGCATCATCCGGAACGAGCTGGAGAACTACTCGCGGCAGCGGCACATCGAAGAGGGCTACGAGTTCGTCAACACCCCGCACATCACCAAGGGCCATCTCTACGAGGTCTCGGGTCACCTCGACTGGTACCGGGACGGCATGTTCCCGGCGATGCACCTGGACGCCGAGCTCGACGAGAACGGTGACGTGCGCAAGCCCGGCCAGGACTACTACCTCAAGCCGATGAACTGCCCGATGCACAACCTGATCTTCCGTTCCCGCGGCCGCTCGTACCGAGAACTGCCGTTGCGTTTGTTCGAGTTCGGCTCGGTCTACCGCTACGAGAAGTCCGGCGTCATCCACGGTCTCACCCGTGTGCGCGGCATGACCCAGGACGACGCGCACATCTTCTGCACCCGCGAGCAGATGCGCGGCGAGCTCACCAGCACCCTCGAATTCGTGCTCGGGCTGCTCAAGGACTACGGCCTCGACGATTTCTACCTCGAACTCTCCACTCGCAACCCGGAGAAGTCGGTCGGCAGCGACGAGGTCTGGGAAGAGGCAACCAACACCCTCGCCGAGGTGGCGGCGGCGTCGGGCCTGAACCTGGTGCCCGATCCGGGTGGTGCCGCGTTCTACGGACCGAAGATCTCGGTGCAGGCCAAGGATGCGCTGGGGCGTACCTGGCAGATGTCGACCATTCAGCTCGACTTCAACCTGCCCGAGCGCTTCGAGCTCGAATACACCGGCTCGGGCGGAACCAAGGAACGCCCGGTGATGATTCACCGGGCTCTGTTCGGTTCCATCGAGCGCTTCTTCGGGGTGCTCACCGAGCATTACGCAGGCGCGTTCCCGGCCTGGCTCGCACCGGTCCAGGTCGTCGGTATCCCGGTTGCCGAGGTCTACCAGGATCACTTGTTCGCGGTCGTGAACGAGCTGAAGAAGCGGGGAGTGCGCGCCGAGGTCGATGCCAGCGACGACCGGATGCAGAAGAAGATCTTCAACCAGACGGCGCAGAAGGTCCCCTTCATGCTTCTCGCCGGCGAACGCGACGTCGAAGCCGGAGCCGTGAGCTTCCGATTCCGGGACGGCACCCAGGTCAACGGCGTCCCGGTGGCGCAGGCGATCACGGTCGTGACCGACTGGATCTCTCAGCGCAACAACGCATCACCGACCGCCGAGCTCGTGCAGACCGACCCCGCAGGAGTGAGCTGATCATGTCGGAACAGGACGAGTCGATCGTCGTCACCGGGGCCGGTGAGCCCGATCGGCTGCAGCGACTGTGGACACCGCACCGGATGTCCTACATCGCCGAGGCTCCGCAGGGCTCGGCGAAGTCGAACGAGCCGTTCTCCGACATTCCCAAGATGAGCGACGAGGACGGACTCGTCGTCGCACGAGGCGAATCGGTGTACGCGGTACTCAACCTGTACCCCTACAACCCCGGCCACGCGATGATCGTGCCGTACCGCCGCGTCGCGGCACTGGAAGACCTCACACCTGCGGAGAGCGCCGAGTTGATGGCATTCACGCAGCAGATGATTCGCGTCATCAAGCGAGTGTCACGTCCGCACGGCTTCAATGTCGGACTCAATCTCGGTGCTGCCGCGGGCGGATCGCTGGCCGAGCACCTGCATCAGCACATCGTGCCCCGGTGGGGCGGCGACGCGAACTTCATCACCGTGATCAGCGGTGCGAAGGTGATGCCGCAGTTGCTCCGTGACACTCGGGCCCTGCTCGCGTCGGCCTGGAACGAATGAACCACAGGCGAGAGGAGCACGCGCCGTGCTGAGCATTTTCGGCCGTGCGCCGGTGTCGAAGGTGACCGCCCCGCTCGGGCGTGCCCTCAACAGCACCGGGCTGACCCCCAACTCCGTGACGATCATCGGCACCGTCGTCACCGTGACGGCCGCGGTCACGATGTACCCCGCCGGCTACCTGTGGTGGGGTTCGGTCGTCATCACCCTGTTCGTGTTGTTCGACATGCTCGACGGGGCCATGGCGCGGGCACGGGGCGGTGGCACCAAATACGGTGCCGTCCTCGACGCGACGTGCGATCGAGTGGCCGACGGTGCGATCTTCGGCGGCTTGGCCTGGTGGGCGGTGTACTCCGAGCAGGACAAACTACTGCTCGTTGCCACCCTGATCTGTCTGGTCACCTCCCAGGTGATCTCGTACGCCAAGGCACGCGCCGAGGCCAGCGGACTCTCGGCCGACGGGGGGTGGATCGAACGTCCCGATCGCCTGGTCATCGTGCTCGTCGGCGCCGGATTCACCGGCGTCGGACGGCATTTCGACATTCCGTGGTTGGACAGCGTGATCTACCCGGCGATGTGGATTCTCGCCGTGCTCAGTGTCGTGACCGTGTTCCAGCGCGTTCTCGCGGTCCGCGGATCCGAGGGTGCTCGCGACATCATCGTGCCTCCGGTGGCACCGGCATCCGGCGACGGCGACGTGGCCGCGTCGTGAATCTCTCCGACAGGGCGAGCGACGCGGGCTACGCGGCCGGTTGGCGACTCGTCCGTTCTCTACCCGAGCCGGTGGCGCGACGCCTGTTCGATCGCGGTGCCGACTTCGCAGCGACGCGAGGCGGTGGCCCGGACCAGTTGCGTCGCAATCTCGCTCGAGTCCTGGGGACCACTCCCGCCGAGGTGCCCGACGAGCTGATCCGCGACAGCGTTCGCTCCTACGCCCGTTACTGGCGCGAGGCGTTTCGGTTGCCGTCGATGGATCTGGCTGCGCAGGCCGCCGTCATCGATCGGTGCGTGAACGGCAAGGAACATCTCGAGGGTGCACTCGCCGCCGGTAAGGGAGTGGTGCTGGCGTTGCCGCACAGCGGCAATTGGGACATGGCCGGAATGTGGCTGGTGCGCACGCACGGTGGGCTCTCGACCGTCGCCGAACGGCTGAAGCCGGAATCTCTGTACCAGCGATTCGTCGCCTATCGGGAGAGCCTGGGCTTCGAGATCTTTCCGCTCAGCGGCGGCGAGCAACCGCCGCTTCTCGCATTGTCCGAGAGACTGCGCCAGAACAAGGTGGTCTGCCTGCTCGGCGAGAGAGATCTCGCCAAGCACGGAGTGCCGGTCACCTTCTTCGGTGAACCGACCCGGATGCCCGCCGGTGCCGCAAAACTCGCGATCGACACCGGAGCGACGCTGTTGCCGGTACACGGCTATTTCGACGGCGACGGCTGGGGCTTCGACATTTCGCCTGCAGTGGACGTCTCGGCCGGAGTCGGTCCTGCCACCCAGACGTTGGCCGATCATTTCGCTGCCGGCATCCGAGCGCATCCGGCGGATTGGCACATGCTGCAACCGTTGTGGATGAGCGACTGGTCGGCCGAGCGACGTGCCCGAATCGAGGGCGCGTGAAGATCGGTATGGTGTGCCCGTACTCGTTCGACGTTCCCGGTGGAGTGCAGGCGCACGTTCAGCAGCTGGCCGAGGTGTTCATCGAACGCGGTCATCGCGTCAGTGTCCTGGCTCCGGCGTCGGACGACGTCGAGTTGCCGGATTTCGTGGTGTCGGCGGGCGAGGCGCTCGCCATTCCCTACAACGGATCCGTCGCGCGGCTTCGATTCGGGCCGATCACGTATTCCCGAATCCGTAAGTGGATCTCCGACAACGATTTCGACGTGCTGCACATCCACGAACCGAACGCGCCCAGCCTGTCGATGTTGGCGCTCAAGGCCGCGGACGGACCGATCGTGGCAACCTTCCACACCTCGACGACGAAGTCCTTGGTGCTCAGCACCTTTCAGGGTGTGCTGCGGCCGTATCACGAGAAGATCAGCGGACGTATAGCTGTCTCGGAACTCGCCCGACGCTGGCAGGTCGAGGCCCTCGGCTCCGACGCCGTCGAGATCCCCAACGGAGTCGACGTTCCTGCCTTCGCCGACGCCCCTGTGCTGGAAGGCTATCCACGTGCCGGTCGCACGGTGCTCTTCCTCGGCCGCTTCGACGAACCACGCAAGGGAATGGCGGTCCTGCTCGGGGCACTGCCCACCCTCGTCGAATCCCATCCCGACATCGAGATCCTCATCGTCGGCCGCGGCGACGAGGACAAGCTCCGCAAGGACGCAGGCGCACTCGCCTCGCACCTGACGTTCCTGGGGCAGGTGGACGATGCGACCAAGGCATCGGCGATGCGCAGCGCCGACGTCTACTGCGCACCCAACCTCGGCGGTGAGAGCTTCGGCATCGTCCTCGTCGAGGCCATGGCCGCCGGAACTCCGGTGGTGGCAAGCGAACTCGACGCATTCCGGCGGGTGCTCAAGGACGGTACCTGCGGACTGCTGGTTCCGATCGACGATTCCGATGCCGTCGCCGCCGCAGTGACCGCGATCCTCTCCGACGACGCCGTTCGTGCTCGACTCGTCGATGCCGCCTCGGTCGCCGTGGCCGCCTACGACTGGCCCGTCGTCGCCGAGCAGATCCTGCGGGTCTACGAAACCGTCACCCTCGGGGGCCAGAAAGTGCGGGCGGCGAACTGATGACCCTCTCGGCGCTCACGATCCTGGTACTCGGTCTGGTCGCGGTACTGATTCTCGTCGTCGGCCTGTGGGCGTACGGCACGGCGAACCGACTGGACCGCTTGCACGTGCGTACCGACCTTGCCTGGCAGGCACTCGATGCAGCACTGGCCCGCCGCGCCGTCGTCGCGCGAGCGGTGTCCGCTGCCACCCGCGACACGGCCTCGGCGAGCAGAGAACTCGCCGCACTGGCCGATCGGGCCGAACGCGCCGACCGGTCGCAGCGGGAAGAGGCCGAGAACGCGGTGTCCATGGCTCTTGCCGTCGTCGAGCCGAATGCCCTGCCCCCGCAACTGGTCGCCGAACTGGCCGACGCCGAGGCCCGCGTCCTGATCGCACGGCGCTTCCACAACGACGCCGTCCGTGACACTCTGGCGCTGCGGGTGAGACGCCCGGTCCGGTGGTTGCATCTGGGCGGTACCGCGGCCCTGCCGTCGTATTTCGAGATCGCCGAGCGGTCTGCTGCCGCGACGTTCGGCAGCGAGAACAGAGCCACTCAGCGAACATCCGCTCGGGTGGTGCTGCTCGACGAACGGGGCCGCGTTCTGCTGTTGCGCGGACACGATCCGACGGTGCCCGACACCTTCTTCTGGTTCACCATCGGTGGGGCAGTGGAGAAGGGCGAGTCGCTCCGCGAAGCAGCGGTGCGCGAGGTGCACGAGGAAACCGGCCTGAACGTCGCGGCGGCAGATCTG
Source organism: Rhodococcus sp. IEGM 1341 (assembly GCF_030056895.1). Classification (NCBI taxonomy): domain Bacteria; kingdom Bacillati; phylum Actinomycetota; class Actinomycetes; order Mycobacteriales; family Nocardiaceae; genus Rhodococcus; species Rhodococcus sp. IEGM 1341. Next base: position 423,706 of record NZ_JASHKV010000001.1, on the reverse strand, counting down.
CGCGGTCCACTGTGGCGACGGGTTGCGACGTTCCCGTTCAACGGAACCCTGATCCGTTCCGAGGAACTGTTCTTCGCGATCCGAACGCAGGAGTTCGAGCCGCACAGCGCCGGGTTCACCGATTTCGAGCGCCGCACCGTGACCGGCCATCAGTGGTGCACCGAGGCCGACATCCGTGCGCTCAGCGCTGTCGGCGAGAACGTCTATCCCCAGGACCTCGCGGAACTGCTGGACGAGGTGAACGTGGCTCTCGCTCGACGCGGCGACCCGGACGTGCGCGCTATCCGCTAGCAATCTGGACCCTTTTCGAGCAGTCCAGCAATCATGAAGTGGTTATGGGAAACCGTCGCCAGGAGGCCTACAGTTCTGGGCGCGACTTCGCGCCGCGCGTGATCGATTGCGCGGATGGACGTAGTTGCACATATCAGTCCGGTGCGCCACGAACGGTGCCCAGAACACAGGAGTCGGCTTGAGTACCCCACACGCATCCACTACACCCGCTGGATCTGCCGAAGGCGGTTCGGGCGAGAACGGAATCGGCACCGCGCGCGTCAAGCGGGGGATGGCCGAGATGCTCAAGGGCGGCGTCATCATGGACGTGGTCACCGCCGATCAGGCCAAGATCGCCGAAGACGCCGGAGCGGTTGCCGTCATGGCCCTCGAGCGCGTCCCCGCAGACATTCGCGCTCAGGGTGGGGTGTCGCGGATGAGCGATCCCGACATGATCGACAGCATCATCTCCTCGGTCAGCATCCCGGTGATGGCGAAGGCCCGCATCGGCCACTTCGTCGAAGCGCAGATCCTGCAGAGCCTCGGCGTCGACTACATCGACGAGTCCGAGGTGCTCACCCCGGCCGATTACGCCAACCACATCGACAAGTGGAACTTCACCGTTCCCTTCGTCTGTGGTGCCACCAACCTGGGTGAGGCGATGCGTCGAATCACCGAGGGAGCGGCCATGATTCGCTCCAAGGGCGAGGCCGGGACCGGCGACGTCTCGAACGCGACGACGCACATGCGCAAGATTCGCGACGAGATCCGTCGCCTCACCTCACTTCCCGAGGACGAGCTGTACGTGGCGGCGAAGGAACTGCAGGCCCCGTACGACCTCGTCGTCGAGGTCGCCCGGGCCGGCAAACTGCCCGTCACACTGTTCACCGCCGGTGGCATCGCCACTCCCGCGGACGCAGCGATGATGATGCAGCTCGGTGCCGAGGGCGTGTTCGTCGGATCGGGAATCTTCAAGTCCGGCAACCCCAAGGAGCGCGCCGAGGCGATCGTCAAGGCCACCACGTTCTTCGACGACCCCGATGTGCTCGCCAAGGTCTCCCGCGGTCTCGGTGAGGCCATGGTCGGCATCAACGTCGACGACCTCCCCGTCGGACACCGTCTCGCCGAGCGTGGCTGGTGACGGTTCTGCGTCAGTAGCGTTCGAGTGCCGGGCGGTCGGGATGGTCCCATCGGACCAGAAGATCCGGCCGCTCGGCCGAGCCGTCGAGGCTCTCGTAGTACTCGAGCAACGGGGCGCAGGTCCACTGATCGGGGGCGCTCGTTCTGCGGCGTAAAGCGTTCGCGGACAGGCGTAGGTGCACCGACAGGTCGACGGTCAATCCCCGGCCGAGCAGCATGGGGCCCGCGATCAGGACGATCTGATTCGCCGCCGCCGAGGTGGTGCGGGCCCGAGCCGAGCGGTCGGTGGCCTCATCCCACAGTCGCGGTAGAAAGTGACCTCCGCCACCGGGTCCCAGTGGGGCGATGACTTCTCGAACCAAGGCGTCGTAGTCGAACCACAGTGTGCGATAGCTCAATTCGTCGGTTCGCGAGTACTCGAATCGAATGGACGCAGGTCGGACGTAGTCGTGCAGGTCGACGACGGCAGCCGGACGGCCCCGAGAGCGGGCGTGTTCGGCTGTGCGCGTGGCGAAGTCGACCGGTCGCGCGGCATCGGCACCGTCGATCACGACGATCGAGCGGGCACCGTCCGGGCACGAATCGACGATCGACTCCACGAGAAGATCGGGAAATATCGGCATCGGTTGACCCACACCGACCATCTTGCCTGGTCCATCCATTGTTAGCCTGAGCCGTTGTCACAGAAAGGTGGACACCAGCCATGGCCAGCATCGAGGACATTCTCGAATTGGAACGGATCGAGAACGACATCTATCGGGGACGGACTTTCCCTTCTCGGTTGCCCCGTACGTTCGGCGGTCAGGTGGCGGGCCAGGCGCTCGTCGCGGCGGTGCGCACAGTGGCTCCCGAGTTTCGTGTGCACTCGCTGCACGGCTACTTTCTGCGTCCGGGCAATCCGAACGAACCGGCCGTCTTCATGGTCGATCGGATCCGCGACGGCCGGTCGTTCTGCACACGCCGCGTCACCGGAATTCAGCACGGCAAGGCGATCTTCACGATGTCTGCCTCGTTTCACGGCGACGACGACGGCATTTCGCACCAGGACGTCATGCCCGAGGTCGTCGGACCGGACAGCCTGCCCGATCCCACCACCCTCGCCGAATACGACCACTCGTACTACAAGGAGTGGTCGGAATGGGACATCCGTCTCATTCCTGATGACCAGACCGTCAAGCATCCCAGTTTCGCTGCGCAGCAACGTGTGTGGTTCCGCTATCGCGATACGTTGCCCGACGATCAGGTGTTCCACGTCTGCGCCCTCGCATACATGAGCGACATGACGTTGATCGGCTCCGCCAAGGTGCCGCACCCGGACGCCGTCACCCAGACCGCCTCGCTCGATCATGCGCTGTGGTTCCTGCGGCCGTTCCGGGCAGACGAATGGTTGCTCTACGACCAGACGTCGCCCTCGGCCGATTTCGGCCGGGCACTGGCTCAGGGGCGAATTTTCGACACGTCCGGACGTATGGTTGCCGCGGTGGTGCAAGAAGGGCTGATGCGTTACGAGCGGGACCCCGACGCGCCTCATGTCGATCCCTTCGGCCGCAAGTGACCGCTCCGACCATCGGTGTTCTCGCGCTGCAGGGCGACGTTCGCGAACACCTGGCTGCGCTCGAGTCGAGCGGTGCGCGCGGAGTCACAGTGCGGCGTCCCGCCGAACTGGCGCAGATCGACGGATTGATCATCCCCGGCGGGGAATCGACGACGATGAGCAACCTGCTCGGCGTGTTCGAGCTCCTCGACCCGCTGCGCGCGCGGTTGGCGGAGGGACTGCCCGCCTACGGCTCCTGTGCGGGCATGATTCTGCTGGCGTCCGAGATTCTCGACACCAGGCCCGACGCCCGACATCTGGATTGCCTCGATATCACCGTGCGGCGCAACGCTTTCGGTCGTCAGGTCGATTCGTTCGAGACCGACCTCGACGTCACCGGTATCGACGGTGGGCCGGTGCGGGCGGTGTTCATTCGCGCGCCGTGGGTCGAGCGGGTGGGCGAGCACGTCGAGGTGCTCGCCACCGTGCCGCACGGACCGGCCGCCGGACGCGTGGTGGCCGTTCGCCAGAACTCCGTTCTCGCGACGAGTTTTCACCCCGAGGTCACCGGCGACGATCGAGTGCACGCACTCTTCGTCGACATGGTGCGCAGCCGCTAGAACCTTCGACGGTCGGTCGGTGCCGAGCGCGGTACCGGGCGAGTAAAGTCGACAACACTGATTTCGAGCAGGAAGGGGCCCTATCGCATGAGCGGCCACTCAAAATGGGCCACCACCAAGCACAAGAAGGCGGTGATCGACGCCCGACGTGGCAAGTCTTTCGCCAAGCTCATCAAGAACATCGAGGTGGCGGCCCGCACGGGTGGCGGTGACCCCACCGGCAACCCGACGCTCTTCGACGCCATTCAGAAGGCGAAGAAGACTTCGGTGCCCATCGACAACATCGAGCGGGCGCGCAAGCGAGGTGCAGGCGAAGAGACCGGCGGGGCCGATTGGCAGACCATCATGTACGAGGGCTACGGACCCAACGGTGTCGCCATCCTCATCGAGTGCCTCACCGACAACCGCAACCGAGCCGCAGGCGAGGTTCGCGTCGCGATGACCCGTAACGGCGGGAACATGGCCGACCCGGGTTCGGTGTCGTACCTGTTCTCGCGCAAGGGCGTGGTGACCCTGGAGAAGAACGGTCAGAGCGAGGACGACGTCCTGATGGCCGTTCTCGAAGCCGGTGCCGAGGAAGTCAACGACAACGGCGACACGTTCGAGGTCGTCAGCGAGCCGACCGACCTGGTCGCCGTGCGCACCGCTTTGCAGGAGGCCGGAATCGACTACGACTCGGCCGAGGCGAGCTTCCAGGCGTCGGTGAACGTCCCGGTCGACGCGGACGGTGCACGCAAGGTGTTCAAGCTCATCGATGCACTCGAAGACAGCGACGACGTCCAGAACGTGTGGTCCAACGTCGACCTCTCCGACGAGGTCATGGCCGAGCTCGACGCCGAGGACTGATGCCACTCGCATCCGACGACGTGATCGACCGGGTGTCGTATCCCTGATCCGACGGTGGGCTCCGCTACGCTATCGAACAACAGTTCGTAAGCGGAAGGTGTGGTGGCGTGCGGGTGATGGGTGTCGACCCCGGTCTCACCAGGTGTGGGCTCAGTCTGATCGAGGGCGGTGTGGGCCGAACGGTGGTCGCGCTCGATGTCGATGTGGTGCGAACGCCCGCGGACATGGACCTCGCGCAGCGTCTTTTGCGGATTTCCGAGGCCGCGGAATACTGGCTCGATACCCACAAGCCCTCGGTGGTGGCGATCGAGCGAGTGTTCGCTCAACACAACGTTCGTACGGCCATGGGCACGGCCCAGGCCGGTGGCGTCATCGCCCTCGCAGCGGCCAGGCGTGGCGTCGACGTCTGCTTTCACACTCCCAGTGAGGTCAAGGCGGCCGTCACGGGCAACGGTTCGGCCGACAAGGCTCAGGTGACCGCCATGGTCATGCGCATTCTCGGACTGCAGACTGCACCGACTCCCGCCGACGCGGCCGACGCATTGGCCCTCGGTATCTGTCACTGCTGGCGAGCACCCATGATCGCCCGGATGGCGAAAGCCGAAGCCATGGCCGCCGAGCAGAAACGCAAGTACGACGCGCGTCTGGCCGAGGAGCGCAAGGCTCGCGCCGTCGTGGCACGCAGGATCGAGAAAATGGCCAAGAAGGAGGCGGGCGCACGATGATCGCGTCGATCAGGGGTTCGGTGGTGGACATCGCGCTCGATCACGCCGTGCTGGAGGCCGCGGGCGTCGGGTACCGGGTCAACGCCACTCCGGCGACGTTGGCCACGCTGCACCGGGGGAGCGAAGCGACCCTCCTGACGACCATGATCGTGCGCGAGGATTCGCAGACGCTGTACGGGTTCCCCGACAAGGAGTCGCGTGAGCTGTTCGAGTTGCTCCTCACCGTGACCGGCGTCGGCCCGCGAATCGCCATGGCGACTCTTGCCGTACACGAGCCCGATGCGCTGCGAACTGCGTTGGCGGACAGTGATATCGGAGCTCTGACCAGGGTGCCCGGTATCGGCAAGCGCGGCGCGGAGAGGATGGTCGTCGAGTTGCGCGACAAGGTCGACGCGGTGGTCGGACGCGCCGGAAGCGCAGCCGTGCCGGGGTCCGGTGCCGGCAACTCGATGCGAGACCAGATCGTCGAAGCGCTGATCGGTCTCGGATTCCCCACCAAGCAGGCCGAGGAAGCCACCGACGCGGTGCTCGCCCAGCAGCCCGAGGCCACGACCTCGACCGCGTTGAGGTCTGCGCTGGCGTACCTCGGAAAGTCCAGGTAGGCCCGGGTGACCGAGGACGAGCAGTTCGGCGAATCCCAAGTCGGTGCGGACGCGATGTCCGACGATCTGGATGTCGAGACGAGTCTGCGTCCGAAGAATCTCACCGATTTCATCGGTCAACCGCGCGTGCGGGAGCAGCTCCAGCTCGTGTTGTCGGGTGCCAAGATGCGCGGCGGCACCCCCGATCACATCCTGATGTCCGGTCCGCCGGGACTCGGTAAGACCAGCATGGCAATGATCATCGCCGCGGAGCTGGGAACCTCGCTGCGGCTCACGTCGGGTCCGGCGCTCGAGCGGGCGGGCGATCTTGCGGCGATGCTCAGCAACCTGGTCGAGGGGGACGTGCTGTTCATCGACGAAATCCATCGCATCGCTCGTCCGGCCGAGGAGATGCTGTACCTGGCCATGGAGGATTTCCGCGTCGACGTCATCGTCGGCAAGGGGCCGGGAGCGACGTCGATTCCACTCGAGGTGGCACCGTTCACCCTTGTCGGTGCCACCACCAGGTCGGGTGCGCTCACCGGGCCGCTGCGAGATCGCTTCGGATTCGTGGCGCACATGGATTTCTACGAGCCCAGCGAACTCGAGCGCATCCTCATGCGGTCGGCGGGAATTCTGGGCGTACCGATCGACCGGGACGGCTGCGCGGAAATTGCCGGGCGCTCGCGCGGCACCCCCAGAATCGCAAACCGACTGCTTCGGCGAGTTCGCGACTATGCGGACGTGCGCGGCGACGGCACCGTCACCCAGGACACCGCGAAGGCCGCCCTGGTGGTCTACGACGTCGACAAGCTCGGGCTCGACCGACTCGACCGCGCGGTACTCAGCGCGCTCATCCGAAGCTTCGGCGGCGGGCCGGTAGGTGTATCGACATTGGCCGTCGCCGTCGGCGAGGAACCGTCGACGGTCGAGGAAGTGTGCGAGCCGTTTCTGGTGCGTGCCGGAATGATCGCCCGCACCCCCCGCGGGCGCGTGGCGACCGCTGCTGCGTGGCAACACCTCGGTCTGACACCGCCACCGGACCTCGCAGTGGGTGGGATTTCGGTCCGATCCTCGGAGGTCCAGCAGGGATTATTCGAATGAATCGGGCACAACAGGACACGAACGGACCGGACCGGTTCCAGGTAATGGCACACTGGGTAGCTGCGAGGCCCGCACCGGCGGCGTTCTCGCACGAGACAATGACGTATATCGAACCCGACTTCGAGGACTGACCTTCCGATGGATTTGCTGTTTCCGCTGCTGATCGTGGCCCTTCTGGTACCGCTGTTTCTCAATGCGCGTCGACAGAAGAAGGTGTTGGCCAAGACCACGGAAATGCAGGACTCGCTGAAGATCGGCGACGAGGTCGTCACCACCGCCGGTCTGTACGCCCGCGTCGTCCTGGTCGAGGACGACACGATCGACCTCGAGATCGCCGACGGCGTCATCACCACGTGGTCGCGCGCAGTCGTGCGTGAGGTGCTGCCCGACGATTCCGAGTTCGACGACACCGACATCGACGCCACCACCGATGCGGACATCGCGGCCCTCGGCTCGAACAACACCGCGGGACCGTCGCTGAGCAAGACAGACGCGGCCCGGCCGGACGAGACCGTCGAGCAGACGGCGAAGAGGCTCGAAAAAGAGTGAGCTCGATGTGATCGACAACCGCTGTCGGAGACAGTATCCGGCAGCGGTTTTCTCTGCGGTGACCGATGTGGTGCACAATCGCACCGCTCACCGCTGACACAGCGGGCCGCCAGGCCCTGCAGGAACCGACATTTTCCATCGCCTCAGAGGAGAAACACACACCGTGGCACCTTCCAGCGGACCGGTGCAACCCGCCCGCTATCTCGCCGTTTTCGCGGTGCTGATGGCAGCGGTGTACGCCATGGTCTTCTTCACCGGAGACAAAGACCCCTCGCCGAAGTTGGGAATCGACCTGCAGGGCGGCACGCGCGTGACACTCACCGCGCGCACCCCCGACGGCAACGCACCGACGCAGGACAGCTTGCAGCAGGCGCAGCAGATCATCGAGACCCGCGTCAACGGTCTCGGTGTCTCCGGCTCCGAGGTGGTCATCGACGGCGACAACCTCGTCATCACGGTGCCCGGCGACGACAGCTCCCAGGCCCGCACCCTCGGGCAGACCGCGCGACTGTTCATCCGTCCCGTGATCGGATCCGTTGCTCCGTCGACGGGCGAGGGTGCAGGCACGCAGCAGACCCCGGCCGACCCGGCCGCGCCGGTCGATCCTGCTGCACCGGCAGACCCGGCTGCTTCGGCGGACCCGGCTGCACCCGCAGATCCGGCCACTCCGCAGCAACGTGTGTTCCCGGCGCAGGATCCGTCTGCGGTCGATCCGACTCCCGCCCCCGCCACTGATGCACCCGCTAGCGAGGCACCGGCCACCGACGCACCGGCCGAGGACCCCGCCACCGACGCTTCTCTGTCCGACGCCGATCGTGCCGCCCAGGAGATCGCCGACGCGAAGGCGCTGCGGCAGAGCGAGGACCAGCAGGTCCAACAACTCGCGATGCAGTCCCTCGACTGCAACGCCGCCGACCCGCTCGCAGGCAACGACGATCCTGCTCTTCCCCTCGTTGCATGCTCGACCGATGGAACGGCCGTCTATCTACTCGGTCCGACGATCATCGACGGTCAGCAGATATCCGACGCGACCTCCGGGTTCGACAGTCAGCAGGCACAGTTCCAGGTGAGCCTGACGTTCGACACGGAGGGCTCGAACACCTGGGCTCAGTTCACCGCGGCCAACCTGCAGAAGCAGGCTGCGTTCGTATTGGACTCCAAGGTGATCAGTGCGCCGGTCATCCAGGGGGCCACCCCAGCCGGCAGCGCCACCTCGATCACCGGTAACTTCAATGCCCAGACCTCCTCGGAGCTGGCCAACACGCTCAAGTACGGCTCACTGCCACTGTCCTTCGTGTCCTCCGAGGCTGAAACTGTCTCGGCCACACTGGGATTGGCCTCGCTCGAAGCCGGACTGCTCGCAGGTGCCATCGGACTGGCGCTGGTGTTGGTCTACTGCCTGCTCTACTACCGTGCCCTCGGGCTGCTCACCGCGCTGTCGTTGGCGCTGGCCGGTCTCGTCGTCTACGGAATCATCGTTCTGTTGGGCAGATGGATCAGCTTCACGCTGGACCTGGCAGGAATCGCAGGCCTGATCATCGGTATCGGTATGACCGCGGACTCGTTCGTGGTGTTCTTCGAGCGCATCAAGGACGAGATCCGGGAGGGCCGCAGCTTCCGCTCGGCGGTTCCTCGTGGTTGGGCACGCGCACGCAAGACGATCCTGTCCGGCAACGCGGTCAGCTTCATCGCCGCCGCGGTGCTGTACGTGCTCGCTGTGGGTCAGGTCCGTGGCTTCGCGTTCACCCTCGGCCTGACGACGATCCTGGACATCATCGTCGTGGTGCTGGTGACCTGGCCACTGGTGTACCTGGCGTCGAAATCCACGTTCTGGTCCAAGCCGTCGGTCAACGGTCTCGGCGCCGTCCAGCAGATCGCGCTCGAACGCAAGCGCGCAGCCAACAAGGCACTCGCCGTCAAGACCGGCACTGCGCCGTCGAAGGAGGCATGACATGTCGGACACGACCACGTCGACCCCATCGCCCCTCGACGATTCGGGCGTCGATCAATCCACCCAGCCCAAGCACAGCTGGCTGTCCAGGTTGTACACCGGCACCGGTGCCTTCGACATCGTCGGTCGTCGCCGGTTCTACTACATCCTCACCGGCATCATCGTGCTGGTGTGCCTGCTGAGCTTCCTCGTCCGCGGCTTCACCCTCGGTATCGATTTCGAGGGCGGAACCCGGATCGCGCTGCCCGCCGCCGACAACATCTCCACCGAGCAGGTCGAAACCGTCTACGACGACTCGCTCGGCATGCCGCCGGTCTCGGTTCAGACCGTCGGTTCGGGTGCCGCAGCAACGGTGCAGATTCGCTCCGAAGCTCTCGACCCCGCCGAAGTGGACACCCTTCGCCAGGCGTTGTTCGAGGCCTTCCAGCCGCAGGACAACTCGGGTACCGCGACCCCGAACGCCATCAGCGTGTCCGACGTCAGTGAGACCTGGGGCAGCCAGATCACCCAGAAAGCCCTGATCGCACTCGTGGTCTTCCTGGTCATCGTCAGTATCTACATCGCGGTCCGATACGAGCGAGACATGGCGTTGGCGGCTCTGGCCGCCCTGGCCTTCGACCTTCTGGTGACCGCAGGTGTGTACTCGCTCGTCGGATTCGAGGTGACGCCTGCGACGGTCATCGGTCTGCTGACGATCCTCGGCTTCTCCCTGTACGACTCCGTGGTGGTGTTCGACAAGGTCGAGGAGAACACCCGCGGCATCCTCAACCTGCATCGCAAGACCTACGCCGAACAGGCGAACCTGGCCGTCAACCAGACCCTGATGCGCTCGATCAACACCACCGTGATCGGTGTTCTCCCGGTAATCGCACTGATGATCATCGCGGTGTGGCTACTCGGAGTGGGCACGCTCAAGGATCTGGCGCTGGTACAGCTGGTGGGCATGATCGTCGGTGCCTACTCGTCGATCTTCTTCGCCACTCCGTTGCTGGTGACGCTCAAGGAGAAGTGGGGCCCCGTCGCAGTCCACACCCGCAAGGTCCACTCCAAGCGCGCCGAGGCGGCGGCTCGCGCGGCCGGTCTCGCTCCTGAGCCGGTGGCTGTCGGCGTGGCCACTCCGAAGTCTTCTGCTCCCCAGCCGGGCAACCGCCCCACCGGGAAACGAAACAAGAAGCGTCGGTAGACCACCTTCGACAGGGACGGAGAGTGCACGTGAAACGACGGTGGATCGCGGCACTGGTGGCAGCGAGTGTCGGCGCGGTGTCCATCACGGCGTGTTCGTCGCCCGAGGACAAGGTGCCCTCGATCGGCTACTCGTTCGACAACGTGGTGAACACGTACAACGCCAGAACCGTCGACGGCGCGGCGTCGGGAGCCCGACAGGCGTTCACCCGGGTGCAGGTGGGCTTCAGCTACCTCGGGCCCGAGGGAGATGCGTTGTCGGACAACGACATCGGAACAGTGTCGGTGGTACCCGGTGACACCCTGACCGTGCAGTACTCCATCGCCCCGGCCGCGACGTACTCGGACGGTGCGCCGATGGCCTGCGACGACCTGGTGTTGGCCTGGGCGGCGAACAGCGGAAGGTTCGCCACCGACGGCCCCATGTTCGACGCGGCGTCGACGGCCGGGTACTCCGACATCGAGCGCATCGATTGCGTTCCGGGGGCCAAGGAAGCCACCGTCGTCTTCGCATCCGGCCGCAGCTACCAGAACTGGCGAGCCCTGTTCGGTGCCACCGACCTGCTACCGGCGCATGTCGCGGCCCGGGCCGCAGGCGTGCCGAACGTCGTCGATCCCATCCTGGCCGAGGACGACGACGTGGTGCGCCGCATCGCCGACTTCTGGAACACCGGATGGAACCTGACACCGGGTTCGATCGACCTCTCGCTGCTGCCCTCGGCCGGCCCGTACCGGGTCGAGTCCTACTCCGCCGAGGACGGTCTCGTGCTCGTGGCGAACGACGCCTGGTGGGGAAACCCGCCTCAGACCGAACAGGTGGTCGTCTGGCCCAAGGGCACCGACCTGGCGGCGAAGTCCGCGGACGGCTCGCTGGACGTGGTCGACCACGGTGCCGGTGCCGTCGATCTCGGGACCACCGAGGGATTCACGACCACCGAGGAACCGTCGCGAGGCGTCGAGCAGTTGACGTTCTCGACCCAGGGGGTGCTGGGCGAGGCGAGTGCACGTCGAGCAGTGGCCGCGTGCATCCCGAGATCGGATCTGTTCGACACACTGGGTCACCCCGGTTCCGAGGCGGCAGATGCGGGTCTCGGCTCGGGTGTCGTCGACTCTCGCCTCGTCCAGCCCGACACGCTGGTGTACCCGTCGGTCGCGGCGGTGGTGGGTGATCGCTACCAGCGCTCGGACCTGGACCAGGCGAGCCGAGAGCTGGAGGCCGCAGGCGAGAATGCAATGACCGTTCGTGTCGGCTACAAGGGACCGGACGCGCGGCGCGCCCAGGTGGTGAGCCGCATGGCTGCCGATTGTGCCGCCACGGGCATCACCGTCGAGGACGCGAGCTCGCCGGACTTCACACCGTCCGCCCTGCGGGCCGGGGCGGTCGATGCCGTTCTGGGTAGCAGCGGATCGCTTCCTGGACCGTCGGGTTCGGCTGCCGCGGTGACCGCACGGTATTCGCTGCGCACGGGAATCGGTCTGAACGTCGGCGGATACAGCAACGGCAGGATCGATTCCATCGTCGATCAATTGGCGGTGACCGACGATCCCGAGCGCATTCTGGCGCTGGCTACCGAGGGCGAGAACATCCTGTGGAACGACATGCCGTCGCTTCCCCTGTACAACGAGCCGCGGACGACTGTCGTCAGTGACGGCATGCAGGACGTGGTCCCCAACCCGACGGCCGCTGGTGCCGGATGGAACATGGATCGGTGGGTGCTTCTTCGATGAACGATGCAGGCGGTGCAGTGGGTGCGGCCGCTGCCGTGGCCAGGCTGACGCGGTGGGTCGACGATTTTCCCGTCCCCGGTGTGCGCTTCGGCGATCTGACACCGGTGTTCGCGGACGGACCGGCGTTACGCAGCGTCGTATCGGAGTTGGCGCAGGGATTCGAGGACGTCGATCTGGTGGCGGGTATCGACGCACGGGGATTTCTGTTGGGGGCCGGAGTTGCCCTCGAACTCGGGTGCGGTGTGCTGGCGGTGCGCAAGGCGGGAAAGTTGCCGCCTCCGGTGCATTCACGGTCGTACGATCTCGAGTACGGAACCGCCGAATTGCAGATCCCGACTGCGATCGACGTGACCGGGAAGCGAGTGCTGGTGGTCGACGACGTACTGGCGACCGGCGGTACCGTCGATGCGACGGCTCGGTTGTTGGCCGAGCAGGGAGCGGTGATCGCCGGAGCCGCTGTGGTTCTCGAGATCGCTGTTCTGGGTGGGCGCGACAAGTGCAGTGGCTACCCGCTCGGCTGCCTGGTTCGAGTATGAGGACTAAAGTCTCTTTCACGAAGCGTTGACCGAATAATTCCGGCGACAACGCGGAACGTGTGGCAGGAGGTGATGAGAGTGACCCGTTACATCGATCAGCCCTTGCCCGATGGGCCTGCCGTCCCCGAACGGCCCGTTGCCGATCAGACCGGGGTCACCGAGCGGACCGGTGTCGACGTCGTCACGACAGACGAGGCCGCGTCCGGTGATTCCAGCCCGGCCGTCGACACTCCGGTACCCCACGGCCCGGTGGCGAACGATGCGCAGGCTCCGTCGGGAACCCGTAATTCGGCACCTGTCCCCACCTCGGCGTCGCGTCGGGTGCGGGCGCGTCTGGCGCGCCGCATCACCGCTGGACGCAGCGCGGCGGTCAAGCCGGTGCTCGAGCCACTCGTCAGCCTGCACCGCGAGCTCTACCCCAAGGCCGACCTGACGTTGCTGCAGCGGGCCTACGACGTGGCCGACGAGCTGCACGCCTCGCAGATGCGCAAGTCCGGCGATCCCTACATCACGCATCCGCTCGCCGTGGCGAACATTCTGGCCGAACTCGGAATGGACACGACCACCCTGGTTGCGGCGCTGCTGCACGACACCGTCGAGGACACCGGGTATTCGCTGGCCAAGTTGACCGAGGAATTCGGCGACGAGGTGTCTCATCTCGTGGACGGAGTGACCAAGCTCGACAAGGTCGTGCTCGGAACTGCGGCCGAGGGCGAGACCATCCGCAAGATGATCATCGCGATGGCGCGGGATCCGCGGGTGTTGGTCATCAAGGTCGCCGACCGGTTGCACAACATGCGCACCATGCGGTTCCTACCCCCGGAGAAGCAGGCGCGCAAGGCCAAAGAGACGCTGGAAGTCATTGCGCCGCTTGCCCATCGGCTCGGAATGGCCACGGTCAAGTGGGAGCTCGAGGACCTGGCGTTCGCCATACTCCACCCCAAGAAGTACGACGAGATCGTGCGTCTGGTGGCCGATCGTGCGCCGTCCCGCGACACCTACCTCGAAAAGGTTCGGGCCGAGATCAACGCGACACTCGCCGCGTCGCGCATCAGTGCCGTCGTCGAGGGTCGCCCGAAGCACTACTGGTCGATCTACCAGAAGATGATCGTCAAGGGCCGCGACTTCGACGACATCCACGACCTCGTGGGCGTCCGCATCCTGTGCGACGAGATCCGCGACTGCTACGCCGCTGTCGGCGTGGTGCATTCGCTGTGGCAGCCGATGGCGGGCCGTTTCAAGGACTACATCGCGCAGCCGCGCTACGGGGTGTACCAGTCGCTGCACACCACGGTGATCGGACCCGAGGGCAAGCCCCTCGAGGTGCAGATCCGGACGCGGGACATGCACCGTACAGCCGAGTTCGGAATTGCGGCGCACTGGCGCTACAAGGAGACCAAGGGCAAGCATTCGCAGGACAATGCCGAGGTCGACGACATGGCGTGGATGCGTCAGCTACTCGACTGGCAGCGAGAAGCCGCCGATCCGGGGGAGTTCCTCGAGTCGCTGCGCTACGACCTCGCGGTCAAGGAGATCTTCGTCTTCACGCCCAAGGGCGACGTGGTCACCCTGCCCGCCGGATCGTGTCCGGTCGACTTCGCGTACGCGGTGCACACCGAGGTGGGGCATCGCTGTATCGGCGCGCGGGTCAACGGTCGACTCGTGGCACTGGAACGCACTCTCGACAACGGTGAAGTGGTCGAGGTGTTCACCTCGAAAGCCGCCACTGCCGGACCGAGCCGGGACTGGCAGGGTTTCATCGCCTCACCGCGTGCCAAGACCAAGATTCGCCAGTGGTTCGCCAAGGAGCGCCGCGAGGAAGCTCTCGAGGCGGGCAAGGACGGCATCGCCAAGGAGGTCCGTCGAGGCGGACTTCCCTTGCAGCGCTTGATGAATGCCGAGTCCATGTCGGCAATCGCGCACGAGCTACGGTACGTCGACGTCTCTGCGCTCTACACCGCGGTCGGCGAGAATCATGTGTCCGCTCGCCATGTGGTGCAGCGGCTGGTCGCCCATCTCGGCGGCGTCGGCGATGTCGAGGAAGAGCTCGCCGAGCGGTCGACACCGTCGACCATCCCGACTCGACCACGTCAGGTCGGCGACGCGGGCGTACTGGTCACCGGATCCGAGGGCGTCGTCGCGAAACTCGCCAAGTGCTGCACCCCGGTGCCGGGAGACGAGATCCTCGGATTCGTCACCCGTGGCGGATCGGTGAGTGTCCACCGCACCGACTGCACCAACGCACGCTCGCTCGAGGAACAGTCCGAACGTTTCATCGAGGTTCAGTGGGCGCCGTCGGCGTCGTCGGTGTTCCTGGTCGCCATTCAGATCGAGGCACTCGACCGTCATCGACTGCTGTCCGACGTCACCAAGGCGCTCGCCGACGAGAAGGTCAACATTCTCTCGGCGTCCGTCGCTACGTCGGGGGACCGGGTTGCGATCAGCAAGTTCACGTTCGAGATGGGCGACCCGAAGCACCTCGGGCACGTGCTGAACGTCGTGCGCAACGTCGAGGGCGTGTACGACGTGTACCGCCTGACGTCTGCGGCCTGAGCGGCAGTCCACGGAAAGGCGAGAGGGTGAGCAGATACTCTGCTCACCCTCTCGCCTTTCCGACCCGAACTCAGGCTGCGGACTCCACGATCACCGGGTTCGCCGGTGCACCGTCCTCGGAGCCACCGGTGACCCCGCCCGCTGCGATGGCGTCGAGCGTTTGCAGACCGGCGTCCGAGATGGTGCCGAACACCGTGTACTGCGGCGGCAGCACCGAATCGGCGTACACCAGGAAGAACTGGCTGCCGTTGGTATCGGGGCCTGCATTGGCCATGGCCAACGTTCCGCGGGGGTAGACCACCGGGTTCTCGGCCTGCGCCGGATCGTCGGTGTACGCGGTGGTGGGGTACTCGTTGGCGAAGGTGTATCCCGGCCCGCCTCGACCGGACCCGGACGGGTCACCGCACTGCAGCACTTCGAGGCCCGGTGACGTCGTCAGGCGGTGACAGGGCGAGCCGTCGAAATATCCCTGCTGGACGAGGCCGACGACGCTGTTGACCGTGCACGGCGCCTGGGTCCGGTCGAGTGCGATGTCGATCGGACCCTGATTGGTGGACAGCGTCACGTCGACGTTTCCGTACACGTCGATGTTGTCGGTCGCAGGAGCGTCGACCTCCTTGGCGGCCGGCGACTCCGCCGGATACGAGCAGGACACCGTATCGGTCGTCGGCCGCGGCACGGGCGGCAACGCACCGAACCGGGACAGGTCGAGTGCAGGACGCGGCGCGGGTGCTTCGGTCGTCGTGGTCGTCGTCGACGACGATGTCGTGGTCGGTGCGGCCGCCGGTTCGGTCGAACCGGAACACCCTGCGAGTACCAGCGCGGTGGCCGAGACCGCGATCGTCAGCGCCGAGGTGCGGTTCACAGGTCGCTCAGCATGGACGTGATGTCGACCGGTTCGGCGGGCGCTCCGTCGGATGCGCCGCCCTCCACTCCCTTGGCCGCGATGGCGTCGAGAGTGGCGAGTCCGGTCTCGTCGATGGTGCCGAATGCTGTGTAGGCGGGCGGCAGTTCGGAATCGCCGTAGACGAGGAAGAACTGGCTGCCGTTGGTACCCGGGCCTGCGTTGGCCATGGCCAACGTTCCGCGCGGGTATGCGATCGGGGTCTGTGCGGCGGGGTCGCCTTCGGCATACGTATCGGTGGGGAATTCGTCGGCGAACTGGTACCCCGGACCACCGGAGCCGGTGCCCGTGGGATCGCCGCACTGCAACACCTGCAGGCCCGCGCCCGTGGTGAGTCGATGGCAGGTGGTGCCGTCGAAGTAGCCCTGATTGGCGAGCGATACGAAGCTGTTGACCGTGCACGGAGCCTCGGGATTGTTCAGCGTCAGACCGATGTTGCCCGCAGACGTGGTCATGCTGTAGCTCAGCGGCTCGTCGCTGGTGGGGACGTTGTCGGTGCGCGGGGGAGTGTTCTCCTTGGCCGCCGGCTGCGTCGCAGCGGGATAGGAGCAGTTCACCGTCTCCGGCAGCGGCTCGGTGCGTCCCGCTGCGATGATCGAATCGGCAGGTGCCGACGTCGACGATTCCTGCGCGGTGCTCGCATCGTCGTCACCGCGCGTCACCACGAACACGACCGAGACGACGGCCACGACCGCGACGACGCCGAGAACGGAACCGACGATCGTCAATTGCTTACGACGCCGCGCTCGCTCGGCGCGGCGTACGAGTTGGCGTTCGAGCTTTCGTTTGGCAGCCTCGCGCCGTTGCTCGTTGCTGGGCAATTCGTGTTCCTCCCGCTTGTCGAAAAACGACCTCGCCCGCTCGCTGCACGGACCGATCGTGTGGTAACCGGCCGAGAATCGGCCAACGCGAGTTTGCCACTGTTGCCTGAGAGCATGCTGGGGGGACCCGACGCGAGCGGCCACACTAAGCTTGCTCGGTACTTCGGCCTCAGCCTTTAGGAGCGTTTGTCTTGCTCGTCACCGGATTCCCCGCAGGCATGTTTCAGACCAACTGTTACATCCTGGCCCAGGACGACGCGTCCGAGTGTGTCGTCGTCGATCCCGGTCAGGACGCCGCGGATCCGCTGATCGACTTCCTGACGCAGTCCTCGCTCACCCCCACCGCAGTACTGCTCACCCACGGTCATCTGGACCACACGTGGTCGGTGGAGCCGATCTGCGCAAAGTACGGCATCCCGGCGTACATCGCACCCGAGGACCGCTACATGCTGGCCGATCCGATCAAGGGAACGGGCCCGACGTTGGCGGCGGTACTGGGCGACCTCGAGTTCCACGAACCGGCCGAGGTGATCGAGCTCACGGACGGTCACCGGCTCGAGCTCGCCGGAATCGAGTTCACGGTGGTGCACACCCCCGGGCACACCCAGGGATCGGTCGTGTTCCTCGCCCATGCAGACGGGCCCGACGGCTCGGTTCCGTTGGCACTGACCGGGGACACCCTCTTCGCGGGATCGATCGGGCGCAGCGACCTGCCCGGCGGCGATCATGATCAGCTCCTGCGATCGATCGCGAGTCGGCTGCTACCGCTGAGTGACGACACGGTGGTGCTCCCGGGGCACGGCGGACAGAGTTCGATAGGCCAGGAGCGTGAGTCCAATCCGTTCCTCGTTGGACTCACCGACCCCGAGCAAGGGAAGCTGTGAACGTGAGCAAGCCGACCGCCTTTTCTGCGCCCAAGGGCGTCCCCGATTACTTCCCCCCGAACTCGGCCGAGTTCGTCGCCGTCCGCGAGGGGCTGCTCGACGCCGCCCGCAACGCCGGCTACGGCCACATCGAACTGCCGATCTTCGAGGACACCGGGCTGTTCGCCCGCGGAGTCGGGGAGTCGACCGATGTGGTGAGCAAGGAGATGTACACCTTCGCCGACCGCGGAGATCGATCGGTGACGCTGCGTCCCGAAGGCACCGCAGGAGTCATGCGCGCGGTGATCGAGCACGGATTGGATCGGGGAGCGCTGCCGGTCAAGCTCGCCTACGCCGGGCCCTTCTTCCGCTACGAACGCCCGCAGGCCGGCCGGTACCGGCAGCTGCAGCAGGTGGGTGTCGAGGCGATCGGCGTCGACGACCCGGCGCTGGACGCCGAGGTCATCGCGGTGGCCGACGCCGGTTTCCGGACCCTCGGGCTCACCGGATTCCGGCTCGAGATCACCTCGCTCGGCGACGACACCTGTCGCCCGCAGTACCGAGAGCTGTTGCAGCAGTTCCTGTTCGCGCTTCCGCTCGACGAGGACACCCGTCGGCGCGCCGAGATCAACCCGCTGCGCGTGCTCGACGACAAGCGCCCTGAGGTGCGCGCGATGACCGCAGACGCACCGCTGATGCTCGATCACCTCTCCGAATCGGCGAAGGAACACTTCGACGAAGTGCTGGCATACCTGGACGTGATGAACGTTCCGTACCTGGTGAACCCGCGGATGGTGCGGGGCCTGGACTACTACACCAAGACGACGTTCGAGTTCGTGCACGACGGGCTCGGCGCACAATCGGGCATCGGCGGCGGCGGACGCTACGACGGGCTGATGGAACAGCTGGGCGGGCAGGCGCTCTCCGGAATCGGGTTCGGCCTCGGCGTCGATCGCACCGTGCTGGCCCTCGCCGCCGAAGGCAAGACCGCGGGCGCGACGTCACGATGCCAGGTCTTCGGCGTTCCGATGGGTGCCGGCGCCAAGCTGGCGATCGTCGACATCGCGGCTCAGCTACGCGAACGAGGAATAGCCGTGGACATGGCCTACGGCAATCGCGGGATCAAGGGTGCCATGAAGGCCGCCGACCGGTCCGGGGCGCGGTTCGCGTTGATGCTCGGTGACCAGGAACTGGCTGCGGAATCGGTTCTGGTGAAAGACCTTTCGAACGGCGAGCAGGACACCGTTCCGATGGCCGACGTGGTCGACGCCCTCGGAGCGCGCCTTGCCCAGTGAGTCCCGGCCCGGTGACTCTCGGTCCAACGCGGGGCCGGTAGCCCTCGACCTGGTCTCGGTGGAGTTCCTGGCACCGCGCCTGCGCAAGATAATGGTCGGGTCGGCCGTGATCGGGATTCTTCTCGCCGTCGTCCTGGCGCTGTTCGCGCCGGTGTGGGTTGCAGTTCTCGTCGGGGTGATCGTCGGCGGTCCCGCAGTGCTGTCGGGTTGGCTCGGTCTGCGCCGACGGGTGTGGCTCGATGGCCCGCAACTGTGCGCGCGAGGGTTGCGCACGCGCCGGCTGAAGATGCCGGAGGTGGTGACGGCCGAACTGACGATTCGAACGGCCGGAATCGATCAGATCTCGCTGCGGCTCTACGACGGGCGTACGCATATCGTCGTTCCTCTTGCGCTCTACACCAGGGACGGGGGCCGTGAGCTGCCGATTCTCGCGTTACGCAGCCTCGCCGACTCGCTGTGGACCACCGAGCTGGTGCCCGCCGCAGCGATCGCATCGGTGCTGGTGGATCAGCTGCGTGCCGAGGCACGCGATGCCGGACTCGATCAGCGGCCGCTCTATCGCGCCGTCGAACTGGTTCGCAGCAAAGGGCGAACTCCGCAGGCGACGCTGACCGACCGCGAGGTTGCGCAGTTGCTCGACTGAACCGAGATCAGGTGACCAGGAAGGCGTCGAGCACGACGTCTTCGGCCGAGCGGGATCCGGACGTGACGACGAGTGCGCGGTTGAGATAGGTGAACTTCGGCACTGCGGTCGACACGCGGAGGGTGCCGCGGAAGTAGTACGTGGCGGGATCGACTTCACGCTCGGGATCGTTCAGAGCTTCGATGACCTCGGCAGGCCCGAACTGAACCCCTCGGTAGTCCAGCGAGAGGTAGCCTCCGGTCGCCAATTCCAGAACGAGGTCGCTGCTGAACTCGGTGCATCCGTCGGGCCGCGTCACGCTGACGACGGTCGATCCGGCTGCGAGAGTCCCCTCGATGTCGGGGCCGGGAGCTGCGCCGCCGAGCACGGTGGTGACGACCCGCTCGCCCGCGGGTACCGAACCGATGTCGATTCCCGGTCCGAGTGTGAGGCCGAGACGCAGAATGGGTTCGAGGGTCGGTGTGTTCGGGGCGGTCACGGCGGTGCACTCCTAGGATCGACTGGGGGCCTACGGTATCGCCTTCCGATGACCACACCCGAGCGGGGATCGGCCGGGGCGAGCCGGCCTTGACACGACATAGAACAAATGTTCGACTGTGTGCATGCGATGGGCGGGCCAGACTCTCGACGCCGCGGACGACGGGGCGCTACCGGGGCTCGAGCGGTCGGGTTTGGTCCGCAGCGTACAGACGCCGGAGTTCGAGGGCATCACCTTCCACGAGGTGCTGTGCAAGAGCGCCCTGAACGAGGTCCCGAGCGAATCGCAGGTGCCCTTCTCGTGGACCGTCAACCCGATGCGCGGATGCTCGCACGCATGTCGATACTGCTTCGCCCGCCCGACGCACGAGTACCTGGATCTGGACTCCGGCAACGACTTCGACTCGCAGATCGTCGTCAAGACCAATGTCGCGGCCGTTCTGCGCAAGGAGCTTTCGCGGCGATCGTGGAAGCGTGAGCCGGTGGCGCTGGGAACCAACACCGACCCCTACCAACGCGCGGAGGGCCGATATCGGTTGATGCCCGGCATCATTCGGGCACTGACCGAATCCGGCACTCCGTTCTCGATTCTGACCAAGGGCACACTCTTGCGACGCGATCTACCTCTGTTGACGTTGGCCGCCCAGCAAGTCGACGTGCACGTGAGCATCAGCCTCGCTATTCACGACGCCGACCTGCAAAAGCAGCTCGAGCCCGGAACCCCGAGTCCGCGAGCGCGATTGGACCTCGTTCGAGCGGTCCGCGACGCCGGACTGGAGTGCGGAGTTCTGGTGGCACCGGTCATTCCGTTTCTCACCGACGGGGCCAAGCAACTGGACGGCCTCATCGGTGCTCTGGCCGAGGCGGGTGCGACGACCGTGACGGCCCTGCCGATGCATCTGCGTTCGAGCACCAAAGATTGGTACATGAGCTGGCTGGTGAAGGAGCACCCCGCGTTGGTGCGGCGGTACCGTCAGCTCTACGGGCACGGGGCGTACGTGACTCCGGAGTACAAGCAGTGGCTACGTGGCCGCATCGATCCGTTGCTCGACAAGTACGGGTTCGCCCCAGAGCAGACCCGCTCGCTGCCCGTCAACGAGCCTGCCGAACCCCGAGCGTCGGTGACCTCGGGGCCGGCCCTCACCTTGTTCTGACTACGTCGTTCTGACTACCTCGGGTTCAGGGATTGTTCAGGTCGCGTGCCGAGAACGTGTCGCAGGCCGCGACCTGCCCGGTCTCGTAGCCCGCGGTGAACCATGCCTGTCGCTGTGCAGACGAACCGTGCGTCCAGCCCTCGGGGTTGACGCTGCCGGTGGATGCCTGCTGAATCCGGTCGTCGCCCACCGACGACGCGGCAGAGAGAGCGTCGTCGATGTCGGTGGTGGTCAGCGGCTCGAGGAACGGAACCCCGGTGTCCGGATCGACCGTGTCGGCTGCGTAGTGCGCCCAGATTCCCGCGTAGCAGTCGGCCTGCAACTCCACCTTGACGCCACCGGACTCGGGTCCCTGGGGATCGGCCTGCGCGCGGCCGATGTCGCCCAGTTGGTTCTGCAGGTGGTGGCCGACCTCGTGGGCCACCACGTACTCCTGCGCCAGTGGGCCGCCGCTGGAGCCGAACTGGTCGACGAGAACCTGGAAGAAGCTCGTGTCGAAGTAGGCGGTGGAATCGGCGGGGCAGTAGAACGGCCCGACGGCGCTGGTGGCGTTGCCGCAGCCGGTGTTGGTTGCTCCCGAGAACAGATTCACGCCGGGCTGAACGTAGGCGACGCCGGTCTGCGCTTGCAGCTGAGATTCCCAGACGGTGTCCAGGCTCGACACCGTGAATCCGATACGGCAGTCGATCTTGCTGTTCGCGTCCGCCTCGGTCTCGCAGCCCTCGAGGGTCCCCGAGGTGCCGGAGTCGACCTGCCCCGCCGAGCTGTCACCGCCACTGATCTGATTGAGAATCGAACCGGGATCTCCGCCGAAGAGCAGCGCGATGACGATGATGATCAGGCCGCCTGCACCGCCGCCGATGGCGAGTTTGCCACCGCGTCCGCCGCCACCGCTGCCGCCGACGGAGACTCGACCCCGCTCCATCCGCGAACCTTCTCTGAAGGTCATGCCCGAGTTCCTCTCCGCCGAGCTCCCACCCTGTGGCGAGAACGCACATCGCTGCTGTCGGCCATAGCTTCGCATGCCGCGTCGCGATCTCGTTTCCTTCTACGGTCATGTGCTCCGTAGGATCGGTGAGCGAAGAACACGATCAGCGGATTTTTCTCGAAAGGACACCCGTGCTGCGCACCCACCTCGCCGGCTCATTACGCCCCGAGCACGTCGACCGAACCGTGACGCTGACGGGATGGGTGGCCCGCCGACGCGATCACGGCGGCGTCATCTTCATCGATCTGCGCGACGCGTCCGGTGTGTCCCAGGTCGTCTTCCGTGAGGGAGCAGCACTCGAGCAGGCCCATCGCCTGCGCGCCGAATACGTCGTGAAGGTCACCGGCAAGGTCGAGGGCCGCCCCGAGGGCAACGCCAACTACGAGATCCCGACCGGTGCGATCGAGGTCGAGGCCTCCGAGATCGAGGTTCTGTCCGAGGCGGCACCGCTGCCGTTCCAGCTCGACGACCAGCCGGGCGAAGAAGCGCGTCTGAAGTACCGCTACCTCGATCTGCGTCGTGAGGGCCCCGGGCATGCCATTCGCCTGCGCTCTCATGTCAACGCCGCCGCCCGCTCTGTGCTCGCGCACCACGAGTTCGTCGAGGTCGAGACTCCGACGCTCACGCGATCCACCCCTGAAGGTGCCCGCGACTTCCTGGTGCCGGCGCGGTTGCAGCCGGGTAGCTTCTACGCTCTGCCGCAGAGCCCGCAGCTGTTCAAGCAGCTGCTCATGGTCGGCGGTATCGAGCGCTACTACCAGATTGCCCGGTGCTACCGAGACGAGGATTTCCGCGCCGACCGTCAGCCGGAGTTCACTCAGCTCGACGTCGAGATGAGCTTCGTCACTCAGGACGACGTCATCCTGTTGGCCGAGGAGATCCTGGCATCGCTGTGGAAGCTCGTCGGGCATCACTTCACGGCTCCGATTCCTCGGATCACCTACGCCGAGGCTATGGGTCGCTACGGTTCGGACAAGCCCGATCTTCGCTTCGAGATCGAACTGATCGAGTGCACGGACTTTTTCTCCGACACCACCTTCCGAGTGTTCCAGGCCCCATACGTCGGTGCGGTCGTCATGCCCGGTGGCGCGAGCCAGCCCCGGAAGCAGCTCGACCGATGGCAGGAATTCGCCAAGCAGCGTGGCCACAAGGGCCTCGCGTACGTTCTCGTCGGTGAGGACGGCACGCTGGGTGGACCGGTTGCCAAGAACCTGACCGACGCCGAGCGCGACGGCCTCGCCGCACACGTCGGCGCGAACAACGGCGATGCGATCTTCTTCTCCGCCGGCCCTGTCAAGGCATCCCGTGGATTGCTCGGTGCCGTGCGCGGCGAGATCGCTCGTAAGCTCGACCTGATCGACCCGAAGGCGTGGGCGTTCGTGTGGGTCGTCGATGCCCCGCTGTTCGAGCCCACGTCCGACGCCACAGCCAGTGGGGACGTGGCCGTCGGATCCGGTGCGTGGACTGCAGTGCACCACGCGTTCACCTCTCCGAAGCCGGAGTCGATGGATACGTTCGACACCGACCCCGGATCTGCTCTGGCCTACGCCTACGACATCGTCTGCAACGGCAACGAGATCGGCGGCGGCAGTATTCGTATCCACCGCAAGGACATTCAGGAACGGGTGTTCGCGATCATGGGTATCGGCAAGGAAGAGGCACAGGAGAAGTTCGGCTTCCTTCTCGATGCCTTCTCGTACGGCGCACCGCCGCACGGCGGCATCGCGTTCGGCTGGGATCGCATCACCGCGCTGCTCGCCGGAGTCGATTCCATCCGAGAGGTCATCGCGTTCCCCAAGTCCGGTGGCGGCATCGACCCGTTGACCGACGCGCCCGCACCGATCACGCCGCAGCAGCGTAAGGAATCGGGCGTCGACTTCAAGCCGGAGAAGAAGGAAGAACCAGCCGAGGCCTAGAAGGTTCGAAACGAATGTCCCCGTAACGCACTGCGCTACGGGGACATTCGTCTGCAGGGGGAGTTTTTTCAGGAGCGGTGGGTCAGCGTGCGGGGGACAGCGGACCGCCGGTCAGGACGCGGTAGGCGTAGTTGGTCGCGATCACCGAGATCGGGATGGTGAACAGCAGACCGAGGCCACACAGCAGAGCGCCGCCGATGTTGATCGCGGCCAACAGAAGTAGCAGCAGCAGCATCGGGCCGAAGTTCTTGACGGTCAGGTCGACACTCGACTTGATGGATTCGATCGCCGACTGGTTGCGATCGATCAGGAACGTCAAGGCGAAGTTCGCGAGGAAGCCGATCGCGATCAGAAGGACCGTTCCGAGGAACGGGATGAAACCGAGCACCACGCTGACGACGGTCCAGATCAACGCCAGGACGGCGATCTGGCCGACGTTGGTGAGTTGAAAGAACCGCCCGAACGACGGTTTCTCGGGAGCACCGGTCTCGTCCAGGGCTCCGCGAACGTACGCGGCGTTGACGAAATACGACACGAACGTGGCGATGGCCGTGACAACGATGGCCACCCCGGATGTCGTGGTCGTGAACGTCGTGTCACCGCTGTCGGCTGCTGCCATCGCCGCGGTGAACGTCGACGCGAAGATCAGGACGACTCCGATAGCACTGACAGCCCACACGATGGCCGTGATGGCGAGCCACGGGCCGACGTTGTCCTTGAACTTGGCAAAGCCGTAGCTCAGCGCGGCACCGACATCCAGGCGACCGGGATTGGGACCCAACGGCACCTGTCCGTACCCCTGGTTGCCGTAGTTTCCGTAATTGCCGGGCGGCGGCGGGTACGCACCGGGAGGTGGTGGATAGCTGCCGGGTGCGCCGCCCTGGGGCGGGTAGTTTCCGGGCGGGGGTGGGTAGCCACCGGGAGGCGGGTAGCCGCCCTGTGGTCCCTGTGGTGGGTAGTTGCCCTGGGGCGGGTAGTTTCCGGGCGGGTGCGGGTACTGACCGCCGGCAGGCGGCGGGGTGTCTCCCGTGTTCGGCGGGGGAGTGTTCGGCGTTTCGGGTCGGTCGGGATCGGAACCCTGGCCGGGTCGCGGTTCGTCTGTCGGATCGTCGTTCACGTCGTTCTCCTGGTCTGTGGTCGGGACGCGTGGGGTGGTTCGGAGCACCGAGACCCCGTAACACTGTGAACGCAGACGAGCGGGCCTCCGCCTGATGTCGGAGGTCCGCTCGTGCGTGGACGGGTTGTTACGAAATGCTGATGACCTGGGTTCCGCCGGCGATCTCGTCGTGCTTGCCCTGTTTGGTCGGGCTGGAGTTGATGGTCACCGCAATGACGATGTACGCCACGATCACCAGAACGTTGCCCAGCAGCGGTACCACGTTCAGCAGCATGAACGCGTTGCGCTTGGCTGCCTCGGCTTGAGTGGGCAATCCGCCCGCTGCGCCGAGGGTGCGCAATCCGAGGGCCTGCTTGCCCAGGGTCTGGCCGCGGGAGGACTCGAGCAGCGTGAAGTACGCGAAGCCGAGGAGCGCAGTCGCGAGACCCATCAGGAAAGTTCCGAAGAACCCGCTGGGGAGAATCAAGTACAGGATGATCTGGACGATCGCGAGAATGAGCAAGTCCAGGAAGCGCGCCGCGAAACGTGATCCGAGGCTGCCGGGCTGCGCGCCGCCGGGCAACTGCGAGCCCAGTCCGAATCCGGCGTTTCCGCCTACCGGTGGCGGCGGATAGTTGCCCGGGGGCGGGTAATTGCCGGGCGGTGGGTAGTTGCCGGGCGGTGGGTAACCGGACGCTGGATTCGTGGGGTACTGGGGTCGGTTCGGATCGGAGCCGTACTGCGGTCCGTCGGGCGAATTGTCACTCACGAGATTCCCTTTGGTTGCAAAGTGTGGCGTGCGTCGAACGAATACTCGATTCTCGCCGAGCGAACCCCACCACGAAGAGGGTGTCAAGCACTACACACCTGCCCGGTCGGTACATTTCGGACACGATTTCTCGCCGAGCGCACCGGGCCCGGTCCTACTAGGGTTGGGTGTTCTACCCATACCGGGACTATCACGAGGGGCTCGCCGTGGGCATCAAGGTTGCACTCGAACACCGCACCAGCTACCGATTCGACCGCACCGTCAAGATCTTTCCGCACGAAATTCGGCTGCGACCGGCACCGCATTCGCGCACTCCCATCGAGGCGTACTCGCTGAAGATCGAGCCGGCGGAGCATTTCGTCAATTGGCAGCAGGACGTGTTCGGAAACTTCCTCGCTCGGGTGGTCTTCCCCGAGCGAACCGATCACCTGTCGATCACCGTCGGACTGGTCGCAGACATGGCGTCCATCAATCCCCTCGACTTCTTCGTCGAGGAATGGGCCGAGCACTACGGCTTCGCGTACGAAGAGCACGACCTGCCCGACCTCGAGCCGTACCTACGGCCGGTGGACGAGGGCAAGGCCGGATCCGGACCGGGACCGGTTGTCTCGGCCTGGGTGGAGAAGCTGCAGGCGGCTGTCACCGAACGCGGAGAGTCGTTGCGCACCATCGACTTTCTCGTGATGGCAAACCAAGCCGTCATGGGCGACGTCGGGTACTCCGTGCGCATGGAACCCGGAGTGCAGACCCCCGATCTGACCCTGACGTCCGCCGTCGGGTCGTGCCGCGACTCGGCGTGGTTGCTGGTGTCGGTACTGCGTCAGATGGGTCTGGCAGCGCGGTTCGTCTCGGGTTACCTGGTTCAGTTGTCCTCCGACGTCAAGTCGCTGGACGGCCCGTCCGGGCCGGTGGAGGACTTCACCGATCTCCATGCCTGGACCGAGGTCTACCTCCCCGGTGCGGGCTGGGTCGGGATGGATCCGACGTCGGGGCTGTTCGCCGGCGAGGGCCACATTCCGCTGTCGGCCACACCGCACCCGTCGACGGCCGCCGCCATCTCCGGTGCGACGAGCAAGTGCAAGGCCGAACTCGACTTCTCGAACACCGTCGTCCGCGTCCACGAGGATCCGCGAACGACGTTGCCGTACACCGCCGAGCAGTGGGAATCGATCAAGGCCACAGCCGAGAAGATCGACGAGCGGATGCTCGATCAGGACATTCGGTTGACCGTCGGCGGCGAGCCCACGTTCGTCGCGATCGAGAATCAGGAAGCGCCCGAGTGGAACACCACGGCCGACGGCCCGCACAAGCGCAAGCTGGCAAGCGTGCTCGCCGAACGGCTTCGCACCATCTACGCACCGGACGGTCTGGTGCAGCGCAGCCAGGGCAAGTGGTACCCCGGCGAACCTCTGCCGCGGTGGCAGGTGGGACTGTTCTGGCGCACCGACGGTCAAGCTCTGTGGCACGACTCCGATCTGATCGCCGATCCCTGGTTGGCGGAGGACCTGCGCCCGGAGCCGGTGGACAATTCGGCGTCGCAGGCATTGATCGACGAGTTGGTCAAGGCGCTCGGACTGCCCGCCTCACAGGCGCGTCCCGCCTACGAGGACCCGTTGGTGAAACTGTTGGACCTGGTTCGCCAGCCGTACGGTGATCCGCCCGCCGACGACGAGGATCTCGAACCGGGAGCCGATTCCGCTGATGCCAGAAAGAAACTGCTCGAACGGCTCGATGCGAGTACCGACGAGCCTGCGGCATTCGTGCTGCCCATCTCGCGCACCGAGGACGGCTCCGGCTGGGAGAGCTCGGACTGGAAGTTGCGCCGCGGCCGAATAGTGTTGCTGGAGGGCGATTCTCCCGCGGGCCTGCGGCTGCCACTTCGCGCGATCTCCTGGGACGGCGGTCCCGTCGAGAACCCGGCAGACCCCACCGCGCCCAAGCCGGATCTGCCCACACCGCAGCTGACCCAGCAACCGCCGCGTGCGGTGAACCCGGCCGAGTCGCGTTACGCGCAGTTGGTGAACGAGACGTCCGGGGTGGGTGGCACCGCCGTCACCGCACTGGTCGCCGAGGTTCGCGACGGCGTCCTGCACGTGTTCATGCCGCCGATGGATCGGTTGGACGATTTCGTCGATCTCGTCTCGCGGGTCGAGCAGGCGGCGTCGACCATCGACACGCCCGTCGTGATCGAGGGCTACGGTCCGCCGTCCGATCCGCGTATCCAAACCCTCACCGTCACACCGGATCCCGGTGTGATCGAGGTCAACGTGCAACCGACCTCCTCGTGGGCGGAACAGAACGATCTGATGGAGCGTCTCTACCTAGAGGCGCGTCAGTCCCGTTTGAGCACAGAGGGATTCGACAACGACGGCACCACTCGTGGAACGGGCGGTGGAAACCACATCACCCTCGGCGGCGTGACGCCGGTGGATTCACCCGTTCTGCGTCGGCCGGACCTGTTGGTCTCGCTGCTGACGCACTGGCAGCGGCACCCGTCGCTGTCGTACCTGTTCTCGGGCCGCTTCATCGGCACCACGTCGCAGGCTCCCCGCGCCGACGAGGGACGCGAGGAATCGCTCTACGAGCTCGAGGTCGCATTCAGCGAGATCGAGCGACTGACCGGGGCCGACCGATCGGCGTCGCCCTGGGTCGTCGACCGAGCGCTGCGGCACCTGCTCACCGACATCACCGGCAACACGCACCGCGCCGAGTTCTGCATCGACAAGCTCTACAGTCCCGATTCCACTCGCGGACGACTGGGACTGCTCGAACTGCGCGGGTTCGAGATGCCGCCGCACCATCAGATGGCGATGGTGCAGTCGCTGCTCGTGCGATCGATGGTCTCGCGGTTCTGGGACACCCCGCTGAAGGCACCTCTCATCCGGCACGGTGCCAATCTGCACGGTCGGTACATGTTGCCGCACTTCGTCATCAACGATATCGGTCGTGTCGTCGAGGACCTCCGCGAGCACGGCATCGATTTCGACACCAGCTGGCTCGATCCGTTCACCGAGTTCAGATTCCCTCGAATCGGTACCACCGTGGTCGGTGACGCCGAGATCGAGCTGCGGGGTGCGATCGAGCCATGGAACACCCTCGGCGAAGAATCGACATCCTCGGGCACCGCCCGGTACGTGGACTCTTCGGTGGAACGAATCCAAGTTCAGGTCGCCGGAGCCGACGCGGGCCGCTACATGGTGACGTGCAACGGGGTGCCGGTGCCGATGTTGCGGACCGAGCGTCAGGACGTGCAGGTCGCCGGCGTGCGTTATCGCGCTTGGCAGCCGCCGAGCGCTCTGCACCCGACGATCGAGGTGCAGAGTCCACTGCGTTTCGATCTGGTGGAAATGCAGACCGGACGTGCGGTCGGCGGGTGCTCGTACCACGTCGTGCACCCGGGCGGTCGCTCGTACGAGGGGCCTCCGGTCAACTCGGTGGAAGCCGAAGCACGCCGCAACGGCCGCTTCGAGGAGGGCGGGTTCACCTCGGGCAAGGTGGACGTAGCAAGATTGCTCGAGATGCACGCTCGCCAAGCGATCGATGTGTCCGCGCCCGGCATGCTCGACCTGCGCCGGACCGGAGTCATCACGTCCTGACGCGCGATTGCACAGGAGAACGAGTCGACCGGTAGCGATCTCGGTCCGACGCGTATCGGGTGGTTCCGCAGGCAGCGGAGTCACCCGGCGGCGGAGTGTGATCGACCGACGGAAGGAACAACGGCTCGATGGTGCCCGTGGATACCACCCTGAGTGGAGCCGGCAGGAACGACGATGTTTCGGGTGGAGCCGGCAGGAACGAAGACGTTTCGAGTGGTGCTGGGTCGCCGTGGCTCGCGTATCGCGGTCGGCGTGAGGCCGTGACCGGTCGTGCCGATCGGTTCGACGAGATGCTCGATTCCGACGACTCCGTCCGTCCGCACTGGGCGGAGTTGGTCGACGGTATGCGCGAGGCCGGCTCGGGTGCCATGCAGACGTTGCAGTCGCGGGTGAGCCGTTTGGTCGACGACCACGGCATCACCTACAACCCGATTCCGTCGGGTGGCAGCGAGGCGTTGCCCAGTGCTGTTCGGTGGGGGTTGGACAGTGTTCCGTTGGTCGTCGCGGCCGACGAGTGGGACCGTCTGGAAGCAGGTTTGGTTCAGCGGTCGATGTTGCTCGATGCGATGCTCACCGACATCTACGGTGCTCAGGAAACCGTTCGTCGGGGGTTGATTCCGCCGGAGTTGGTCTTCGGCAACCCGGGTTATCTGCGGACGGCGCATGCGATCACCGTTCCGGGGCCGCATCAGCTGTTCATGCATGCCGCCGATGTCGCCCGAGGTTCCGACGGCGAATTCCGGGTCGTCGCCGACCGCACGCAGGCACCGTCGGGAGTGGGCTACGCGCTCGCCGATCGGCGGGTGATGTCGCGCGCGATGCCGGAGTTGTTCCAGGCCAGCAATCCCAGGCCGCTGTCCACGTTCGCTCGGGCGGTTCGTCTGGCGCTTCGCGATGCGGCACCCGCATCGGCGGAGAATCCGGTCGTGGTGGTGCTCAGTCCCGGTTCGCATTCCGAGACGGCATTCGATCAGGCCTATCTCGCAACGGTTCTCGGCTTTCCGCTCGTGGAGAATGCCGATCTCGTGGTCCGCGACGGCTGTCTGTGGATGCGGTCGCTCGGCAAGCTGCGGCGGGTCGATGTGGTGCTGCGCCGGGTCGACGCCGAGTTCGCCGACCCACTCGATCTGCGCCCGGATTCGCATCTGGGAGTCGTCGGTCTGGTCGAAGTGCTGCGGCGCGGGGCCGTGAGCGTGGTGAACACGCTCGGTAGCGGTGTGCTCGAGAACCCGGCTCTGCTTCCGTTGCTTCCGGCGTTGAGCCGTGCCCTGCTGGACGAGGATCTGATTCTCGGTTCGGTACAGACCTACTGGGGTGGCGACCCGGATCAGCTCTCGCACCTCGGAAGCCGGATGCGTTCGCTGGTGCTGCGCTCGACCACCTCACGTCGCACGGTGGTGGGGCACGATCTCACCGACGTCGCCGCGGAGGAGCTGTGGAAGCGAATTCTCGCCGAGCCGTGGAAGTGGACAGGGCAGGAAGTCCCCGAGTTCTCGTTGGCTCCGGTCGGTTCGTCGATCGACGGTGGCTCGGGTTCGCAGTTGTCGGTGGCGCCGGCGCAGGTGGGAATGCGGCTGTTCACGGTTGCGCAGCGGGGCGGGTACACGCCGATGCGCGGCGGCCTGGGGCAGGTGGTGCTCACCGCACCGGTCACCGAACCGCTCATCACGGTGGCGTCGAAGGACGTGTGGGTCAAGTCGGTGGAACGGGTCACCCCGGCGGACTCCGCTCCGCACACCCCGCCCGCCACGGTGGAGGAGTTGCCGCAGTACGCCGCGTCCAACGTCGATGTCGTCAGTTCCCCGCGTGTGCTCGGCGACCTGTTCTGGTTCGGCCGCTACAGCGAGCGTGCCGAGGACATGACTCGATTGCTCATCGCCGCGCGCGAACGCAATCAGGACTATCGCTCGATGCCGTGGCTCGAAGGCAGCGAGAGTCTGCCGATCCTTCTCGAAGCGGTCACGAAGGTCTCGCGGACCTGGCCGGGGTTCCTCGACGAGAAGAACCGCAGTGATGCGAGCGTGGAAATGCGCTCGCTGATGCTCTCGACGGGACGTCTGGGTTCGCTGGCCCAATCGGTGGATCGGATGCAGCAAGCGGCGCGCGCGGTGCGCGACCAGCTCTCGAACGACACCTGGGCGGTGCTGAACCGCATCGACACCGCGCTCGAGGAGCTGGCCGAGTCGCCGGTTCACAACGGTGCGCAATTGGCGTCGTCGCAGTCGAGTGTGTTGCGCGGCTTGCTTGCGCTGGCCGGCCTGGCATCGGAATCGATGGTGCGAGATGCGGGCTGGTACCTGATGGATGCTGGCAAACGGATCGAGCGTGGTCTGCAGCTGACTGCGCTGCTCTCGGCCACGCTGAGCCACGCTCTCACGCCCTCCACCGAACAAGCGGTCATCGATTCGGTGCTTTCCGCGGCCGAGTCCTCGGTGATCTACCGCAGACGCAACAGCGGGCGCGCACGTCCGGCGGCCGTCGCGCAACTGTTGTTGTTCGACGAGGGCAACCCGCGAGCGTTGGTCTACCAGCTCGATCGGCTTCGGGACGACCTGGGTTCGTTGCCCGATGCCTCGGGTACGTCGCGGCCCGAGCAGCTCGTCGAGCAGATGCGGGTGCGGTTGCGGCGCGTTGACCCGGGCGATCTGGAATCGGTCGATGCGAACGGCAGGCGGGTGGAGTTGCTCGAGCTGGTGGACGGCATCCACGACTCGCTCGAGGAATTGTCCCGCGTCGTCCTCGCCACGCACATGTCGTTGCCCGGTGGCACGCAGCCGCTGTGGGGCAGCGCGAACATCCGAACTGCGAACGGGGTGCGGTGATGAGTCGTCGGTACCGAATCAAGCACATCACCACCTACACGTATTCCGACCGGGTCACCTCGTCCTACGGGCGCGGATTCCTCGCGCCGCGCGACATGGACGGGCAGCACTGTCTGGAGAAGTCGGTCACGGTGGAGCCGGCTCCCACCGATCAATCCTTCGGCGTGGACGTCTACGGCAACGAGGACGTGTACTTCCACGTCACGCACGACCACGAGAAGCTGGTGGTCACGGCGGATTCGCTGGTGGAGGTCTATCCCCGTCCGGCGGACGAGACGACCTCGTGGCCGGCGACGGCATCCTGGGAGTCGGCTCGGATGGCGCTGTTCGGTGCGAACGTGCCTGCGGATCCGGCCCGTGCGTCGGCCGTGGAGTTCGCTCTCGATCTGCCGACTCCGGAGATCACCGACGAGGTGCGCGCCTACGCGGCCCCCAGCTTCTGGCCCGGTCGTCCCCTCGCGGACGTCGTCGTGGATCTGACACATCGGATCTTCACCGATTTTCGCTATCTCTCCGGCTCGACGACGGTCTCGACCACCGTTGTCGACGTCCTCGCCGCGAGATCGGGAGTGTGCCAGGACTTCGCTCGCCTTGCGATCGCGTGCTTGCGGTCCCAGGGTCTGGCGGCCCGGTACGTGTCGGGATACCTCGCAACCGAGCCTCCGCCCGGCAAGGAGCGGATGATCGGTGTCGACGCGACCCACGCGTGGGCTGCGGTGTGGATGCCGAACGATCGGTGGCTCGCCTTCGATCCCACCAACGATCAGCTGGTCGACGAGCGATACGCGACCGTGGCGTGGGGACGCGACTACGCCGACGTGCCTCCCCTGCGCGGAGTGATCTACACCGAAGCGGAGGAGAGCACCATCGCCGTATCGGTGGACGTTGCACCGCAGTAGCGAACCCGGCATACTTCGGTGGCTCGGGGGTAACCGACCATCTGGTCGAATCTACGAATGCAACGTGCGAAAAGCCGCAAAACGGACAATCGTTTTCCATTCGTAGTCACCGAGACGGCACAGCAGAACACACCGAACGGGTAGCTTGGATATCGATGACCGCAACACTGGCAGACCCTGTATCAGAGGTAGTAGCAGCAGCCCAGCGACTCCTCACCAAACGCACCGGAGCTCCGGTGACGTTGATCGACCCGGTGAATCTGGGGGGTAGCGGCCAAGCGATCGTGTTGCGAGTCCGAGTGTCCGAGAACCCGTTTCAGCTGCCCCGCACCCTGGTGATCAAGCAGGTCCGGGACCTGCCCGCCGAATCGGAACTGCATGCCGAGCTCGCCGACATCTCCGGTTCCAGCGCCTTCCTGCGCGAGGCAGCGTCGTATCAGTTCGCCAACGCTCTGGCCACGGACAGCAGGCCCGGACCCGAGCTGCATGCGTACGACCTCGACGCGAGACTGCTGGTGCTCAGCGATCTCGGCGACGCCAGTCCCATCACCACTCTGCTGCGCAACTCGGACGAAGCCGCGGTGACCAATTCCTTGATGGCCATGGCGCAGGCGCTCGGCCGCATGCACGCCGCCACCGTCGGCCGTGAGGACGACTTCGCCGCTCTGCTGCGACGGGTGGGACAACCCGACTCCACCGACGGGATCTCCGCCCAGTTACCCGACGCTCTCGCCGAGGTCCCCGGGCTGCTGACCGATCTTCTGGACGTCGGAACGACCCCGGATGCAATTCTCGATCGCGTCTCTCGCAGCGGACGGCTGTTCGCGCATGGCGCCTTCCGCGCCTTCAGCCCGTCCGACCTGTGTCCCGACAACATCATCGTCAACGACGAAGGCGTGCGGTTCCTCGATTACGAGTGGGGCGGATTTCGTGACGCCACCCTCGACATCACCTACGCGTTGGCGTCGTTCCCCGGTTGCCTGTGCAGCTTCGACCTCTCGCATGCTCGCGAGCAGGCGATGATCGACGCGTGGCGCTCGGAAGTGGTGGGCATATGGCCCGCGTTGGCCGACGACACCACGCTGGCGAGCAAGATTCTCGACGCACGTCTGATCTGGGTGTGGCTCAGCACCTACTGGTTCCTGCCCGACGACCACACTCGCATCGCCGCGGCGCGTGCTCACCACCTGTCGGTTCCGCGGTCGCAGGCACTGATCTCGCGGTGGACGGCGCTGGCAGACAGTGCCGCGCGCGTCGGTGAGACCGATATCGCCGACTACGCGACGTCGGTCGCCACCGCTCTGCGCACCAAGTGGGAGCGCTGAGGAAGACGTCGTTCGCGCATCCGCCGGTCGCATCGGTAGCGTTCGACGGGTGAGCGGCGGCATCGGTAGTGACTTATCCGGCGGGGACATCTCGGGAAGCGACGAGTTGGGCGACGACGGACTGTTCGACGCGCCCGCGCCCCCGGAGGCGATGATCGCCGAGTCCCGTCCGGCGTCCACCTACGTCAGGCCCGACGCACCTCTGGCGGTGCGTATGCGTCCGACGAGCCTCGACGAGGTGGTGGGGCAGTCTCATCTGTTGGCTCCGGGCGCACCGCTGCGCCGGCTCGTAGAGGGCTCCGGTGCGTCCTCGGTGATGCTCTACGGTCCACCGGGAACCGGCAAGACGACGCTGGCGTCGCTGATCTCGGGAGCGACCGGACGCAAGTTCGAGGCGCTGTCGGCCCTCTCGGCCGGTGTCAAGGAAGTACGCAACGTCATCGAACTCGCGCGTCGCCGACTGCTCTCGGGCGAGCAGACGGTGTTGTTCATCGACGAGGTGCACCGATTCTCCAAGACGCAGCAGGATGCACTGCTCGCTGCCGTCGAGAATCGGATCGTGTTGTTGGTGGCTGCGACCACGGAGAACCCGTCGTTCTCGGTGGTGTCGCCGCTGCTGTCCCGGTCGTTGGTTCTGCAGTTGCAGCCGCTGGGATCCGAGGACATCGAGTTGTTGCTCAGTCGCGCCGCCAACGATCCGCGCGGACTGGACGGTGCGGTAACCATCGCCGAGGACGCGATGGATCACCTGGTGCGTCTCGCGGCCGGCGACGCCCGACGGGCGTTGACGGCACTCGAGGCGGCAGCGGGCGCTGCAACCGACGGGATGCTCGACCTCGCGACGGTCGAGGCCAGTGTCGACAAGGCCGCCGTGCGTTACGACCGCGACGGAGATCAGCACTACGACGTCATCAGCGCGTTCATCAAGTCGATCAGAGGGTCCGACGTCGACGCCGCCCTGCACTATCTGGCGCGGATGATCACGGCAGGCGAGGACGCGCGGTTCATCGCGAGACGTCTCGTGGTCCACGCCAGCGAGGACATCGGGATGGCCGACCCCACGGCTTTGCAGACCGCGACGGCCGCTGCCAGCGCCGTGCAGATGATCGGGATGCCCGAGGCGCGGTTGGCGCTGGCGCAGGCGACGATTCATCTGGCGACCGCGCCCAAGTCCGGTGCCGTGATCGGCGCACTCGGCGCCGCCATGGCCGACGTGGCTGCAGGCAAGTCGGGATCGGTGCCGCCGCATCTACGCGACGGCCACTACAAGGGAGCGCAAGGGCTGGGGAACGCCGTCGGATATCGGTACCCGCACAGCAGTCCTGGCGGCGTACTGGGGCAGCAGTATCCACCGGACGAACTGGTGGGCGTGAACTACTACGAGCCCACCGAGCACGGTGCCGAGCGGGAAATCGCGACCAGGGTCGGGAAACTGCGCCGGATCATCCGAGGCCGATAGGCCCTCGAGTCGGTGCGGGGTCCGACGACGCTAACCTGTATCCGTGCAGACCCATGAGATCCGCAGGCGTTTCCTCGACCATTTCGTGAAGGCAGGACACACCGAAGTACCCAGTGCGTCGTTGATCCTCGACGACCCCAATCTGCTGTTCGTCAATGCGGGCATGGTTCCGTTCGTGCCGTTCTTCCTCGGTCAGCAGACACCGCCGTACAAGACGGCGACGAGCGTCCAGAAGTGCGTGCGCACCCTCGACATCGAGAACGTCGGTATCACCACCCGCCACAACACGTTCTTCCAGATGGCAGGAAACTTCTCGTTCGGCGACTACTTCAAGCGGGACGCCATTCGGCATGCCTGGTCTCTGTTGACCGACAGCGTCGAGGACGGCGGCTACGGGTTCGATCCCGAGCGGATCTGGGCCACCGCGTATCTCGACGACGACGAGGCGATCGAGCTCTGGAAGGAGATCGCAGGTCTGCCCGACGAGCGAATTCAGCGTCGAGGAATGGCCGACAACTACTGGTCCATGGGCATTCCCGGACCCTGTGGCCCGTGCTCGGAGATCTACTACGACCGAGGACCCGAGTTCGGTGCCGAGGGCGGTCCCGAAGCCGACGAGGATCGGTACATCGAAATCTGGAACCTCGTGTTCATGCAGAACGAACGCGGCAAGGGAATCAGCAAGGACGACTTCGAGATCCTCGGTCCGCTGCCGAAGCAGAACATCGACACCGGCATGGGCGTCGAGCGTGTCGCCTTCCTGCTGCAGGGCGTGGACAACGTCTACGAGACCGACCTCGTCCGACCGGTGATCGCCAAGGCCGAGGAACTTTCGGGACGTGCCTACGGTGCCAACCACGACGACGACGTGCGTTTCCGAGTCATCGCCGATCACGCCCGCACCGCCGCGCTGCTGATCTCCGACGGAGTCAATCCCGGCAACGACGGTCGCGGCTACGTGCTGCGCCGATTGCTGCGCCGCATCGTCCGATCGGCACGCCTGCTCGGCGCACCCGACGAGACCATGGCGCAGTTCGTCACCGTCGTACGAGACACGATGGCCGAGTCGTACCCGAATCTGGTCACCGACTTCGATCGCATTCTGACCGTCGCAGTGGGGGAGG
Organism: Rhodococcus sp. IEGM 1341; assembly: GCF_030056895.1. Lineage (NCBI taxonomy): Bacteria > Bacillati > Actinomycetota > Actinomycetes > Mycobacteriales > Nocardiaceae > Rhodococcus > Rhodococcus sp. IEGM 1341. The sequence goes on along the minus strand of NZ_JASHKV010000001.1, from coordinate 386,236 downwards.
AAACGGCGTTCCTCAAGACCCTCACCTCGGGTTCGCGGCTGTTCGAGGGAGCGGCGGAGGCAGTCAAGGCGTCGGGTGCGAAGAAGATCGGCGGTGCCGAGGCATTCGCGCTGCACGACACCTACGGTTTCCCGATCGATCTGACGCTCGAGATGGCCGCCGAGGCCGGCCTGTCGGTGGACGAGGACGGTTTCCGCTCGCTGATGGCCGAGCAGCGCAACCGGGCCAAGGACGACGCCCGTGCCCGCAAGCACGCACACGCAGACCTCACGGTCTACAAGGATTTCGTCGACGGTTCGCCGACCGAGTTCACCGGATTCGACGAACTCGGTTCCGAGGCAACGGTATTGGCCCTGATCTCCAACGGCGTCCGCGTTCCGACCGCGGTTGCGGGAGACTCGGTGGAGATCATCCTCGACCGCAGCCCGCTCTACGCCGAGTCCGGTGGCCAGATCGCCGACATCGGCACGATCACCGCACCCGGCCTCGGCGTCAAGGTCAACGACGTGCAGAAGATCGCCAAGAAGCTCTGGACGCACAAGTCGGTGGTCGAGTCGGGTCAGATCACCGAGGGCGACACCGTGCACGTCGACGTCGACCACGCGTGGCGCAAGGGCGCGACTCAAGGCCACTCGGGTACCCACATGGTGCACGCGGCACTGCGACAGGTGCTAGGGCCCAACGCGACACAGGCCGGATCGCTCAACAAGCCCGGTTACCTGCGCTTCGATTTCTCGTGGCAGGGTGCGCTGTCCGACGCGCAGCGCGACGACATCGAGAACGTCGCCAACGACGCGGTGGGCTCGGACTTCGCGGTCAACACCATGGTCACCGACCTCGACAGTGCCAAGAAGATGGGCGCCATGGCCCTGTTCGGTGAGAACTACGGCGACGAAGTGCGCGTCGTCGAGATCGGCGGACCGTTCTCGATGGAACTGTGCGGTGGTACACACGTGCAGCACTCGTCGCAGATCGGCCCGGTCACCATTCTCGGTGAATCGTCCGTGGGCTCGGGAGTGCGCCGAGTCGAAGCCTTCGTCGGCCTCGACTCGTACCGCTATCTCGCCAAGGAACGCGCGCTGCTGGCCGGCATCGCGTCCTCGCTCAAGGTGCCGTCCGAGGAGGTTCCGGCCCGCATCGAGACCCTGGTCGAGCGTCTGCGCGCCGCGGAGAAGGAACTCGACGCCGTCAAGGCCGCCGCAGTGCTGGCCTCGGCAGGGGAGTTCGTCGGCAAGGCCGAGCGATTCGGCGACGTGCGAGCGGTCATCGCGCAGGCACCGGACGGCGTCGGCGGCAACGACTTGCGCACCTTGGTCACAGACATCCGAGGACGGCTGGGCGCGGATCCGGCCGTGGTGGTGCTGTTCGGCACCGTGAGCGGCAAGGTCCCGTTCGTGGTCTCGACCAACAAGGCAGCTCAGGACGCCGGTATTGCCGCAGGCGATCTGGTGGGGGCCTTCGGTCCGAGCATCGGTGGGCGGGGCGGCGGCAAGCCCGAGCTGGCTCAGGGGTCGGGATCGGACGTCGCCGGGATTCCAGCCGGTATCGACGCAGCCCGGGCTCGATTGACCGAACTCACCACCCACTGACGATCGTGGTAGCTCAGGGGCGCGGCCCCGATCGGCCAGGAGTCGACGATCCCGGCCGCGGCCGTCGTATCGGCATCGACGTCGGCAGTGTGCGCATCGGTATCGCCTCGAGTGATCCCGACGGTGTACTCGCCACGCCGGTCGAGACCGTGCCGCGATCGAAGATCAAGGGTCCCGACGCCCCGGACGTGGCGCGGGTGGCGGAGATCGTCGCCGAATACGAGGCCGTCGAGATCGTCATCGGGCTTCCTCGGACGCTGCGCGGAGAGCGCGGCAATGCCGTCGACGCAGCCGAGAAATTCGGCCGCTCCCTGCACCGGCGATTGGGTGATGTGCCGATTCGGATGGCCGACGAGCGACTGACTACCGTGAGTGCATCGCGCGCGCTACGGGAGAGTGGAGTGCGGGCCAAGAACCAACGATCGGTGATCGATCAGGCTGCGGCGGTCGCGATACTGCAGGGCTGGCTCGACGAGCGCCGTGCCGTATCGGATCGTGCAGCGAACAATTCAGGATCGACGGAGGTCGACGAGTGAACTACGAAGGGTCCGATCGGGACCGGCGAGATGCGCGCTCGGACGAGGCGCACACCGACCCGATCGGCTATCGCGTGGACGAGGGCAGCGAGTTCCACCGCACTGTGCACGGCCCGCCGCAGCGTCAGGAGCCGCATCCCCGGTCCTCTCGTGACGCAGATCGGGAGCACGAGGCCGAGCGCGGAGCGTTGCCACAGGAGGTCGGCCGCAGCCGTGCCGCGACCCGGAAGGACCGAGCTGCCTCCAGCCGCAAGCGCCGCGGCCGCCTGGTCGCTCTGGTGCTCGGTCTCGTACTGGTCGTGGCCGTTGCGGGAGGAGCGTATTTCGCAGTGAACAAGTTCGGCAATCGCACGACACCGAACGCCGACTTCACCGCGGGCTCACCGGGCGACGGCGTGGTGATTCAGGTTCATCCCAACGACACCGCGCAACAGATCGGTACCCAGGCAGCGGACAAGGGTGTGGTCGCCAGTTCGGGAGCATTCCTCGAAGCGGCGCTCCTGAACAACGCCATCACCTCGGTTCAACCCGGTTTCTATCTGCTCGCCAGCAACGTGCCTGCCTCGCAGGCCGTGAACGAACTCGTCGACCCCGCGTCCCGGGTGGGCAACATGGTGATCTCGGAAGGCCGTCAGCTGCACGACGCGCGCGACGTGAACACCGGTGCCGTCAAGAAGGGCATCTACACCCTGATCTCCGAGGCCAGCTGCGTGGACCGAACCGGCAGTGGAACCCCCACCTGCGTGAGCTACGACGACCTCAACGTGGCCGGAGCCGTGGACGACCCGGCCGCCTTGGGCGTGCCCGACTGGGCCACCGATCGCGTCGAGGGAGTCCCGGACCGCGACCGCCAGCTCGAAGGCCTGATCGCCGCAGGAACCTGGGACTTCGATCCCAGCGCGGCTCCGACCGACATTCTGAAGCAGCTGGTGTCCGAGAGCGCGACCCGCTACGAGGACACCGGAATCCTCACCGCGGGCACCAACTCCGGGCTGACTCCGTACGACACCCTCGTCGCCGCGTCGCTCGTCGAGCGGGAGTCGCTGCCGCAGGACTTCAGCAAGGTGGCCCGGGTGATCCTCAATCGGCTCGCGGTGCCGCAGAAGCTCGAGTTCGACTCGACGGTCAACTACTCGCTCGACACGACCGAGGTGGCCACCACCGACGCCGACCGCGCCCGCGTCACACCGTGGAACACCTATGCCAGCGAAGGGCTGCCGGCAACCCCGATCTCCTCGCCGAGTATCGGAGCGGTGCAGGCGGTCGAGATGCCCGCCGACGGTGACTGGCTGTACTTCGTGACCATCAACCAGGCGGGCGAAACCCTGTTCACCCGCAGCTACGAGGAACACCTGGCCAACATCACCAAGGTCGAGGGTGGCTTCCTCGACAGCGGCCGCTGACGTGCGCGCCGCTGTACTCGGAAGCCCTGTCGAACACTCGAAGTCGCCGGTGCTGCACTGTGCCGCGTACCGCGCGCTCGGCCTCGCCGACTGGACCTACGAGCGCATCGACTGCACCGGTGAGCAGCTGCCCGGCCTGCTCGACGGTTTCGGCCCCGAATGGGTCGGCGTGTCGGTCACCATGCCGGGCAAGGTTGCGGCTCTGGCGTACGCGACCGAGCGCACCGCGCGGGCAGTTCTGGCCGGCTCGGCGAACACCCTGGTCCGCACCGAGTCGGGCTGGCGCGCCGATTGCACGGACGTCGACGGAATCGTGGGCGCACTGCGCGACGCCGGAATCGAGGACCTGTCCGGTCGCACCGTGACGGTGGTCGGCGCAGGAGGAACGTCGAGGCCGGCGATCGTGGCGCTGGCCGGACTCGGAGCGACTGCGGTCACTGTCGTCGCGCGATCGGCCGACCGCGCCCGAGACACACTGGACTGCGCCGTCGCCGCGGGGATGCGCGCGGAGTTCGTGGACATGACCGACCCTCGGCTCGCCACCGTCGCAGCGGAGTCCGCTGTGCTCGTCAGCACCGTGCCCGCGACCGGGGCCGCCGACATCGCGTCGGATCTCGCCCAGGCACCCCTGGTCCTCGACGCCATCTACGATCCCTGGCCGACGCCCCTGGCAACTGCCGTGGACGCGGCCGGTGGAACCGTCATCAGCGGATTGTCGATGCTGCTCAATCAGGCGTACGGGCAGGTGGAGCAGTTCACCGGCAGGCCCGCGCCGCGAGGGGTAATGCGGGACGCACTGTTCGCTGCTTTGTGAGTTCGAGCCGGCGGTAGTCCACCGGCCGGAGTAGTCCACGGGCCGCGAGTTGTCCACAGGTTTCGAGTTGTGCACAGGGCAATCTTCCACCTGGGCTTTCGTCACAGTCGATCGCTGCCGTGGTGCCACCCTTCGCTCATGATTGTCGTGTGTGGTGCGGTCGTGGTCGGTGCCGTTGTGGGGCTGGCGATGCGCCGATGTTTGGTCCGATGGAGTCCTCGGCTCCTGCCGCTGCTGTCTGCGATCGGTACCGGATGGGTCTGGTGGCGATTCGGCGGTACCGAATACGCGGTTCCGTTGTGCGTGACGACGTGGTGGTTCGCCGCACTCAGCGCGGTCGACCTGCAGCGACGCCGGTTGCCGAACGCCTTGACCGTCCCCGGGGCGCTCGTGGTGACGATCGCGCTCGTTCTCACCGGCTCGCCGGGGGCACTGCTGGGCGGTGCTCTGTTGTTCGCGATCTACCTCGTCGTTCACCTTCTCGCGCCCGCGGCGTTCGGCGCGGGGGACGTCAAACTCGCCTGGTCGGTCGGCTCGATCGCGTGCGTCGGCGGCGGGGGAGGATGGGCGATCGCCGCGCTGTCGGCACCGGTGGCAACTGCCGTGGTGGGGTCGATCACCGCGGCGTTGGGGCACAGGCGAGCCCGCATCCCGCACGGCCCGTCCATGTGCGCGGCCACCCTGCTGGCATCCGCGGCGTCCCTGGCGTGAAAAGATGTTCGAGTGCTGCGCTGGATAACTGCCGGAGAATCCCACGGACCCGCTCTCGTCGCCATTCTCGAAGGAATGGTCGCGGGAGTAGAGGTGACCTCGGACGACATTGCCTCTCAACTCGCTCGCCGTCGCCTCGGTTACGGCCGAGGTGCCCGCATGAAGTTCGAGGCCGACAAAGTGACCCTCACCGGTGGAGTCCGACACGGACGCACGATGGGTGGTCCGGTCGCGATCGAGGTCGGCAACACCGAGTGGCCCAAGTGGGAGCAGGTGATGTCGGCCGATCCCGTCGACGAGGCAGTGCTCGCGGATCTCGCGCGCAACTCCCCGTTGACGCGGCCGCGGCCCGGCCACGCCGACTACTCCGGGATGCTCAAGTACGGCTTCGACGACGCTCGCCCGGTGCTCGAACGCGCCAGCGCGCGTGAGACAGCCGCCCGAGTCGCCATCGGCACCGTCGCCCGCCTGTTCCTGAAGCAGGCGTTCGGAGTGGATGTCGTGTCCCACGTGATCTCCATCGGGGCATCCGACCCCTATGTCGGACCGCCGCCCGCTGGCGCGGACCTCGACGCCATCGACGCATCTCCGGTGCGCGCCTTCGACAAGGCCGCCGAAGAATCGATGATCGCCGAGATCGAAGCAGCGAAGAAGGACGGTGACACCCTCGGCGGCGTCGTCGAGGTCGTGGTGCACGGTCTGCCCGTCGGCCTCGGGTCCTTCGTCTCCGGAGAACGCAAGCTCGACGCAAGACTCGCCGCGGCACTGATGGGAATCCAGGCCATCAAGGGAGTCGAGATCGGGGACGGCTTCGAGACCGCGCGTCGACGCGGAAGCGTCGCTCACGACGAGATCAAGCCCGGTCCGGACGGTGTGTTGCGCTCGACCAACCGGGCAGGCGGCATCGAGGGCGGTATGACCAATGGTGAGGCCCTGCGAGTGCGGGCGGCGATGAAGCCCATCTCGACGGTTCCGCGCGCGTTGGCAACGGTCGACATGACGACCGGCGACGAGGCCGTGGCCATTCATCAGCGCTCGGACGTCTGCGCTGTTCCGGCTGCCGGTGTCGTGGCCGAGACGATGGTCGCCCTGGTCGTCGCGCAGGCAGCGTTGGAGAAGTTCGGTGGGGACTCGCTGGCGGAGACGACGAGCAACGTCGACCACTACGTGAAGGGCACCGCCGCCCGACCTCCACGATGACCCCGTACGCGGTCCTCGTCGGACCGCCGGGAGCAGGCAAGTCGACGATCGGTCGGCGGCTGGCACAGGCTCTCGACCTGGACCTGTTCGACACCGATGTGGCCATCGAGCGAGACACCGGTCGTACGATCGCCGATATCTTCTCGCACGACGGGGAACCGGCCTTTCGGCAGATCGAGGAGCGGATAGTCGCGGGTGCTCTGGCCTCGCACGACGGGATCGTCTCCCTCGGTGGTGGTGCTGTGCTGTCGCCCGCCACCCGCGCCCTGCTGTCCGGTCACACCGTGGTGTACCTGGAAATCAGTGTGGCCGAAGGGCTTCGGCGTACCGGCGCGAACACGGTTCGGCCGTTGCTCGCCGGTCCTGATCCGCGTGCGAAGTACCAGGAACTGATGCGCCATCGGCGACCTCTCTATCGATCGGTGGCCACGGTGCGCGTGCGTACCGACAGTCGCAGCCCCGCTAGGGTCGTGGGCCAGTTGGTGTCCAAGCTGACCGCCATCGCCCCTGTTCCCGGGCGCGATGCGAACGAGAAAAACCCCCAGTAGATGAAGGTGATTCGATGACAGAGCCAGTGCGCGTCCAGGTCGAGACTGCCAACCCGTATCCGGTGATCATCGGCCGAGGTCTGTTGACGGATCTCGTCGACCAGCTCGCCGGAACGGCCACCGTGGCGATCTTCCACCAGCCTCCGCTGGCAGAGACCGCGGAAGCGGTGCGAGCGGCGTTGGCGGACAAGGGAATCGACGCTCATCGCATCGAGATTCTGGACGCCGAGGACGGCAAGGATCTGGCCGTGGCCGGGTTCTGCTGGGAGGTTCTCGGCCGAATCGGTCTCACTCGCAGCGACGCCATCGTCAGTCTGGGCGGCGGCGCGGCGACGGACCTGGCCGGATTCGTGGCCGCGACCTGGATGCGCGGAGTTCGTATCGTCCACGTTCCGACGACGCTGCTGGCCATGGTCGACGCGGCCGTGGGCGGCAAGACCGGCATCAACACCGATGCCGGCAAGAATCTCGTCGGCTCCTTCCACGAACCGGCCGCCGTGTTGATCGATCTGGCGACCCTGGAGACCGTGCCGAAGAACGAGATCGTCTCGGGCCTGGCCGAGGTGATCAAGACCGGATTCATCGCCGATCCGAAGATTCTGGACATCATCGAAGCCGATCCTGCCGCGGCGCTGGATCCGACCGGCGACGTGCTCCCGGAGTTGATTCGGCGCTCGGTCGAGGTCAAGGCGAAGGTCGTGGCGGCAGATCTGCGTGAGTCGAACCTGCGCGAGATTCTCAACTACGGGCACACGCTCGCGCACGCCATCGAGCGGCGGGAGCAGTACCGGTGGCGTCACGGCGCCGCGGTGTCGGTCGGTCTGGTGTTCGCGGCCGAGCTGGGACGTCTGGCCGGACGCCTGGACGACGCCACTGCCGACCGCCACCGTTCGATTCTCGAATCGGTCGGATTGCCGGTCACCTACGACGAGCACGCGTTCTCGGATCTGCTGAAGGGCATGCAGACGGACAAGAAGAACCGTGCCGGGTTGCTGCGGTTCGTGGTTCTGGACGGTCTGGCCAAGCCCGGCCGTCTCGAGGGGCCGGATCCGGCACTGCTCGTCGCCGCATTCTCCGCGGTCGGCCGCGAGGCCCCGGCCGCAGGTGGGTCGGCCATCATGTTGTGACGCCGTCGGCCCGTCTCGGGGCCTGACGACAACGGGCGGTGATCGACGCGTACAGCGTCGATCACCGCCCGTAGGTCGATGTAGGGGAGTCAGGAACCGTCGGCGCTGCCGTGGCGGCCGCGCTTGTCCAGCCGCGGCTTGCCGTCCGCTTCCACTGCCGAGAACACCTCGGTGTCGGCGTCGCCGTGCTCGGGAGCCCACTGCGTGTCGGTCCGCGTGGGTTCGGTCCGCGTCGCCTCTGCTTGACCCGAACGGTTCTCCTGGCCGGCGTTGACCAGCTGGCGGTCGTGCGCGCGTTCGGCGTCCGAGGTGGCCAACTTCTTCTTGGCCTCGCGGTTGACGATCTGTCGTCCCACGAACACCGCGACGCTGGCACCGATGAAGATGGTGAGAATTGTGAACGCGGCTCCGGACGTGAGCTCGAAGACCAGACCGTTCTGGCCCAGGCTGAAGTCGACGAAGAAGTCGACGATCCAGCTCAGGAGACCACCGAGGAGTCCACCGACCACAGCGGCTTTGAGCCAGACCATGGTGAGGTCCTCGCCGTCCTCGGGGTCGGGATGCTTGCGCCGGTCGCGGATTCCATCGATGCCGGCCCACACGATGATGACGAGCAGCACGAGGGCGTATGCCACCCAGCGCAGTGCCGATCCGCTCAGCGGCCACATCGACACTGCTGCCCCCAGCAGCAGTCGAACGACGACGTTGACCAATCCCATACTTATGCCACGCACTGCCCACCCAGTCATGCGGCACAGCATATCCGCACGTCGAAGTTTGTGTGTCGGGGCCCACAAGTTCGACGAGCCGGTCGGGGGAGGGTGAGCCTGTGGGGCGATCGGTAATGTCGGGCTCATGCCTGCCGATTTCGGTGCCCGTCGTGGTGCCCTGCGAGAACTGTTGGTCGCCGACGGACTCGATTCGATGCTGATCACCGATCTTCTCAACGTGCGATATCTGACTGGATTCACCGGGTCCAACGCCGCGCTACTGGTCTCGGTGGCCGATTCGGCCGGTGACGAGGATCGGACGGTGATCTGCACCGACGGTCGGTACGTCACCCAGGTGGCCGAGCAGGTGCCGGATCTTCGGGCCGAGATCGACCGGGCGTCGGCGATACACCTGCTTCGATCGGGCGTGTCGGGTAGCGGCGGCCGAATCGGTTTCGAGAGTCATGTGGTGACCGTCGACGCCCATCGCGCGTGGTCCGAGCTCGACGATGCTGCGGAGTTGGTGCGTGCACCGGGTGTCGTGGAGTCGTTGCGCATGGTCAAGGACGAGTTCGAGGTGGCGTTGCTCCGGGACGCCTGCCGCGCCGCCGACGAGGCCCTGGCTCGATTGATCGGTGGGGGCGGTATCCGAGCAGGCCGGACCGAGCGTGAGGTGGCCCGGGAGCTGGAATCGGCGATGCTCGACCACGGTGCCGATGCGATCTCGTTCGAGACCATCGTTGCTGCGGGAGCCAACTCGGCGGTCCCGCACCACCGGCCCACCGATGCGGTGTTGGCCGACGGCGACTTCGTCAAGCTCGACTTCGGCGCACTCGTCGGCGGCTACCACTCGGACATGACTCGAACCTTCGTCATCGGTACTCCCGCGCAGTGGCAGCGCGATCTGTACGAGCTGGTGCAGCGGTCGCAGACTGCCGGTCGCGAAGCCCTGGCACCGGGAGTGACCACCGCCTCGGTCGACGCCGCGTCACGCTCGGTGATCGAGGACGCAGGGTACGGGGAGTACTTCCTCCACGGGCTCGGCCATGGCGTCGGCCTGGAAATCCACGAAGCGCCGGGAATCGCGAAGACGAGCACCGGTACACTGCTGAGCGGTGCAGCGGTCACCGTCGAGCCGGGTGTCTACTTCTCCGGTCGCGGCGGCGTTCGGATCGAGGACACACTCGTCGTTCGCGACGGGGGTCCGGAACTGCTCACCCTGACAAGCAAGGAACTCACGTCCGTCTAGCGCACGGGCGGGAGCGAATCCCGCACGTGACCGACGGCGCGTCACGCGCACAAACGATTGAGGAGACGCGAAGCAAGTGGCTTCCACCAGCGATTTCAAGAACGGACTGGTTCTCAACCTGGAGAACCAGCTGTGGTCGATCATCGAATTCCAGCACGTCAAGCCCGGTAAGGGACCCGCATTCGTGCGGACCAAGCTCAAGAACGTGCTTTCGGGCAAGGTCGTCGACAAGACGTTCAACGCCGGTGTGAAGGTCGAGACCGCAACGGTCGACCGCCGCGACATGACGTACCTCTACCACGACGGTAGCGACTACGTGTTCATGGACGCCGACACATACGACCAGCTCTCGATCGGTGAGGCCACCGTCGGTGACGGCGCACGCTTCCTGCTCGAGAACCTGCGCGTTCAGGTCGCCATGCACGAGGGCGTTCCGCTGTACGTCGAGCTCCCCGTCACCGTCGAGCTCGAGGTCAAGCACACCGATCCCGGCCTGCAGGGCGATCGCTCCACCGGCGGCACCAAGCCGGCGACCCTCGAGACCGGAGCCGAGATCTCGGTGCCGCTGTTCATCAACACCGGCGACAAGCTCAAGGTCGACTCACGTGACGGAAACTACCTCGGGCGTGTGAACTCCTAACGTGTCATCGAAGAAGTCGACATCCTCCGCCTCGCAGAACGGTGCCCCCGGTGCGAAGAAGCTGGGTGCGCGTCACAAGGCCCGCAAGCGGGCGGTGGACTTTCTGTTCGAGGCGGAGGCGCGCAACGTCGACCCGGTGAACCTGACCACCGAGCGCATCGAACTCGCACGCGGCGACGACACGATTGCTCCCGTCAGTGAATACACCTCGACCTTGGTCGAGGGCGTAGCCGAGAATCTCGATCGCCTCGACGGCGTGATCGCCGATCACCTCAAGGACTGGACGCTCACTCGTCTGCCTGCAGTGGACAGGGCCATCCTGCGCGTTGCGGTGTGGGAGTTGTTCCACGCCACCGACGTCCCACCGGTCGTCGCCGTCGACGAAGCCGTCGAGCTGGCCAAACAGCTGTCCACCGACGATTCGCCCGGCTTCGTCAACGGCGTGCTGGGTCAGATCGTCCTGGTCGCGCCGCAGGTACGCGCCGCGGCCGCGGCCGTCTCGAGTCGTACGCAGTCCGATGCGTCCGGTGAAGCGTCGGTCGACGCCGAGCAGTGAGCGCACGGTCGACGCACGTGTGACCGAACGCTCTGCGAGCCTGCTGGTCTCGGTTCGCAGAGCGTTGCTAGGCTCTACGCAGTTGTTGTCAGACATCCTTTAACGATCCGTCCAGAGAGGCGGAGAAGGAGGTCGTAGTTTGCCTGCGCCCGAAAGCTCGTCCGCGAACCCCGCCGTTCGCGAATTGCTGTCCTCGGCCGATGTGGGACGCACCATCTCCCGCATGGCCCATCAGATCATCGAGAAGACGGCCCTCGACGCCGCGGACTCGCCGCGCGTGGTGCTACTGGGCATCCCCACGCGTGGGACCACGCTGGCGGAACGACTCGCAGAACGTATCGAGGCATTTTCGGGCGTGCGGCCTCCGCTCGGGTCCCTCGACATCACTCTCTACCGCGACGATCTGCGGAACAAGCCGCACCGACCACTCGAGCGCACCTCGGTGCCCACAGGCGGCGTCGACGACGCACTGGTCGTACTCGTCGACGACGTACTGTTCTCCGGGCGAACCGTACGGTCCGCGCTCGACGCACTGCGTGACCTCGGTCGCCCCCGTGCGGTGCAGCTGGCGGTCCTCATCGACCGCGGCCATCGCGAACTTCCGCTTCGTGCGGACTACGTCGGCAAGAACGTCCCCACAGCGCGCACCGAGGACGTGTCGGTGCTGCTCTCCGAACACGACGGCCGTGACGGCGTCAGCCTGTCCGAGGGAGGATCCGCTCGATGAAGCACTTGCTCTCGGTCGCCGACCTGACGGCCGAATCGGCCACCGAGATACTCGACGAAGCCGAACGGTTCGAGCAGGCGCTTCTCGGCCGCGAGGTCAAGAAACTACCGACACTGCGCGGGCGCACCATCATGACGGTGTTCTTCGAGAACTCGACGCGCACCCGCGTGTCGTTCGAGGTCGCAGGCAAGTGGATGAGCGCCGATGTCATCAACGTCAGCGCCAGCAGCTCGTCGGTGTCGAAGGGGGAGTCGCTCCGCGACACCGCGATGACGTTGCGCGCCGCCGGTGCCGACGCCCTCATCGTCCGACACCCGGCATCGGGTGCTGCACACCAGATCGCACAATGGACCGCCGATCAGGGAACTGGCCTCGACGGTCGTTCCGCAGGCTCCACTCCTGGCCTCGATGGTCGTTCCGCAGGCTCCACTCCTGGTGGCGGCCCGGCGGTGATCAACGCAGGCGACGGTACGCACGAACACCCCACCCAGGCCCTGCTCGACGCGCTGACGGTTCGTCAACGACTCGGGGACATCGCCGGCCGTCGAGTGGCGATCGTCGGCGACATCCTGCACAGCCGGGTGGCGCGCTCGAATGCGATCCTGCTGGCCACGCTCGGTGCCGAAGTGGTGCTGATCGCGCCACCGACCCTGCTGCCCGTCGGAGTGACCGGCTGGCCGGTGCGGGTCTCGCACGACATCGACGCCGAACTGCCCGGTCTGGACGCGGTGCTGATGCTCAGAGTGCAGGCCGAGCGAATGAACGGCGGGTTCTTCCCCTCCGCTCGTGAGTACTCGATCACATACGGGCTCTCGCAGCGCCGGCTCGACCTGCTGCCCGAGCACGCCGTCGTCCTGCACCCGGGCCCGATGCTTCGCGGTATGGAGATCGCGTCCTCGGTGGCCGATTCTCCGAAAACTGCAGTCCTGCAACAGGTTACGAATGGAGTTCACGTGCGGATGGCGGTGCTGTTCCGATTGCTGGTCGGTTCGGACGGGGGTGCGTCGTGAACGCACCTGCGACCTCCGTCCTACTCCGCGGCGTGCTGCTGTTCGGCGAGGGCCCCGAAACCGACGTTCTGATCACCGGCGAAGAGATCGCCGGAATCGGTTCGGACCTCGACGCCGACGGTGCCGAAGTGGTCGATGCCCGCGGCCAGATTCTGCTGCCCGGATTCGTCGACATGCACACGCACCTGCGCGAGCCCGGCCGCGAGGACACCGAAACGATCGAATCCGGTTCGGCAGCAGCGGCTCTCGGCGGCTACACCGCGGTGTTCGCGATGGCGAACACCGATCCGGTTGCCGACTCGGTGGTGGTCACCGATCACGTCTGGCGTCGGGGACAGGAAGTCGGCCTCGTCGACGTCCACCCGGTCGGTGCGATCACCGTCGGTCTGAAGGGCAAGCAGCTCGCCGAGATGGCCACGATGGCAGCGGGAATCGGCCGGGTGAAGATGTTCTCGGACGACGGCCACTGCGTCGACGATCCACTGATCATGCGTCGGGCGTTGGAGTATTCCAGTTCGCTCGGTGTTCTCATCGCTCAGCACGCCGAGGAGCCCAGGCTCACCGTCGGTGCCGTCGCACACGAGGGGCCCACCGCGGCGCGGCTCGGACTGGCCGGTTGGCCACGCGCGGCCGAGGAATCGATCGTCGCTCGCGACGCCCTGCTCGCCCGAGACGCGGGTGCACGGGTGCACATCTGCCATGCGTCCACCGCGGGCACCGTCGAGTTGATGAAGTGGGCTCGTGGACAGGGCATTTCGATCACTGCCGAGGTCACCCCGCATCATCTGTTGCTGGACGATTCGCGTCTGGAAACGTACGACGCGATCAACAAAGTGAATCCACCACTGCGCGAGAAGTCCGATGTCGACGCCCTCCGTCGAGGGCTCGCGGACGGTGTGATCGATTGTGTGGCAACCGATCATGCTCCGCATGCCGAACAGGACAAGTGCTGTGAGTTCTCGATAGCCCGTCCCGGGATGCTCGGGCTGGAAACCGCACTGTCCATCGTCGTCGACACGATGGTGACTCCTGGACTGCTCGATTGGCGCGGCGTGGCGCGGGTGATGAGCGAGCGTCCCGCCCAGATCGTCGGATTGGCCGATCAGGGACGGCCCATCGAGGTCGGCGAGATCGCCAACCTCACGCTGGTGGACCCGAATGCGAGTTGGACCGTCTCGGGCAAGAAGCTGGCCAGCGTCGCGCACAACACGCCGTTCGAGGACATGACCTTCTCCTCGAGGGTGACCACGACCGTGTTGCGCGGACGAATCACCGTCCGCGACGGCGCAGTAGCAAACAGAGGTTCAGTGGCGAACAGGGCAGGGGAGTAGAGCCGTGGACAGAGTTCTCATCGTCATCGGGTTCATCCTGTTCTGGGCGCTGATGATCGCGCTGATCTTCTGGGGTTGGCGAGGACGGCAGAAGCGCCAGGAAGAGCGAATCGGTGACTTCCCCGCCGTGCCCGAGAACCTGGGTGCCACTCACATCGAGCCCAGCACCGGCCTGTACGTCGGCAGCACCATCGCGCCGAGCTGGCAGGACCGCATCGCCGTCGGCGACATCGGCCACCGCGCCACCGGTGAACTGTCGCGATACGAGAAGGGCATTCTGCTCGATCGAGACGGTGAATCTCCCATCTGGATTCCGGCGGAATCGATCCGCGCGATTCGCACCGAACGCGGGTTGGCGGGCAAGGTCATGACCAAGGACGGGCTCCTGGTCATTCGCTGGGAGCTCCCGACGGGGACCGAGATAGACACCGGCTTCCGGGCCGACGACAAGCAGATCTACCCGGTGTGGACAGCGAGTTCCACCGGAGAAACCAAGGAGGAAACCGCGTGAGCAGCGCAGTTCTTGTTCTGGAGGACGGCCGGACATTCCGCGGCACCACTTTCGGCGCACAGGGGCGCACCCTCGGGGAGGCCGTGTTCTGCACCGGAATGACCGGGTACCAGGAGACCCTCACCGACCCGAGCTATCACCGACAGATCGTCGTCGCGACCGCGCCGCAGATCGGTAACACCGGCTGGAACCAAGAGGACGGTGAAGCCGCCAGCGCCCAGGATCCGAACAAGATCTGGGTCGCCGGCTACGTCGTGCGAGATCCGGCGCGCCGCACCTCGAGTTGGCGCTCGACCGGAACTCTGCAGGATCAGCTCGAGGCCCAGAACGTGGTGGGCATCGCCGGAATCGACACACGCGCCCTGGTACGGCACCTGCGCACCCGCGGCTCGATGCGAGCGGGAGTGTTCTCCGGCGACGCGCTCGGCACCTCGGAGGAGATGCTAGAGCAGGTGGTCGGTCAGCCGTCCATGCTCGGTGCCGACCTCGCCGGTGAAGTGACCACCGGAGCCGGCTACACCATCGAGCCGTCCGGTGATGCTCGGTTCACCGTCGTCGCAGTCGATCTCGGTATCAAGACCAACACTCCGCGGATGTTCGCCGAGCGCGGTATCCGCGTGCACGTGGTGCCGTCGAACACCACCATCGAGCAGGTTCTGGAACTGAACCCGGACGGTGTCTTCCTCTCCAACGGACCGGGCGACCCGGCCACGGCGGACACCAGCGTCGCGTTGACCAGGCAGGTACTCGAACGTGAGCTGCCGCTGTTCGGTATCTGCTTCGGAAATCAGATCTTCGGGCGGGCACTGGGCCGTGGCACCTACAAGATGAAGTTCGGACACCGCGGCATCAACATCCCGGTCATCGAGCACACCACCGGACGCATCGCGATCACCGCGCAGAACCACGGATTCGCACTCGAGGGCGAAGCGGGCGAGGAGTTCGACACCGACTTCGGCCGCGCCCGGATCAGCCACACCTGCGCCAACGACGGCACCGTCGAAGGCGTCGAACTGATCAGTGGAAGCGCCTTCTCCGTGCAGTACCACCCCGAGGCCGCGGCCGGTCCACACGACGCCGCCTACCTCTTCGACCGTTTCACCAGCGTCCTTCAGGAGAAGAAGTAATGCCACGCCGCACAGACCTGAACCACGTCCTGGTCATCGGATCCGGCCCGATCGTCATCGGTCAGGCCTGTGAGTTCGACTACTCCGGCACCCAGGCCTGCCGAGTGCTGCGCGAGGAGGGACTGCGCGTCAGCCTCGTCAACTCCAACCCCGCGACGATCATGACCGACCCCGAGTTCGCCGACGCCACCTACGTCGAGCCGATCACCGCGGAATTCATCGAGAAGATCTTCGCCCGCGAGGCCGATCAGGGTCACCCCATCCAGGCCGTGCTCGCCACGCTCGGTGGGCAGACAGCACTCAATGCCGCTGTCGCACTGCACGATCAGGGCATTCTCACCAAGTACGGCGTCGAGCTGATCGGTGCCGACTTCGACGCCATCCAGCGCGGCGAGGATCGCCAGAAGTTCAAGGACATCGTGGCCAAGGTCGGTGGCGAATCCGCCAAGTCGGCCGTCTGCTACACGATGGACGAGGTCCGTGCGACCGTTGCCGAGCTCGGCTTCCCGGTTGTCGTCCGGCCGTCGTTCACGATGGGTGGTCTGGGTTCGGGACTGGCATACAACGACGAGGATCTGACCCGGATCGCCGGCGGCGGGCTGGCCGCCTCGCCCACGGCGAACGTCCTCATCGAGGAGTCCATCCTCGGCTGGAAGGAATACGAGCTCGAGCTCATGCGCGACGGCCGCGACAATGTGGTCATCGTGTGCTCCATCGAGAACGTGGACCCAGTTGGCGTGCACACCGGCGACTCGGTGACCGTCGCCCCGGCCATGACGCTGACCGACCGCGAGTACCAGAAGATGCGCGACCTCTCCATCGACATCCTGCGTGAGGTGGGCGTCGACACCGGTGGCTGCAACATCCAGTTCGCGATGGATCCTGCGGACGGCCGCCTCGTCGTCATCGAGATGAACCCCCGCGTGTCGCGCTCGTCGGCACTGGCATCGAAGGCAACCGGTTACCCGATCGCGAAGATGGCCGCCAAGCTGGCCATCGGCTACACCCTCGACGAGATCGTCAACGACATCACCCGCGAGACCCCGGCCTGCTTCGAGCCGACCCTGGACTACGTGGTCGTCAAGGCACCGCGGTTCGCGTTCGAGAAGTTCCCCGGTGCCGACGGCACGCTGACCACGACGATGAAGTCCGTCGGTGAGGCGATGTCCATCGGCCGCAACTTCACCGAGGCATTCGGCAAGGTGATGCGCTCGCTCGAAACCAAGCGCGCGGGGTACTGGACCGGCCCCGAGGTCGAGGCCGAGAGCCTCGACGCTCTGCTGAAGGACCTGTCCGTTCCTCAGGACGGTCGGATGTACGGGATCGAGAAGGCCTTCGCGATGGGCGCCACCCTCGAGCAGCTCTTCGAGGCCACCAAGATCGACCCCTGGTTCCTCGATCAGTTCCAGCAGATCCACGAACTCGGCGTCCAGGTCCGCGAGGCGGCCGAATTCGACGAGGCGCTGCTGCGTCAGGCGAAGTACCACGGACTGTCCGACCGCCAGATCGCCGCTCTGCGTCCCGAACTCGGCGGTGAGGACGGTGTGCGTGCGCTGCGTACCGAGCTCGGTGTGCATCCGGTCTACAAGACGGTCGACACCTGCGCCGCAGAGTTCGAGGCCAAGACGCCTTACCACTACGGCACCTACGAACTCGACCCCGACGCCGAATCCGAGGTGGCCCCGCAGCCGGACCGCCCCAAGGTGCTCATCCTGGGCTCGGGTCCCAACCGCATCGGTCAGGGCATCGAATTCGACTACAGCTGTGTGCACGCGGCGCAGACACTGTCTGAGGCCGGGTACGAGACGGTGATGGTCAACTGCAACCCGGAAACCGTCTCCACCGACTACGACACCGCCGACCGCCTGTACTTCGAGCCACTGACCTTCGAGGACGTCCTCGAGGTGTACCGGGCCGAGGCCGCGTCGGGCACGGTGCGGGGCGTCATCGTCCAGCTCGGCGGTCAGACCCCGCTCGGACTGGCCAAGCGACTGAAGGCCGCGGGTGTCCCGATCGTCGGAACGTCGCCCGAGGCCATCGATCTCGCCGAGGACCGGGGCGAGTTCGGCAAGGTGCTCGACGCAGCCGGATTGCCGGCAGCGAAGTACGGCACAGCAACGACGTTCGACGGAGCCCGTGAGATCGCCGCCGGAATCGGTTACCCGGTGCTGGTGCGCCCGTCCTACGTGCTCGGCGGACGCGGCATGGAGATCGTGTACGACGAGGCATCGCTGGCCACGTACATCTCCAACGCGACGGAGATCTCGGACGACCGTCCGGTGCTGGTCGACCGGTTCCTCGAAGACGCAGTCGAAATCGACGTCGACGCACTGTGCGACGGCACCGAGGTCTACATCGGCGGCATCATGGAACACATCGAGGAGGCCGGTATCCACTCCGGCGACTCGGCCTGTGCGTTGCCGCCGATCACGCTGGGCAAGACCGACATCGAGAACGTCCGACGGTCCACCGAGGCGCTCGCGAAGGGCATCGGCGTACGCGGTCTGCTCAACGTGCAGTACGCACTCAAGGACGACATCCTGTACGTCCTCGAAGCCAATCCTCGCGCGAGCCGCACGGTTCCGTTCGTGTCCAAGGCGACGGCAGTGCAGCTCGCGAAGGCCTGCGCTCGCGTCATGCTCGGGGAGAGCATCGCCGAACTCCGGACCGCGGGAATCCTGCCCGAGACCGGAGACGGTGGCACCGTCCCGGCCGGATCCCCGATCGCCGTCAAGGAAGCGGTGTTGCCCTTCAACCGGTTCCGCCGCGCGGACGGGACCGGAGTGGACACCTTGCTGAGCCCGGAGATGAAGTCCACCGGTGAGGTGATGGGAATCGACTTCGATTTCGGTACCGCGTTCGCCAAGAGTCAGACTGCCGCGTACGGCTCGTTGCCTGCGGGTGGCGCGGTGTTCGTATCGGTGGCCAACAAGGACAAGCGATCACTGATCTTCCCGGTGAAGCGACTGGCGGATCTGGGCTTCACGATCTTGGCGACCGAAGGAACCGCAGATGTGTTGCGGCGCAACGGAATCAAATGCGAGCAGGTCTACAAGCAGTCCGGTGAGGACGTGCCCGCAGGGGAGCGGACCATCGTCGACCGGATTCTCGCCGGTGACATCGCCATGGTGATCAACACCCCGTACGGCAACTCCGGCCCCCGCGTCGACGGGTACGAGATCCGCAGCGCGGCAGTGGCGCAGAACATTCCGTGCATCACCACGGTGCAGGGTGCATCGGCAGCGGTGCAGGGCATCGAAGCCGGCATCGCCGGAGGAATCGGTGTTCGCTCGTTGCAGGACCTGCACGCCGGTCTGAAGCAGGGGCTGGGAGTGGAGTGAGCCATCACACCTGGTCGGATCGGTTGCGCGCCGCGGTTGCGGCCCGTGGTCGACTGTGCGTCGGAATCGATCCGCACCCGGCGCTGCTCGCGGCGTGGGACCTGCCTCGCTCGGCGGACGGTCTCGAGGTGTTCGCCGAGCTGTGCGTCGAGGCGTACGTCGGCGAGGTGGCCATCGTCAAGCCTCAGGTGGCGTTCTTCGAGGCGTACGGATCTGCCGGGTATGCGGTGCTCGAACGCACTGTGAGTGTTCTTCGGGATGCGGGCACCCTGGTGATCTCCGATGCGAAGCGCGGCGACATCGGAACCACGATGGATGCGTACGCGCAGGCCTGGCTGGAACCCGATTCTCCGTTGTCCTCGGATGCAGTGACGGTGTCGCCGTACCTGGGCTTCGATTCACTGGGGGATACCGTCGATCGAGCGGTGCGACACCGGCGCGGTCTGTTCGTGCTGGCTCGGACCTCGAATGCGGAGGGCTCGGCCCTGCAGCAGGCGGCGACCTCGGACGGCGAGTCGGTGGCTCAGTCGATCGTCGACGCGGCGGGGAAGCGCAACCGCGTCGACGCCGACACGGTGGGCTTGGTCGTCGGTGCCACTCGTGATCACGGTCTCGACCTGTCGAACTACACCGGACCCATCCTCGCGCCGGGTCTGGGAGCGCAGGGAGCAACGGTTGCAGATCTTGCGGAGATCTTCCGCGATTCGCGTGAGCTGTTGCTTCCCAACTCCTCTCGGGGTGTCCTGGCGGCAGGCCCGTCGGTGACGGCATTGCGCGACGCAGCGACGCGGTTGCGCGACGAGATCGAAGCCGGTCTCGCATAGTCGACGCTGCCGCGCTCCGGCATTCGGGGGCGGGTTAGCGGTGAGCGGCAGTCGTCGGTACGGTCGCTAGCGCTGCCGACGAACAGTGCGGATCGCCGGTGCGGAGCGCCGATGAACGTCGTCCGTGGCAGTGGAACATCGATGGTCGACGTGCCGACAGTGATCGTGCACGTCGTATCGCCCAGAACGAGAAGACGGAGGAACCGACAGTGGCCCTTCCCCAGTTGACGCCCGAGCAGCGTGCCGCTGCCCTCGAGAAGGCAGCGATCGCCAGGAAGGCGCGCGCCGAGCTCAAGGAGCGCCTCAAGCGCGGCGGCACCGATCTCAAGCAGGTGCTCACAGATGCCGAGACGGACGAGATTCTCGGAAAGATGAAGGTCTCCGCGTTGCTCGAGGCCCTGCCGAAGGTGGGCAAGGTCAAGGCCGCGGAGCTGATGACGGAATTGGAGATCGCGCCCACCCGTCGACTGCGCGGTCTCGGAGATCGGCAGCGCAAGGCGCTGTTGACGAAGTTCGATTTCGAGGCCTGACGACGGTGAGTGACACTGCGGCGACATCGGTCCCGGAGATCGAGCGCGGCCGGTTGGTGGTGTTGTCCGGCCCCTCCGGCGTCGGCAAGTCCAGTGTCGTTCGGCTCGTGCGTGCTGCGCTGCCCGAGTTGGTGTTCAGCGTGTCGGTCACGACGCGAGCACCGCGGCCCGGTGAGGTGGACGGTCAGGATTACCACTTCGTGTCGGCCGATGAGTTCGATCGGATGATCGCCGACGACGAGTTGCTCGAGTGGGCGAGCATTCACGGAGGTCTGCAGCGGTCGGGGACTCCGGCCGCACCGGTGGAGGCCGCGCTGGAGGCGGGTAGCCCAGTGTTGCTCGAGCTCGATCTGGCCGGTGCCCGTGCCGTGCGGGTGTCCAAGCCCGAGGCGATGCTGGTGTTCATGGCTCCACCGACGTGGGACGACCTCGTCTCTCGTCTGGTCGGGCGCGCGACCGAGGAGAGCGCGGCCACCGCCCGGAGATTGGAGACCGCACGGGTGGAACTGGCCGCACAGGACGAGTTCGACACGGTGGTTGTCAATACCGATGTCGACCATTCGTGCGAACAGTTGGTATCCTTGTTGGTCGGTAGGTCGTCGGTCGGCAACAGCTGACCATTTTCACGGCGCACGAGGCCCCGACCAGCTAGTTCGTAGCACCAACGATGCAATTTCAGGAGATCATCAGTGAGCAGCATTTCAGCGGCCGTTTCCGACTTCGACGGACGCAGCGCTCTGCCGGCCTACGACACGCCGCTCGGCATCACCAATCCGCCCATCGACGAGCTGCTCGCCCGCACCTCGTCCAAGTACGCCCTCGTGATCTACGCAGCCAAGCGTGCCCGCCAGATCAACGACTACTACAACCAGCTCGGTGACGGCATCCTCGAGTACGTGGGACCGCTGGTCGAGCCGGGTCTGCAGGAGAAGCCGCTGTCGATCGCTCTCCGCGAGATCCACGCAGACCTGCTCGAGCACACCGAAGGCGAATAAGAACCTCACAGAGGACATCTGACTTGCACGTTGTCGTCGGAGTCGGCGGAGGTATCGCCGCCTACAAGAGTTGTTCGCTCATCCGCAGTTTCACCGAGAGCGGGCACCAGGTCCGGGTGATCCCGACCGCATCCGCCCTGGAGTTCGTCGGGCGCGCGACATTCGAGGCGTTGTCCGGCCAACCGGTACACACCGGCGTCTTCGCGGACGTGCCAGAGGTCCCGCATGTGCGACTGGGTCAGGAGGCAGACCTCGTCGTCGTCGCCCCCGCCACCGCGGACCTCATGGCCCGCATCGCCGGGGGACGTGCGGACGATCTTCTGACGGCCACCCTGCTCACGGCGCGGTGCCCGGTGGTCCTGGCCCCGGCGATGCACACCGAGATGTGGGAGCACCCCGCGACGGTCGCCAACGTCGGGACCCTTCGTTCTCGCGGAACACACGTGATCGAACCGGCATCGGGGCGTCTGACCGGGCGAGACACCGGGTCGGGTCGGCTACCGGAGCCGGACGAGATCTTCGCGCTCTCCATGCTGGTGACCGAGCGAGGGGATGCGCTCCCTCGAGATCTCGAAGGACGCCGTGTTCTGGTCTCTGCCGGGGGCACTCGCGAGCCTCTCGATCCGGTTCGTTTTCTGGGCAACCGAAGCTCGGGCAAGCAGGGATATGCGCTTGCGCGAGTGGCAGCGCAACGCGGAGCCCAGGTGACGTTGGTCGCCGGGTACACCAGCGACCTCGACGCCCCGGCCGCGGTCGAGGTGGTGCACGTCAAGACGGCGTCGGACATGCAGGAGGCCGTTCGCAAACTTGCCGTCGGTGTCGACGCCGTGGTGATGGCGGCCGCGGTCGCCGACTTCCGCCCCGAATCCATCGCGGGCAGCAAGATCAAGAAGGGGGCCGACGAACCGTCGTCGATCCCGCTGGTCCGCAACGACGACATACTCGCCGGCCTCGTATCGGCTCGCCGCGACGGTGAGCTCGAACCGTCGACGGTCATCGTCGGATTCGCCGCCGAGACCGGGGACGCGAACGGAGACGTGCTGACGTACGCGCGGGCCAAGCTCGAACGCAAGGGCTGCGACCTGCTCGTGGTCAACGCCGTCGGGGACGGCAAGGCGTTCGAGGTCGACCACAACGACGGCTGGCTGCTCGGTTCCGACGGTTCCGAAGCGGCGCTCGGCGAGGGCTCGAAAGCACTCCTCGCGAGCCGCGTGCTGGATTCTGTGGCGCAGATGCTCGATGCGCGGAGTACTCGACCGAGGTCGAATTCGTGACGATGCCGAGAGTGCACGATCGATGTCGTACCGGCTACCGTGCTGGGCACCACGTGTAGTGCCGTAGAGGTTTGCGCGGCTCCGGCAGGGGCGATAACACCGAAGGAACGTCAATTTTCGTGGAGTGCCCGACCGGCGCGAGGCGTCGGGTCGGGCAGGAACATGCGTCGAGAGGAAGTCCGTGAGCAAGTCCGGTAGTCGGCTTTTCACCAGCGAGTCCGTCACAGAGGGTCACCCCGACAAGATCTGTGACGCCATCAGCGATTCCATTCTCGATGCTCTGCTGACGGAGGATCCGCGTGCCCGTGTGGCCGTGGAGACTCTGGTCACGACCGGCCAGGTGCATGTCGCGGGTGAGGTCAACACCACCGCATACGCCGACATCCCCAAGATCGTGCGCGAGAAGGTGCTCGAGATCGGGTACGACTCGTCGGCCAAGGGGTTCGACGGAAATTCGTGCGGTGTCAACGTCGCGATCGGCGCGCAGTCTCCCGAGATCGCTCAGGGCGTCGATCACTCGCACGAGGCCCGAGTCGAGGGACTGTCCGACGACGAGATCGACCGTCAGGGCGCGGGGGATCAGGGGTTGATGTTCGGCTACGCCAACACCGACACCCCCGAGCTGATGCCGCTGCCGATCGCGTTGGCGCACCGGCTCTCTCGGCGACTGACCGAGGTCCGCAAGAGCGGAGTGCTGCCGTACCTGCGTCCGGACGGCAAGACGCAGGTGACGATCGAATACGACGGTGACAATGCCGTTCGCCTCGACACCGTCGTGATCTCGACTCAGCACGCAGCCGACATCGATCTCGACAACCTGCTCACCCCCGACATTCGGGAGAAGGTGCTGGGCTCGGTGCTCGCCGAGTTGGACGTGCCGACACTGGACACGTCCAACGTGCGTCTGTTGGTCAATCCCACCGGAAAGTTCGTCCTCGGTGGACCGATGGGCGACGCCGGACTGACCGGCCGCAAGATCATCGTCGACACCTACGGCGGCATGGCACGGCACGGTGGCGGTGCGTTCTCCGGCAAGGACCCGTCCAAGGTGGACCGCAGTGCTGCGTACGCGATGCGCTGGGTCGCGAAGAACGCTGTTGCTGCCGGTCTCGCCGATCGCATCGAGGTCCAGGTGGCGTACGCCATCGGCAAGGCGGCACCGGTCGGGTTGTTCGTCGAGACGTTCGGCACCGAGAAGACCGATCCCGCGCGCATTCAGGCGGCGATCAGCGAGGTGTTCGACCTGCGTCCCGGTGCCATCATTCGTGATCTGGACCTGCTGCGACCGATCTACGCGCCCACCGCGGCGTACGGTCACTTCGGCCGCACCGACATCGATCTTCCGTGGGAGTCCACCGACCGCGCCGGCAAGCTCCGGGAGGCTGCCGGACTCTGAGTTCGGTTTCGACCGTTCTGCACGTACCCTGCTCGCACCGACTCGGTGCTCCGACATCGAGTGTGGGGTGAGAATCGAGGAGGAGGTGCGGTGGCGGGCGTAGCGCGGGTGGCGGCGTCGGATCTCCCGATCGCGCGCATTCTTCCGATGTTGCCGCTGCCGCATCTCGACCGCGAGTTCGACTACCTCGTGCCCGAAGAGGTGAGCAATGATGCTCAGCCGGGTGTCCGAGTTCGGGTGCGGTTCGCGGGCCGGCTGGTCGACGGTTTCGTGCTGGCCAGACTGGCCGAGACCGAGCATTCCGGCAAGCTCGGCTGGCTCGATCGGGTGGTGTCCGCGGAGCAGGTTCTGACTCCGGAGATCGCTGAACTGGCCGCGGCGGTGGCCGATCGATACGCCGGGACCAGGGCGGACGTGCTGCGGCTGGCGATCCCGGCTCGCCACGCCCGAGTCGAGGCGGAACAGACACCCGCCGTCGAGCCCCCGGCCGAGCCGGACATCGACCGGGCAGCCTGGTCGGCCTACACCCACGGCTCGAACTTCCTCGAGGCGTTGGCGTCGGGACGCGTACCGCGCGCGGTATGGCAGGCGTTGCCCGGTGAGCTGTGGCCGATGCGGTTGGCGGAGGCCGCCGCCGTGACCGTGGCCGGCGGTCGGTCTGCGGTGGTCGTGGTGCCCGATCAGCGAGACCTCGATCGTCTGGAGACGGCCTGTACGGCTCTGCTCGGTGCCGACCGGGTGGTGGCGCTGTCGGCCGGTTTGGGCCCGGCGAAGCGGTATCGGCAATGGTTGCGTGGTCTGCGATCGGGCCCGGTCGTCGTGGTGGGGACACGAAGCGCCGTGTTCGCTCCGGTGTTTACTCTCGGCATGATCGCCATCTGGGACGACGGTGACGACAGTTTCGCCGAGCCCCGTTCGCCGTATCCGCATGCCCGAGAAGTGGCGTTGCTGCGAGCGCACGTCTCCGCAGCCGCGGTGGTCATCGGCGGACATGCGCGGACTGCGGAGGCGGAAGCTCTCGTGGATTCCGGTTGGGCACACGACCTGGTGGCTCCACGTGAGCTTGTCCGTGAGCGTCAACCCCACGTGGTGGCCTTGGCCGACTCGGACCATGCGCTCGCGCGGGATCCGGCAGCCCGTGTCGCCCGGTTGCCCGCGATCGCGTTCGAGGCGGCGCGGGCCGCGCTGAAGGCCGATTCGCCTGTGCTGGTTCAGGTTCCGCGCGGGGGCTATGTGCCGTCACTGGCGTGCGCGAAGTGTCGACATCCGGCTCGGTGTCGCCGGTGCAACGGTCCGTTGGCGCTGCCGTCGGCCCCGGGGAGCGACGGAGCAGGGAGTCCGACGTGCTCGTGGTGCGGCATCGCAGACACCGCGCATCGGTGCACGGTATGCGGATCGCGCAACCTGCGTGCGGTCGTGATCGGCGCGGGCCGCACCGCCGAGGAACTCGGACGGGCATTTCCCGGTGTACCGGTTCACAACTCGGGAGGCGCCGCCGTGCTCGACGCCGTCCGACCCGGTGCCGGTCTCGTCGTGTCCACCGTCGGTGCCGAGCCGACGGTCGACGGTGGATACGGTGCGGCTCTCTTGCTGGACGGCTGGGCCCTGCTCGGCCGGGCAGACCTGCGCGCGGCCGAGGAGACACTGCGTCGGTGGATGACCGCCGCCGCTTTGGTTCGGCCGGGCACGGCAGGCGGCCGAGTGGTCGTCGTCGCCGAGTCCGAGATACCCACTGTGCAGGCACTGGTTCGCTGGGACCCGCTGTGGCACGCCAGAAGTCAGTTGGACGAACGAGTGGAGGTACGGTTCCCGCCCGCCGTGCACGTTGCGGCCGTCGACGGAACCACCGATGCGATCTCCGCGCTGGTCGAGAGCGCAGATCTGCCCGAGTCGGTGGAAATACTCGGTCCGGTCGATCTGCCGGACGGCCAACGGGCACCGGCGGGCGGTGGTGAGGACGCACTTCCCGGTGATGTGCAGCGGTTGTTGATACGCGTGCCGCGCAGCACCGGGGCGGCGTTGGCGCGGGCACTGGCCACCGCGCAGGCATCGCGCAGTGCCAAGAAACTCGGCGGCGGAGTGCGGGTCCAGATAGACCCGATTCGAATCGGCTGATTCCGCCGTCCCGGCTCGACGTGGCCTAGGGTTGCCTCGGGGCGGCGCACGGGGCGCCGATGAAAGGTGGGTCGGGGACATGAAGAGAAGGCAGCTCTTTCGCCGTGCGACAACAGGTTTGGCAGTGGTGATCGGTGCCCGTCTGGCCGCACCTGCCACCGCCGACGCCCTGCCCGGTACCGGCTCGGCGCAGCCACCGACACCGGTCGTTCCGTTGGATCGACTGCTACGAATCGTGTCCCTGTCGCACATCAACGATCCGGCGCTCACCCCTATCTTTCCCGGCGATCCCGAATTCTCGCTAGAGACGGCGTTCACCGTCGCAGACGACGGCTTCTACCTCCAGTACGTCAAGGAGGGCGAGCACACCGGCACGCACTGGGGCGCACCCGCGCACTTCCAGGAAGGTGGCCTGACCGCCGACCAGCTCGATCCGGAGGATCTGTTTCTGCCCGCGGTGAAGATCGACATTCGTGATCGGGCGGCGGCCGACGCCGACTACGCCGTAACCGTGGCCGACCTGCAGAACTGGGAAGCAGTCAACGGTGCCATTCCACCAGGGGCGGCTGTCGTTCTGTGGACCGGATGGGCGTCACGCTGGGGGACCGATGCGTACGCCAACGCGGACGCGGACGGTGTGACGCACCAACCCGGGTTCTCTCCGGAGGCAGCACAGTGGTTGATCGACACGGGCAGGCTAGCCGAAAGAGGTGCCCTCGGCACCGACACCTTCGGGCCCGATCTGGGCAACGACGACACCTATCCGGTGTCGGTCAAGCTCTACGACCGGCGTCGGATCAGCCTGGAGAACCTGACCAATCTGGAGTCGATTCCGACCACGGGTGCCTACGTTCTGGTCGGCGGCCCGATCAACCGAGCCGGATCCGGTTCACCTGCAACCATTTTCGGCCTGGTCCCCAGGGTCGCCTGATCGGAGGTGCTCGGCACCGCGGTGAGTGCACCCGCGGTGTCGTAGGCGTAGATGCCGGCCTTGCCCTCGCGTTTGGCCTCGTACATCGCTCGATCGGCCAGCCGCATCAGCTCGTCCTCGTCGGCGGTGTCGGAGCCGGCCACGGTCGTGGT
The DNA here is from genome assembly GCF_030056895.1 of Rhodococcus sp. IEGM 1341. Lineage (NCBI taxonomy): Bacteria > Bacillati > Actinomycetota > Actinomycetes > Mycobacteriales > Nocardiaceae > Rhodococcus > Rhodococcus sp. IEGM 1341. The sequence goes on along the minus strand of NZ_JASHKV010000001.1, from coordinate 358,889 downwards.
GTCGTGGGGTGTGCGGTCGAGCTGACCGATCTGCACCACGCCCACGCACACGCCGACCGACACCGAATGGCCGTCGATCTCGTGGGCGGTCCGCATCGTCTCGGCGATGCGGACCGCCGTCGCGCGACCGGCATCGAGGTCGGCGTACACCAGGGCGGTGAACTCGTCGCCGCCGAAGCGCGCCACTACTCCGTCCACGACGCATCGGTCGAGGCGGCGTGCAAGTTCGATCAGTAGTCGGTCGCCGCCACCATGTCCGAATCTGTCGTTGACGCTCTTGAAGTCGTCGAGGTCGATCAGGAGCAGGACGGCGCGGCCCCGGCCCGCTCGGGCGTCGTGCACCGCCGCTCGAAGGTGCTCGTCGAACGACGACCGGTTGAGCAATCCGGTCAGCCCGTCGTGATGCGCGCGGTACGTCAACTCGGCCTGCGCCCGAGTCAGGCTGCGCAGCAGATTGTCGTTCTGAACCAGGGTGATCACCTGGCGAACGAGTGAGAGCAACACCACTGCAACCCCGAGTACCACCACGGTCGAGTCCAGCTCCCCGGTCTGCACACGCAGTATCGCCAACACGATCCCGATCGCACCCATGAGTGCGTACGGCAACAGCAATTGCGTTCTCGCGCCGGTGACGGCCTCGGTGCAGTCCGACTCGGTGGGCTGCGATCCGTACAGCGACGAGCCGTGTGTCGACGAGTCACGCGGTGCCGGGTTGTCGTCCACGGTCCTCGGGGCAGCGGCCGCGAGGGCGATGAGCGCTGTGCCTGCGATGAATCCGCCGTCGGTCAGAACCGGCATGAAGTCCGCACCGGTGGCGACGAGATACGCATAGATGCTGTCGGATATCGCCATCATCAGGATTCCGGCGCCGAGCAGGGTGAGCTGCGTCCGATATCGCGCGGCGATCCTCGGGATCACGGCGAGCAGCACGATCATGGCCACGAGTACCAGGTCGGTGATGGGGTACATGATCGCCACCAGGAACTCGATCGATTCGGATTCCGACGAATGCACGACCGCGCCGAGCACGGTTGCCCAGGAGAGAACGAAGAGCGACCCGACGACGACGGCCCCGTCGAGCAACGACATCACCCAGACATGGCGTGCACTCGAGGCAGCCCGCCAGGGCGACGGGCCGACGAAGGCCAGCAGGGCAGGCACGGCGAGGATCGGGAAGAGAAAGAATCCGACGTCGGCGACGGACGCGGTCGGCAGCGGCATGCCGAGAACGGATCGATAGAAGGCCCAGACCGCCATGCCTGCACTCCAGCAGGCCATTCCGGCGGCCATCAGAACGCGCCACTGCCGTTCGGTGCCCGTTCTTCTCGACGCCGTCCGCCAGCAGACGATCGTCGCCGTGATACCTCCCGCGAGCTGTGCGATGTCGTCGATCAGTACGGAGGTTCGTTGGCCGAGAACGTTGGAGCCGGCGAGCAGGACGATGACGAGGACGCATCCGAGCACGACGGTCACGCGTCGCCTCGTCGATCCGGCCACACGGCCTCCCTCGTTGGTGCGCGAGCGCGGTTGCGCGAGCGCGGTAGAGCCGGCCGCTGTTTCGGTCTGTTGGACGAGAGCTCGTACCGACCGCGTCATCCTAGCGAGCGTGAGCCGTCCGGGGCGCGTTCCTCGCAGTCGGGAAACGTGGAGGTTGCCTCTGGACCTTGCCAAAGATCTATTGTCGATATATCGTCGACATGTCAATCGATACGAAGGAGCAAGACATGAATTACGCAATCGAAGGATTCGCACACGAATTCGGACGTCGCGCAGGAGCACGTCGACACATGCGTGGCGCGCCGTTCCAGATGTGGGTCGCGCAGAGTGAGGACCGCGGCCCGTCGGACGATCACGGTCCACGAGAGCGCGGCCGCGGCAGGAGAGGTCACGGTGAACGGAGCAGGCACGGTGCCGGTGGGCCGTTCGGACGGGGACCGGAAGGCATGCGCCCCGGTTTCGGTCCCGGTGGTTTCGGGCCGAACGCAGATTTCGGTCGAGGTCGCGGTCGGGGAGGGCGAGGGCGTCGCGGGGACGTGCGCGCTGCAATCCTCCTGCTGCTCGAGGAACGTCCGATGCACGGATACGAACTGATCCAGCAGATCGCCGAGAAGAGCAACGGCACCTGGAAGCCGAGTCCTGGCTCCATCTACCCGGCCCTGTCGCAACTCGAAGACGAGGGCCTGGTTCTCATCGACAAGGTGGCCGGCCGCAAGACCGCTGCACTGACCGACGAGGGTCGAACGCACATCGAGGCCCATCGTGCCGACCTGGGCAGCCCGTGGGACGACGTGGCAGAGTCCGTCGGAGTCGACGCCCGGGATCTGCGGGCGCTGATCGGCCAGTTGATGGGCGCAGCCGGTCAGGTTGCCGGAGTGGGCACACCGAAACAGGTGGAGCAGGCCGCCGAGATTCTCACTCAAGCCCGCAGGGCGCTGTATCGGATACTTGCCGAGGACGGTTCGACCGATCGAGATCCCGACGACACGGTCGACGCCCCCGACGCGCCGTGACCGGCAGGTGCGGAATCGTCCGCAGTGCTCGCGACTCCCTAGGATGGACACCCGAGATCCTTTCGTCCATCCCAGGGAGTTGCTCGAGTGCGCGTCGTCTTTGCCGGTACACCGGAGCCCGCGGTCCCGTCGCTGCGGGCACTGCTCGAGTCCGAACGCCACGAGGTGATCGCCGTGGTGACTCGGCCCGACGCCGCTGCCGGTAGAGGTCGCAAGACGATGCGGTCACCGGTCGGGCAGCTGGCCGACGAGCACGAAATCCCTGTGTTCACGCCCGCGAAGCCCTCGGATCCGGATTTCGTCTCACAGCTCACCGAACTCGCACCCGACGTGTGTCCGGTGGTCGCTTACGGGGCACTGCTGCCGCAGCCGGTGCTGGACATCCCTCGCTTCGGCTGGATCAATCTGCACTTCTCGTTGCTGCCCGCATGGCGAGGTGCCGCGCCGGTACAGGCCGCCATCGCCGCAGGCGACGAGATCACCGGTGCCTCCACCTTCCTGCTCGACGCGGGAATGGACACCGGCCCGGTACTCGGCGTCGTCACCGAGCGGGTACGCGCAACCGACACGACAGGGGACCTGCTCACCCGGCTGGCGTCGAGCGGAGCGGACCTACTCGCTGCCACCCTCGACGCGATCGAGGACGGGACGGCATCGGCGCATCCGCAGCCCGAGGACGGGATCTCCTACGCGAGCAAGGTCAGCGTCGACGCCGCACGCATCGACTGGACGCGGTCTGCTGCATTCGTCGATCGGCACATCAGATCGGTCACCCCCGCACCTGGCGCATGGACGACGATCGGTGAACTCCGCGTCAAGATCTCACCGGTTCAGCACTCCGAGGACACGCTCGCGCCAGGTTCGATCGAGGTGCGCAAGTCCGGCGTGCACGTCGGAACAGGTACGACGGCAGTGGTTCTCGGCGAAGTTCAACCGCAGGGCAAGAAGCTCATGAAGGCACTCGACTGGGCGCGCGGCGCTCGGCTGGACGATACGGCGGTAGCGCGATGACAGAACCCGACAGGCCTCGAAAGCGCGAGTCGAGTCCGGCCCGAAAGACCACCAAGAAGTCGCCCGGTGCGCGTGGTCCGAAGGGAAACCGGCCCCCGCAGGGCGGGGGACCTCGTGCCGTCGACGCGATAGATCCGGCCCGTCGCGCGGCCAGGGACGTGCTGAAGGCCGTTCGCGAGCGGGATGCCTACGCCAACCTCGTGCTGCCCGGTTTGCTGCGAGAGCGCAAGCTGGACTCACGCGACGCGGCACTGGCCACCGAACTCGCGTACGGCGCGTCCCGAGCGCGTGGTGTGCTCGACGCCGTGATCGCCCACGCCGCCGGTCGGCCCGCCGCCGAGATCGACGGACCACTACTCGACATTCTGCGGCTCGGCTCGTACCAACTGCTGCGTACCCGGGTGGCTCCTCACGCCGCCGTCGCCACGTCGGTCGACCTGGCTCGGTCCGAATTCGGTTCCGGCAAAGCAGGTTTCGTCAACGCCGTATTGCGGCGCGTGTCCGAACGCACGGCGGCGCAGTGGGTCGACGAACTTGCGCCCGAGGCGGGGGCCGATCCCGTCGGTCACCTGGCGTTCGAGTACGCGCATCCCAAGTGGATCGCGCAGGCCTTCGCCGATGCACTCGGTGCCGACGCCGGTGAACTCGCCGCTGTCCTCGAGGCCGACGACGCGCGCCCCTCGGTGCATCTGGTCGCCCGGCCCGGTGAGATCTCCGCCGAAGAACTGGCGCTGATCACCGGGGGAGAAGAGGGGCCCTATTCGCCGTACGCCGTGCACCTCGACGGCGGTGATCCCGGCAAGATCGACGCCGTCCGTGACGGGTTGGCCGGAGTGCAGGACGAAGGCAGTCAACTCGTCGGCCGGGCGCTCACTCTGGCGCCGCTCGTCGGCGAGGACGGTGGCCGGTGGCTGGACCTGTGCGCCGGACCGGGCGGTAAAGCTGCCCTGATCGGTGCCATCGCCGAGATCGACGGTGCCATAGTCGACGCGGTCGAACCGACCCCGCACCGAGCCGATCTGGTGTCGAAGACGACGAAGGATCTCCCGGTGACGGTGCACACCGTCGACGGTCGAGCGTCCGGACTCGACGGCGGCTACGACCGAGTGCTCGTCGATGCGCCGTGCACCGGACTCGGTGCCCTGCGCCGCAGGCCCGAAGCACGCTGGCGTCGACAACCTTCCGACGTGGCGGCGCTCGTGACGCTGCAGAAAGAACTGCTGGCAGCGGCAATAGAGCTGGTTCGCCCCGGTGGAGTGGTGCTGTACTCGACCTGCTCGCCGCATCTGTCCGAAACCACGGCCGTCGTCGCCGACGCGATCCGCCGCTACGGCGTCGAGCCGCTCGATACCCGTGAGCTGGTGCCGGGCGTGCCACAACTCGGTGACGGTACGTCCGTGCAACTGTGGCCGCACCGACACGGCACGGACGCGATGTTCATGGCGGCGCTGCGTAAACCGATGTGACCAGCAAACCGATGTGACCGGAAAGCCGATGTCATCAGTCGCCGGCCAGGAACGTCTCGGCCACGGTTCTCGGGGCGTAGACGAGCCACCCGTCGACGATCAGTTCTCGCAGTTCGTCGTCGCCGGTGTTGTCGATGTCGACCAGAACGGCGGCGAACCCGTCGAAGTGCGGGATGGTGAAGCACGTCCGCGGGTGGGCTGCGAGGATGGCTTCCTTTTCGTTCGGATCAGCGGTGCGGACGGCGAGGATCGGCCCGCTGGGCGGGATCTGGCTGCCGAATCGCTTCAGATCGGCCTTGCTGAACGGCCGAATCCATGCGAACACGTTCTTGCCCACCGACCACGCCGGATGGCCGTACCGAACACCCTCGGTGACCTCGGGCAACTCGGCGATCACCGTCGCCGCGTAATCCATGGTGGTCATGGGCGAACGATACCGGCTGGGCTAGGCTCGTCAATCGTGGTTTCCCCGATGATTGCCCCCTCGATCCTGTCCGCTGATTTCGCTCGTCTGGCTGCCGAAGCCGAGGCGGTGGCCGGAGCCGACTGGCTGCACGTCGACGTCATGGACGCGCACTTCGTGCCGAACCTCACCCTGGGTCTGCCGGTAGTGGAGAGCTTGCTGAAGGCGACGAACATCCCCCTCGACTGCCACCTGATGATCGAGGACCCGGCCCGCTGGGCTCCGCCCTACGCCGAGGCCGGGGCGTACAACGTCACTTTTCACGCCGAGGCAACCGACGACCCGTCAGCCGTGGCACGCGATATCCGCGCCGCGGGTGCGAAAGCGGGCCTGTCCGTCAAGCCCGGAACACCCATCGAGCCGTACCTCGAGATCCTGCGCGACTTCGACACCCTGCTGGTGATGAGCGTGGAGCCGGGCTTCGGCGGACAGTCGTTCATGCCCGAGGTGCTCTCCAAAGCAAAAGCTGTTCGGGCACTTGTCGATTCCGGTGATCTCCGTCTGATAGTGGAAATCGACGGCGGCATCAACTCCGACACGATCGAGCAGGCCGCGGAGGCCGGAATCGACTGTTTCGTGGCCGGATCTGCCGTCTACAACACCGCCGACCCCGCGGTCGCCGTGCGCGACCTCCGTGCCCGCGCCGCCCGCGCATCACACCACCTGTCGTAATGAACGGCCGGGGCGCAGCACTGTCCGTCGCGGACGCCATGGCCCTCGCCGTCGAGGCATCCGAAGCCGCCCGGGGCATCAGCAGTCCCAACCCCCCGGTCGGCGCGGTGATCCTCGATGCCGACGGCATCGTCGTCGGCATCGGTTCGACTCGCCCGCCCGGCGGACCACACGCCGAGATCGTCGCGTTGGCCGAGGCCGGGGACCGAGCTCGCGGCGGTACCGCGGTGGTGACCCTCGAACCCTGCAACCACACCGGCCGCACCGGACCGTGCTCACAGGCCCTGATCGATGCAGGCATCGCGGCGGTCGTGCACGCCGTGGCCGATCCGAATCCGCTCGCATCGGGCGGCGGGGCAGCTCTGCGAGGGGCGGGCATTCGCGTCGAACAGGGGACCGGCGAGACCGAGGTGCGGCAGGGTCCGCTGCGAGCCTGGTTGCACAAGCAACGCACCGGGCGGCCGCACGTGACGTGGAAGTATGCCGCCACCCTGGACGGCCGTAGCGCGGCGGCGGACGGCACGAGCCAGTGGATCACCGGACCGCAGTCCCGGGCGCACGTCCACGCCGAACGGGCCAAGCTCGACGCCATCGTGGTGGGAACCGGCACCGTACTGGCCGACGACCCGCGCCTGACCGCACGACGTCCCGACGGGACCCTTGCACCCCACCAACCGGTGCGCGTCGTCGTCGGATCGCGGCCGACACCCCCGACCGCGGCAATCCGTGGATCCGACGCACCCACGGTGTTCCTCGACACACACGATCCCGCCGCCGTCATCGATGCTCTGCACGAGCACACCGACATCCAGCTCGAAGGCGGTCCGACGTTGGCCGGAGCGTTCCTCGCCGCCGGGCTCGTGGACCGCGTCGTGGCGTACGTCGCGCCGGCCGTGTTGGGCAGCGGGCCCGCAGCGGTGGAGAATGCGGGTATCGGAACAATTGCCGACGCAATTCGGTTCCGCACGGAGACAGTCACCATGATCGGCAACGACATTCTGATCGGCGTCGTGCCCGAAGGAGCGAAGTAGATGTTCACCGGAATTGTCGAAGAGCTCGGCGAGATCGTGGCCAAGGACGAACTTCCCGACGCCGCGCGGTTCACCGTCCGCGGACCGGTGGTGACCTCGGATGCAGGCCACGGCGACTCCATCGCCGTGAACGGCGTCTGCCTGACCGTCGTCGAGGTACTGCCCGACGGCGGATTCACCGCCGACGTCATGCAGGAAACTCTGAACCGCTCGAGCCTCGGTGCCCTCGATGTGGGCAGCCGCGTCAACCTCGAGCGGGCAGCCGCGCTCGGCAGCCGCCTCGGTGGGCACCTGGTGCAGGGCCATGTGGACGGCACCGGGACCATCATCGGCCGGTCCCCGTCGGAGAACTGGACGGTCGTGCGCATCGCACTGCCCACCTCGGTCGCACGCTACGTCGTCGAGAAGGGCTCGATCACCGTCGACGGCGTCTCGCTCACCGTCTCCGGGCTCGGTGCCGACGACGGTGCGCACTGGTTCGAGATCTCCCTGATCCCCACCACCCTCGACCTGACCACTCTCGGCACGGCCGAGGTCGGAACGCCGGTCAACCTCGAAGTCGACGTCATCGCCAAGTACGTGGAGCGGCTGCAGACGATCGACGCACAGTAAGTACTGTTGACGTGCACGCAATCGATGGTGCATCGGAGAATTTCCAGGGCGCTGAGCCAGGCCCGAGACGTATGGAGCACACCGTGGTGACCAGGTTCGACAGTATCGAGCGCGCAGTTGCGGACATCGCTGCGGGCAAAGCAGTGGTGGTCGTCGACGACGAGGACCGCGAGAACGAAGGCGACCTCATCTTCGCCGCCGAGAAGGCCACCCCCGAACTGGTCGCCTTCATGGTCCGCTACACCTCCGGTTACCTCTGCGTTCCGCTCTCCGGTGAGGACTGCGACCGGCTCGGCCTGCCACCGATGTTCGCCACCAATCAGGACAAGCACGGCACCGCGTACACCGTCACCGTCGACGCCCGCGAAGGCATCGGCACCGGAATCTCGGCATCCGACCGGGCGGCCACGATGCGACTGCTCGCCGATCCCGACACCGGAGCCAACGACTTCACCCGGCCGGGCCACGTCGTACCCCTGCGCGCCAAGGACGGCGGAGTGCTGCGTCGCCCCGGCCACACCGAGGCGGCCGTCGACCTCGCCCGCATGGCAGACCTGAGGCCTGCAGGCGTCATCTGCGAAATCGTCAGCCAGAAGGACGAGGGCGCGATGGCACAGACCGACGAACTGCGCGTCTTCGCCGACGAACACGACCTCGCTCTCATCTCCATCGCCGACCTCATCGCCTGGCGTCGCAAGCACGAGAAGCACGTCGTCCGCGTCGCCGACGCCCGAATCCCCACCAGCCACGGCACCTTCCGCGCCGTCGGCTACCAGAGCATCTACGACGAGGTCGAACACGTCGCGCTCGTCCGCGGCGACATCGCGGGCCCCGACGGAGACGGCAACGACGTGCTCGTTCGAGTGCACTCCGAATGCCTCACCGGCGACGTGTTCGGATCACTGCGCTGCGACTGCGGACCACAGCTCGACGCGGCGCTGGAAATGGTCGCCGCCGAGGACCGCGGCATCGTGCTGTACATGCGCGGACACGAAGGTCGCGGCATCGGTCTGCTGCACAAGCTCCAGGCCTACCAACTCCAGGACGCAGGCTCCGACACCGTCGACGCCAACCTGCAGCTCGGACTCCCCGCCGACTCGCGCGACTACGGAATCGGTGCCCAGATCCTCGTCGACCTCGGCGTGTCCTCGATGCGGCTGCTGACCAACAACCCCGCCAAACGAGTGGGACTCGACGGCTACGGGCTGCACGTGACCGAGCGAGTGCCGATGCCGTTGCGCGCCAACGCCGAGAACCTCACCTACCTGCGCACCAAGCGCGACCGCATGGGCCACGACCTCACCGGGCTCGACGACTTCGAAAATGGGACCACCTCATGAGCGGCGAAGGCGAACCCACCCTGCAGTTGGCAGGCGCGAGTGATCTCAAGCTGGCGATCGTGGCCGGTCAATGGCACCAGAAGATCTCCCAGGCGCTGCTCGACGGTGCACTTCGCAAAGCCGAGTCGGCGGGGATCGAGGACGTCACGGTCATCCGTGTCGCCGGAGCCATCGAACTGCCCGTCGTCGCGCAGGCGCTGGCCCGCAACCACGACGCCGTCGTCGCCCTCGGTGTCGTTATCCGTGGCGGCACACCACATTTCGAGTACGTGTGCGACGCCGTGACGGCCGGGCTGACGCGTGTCTCGCTCGACGAGGGCACTCCGGTCACCAACGGTGTGCTCACCACCAACGACGAGCAGCAGGCGCTCGATCGCGCCGGACTGCCCGGTTCGTTCGAGGACAAGGGCGCTCAGGCCACGGCGGCCGCGATCGACACCGCGCTGACTCTCAAGCACCTTCGCCAACCCTGGACGAATCAGGAGTTCACGTGACCGGCAGCGCACCGTCCGCCGAGTGGGACATGGTGGTGAAGTCGCGTAAGTCGGCCCGCTACGCCATCGCGACCGCGGTACTGCTCGTGGTGGCGCACTCGACCGTCGCCGTCCTGCTGCGAGTGTCGCCGACCGGGGTGTACTTCAGGACCGCCGACCAGCTCGCGATGGCGGGAATCGGAGTCCTTCTGGGAGGTCTGGCGCTCGTGCTGACGCGCCCGCGCATTCGCGTCGGGCCGGCCGGTGTCGCGGTACGGAACCTGTTGTCGGAGCGTCTCATCGAATGGGATCTGGTGCGTGGCCTGTCTTTCCCGGACGGCGCTATGTGGGCCAGAGTCGACATTCCCGACGACGAATTCATCAATGTGATGGCCATCCAGTCCAACGATCGTGACCACGCGGTCGCGGCGGTGAGACAGTTCCGCACCCTCGAACGCAAGTACGCGCCCGCCGCCTCCGTTCCGGACATCGAGGTCGATCGGGACTGACGTCGGACCTCCGCACCACAGCTGAGCTGCGGATGCGGAGAACGTCGGACCCGACGGCTAACGTGGTTGCCGTGTCCGACCCCGCTACCTACCGCCCGGCCACCGGAACCATCCCGGTGGAGCCGGGGGTGTACAAATTCCGCGATCCGCACGGTCGCGTCGTCTACGTAGGAAAGGCCAAAAGCCTCCGCAGTCGGCTCAATTCCTACTTCGCCGACATCGCCTCGCTGCATCCTCGCACCCGCCAGATGGTGACCACCGCGGCTTCGGTGGAGTGGACCGTGGTGACCACCGAAGTCGAGGCCCTGCAGCTCGAGTACAACTGGATCAAGGAATTCGATCCGCGGTTCAACGTCCGCTACCGCGACGACAAGAGCTATCCGATGCTCGCGGTGACGATGAACGAGGAATACCCGCGGTTGTTCGTCTACCGCGGACCGAGGCGCAAGGGCGTGCGGTATTTCGGCCCCTACGCGCACGCGTGGGCCATTCGGGAGACGCTGGATCTTCTGTTGCGGGTGTTCCCCGCGCGCACGTGCTCGACCGGAGTGTTGAAGCGCCACAATCAGATCGGCAGGCCCTGCCTGCTGGGTTACATCGACAAGTGCTCGGCACCGTGTGTCGGCCGAGTCAGCGCCGACGAGCATCGGCGCACCGTCGAGGACTTCTGTGACTTCCTGGCCGGTAAGACGGACAAGCTCGTTCGTCAGCTCGAGAAGAAGATGCAGGCTGCGTCCGAGGACCTCGATTTCGAGACCGCCGCGCGTCTGCGAGACGACGTCGGTGCGCTGCGTCGAGCATTGGAGAAGCAGGCGGTTGTGCTCGGCGACGGCACCGACGCCGATCTCGTCGCCTTCGCCACCGATGCCCTGGAAGCGGCAGTTCAGGTATTCCACGTCCGCGGCGGCCGTGTGCGAGGGCAACGCGGCTGGGTGGTGGAGAAGGCAGGCGAGGTGATCGAACGCCAGGACGAGGCCGATCTGCCCGCTCTGGTCGAACAGTTCCTGACGCAGTTCTACGGCGAGCAGGCCGCCCTGTCCGCACAGGCACCGGGCGGCGACGACGGCGGATCCAATGCCGTCCCGAGGGAAGTACTGGTTCCGGTCCTGCCGGACAACGCCGACGAGGTTCAGGTCTGGCTCAGTGAACTCCGGGGCTCGAACGTGACCCTGCGCGTTCCGCAACGCGGCGACAAGAAGGCGTTGGCCGAGACCGTCGAGCGCAACGCCAAGGAGGCCCTGCAGCAGCACAAGCTCAAGCGTGCAGGCGACTTCACGTCCAGATCGGCTGCGCTGCAGGGTATTCAGGAGGCGCTGGATCTGGATTCCGCACCACTGCGTATCGAGTGCATCGACATCTCCCACGTGCAGGGAACCGACGTGGTGGCCTCGCTCGTCGTCTTCGAGGACGGACTGCCCCGCAAGAGCGACTACCGCCACTACGCGATCAAGGAAGCGGCAGGCGACGGGCATTCCGACGACGTGGCGAGCATCGCCGAGGTGACTCGTCGCCGATTCCTGCGACACTCGGCCGACGGCTCGGCCGAGGGAACAGGGGGCGATCTGGCCCCCGAAGCGGCCTTGGATCCGCAGACCGGCAGACCACGAAAGTTCGCGTATCCACCCAACCTCTTCGTCGTCGACGGCGGTGCCCCTCAGGTGGCCGCCGCCGCAGCGGTACTGGACGAGCTCGGCGTGACCGACGTCGCTGTGGTCGGTCTGGCGAAGCGTCTCGAGGAAGTATGGGTTCCGGGGGAGGAGGATCCGGTCATCCTGCCGCGCACGAGCGAATCGCTCTATCTGCTGCAACGGGTCCGAGACGAAGCGCACCGGTTTGCGATCACGTTCCATCGCAGCAAGCGATCACGGCGGATGACGGCGTCGGCCCTCGATTCGGTTCGCGGACTCGGTGAGTCGCGTCGAACAGCGTTGGTGGCACACTTCGGTTCGGTCGCCAACCTCAAGCGTGCGACGGTCGCGGAGATTGTCGAGGTTCCGGGAATCGGAGAGACCACGGCCAAGTCGGTGCTGGCCGCGCTGGGTTCCGACACGGACGACGCCGATGTAGGCGATGATGGCAACGCAAGTGCAACGACATCGGGCGAGAACACGGCGGAACATGCGATCGCACCGCGTGTGGAATCGGCGGGACAGGCTTCGTAGTGAGCGAACACCAGACACAGAGACATCCACCGTCCGAAGAACACCTCGAGCAGTCCATCGAGGGGGAGTCGCAGCACGACGAGATCGAAGTGGCGTTGGTCACCGGGGTGTCCGGTGCAGGATTGCGCACTGCGGCCAAGATTCTCGAGGATCTCGGCTGGTACGTCGCCGACAACCTACCGCCGGAGCTCATCTCCAAGATGGTGGATCTCGGACGCGAGTCCAAGCCCAGAATCGAGCGTCTGGCACTGGTGATGGACGTTCGAAGCCGCCTGTTCACCGGCGATCTGGGCTGGGTGGTGAAAGAACTCGACTCCAAGGGCGTGCGCAACAGAGTGCTCTTCCTGGACGCGTCCGACGCAGTGCTGATCCGTCGATTCGAGTCCAACCGGCGTAGCCATCCCCTGCAGAACGACGGTCAGGACGGAACACTGACCGAGGGCATCACCGCCGAACGGTTGCGACTCGCTCAGGTGAAGGCAGCTGCGGATCTCACGGTGGACACCACGTCCCTGTCCGTGCATCAACTCCGGCGCAAGATCGAGACGGTGTTCGGTGCGGCCGAGACCACAGGAGTGGGCGTCACCGTGCAGTCTTTCGGCTTCAAGTACGGCCTGCCGATGGACGCCGACCTGGTCTGCGACGTGCGCTTTCTGCCCAACCCACATTGGGTGCCCGAGCTGCGCGAACATACCGGCCAGGACGCGGACGTTCGCGATTACGTGTTGGGGCAGGACGGGGCACGCGATTACCTGCAGACGTACACGCACCTGCTGAATCTGACCATCGAGGGATACGTGCGGGAAGGCAAGAGGTACATGACGGTGGCCGTTGGCTGCACCGGAGGGAAGCATCGAAGTGTCGCGATGACCGAGGCACTGGCGGCAATTCTCGCCGACCAGGGTGATGTGTCGGTGCGCGTGCTGCATCGGGATCTGGGTCGCGAATGAGCGAGGTCGACACCGAGGTACCGGCAGCGGGCCCCAGGATCGTCGCGCTCGGCGGCGGGCACGGCCTGTACGCCACGCTGTCGGCGGCCCGGCTGCTCGGTCCCGACGTCACCGCCATCGTCACGGTCGCCGACGACGGGGGATCCTCGGGGCGTCTGCGGGCCGAGCTCGGCGTCATTCCGCCCGGAGACCTGCGCATGGCACTGGCTGCGCTGGCACGATCGGACGAGAGGACGCAGCTCTGGACGGACGTCCTGCAGCACCGCTTCGGCGGCACGGGCGCTCTGGCCGGACATTCGGTGGGCAACCTCATCCTCGCCGGCCTCACCGAAGTACTGGGCGATCCGATCGCCGCACTCGACGAGATGGTGCGGATGCTCGGAATCGACGGACGGGTGCTTCCGATGTCGCCGATCGCACTCGACATCGAGGCCGACGTCTCCGGTCTCGAGGACGACCCACGCGTGAGCCGCGTCATTCGCGGACAGGTTGCGGTGGCGACGACTCCGGGCAAGGTTCGCCGCGTTCGACTGCTGCCACCCGAGCCGCCTGCCTCGGCGGATGCACTCGCTGCGATCGAGAAGGCCGACCTCGTGGTGCTCGGACCGGGATCGTGGTTCTCCAGCGTCATCCCGCACGTGTTGGTGCCCGATCAGCTCGCCGCGCTCGCTCGCACCAGCGCGCCGAAGGTACTGGTGTTGAACCTCGCACCGGAGCTGGGGGAGACCACCGGATTCTCCGCCGAGCGCCATGTCCACGTACTCTCCCAACACGCACCGGATTTGGGAATCGACTACGTGTTGGTCGATTCCGCCTCGGTCCCGGAAGGCAGCAACCGCGAGCACGTGGCGCGGGCAGCGGCCCGGCTCGGTGCCGAGGTCGTCTACGTCGACGTTGCCGAAAACGGCACCCACGCACATCATTACGGCAAGCTTGCTGCGGCTCTCGGTTCCATCGTGTCGTCCACCGACGGCACCGCACCGACTACCGCACGCAGAGAGGGGATCACTTCGTGGCCATGACAGCGGAGGTCAAGGACGAGCTGAGCAGGCTCACCGTCAGTCAGGTCAGTTGCCGCAAGGCCGAGGTGTCCGCACTCCTGCGATTCGCCGGCGGATTGCACATCGTGGCAGGCCGAGTGGTGGTCGAGGCAGAGGTGGACCTCGGGTCCATTGCGAGACGGCTGCGTCGGGAGATCTTCGAGCTGTACGGCTACTCCTCCGACGTGCACATGCTCGGAGCGGGCGGGCTCCGCAAGACTTCTCGCTACGTGGTGCGCGTGGCCAAGGACGGCGAGGCACTGGCGCGGCAGACCGGCCTGTTGGACCTGCGCGGTCGCCCGGTTCGCGGGTTGCCCGCCCAGGTGGTCGGCGGCACGGTGGGGGACTCCGAGGCGGCATGGCGGGGCGCATTCCTGGCGCACGGTTCACTCACCGAGCCGGGTCGGTCCTCGGCTCTGGAGATCAGCTGTCCGGGACCCGAGGCAGCTCTCGCGCTCGTCGGAGCCGCTCGACGCCTCGGCGTGGCCGCCAAGGCACGCGAGGTCCGCGGCACCGATCGAGTGGTCGTCCGCGACGGCGAGGCGATCGGGGCACTGCTCACCCGCATGGGCGCACAGGACACCCGGTTGATCTGGGAAGAACGACGGATGCGACGCGAGGTCAGGGCCACCGCGAACCGGCTCGCCAACTTCGACGACGCCAACCTGCGCCGCTCGGCCAGGGCCGCCGTCGCCGCCGCAGCGCGCGTCGAGCGGGCCCTGCACATCCTCGGCGAGGATGTGCCGGATCATCTGGCCGCCGCGGGCTCGCTCCGAGTGCAGCATCGCCAGGCGTCGCTCGAGGAACTCGGCCAGTTGGCCGACCCGCCGATGACCAAGGACGCTGTGGCAGGCCGAATTCGACGCCTGCTGTCCATGGCCGACCGCAAGGCGAAGGAAACCGGAATTCCGGACACCGAGTCCGCCGTCACCGCCGAGTTGCTCGACGAGGCATGACCGGCCCGATCACGTGATGCGCGCGCTCTGCCTGCGCGCACACTAGGGTGGGAACCGCGTGTGGCACCCCGCACGCAGGCACAATCAAACATCTGTTTTCACAACTTTTAGGAGCGAACAGTGACGATCCGGGTAGGCGTCAACGGCTTCGGCCGCATCGGGCGTAACTTCTTCAGGGCTGTCGATGCGCAGAAGGCGCTCGGTACCACCGACATCGAAATCGTTGCTGTCAACGACCTGACCGACAACGCATCGCTCGCACACCTGCTCAAGTACGACTCGATCCTGGGTCGCTTGCCGCACGATGTCTCGCTCGAGGGCGAGGACACCATCGTCGTCGGTGGCCAGAAGATCAAGGCGCTGTCGCTGCGTGAGGGCCCGTCCGCACTTCCGTGGGGTGACCTGGGTGTCGACGTCGTCGTCGAGTCCACCGGCATCTTCACCGACGCTGCGAAGGCACAGGGCCACATCGACGCCGGTGCCAAGAAGGTCATCATCTCCGCGCCCGCCAAGGGCGAGGACATCACCATCGTGATGGGCGTCAACGACGACAAGTACGACGGCAGCCAGAACATCATCTCCAACGCGTCGTGCACCACCAACTGCCTCGGCCCCATCGCCAAGGTTCTCGACGACGAGTTCGGCATCGTCTCGGGTCTGATGACCACCATTCACGCGTACACGCAGGACCAGAACCTGCAGGACGGGCCGCACAGCGATCTGCGTCGCGCCCGCGCCGCAGCCCTGAACGTGGTGCCGACCGGCACCGGCGCGGCCAAGGCCATCGGCCTGGTTCTCCCGCAGCTGCTCGGCAAGCTCGACGGCTACGCGCTTCGGGTACCGATCCCCACCGGCTCGGTCACCGACCTGACTGCGCTGTTGAAGAAGAAGGCCAGCGCCGACGACATCAACGCCGCCATGAAGGCCGCAGCCGAGGGCCCCCTCAAGGGCATCCTGAAGTACAACACCGATCCGATCGTCTCCTCGGACATCGTCACCGACCCGCACTCGTCGATCTTCGACGCGCCGCTGACGAAGGTCATCGACGACCAGGTCAAGATCGTCTCCTGGTACGACAACGAGTGGGGCTACTCCAACCGCCTCGCCGACCTCATCGGTCTCGTCGGCAAGTCCCTCTGACACCGATGGCTGTCAAGACACTGCAGGATCTGCTCGATGCCGGTGTCGAAGGCCGTGGCGTCCTCGTGCGATCGGACTTCAATGTCCCGCTCGAGGACGGCACGATCACCGACCCCGGCCGCATCCAGGCGTCGATCCCGACTCTTCGGGCACTGGTCGAGGCGGGTGCCAAGGTCATCGTGACCGCGCACCTCGGTCGTCCCGACGGCAAGCCGGACGCGAAGTACAGCCTGGCTCCGGTCGCAGCGAAGCTCGGCGAACTGCTGGGCCGCCACGTTCAGCTCGCGGGCGACGTGGTGGGTCAGGACGCCGAGGCTCGGGCCGAGGGTCTGACCGACGGCGACGTGCTGCTGCTCGAGAACATTCGCTTCGATCCGCGCGAGACCAGCAAGGACGAGTCCGAGCGAGCTGCTCTGGCTCGTGAGCTCGTTGCTCTGGCCGGCGACGACGCAGCATTCGTCTCCGACGGATTCGGCGTCGTGCACCGTAAGCAGGCATCGGTCTACGACGTGGCGCAGTTGCTGCCGCACTACGCGGGCACTCTCGTCGCTGCCGAGGTCGAGGTACTGGCCAAGCTCACCGAGGACGCCGCGCGTCCGTACGCGGTGGTGCTCGGCGGCTCCAAGGTCTCGGACAAGCTGGGCGTCATCGAGGCGTTGGCCCCCAAGGTCGACACCCTCGTCATCGGCGGCGGTATGGCGTTCACTTTCCTTGCCGCGCAGGGGTATTCGGTCGGCAACTCGCTGTTGCAGGAGGATCAGATCGGGGTCTGCAAGGACCTGCTCGAGCGTTTCGGCGACGTGATCCACCTGCCCGTCGACATCGTCGTCGGAGACAAGTTCGCGGCGGACGCCGAGGCGAAGACCGTGAAGGCATCCGAGATTCCGGACGGCTGGATGGGTCTGGACATCGGACCCGATTCGGGCAGCCGCTTCGCTGTTGTCCTCTCGAATGCCAAGACCGTCTTCTGGAACGGACCGGCCGGAGTGTTCGAGTTCGCCAAGTTCTCGGCCGGCACCAAGGGCATCGCCGAAGCGATCATCGGAGCCACCGAGAAGGGCGCGTTCAGCGTCGTCGGTGGCGGCGACTCGGCCGCGGCGGTACGCACCCTGGGACTGCCCGACGACGGCTTCTCGCACATCTCCACCGGCGGCGGTGCATCCCTCGAATACCTCGAAGGCAAGCAGCTCCCCGGCCTATCCGTCCTGGAGGCGTAACGCATGGCACGTAAGCCGCTCATCGCGGGCAACTGGAAGATGAACCTCAACCACCTCGAGGCCATCTCGCTGGTGCAGAAGATCGCATTCTCGTTGCCCGAGAAGTACTTCGACAAGGTCGACGTGACGGTGATCCCGCCGTTCACCGACATCCGCAGCGTGCAGACCCTGGTCGAGGGCGACAAACTGCTGCTCACCTACGGTGCACAGGACGTCTCGTCCGAGGACAAGGGTGCCTTCACCGGCGAGATCAGCGGATCGATGTTGGCCAAGCTGGGGTGCACCTTCGTCGTCGTCGGTCACTCCGAGCGACGCACGCTGCACAGCGAGGACGACGCCGTCGTGCTCGCCAAGACGAAGGCGGCCCTGAAGAACGGGCTCACTCCGATCGTGTGCATCGGCGAGGGTCTGAACATCCGTGAGGCCGGCGAGCACGTGGCCTACAACGTGGCACAGCTGCGCGGGTCGCTCGAAGGACTGTCGGCCGACGACATCTCCAAGGTCGTCATCGCCTACGAGCCGGTATGGGCCATCGGTACCGGCCGGGTCGCGTCGGCGTCGGACGCTCAGGAAGTGTGCGGTGCCATTCGTGAGGAACTGAAGGCGCTGTCCTCGGACGAGGTCGCCGCGGGCGTGCGAGTGCTCTACGGCGGCTCGGTCAACGCGAAGAACGTCGGCGAGATCGTCGGACAGCCCGATGTCGACGGTGCCCTCGTCGGTGGCGCCTCGCTCAAGGCGGACGAGTTCGCCACGTTGTCGGCCATCGCCGCAGGTGGACCCCTGCCCTGATCGGCCATCGGCAACGCTGTACCGAACGGTTTTCGGACACCTCGCTTCGGCGGGGTGTCCGAAGCCGTTCGCGGGGCCAGGTAGGCTGCTGAAGGCATCGAATCGAGTTTGAGGTGGACATGGATCTGTTTCTGGATATTCTGCTGGTCGTCACCAGCCTGGCACTGATCTTGCTGATCCTGCTGCATCGCGGCAAGGGCGGCGGATTGTCCAGCCTGTTCGGTGGCGGAGTGCAGTCCAGCCTCTCCGGTTCCACCGTTGTCGAGAAGAACCTCGATCGCCTCACGGTCTTCACCGGCATCATCTGGCTCATCGCCATCCTCGGTATCGGTCTGGAGATCAAATACACCTGATCGGATTCGGCTCCGAGTGCGAGTTGGTGACGGAGCGACGATACTGGGTGGATGAGCGAATCCTCCTACGAGTCAGTCGGTTCCCCAGCCTTCGTCCCACCGACAGCTCAGGGTCGGGAGTTGACAGAGCCTCTCCGTGAGGACATCCGCTATCTGGGCGGCATCCTGGGTGAGATCATTCGCGAGCACGAGGGCGACGACGTCTTCGAGCTGATCGAGTCGGCTCGCGTCGAATCCTTCGCGGTACGCAGGTCGGAGATAGAACGCGACGATTCCGTCGGTCGCTACACCGACGTCGAAGTGGCACAGGCAGTTCCACTGATTCGCGCGTTCAGTCACTTCTCGCTGCTGGCCAATCTTGCCGAGGACCTGCACCGCGAACGTCGTCGAGCGATTCACCTCGACCGCGAGGACCCGCCACAGGACAGCAGTCTCGACGCCACCTGGCTCAAGATCGATGCCGCAGCACCGTCGCGCGAGCAGGTGGCCGCGGCCCTGACAGATGCGTTGGTCGCGCCGGTGATCACCGCGCACCCAACCGAAACACGTCGACGCACCGTGTTCGATGTGCAGTCGAAGATCACCGAGCTGATGCGGCGCCGCGATGTCGCCGCTGCGGCACGTGAGGGCAAGGCCGCCACTGCGGCGAAGGAACTGGCCGCCATCGACGTGCAGATCCGCAGGCAAGTACTGACCCTGTGGGAGACGGCTCTGATTCGGTTGTCGCGGTTGAGGATTCAGGACGAAATCGAAGTCGGCCTCCGGTACTTCGAGTCCTCCCTGTTCGATGTCATGCCGGCGTTGAACGCCGACGTGCGGGCAGCGCTGCGGGCACGGTGGCCCGAGGACGATCTACTGCCTCGCCCCATTCTCCGGCCCGGTTCCTGGATCGGCGGCGACCGCGACGGCAATCCGAACGTGACCGCAGAGGTGGTCCACACCGCAACCCATCAAGCGGGATACGTGGCGTTCGAGCATTACCTCGACGAATTGGTCGCGCTGGAGAAGGAATTGTCGATGTCCGCGCGTCTGGTGGATGTCACCGAGGATCTCAAGGCTCTGGCCGGCGCATCGACCGAGCCGGACGACCGTCGATCGGACGAGCCGTATCGCGTCGCCGTCGCCGGTATCCGGGCGCGGCTCACGGCCACCGCCCGGGCGGTGCTCGACGCGGTGCCGGTCTCCGGGATCGACCTCGGTGCGCAGAAGTACGCCGGTCCGCAAGACGTTCTCGACGACCTCGACGTCATCGATCGGGCTCTGCGGGCCGACGGGGATGCATTGATCGCCGATGATCGTCTGCTCCGGCTTCGGCAGTCGGTCGAGACGTTCGGATTCCATCTGCAGGCGTTGGACATGAGGCAGAACTCCGAGACACACGAAGAGGTGGTCGCCGAGCTGTTGGCCTGGGCCGGTGTCCACTCCGATTACATGTCCCTCGGGGAGGACGAGCGGGTCGCGGTTCTGTCGCAGGATCTTGCGACCAGGCGGCCGCTGGTCGGCCCCAACGCGCAACTGAGTGAGCTCGCCACCAAGGAACTGGGCATCGTCAGGGCCGCCAAGGAGGCCATCGACCACCTGGGCCCCGACACCATCCAGAACTACGTCATCAGCATGTGTCAGTCGGTCAGTGACATGCTCGAAGCGGCGTTGCTGCTCAAGGAAGCGGGCATCTTCGACCCCGGCACCGACGGCTCGGCACCCACGTCGACGGTGGGTGTCGTGCCACTGTTCGAGACCATCGAGGATCTGCAGCAGGGTGCCGCGACCCTGCTCGCCACGCTCGACGTTCCGATCTATCGCGCGCTGGTCGCTGGGCGCGGCATGAACCAGGAAGTCATGCTGGGGTATTCGGACTCGAACAAGGACGGTGGATACCTCGCGGCGAACTGGGCGCTGTACCGCGCCGAGCTGGATCTGCTCGAGGCCTCACGCAAGACGGGTATTCGCTTGCGGCTGTTCCACGGTCGAGGCGGTACGGTCGGCCGCGGCGGCGGTCCCAGCTACGACGCGATCCTGGCGCAGCCGCCCGGAGTGGTACAGGGATCGTTGCGGCTCACCGAGCAGGGCGAGATCATCGCGGCGAAATACGCCGAGCCGTCCATAGCGCGCCGAAACCTCGAGTCTCTGGTCGCGGGAACTCTCGAATCGACTCTGCTGGATGTGGAGGGTCTCGGAGACGGCGCAGAAGCCGCATACGACATCCTGGACGACCTCGCCGCGAAGGCGCGTGCGGCCTACGGCCGGCTGGTGCACGAGGAGCCCGGTTTCGTCGAGTACTTCCGAACGTCGACGCCGGTAGCCGAGGTCGGTGAGCTGAACATCGGCTCCCGTCCGGCATCGAGAAAGCCGACGAACTCGGTGTACGACCTGCGTGCCATTCCTTGGGTGATGTCGTGGAGTCAGTGCCGCGTGATGCTGCCCGGCTGGT
The DNA here is from genome assembly GCF_030056895.1 of Rhodococcus sp. IEGM 1341. Lineage (NCBI taxonomy): Bacteria > Bacillati > Actinomycetota > Actinomycetes > Mycobacteriales > Nocardiaceae > Rhodococcus > Rhodococcus sp. IEGM 1341. Next base: position 337,764 of record NZ_JASHKV010000001.1, on the reverse strand, counting down.
ACGGCACCGGTTCGGCATTCGAGGAGTGGGTCGGCGACGACGAATCCAAACTCGAGGTGCTGACCGAGCTGTACCGAAAGTGGCCGTTCTTCCAGACCGTTCTGTCCAACCTCGCGCAGGTCATGGCGAAATCGGATCTGGGCATCGCGGCTCGGTACGCGGAGTTGGTTCCCGACGCGGACCTGCGCGCGCGGATCTTCGGGATGATCGAAGCCGAACATGCCACGACGGTGCGGATGTACCTGAAGATCACCGGTCACAGTCGCCTGCTCGAAGACAACCCGTCGCTCGAGCGCTCGGTGCACAATCGCTTCCCGTACCTCGAGCCACTGAATCAGATGCAGGTCGAGATGCTGCGTCGATACCGCAACGGTGACGACGACGAACGGGTCAAGCGAGGAATTCTGCTGACGATGAACGGTCTCGCGACGGCGCTGCGCAACAGCGGTTAGCCACGCACGAGGGGCGAGGAACCGGTTGTCGGTCGATCGCGTCCAACGAGGTATGACGCAGTGCAGCAGTTCGATCGATACCTGGAGAGACGGATCCGCCTACCGCATGAGCAGTAGGCGGATCGGTCGTTCGATATCAGGATATGCCCGGAGCGTCGGCGACTACGACTGCGAGCGGCCCGGATGTGACCCCGACGCTGCCGACCCCGATTAGTCGGGTGGGATCAGACGGTGTCCAGCTTGGACGCAGCGCCTGCATCGACGAACCAGACCGTCGATTCGGTGCCGAGCGCGCCTGCCGACGGGACGTCGTCGGAATCGGCTCCGCCCACCGCAGCGGCGACGGCGTCGGCTTTGTTCGCTCCCGAGACGAGCAACCACACGTGCTGTGCGCGGCGAACCGCAGGCAGCGTCAGTGTGATGCGCACCGGCGGGGGCTTGGGGGAGTCCTCGACCGCCACGACGAAGCGGTGCTGCTCACGCACTGCATCGGTGTGGGGGAAGAGTGAATTGATATGGCCTTCGCCGCCCATTCCGAGGAGATGGACGTCGAACCGGGGCGTCGGCTCACCCTCCGATCCGGAATGCAGGATCTGTGCGTACGTTGCGGCGGCCACCTCGGGGTCGCTTCCGTGTGGTCCGTCGGATGCGGCCATCCGGAACACCCGATCCGGGTGAACATCGACGTGATCGAGCAGCGCTTCCGAGGCCTGGACCTCGTTGCGTTCGGGATCACCCGAGGGCAGGAAGCGTTCGTCGCCGAAGTAGATGTCGACCTTGCCCCAGTCGATCGATCCGGAGTCCTCACGTAGCGCTTCCAGCAGCGCGATTCCGGTGCCACCACCGGTGAGCACCACCGATGCGAAGCCACGCTCGGCCTGCGCGGCCGTGACCACGTCGACGAAGCGAGATCGTGCAGCGTCGACCAGGGCCTGCGCGTCCAAGTACTGGAGTACCGATGTCTTACTCATAGCTCACTTTCGACAGTCCGTGCAGGGCGAGTTCGTAGATCTCGTCCGTGTCGAGTCTGCGCAGTTCCTCGGCGAGGCACTCGCGAGTGTTGCGACGCGCCAGTGCGACCTCCGCGTCGGGCTGACCGGTGCGTCGCAGGGTTGCGGTCTTGCCGGTCTGCGGACGCGTCAGCGAGATGCTGCTGTTCTCTCTGATCAGCTCCACCTTCAGCTCACCCGCACGGCGGTGGACCGGCACGTCGAGTTTGGCGGCCAGCCAACCTGCCAGGATGTCGAGTGCGGGTTCCTCGGCCAGTCCGGACACCGTGGCCGAGACGACCGCCTCGAACGGAGCCTGGTCGAGCGCGGTGGCCAACAGGCCGCGCCAGTACGTGATGCGACTCCAGGAGAGATCGGTGTCGCCCTCGGTGTAGCTGCTGAGCCGACCCTTGATCGTCGCCGTGGTGTCGGGCGAGTTCGTGGCATCGGTGATCCGGCGAATTGCCAAGCGTCCCAGCGGATCCTTCGCCGGAACGGTCGGTGCCTCGTCCGGCCACCACGCCACGATCGGGGTATCGGGCAGCAGGAACGGGATCACCACACTGTGCTCGTGATCGGCGAGTTCGCCGTTCAGGCGCAACACCACGACCTCCGATGCACCGGCGTCTCCGCCCACACGGATCTGTGCGTCGAGGCTCGATTCGGCGGATCGGTCTCCGTGGATGAGCACGATGACGCGGCACGGATGCTCGCGGCTGGCCTCGTTCGCTGCGTCGATCGCCCGTTCGGCCTTGGCCGGATCACGGCTGGCGACGATCAGTGTCAGCACCCGGCCGATGGTCACCGCACCGCCTGCTTCGCGCACCTCCACCAACTTCTTGCCGACCTCGGCCGTCGTCGTGGCGGGGATGTCGACAATCACGGTCTTCTCCATTCGCGTCCGGTGCGGTGCATCATCTCGTCACCCGAGGAAGGCCCCCAGGTACCGGCTTCGTACGGCTCCGCGGTGCCGCCGGAAGCCCAGAATTCCAGAATGGGGTCGAGGATCTTCCACGACAGTTCCACTTCGGCATTGACCGGGAACAGCGACGGCTCACCGAGCAGCACGTCGAGGATGAGGCGTTCGTACGCCTCGGGCGAGGATTCGGTGAACGCCTGGCCGTAGCTGAAGTCCATGCTGACGTCGCGCACCTGCATGCTCGAGCCCGGCACCTTGGAGCCGAACCGCATCGTCACGCCCTCGTCGGGCTGGACTCGGATCACCAACGCGTTCTGACCGAGTTCCTCGGTCATCGTGGCGTCGAACGGTAGGTGCGGAGCGCGTTTGAACACCATTGCGATCTCGGTGACCCGACGCCCGAGTGCCTTGCCGGTCCGAAGGTAGAACGGCACCCCACCCCAGCGTCGCGTATCCACCTCCAGGGTGATGGCGGCGTAGGTTTCGGTGTTCGACTCGGAGTCGAAGCCCTCTTCCTCCTTGAGGCCCTTCACTTTCTGGCTGCCCTGCCACCCCGCGGCATACTGACCGCGCGCCGAGGTTCGATCGAGTGGCTCGGCGAGTTTGGTGGCCGAGAGCACCTTGATCTTCTCCGATTGCAGCTCCTTGGGGTTGAAGCTGACCGGCTCCTCCATCGCAGTGATGGCGAGAAGCTGCAGAAGGTGGTTCTGGATGACGTCGCGGGCGGCACCGATTCCGTCGTAATACCCTGCGCGACCGCCCAATCCGATGTCCTCGGCCATCGTGATCTGAACGTGGTCGACGTAATGCGCATTCCAGATCGGATCGAACAGCTGGTTGGCGAAGCGCAGTGCCAGGATGTTCTGCACCGTCTCCTTGCCGAGATAGTGGTCGATACGAAACACGGTGTCCTCGGGGAACACTCGGTTCACGACCGCGTTGAGCTCTTTCGCACTCTGCAGATCGTGTCCGAACGGCTTCTCGATGACGACGCGTCGCCAGTTGCCGTCCTTGCTCTGCGCCAGGCCCGAGCGCGACAGCTGCTCGAGGACTACCGGGAACGCGCTCGGCGGGATGGACAGATAGAAGGCGTGATTCCCGCCGGTGCCGCGGGTCTCGTCGAGTTCGGTCAGCGTCCGTGACAGCTCGTCGAACGCGTCGTCGTCGTCGAAAGAGCCTTGGACGAACCGGAATCCTTCGGCGAGGGTGTTCCACACCTCCTCGCTGAACGGTGTTCGCGCGTGATCGCGCACTGAATCGTGCACGATCTTGGCGAAGTCCTGGTTCTGCCATTCCCGTCGGGCAAATCCGACCAGGGCGAAACCGGGGGGTAGCAGCCCCCGGTTCGCCAGGTCGTACACCGCAGGCATGAGCTTCTTACGCGCGAGATCGCCGGTCACCCCGAAGATGACCATGCTGCACGGGCCCGCGATACGGGGGAGCCGCTTGTCTCGGGCGTCGCGGAGAGGGTTGAGCCAGTCCGCGGAGTGGAGAGGTTCGGTTTCTGCGGTGGGCACAGTCGGTCAGCTCTTCTGACCTGCTTGGCGAAGCTGCTCGCCGGTGGCCTCGAGCAACTCGTTCCAGGCAGCCTCGAACTTCTGGACGCCTTCGTTCTCCAACGTCAGGAAGACATCGGAGATGTCGATACCGAGCGCCGAGATGCGGTCGAAGATTTCCTGGGATTCCGGTCCCTTGCCCGAGACCGTGTCGCCGACGATCTCGCCGTGATCGGCAACCGCGTCCATGGTCTTCTCCGGCATCGTGTTCACCGTGTTCGGCGAGACGAGCTCGGTGACGTACATGGTGTCGGGGTAGGCGTCGGACTTGACGCCGGTCGAGGCCCACAGCGGACGCTGCGGACGTGCGCCACTGCCGACGAGCTCGCGGAACCGAGGAGCGACCTCGAAGATCTGCTGGTACGCCACGTATGCGAGACGAGCATTGGCCAGCGCGGCCTTGCCCTTGAGCGCCTCGGCATCGGGAGTGCCGATCGCATCGAGCCGGGAATCGATCTCGCTGTCCACGCGGGAGACGAAGAACGACGCGACCGAGTGGATCTTGTCGAGGTCGTGACCGGCCGCGCGGGCCTTCTCGAGACCCTCGAGGTATGCGTTCATCACCAGCTCGTAGCGCTCGACGGAGAAGATCAGCGTGACGTTGACGCTGATGCCCTCGCCGATCACCTTGGCGATAGCGGGAATTCCTGCCTCGGTGGCCGGAATCTTGATGAGCAGGTTCGGGCGGTCGACGATCTTCCACAGCTCGACGGCCTGCTCGTACGTCTTGTCGGCGTCGTGGGCCATGCGGGGATCGACCTCGATCGACACCCGGCCGTCGACGCCTGCACTCGCCTCGTACTGAGGCATCAGGATGTCGCATGCTTCCCGGACGTCGTCCGTGGTGACCGTGCGGATCGTGGTCTCGACGTCGGCACCTTCACCGGCGAGCTTGTTCACCTGCTCGTCGTAAGCCTCGCCCGTGCTCAGGGCCGCCTGGAAGATCGACGGGTTGGTGGTCACTCCGACGACGCTCTTGGTGTCGATCAGGTCCTTGAGGTTGCCCGAGCGGATGCGGTCGCGGGACAGGTCGTCCAGCCATACCGAGATGCCGGCGGCGGAGAGCTCTGCAAGATTCTTGTTCTGGGTCATGAATTATCCCTTCACATTGGTGATGGAGCGCTGTGCGGCTGCGGTGACGGCCTCTGCCGTGAAGCCGAACTCGCGGAAAAGTGTTGCAGCGTCGGCAGATTCGCCGTAGTGCTCGAGCGAGATGATCTCGCCGAAGCCGCCGACGATCTTCCACCACGGCATCGCGATGCCGGCCTCGATCGACACCCGGGCCTTGACGGTGGGCGGGATCACCTGGTCGCGGTAGTTCTGATCCTGGCTCTCGAACCACTCGACGCACGGCATCGAGACGACGCGGGCGGCGATGCCCTGCGCCTCGAGCTGCTTCTGCGCCTCCACGGCGTACTGCAGCTCGGAGCCGGTGCCGATCAGGACGACGTCCGGGGTCGCCTTGGACGACTCGACGAGAATGTATCCACCCTTCGAGACGCCCTCGTAGCTGGTGCCCTCGAGAATCGGGATGCCCTGACGCGTCAGCGCGAGACCGACGGGTCCGCTGCTGCTGGACTTGGCCATCACGGCCTGCCATGCGAATGCGGTTTCGTTGGCGTCACCGGGGCGTACCACCGACAGGTTGGGGATGGCCCGCAGCGCGGCGAGATGCTCGACCGGCTGGTGCGTCGGGCCGTCCTCGCCGAGGCCGATGGAGTCGTGCGTCCACACGTAGATGGGGTCGATGTCCATCAACGACGCCAGTCGAACGGCCGGCCGCATGTAGTCGCTGAACTGCATGAACGTTCCGCCGTAGGCACGGGTCGGGCCGTGCATGACGATGCCGGACAGGATGGCACCCATCGCGTGCTCACGGATGCCGAAGTGCAGCGTGCGGCCGTACGGCTCGGCGTCCCAGTCGTCGGTGGAGATCGACGTGGGGCCGAAGGACTTCGCACCCTTGATCGTGGTGTTGTTGCTGCCGGCCAGGTCGGCGGAGCCGCCCCACAGCTCCGGGAGGACAGGTCCGACGGCGTTGAGAACCTCGCCCGACGCCGCACGGGTCGCGACGGCCTTGCTGCCGGGCTCCCAGGTGGGCAGAACGTCGGTCCAGTTCTCGGGCAACGTGCCCTGGGTCAGGCGGTCCAGTAGCTTCTTGCGCTCGGGCTCGCGCGCGGCCCAGGCGTCGAATTCGACGGTCCACTCGGCGTGGGCCTTACGGCCGCGTTCCTGCAGCTTGCGGGTGTGGCCGATGACCTCGTCGGTGACCTCGAACGTCTTGGCGGGGTCGAAATCGAGTGCCTGCTTGACCTTCGCGATCTCCTCGTCGCCCAGTGCGGCACCGTGAACAGCACCGGTGTTCATCATGGTGGGGGCCGGGAAACCGATGATGGTGCGCAGGACGATGATCGACGGCTTGTCGGTGACAGCCTTGGCAGCCTCGACGGCTTCTTCGATGGCAGTGACGTTCTCGCCGCCCTCGACCACCTGCACGTGCCAGCCGTAGGCCTCGTAGCGCGCGGCCGTGTTCTCGGACAGGGCGATGTCGGTGGAGTGCTCGATCGAGATCTTGTTGTCGTCGTAGAACAGGATCAGGTTGCCGAGCTGCTGTGTACCGGCCAGCGACGACGCCTCGGACGTGACGCCTTCTTCGATGTCGCCGTCGGAGGCGATCACGTAGATGAAGTGGTCGAACGGACTCTCGCCGAGTGCAGGCTCGGGATCGAACAGGCCACGCTCGCGGCGCGCCGCCATGGCCATACCCACGGCGGAGGCGAGTCCCTGACCGAGCGGACCGGTGGTGATCTCGACGCCGTCGGTGTGGCGGAACTCGGGGTGCCCGGGAGTCTTGGACTTGTAGGTGCGCAGCGCCTCGATGTCGGCGAGCTCGAGTCCGAAGCCGCCCAAGTAGAGCTGCAGGTACAGCGTCAGGCTCGAGTGACCGCACGAGAGGACGAATCGGTCGCGGCCGATCCAGTGCGTGTCGGTGGGATCGTGGCGCATGGTGCGCTGAAAGAGGGTGTAGGCGAGAGGGGCCAGGCTCATCGCGGTTCCGGGGTGGCCGTTGCCGACCTTCTGCACTGCGTCCGCTGCCAGAACACGAACGGTGTCGACCGCTCGGGTGTCCAGGTCCGTCCAGTCGCTCGGGTGGTGCGCCGTGGTGAAGACGTCAATATCGTCTGTGATCGACACGAGCAGAAATCTCCTGACATTCGTTCGAGTTGTGGCTCCGAGGAATCGTCGCTCGGCGACCTCTGCGATGCGCCTGGGTGGAGCGCGCACGCAGTCGGTGCCGAAGGACGTCCCCCACCAGCCTAGTTCCGTCCGACCCTACTGTCGTGCCTTCCCCCGGGCGATTGCGCACGGGTTACTCGTAGGCGACGTATTCCTCACTTTGGGTGCCCTGCGAATTGGAGGTGCAAACCCAGCCGTCTACCATCGGTCGTAGTAGGCGTACGTTCGTCGGCTGCCGCGGTAGTGAACGCGGGGGTCGGCGCGTGCGCGAAGGCGCCGAAGTGTCGCCATCGAGAGTCAACCCGCGTGCCGGTGGCATGCGAGCAAGTGGCCGAGCGCCAGAGAACGACAGTCGTGCGAGGAGACGCAGTGCGAATTGGGCAGCAGCCGGGCGGACACGGTTTCGCCGGCGGCCCCGGATTCGGAGCAGACGACGAGGGTGAGCCCACGCAGGCCGCGCCGGCGACGTCCGCCCCGCGCAGAGCATTCGCACTCTTTCTTGCGTATGTCGCGCTCACGAAGCCCCGGGTCATCGAACTCCTCCTCGTCACGACCATTCCGGCGATGCTGCTGGCCGACCGAGGAAACGTCGATCCCTGGCTGATCCTCACCACACTCTTCGGCGGAATGCTGGCCGCAGCCAGCGCCAACACTCTGAACATGGTCGTCGACGCAGACATCGACAAGGTGATGAAGCGCACCGAGAAGCGCCCACTCGCGCGCGGTGCCATGCCCGTCTCGCACGCCCTGATCTTCGGGCTCGTCCTGGGCGTGTTCTCGTTCTTCTGGCTGTGGGCCACCACGAATCTGCTCAGCGGTGTGCTCGCCGTCGTGACGATCTGCTTCTACATTTTCGTCTACACGCTCGTGCTCAAACGGCGCACCTCGCAGAACGTGGTGTGGGGCGGCGCGGCCGGATGTATGCCGGTGATGATCGGTTGGTCCGCCGTGACCGGCACGATCGGGTGGCAGGCGCTGGTCATGTTCCTGGTGATCTTCCTGTGGACACCGCCGCACACCTGGGCGCTCATGCTCCGCTACAAGGAGGACTACCAGGCCGCCAACGTGCCGATGCTGCCTGCTGTCGCCTCGGAAACGAAGGTCACCAAGCACATCGTGCTCTACGCGTGGGCCACGGTTGCCGCAACGCTCGCGTTGGCCCCGGGCTCGGGCATCGTCTACGCAGCCGTCGCTGTGGCCTCGGGAGTGTGGTTCCTCGTCGTGGCCCACCGTCTCTACGCAGGCGTGCGAGCGGGAACTCCGGTCAAGCCGCTCAAGCTGTTCATTCTCTCGAACGAATACCTGGCACTGGTGTTCTGCGGCTTGGCCGTCGACTCCGTTCTGGGCTGGCAGACGCTCGCTCAGATCCTTTCCTGAGCGAGCCGTCCGGCACAGTCGGCGTCAGGGAACCAGCACGATGGACCCCATCGTATTGCGTGACTCCAAATCGATGTGGGCCTGAGCAGCATCCTCCAGCGCGTACTGCGCACCGATCTCGACCGTCAGAGCTCCGCTGGCCATCGCTGCGAACACATCTCCGGCGCGCCACTCCAGCTCGGCCCGGTTTCGGATGTGATGTGCGAGCGTGGGCCGGGTCAGGAACAGGGAGCCCGCGCCGTTCAGGCGCTGTGGATCCATGGGCGGGACGGGACCGCTCGCGGCACCGAACAGAGCCAGTGTCCCTCTGATCCGAAGCGACGCAAGACTCGCCTCGAACGTGTCGGCGCCCACGCCGTCGTACACCGCATGGACACCCTCGCCGTCGGTGATCTCACGCACGCGGGCGGCGATGTCGTCCTCGTAGCGCAACACGTGGGCGGCACCGGCCTGCGTCGACCGCTCGGCCTTGGCATCCGTGGAGACCGTGGTGATCACGTTCACGCCCTTCGCCACCGCCATCTGCGTCAACAACAGTCCGACGCCACCTGCGCCTGCGTGTACCAGCACTGTGTCGCCCCGCTGGGCAGGATAGGTGGACTCGATCAGGTAATGCGCAGTCATGCCCTGGAGCAGCGCCGAGGCGGCCTGATCGGCCGGAACGCCGTCGGGAACCGCGATGGCCGACGAAGCGTCCACCAGGACGTATTCGGCGTAGCTGCCGGGTGCTGCGGCCCAGGCGACGCGAGCTCCCGGAGCAAAGTCCGTGACGTCCGACCCGACCTGATCGATCACTCCGGACCCTTCGTCGCCGGGAACGTAGGGGAGTGCGCGCGGATACAGGCCGCGCCGAAAGTACGTATCGATGTAGTTGATGCCGATGGCGTCCGTCCTGACCAGGAGTTGAGCAGGTCCTGGCGTCGGTATCGGAACATCGACGACGTTCATGACCTCGGGTCCGCCGGTGTTGTCTATTCGAATGGCACGCATGAAGACCGTTCTACACCGGCGCGTCGCACCCGGTGGCACGGATCCGCTCGATGCACGCACGCGGGCGAAGTTACCGATCAGTAACGACTCGACGGGTCGATGCGGGAATTGCGAACGGTCTCGGTATCGTGTCGGCATGGCTACCGAAATCGACAGTGCGGGCATCGAGAAGAACGAGTCGAACGACGTTCCCAAGGGAACGCTCGCGGCGGTGAAGAGCTTCCTCGCCGACCACGGCAACTCTGCCGACGTGGTGATTCAGCCGGTCGGTCGCGCCGGGACTCGGCTCACCATGGTCGGTGCCGACGGAGTTCTGGGGGACCAGGTGGTGGCGAGTACCGCCATCGCCCGCGCGATCGTCGACGGTCTCGACCAGTTGACCGAGGCCGAATGGGACCGCGAGTTGACCAGTTCGGTCAATCCGGCACCCGGACACCACGAGAAGATGGCCGGGTGGGTAGCCCATCAGAAGAAGTTTCCGAAGGCGCGTAACCAGGCGATCGTCTGAGCGGAGACAAGTCGCAAAACTTGTTCGATCAGGCGGGAACCATCTGGGCACCCGGTGCGTCGAAGTCAGTGGAGGGGCAGTCGGCCATCTGAGGGGGAGGTCGGCTGCCCCTCCACCCTGTTCGAAGATCGATCGATCGTCACGAGTGAACTGCGACGTCCTCGGTGGTCTCGATCTTGTCGGCCGCGGCCGGGCCGCGAGTTCGGCAGGCCGCCCAGACGGCTGCGGTTGCGGCGGTACACGCGCCCGCACCGGCCACATGGAAGGCGACGAGTACGGCCGGAACTCCGGTGAAGTACTGGACCAATCCGATCAGAGACTGTGCCAACACCAGGACGATCAGGACATTGAGTCGAAACGTGACCGTCTTGGGCGCACGAACGGCATACAGGGCGAAAGCCAGTCCGACGAGCAACGCCAGGTAGCCGACGAGGAACTGCGAGTGCGCGTGCACCAGCGTCACGATCTCGATACCGAGGCGCGGTACTGGTTCCTCGATGCTCTTGTCGCCTGCGTGCGGACCGGCTCCGGTCACCATGGTGCCCGCGATCAGCACACCCGCCAGAGCAATCCCGGACAGTCCCGTCAGCGCTCGCAGAGCACCGGGCACCGTCGGCGTCGACTCCGATGCCGAATCGCTCTCGCCCACCTTGGCGTACAGCAGCGTGGCCAGCCAGACCATCGCCATCGAGACGACGAGGTGAACGGCGACGGTCCACCACAGCAGTCCGGTCAGCACGGTGAATCCGCCGATAACGGCCTGCACGACGGTACCGAGTGGCATCAGCCATGCGAAGAACAGCACTCCGCGACGACGCCGCGCCCTGGTGACTGCGATCACGACAGCGGCGGCCGCGAGAACGACGACGAACGTGAGCAGGCGGTTACCGAACTCGACGGCCTGATGCAATATCGGTACCTCGGACACCCCGACGGGAGTGAAACTACCGGGGAAGCACTGCGGCCAGGTGGGGCAGCCGAGACCGGATCCGGTGACGCGAACGACTGCACCGGTGACGGCGATGCCGCCCTGCGTCAGGATTGCGATGAAAGCCAGAATTCGCTGCACACGAAGCGACGGCAGTGGCAGGAGATCGACGACGCGCAGGAATACGCCATAGAGCTTCCGTAGGAGGTAAGGCACTCCACGATGGTAAACGCCGATCAACTACACAGCGTCGTTGGGTAGCGAGCGTGACTCAGGTGAACTTGAACGTGCGCACGGCGAGCGTGCTGCACACCGCAGCCCACACCAGCAGGACGACCACACCGAACACGTCGAACGACGACGCCACACCCCTGCTCAGTGCCTCGCCCAGTGCGCCGGACGGAACGATGCGCGCCACGTTCTGCAGGCCCTGCGGGATCTGGTCGTCCACGAACACCACGCTGCCGACGCCCAGCATCACGAACCAGGCGATGTTCGCCAGCGCCAACACGATCTCGGCGCGCAGGGTGCCGCCCAGCAGCAACCCCATGGACGCGAAGGTGACGGTTCCCAGAGCGATGATGACGGCACCGAGCAACAGCCCCGTCGCGCTCGGGCGCCATCCGAGAGCGACGCCGATCGAGCCGAGCAGAATCGTCTGCAGGACCACCACGATCACCACGGCGGCGGATTTGCCGCCGATGATGCCGCACCGCGGAAGTGGTGTCGCCCCGAGCCGCTTGAGAGCGCCGTAGCGGCGATCGAAGCCGACGGCGATCGCCTGACCGGTGAACGCCGTCGACATGATGGCAACCATCATCACAGCCGGAACCACTCGGGCAACGCGGTCGACGCCGAGCTCGCCGAAGGGCAGCAGGGTCAATCCGATCAGCAACGTGATCGGGATGAACATCGTCAGCAGCAACTGTTCACCGTTGCGCAGCAACAACTTCAGCTCGAGGCGGGTCTGCGCGAGCAACATACGTGCAGCCGACGCGGGCTGCGGGCGAGGCGCGAACAGACCTGTCTCGAATCGGTTGTCGGCGAGCCGGGCTTCTCTGCGCACGGTCACTTCCTCAATTCTCTGCCGGTCAGTTCGAGGAACACGTCCTCGAGGCGGCGCTGGTCGACCTGCAGTTCGGTCGCCAACACGTCCTGCTGTGCACACCAGGACGTGACGATCACCAGGATCTGCGGCTCGATCACACCGGCGACCACATAGGAACCGGGCGTCGGTTCCGACGGTACGTACCCCGGGGGAAGAGCCGCGTCGAGCATGGAGAGTTCGAGTCCAGGGGGTGCGGTGAAGCGCAGTTGGCCCTCGGCACCCTGCTTGGTCAGCTCCGAGGGAGTGCCCGAGGCGACGACGCGACCGTTGTCGATGATCGTCAGCCGGTCTGCGAGCTGCTCGGCCTCGTCCATCAGATGTGTCGTGAGCAGAACGCCGACTCCGTCGCGGCGCAGGGCGTCGATCAGCTCCCACACGAGCAGCCGGGCCTGGGCGTCGAGCCCGGCGGTCGGTTCGTCGAGGAACACCAGTTCGGGTCGTCCGACGATGGCGCACGCCAGGGCGAGCCGCTGCTGCTGCCCACCGGAGAGTCGCCGGTACGGGGTGCGGACGGCCGAGGTGAGGCCGAGGCAGTCGAGCAGCCATGCCGGATCGAGGGGGTCGGCCGAGTACGAGGCGACGAGTTGGAGCATCTCGCCGGCTTTGGAACCGGGGTACGCACCTCCGCCCTGGAGCATGACCCCGATGCGTGGCCGCAGCTGCGCCGACTGCGCGACGGGGTCGAGTCCGAGGACTCGGACCGAGCCGCCGTCGGGTACGACGAATCCTTCGCACATCTCGACGGTGGTGGTTTTTCCGGCACCGTTGGGGCCCAGCAGTGCGAGAACCTCGCCGGGGCCGATGTTCAGGCTGAGTCCGTCGACGGCACTGACACCGTCGTACGACTTGCGTACGTCGGTCAGCTGTACGACAGGTTGCGTCGCGTCGGACGTCCCGGAGATCACGAGGACTCAGCGTATTCGTCTGCGCTGCGGTCGCGTGCCGGTGGTCCGGTGCGGGTGGGCCACGGCATTCGGTTTCGCGTGAACAGGTAGAGCACCGCGATCGTCAGGATGGTCATGACTGCGGCCTGCACGATCTGGAACGGCTGATACTCACTGCCGTTCGGCATCAGGATCACACTCACCAACGACGAGAAGGCGATGGCCGGACGCCGGAACGAGGAAGTGGTGGCCCATGCCGCGAGCGGAATCACCGCCCACAGCAGGTACCAGGGTTGGACCACGGGGAACAACAGGACGACGGCACCGAGCGCGACGCCGAGTGCGCCGACCGGATGCAGACGGCCGCGCAGAACGGCGATGAGCATGCGGACGACGATGATTCCCGCGACGACGGCAGCGATCGGGCGAGTGAGACCCAACACAGCGGTGGTGTGGTCGCCGAGGCCGAGGAGTACGCCGACGAATCCGGTGCCCAGCCCGAGAATCGTGGGAATCGACATCCAGCTGCGCACCACGCCGGCGGTCCCCAGAGTGTTGATCCAGCCGAAGCCGAGCCCACTGCCCAGGCTCACCGCGACTTGGACCGCGACGGCTATGGAGCCGAGCAGGATTGCGGCGTACACCACGGATCTGAGGGTCCCGCCCCACCTCCTCGACAGGGCCATTCCCACGAAGCCGAGCGCGATGAGCGAGGGGATCTTGATCGAAGACGACAGTGCGATCAAGCCTGCACCGCCGACGAGGAACGCGATATCGCTGTTGCGGAGGGGACCCGAGCGCTCGATCGCGCGAAGCGCCAGTTCGGTACCGGCCAGCATCAGCCCGATCATCAGGGCCTCGTTGTGGATACCGGCCACCAGATGGAAGAGCAGCAACGGATTCGCGGCACCGAGCCACAGTGCCGTCACCGACGCAACCCCGCAGCGTCGGGCGAGGCGGGGCAGCGACCAGACGATCAACGCCACGCCCGCCAATGCGAGCAGGCGATGCAGAAAGATGCCGGCGACGATGTTCTCGCCGGTCAGGTACGTGATGCCACGCCCCATCCACAGGAACAGCGGGCCGTAGGGTGCCGGGGTCTCCCGCCAGATGTTGGGAACCGTTCGGGTCAGTACGTTGTCGGCCCCGAGTGCATCGACCGGACCGACCTCGTACGGGTCGAGTCCGCGTGCGGTGATCTCGCTCTGAGCCAGGTACGAGTAGACGTCGCGCGAGAACATCGGCGGTGCCACGCACAACGGCAGGATCCACAGCAGCAACGTGCGGTCCATCTGGGAGCGGGTGAGTCGCCGCGGGGTCGCTCCCGATCGCAAGCGTCCCAACGCGAATCTTCCCAGCAGCAACCACGCGAGCACCACGATGACGGTTCCGGTCATCGTGACGGTCAGTGCGGTGGTCGCCATCCGGGACGGCAGGCTCAGGAGTCGGACGCCTGCGATCGGGTTCTGCAGCACCGGCTGCGCGCCCGCGCCGAGTGCTCCGATCGCCATCAGCAGTGCGCCCGCGGCACCGAAACGGCGGATGTTCCTGAGCTGGTTCGTCTCCGCCGGATTCAGCCCCGGTGCCTCCTGCTCGTCTCCGTGCAGGGTGGCGACCACCCCGCCCGGAGGCGTGGGCTCGAGGCCGATGACTCGACGTGCCGGGGCCACGACGAACCTGTGGACGAATGCAGCCGGCGCGGACTTCGATGTGCCGGACACCGGGGGAGAACCGGGACCGCCCGCGGAAGGTGAGCTCTCGAAACTGGGCTCACTGTCGGTCGATGGCACAGTGGGAGCGTAGCGGGGCACTCGGTCACCACCTGCACGGTGCTCCACCCGACGACATGTGCATCGGCCACCGCGCTGGGTGAGTAGCCCGCATAGGGCACCCTTGCTGGACCGAGTACAGCAATTCCGTCACACTGGTGTTGTGAAAACAACCGAGAGCTCGCTCGTGCGTCCGGGAAGTGTCGAGTCGTCGGCCTCCGGCGCAGGCGTTTCGTCGGTGCGACTCACGTCGGCGCCCGAGGGGCAGACGCGGAGCGCAGTGGTCACGCTGCTGCTGGAGGAAGGCCCCATCACCGCCTCCGACATCGGCACTCGACTGGGGTTGAGCGCGGCGGGTGTCCGACGTCACCTGGACGCACTCATCGACGCGGGCGAGGCCCGCATCACAACCCCCGCAGGTGCCCGGCAACGGGGCCGAGGCCGACCGGCGAAGCACTTCCAGCTCACCGCAGCCGGGCGTAACCGTCTCGGCCACACCTACGACGATCTTGCCGGTGCCGCCATGCGGCAGTTACGCAAGATCGGCGGGGACGCGGCCATCGAGACATTCGCGCGGCAACGCGTCAACACCATCGTGGCCGACGTGGAGCCGGCCACGGGTTCCGATGCGCATGCCGTGGAGGACGCTGCCGACCGGATCGCCGACGCGTTCAGCGCGGCGGGCTTTTCTGCCACCACCCGTCAGGTGGGCAACGGTGTGCAGATCTGCCAGCACCACTGCCCGGTGTCGCACGTCGCCTCCGAGTTTCCGGAGCTGTGCGAGGCCGAGCAGACCGCGTTCGCCGAGATCCTCGGCACGCACGTGCAGCGTTTGGCGACCATCGCCAACGGCAATTGCGCATGCACGACGCACGTACCGCTGTCACCGACGCGGTACTCGAACACCAATAGTTCCGACAAGAAGACTCCCGACGCGCAGCTCCGTGTCGGAGAACGCCCACGCCTCCGGAAGGAGCCCGCATGACCGTCACACCAGACCAGGTGACACCCACCGCGCCGCTGACCCAGGACGAGACCATCGCCTCGCTCGGCACCTACGGATACGGCTGGGCCGACTCGGACGTAGCCGGTGAGAGTGCCAAGCGCGGTCTTTCCGAGGCCGTCGTTCGGGACATCTCGCAGAAGAAGAGTGAGCCCGAGTGGATGCTCGAGGCGCGCCTGAAGGCGCTCAAGACGTTCGAGCGCAAGCCGATGCCGAACTGGGGTTCCAACCTCGACGGCATCGATTTCGACAACATCAAGTACTTCGTGCGCTCCAGCGAGAAGCAGGCTGCCACGTGGGAAGACCTGCCGGAAGACATCAAGAACACGTACGACAAGCTCGGCATCCCCGAGGCGGAGAAGCAGCGCCTCGTCTCCGGTGTCGCTGCTCAGTACGAGTCCGAGGTGGTCTACCACTCGATCCGTGAGGATCTCGAGGCCCAGGGAGTGTTGTTCCTCGACACCGACACCGCCCTGAAGGAGCAGCCGGAGCTGTTCCGGGAGTACTTCGGCACCGTCATCCCCGCAGGCGACAACAAGTTCTCCGCATTGAACACCGCGGTGTGGTCCGGTGGATCCTTCATCTACATCCCGCCGGGCGTCCACGTGGACATCCCGCTGCAGGCCTACTTCCGGATCAACACCGAGAACATGGGTCAGTTCGAGCGCACGCTGATCATCGTCGACGAGGGTGCCTACGTGCACTACGTCGAGGGCTGCACCGCACCGATCTACAAGTCGGATTCGCTGCACTCCGCCGTGGTCGAGATCATCGTCAAGAAGGGTGGTCGGTGCCGCTACACGACCATCCAGAACTGGTCGAACAACGTCTACAACCTCGTCACCAAGCGTGCCAAGGCCGAGGCGGGCGCAACCATGGAGTGGGTCGACGGCAACATCGGCTCCAAGGTCACCATGAAGTACCCGGCCGTGTGGATGACCGGTGAGTACGCCAAGGGTGAGGTTCTCTCGGTCGCGTTCGCAGGCCCGGACCAGCACCAGGACACCGGCTCGAAGATGCTGCACCTGGCACCGCACACGTCCTCGAACATCGTCAGCAAGTCCGTCGCTCGCGGCGGTGGCCGGACGTCGTACCGCGGTCTGATCCAGATCAACAAGGGTGCACACGGTTCGCGCTCGACGGTCAAGTGCGACGCATTGCTCGTCGACACGATCAGTCGTTCCGACACGTACCCGTACGTCGACATCCGCGAGGACGACGTGTCGATGGGCCACGAGGCCACCGTCTCGAAGGTCAGCGACGATCAGTTGTTCTACCTGATGAGCCGCGGCATGACCGAGGACGAGGCCATGGCGATGGTCGTGCGCGGCTTCGTCGAGCCGATCGCTCGCGAACTGCCGATGGAATACGCGCTCGAGCTCAACCGGCTCATCGAGCTGCAGATGGAAGGGTCGGTCGGATAAGTGAACAACCCCCTCACCGGAGTCATGGGTGCTGTGGCATCCGAGAATCCAGAGTCGGCCAAGGAAGACAAGTCGAAGCTCGTCGAGAACAAGGGCGCTCAGTTCACGTCCTACGACGTGAATGCGTTCGAGATCCCGTCCGGCCGTGACGAGCAGTGGCGTTTCACACCGCTGCGTCGGCTGCGCGGCTTGCACGACGGTTCCGCTGTCGCCGACGGGGCCGCTCGGGTCACCGTCGGCGCCCCGGAGTCGGTGGTCGTGGAGACCGTCGGCCGCGACGACGAGCGACTGGGCAAGGCCGGTGTCCCGGCCGATCGTATTGCCGCGCAGGCATTCTCGGCGTTCACCGAGGCCACGATCGTCTCCGTGCCGAACGAGGTCGAGGTGGCCGATCCGATCGAGATCACCGTCGACGGTCCCGGTGTCGACCACGTCGCCTACGGCCACGTGCAGATCAGGCTCGGCACGTTCGCTCGCGCCACCGTCGTGATCGACCAGCGGGGTAGCGGAACGTACGCCGAGAACGTCGAGTTCGTTCTCGGCGACAGCTCGCAGTTGCACGTCGTACTGATCCAGGACTGGCAGTCCGACGCCGTGCACGTCGCAGCACACCACGCCATGCTCGGACGCGACGCCGTGCTGCGGCACTACAACGTCAGTCTCGGCGGCGATCTGGTGCGCATCAGCCCGACCGTGCGCTACAGCGCACCCGGCGGCGACGCGAACATGCTCGGTGTGTATTTCGCCGACGCAGGCCAGCACCTCGAGCAGCGACTGCTCGTCGACCATTCGGCACCGCATTGCAAGTCCAACGTGATGTACAAGGGCGCGCTGCAGGGCGAAACCGGACCCGGAACCGTCGACGCGCACACCGTGTGGATCGGAGATGTTCTGATCCGAGCCGAGGCCGAGGGCACCGAGACCTACGAGCTCAACCGGAACCTGGTCCTGACCGACGGCGCTCGCGCCGACTCGGTGCCGAACCTCGAGATCGAGACCGGGGAGATCGTCGGAGCAGGCCACGCCAGCGCCACCGGCCGTTTCGACGACGAGCAGCTGTTCTACCTGCGCGCTCGTGGCATCTCGGAGGAGGTTGCTCGTCGACTCGTCGTCCGCGGCTTCTTCCACGAGATCATCGACAAGATTCCGGTCCCCGCCGTACGCGAGCGTCTCGACGCCGCCATCGAGACCGAACTCGCCGTCGCCGGCGCGTAGGTCTCACCCGAACCTTTCTCGACTGCACAAAGGAACTGTGATGTCCACACTCGAAATCCGCGATCTGCACGTCAGCGTCGCCAACTCCGACTCGACCGCGGAGCCCATCAACATCCTCAAGGGTGTCGACCTCACCGTGAAGTCCGGTGAGACGCACGCGATCATGGGGCCCAACGGTTCCGGCAAGTCCACGCTGTCCTACGCCATCGCGGGCCACCCCAAGTACACGGTGACCTCCGGCACCATCACTCTCGACGGTGAAGACGTGCTCGAGATGAGTGTCGACGAGCGCGCCCGTGCCGGCCTGTTCCTGGCGATGCAGTACCCGGTGGAGGTGCCCGGCGTCTCGATGTCGAACTTCCTGCGTACCGCCGCCACCGCCGTGCGCGGTGAGGCCCCCAAGCTTCGGCACTGGGTCAAGGAAGCCAAGACCGCCATGAGCGAATTGGAGATCGAGGCCAACTTCCTCGAGCGCAACGTCAACGAGGGCTTCTCCGGCGGCGAGAAGAAGCGTCACGAGATTCTCCAGCTGGGACTGCTCAAGCCGAAGATCGCCATCCTCGACGAGACCGACTCCGGCCTCGACGTCGATGCTCTGCGCGTGGTGTCCGAGGGCGTCAACAAGTACAAGGAGCGTGAAGACGGCGGAGTGCTACTGATCACGCACTACACCCGCATCCTGCGCTACATCAAGCCCGACTTCGTCCACGTCTTCGTCAACGGCGAAATCGTGAAGTCCGGCGGTGCAGAGCTGGCCGACGAGCTCGAAGCCAACGGATACGCCGGTTACGCGCAGGCCGCGACCACCGGAGCATGAGTATGGCTGCACCCGCAGCTGCGGCGGTGGCGACATCGTTCGATGTCGCCACGGTTCGCCGCGATTTCCCCATCCTCTCGCGCACCGTCCGCGACGGGAAGCCGTTGGTGTACCTCGATTCCGGTGCAACTTCGCAGCGGCCCGTGCAGGTACTCGACGCCGAGCGTGAGTTCCTGATTACGTGCAACGCCGCTGTGCATCGCGGGGCGCATCAGTTGGCCGAAGAGGCCACCGACGCCTACGAGGGTGCGCGCGCGGCCATCGCGTCGTTCGTCGGGGCGGATGTCGACGAGATCGTGTTCACCAAGAACGCGACCGAGTCGCTCAACCTCGTGACGTACGTGCTTGCCGATCAACGATTCGATCGTCACCTCGGTCCCGGCGACGAGATCGTCGTCACCGAACTCGAGCACCACGCCAATCTCGTTCCGTGGCAAGAGCTTGCTGCTCGAACCGGTGCAACGCTGCGCTGGTACGGCGTGACCGACGACGGACGCATCGATCTCGACTCGCTCGAATTGTCTTCCGCCGTCAAGGTTCTCGCCTTCACGCATCAATCGAACGTGACCGGCGCGGTGGCCCCGGTCGAGGAATTGGTCCGTCGAGCCAGGGCGGTCGGTGCGCTCGTCGTCCTCGACGCATGCCAATCGGTACCACACATGAAGGTCGATTTTCACGCGCTCGATGTCGACTACGCCGCGTTCTCGGGTCACAAGATGCTCGGTCCCTCGGGAGTGGGCGTGCTGTACGGCAAGGCTGCACTCCTCGCAGCGATGCCTCCGTTCATCACCGGCGGTTCGATGATCGAGACCGTCACCATGGAGAAGACGACGTTCGCAGCGCCTCCGCAACGATTCGAGGCCGGGGTTCCCATGACCTCGCAGGTCGTCGGACTCGGTGCCGCTGTGCGGTACCTGGAGAACATCGGCATCGATGTCATCGCCGCGCACGAAAAAGCCTTGGTCGCAGCAACTCTCGCCGAGTTCGCGAAAATCGACGGTGTTCGCGTGATCGGCCCGACCGAGAACGTCGACCGCGGTTCGGCAGTGTCGTTCGTGGTCGACGGCATTCACGCCCACGACCTCGGACAGATCCTGGACGACGAGGGCGTCGCCATTCGCGTCGGGCATCACTGCGCGTGGCCTTTGCACCGACGGTTCGGTGTGGCTGCGACAGCGCGCGCCTCGTTCGCGCTGTACAACACGGTCGAGGAAGTGCAGGTTCTCGCACAGGCGATTCGCCGCGCACAATCGTTCTTCGGAACCGCTCGCTCCGACGACCACGGCGGGGGAGGGCAGCTCTAGATGCGGATGGAACAGATGTATCAGGAAGTGATCCTCGATCACTACAAGCACCCGCACGGCCGTGGGCTGCGTGAGCCCTTCGGCGCGGAGGTCCACCACGTCAACCCCACCTGCGGCGACGAGGTCACCCTGCGCGTGCAGATCGAGGACGGCACCGTTGCAGACGTCTCGTACGACGGCCAGGGTTGTTCGATCAGTCAGGCAGCGACGTCCGTTCTCACCGATCAGGTCGTCGGCCTGAGCGTGGCCGACGCGCTGAAGACGGTAGACGCATTCAGTGACATGGTCGGCAGCAGAGGTACCGTCGAGGGTGACGAGGACGTCATCGGCGATGGAATCGCATTCGCCGGTGTGGCCAAATACCCGGCCCGCGTGAAATGCGCTCTGCTGGGTTGGATGGCTTTCAAGGACGCGGTTGTTCAAGTAGTGGACGCAGATTCGACAGCCACGACGGGCGAGACCGCCCAGTCGGCACTTTCCGGAGGACAGCAATCATGACCGAAGCAACAGAGACGACGCAGGCAGTGACGACTACAGCCGAGACCACGCCGGTGGAATTGACCGCCGACGAGATCAAGGTGCTCGAGGACCTCGAAGAAGCGATGCGCGACGTCGTCGATCCCGAGCTCGGAATCAATGTCGTCGATCTGGGACTGGTGTACGACATCAAGATCGACGCCGACGACATCGTCACCGTCGACATGACGCTCACCTCGGCGGCATGCCCGTTGACGGACGTCATCGAGGATCAGGCGCGCGGCGCGCTCGTGCGCAGCGGACTGGCCGCCGATCTCAAGATCAACTGGGTCTGGATGCCGCCATGGGGCCCGGACAAGATCACCGACGACGGTCGCGAGCAGCTCAGGGCCCTCGGCTTCACCGTCTGACGCACGGCCGAATCGGCCCCTTCACGCACCCTTCGCTTCGTCGGCTTTCGAGTCGGCGGACTTGGCCGAGGCTTTCTTCGCAGCAGCCTTCTTGGCCGGAGCCTTCTTCGCAGCTGCCTTCTTGGCGGGTGCCTTCTTCGCCGGAGCCGATGTGGCCGACCCGGACTTCGCGTTCTTGCCGGCCGCCTCGACGCTCCGTTGCAAGGCCGCCACGAGATCGACGACCTCGGCGTCCTCGCCGTCGTCGTCTTTTTCCGTTTCGGTGTGGATGACCTTCTCACCGCCGTTGGCGAGCGTCTCGTCGATCAGCTTGCGCAGTTCTGTCTGATAGTCGTCCGTGTACTCGGTCGGATCGAATTCCGAGGACATGCTTTCCACCAGGGACGTCGCCATTTTCACTTCCTGCGGGCGCGCGGACGGCGCGTCCTCGAGCGAAGGAAATTCAGCGGCCCTGACTTCGTCCGGCCACAGCAGTGTCTGGATCACCAGGACGTCGTCGCGCACACGCAGTGCGGCCAGGCGGGTCTTCTGTCGCAGAGTGAAATGCACCAACGCGGTGCGTTCTGTTTCTTCGAGAGTCTCGCGCAGCAGCACATAGGCCTTCGGTGAGGCAGAGTCCGGCTCGAGGAAGTAGCTCTTGTCGTACAGGATCGGATCGATCTGCTCGGTCGGCACGAATTCGAGAACCGGAATCTCGTGTTTCTCCGCCGCAGGCAGCTTGTCGAAGTCCTCGTCTGTGAGAATGACGCGTTCACCGTCGGGGGAGTCGTAGGCCTTGTCGATATCGGCGAACTGCACCGACTTGCCGCATTCCTGACAGATCCGGTCGTACTTGATACGACCGCCGTCCTTCGCATGCACCTGATGGAACCGAATGTCGTGCTGCTCGGTGGCCGAGTAGACCTTCACCGGAACATTGACCAGTCCGAAGGCGATCGAGCCCTTCCAAATGCTGCGCATCTGTCCATGATCGCCGACCGGGCGCCCGCGTGTCGACCGTTGGCGAGAAACTCAGCCGCGGCCCGGCGTGCGCACTATCGTGCGCGCGATCGCGAGCCTGGCCGACGCCGGAAGCGTCGGAAACATCTTCAGCATCGCGGTCATCGTCCCGAATGCGTCGTCGTGGCCGGACAGGTACGAGCGTTGCAGTTCGACCGGGAGCGAGAAGAAGCTGGAGAAGAACTGGGGGACCATCTCGGGTTCGAGAGCCAGTGCCGTGCGCAGTCCGAGGTTACGAAGCTTCTGGACCGTCCAGACGTGCACCGGGCGGATCGGGCGCGACCGACCGCCACCTCGGAATCGCTCGACGAGGTGATCCGCCGACGCCAGCGACGCCGCGACGCTGTACCCGGTGGCGGGATGCATCAGATTCGAGCGAGAGCCGAACAGCACCGGACCGCCTCGGCCGGTGTGCTGTTGCGACCGAGGCGGCGGTTCGACCGAGAAGCGGACTCGTTCGACATCCTCCTTGCCGGTCGGTTCCAGGTTGCGATACGTCAGACGGTGGTGCAGCCGCGATCGAAGAACTGCGAGTTCCAGCGGGGGTCGGCCCACCAAGCAGGTCTCTTCGAGCAGGATTCGATCGTCGTCGAGTGCCACGGCGTACAGAAAACTCGGGGCTTCGCCGTGCCGAGCGCCGTTGTCGGTGCGCCAGTCCATGAACCACGCGTCGGCCCCTTCGAGGATCGGTTCGGCGCGGTCGCGTTCGACGACGATCCCGTAGGCGGTCTGCTGGGCGAGGTCGCGCGAATCGAGTGTGCCACGGGCGTCGACGACGTGACGGGCATCGACGATCGAGCCGTCGGCGGTCGTCACCCGGGAACCGGTGACGTCGACAGCCGTGGCGGCCAGCACCCGCACGCGGTCGACCGACAAGGCCGCTTGCAGCGCAGGTGTGTCCAGCACGCAGTACGTCCGGTCGATGATCCGCTGGTGATCGGTCCACACCGCGGGTTTGCGCGCAGTCGAGGCGACCGCGGTCTCGGGCAACCACGACGGCAACTCGTCGGCCCAGGCGGAGTACGTCGGTGTCCACGTGCGCGACGGGTGTGGATCGACTGCGATCACATCGAGTCCGGCCTCGGCACATCGATGGGCGACCGCCCGCCCGGCTGGACCGAGTCCGACGACCGCGACGTCGGCCGAGAAATCGTTCACATTCCGCCGGTGGCGAGCAAACCACCGTCCACGCGCACGGTCTCTCCGGTGATCCAGGAGGAGGCGTCCGAGACCAGGAAGGCCACCAACGCAGCCACGTCCTCCGGGTTTCCCAGACGCTTCATCGGGTAGCCGGCCGCTGCCGCGTCTTCTCCGTTGGCGACGAGGGCCTCGGCGAATTTGGTCTTCACCACGCCCGGTGCCACGGCATTGACGCGAATTTTCGGACCGAGCTGCCAGGCGAGCTCCTCGGTGAGGCGGATCAGAGCGGCCTTGGATGCGCCGTACGCGGCGATCACCCCGGTCGAGCGGATGCCGGCCACGCTCGCGATGTTGACGACCGCGCCGCCGTGCTCGCCCATCCAGGCATGGAAGGCCTGCTGGACGAAGCCGAGAGTCCCCACCACGTTCGTGTCGAAGATCTTGCTCACGCCCGCCAGGTCGGCATCCATCAGCGAGCCGTAGACGGGATTGATACCGGTGTTGTTGACCAGGATGTCCAGCGAACCGAAGGTCTCCACCGTGCTCGCCACCGCGGTGCGTCGGTGCTCCGGGTCGCCGGCGTTGCCGTCGATCGCGAGCACGGAATCGCCGAGCTCTGCTGCCGCCGCAACGAGTGGTTCGCGCTTGCGGGCGGTGATGGCGACGTTCGCGCCGCGAGCGAGCAGTTCCGCGGCGATGGCCTTGCCGATGCCTCGGCTGCCGCCGGTGACGAGTGCGGTGCGCCCGGCCAGGTCGGGGATCGGCGCGCTGGACGGGCTGACGGTTTCGGGGGCGTCGGTCATCGATCAGACGTTACCGGTGTCACCGTCGTTCCTGGGTGAGGGCACGTGAATGCTGAGCTAAAATGGGGGTTTGCTGTGCCGTTCGACGGCACACCTGAGTTCGCCCGTCGGTCGACGGGCAACGGTCTTGTTCGGCAATCGCTAGGAGCGCACGCGTGATCACCGCCACCGACCTGGAAGTTCGTGCCGGTGTGCGGACCCTTCTGTCCACCGAGGGGCCCGCGCTCCGCGTACAGGCAGGCGACCGCATCGGGTTGGTGGGCCGCAACGGTGCAGGCAAGACCACCACGCTGCGCATCCTGGCAGGTGAGGGAGAGCCGTACGCGGGCGAGGTCGTGCGTACCGGAGAGCTCGGCTACCTTCCGCAGGATCCCAAAGAAGGCGACCTCGACGTGCTGGCCAAGGATCGAGTGCTCTCGGCCCGGGGCCTGGACACCCTCCTGCACAGCATGGAGAAGCAGCAGGCACTGATGGCCGAGGTGGCCGACGAGGCGCTGCTCGACAAGGCCGTGCGCAAGTACGGCGAACTCGAAGAGCGGTTCGCATCCCTCGGCGGCTACGAGGCCGAGAGCGAGGCGGCCCGAATCTGCAACAGCCTCGGTCTGGCCGACCGCATCCTCGGTCAGCCGCTGCGGACCCTCTCCGGTGGTCAGCGCCGACGCGTCGAACTGGCTCGAATTCTGTTCGCCGCGTCCGACGGCAGTGGCGGACGCTCGAACACCACATTGCTGCTCGACGAGCCCACCAACCACCTCGACGCCGACTCCATCACCTGGTTGCGCGGATTCCTGCAGAGCCACGAGGGCGGACTCATCGTGATCAGTCACGATGTCGAACTGCTCGGAGACGTGGTGAATCGGGTGTGGTTCCTCGACGCAGTACGCGGCGAAGCCGACATCTACAACATGAACTGGAAGAAGTACCTCGACGCCCGCGCCACGGACGAGCAACGCCGCCGCCGTGAGCGCGCCAACGCGGAGAAGAAAGCCGGCGCGCTACGGGTGCAGGCCGCCAAGATGGGGGCCAAGGCAACGAAAGCCGTTGCGGCACAGAACATGGCGAAACGCGCGGACAAGCTGCTCGCCAACCTCGACGCCGAACGGGTGTCCGACAAGGTCGCCCACATTCGTTTCCCCGAGCCCGCACCGTGCGGCAAGACGCCGCTGATGGCCAAGAACCTGACCAAGATGTACGGATCGCTGGAAATTTTCGCGGGCGTCGATCTCGCGATCGACCGAGGCAGCCGCGTTGTGGTGCTCGGGCTCAACGGTGCGGGCAAGACGACGCTGCTCCGAATCCTGGCCGGAACCGAGAAGGCCGACACCGGCGAGATCGAGCCGGGCCACGGCATGCGCGTCGGGTACTTCGCACAGGAACATGACACCCTCGACGACCACGCGTCGGTCTGGGAGAACATCCGGCACGCCGCACCGGACACCGGCGAGCAGGAACTGCGGTCGCTCCTGGGAGCCTTCATGTTCACCGGGCCCCAGCTCGAGCAGCCGGCAGGGACACTGTCGGGCGGTGAGAAGACCCGCCTGGCACTCGCCGGATTGGTGTCCTCGGCGGCGAACGTGCTGCTGCTCGATGAACCGACCAACAACCTCGACCCGATCTCACGCGAGCAGGTCCTCGACGCGCTCCGCAGCTACAAGGGTGCCGTCGTGCTGGTCACGCACGATCCCGGTGCCGCCGAAGCGCTCTCACCCGAGCGGGTGATTCTGCTTCCCGACGGTACCGAGGACCACTGGTCGCAGGAGTACCTGGAACTGATCCAGCTGGCCTGACCCGCTCGCCAGGGTCATTCCGATCGATCCTGCCTGCGAACCGATTCCTCGACCAGGTCCAGGATCGCCGAGAGGTTGGACCTACCGTGGCCCGACGCGATGCGCGCCACCAGGCCGTCCAGCACGAGATCCAGGTAGTCGGCGAGGACGTCGTTGGGAATGTCGTCGCGCAGTCTTCCTGCGGTCTTCTGACGCTCGAGTCGCCCCAGCGTCGCGTCGGTCAGCTCTGCAGACCGTTCGGCCCAGCTGCTCCGGAAGTCCGCGTCCGTGCGTAGTCGTCGGGTGATCTCGAGCCGCGTTCCGAGCCACTCGAATTGTTCGGGTTGCGCCAACATGTCTCGCATCACCTGCACCAGACCCTGGGTGGACGCGACCTCGGCCATGCGTCGGGCATCTTCCTGCGCCAGCGCGAGGAAGAGACCGTCCTTGTCCTTGAAGTGGTGGAAGATCGCTCCGCGCGACAGGCCAGTGGCCTCTTCCAGGCGCCGTACCGTCGCGCCCTCGTAACCGAACTCGCCGAAGCACTTGCGCGCGCCGTCGAGAATTTCGCTTCGACGGGCGGCCAGGTGGTCTTCGCTGACCTTGGGCACGTGTGGGTTTCCTACTTTCGATGAGGGCCTCGACCGATACGGCGATGGGCCCGGAAACACGTTGTCGGTTCCGGGCCCATCGCCGTTCGAGGCATACGTCAGACGACGCGCACTCAGCCTCTGATCATGTTGCGCAGCACGTACTGCAGGATGCCGCCGTTGCGGTAGTAGTCCGCTTCACCCGGGGTGTCGATGCGAACCACGGCCTCGAATTCGACCTTCGTGCCGTCTTCCTTGGTGGCGATGACGGTCATCGTCTTCGGGGTGGTGCCTTCGTTCAGCTTCGCGACGCCGACGATGTCGAACGTCTCGGTGCCGTCCAGCTTGAGCGACGCTGCGCTCTCACCGGCCGGGAACTGCAGGGGAACGACGCCCATGCCGATGAGGTTGGAGCGGTGGATGCGCTCGAACGACTCGGTGATGACGGCCTTGACTCCGAGGAGCGAGGTGCCCTTGGCCGCCCAGTCGCGCGAGGAGCCGCTGCCGTACTCCTTGCCGCCCAGCACGACCAGCGGGATGCCGGCCTTCTGGTAGTTCTGCGACGCGTCGTAGATGAAGGACTGCGGTCCACCGTCCTGCGTGAAGTCACGGGTGTAACCGCCCGAGACGTCGTCGAGGAGCTGGTTCTTCAGGCGAATGTTCGCGAACGTTCCGCGAATCATGACCTCGTGGTTTCCACGACGCGAACCGAGCGAGTTGTAGTCCTTGCGCTCGACACCGTGTGAATCGAGGTACTGCGCGGCAGGCGTGCCTGCCTTGATGGGGCCTGCCGGGCTGATGTGGTCGGTGGTGACCGAATCGCCGAGCAGGGCCAAGACGCGTGCGCCCTTGATGTCCTCGACCGGAGCCGGATCCATCGTCATGCCGTCGAAGTACGGAGGCTTGCGAACGTACGTGGAGTTGGGATCCCACTCGAACGTGTCGCCCTCGGGGGTGGAGAGATTCTGCCAGCGGCTGTCGCCGGCGAAGATGGTGTCGTAGGACTTGGTGAACATGTCCCGGCTGATCGAGGACTGGATGGTCTCTTCGATCTCCTGCGTGGACGGCCAGATGTCCTTCAGGAACACCGGGTTGCCCTCGTGATCCTCACCGAGGGCGTCGGTCTCGAAGTCGAAGTCCATCGTGCCCGCGAGGCCGTAGGCGATGACCAGCGGCGGTGAGGCCAGGTAGTTCATCTTGACGTCGGGGGAGATGCGGCCCTCGAAGTTGCGGTTACCCGACAGCACAGCGGTGACCGAGAGGTCGTTGTCGTTGATCGCCTTCGAGATCGGCTCGAGCAAGGGACCGGTGTTGCCGATGCACGTGGTGCAGCCGTAACCGCCGAGGTAGTAGCCGAGCTTCTCGAGGTACGGCCAGAGGCCGGCCTTCTCGTAGTAGTCGGTGACGACCTGCGAGCCGGGTGCCATGTTGGTCTTGACCCAGGGCTTGGTGGACAGGCCCTTCTCGACGGCGTTGCGGGCGAGCAGTGCCGCGCCGAGCATGACCGACGGGTTCGAGGTATTGGTGCAGGAGGTGATGCCCGCGACCACGACGGCGCCGTGATCGAGCACGAATTCGCCTGCCTCGTCGGTGGTGACGCGAACCGGCTTGCTCGGACGACCCTCGGAGCCGTATGCGGCAGAACGAACGTCGACGGAATCCTCTTCGGCGAAGCTCAGCGAAGCGGAGTCGCTGGCCGGGAAGGATTCGTCGAGGGCCTCGTCGAGCTTGCTGTCACCCTCGTGCTTGGGGTGGTTCTCCTCGACGTAGTTGTGGATGTCCTTGCGGAACGCAACCTTGGACTCGGACAACAGGATTCGGTCCTGCGGGCGCTTCGGGCCTGCGATGGACGGCACGACCGTGTTGAGGTCGAGTTCGATGTACTCGGAGTACACGGCCTCGTTCTTCGGGTCGTGCCACATGCCCTGTTCCTTGGCGTACGCCTCGACGAGAGCGAGCTGCTCGTCGCTGCGGCCGGTCAGGCGCAGGTAGTTGATGGTTTCCTCGTCGATCGGGAAGATCGCTGCGGTGGAACCGAACTCGGGGCTCATGTTGCCCAGGGTGGCGCGGTTCGCCAGCGGAACCTCGGCCACGCCTTCGCCGTAGAACTCCACGAACTTGCCGACGACGCCGTGCTTGCGCAGCATCTCGGTTGCGGTCAGCACCACGTCGGTCGCGGTGACGCCGGGCTGGATCTCACCGGAGAGCTTGAAGCCGACGACGCGGGGGATGAGCATCGAGACGGGCTGACCGAGCATGGCCGCCTCTGCTTCGATGCCGCCGACGCCCCAGCCCAACACGCCGAGGCCGTTGACCATCGTGGTGTGCGAGTCGGTGCCGACGCAGGTGTCGGGGTAGGCCTGGCCCTTGCGGGTCATGATCGTCGGTGCGAGGTACTCGATGTTGACCTGGTGCACGATGCCCATGCCCGGGGGGACGACCTTGAAGTCGTCGAATGCGCCCTGTCCCCAACGCAGGAACTGGTAGCGCTCACCGTTGCGCTCGTACTCGAGGTCGACGTTGCGCTCGAGAGCATCGGCGCGGCCGAAGACGTCGAGGATGACCGAGTGGTCGATGACCATGTCGGCGGGGGAGAGGGGGTTGACCTTGTTGGGGTCGCCGCCCAGGGTGGTGACGGCTTCACGCATCGTGGCGAGGTCGACGATGCACGGAACACCGGTGAAGTCCTGCATGATGACGCGTGCAGGGGTGAACTGGATTTCGAAGCTCGGCTCTGCGGACGGATCCCACGAGGCAATCGAACGAATGTGGTCGGCGGTGATGTTCGCACCGTCCTCGGTGCGAAGGAGGTTCTCCGCGAGGACCTTCAGTGCGTAGGGCAACTTCTCGGCACCGGGCAAAGCCGACAGTCGGAAGATCTCGTACGAGTTCTCGCCGACTTCGAGGGTGCCCTTTGCACCGAATGAATCTTTACTTGCGGTCACTTCAGCTCCACTCGTCTATGAGGCACACCGCCGACGGGGCTGTGTCGACGGTTGAAGCGAGGCTCCGACTGCGGGCCTCGGCCTCGAATCTCGGCAACGAGAGTTCGAGGCGGACGCACAGTCGGTGTCTCGATGGAAGTCTAACAGTACGCTTGTCCTGTGAAAACCTGCGGTCCGGTCCTCGGTGGGTGTCGCGAGACCGATCCACAGGACGATCCTCACGTAGTGCTCCCGGCTGCGCAATGAAGGGCGACCTCAGTAGTTGCGTCGGACCTGCGGGCCTACCAGGTACGGGCGCGGCGGTGACGTAGGGTTCGATCCGACTGGTTCCTACCGACTGGACGAGAGATGCCTGAGCCGATTCACGCCGTTTCCCCACTTGCCACCGACATACCGGCAGGTCTGGACGTCGACAGCATCGTCGCCACGGTCCGCGAGTCCGGTGTCAGTGCCCCCGCCGACGAAGAAGCAGGGTTGTCTACGGCCGTTGCGCGCGCCGAGGACCACGGCATCGACCTGAGCATCGTGATCGTGCCGACCGAACCTCGCCACGACTCGCAACTTCGAGACCTCGCCACCGCTGTCGGAGCGCGTGAGGGCGGCACGGTTCTCGTGCTCAGTCCCGGTCAGGTGGGCACGTTCAGCGACTCGATCAGTCGGGTGACCCTCGAAGCAGGCCAGGACCGTACCTACACCGGCAACCACGTCGTCGCCGCGGACAACTTCGTCGACACCCTCGTCGAGGACCAGACGCCGTGGGGCCTGCTCACCGGCGGCCTGGTCATCGTCGTCGCCGCGGTTGCGACCCTGACCGCTGCCGTCAAGGTCCGCAGATACCGTTCTCGTTCGGAGTCGAAGGATCACGCTCACAGCGAGTCCGTCAGCGACTGAGCACTCTCCTGCGCGTGTCGTTCGAGTGACCGACACCCGCACTGTCGGACCCGGTCGCGAGCATGACCGTGAGGTCGTCCGAAAAAGTCGGAAAAATTGTTTCCGGTAAACCCCGAGTTCACGGCGTTGTGCCTGGTGGAATTACCAATGTGTCATTTGTGACTGGAGTTTCCTTAGGGTGCGAAGTGTCGTACGGTGCCATTGGCACTGCTGGGGAAGGAGTGTCGCAGAAGGCGGTTGTCATCCGTGGGGAACTCGGGAGGCCACTGCTTCGGGTGTGACTGACGTGGTTCGCACCTGTCGTATCGCTGCGTGTTTCTTTCCTGCCCGGCGAGAACGCTCACCGTCACCTGCGATCGGGGTGGAGGACGGAGAGCACCTCGACGGCACGACGGTTCGACGCGAACCCGAGTGAGTGCCGGACCCGAGGGAGACATTTGTGAGCCGACGTCAAGTCCGCGGAACTCACCGCCGTGCACTCGTCCGTACCCGATTCGTGCTGGTGGGCGTAGGCCTCGTTCTCGCGTTGACGGCGACCCTTCCCGGGGTTGCCGCCGCGGTACCTCCGCCACCGCCCAACCCCTCGGACACCGATCTCGCCGCCGCGGGCAGCGCCGTCGATTCGAGCCTCGGCCAGGTGGGTCAGCTGATCGACGCGATCGCGTCGGCCAACCAGCAACTCGCCCAACTCGACGACGAGGTGGCGTCGAAGCGGGAAGGCGTCAACAAGGCCCTCGTCGATCTGCAGAATGCGCGTGACGCGGCCGATGTCGCTGCGGCCGTCGTCGGTGCCGCGCAGCAGGCTCTTGCCGATGCGGGCACCCAGATCCAGGCAGCCCAGAAGAAGTTCGACGAGTTCGCCAAATCCAGCTACACCCAGGGCTCCGGGGTTGCCTCGATGGCATCGTTCCTCGGATCCAGCGGACCCGACGATGTCCTGGACCGCGCCCAGGTCCTCAAGGTGCTCTCCAACAGCCAGAACGCGGTACTCGACGGCTTGCAACGGGCCCGTACCGAGCAGGCGAACCGCGATTCGGCGGCGCGTGAATCCAAGCAGCAGGCCGACGCGGCCGCCTCGGAAGCCGAGGCCAAGAAAGCAGAGGCCGAACAGGCCATCGCCGAGGCGCAGGCAGCGCTGCAGGCAGAGGCCGATCGTAAGGCCACGATCGAATCACAGCGCGACTCGGCGCAGTCCGAACTCGACGCCGCCCGCAGCAACGTCGCCGGTCTGCAGGATCAGCGTGCGGCGTACGGCACCTGGGAGGCGCAGAAGGCGGCCGAGGACGCGGCCATCGCCGCCGCCACGGCCGCAGCGAAGGAAGCTGCCGTGCAGGCAGCGGCGCGAGTATCGGCCAACCTGGCGGCGCAGCAACGTGCGGCGGCCATCGCCGAGGGCCAGCGTTCACATGTGGACGTGGACGAGGATTCGAGCTCATCGACCGACTCGGACAGTTCCACTGCGACCACCCCCACCGCGCCGAGCACTCCCACCACGCCGAAGACGCCCGCCAAACCGAAGACGTCCACGACCCCGTCGGTGACCGGAAGCGCAGCCGTCGAATTGGCGATCGACCGCGGCATGAGTCAACTCGGCGTGCCGTACTCGTGGGGTGGCGGCGACGAGAACGGACCGACCAAGGGCATCAGGGACGGCGGAGTCGCGGACAGCTACGGCGACTACAACAAGGTCGGCTTCGATTGCTCGGGGCTGATGATCTACGCCTTCGCGGGCCTGGGGATCTCGCTGCCGCATTACACCGGTTACCAGTACACAGCGGGCAAGCAGGTGCCGTCCTCGGAGATGAAGCGGGGCGACATGATCTTCTACGGACCCAACGCCAGCCAACACGTCGCGCTCTACCTCGGCGACGGCAAGATGCTCGAAGCTCCGCAGTCGGGTTCGGTGGTCAAGGTGTCCGACGTGCGATACAGCGGAATGACGCCGTACGCCGTGCGCATGGTGTCCTGAGCGCGGATCCGGCGCGCGCGTCGGGGGTGCCTTTCGGCGCGCGTGCCGAACACCTGGAATAGTTGATTGCGGCGGTATGAAACGTGCCCGACGACGATCGACTGAAAGCGGTGAATTCTTGGTGACATCACGTGACGGCCGGATTTCGAACGACGAGGGGTCGACGCGAGTCGAGTCCGAGACGTCGAATCCACCGGGTGTGGAGCCGAAGCGGGTGGACAGTCCGGCCTTGGCCGAGGACGTCCAGCTTCTCGAGAAAGCCGTGTACGAGGTCAAGCGCGTGATCGTCGGTCAGGATCGGCTGGTCGAGCGCATTCTGGTGGGGTTGCTCGCCCGCGGACACGTGTTGCTCGAGGGTGTTCCCGGCGTCGCGAAGACCCTTGCCGTCGAGACGTTCGCACGTGTGGTCGGTGGCTCGTTCTCGCGAGTTCAGTTCACGCCCGACCTGGTTCCCACCGACCTCGTCGGCACTCGCATCTACCGTCAGGGTCGTGAGGAGTTCGACACCGAACTCGGACCCGTCGTGGCCAACTTCGTGCTGGCCGACGAGATCAACCGTGCGCCGGCCAAGGTTCAGTCCGCTCTGCTCGAGGTCATGGCAGAACGACACGTGACCATCGGCGGCAAGACGTTCCCGATGCCGGATCCGTTCCTGGTGATGGCAACGCAGAACCCCATCGAGAACGAGGGTGTCTACCCCCTTCCCGAAGCGCAGCGAGACCGATTCCTGTTCAAGATCGTCGTCGACTACCCGACGGTCGAGGAAGAGCGCGAGATCGTCTACCGCATGGGAATCAAAGCCCCCGAGCCCAAGCAGATCCTGGACCCGGTCGAGTTGGTTCGCCTGCAGAATCTGGCCAGCTCGGTGTTCGTGCACCATGCGCTCGTCGACTACGTGGTCCGGGTCATCTCTGCTACTCGAACTCCCGAGCAGTTCGGCATGGACGACGTGGCCAGCTGGATCGCCTACGGTGCATCGCCGCGTGCGACGCTCGGCATCATCGCCGCCTCCCGCGCACTGGCTCTGCTCCGTGGTCGCGACTACGTCGTTCCCCAGGACGTTCTCGAGGTCATCCCCGATGTGCTCCGGCACCGTCTCGTGCTGTCCTACGACGCTCTGGCCGACGAGGTGACCCCGGAGACGGTCATCTCCCGGGTGCTGCAGACCGTCGGGTTACCGCAGGTGTCACCGCAGGCGGTACCGGTGCCGCAGAGCAACGGAGCCGCTCCGGACGGCCCGCACTTCGACGGACGTCAGCCACAGGGCCCCTACCCGAGCCAGGGTCAGCATCCCGGCCAGTTTCCCGCTCCGGGGCAGTTTCCCGCGCAGGGCCAGATGCCTCCGTCGCAGCAGCCCGGACCCCAGCAGCAGCCGGGACCTCAGCAGCCACAGGGCGGTCAGTACGGTCAGCCGGCACCGTCGTTGCAGAAGCCGTCGGGTGACGGATCGGCGATCGGTACGCCGGGGCAGTGAGCGGATCCGACACCGCTTCCGTGACCGCATCCCGTGCCGTCGTCTCTCGGCCGCCGTCCTTCCGATCGGGTGAACTGCGCGATCCGAAACTGGCTGCCGCGCTGCGGACCTTGGAGCTGACCGTCCGCCGCCGATTGGACGGGGTGCTGCACGGCGATCATCTCGGGCTGATTCCCGGTCCCGGTTCGGAACCGGGCGACGCCAGGGAATACCAGCCGGGCGACGACGTCCGCCAAATGGACTGGTCGGTCACCGCGCGTACGACGCATCCGCACGTGCGGCAGTCCGTGGCCGACCGCGAGCTGGAGACCTGGCTCGTCGTCGACTTGTCGGCCAGCCTCGACTTCGGCACCACCGGGTGCGAGAAGCGCGATCTCGCGGTCGCGGCCTCGGCCGCCATCACTCATCTTTCCGGCGGCGGCGGTAATCGAATCGGCGCGGTGGTGGCCACCGGTTCCGAGACCAACCGCATTCCGGCACGCGGCGGCCGCGTGCACACTCAGTCGATGCTCCGTGCCATTGCCACGACGCCGGCTGCGGCCGACGGTGTGCGCGGTGACCTGCGCGCTGCCATCGAGGCGCTGCGACGGCCCGAACGCCGCCGCGGTATGGCTGTGGTTATCAGTGACTTCCTCGGGCCGATCGATTGGGAGCGCTCGCTTCGGGCCATCTCCGCTCGACACGACGTGCTGGCCGTCGAGGTACTCGACCCACGTGATCTGGAACTGCCCGACGTCGGTGACGTGGTTCTCCACGATCCGGAATCCGGCCGCACTCGCGAATTCAGTACCACGCCTCGGCTGCGTGCAGATTTCGCGCGCGCAGCTGCAGCACACCGCGACGATGTCGAGAAGGCGCTACGTCGGTGCGGTGCACCCCGATTGACGCTCCGCACCGACGGTGACTGGATCGCAGACGTCGTTCGGTTCGTGACCGCACGCAGGCACACCATCGGGTCCGGGTTCACCAACACTGCGCGGGCACCGCGATGAGCCTGACCGATTTCGCCTCGCCGTGGTGGCTGGGCTTTCTCCTCGTCGTTATCGCACTGACGGTCGGCTACGTCGTGATCCAGCGGCGCAAGCAGAAGCACGTGCTGCGGTTCTCCAACATGGAACTGCTCGAGTCCGTTGCGCCGGATCGGCCCAATCGACTGCGACACCTGCCGACGGCACTGGTTCTGGTCGGCCTGATGTTCCTGACCGTCGCGTTGGCCGGTCCCACGGCGGACCAGCGGGTGCCACGGAACCGAGCGACCGTCATGCTCGTCATCGACGTGTCGCTGTCGATGGAGGCCACCGACGTGGAGCCGACTCGGTTGGCAGCCGCGCAGGAAGCAGCCAAATCCTTCGCCGACGGTCTGACGCCCGGCATCAATCTCGGGTTGGTCGCGTTCGCCGGAACGGCGTCCGTCCTGGTCTCGCCCACGGCCAACCGCGAGGCCACCAAATCCGCCATCGACAGGTTGCAACTCAGCGAACGAACGGCCACCGGCGAGTCGATCTTCACCTCGCTCCAGTCGATCGACACTCTCGGCGCGATACTCGGCGGCGGCGACGCGGCGCCGCCTGCGCGCATCGTGCTGCTCTCGGACGGTAAGCAGACCGTTCCGCAGAACCTCGACGACCCCCGCGGCGGGTACACCGCGGCGCGTGCCGCCAAGGACAAGAACGTGCCCATCTCGACCATCTCGTTCGGCACGAGCTACGGCTCCGTCGAGATCGAGGACGAGAACGGCGTCGAACGTGTACCCGTACCGGTCGACGATCCGTCATTGCGGGAGATCGCGAATCTGTCCGGCGGCAGCTTCTTCTCCGCGTCGTCGCTCGAGGATCTCAGAGACGTCTACGACACCCTCGAGGAACAGATCGGGTTCGAGATCACCCGCGGAGACGCGTCGCGTCCGTGGCTGATACTCGGCGTCCTGTGCATATCGGCTGGCCTCGGTTCGGCATTGGTGATGCGGCAACGTCTCCCGTGATCGTTGTTCTTACTCACCAGTAAGTTTCGCTTTGTCATTCCAGGACGAACAGATAGGTTGCTAGGCATGTCCACACCTGACTTCATCGCGCGATCGGTACTCGTCACCGGAGGTAACCGGGGAATCGGTCTTGCCATCGCCCAGCGGCTCCAAGCCGACGGCCACAAGGTGGCCGTCACCCACCGTGGCTCCGGCGCTCCCGACGGGCTGTTCGGAGTCGTCTGCGACGTCACCGACTCCGCCTCGGTGGACGCGGCCTTCAAGGAGGTCGAAGAGAAGCAGGGACCGGTCGAGGTGCTCGTGGCCAACGCCGGCATCACCGACGACACGCTGCTGATGCGTATGACCGAGGACCAGTTCCAGCGTGTGATCGACGCGAACCTGACCGGAGCCTTCCGCGTCGCCAAGCGCGCCAACCGAGCCATGTTGCGCGCGCGCTGGGGTCGGATGATCTTCCTGAGTTCTGTCGTGGCCATGGCCGGCGGACCGGGGCAGATCAACTACGCAGCGTCCAAGGCGGGCGTCATCGGAATGGCTCGATCGATCACGAGGGAACTGGGTTCGCGTTCCATCACGGCGAACGTCGTGTCCCCGGGTTTCATCGAAACCGACATGACGGCAGAACTCTCGGACGACTTGCGCGGCAAGGCGAAGGAATACATCCCCCTCCAGCGTCTCGGTCAGCCCGAGGACGTTGCGGCAGTGGTGAGCTTCCTTGCCGGACCTGACTCGTC
This sequence comes from Rhodococcus sp. IEGM 1341, assembly GCF_030056895.1. Classification (NCBI taxonomy): domain Bacteria; kingdom Bacillati; phylum Actinomycetota; class Actinomycetes; order Mycobacteriales; family Nocardiaceae; genus Rhodococcus; species Rhodococcus sp. IEGM 1341. Next base: position 301,105 of record NZ_JASHKV010000001.1, on the reverse strand, counting down.
GTACGTGTCCGGTGCGGTCATTCCCGTCGACGGTGGTATGGGCATGGGGCACTGAAGTCCTACTCGCACAACGATTTCGACAGACGTACACCTCCGAATTAAGGAATACAGCACTATGGGCGGATTGCTCGAAGGCAAGACCATTCTCATCACCGGCATCATCACCGACGCCTCGATCGCTTTTCACGCTGCAGCCATGGCGCAGGAGCAGGGTGCCAAGGTGATCATCACCGGGTTCGATCGACTCCGACTCATCGACCGCATCGCGCAGCGTCTGCCCAAGGAGGTGCCCCCGGCGATCGAGCTCGACGCCACCAACGAGGAGCACCTCGCGGCGCTGGCCGACCGCGTACGCGAAGTGGCACCGGAAGGTATCGACGGGGTTCTGCACTCGATCGCATTCGCGCCCCGCACCCTCATGGGCCCCGATGCGAAGCCGTTCCTCGACGGCCCCGGACCCGATGCCGCGAGGGCATTCGAGATCTCTGCGTGGAGTTACGCGTCGCTGGCGCGCGCCGTGCTCCCGGTCATGAACGAGGGTGGCTCCATCGTCGGAATGGACTTCGATCCGCGCACCTCGATGCCGTACTACAACTGGATGGGTGTGGCGAAGGCCGCCCTCGAGTCCGTGAACCGTTACGTGGCACGGGAAGTGGGCGCAGCCAAGCGCATCCGCTCCAATCTTGTTGCAGCAGGGCCGATCAGGACTCTTGCCGCCAAGGCAATTGCGGGTACTGCGACCGGTGATGCCGCCAAGATGGACCAGCTCAACGTCTACTGGGACGGCGCCGCTCCCATCGGTTGGGACGTCAACGATCCCACTGTCGTCGCGAAGTCGATCGTCGCGCTGCTGTCCGATTGGCTGCCCGGCACCACCGGATCCATCGTGTACGTCGACGGTGGAGCCAGCCACAACACGTACCTCCCCGAGAACATGTGACACCGCGGTGGGCGGAACCGCACGTGGTTTCGCCCACCTAGAGGTTTCGATCGCCGATCGGACCCCCACCGGGGCCGGTCGGCGACGGGGGCACAATGGACACATGACCACCCCTGGAGACTTCGACGCATTGTTGGTGCTCTCGTTCGGCGGGCCGGAACAGCCCGCCGACGTACGCCCTTTCCTGGAAAACGTCACTCGCGGACGTGGAGTGCCGCCCGAGCGGCTCGACGCGGTCGTCGAGCATTACATGCACTTCGGGGGCGTCTCGCCGATCAACCGGCTCAACCGAGACATCATCGACGCCCTCCGTGTCGAATTCGATTCCGCCGGAGTGGATCTGCCGATCTACTTCGGAAACCGCAACTGGCATCCGATGATCGAGGACACCGTCGCGACCATGAAGTCGGACGGAATCAGGAACGCACTCGTGTTTCCCACCTCCGCGTGGGGCGGATACTCCGGATGCAGGCAGTACCACGAGGACATCGCCCGGGCCCGCGCCGCCGTCGGTGACGATGCGCCGCATCTGCTCAAGATCCGGCAGTACTACGACCACCCGCTGATGGTCGACGCGTTCAGCGACGCCGTCGCATCGGCGCGAGCCACACTGCCCGAGGAGCACCGCGCCGGCGCGCGTCTGGTGTTCACCGCACACTCCATTCCCTCGGCCGCCGACGCCAACGCCGGTCCGCCCGAGGACGGCGGTCACCTCTACAGCCGTCAGGTGGCAGAGGCCTCGAGGCTGGTCGCAGCCGCGTCGGGCGTCGACGACTACGACCTGGTCTGGCAGTCCCGCTCCGGGCCCCCGCAGGTGCCGTGGCTCGACCCCGACATCTGTGATCATCTCGAAGCGCTGTCGGAGAAGTCCGTCGACGCCCTGATCGTGTGTCCGATCGGATTCGTGTCCGACCATCTCGAGGTCGTGTGGGATCTGGACACCGAAGCGGAGGAGAAGGCCCGCGAACTCGGCATGGCCTTCGCGCGCGCAGGCACTCCCGGATCCGACGCGCGTTTCCCACGGATGATCCGCGAGCTGGTGGACGAATACCGAGTCGGCGGCCGATGCCGCGGTCTCGGCAGTGTGCCCGGCTACGGCTCGACACTGGACGGCAGTCGCTGCGCCGTCGGTTGCTGTGAGCAGCCCACCAGGCCCTCCCGGCCCGCCGCTGCCACGTCGTGAACGTTACCGCCTGACACCGCGTCCGGACGTCGGTGTCAGGCGGAATGCATCGCCGCTTCGATGCTCGTCGCGACCGCGATGGTGCGTGCGGTGCGCACCGCAGCCCAGAGCGGTCGAACGAGTTCTTCCCGTGCTGCAGCTGCCGACGCGGTCGGCGCCTCCGACGGAGCCGATCCCGCCGCGACCGTCAGAATGGCGGCCACCCGATCCGCCGATTCGAGGACGCGGAACGCCCTGTCGGACATGTCTGCGGGGTAGCGATGCCGCGCCGCGTCGGCGATCAACTCGGCGATACGAGTGCGAGGATCGGCGTCGAGGGTTCGGGTGGGTAGCGACTGCATCCGTGCGAGAGCGTCGGCCGCACCGCGGACGGCCTCACGCATCTCGTACTCGGCCTCACCCAACCCCCGATCCCGATGACCGTGCTCGGGGACGACGATCGAGTAGACGGTCCAGCGCAACACATCCGGCCCCTCGACGACGGGTACCAACCCGATCCCGCTGTTGCCCGAGGTACCGATCACCACCGCTTGACCGGTGTTCAGGGCAGCTCGGGAGAAGTCGGTGTTGGCGGGGAGGCCGCTCACCGCGCCGGGGGCGGGCAGAACGAGCTTGATCCGGTCGTCCCCGGCCGTGGGCGTCGACGCAGTTGCGGCCGCTCTGATCGCATGCAGCAGGCCCGCTATTCCCTCGGCGTAGCCGGGGTACTGCAGCCCGAAATCGTCGGCTGCGTCCACATCACCCGCACCGACGAGATGCATCGGAGCCCACTCGGACATCGCGTCGATGACGTCGTCGGGAGAGCTGGAACCGGCCAGCCAGGAACCGGCCCACAGGGCGAGACTTGCGCTAGAGGAACACACGACTCACGAGCATAGGTCGGCGTGGCGAACCGTGCTGGAGACGCCGGTGTCGCTAGCGTTGGTCGCCGTGAACGACATGTACGGCGGAGACATTCTCAGAGGGCACAGTCGCATGCGCAAGGTTCCGGCACCGGAGGTGTCGGCCGACCGTGGATTGGTCGTCGAAGATGCCGGCACCGGGTACTGCGGTGCCGTGGTCGGCTTCGAGCGCACCTACGACGGAGATTTCGTCCGTCTCGAGGACGGTGCCCGTACGACGCGGCTGTTCGCCCTGCGCGAGGCAGCATTCCTGATCGACGGACGTCGGGTGACTCTGGTGCGTCCGAAGCCTGCCGCTGCAACGCCGCAGCAGACGCGCTCCGCGTCCGGGTCGACAAAAGTCGAGGGGCTGCGGGCACGGACGGCCCGTGCCAGCCGCATCTGGGTCGAGGGCGTGCACGACGCGGCCCTGGTGGAAAGTGTGTGGGGACACGATCTTCGGGTGGAGGGCGTGGTCGTCGAACATCTGGAGGGTCTGGACAATCTGGGGGAGCGGTTGGCCGATTTCGGTCCTGGCCCCGGCCGTCGCGTCGGAGTGCTGGTGGATCATCTGGTGACCGGGTCCAAGGAGTCGAAGCTGACGAGGTCGCTGGGTGAGCACGTGTTGGTCACCGGTCATCCGTTCATCGACGTCTGGGAAGCGGTGAAGCCTGCGGCCGTGGGAATCGCTGCGTGGCCGAAGATTCCGCGCGGCGAGGATTGGAAGACCGGGATCTGCCGAGAGCTGGGGTGGGGTATTCCCAGGGAGGGGTGGCGTCGGGTGTATTCGTCGGTGTCGAGCTTTCGGGATCTCGAGGCACCGTTGATCGGTGCCGTCGAACAATTGGTCGACTTCGTGACCGAGTAGGGCTGTGTCCAGCAACGCACCGGCAATTGTCCGATTCATGATTGTATGGAGGCTGTGGCAGCGATCATTTGGCTCATAGCGGCAGTGGTGCTCGCCGGTGCCGAGGCACTGACGGGCGACTTCTTTCTTCTGATGATTGCCGGCGGTGCGCTCGGCACTGCCGGTGTCTCTGCTCTGACGGATTTCCCGGTGTGGGCCGATGCGATCGTCTTCGGTGTCCTCTCACTGGCGTTGGTGCTCGGGTTGAGGCCGATTCTGTTGCGGCGCTTCGCGAATCCGCCCGATACCCCGATGGGCATGGCGGCGCTCACCGGTAAGAGTGCGGTCGTTCTCGAACAGGTCACTGCCCACGAAGGCCAGATCAAGCTCGGTGGTGAGGTGTGGACGGCTCGTCCTCTCGACGAGACCGAGGTCTATGCCCCTGGCACCACCGTGACCGTGATGGAAATTGACGGCGCTACCGCCGTCGTATGGAAGGGACCGTAGCCAGTGGAAGCACTCATCGCACTGGCTGTCATCGTCGCGTTCGTTGCGGTGTTGATGGCCAAGTCCATCTCGATCGTCCCGCAAGCCGAGGCCGCCGTCATCGAACGGCTGGGCCGCTACACACGCACCGTGTCCGGACAGCTCACGTTCCTCGTGCCGTTCGTCGACCGCATCCGCGCCAAGGTCGACCTGCGCGAGCGGGTCGTGTCGTTTCCCCCGCAGCCGGTGATCACCAAGGACAACCTGACCGTGTCGATCGACACCGTCGTGTACTTCCAGGTGACGAACCCGCAATCGGCCGTGTACGAGATCAACAACTACATCGTCGGCGTCGAGCAGTTGACGACCACCACACTGCGTAACGTCGTCGGCGGAATGACGCTGGAGGAGACGCTCACCTCGCGTGATTCGATCAACGGTCAACTCCGCGTCGTGCTGGACGAGGCGACCGGCCGCTGGGGTCTGCGAGTGGCCCGAGTGGAGCTCAAGAGCATCGATCCGCCGCCCTCGATCCAGGAATCGATGGAGAAGCAGATGAAGGCCGATCGCGAGAAGCGAGCGACCATCCTCACTGCCGAGGGCCATCGCGAATCAGCGATCAAGACCGCCGAGGGCGACAAGCAGAGTCGGATTCTCGCGGCAGAGGGTGGCAAGCAAGCGTCCATCCTCACCGCCGAGGGTGAGCGGCAGTCCCGCATCCTGCGGGCGCAGGGTGATCGAGCTGCGAAGTATCTCGAGGCCCAGGGCCAGGCCAAGGCCATCGAGAAGGTGTTCGGTGCCATCAAGGCCGGCAAGCCGACCCCCGAGTTGCTCGCGTACCAGTACATGCAGACCCTGCCGCAGATGGCGCAGGGCGATGCGAACAAGGTGTGGATGATTCCGAGCGATTTCGGCGATGCGCTCAAGGGCTTCGCCAAGACCCTCGGTGCGCCCGGCGAGGACGGTGTCTTCCGCTACGAGCCCAACGAGTCGGCGGGCAACGAGCCCAAGCCGGAGGACGACTCCGACGAGGTCGCCGAATGGTTCGAGACCAAGACCGATCCGGCGGTCGCCGAGGCGGTCAAGGCGGCAGAAGCAGTGGCGCGCAAGCCGGTCGACACGTCGCTGGCTGCGTCTCCCGAACTCTCCAAAGGGCTGGACCTCGGTGCCCTGGCGGCGTCACCCGAGGCGGAGCCGGAACAGCGCTGAGGTCCGCCCTGATCAGCTGATCAGGGCAGTTCCGACGCCGGCAGCGGCCAGGGCCCACAGCACGCTGGCGAAGGTGCCGATGATGAACTGTTCGGAGGCATGGGATTCGCGCAGTTCGGGATAGCGCGCGAGTCCCTTGACTGCCAGCACGATGGCGATCCCTTCCGGCCAACCGGCGAGAATCGACACGGCAACGGCCACGCGTTCGAGGATGCCGATGGTCAGTCCACCACGAAGCGGCTCGACCGGATCTTCTCCGGTCGAGTCGCTTCGTCGTCGTGCGACGCGAAAAACGGTGGGCACCATCGCTGTTCCACCCAAGGCCGCAGCGACGACGCTCAGGACCACTCCGATGGCGTGGCCGAGACCGTAGGCCGGTCCGGCGACAGTGGCCAGGACTGCCGCTGCCGCGAGCAGACTCGACGCGGCGGCGGTGGGCAACCATCGGCGAATTCCGGTGCCGGCGGGGACCGTAGCGGCGATTGCGGTCAGTGCAAGCAGTACGAGGGTGGCGACGATCATGACCGATGGCTTTCCGTCGTGTTCGCGGTGTCGAGCAAGCGAGTCGCCAGGATGCGGCCCGCGTTCTCGACGTGCCAGCCGGCTACCGAGAGTCGTTGCGACATGGCTTGTTTGCTGATCTTCAGTCGTTCGGCCGCGTCGGTCTGCGACAACCCACGAGCCATGAGTTCGACTGCTTCTCGGCCCTGGTCCGAGCGTCTGCCGACGAGCAGCGCAACCAGGGTCGATGCGGTCTCCGCATCCTCGGCGGCAGCGGCGTCGGGGCCGCTGACGGCGAGTGCAGCCGGTGCGTTCTTGGCTCTGGTCACGGCTTCCCGGGCTGCCTCGAACGCCGGTCCGCGTCCGGCGCGCGTGGTCTCGGGCAGCGGGAGTTCGACGGAGCCGATGCCGATGCCCACGCTCCAGTGCGGGGTGGATACCAGTTCGAGGGCGATCGAGACGACGATGGCGGCCTCCTCGCAGACGGCTTGCACTTCGTCTCCTGCGGTTCGCTCGAAGGGACGGATCAGCTCGTGGTCGCGGTAGCGATCGAGCAGTTCGGGTACGCGATCGATATCGCGCCTACTGCGGCGCTGGTCCACGGTCAGTACGAACATCGGACAAGGCTAGATCGTTGATGTGACCCAGTCAAGCTTCAAGGCTTGATTAGTCAGAATCAAGGTTCCCGGCCTGTCGACTGCCCGCGGGTGTGGGCTCGGGTCGCGAACCGCGCGACAGACGCCAATCCACGACCAGCCCACTGAGGCCGATCGCGATACAGACCGCGGACAGCACCAGCAGCGCCGGATGTGTCTCGCCCCCGATCGCTCCGCCGATCACGACGATTCCGAGAGTGCCCGGCAGCATCCCGACGGCCGTCGCCAGCGCGAACGGGACGGGCCGAACCGCCGACACGCCACACGCGTAGTTCACCACCGAGAACGGCACCGGCGCTATCAGGCGCAGAGAGCCGACGGCCAGCCATCCGCGCCGCCGCAGACTCTCGTCCACCGAATCCAGGACCGAGTGCGACATCCGCGCTGCCACGGCTTCTCGACCTATCGCGCGGACCAACAGCAGAGCCAGAATCGCACTGACCGTCGACGCGCCGATGGTGACCGCCAATCCGGTCAGGGGCCCGAACAGCACTCCTGCGCTGAGCGTGAACAGTGTTCTCGGGACGGGTGCGACGGTCACGATCGCGTGCACGCCGAAGAACACGAGCGGGAATGCCGGGCCGACTGAGACGCCCCAATCGCGAATCTGTTCGACACTCGGATGGGGAGCGAACACCGCCACGAGAGCGAAGACGGCAACAACCGCCAGCAGCGCGATCAGTCGAACGTCACGCAGGTGCCGGGTCACGAGAGACCAGCGTACCGGCGCGAGACGACACCTCGTTGTTTCGGCGAGTGCGAGAGCTGAGCCGTCCTACCGAACGTGAGGTGATCCTCACGATAACCTGCAAGGCGGTGGGGTTAGCATCACTTCAAGTCGGGCGCAGGACTACCCGCCGAACCGAGGGAGCAGCACACGTGTCCATCGCGTCGCACGAAGATGCCGCACGCAGCGCTCATGCGGCCTGGCAGAAGGCAGTGGCCGGTGTCCTGGCCAAATCTCGTCGGGTCGAGGTGGCCGATCTGCCCGCCGACGCCGAACATCTACTCGATTCGACGACGTACGACGGGGTCACCGTGTCCCCGCTGTACACCGCGTTCGACGAGCGCCCGGAAGGTCCACTGCCGGGGCAATTTCCCTACTTGCGGGGCCGCGACCCCCACCGCGACGTCAACGCCGGCTGGAAGGTGTGCACCCGCCACGGCTCGGTCCGCGGCGACGGTGCCGACGACGCGTCGACCCTCAACACGCAGATACTCGATTCCCTCTCCAACGGCACCAGCGCTCTGTGGTTGACGGTCGGCACCGGTGGTGTGGATCCGACTGCGCTCCCGGAGGTTCTCGGTGGAGTGTTTCTCGAGCTCGCACCGCTGACGCTCGATGCGCGCGGGGATGTTCGGGCAGCAGCTGCAGCAGTGTTCGGGGTGCTCGACTCGGCCGATATCGACGATCGCGCCGCAGTCGACATCCGACTCGGCGCGGCCACTCTCACAGCGCCGTTGGGTGGAACCGAGTCGATCGAGATGGACGAGGCACTCGAACTGGTTCGTGAATCGATCGGTCGCACCGAGACAGTTCGTGCGATCACCGTCGACGGCACCGTGTTCCACAATCTCGGAGGCGGCGACGCGCAGGAGCTCGGTGCTGCGATCGCCGCAGGCCTCGAGTACCTCCGGTCCATGACCGATGCCGGTATCGGCATCTCGGATGCCCTGAGACAGATCGAGTTCCGATTCTCCGCCACCGACGACCAGTTCCAGACCATCGCCAAGTTCCGGGCCGCTCGCACGTTGTGGGCGCGCATCGCGCAGGTCTGCGGAGCCCCCGACGCCGGTGACGCTCCTCAGCACGCGGTGACCTCGGAGGCGATGATGTCGCAGCGGGATCCGTGGGTGAACATGCTGCGGACCACGCTGGCGTCGTTCGGCGCGGGAGTCGGCGGTGCCGATGCGGTGACCGTGCTCCCGTTCGATGCGGCACTCGACGGCGGCGCAGCCGGGGTGTCGAAGACGTTCGCGGCACGCATCGCCCGGAACACCCAGCTGCTGCTGCTCGAAGAGGCGCATCTCGGACGGGTCCTGGATCCGGGTGCCGGGTCCTGGTACATCGAAGAACTGACCGCTGCGGTCGCCGCGAAGGCCTGGGAGTTCTTCCAGACCATCGAAGCGTCGGGCGGATTCCGTGCCGCTGTCGCCGACGGTTCGCTCGTGGCCGCGATCGAGAAGACCCGCGCCGAACGCGATTCCGACATCGCTCACCGAGTGACCCCGCTGACCGGCGTCAACGAATTTCCCAACCTGGCCGAGGCACCACTGACCCCGGAGCAGACCGAGCCGCAGGATTCGGCAACCGTGTACAGGTACGCCAGGGCTTTCGAAGCTTTGCGGGATCGCTCGGATGCTCATCTGGCTCAGCATGATTCAAGGCCGACCGTGCTTCTGGTACCGCTGGGCAGCGTTGCCGAACACAACGTCCGGACGACATTCGCGTCGAATCTGTTGGCGTCGGGCGGGATCGAGGCCGTCAACCCGGGTCCGCTGACCGTCGAGGCTGTTGCCGGAGCAGTGGAGGCGTCCGGAACTCACATAGCGGTGGTGTGTGGAACCGACAAGAGGTACACCGACGAGGCCGCCACTGCCGTGGAGGCACTGCGGGCAGCAGGCGTCACGCAGGTGCTGCTCGCCGGCCCCGAGAAGATCTTCACCGGCGTCGAGGGTGACTCGCGTCCCGATGGATTCCTGACCGCGAAGGTCGACGCCGTCGCCGTGCTGACCGAACTTCTCGACACCCTGGGAGCCTGAGATGAGCGAGCCTGAAGTGAATACCGACGAGCGCAGAATCTCGCACACCATCGGCAGTTTCGCCGAGGTGCCACTGGTCGATCCCGACGAGCCGACTCCGCCGCCGCCGTCGGCCGAGGACGTCGCCGCTCACGTGGAGAAGGGTGCGAAGGCCAACTTCTACACACCCGAGCAGGTGGTGTGGTCCACCCCCGAGGGCATCGACGTCAAGCCCGTCTTCACCGAGGCCGATCGAGCCGCCGCCGAGGCCGAGGGCTACCCGCTGCACAGTTACCCGGGTGCCCCGCCGTTCCTTCGCGGGCCGTATCCCACGATGTACGTCAACCAGCCGTGGACGATTCGTCAGTACGCGGGCTTCTCCACCGCCGCCGAGTCCAACGCGTTCTACCGTCGGAACCTCGCGGCCGGCCAGAAGGGTCTGTCGGTTGCGTTCGACCTGGCCACCCACCGCGGCTACGACTCCGATCACCCGCGAGTGCAGGGCGACGTCGGAATGGCCGGTGTCGCCATCGATTCCATCTACGACATGCGTCAGCTGTTCGACGGCATCGACCTGGGCAGCGTCTCGGTCTCGATGACCATGAACGGTGCGGTGCTGCCGATCCTGGCGCTGTACGTCGCGGCCGCCGAAGAGCAGGGCGTCGGGCCGGAGAAGCTCGCTGGCACCATCCAGAACGACATTCTCAAAGAGTTCATGGTGCGCAACACCTACATCTATCCGCCCAAGCCGTCGATGCGCATCATCTCGGACATCTTCGCGTACACCAGCGAGAAGATGCCCAAGTACAACTCGATCTCCATCTCCGGCTACCACATCCAAGAAGCCGGAGCCACTGCCGATCTCGAACTCGCGTACACCCTCGCCGACGGCGTCGAGTACATCCGGGCCGGTCTGGATGCGGGCATGGACATCGATACGTTCGCGCCGCGACTGTCGTTCTTCTGGGCCATCGGAATGAACTTCTTCATGGAGGTCGCCAAGCTGCGGGCCGGGCGTCTGCTGTGGGCCGAGCTCGTCCAACAGTTCGAGCCCAAGAGCGCCAAATCCCGTTCGCTGCGTACCCATTCGCAGACGTCGGGTTGGTCGTTGACGGCACAGGACGTGTTCAACAACGTCGCCCGCACCTGCGTGGAGGCGATGGCCGCAACCCAGGGCCACACCCAGTCGCTGCACACCAACGCCCTCGACGAGGCACTCGCCCTGCCGACGGACTTCTCGGCGCGGATAGCCCGCAACACCCAGCTGCTCATCGCTCAGGAGTCCAACACCGTTCGCCCGATCGATCCGTGGGGCGGCTCGCACTACGTCGAATGGCTCACCCACCAGCTCGCGAATCGGGCCCGGGCACACATCGCCGAGGTCGAGGAAGCAGGCGGCATGGCTCAGGCCATCGGCGAGGGCATCCCCAAGCTGCGCATCGAAGAGGCCGCGGCCCGCACGCAGGCGCGAATCGACTCCGGTCGTCAGCCCCTGGTGGGCGTCAACAAGTACGTGCCCGACGAGCCCGACACCATCGAGGTGCTCAAGGTCGAGAACTCCAAGGTTCGACGTGAGCAGATCGAGAAGCTCGAGCGGCTGCGGGCCGAGCGGGACACCGCCGAGGTCGAGGCCGCTCTGGCGAACCTGACCAGAGCTGCGGCGTCGGATCAGCCGGGGATGGAGAACAATCTGCTGGCCCTCGCCATCGACGCGGCACGCAAGATGGCCACCGTCGGCGAGATCTCCGACGCGCTCGAGAAGGTCTACGGGCGCCATCAGGCCGAAATCCGGACAATCAGTGGTGTGTATCGCGACGAGGCAGGCAAATCCGAGAACATCACCCGCGCCACCGCGCTGGTCGAGCAGTTCGCCGAGGACGAGGGCCGTCGGCCTCGCGTCCTGGTGTGCAAGATGGGTCAGGACGGACACGACCGCGGTCAGAAGGTGATCGCCACGGCGTTCGCGGACATCGGCTTCGACGTGGACGTCGGCCCTCTGTTCCAGACCCCCGAGGAGGTGGCCCGCCAGGCCGCCGACAACGACGTTCACGTCGTCGGAGTGTCGTCACTGGCGGCAGGCCACCTGACGCTGGTGCCCGCCCTGCGGCAGGCCTTGGCCGACGTCGGGCGCGAGGACATCATGATCGTCGTCGGTGGCGTCATCCCGCCCGGCGATTTCGACGAGCTGTACGCCGCGGGCGCCGCGGCGATCTTCCCTCCGGGCACCGTCATCGCCGACGCAGCGATCGGCCTGGTGGAGAAGCTGTCCGTTGCGCTCGGGCACGCACCACGCGAGGCCAACGCCTGAGCATGGGTTCTCCGAACGGCAACACGAGTTCCTCGACCGGTGCAGCGTCGCCGAGAGGCCGAATCATCGACATCGATGCGGTGGCCGACGCTGTCCGAGCGAACGAGCGATCCGGTTTGGCGCGTGCCATCACGCTGGTCGAGTCGACCCGATCGGATCATCGAGACCTGGCTCAGCAGTTGCTGCTGCGGGTTCTGCCCGATGCCGGTGGCTCCCATCGAGTCGGCATCACCGGCGTGCCGGGGGTCGGCAAATCGACCTTCATCGACGCGCTCGGAATGCGGTTGATCGAGAAGGGGCACCGAGTCGCGGTGCTGGCCGTCGACCCGTCGTCGACGCGGACCGGTGGCTCCATCCTGGGTGACAAGACCCGGATGTCGCGTCTCGCGGTGCAGGAGAACGCGTACATTCGGCCGTCTCCGACGTCGGGAACCTTGGGCGGGGTCGCACGTGCGACGCGGGAGACGATCGTGCTCCTCGAAGCAGCAGGCTTCGACGTCATTCTGGTCGAGACGGTGGGCGTCGGGCAGTCCGAGGTGACGGTCGCGAACATGGTCGACTGCTTCACGTTCCTGACGCTCGCGCGCACCGGAGATCAGTTGCAGGGCATCAAGAAGGGCGTTCTCGAACTCGCCGATCTGGTGGCCGTCAACAAGGCCGACGGCAAGCACGCGACCGACGCGAAGAACGCGGCGAGGGAGTTGGCGGGTGCGCTGCGGCTGATCTATCCGCACGACGCGATCTGGAAGCCCCCGGTGTTGACGATGAGCGCCATCGAGGGCACCGGTCTCGACGAGTACTGGGACACAGTGCTACGCCATCAGCAAGTGCTCAGCGACGCAGGCGAATTCGCCGAGAAGCGTCGCAAGCAGCAGGTCGATTGGACGTGGACGATGGTCAACGATCAACTGCTGCGCAGGCTGGCGCAGAATCCCTCCGTCAAGGCGATACGCGGCGACGTCGAAGCCCGGGTACGTGACGGTTCACTGACCGCCGCGCTGGCTGCGCAGGAACTACTCGACGCCTTCGATTCCTGAATCTGTCTCGGCGACCGGGATTGCGGGGTAGAGCCGGGCGGCGAGATCCCCGACACGCTCGATCAAGCGGTCGAAGAATGCCTCCGGGTCCGTACGAGTCGCGATCGCGGCATTCGGTTCTCGACCCCACATCCCGCGCCAGTCGGCCACTGTCGTTCCCCGTGTGAGGGTTCCGACGAGTTCGACGTCGACGGTCGCGTGCCGGTAGGTGGCGATGTCCGCGTCCAGCGCGACAGCGGCCGCAAACGGATCGTGCATGTGCGCCAGGAAGCCTTGATCGTGATCGCGATGGAATTCCAGGTAGAACCGCACCGCGTCGGAGAAGTGCCGCACGATCGGGTTCGACGCGATCGATCGGACACCCGGCGCATCGCTCGACGAGATCGATTCGGCCGGAACGCTTCCGGCGCGTTCGGCAAGACGCCGGATGTGTTCGGGGGTCATTTCGACGGTCTCGGTGATGTCGAGCGCGCAGACGATGGGATGGCGTTCCGGCGGTAGTCCGGAGAAGGCCGCGAACACCTCCGCGGCGGCCTCGGGGTCGACGGCGATGTTCCACTCGCTGGTCGGCGTCGTGTTGCCCTGGTGCTGAAATGCGCCGCCCATCAACACCAGTCGCTTCAACAGTCGAGGTAGCTCGGGATCCCGACGGATCGCCAGAGCGAGATTGGTCAGCGGACCGGTGACCAGTCCGGTGATCTCGCCCGGCCGCGAACGAACCAGCTCCACCCACATCGTGGTGGCGTCCCGGTCGGACAGCGGCCGCGTCGACACCATAAGCTCCGCGTACCCGATGCCCTGCGGACCGTGGGTGTCCTCGGTGGTCATCAGTGGTGCCACGAGGGGTACCTGTGCGCCGAGCGAGACCTCGACATCGCCCGCGCGGCACAGGTCGAGCCAGGCGAGATTGTTCGCGGCAACCTGGTTCACCGGCACATTGCCCGCGGTGGATGCGATGCCGAGGACCTCGGCATCCTCGCTGGCGAGCAAGTAGAGCAAGGCGAGAGAATCGTCGATTCCGGTGTCCACGTCGACGATCAAGGGGACGGTCACGACGCCACCTCCGTCGTCGGGGTGTGCCGCACCGGAAAGTTGACCGATCGCGCGATGAAGCACTTCGAAGACGCCGATGCGTGCAGTTTCTCGGCGCGCGGCACCATCGACGGGTCCACGACGGTCACGACCGGAGCGAGGGTGACCTCGACGAACTGACCCGAACCGTCGGATTGCTCGGTCATCACTCCGGTGGGGGAGTCGGTGTAGTCGGTGACGACCACTCCCGAGGCGGCGGCGAGCCCGAGGTACCACAGCATGTGGCAACTGGACAGCGAGGCGACGAGCATCTCCTCGGGATTCCAGCGTGTGGGGTTGCCGCGAAAGCTCGGATCGGAGCTCGCGTGGAGGTCGGGCTTGCCGGGTGCCGAGACGATGTGATCGCGGTCGTAGGCGGCGGCACCGGTGGTACCGACGCCGCGGTTGCCCGTCCAGTTCACCGTGAGTCCGTAGTTGTGGTTCGGCACCGGTCCATCCTGCCAGCTGTGCGTCGATCGGTGTCGTTGCCCCGAGACGGTCTCTGTCCGGATTGGCCGAATTGCTCCAATTGTCAACGTGGTGTGGCACATTCGACGTCCTGCCGTTCACCTGGAGGAACATCGGTAGACCGAGTTCGGTCGTTTGAAATCACATCGTTTGTCTGGCTAACGTTGCTGGAATGACCGTAGCCCGAGAGCCTGAGACAACCCCGCAGCACACGCGGTGGGGACATCGACACGTCCAGCTTCTTCGACGCGACGCGTTCACGAACCGAATGCGCAGGAAGCCGGCGCTCTCGCAGGAGAGCATCACCGTCGTCGATCAGCCGATGCTCAAGCGTGCGGTGTCGGCAGCTGCTCTCGGCAACACGATGGAGTGGTTCGACTTCGGTGTGTACGGCTACCTGGCCGCGACATTGGGCAAGGTGTTCTACCCCGACGCCACGCCCGCAGTGCAGCTCATCTCGACATTCGCCACGTTCGCGGCAGCGTTCGTCGTCCGTCCACTCGGAGGCCTGTTCTTCGGACCACTGGGGGACCGAATCGGGCGGCAGAAGGTACTCGCCGCGACGATGATCATGATGGCGATCGGCACGCTGGCCGTCGGACTCATCCCCAGTTACGCGACCATCGGGATCTGGGCACCGATTCTTCTACTCGTCGCGCGCCTGGTTCAAGGCTTTTCCACCGGCGGCGAGTACGGCGGTGCCACGACGTTCATCGCCGAGTACTCCCCGGACAAGCGTCGTGGTTTTCTCGGTAGTTGGCTCGACTTCGGCACTTTCGTCGGTTATGCCATGGGCTCGGGCTTGGTGACGATCCTCAACGCGGTGTTGGGTGACGCCACGATGGTCGAATGGGGCTGGCGCATACCGTTCTTCGTCGCAGGACCGATGGGTCTGATCGGGCTGTACCTGCGGCTCAAGCTGGAAGACACCCCTGCGTTCCGCAAACAACTCGACGAACACGACAGCAAGGTCAAGGCGCAGGAGAGCGGTCGGAGGTCGATCGGAAAGATCTTCACCGACCATTGGCGGGCTCTGTTGATCTGCATGGGAATCGTGTTGCTGTACAACGTGACCAACTACATGGTGACGTCGTATCTACCCACGTACTTCACCGAGGTCGTCGGCCGCAGTCAGCTCAGCGCCGACTTGCTCGTCCTGTCGGCGATGGTCGTCGTGGTGAGTGTCATCGTGGGTGTCGGCAGGCTGACCGATCGAATCGGCCGCAAACCGGTGTTCGTCTTCGGTGCCGTCGGACAGATCGTTCTGGCCGTGCCGTGCTTCCTGTTGCTGCGCAGCAGTGGGTGGCTGGGGCCGCTGATCGCATGCGTGCTGCTGGGCCTCGTCCTGGCCTGTTTCGCGGCACCGAGCGCATCGACGCTACCGGCCCTGTTTCCCACCCGGATTCGCTACGCGGCGCTGTCGATCGGGTTCAATCTGTCGGTGTCGATCTTCGGTGGTACGACGCCGCTGGTCACCTCTGCGTTGGTCAGCGCAACGGGTAGCCCGATGATCCCTGCGTACTACCTCGTCGTGAGCGGTGTTGTCGGCCTCGTCGCGGTCGGGTTTCTGCGCGAGTCCGCCACCCAACCGTTGGAAGGCTCACCGCCACAGGTCGACTCGACCGCGGAGGCCGAGGAGCTCTACACCGAGCTGTCCTCGGCCTCCCCGCGGTCGTAGTTCGCGGTCGATCAGTTCCGCTTGGCCCAGATCTCCATTCCGGCAGCATTGAGACGATCGACGAGAACGTCGCCGATCGCAGTGGCGGGAGTGAGAACTCCTGCGGCCTTCGGCAAGGCGTCGCCGCCGTACACGAGCGCGAGTGCCGACTCCGCCAGCATGACGGCGGTGGCCTTGTAGCCGGGGTCTCCCGAGGCCTTGACCCGGGCCCGGTAGCGAGCCCCCGACGTGGTGAGGGTGTACAGGTCGACCGTGAAATGTCCCTTCTCGCGGGCTTTTTCACTGGGGCCGGTGCCCGGCTTGGGCAGAATGCGGTCGAGCACCTTGGCCGGAAGCACAGTCATCGCAGACACGCCGACGAACAGCCCGGCAGACAGAGCACCGGCGAGGACAGGGCTGGCGAACGACGAGCCGACGCTCATCACCTCGCTGTAGCGAAACTGCTTGCCGTAGGCCCAGTCGCGGAGTGCATTGGTGCGCCGGACGACTCGTGTGTTGTACGAGGCCATCACGAAGGGAGCTTTCCAGCCACGCAGGCTCGGGTCGATCTTCTTGCCGTCGATCAGCACGGTGTCGAGTTGGCGACCGAGTTGCGGCTCGAGGCCGCGATCGGGACTGAGCGAGTACGGCCGCGCGGCGATGCGTCGGGCCCGCTTGTCCTTCTTCATCGCCTCGATCTGCCCGCGCAGCGAGTCGATGGTGCCGCCGCTGACCCCACCGGACATCGACGTCACCACCAGGGTCGTGTCGGTCAGCTCACCGGCGTTGTCTGCGGTGACGGCCTCGTACAGCGCGTGTACGCCGATGTCGGACGGGATGGAATCGAAGCCGCACGAGTGAACGATGCGGGCCCCGGTGCGCTGAGCGATCTCGTGGTTGGCATCGATGCTCTCGCGAGCGAACAGGACCTCGCCGGTGAGGTCGACGTAGTCCGTCCCGGCCTCGGCGCACGCCGTTGCCAATTCCAAGCCGTACTTGGCGTAGGGACCGACCGTGGTGATGACGACTCGGGTCGATCGGGCCATGGCCTCGAGCGATGCGAGGTCGGTTGCGTCGGCCTCGAGAACGGACCACTGCTGAGCCCTGGAGCCCAGTTCTTTCCTGGCGGCCTCCACCCTCGCCGTAGAGCGCCCTGCGAGGGCGATGCGGGTGTCTGCCGGTGCATGCTCGGCGAGGTACTTCGCCGTCAATTTCCCGACGAAGCCGGTGACGCCGTAGACGACGATGTCGTGAGTGCGATCGGGGCCGATGGTCGAGTCGGATGCAGGCGAATTCATACCAGCGACACTAACGCGGGTCACCCCGGCGAGTCGACGCGCCGTCAGTTCGTCCAGGTGTGCACGGGTTCTCCGGCATTCATGAGGGTGACGTAATCACCGAGCATTCCTGCGAGTGCGCGATCGCGCTTCTCACCGGCGCGTTCACGGGCGACGACGGCGTTGCGCTGCCATACCGAGCCGGACTGCTTGGCCAGGCACCGCGCCTCGATCACCCCCAGATAGCGGTCGCGGACCGCCGCGTCCACGCCGTAGGCGGCCAATCCGGCGTCGGCCAGGGGCAGCAGCCGACGCAGCACCAGTTCCTGCGGACTCACCCAGCCCACCTCGGGCCAGTAGAGCATCGAATCGAATCCGCCGCGGGCGGCGGAGTGCACGTTCTCCTCGGCGGCGTCGAACGACATCTGCGACCACAGCGGGCGGTCGGCATCGGCCAGCGCGCGGACGGTTCCGTAGTAGAACGCCGCGTCCGCGAGGGTGTCGACCACCGACGGTCCGGCCGGCAGAACGCGATTCTCGAGCCGGATGTGGTGGCCGTCGCCGGACCGGTCGTAGATCGGCCGGTTCCACCGGTAGACGGTTCCGTTGTGCATGCGCAGTTCGGACAGCGACGGTGTCTTGCCCTCGGCCAGCGCAGCCTTGGGATCCTCCTCGCTGCAGACGGGCAGCAACGCAGGGAAGTAGCGCGAATTCTCCTCGAAGAGATCGAAGATCGACGTGATCCAACGTTCGCCGAACCACACCCGCGGCCGGACTCCCTGATTCTTGAGCTCCTGCGGCCTGGTGTCGGTGGCCTGCTCGAACAACGGAATACGGGTCTCGTGCCACAGCGCGCGACCGGCGAAGAACGGCGAGTTGGCGGCGAGTGCCACCTGTACACCCGAAAGAGCTTGCGCTGCATTCCAATACGACGCGAACTCGTCCGGAGCCACCTGCAGGTGCAGCTGAACCGACGTACAGGCCGCCTCGGGCAGGATCGTGTCGGTCACGATGTCCAGGTCCTCGGCGGCGGCGGCACCCGGCAGCCGAACTCCGCCGATCTTCAGTTCGATGTCCTCGCCCCGCGCGGCGAAGATCTGCTGATTGAGCAGGTCGTAGCGCGGATTCGCCGAGAGCCACCGGTGCTCGAAGTGCTCCTCGTCCAGAGTCGGGAGCATGCCGATCATGGCGAGACGACTACCCGAGGTGCGGGCGCGTTCGTCCGCTGCGTTCAGCGACCTACGCAGGTCCGTCTCCAACTCGGCGATAGAGGCACCGCGCAGTGGCCGAGGGTCGACGTTGATCTCGATGTTGAACTGGCCGAGCTCGGTTTGATAGTCGGGATCGGCGATGGCGTCGAGCACCGCCGCGTTGGCCATCGACGGCTCCATGTCGTCGTCGACGAGATTGAGCTCGATCTCCATGCCGATCTGCGGTTCACCGACGTGGAAGGTCTCGTCGGCCAACATGATCGCGAGGGCATCGAGACAGTCCTGTACCTTCTGGCGAAACTCGTGCCTGTCCTGCCTGGTGAACTTACGGCGCTCGACGTCCTCGCCCATGGTGCCCGCCTATCGGTGCGTGAAGAAGGGCCGTTCGCTCGCGCGCAACGACTTCGGCTTACGAGTATCGCAGCCCACGTTCGCCGACGGGCACGCACGCGAAAATCACCAGGGCGACGGCTTGTAGTCCTTGAGGAACGAGCCGTACAGATCGACTCCGAGTTCGCCCTGCACGATCGGGTCGTACACCCGGGCGGCACCGTCGACCAGGTCGAGTGGAGCGTGGAAACCTTCGTCGGCGAGCCGCATCTTGGTGGGGTGTGGCCGTTCGTCGGTGATCCAGCCGGTGTCGACGGCCGTCATCAGGATTCCGCTCTCGAGCATCTCCTTCGCGCTGGTGCGCGTCAGCATGTTCAGCGCGGCCTTGGCCATGTTGGTGTGGGGGTGGCCCGGCCCCTTGTACGCGCGGCCGAACTGGCCTTCCATGGCCGAGACGTTCACCACGTACTTGCGCCGCGCGTCCGAGGCCTCCATCGCGGTGCGTAGCCGCGAGACCAGGATGAACGGTGCGACGGAGTTGCAGAGCTGCACCTCGAGCAGTTCCACCGGGTCGACCTGCTCGACGGTGTGGATCCAGCTGTTGGTCTCGGCGAGATCGGGTACCAGGCCGCCGGCATCGATGGCGAGTCCGCTCTCGATCCTCTCGGCCGTGACCGAGCCGGCGACCATGGCGAGCGAGGCCACGTCGTCCGCGCTCAGGGCAGCAGTCGATCGGCCGCCGATCGCGGTGGCGGGCAACGAGCTCGCCAGTGACGCGGGGTGCGCATCACTGGTCTTGCCGAACGTGATCCGCTCCGGTCCTGCGCCCTCGGTCAGGGCTGCGGGCAATGGTTCGGCCTCCGCATCGGCCAGTGCGCTGTAGGAACCGGGGGAGCGTTTGACGGTCTGTGCGGCGTTGTTGATCAGGATGTCCAGAGGTCCCTCGGCCGCGACCGAATCGGCAAGCGCCACAACCTGAGCCGGATCGCGAAGATCGATGCCGACGACGCGCAGACGGTGCAGCCACTGGTCACTGTCGTCCATCGCGGCGAAGCGACGCACGGCGTCGTTGGGAAAGCGAGTGGTGATCGTGGTGTGTGCACCGTCGCGCAGCAGTCGAAGTGCGATGTACATCCCGATCTTCGCCCGACCACCGGTCAGCAACGCCCGCCGGCCGGACAGATCGGTTCGCGCGTTGCGCTTGCCTCGATTGAGCGTCGCGCACTCCGGGCACAGCTGGTGATAGAACGAGTCGACGTGGGTGTAGCGCTGCTTGCAGATGTAGCAGGGACGAGCCTTGATCAACGTGCCTGCGATGTCTCCCTCGGCGCGGGAGGTCAGGGACAGTCCTGCGGTCTCGTCGTCGATTCGGTCCGGGGATCCGGTTGCGGTGGCGGCGACGACGGCACGGTCGGCCGCGTTGACGGCGTTGCGCGCCGCGACGCGTCGAGCACGCTTGAGATCTTTGAACATGGCACCGGATGCGCGCTGCACAGCGATCGAATCCGGATGGTTCTTGTCCAGCTCTGCGGCCTGCTTCAGCACGCGCAGGCACGTCTCGAGATCGGTCGGGTCGATCGCGTCCATCGTCGGTCTCCTAGCATCGGCCCCTTCGAGCCGAACGAAAGCGAGTGCAGAACGAAAAAGACCCCGATTCCGAAGAATCAGGGTCAGTTTCGTCTGTCTCAACTCAGATCTGTGAAAATCTTTGTCTGACTACATCTTTCAGACGGTGTCCGAGGGGGGACTTGAACCCCCACGTCCGTTAATAGGACACTAGCACCTCAAGCTAGCGCGTCTGCCATTCCGCCACTCGGACAAGTGCGACCTCTGCCGCATATTCTTTTGTTGCTTTCACAGCCGGCCGCTGTGTGCTGCGTAAGATTATCCGACGGGTTCCCGATAACCCAAATCCCCACGTCAGTTCATGCTCGAGGCCGTTTCTCATGGTGCCCGGAGCGGATTCTGGTGGTAGGAACGACGTGTGCCCAACGATGTGAGCAATCCCGGAAACACAACCGATATCGACGCCACCGTTGCCCTCGACGAAGTCGTGGATCTCGTCAGTTCCCTCATCCGGTTCGATACCTCGAACACGGGGGAGCTCGACACGACCGTCGGCGAGAAGGAATGCGCCGAGTGGGTGGCGAGCAAGCTCGAAGAGGTGGGCTACGAGACGGAGTACGTCGAGTCCGGTGCCCCGGGTCGAGGCAACGTGTTCGCGTGGCTGCGCGGAGCGGACTCCTCTCGCGGCGCGCTGCTGGTCCACGGACACCTGGATGTCGTACCGGCCGAACCCGCCGACTGGAGCGTGCATCCGTTCTCCGGGGCCGTCGAGGACGGTTACGTGTGGGGCCGAGGCGCGGTGGACATGAAGGACATGGTCGGCATGGCTCTCGCGCTGGCCCGCCAGTTCAAGTCCAACGGAACCGTCCCACCCCGCGACATCCTGTTCGCGTTCCTGGCGGACGAGGAGGCGGGCGGTAAGTACGGATCGCACTGGTTGGTCGACAACCGACCCGATCTGTTCGAGGGCGTCACCGAGGCGGTCGGCGAGGTCGGCGGGTTCTCGCTCACCGTCGCTCGTCCGGACGGCACCGAGAAGCGGCTCTACATGGTCGAGACGGCGGAGAAGAGCCTGGCGTGGATGCGGCTGACGGCCAAGGCCCGCGCCGGACACGGATCCTTCCTGCACGACGACAACGCCGTGACGTACCTCGCCGAGGCAGTGGCCAAACTGGGCAATCACACGTTTCCGCTGGTGCTCACCGAATCGGTCTCGCAATTTCTGCAGGCGGTCTCGGAGGAATCGGGTCTCGATTTCGACCCGACGTCACCGGACATCGACGGCACCCTGCTCAAACTCGGCAGCATCGCCCGCATCGTCGGAGCGACCCTTCGCGACACCGCGAACCCGACGATGCTCTCGGCCGGCTACAAGGCGAACGTGATTCCGCAGACGGCGACGGCAGTGGTGGACTGCCGAGTGCTGCCGGGGCGGCAGGCGGCCTTCGAGAAGGAGGTCGACGAGTTGATCGGCCCGAACGTCGAACGCGAATGGATCACGAAACTCGAACCGTACGAGACCACGTTCGACGGCGATCTCGTCGACGCGATGAACGACGCAGTCCTGGCACACGACCCGAACGGTCGAACCGTTCCCTACATGCTGTCCGGCGGAACCGACGCAAAAGCATTCGCGCGCATCGGTATTCGCTGCTTCGGCTTCGCTCCGCTGAAGTTGCCACCGGAACTGGATTTCGCGGCGTTGTTTCACGGCATCGACGAACGAGTACCCGTGGAATCGTTGGAGTTCGGTACACAGGTACTCGAACACTTCTTGCTGCACAGCTGATACGAAAGGAACCATCGTGGCGTACAACCCATACGACTCGCTTCCGGACCTACCATCCTTCGAGTTGACGTCCGAGGACGTCGAGGACGGCCAGACATTGGCCGCTCAGCAGGTCAGTGGAATCATGGGAGCCGGTGGGCACGACAACTCTCCGCAGCTGTCCTGGTCCGGATTCCCCGAGGGCACCAAGAGCTTCGCCGTCACCGTCTACGACCCCGACGCGCCGACGGCATCCGGCTTCTGGCACTGGGCAGTGGCGAACATCCCCGTCGAGACGACCTCGCTGGTGTCGGGCGCGGGCGACGACGGCGGGACCGGGGTACCGAGCACCGCGGTGACGCTCAAGAACGACGCCGGCCTGTTCCGCTACATCGGTGCTGCTCCGCCCGCAGGCCACGGCCCGCACCGCTACTTCATCGTGGTTCACGCGGTGGACGTCGAACGGCTCGAAGTGGACGAGACGGCCACCCCGGCCTACCTCGGCTTCAATCTGTTCTCGCACGCCATCGGTCGTGCGGTCCTCACCGGCATCTACGAGGCCTGAGCTCGATCGTCGGGTGTCGAAACACTGGTTCCGACACCCGACGGTTCAGGGCTTGTTCGCCGAGCCCACCGCATCGGTGATCGTGGCGAAGCCGTGTGCCTCGAGCCGAGTAGCCAGTCCCCGGTGAATGTTCTTGATCCACAGCGGGCCGCCGTAGATGAATCCGGTGTAACCCTGCACCAGTGACGCGCCCGCAGTGATGCGTTCCCACGCCTGCGCCTCGGTCTCGATTCCGCCGACGGAAATCAGCGTCAGCCGGGTGCCCACTCGGCGGTAGAGACGTCGCAGCACCTCGAGCGAGCGGTCAGCCAGCGGAGCACCGGACAGGCCACCTGCTCCTGCTGTGGCGACCACGTCGGCGTCGGTGCGCAGCCCGGCGCGGGAGATCGTCGTGTTGGTGGCCACGATTCCGTCGAGACCGAGTTCGACGGCCAGATCGGCCACGGCGTCGATGTCCTCGTCGGACAGGTCCGGGGCGATCTTGACCAATACCGGCACCGTCACCACGGACTGAACCGCCTCGAGGATCGGCCGCAACGATTCGACGGCCTGAAGGTCACGTAGCCCAGGGGTGTTGGGGGAGCTGACGTTGACGACCACGAAGTCCGCCAACGGGCCCAGAAGCCGGGCGCTGGCCGTGTAGTCCGCGGCGGCATCCACCGGCTCCACGATCTTGGTCTTGCCGATGTTGGCACCGATCGGGATACCCGTGCGCCTGGCGCGGACACGCTGGGCGGCGTGCTCGGCACCGTGGTTGTTGAAGCCCATGCGGTTGACGATGGCGCGGTCCTGAGGCAATCGGAACAGGCGCGGCGTCGGATTGCCCGGCTGGCTCTGCGCTGTCACGGTGCCGATCTCGGCGAAACCGAATCCGATCGGCCCCCACGCGTCGATTCCGTCGGCATTCTTGTCGAAGCCGGCCGCGAGGCCGAGCGGAGCCGGGAAGTCGACGCCGAACACCGTCGAGCGCAGTCGTGGATCGTCGACCACGAACGCCTTCTCGGCCAGGTAGCGGAGCGGCGGCACGACGGCGACGACGCGGAGCACCCGAAACGCCAGGTGATGGATCCTCTCCGGTGGCACGAGGAACATCAGGCGCAACAGAACTCGGTACAGGCGGTCTCCCACGGTCTTCTCTCCGGTCGATCTGGCTCGGTCGAACTCATGCGGTGGTGTCAACGATCGTGCGGTCGAACAGTACTGCGACGGGCTCAGATTCCGGGCTCGGGGATGTGATGCGCGGTTTTCTTGCGTTTGAGCAACACACGCCTGCTGCCATCGGTGTACAGCCGAACCCGCGACAGTTCCCAGCCGCCGAACTCCGCCTGAATCGCCAGCCGCATCGAGGCCGTCACCCGGGTCACGTCCGGCGGCAGCCGCAACGGCACGTACTCCCAATCGTCGGACGCAGACACTTCCCATCCGACGGGCATCTTCGCGCGACCGGGTACCGAACTGTCATGCGCGTTCATATGCCTCCTCCGTACGTACGGTTCGTTCCTGCAGGCTCCACTCCCGCGTCCACGCGGGTCAACGACCGGCAGCAGGGATGCGCTGCAGTCCGTCACCGGTAGCCGATCCCACGTACAGGTCGCCGGTGTCGGCGTCGACAGCAACCGAATTCGGCTGCCGCACAGTGGCCAACCGCCCGGCCTCGACCGGAATTCCGGTATCGAGTGTGTACCCGACCACCTCGTTGAGAGCCGGAAGCGTCACCCATACGACACCGGACTGCTCATCGTAGGCGATCGCCCACGGCTGCGACCCGACCGGAAAGCGTTGCCGCATCAGCAGATCGTGCGAGGTGAAGACGAGCAACTCGGTCCCCGTCGAATCGGTGACCAGCAAGCGGCCGAACTCGTCGCTGGTCATCTCCGCGGCACCTTCGCCTGCGCGCAAGGCCACTCCGAGTGTGCCGTCGTCCAGATTCAGGTCGGTCACCGACGTCTGGCGACGATCGAGAACCGAGACCCCGTTCGGTGTACTGGACAGAGCATCGGCGGAGGTCACGCTGCCGCCGGAGACCGTGGTGGTGACGTCACCGTTCGTGTCGAGTACACGGACCGCTCCGGTGTCGTCCCCGACAGCCGTCGTGCCGTCGGGTAGGTCTGCTGCGGACAGCGCGTCGCCGTCGACAGGCAGGGCAGTCCGCTGTCCGTCCACCACGGAGATCCTCGCGACGGAACCGTCCATGGGCACCAGCACTGTCGAGTCCCGTCCGGCGACGAGTGCTGCTCCCGTGGCGCCCAGATCGACCACCTGGGTCTGCGCTGCGGCACCGTCGCGGGCCAGGGTCACGGTTGTCGATGCGTCGGTCAGCGCCACGAGGGTGCGGGTGACGGGGTCGAACGTGAGGGCGTCCACGGGCGCGAACGCGCTGACGGTTCCGGCGGGGGTGGCAGTGGCTTCGGGGGACTCGGCCGGCGGTCGGGGGTCGACGGAGATGTCGTCGGCGTTCTCGTCGTCGCTGGAACACCCGCCGACCGACAGGACTGTGACGACGGCGAGCGCGGACGCGACTGCCGCTCGAACGGACCGAGCCGACGGTGTTCGCATGAGGCCGAACCTACTTCCTCGAGAAGACGCTGCCTGTGGAGGCGTTGCCACATCTGTACCAGCGTGCAGCGACCTCGGCGAAATCGACCGCGCCGGATCGGTTGTCGTTCGGTCTCGCCCGAACAGGCGGTAGCGTGATCGGGCGAGGTGAGTACACGACATGGGAGTGGACGTGGGAACCGAGGAAACACACTTCGTCGTCGAGGAAGTGAACGCGGGAACGCACCCGAACGGCTTCGGACGCACCGACGACGGTCGGGCGTTCGCGTTTCGTGTGCATCGAAGCACCCTGTACGTGGAGATATACCGCGCCGATGTGCAATCTCCGGTACCGGATCGGTCCGAGGTCGAGGCGGTTGCCGAGCATTCGGTCACCGAGGTCGATCTGACGGACGAGCGCAGCATCGTCGGTGTGGTTCGTGACGCGGTCGCCCATGCGCAGCAGCTGTCCGATGCGTCACAGCGGGACACCACCGCAGTTCGAGCCTTCTTCAACCGGGTCAATTCCGTGCTGGAGGGTTTCTGACACGGTGGGGAACCACCAGCTGTTCGCCCGTCACGGGATGGTCGAACACGTCGACGGGGTGTCGGTAGACCCGGGCCAGCCGTTCGGCGGTGAGCACCTCCCGCGGCGGACCGGTTGCGACCAGTTCACCCGAGTCCAGGATCGCGACGCAGTCGGCGTAGGCCGCCGCGAGGCCGAGATCGTGCAGCACGACGACTACGGCGCGGCCGGCGGCCGCGAGTGAGCGCACCACAGCCATGACCGACTCCTGATGTCCCAGGTCGAGTGCGGCAGTGGGCTCGTCCAGCATGATCGTCGCGGTGTCCTGGGCTATGACGCGCGCCAGCGCAACTCTGGCCTGCTCGCCACCGGAGAGCGACGCGAACGGTCGATGAGAGAAGTCCGCTACGTCGCACGCGGACATGGCTGCGGCGACGCGGTCGTCGTCGTTGCGCGCGGCCGACGTACCGACCCAGGGGGCTCGACCCATTCGAACGATCTGGCCGGCCGTGAACGCGAACCCGACGCTGTGGTGCTGAGGCAGCACCGCACGCCGCCTGGCCACGTCGACCGTGCGGAGGCGGTTCAGGTGCTTCTCGTCCAGTAGAACCGACCCGGCGCTGGGCTCGGTGTCTCCCGCCATGACCGACAGCAGCGTCGATTTGCCCGCGCCGTTGGGGCCCACCAGCGCCAGTATCTCGCCGGCGACCACGTCGAGGTGGACGTCGGACAACACCGTCGCGTTCCCGCGCCGTGCGGAGACTCCGCGGGCGACGAGGGTCTTCGAACCCGGTTTCGGGATGACCGGGATGTCGTTGCGTGCCGTGCCGATTCGCTTCGTCACGCCCAGCCGCCCTGGCGAGCACGGGTACGGCGGAGCAGCCAGAAGAAGAACGGGGCACCCGCCAGTGAGGTCACCATGCCGAGCGGCAGGTCGACGTTCGCGACGAGGGTGCGGGTGACTAGATCGGCAGCGAGCAGCACGACGGAGCCGGCGAGGGCGCTGGCCGGGATCAGGAGTCGATGGGCGGGGCCGAGCACCATCCGCATGGCGTGCGGAACCACCAGACCCACGAACAGAATGATTCCGGTGAAGGCGACGCCGGACGCGACGAGCAGGGCGACGACGACGATGGCGAACTGTCTGAGGCGTTCGACGTTCACTCCCAGATGGCGTGCGACATTCTCTCCGAGCGCAAGCAGGTCGAGTCGGCGCGCGATCGCCAGGGATGCTCCGATTCCGAGCAGTGCGAGCGGGCCGACCACGGCCACCGACTGCCAGGTCGCGCCCGCGAGTGACCCCAGTTGCCAGAACACGATCTGATCGCGGGCTGCGGGACTGGCGACGAACGTGACGAACGCGATGGCACCGCCGGCGAATGCATTGACTGCAACGCCGGTGAGGATGAGCGTCACCACTTCGGTGCGTCCTGCGTTGCGGGCGAGGAAATACACGGCGATCGTGGTGACGAGCCCGCCGACGAATGCTGCGAACGCCACACTCCAGACTCCGGCGAAGCTGCCGCCGAGCACGATGACCGAGCTGGCACCGACGGCAGCGCCCGAGGAGACCCCGACGACACCCGGCTCGGCCAACGGATTGGCGAACACCCCCTGGAGCAGCGCACCCGCGCACCCCAGACACGCGCCGACGACGATTGCCAGAGTCAGGCGCGGGAATCGGACCTGCCACAACGTCACCTCGCCACTGGGGTGTGCGGGCATCGGGCCGATGTCGAGTCCCACCCGATGCGCGAGGCTGCCCAACACTTCCAGCGGTGTCGTCGGCACCTGCCCCACGACGGCCGAGATCAGGGCCAGACACACCAGTGCCGCGACCAGGGCTCCGAATGTTGCAAGGACCCGCCCTCCGCCCGTGCGCGTTTCGGCGAGTGCGCGGTCGGTCATGACGCCGGGTCGTACACGGCCTTCGACAGTGCGCCCAACACCTTTCCCGTGTTCGGGCCGAAACTGAGGATGGTGCCGTCGTCCATGTCCACCACCCGGCGATCTCGGCCTGCCGGGGTCTGCGCGATTCCGGGGATCTGCTCGAGCCCCTCGATTCCGCCGATCGATTCCAGGCCCTTGGTCATCATGAGAATGACGTCGGGTGCCGCGGCGATCAACGCCTCGCTGGTCACCGGCACGAATTGTTCGGTCAGACCCGATTCGACACCGGCGTCCCTGGCACCGAGAGCCTCGATCAGTGCATCCGCTCCCGAGCCGGGTCCGGCGAGCATCTTGATCGCCGGACCGCGCATGTACAGAAACGCGATCTTCGGCGGTTCCGAGGACTCGGGTGCGGCGTTCTCCGCTGCCGAGATCTCGGTGTGCGTTCGTTCGGCGAGTGCTACACCGGCGTCGGGCACACCCAGGGCAGCTGCGACGGCCTCGATCTGAGGGGCGACGCCGGCCAGAGTGCGCGTGGGATCGAAGTACACGAGCGGAATGCCCGCGGCTCGGATCTGATCCTGCACGGCACGTGGACCGATGCTGGTATCGGTCAGTACGACGGTCGGCGACAGCGCCAGAATTCCCTCGGCGCTCAGCGAATGGCCGGTCGGGGTGACGTCGGGCACGTTCTCGGCCGCGGGAAATGCAGCCGAGGTGTCACGACCGACGAGGTTGTCGCCGAGTCCGAGCGCGAAGACGGTCTCGGCCAGCGTGCCGTACTGGTCCGCAGCGACGATGCGGCTGTTGTCCGTCACCGTGACGGGGACGCCGTCGAATCCGGTCACGGTCACGGGTAGTACCTCCGCCGGATCGTCGACGACGGGTTCCGGATTCGGATCGTCGACGACGGCAGTGCGGGGGCCGATGGAGTCCGAGGATGCGGTGCCGGGGGTGTTCGCCGAGCAGGCGACCAGGACTCCGGCGACGAGGAGCACGGCGGCGAGACGGTTGACGGTCACCACGGAAGGTTAGCCTGTCCGATGTTGGTGCGTGATCAGGCGCTGACGTCGTCCAGGGCCGACGCGATCGCTGGCGGCAGCTCGAGTTCCTCGGCCATCAGTGCGCCCATCAATTGCGCGAGGTCCCGCGCTCCCACGATCGCGCTGCTCACTCCCGGTCGGTCCCGCGCCCACGCGAGTGCGACCACCAGGGGAGAGGTGGCCAGACCGTCGGCAGCGGTGACGGCCGCGTCGACGACGCCCACGGCGGAATCGGTCAGGTACGCGTGCACGGCCTCGGCGTGCAGCTCGTCGGCCCCGCGGGAGTCCGCGGGTATGCCGCTGCGGTACTTGCCCGTCAGGACGCCGCCTGCCAGGGGTACCGCCGCGAGGATGCCGATGCCGTGGTGGTGCGCGGCGGGAACCAGCTCGTCCTCGATTCCGCGCGCGAGCAGTGAGTACTCCGCCTGAGTGGCCACGATGCGCCCGGTACCGGCTGCGCCCGCTGCCGTCGCCAGTTGCCAGCCGAGGTATCCGCGGGCTCCGGTGTAGCGAACCCGTCCGCTGGTCACCGCGTAGTCGAGCGTTGCGGCGACCTCGTCGACCGGCGTCATCGGGTCCCAGGTCGCAACCTGCCACAGGTCCAGGTAGTCGGTTCCCAGTTCGCGCAGCGTGGCGTCGAGTTGACCGAGCAGTCCGCGCCTCGAGCAATCCACGTGATAGCGGCCGTAGCGTGAACTGAGGCCCGCTGCGCTGCTGATCACCAATTCGTGCCGCGGGACGACGTCGTCGAGCAACTCGGCGAGCACTCGTTGCGCCCGTCCATCGCCGTACGCCGGAGACGTGTCGACGAGCGTGCCGCCGGCCTCGGCGAACGCCGACAACTGCGCTGCGGCGTCGTCACCGTCGGTTCCGCTACCCCATCCGAGGGTGCCGAGGCCGAGTCTCGAGACTCGAAGTCCGCTGGTGCCGACCGATCTCTGCTTCATATGTGCCGAATGTCCTTTTACGTGTGATCGTCGGTGTCGAACTGCACTGCCGCCAGTGCACAGTAGTGCGCCGCGCCGCTCGGTGCGTACGTGCCGCGCCGGGTACGGTCGTGCCCGTGAATCGCGAATTCAGGGGGCAGGCCGGCGGCCGCGCATCGACAGTGGACAGTCCATCGACGCTCGTCTCGGAGGGTGGCCCCGCATGATCGACATGACGTGGCTGCAGGCGATCATCCTCGGCGCAGTGCAGGGCCTCACCGAATTCCTGCCGATCTCCTCGTCCGGGCACCTGCGCATCGTGTCCAGCGTGTTCTGGAACGAGGACGCGGGCGCGTCCTTCACCGCGGTGACCCAGCTCGGCACCGAAGCCGCTGTGCTGCTGTTCTTCTGGCGCGACATCGTCAGAATCGTCAAGGCCTGGTTCCTCGGACTGAAGCACAAGAACGAACGCGGACTCGACTACCGAATGGGGTGGTACGTGATCATCGCCACCATCCCCATCGGCGTTCTCGGCCTGCTGTTCAAGGATCAGATCCGAACCGGTGCCCGGAACCTGTACCTCATCGCGTTCATGTTGATCGCGTTCGCCGTCGTCATCGCGATCGCCGAGAAGGTCGGCCGCAAAGAACGTCCGATCGAGAAGCTGACCACCCGCGACGGCATCGTCATGGGTCTGGCGCAGTGCCTCGCGTTGATCCCCGGAGTGTCCCGTTCCGGGGCGACGACCAGCGCAGGCCTGTTTCTCGGACTCGAACGCGAAGCGGCTGTGCGATTCTCGTTCCTGCTCGCCATCCCGGCGGTCACCGCCTCCGGTCTCTTCTCGCTGCCCGACGCCTTCGAGCCGGTCGGCACGGGGCTGGCCGCGTCGGGCCCGCAGCTGCTGGTCGCCACGATCGTCGCCTTCGGTCTCGGCTACGCCTCGATCGCCTGGTTGTTGAAGTTCGTCGCGAACCACTCGCTGTACTGGTTCGTCGGATACCGCATCGTGCTGGGTGTCGTCGTGCTCGGGCTGCTGGCCGGCGGGGTCGTGTCGGCAACGTAGGTTCACCCTCATTAGGCTCGATGCAATGACAGTCATCTTGCTTCGGCACGGCCGCTCGACGTCGAACACCGCAGGCACGCTCGCGGGTCGGAGCGCGGGAGTCGAGCTCGATGATCGGGGGCGTGAGCAGGCGCAGGCGGTGGCGGATCGTCTCGGCGAGCTTCCCGTGGCCGAGATCGTGCGCTCGCCGTTACTGCGGTGCGAGCAGACGGTGGAGCCGTTGGCGGCAAAGCTCGGGCTCTCGCCGGTGGTCGAGGACCGGTTGGTCGAGGTCGACTACGGACAGTGGACCGGCCGGACGATCAAGGAGTTGCTGGCCGAACCGCTGTGGAAGGTGGTGCAGCAGCACCCGTCGGCTGCGGTGTTCCCGGAGGGCGAGGGCTTGGCGACAGTGCAGCAACGCGCGGTGCAGGCCGTGCGTGAACATGACGCCCGGTTGGCCGCGCAGCACGGCCGCGACGTGCTGTGGGTGGCGTGCTCGCACGGCGACGTCATCAAGTCGGTGCTCTCGGACGCCATGGGGGCCCACCTCGATTCCTTCCAGCGGATAGTCGCCGACCCGGCCTCGATCAGTGTCGTCCGCTACACCTCGACGCGGCCGTTCGTACTACGGACCAACGACACCGGGTCCGATCTGAGTGCGTTCGTGCCGAAGGCCGAGGAGCCCGCCACGCCGGAATCGGTCGATGCGGACTCTTCCGACGCGGTCGTCGGTGGTGGGGCAGGCAGCTAGAGCGCCCTTTCGGCGCTGACACCCCTATCGGTGGCAGGCTGGAGGGCAAGCAATACCGTCCACGGTCGATCCGTGGCCGATAATGAAAGTTCCGAGAATCACTTCGCGGAGCTGTTCGAGTCGTTAGGAGGTGCAATGCCGCGCGCCATACACGTTTTTCGCACCCCTGATCGTTTCGTTGCCGGGACCGTTGGGGAACCGGGCGACCGAACGTTCTTCCTCCAGGCGGTGCACGACGCCCGCGTGGTGTCGGTCGCGCTGGAGAAGCAGCAGGTCCAGGTACTCGCAGACAGGATGGGGCTGCTACTCGAAGAAGTGCACCGCCGGTTCGGAGCCGACGTTCCGGCCGAGGAGACCGATTCGGTCGACACCAGTCCGCTGCTGACTCCGATCGACACAGAATTCCGCGTCGGAACGATGGGACTCGGCTGGGATGCCGACGCCAACGCCGTCGTGGTGGAACTTCTCGCCGTCAGCGAAGTCGAGGTGGACGAATCGGTCGTTCTCGACGACACCGACGAGGGCCCGGATGCCGTCCGGGTGTTCCTCACTCCGGTGCAGGCCCGCGAGTTCGCGGTGCGGTCCGAGCGCGTCATCGCGGCCGGCCGTGCGCCGTGCCCGCTGTGCGGACAGCCTTTGGCCCCCGAGGGACACGTCTGCATCAGAACCAACGGCTACCGCCGCGGTGCGACGTTCGGACCGGTGACCGAGGTCGACGAGTCTTGACCGTCGAACTGCCGCCGTTCGAGGGCCGCGAAACCATGGAGACCGGCGACCTGACGATCGTCGGTCGGGTGGTGTCGGCCAGCAACGCCACGCTGGTGTGCGAGGCGGGCGAGGGCGACTCGGCCGTGCGGTGCGTGTACAAACCCGTTCGCGGGGAGGTTCCGCTGTGGGATTTTCCGGACGGCACTCTCGCGGGCCGCGAAGTGGCGTCCTACGAAATCTCCGAGGCCCTCGGTTGGGGAGTCATCCCGCCGACGGTTCTGCGCGACGGGCCGTTCGGTCCCGGCATGGTGCAGAAGTGGATCGACACGCCCGACGATCACGCCGAGGGACGCGTCGACCTCGTCGATATCTGCCGTCCCGATCTCGTACCGGCGGGATGGATTCCGGTACTGCAGGCGTACGACGGCGAGGGCGAGGAAATCGCGCTGATCCACGCCGACGATCCGCGACTGCAGCGGATGGCGGTTCTCGACGTGATCCTCAACAACGCCGATCGCAAGGGCGGGCACGCCCTCGAAGGTCTGGACGGCTACGTGTACGGAGTCGACCACGGTATCTGCCTGCACGCCGAGAACAAGCTGCGCACGGTGCTGTGGGGGTGGGCAGGCCAGGCGGTGGACGACGCGTTGATGACCGACGTCGTGCGGTTCGTCGAGACGTTCGACGCGGTCATCGCACCACGATTGGTCGACAAGATCACCCTGACCGAAACGGTCGCGGTTCTCGATCGGGCGCAGGCGCTGATCGCGCGGCCGGTCATGCCGGAGCCGCGCTCGAGCAGACCCATACCCTGGCCCGCCTTCTGATCGGGCTCGGATAGGCTCGGTTGCATGCATTCTTGGTCGAGCCCGGAGATCCCGACAATTCCAGGACAGGGTCCAGCGCTTCGATTGTTCGATACCGCAGACCGTCAGGTTCGACCCGTCACCCCGGGTTCGACGGCTCGGATGTACGTCTGTGGAATTACCCCGTACGACGCCACTCACCTCGGACACGCAGCGACGTATCTGACGTTCGACCTGATCAACCGACTGTGGCGAGACGCGGGCATGGACGTGCATTACGTCCAGAACGTCACCGATGTCGACGACCCACTGTTCGAGCGCGCCGACCGCGACGGCGAGGACTGGCGCGATCTGGGAGCGCGTGAGATCGAGCTCTTCCGTGCCGACATGGAAGCGCTGCGCGTGCTCCCTCCGCGCGACTACATCGGCGCCGTCGAGTCCGTCGACGAGGTCGTCGAACTGGTGGGCAAGCTCGTCGCGTCCGGTGCCGCGTACGTCGTCGACGATGCCGAGTACCCGGATGTGTACTTCCGTGCCGATGCCACCGAGCAGTTCGGTTACGAGTCCGGCTACGACCGCGCCACGATGGACACGTTCTTCGCCGAACGCGGAGGTGACCCCGATCGGGTCGGTAAGCGGGATCCGCTCGATGCGTTGCTCTGGCGCGCGGTGCGGCCGGGCGAGCCGTCGTGGCCGTCGCCGTGGGGTCCCGGCAGGCCCGGGTGGCACATCGAATGCGCGGCCATCGCCCTCAACCGCATCGGTACCGGCTTCGACATCCAGGGCGGCGGAAGCGATCTCATCTTCCCGCACCACGAATTCTCGGCCGCCCACGCGGAGGCGGCGACCGGTGATCCGCGTTTCGCGCGGCACTACGTGCACACCGGCATGATCGGGCTCGACGGCGAGAAGATGTCCAAGAGCCGCGGCAATCTGGTGTTCGTCTCCAAGCTCCGGGCCGAGAACGTCGACCCCGCAGCCGTGCGACTCGGTCTGCTGGCCGGGCACTACCGGCAGGATCGGCCGTGGTCCGACGAGGTTCTCGAACGGGCTCACACTCGGCTCGCACTGTGGCGTCGGGCCGCTGCGCTCGAGAACGCAGCGTCGGCCGACGACGTGATCAATCGGTTGCGGCAGCATCTGGCCGACGATCTGGACACCCCCAAGGCCCTCGATGCGCTCGACGCGTGGGCGAGTTTCGCAGTCGAGCGCGGCGGATCGGATGCGGGTGCACCCGCCGCCTTCGCCGATGCAGTCGACGCGTTGCTCGGAGTTCCGCTGCGTTAGGTCGAATCCCCGGCTCGCAGATCCATCAACAGATCCGGGACGAGTCGTTCCTCCATGACTGCCCGGCCCGAGTCACGCAGGGCGACAGCCAGTTCCGTGTCCCACGGACTGTCCGTCGGATGGCCCTTCAGCGGTTCGGAATTTCGTGCGTCGAGCGCATGTCGATAGGAGTCGACGTCCATGCGCCACGGCGCCGCGTCGTACCGGGAGAGTGCTCGTTTCACCATGTGCAGTCCGGCCCAGTCGAAGTCGGCACGCCAGCGAATCGTGGTCCCCGGCGCGCGGGAGGTCAGCAGCCGGTGTACCGCTGCGGATGGTTGACCGTCCGTGCAGATCAGGCTCGCGCAGTTCGCCCCGAGAGTGCGGGCTGCGGCGGCGAGAACCGCCACGTTCTCGCAGACGAACACCGTGGCCGAACTGTTGGTGAGCGTCCCGCGCATGAGCATGTCCACGGTGACGGGGAAGGGGATGCCCTCGTCGGCAGCCTCGTTCAGCCACCCCGCCACGGTATGGGTCTCGTCGACGCGGTAACCGAGCACCAGCACCCGGCTGGACACCGCGTCGACCGACACACCCGCGGTCTCCCACAACGCCCTGATACCGACCGGATCGACGGGCCGAGGGACGTTCTCGCGCAACGACAATGCATCCAGAACAAGTTTCGGGGCACCGCCGGCCGAGAGTGCCTTGGTGTCCCCGCAGGCAAGTTCGGCCAGCTCGGTGAGCGACATCCCGTCCACCGGCAGCATCGCGAGGACCTTCGTGGCCACCTCGAGCGCGTCGACGGCGACCCGGCCGCCGAGGGTGCCGTCCTGGTTGAGCAACGAGGCGATCCAGTGCTCGATCCATTCTCGGTCGGTGCCGCCGCCGAGAACCTCCCTGGCCCGATCGAGTGCATCGGCACGCACCTGAGCCTTGTCGGCGGCGATCCGTTTCTTGTCCTGCAACGGGGCTTGCGACGTGAGGGTGTCGATCAGTCCGAGGCCACCGTTGAGCGGATGGCTCAGCCACGCGTCGAACCGCTCCAGGTCGAGTCTGGTGCTGCGCGCCCGAGAATGCAGACTCGAGTTGGACCGAGAGATCGCGCTGCACAGACGCCACAGCTCCGGGGCATCGCTCAGATCCACGGTGATGTTGCCGCCGACCCGAAGCCAGTTGGACTCCAACTTCTTTCGTGCCGCATCGAGCAGCGCACCCAATTCCACGCTGCCGCGCCATTCGCTGTTACCGCTCAAACTCCAGCCCACCTTCGGTTCGGGTCGGCACCCGGCGCGTCAGCGGTGACCCGAGTGCGGCGGCGAGGTCGGTACCGTCGTGCTCGGCGAACAGTTCGCCGTTCTCCCACACCAGAAGTGCTGCGCTGACGGTGTTCTCGGCTGTCGAATGCGCCAGGTCGTAGTGCGCGCAGCCGGGGACGTCCCCGTAGGTGATCCACAGGTCGTATCCGGTCATGAACAGGTCGAGGTCGAATTGCACACTCAGGCCGAGCAATTCGCTGCGGCCGTTGTCGTCGACACCGGCGAACGCCTCGTCCAGCGCCAGCAGCCGAGGTGAATGTGGATCGGCGGAGGACAGCATCACGTGCGCGGCGGCGAACAATGGCAGGTGCAGCGACACCGACTGCTCACCGCCCGAGAGCGCACTGTGGCGTGCGACCGTGAGACGATCCTCGGTGCCGTCACCGCTGATGAGCGTGAAGGCGAACACGCGCCAGCGGCGATAGTCCAGTGTCGTGGACAGGATCTCGGGATAGGACCGTTCCGGATGCGCCGCGCGAGCGATTCTGATCTCCGACGCGAAGTGGGCGCGCATTGCGGCCAGATCGTCCTGGTTCAACGCCGAGGCGTCGCGGTCGAGCAGTTTGGACACCGCCCGGGCCCCGTCGTCGAGGTTGTCCGCGAGCACCCAGTGCACACCGATCGTGTTGCCCGACGACATGCGGCGCTGCTTCATCTCCGCAGACATCTGGGCGATCAGCTCGCGTGCGTCGACGGTGCGCTCGTGAATCTGCTGCGCCAGACCGGTCAGCAGTGCATCTTCGAGTATTCGGCGCTCCTGCTCGGTCAGCAGCAACTCCTGATCGGCCCTCGCCGCGCCGATGCGGTCGGCGAAATCTCCGACCGACGAATAGCCCTGCTCGTCCTGAACTCGTACGACGGTCAAACCGTCCGGCGCATCCCACTGCAAACGGTAGTCCTGCCCCGATGCGGCGAGTTGCGAGTCGAACTCCTGCAGCGCACTCGTCAGGGCCGTCCGGGTCGACTTCCGGCTCGAGTCACTGACTTTCACCGACGCCGTCGCTGCGTCGAGTGCCGAATGCAGTGCGCTCACGACCGGCGGTAGTACCGGAACCTCGTCGTCGGGACCGTCGGCCTGCTGAACTCGATACAGAATCTGCTCCACGGTCAACCAGGCAGAATCACTGGCCGGCCAGGCGTACGCCTCGTGGACACCGAGGATGCCGAGCAGGTCCTTGCGAGCGTAGGGCGCCAGCCGCACGGCGTCGCCCAGGGTTTCGGTGACGGCACCGCGCAGGCTTTCCAGCGCGGTGTTGCAGGCACCCTCGG
The DNA here is from genome assembly GCF_030056895.1 of Rhodococcus sp. IEGM 1341. NCBI lineage: Bacteria > Bacillati > Actinomycetota > Actinomycetes > Mycobacteriales > Nocardiaceae > Rhodococcus > Rhodococcus sp. IEGM 1341. The sequence goes on along the minus strand of NZ_JASHKV010000001.1, from coordinate 264,318 downwards.
CCTTGCCGATCGCTTCGCCGGCTTCCTTGTCCGCTTTGCGCGCCGCCCGCTGCTCGGCGCGGCATTTCTCGATGCGTTCGCGTGCGTTCTCCAGATCGGTGTCGATCTGTTCGGCGGTGGCACCGAGCTTCTCGCTCAGGAGCTCTAGCCGTTGCACTTGCTGTCGGTAGTTCTCTTCGGCTATCGCCGCTTCCTCGGCGAGCTCCTCGGCCAGGCCGGTCGCCTCTTCGAGCCGGTTGGTTGCTTCGCGGGCGCGTTCTGCTTCGCGCGTGTGATCGCCACGCTTGCGGATCACCACCGAGCCCTGATGCTCGAAATGCCGAATCGCAGCGGCGAGGGCATCGATGTCGCGGCCGATATGTGGGGTGCGGTGAGCCACGGCGGCGGTGCGCAGCTGCTTCTCCTTCGCCGACAGGTCTGCGATCGCCTGGTCGAACTCACGGTCCGCCGCGGCAGCACCCTCCGTGGACGTGCGTAGCGCTCCAGCGGCAGCGGTGACGGCGCGTTGCGCTCTCACGATGGCCGAGACCCGGGGGAGCTGCTTGGCGGCCGCACCCAGTGCCTGCACCGATTCGCGCGCAGATCGTTCGTCGGCCGTCGCGGTCTCCAGCGCGGCCGTTGCGGTATCGATCGCGGCACCGAGCTCGGCGATGCGGTGCTCACGCCGACGAGCCCGCGCCGTCGCACCGATGTACTCGGCATCGGCCTTGGTGTGGCGACCCTGCTGCACACCCTGCCAGTACCGACCGTCGACGCCCACCGAGACGGCACCGCCGGAGACTGCGCTTTGGTCCTGTTGCAGTGCAACCGAATTCAGCACGTCGAGTACGCGCGATTCCGATACGGCGGTGCCGGGCTCAGCTTCGAGGACGGACGCCAACGTGGTCCCGGTCGGCCTCGCGGCCTCCGGCAGCGGCGACAGATACTGCTCCGAGTTCGAGTCGACGGGGAAATCCGCGATCGGATGGATCCAGCCGTCGAGCAGATTCGCCGCCTGCAGCGCGGATTCGATTCCGGCGGCGTCGGCACTGGAGACCGAATCCGCGAACCGAACCAGCTGCCACAGCGGGGCACCCGACAGATCCGCACGCGAGTCGGTCCGCGCCGCGAACTGCGGCGGCGCGTCATCGTGTTCGGCCCGCACCAGGGACAGTTCGTCGCGCAGCGCGTTCAGCTCGGCCGTGCGGGTCGATACGTCCACGCGGGCCTGTGCCTGCCGGGCACGAAGCGCGTCGATACCGTCTGCGGTCTGTTCGGCCAGCACCGATTCCAGGCTCGGGGCGTCGTCGTCGCCGACGTGTGCCAACGCCGCGTCGAGGGCCTCGAAAGCTACGGAGGTGATGCCCGCAGCAGAGTAGAGCGCCGAATTGTTCGACCACCAGGCTCGTAGTCCCGAAGCGAACTGCGCCTTCTCCAGGTCCACGGTCGCCTCGGCCTCGGTGACCGCAGCCGACGCGGCCTCGAGCATCTCTCTGGCCTTCGACGCGGACTTCTCCGCACGAGTGCGTTCCGTCGACGCCTTCTCGACGGTTCCCAGCGCCTCGCGAACCGCCCGCACGTCGCCGTCGCGTTCCTCGGCGTGGCCACGCAGCGCGGTGCTGATCTGGTCGCTACGGGCCGTTCCCGGCAGTGGTGTCCAGACGATCCCCGCGTCCTCGGCTGCAGTCTGCAGTTCCTCCTCGGCGCGGGTGACCCCGGCAACGGAATCCCGGAGTGCGGAATCGGCCCGAGCCGCTTCGGTGGTGCGCTGTTCCAGTTCTCCTCGAGCCTTGCGGGCGCGGTCGGCCTGCTGGGCGGTCGAGATCTCCAGCTTCGCAGCGGATTCGGCCAGATCGTCGAGTTGCTGCTTGCCCTCGTACGCGCTCGAGCGCTGTAGGGTCTCGCGGTCTGCGACGGCCTGATCCAGTGCGCGTTCGGCCTCGTCGAATCGGGTTTCCGCAGCCGCACGTTCGAGCAGACGGCGGTCCTTCAGAGCGGCAGCGGCGAAGTGTGCGGTGGTCGCATGAGTGACCGCCTCGAGCCGGCGCGAGACCTGCTCGACATCCGAACGGGTCTGCACCCGAAGGTATTTGGAGTACACCGAGACGAAGTTCTTGGCGGCGTGATCGGCCTGCGCCAGTCCTTCGAGCGCCCGGCCAACCTCCTCCATGTCGCTGAAGGAGCGCGCTGCTTCGAGCACCAGCTGCTCGTCCAACGGACGCAGGCCGTCGGTCAACGCCTGCGAGAGCCCCTTCGGGTCGAGGTTCTTGGCCAACTGCGGACGGCGAAGTGTCAGAATGAGATTGATCAACTGGTCGTAGCGCTGCGCCCCGAGCCCGAACATGCGTGCGTCGATCGCGGCGCGATAGTCCACCGGGCGATCGGTCAATGCGTCGGTGCCCAGCTGTTCACCGAGTTGCTTCTTCGTCAACGGACGGTCGTCGGAACCCAACAGCGAGAAGTCGACGCCCACTCGGCCGTCGGCCACGAAGTACCAGCGGGTCACCTTGTCGTTGTGGCGGCTCGCCCGCATGCCGATTCCGACCGTCACCGATTCGGGGTCCTCGCGTGACCCGCGGCCGAACTCCATCCACACGTACGAGTGTGCGCTTTCCTGCCCTCGGTAGAGAAGATTGGACTTCATCGTCCGCTCTTCTCCGGCGAACGGATTGAGCCGGCGCGGTTCGATACGACCGTCGAGGACGAACGGGAACAGCACTTCGAGAGCCTTGGTCTTGCCGGAACCGTTGGGCCCACGCAACACCAGACGACCGTCGGCGAAGGAGAACTCCTGATCACGGTAGTCCCACAGGTTGACGATCCCTGCTCGCGTCGGCCGGAAACGTGACGAGTGTGCGGTCATCTACTCAAGCCTCTACTTCGGATGGATCGGTGCTGCTTGACTGGTCGGTACTGGGGGACTGTTCGGTACCGAACAGCGAATCCTGCGGGGTCCGATCGCGCACGCTGACCATCACGTCGCGGTAGCGCGCGATCACCGGCAGCACCAGCACGCCGCCGGACACGCTGTGTATCAATCGAAGTCGATGCAGCATCGCGATCGATCGGAGCCGCAGGCCGTCGCGATCGGTCTGCCACTGAGCAGCGAACGTACGACCGAACCGTTCGACGAGATCGTCGACCACCGAGACCAACCAACTGTCCTCGATCAGCGGATACTGCTTCTTGCCCACCGCATCGTCTAATGTCCCTGCATCGGAACCGAACCCGAATTCTGCGAGATCACCGAAAACTCCACCGTCGGGAATGGCACCGTCCAACTGCTCGATCAGGGCGTCACCGTCGGGAAGGGGGTAGGTCGCCAGCGCGGGTGCATCCGGATCGATCACCCGGTCCGAGATCTCGCCAGCGATCAGCAATGCGACCTGGGCAATGGTTCCGGTGCTGGGGAATCGGTAGTCCGAGAGTCGTCCCGAGGTGTCGATGAGGGCCACTCCCTCGGCGCGACGCTCGGCAACGAGGCCGGTCAGCAACTCGACGTCGGCAACGGTGCGCGACGCGGCGAGGGCCGTGCGGCCGTCCGGGTCGAGATCGTCGACATAGACGACCGGTTGCTCCACCAACGCACGGCGTACCGCACGCAGCGTTTCCTTCGGATCTGCCTCACGCCCGGAATCGGTCTGTCCCGCATCGGATTCCTCGGGGTCGATCGCGGCGTCCGAGCCGGCCAGCAAACCGCGAATCGACCGCAGATGCTGCACGGCGCGGGGCGGCCTGAACATGGCAACGACGACGGGACGGTCGATGTCGTAGAGCGCCTCGCCTGCGGACGGGTTGTTCGCCCAGCCGCTCGCGTCACCGTCGGCCAACGCGATGGCCCCGCGTGTCGCGAGCCACCCGATCGCGTCGACGAACGCGTCTCGGTCGCTTGCCCGGTCGGTTGTCAGCTCGACGCCGTCGACCTGACTCGCCTCTGCTGCAACATGATCGGCAAGTTCGGACAGAGTGATCTGGTTGCCCGCCCGGCCGAGTGCCGCCAGCGCCAACGCCAGGTACGCGTACCTGCGGCGGTCGAAGATTCGGTCGGTGGGCGTTCGCGCGGGTTGACTGTCGTCGAGTGCGTCGATCACCGGGAACAGGCGAGCCGTGGTCTCGGTGACCTCGAGGCGATACCCGAACAGCTCGAGCAGATCCTCGCGCAACTCGGTGGCCCATCTGCGCAGCAGTGGCAGCGCGATCCGATCGGGGTACGTCGTGGTCACCAGGTGATTCGACAGCGCAACCCGGGCGGCCCGCTGGTAGGAATCCAGTGCGAGGGTGGAGATCTCGCGAGCTCTCATCGGCGTGCCACCTCGCTGACCTCGAGCGCGAGGCGGTCCAGATGCAACCGGCCTCTGCTGGTCCGCACGATCGTCGAACGGTCGCTGTCGCTGAGCGTCAGGCGCACGCCGCTGTCCGATCCGGACGAGTCGGAGGTGCGTCCGCTCACGCGTACCCGGGCGGTCAACGCAGCATTCAACAGACTCAACAGCACCTCGGTTTCCTGCTCGTCGAGAATCCGGTCGTGGATTCCGGCGGAGGCAAGCGACTGCGCTGCGGCACTGCGTGATCGCTGCGACTCGAGTTGCTGCTCGCGAAGCCGTCTGATGCCGCCGTCGTTGCGCTGCACCCGTCCCGGAACACCGGGGGTCGGGGTGCGTCCGGTCTCGGCCAGGGTGCGCGAGATCTCGACCGGAGGTGCCTCCCACCACGATCGGGATGTCGGGATGATGTCTGCGTCGGGATGCACCATCGACAGATGCCGCGGTCTGCCGAGGCCGAACACGGCATGGAACAGAGCGTGCGCGCTGTCTTCGGTCGGTGCGGCAGCGAACCAACCGGCCAGGTGGCGCAATTGGCTCTCGCGACTGACGCCGCCCTTGCGGGTCTCGGTGACCCGGCGCAGCAGCGACAGCACGGCGGCGATCGCGCTCATCGTGCCCTCGCGGAGTCGCTCGGACTCGCTGAGTTCGGACTCGGCCGAGACGAACCAGTGCGAGAGGCCCGCCCAGCGATCGGTCCAGTCGGCGCGGCGTTCGGCGACGGTGAGAAAGACTCGTTCGTCGCTGATCGCGGCTCGCTCGACGAGTTCCTCGATTCCGGTGCTCTCGACGAGTGCTATCGCCTCGGCGAGCTTCGGTGCGTAGCGGGTCAGGTCGGAGCTGAATTCACGCATGTGCGTCAGCAGGGCGTCCTTGTGGACCAGGAACGACTCCGGCGTGATCTCGGTGGTGCGCACGAGGTCGCCGAGCACCAGGTAGAAGTGGGCGGCGCGGGTCGCCATCTCCGACAACGTCGAATCGAGTCGACTGAGCTTGCGGTAGATGCGATCGCCGTCGGCCTGACGGTTCGCCTCGGCCAGCTCGTGCATGTCGGCCAGTAGCTCGGGCAGCACCAGCCGCGACAGGGCGGCGTCGTCCAGGCGGGCCCCGAGCACGTCCTCGACCGCTCGGTAGGCCTTGTAGCCGGCTTGGCCGAACTGGTAGACGAAGTGACGGTTGCGGTACTCGGCGAGGGTGGCGGCGCGGGTGCCGTCGTAGCTGCGTTCGAGCAGGCCCCAGGCGTGGAGCTGATCGAGCAGAGGCGCGATGTCGAGGGTGCTCAGCGCTTCGTGGTGCCCGGAGCTGCGTGCGATGAGGTCGGCGACGTCTCCGGAGTGCAGCAGGACGACGTAGTTGGCTCGTGCGGTGTCGAATGCCCGGAGAACAGCCAGGTACTCGGAACGCTTCTCGGCAACGGCGAACGAGAAGAGACCGAGGCGATCTTCCTCCACGAACGCATTCACGGCTCCCTGCCGTGCCTCCTCGCCTGATTCGCTCACTGGAACAGGGTAGGGGGTCAGGCTCTCGGTCGTTCAACCGTGCCGGTTACAGCTCCACGGTGACTTTTCCGTCCACCACTGCGGCGGGGTAGGTGCGCACCGAGTCGATGCCGCTGGGGCAGGTGCCGTCGTCGAGCGAGAAGGTGTACTGGTGCAGCGGACACACGACGATGGATCCGTCGATCTGACCGTCTGCCAGCGGTCCGCCCTTGTGCGGGCATACGGCATCCATCGCACGGACCGAGCCGTCACGGAGCAGGAACACCGCCACCTGTTTGCCGTCCACCACGTAGGCCCGTCCCTCGCCGGGCGTCAGGTCCTCCACGGCCCCGACCGGCACGCTCATCGGACCGGCACCTGTGGCAGCGGAAGCAGGGGCAGCGATGGGGTGAACTGGGCGGGTGACTTCGGTGCGGCGCGGTCCTGCCACGGGTCGATGTACCCGTCCACCGATGCCTGCATTCGTTCGTCGAGTCCGGCGACGATGCCGTCGCGGTCGTCGATCAGCACGCACTGCAGTTCTTCGAGACCGACACGCGGAACCCACGCGTACGTTCGCTCGAGCCACTGGGCGTTCTCACGGTAATGCTGAATGAACCTGCCTGCCACGGTCAGAACCTCCTCGGCCCCCGTCACGGTGGCCAGTAGATCGCCCTTGCGGATGTGTGCACCGGCCGCACCTCCGACGTAGATCTCCCATTTGTCCTCACCCACCGAGACGACGCCGAAGTCCTTGCACAGTGCCTCCGAGCAGTTGCGCGGGCAGCCCGCGACCGCGAGCTTCAACTTCGCCGGAGTCTCCAAGCCCTGGAACCGTTCTTCGAGGGCGATGCCCAGTGCCGTCGAGTCGCCGAGGCCGAAGCGACAGAAGTCGCTGCCGACGCAGGTCTTCACCGTGCGCATGCTCTTGCCGTACGCGAACCCGGAGGGCATGTCCAGATCGCCCCACACCTTCGGCAGGTCTTCCTTCTTGATGCCGAGGAGGTCGATACGCTGACCGCCGGTGACCTTGACCAGCGGAACGTGGTACTTGTCCGCGACGTCGGCGATCTTGCGCAACTGATCCGGGGTGGTGACGCCACCCTTCATCTGCGGCACCACCGAGAATGTGCCGTCCCGCTGGATGTTGGCGTGGACTCGGTCGTTGATGAACAGCGCGCCGCGCTCGTCCACCCAGTCCGGGCCCCACACCGTCCGCAGCAACGACGCCAACGGCATCTTGGCCGCGGCATCCTCCGCTCCACCGGTCGCCAACGCGGCGAAGACCGCAGACACCGCCCGAAGATCCTGCGCGCGAATCGCGTCGATCAGCTCCGGCTTGGTCATCGGAATACAGGGCACGTACCAGTCTGCGGTCGGGTCGGCCTCGACGGCACCGCCTGCTACACACGCGATGATGTCCTTCACCAGTCCCTTGCACGATCCGCACCCCTTGCCCGCCCGGGTCTTCGCGGTCACGTCGCCGAGGTTCTTCGCGCCTGCGTGTACGCAGGCCACGATGGCTCCCTTGGTGACGCCGTTGCAGTTGCACACCTGGACGTCGTCGGCCAATTCGGCGGCTCCTGTTGCCGCAGAGGGCGTTCCCATGTCGAAGAGCATGCTGATGCGCTCGTCGGGCAACGGCACTTTCTCGTCGAACGCCTGGGTGAGGAAGTTGGCCTTGGAGATGTCGCCCAGCAGGGTGGCACCGACGAGTTTGTTGTTCCGCACGATCACCGACTTGTACGTACCGCTGCGCGGCTCGTAGAACTGGACGAACTCGTCGTCGTCGCGTTCGGGGGCGGTGATCCCCATCGAGGCCACGTCGACACCGGCGACCTTGAGCTTGGTGGTCAGACGCGAACCGTGGTACGCCGCAGTGGGATCGGCTCCGGTGAGCACGTCTGCCAACACGACGGCCTGCTCCCACAGCGGAGCGACGAGGCCGTAGACCTCGCCGCGGTGTTGGCAGCATTCACCGACGGCATAGATGGAACCCTCGTCCTCGCAACGTAATTGGTCGTCGACGACGATTCCGCGTTCGATCACCAGTCCGCCGGCGCGAGCGAAATCGACGCTGGGACGAATGCCCGCGGTGACCACCACCATGTCAGCGGCGAGCGAGGTGCCGTCGTTGAACCCCACGCCGGTGACGACGCCGTCCTCGGAGCGCAACACCGAGTTGGTTCGCTTGGAGGTGTGCACGCCGACGCCGAGTGACTCGATCTTGTTCCGCAGTACGCGGCCGCCACGCTCGTCGAGCTGCTGATTCATCAGGTGACCGGGGGAGTGCACCACGTTCACTTCCAGGCCCTGCGTGCGCAAGCCGTATGCGGCTTCGAGTCCGAGCAGACCGCCGCCGATGACGACGGCGCAGACGTCGTCGCGCGACTGCGCCATCTGCAGCATGCCGTTGGTGTCGGCGATGGTGCGGAAGCCGAACACGCCGCGCGCCAGCCTGCCGTCGGACTCGCGGAGACCGTCCATGTTGGGGAAGAACGTGTTGCTGCCGGTGGCGATGATCAGCACGTCGTAGTCGACGGACCGACCGCTCTCGCAGACGACGGTCTTGGAGAACCGGTCGAGTGAGATCGCGCGGTCTCCGGCGTGCAGCGTGACGCCGTTCTCGCTGTACCAGCTCATCGGGTTGAGGATCAGGTCCTCGTCGTCGACGGTGGCCTCGCCGGACAACACGTGCGAGAGCATGATTCGGTTGTAGTTGCCGTACGGCTCGTCGCCGATCATGGTGATCTCGAACGACGAACTGCCGCCGCGCTTGATGATCTCCTCGACCGCCCTGGCACCGGCCATCCCGTTGCCGACCACCAGCAGCCGCTGCTTGCCCGCGGTCATCAGATCAGCACCAGACCGAAATCGACGACGACCTCTCCGCTGGTTCCGGCAGGGGCGGCGACGACCAAGTCGAGCACCGTGTCCGGATCGACGTCCTCGACCACCCGCAGCGGAATGTTCACCCCGCTCTTGGCACCCATCGGGAACATGCGCATCGGGCTGCCGTCGCGCAGCAAGGTGACGACCACCAGCTCGTCGCTCGAATTCCCGCCGCGAAAGTACAGTGGCTGAGCCGTCGTACCCTCGGGGACAACGAAGCTGAGGCTGGGATCGATCAGCTCGGGCTTGTCCAGACCGTGTCCGGTGAACGAGAAGACGCCTTGCAGGAATCGCGGTGTGCTGGCCATACCCACGAGGTTGCGGGGTCGGGGTGACGTCACCGCTGCGGTGACGTTACGTCGGGATCAGAAAGACCTCACCGGCCCGCGGCTCTTCCTGTGCGGTCGGTCAGAGCCCGAAGTTGCCCGGACCGCGTCGCCTCAGGTACTTCTCGAATTCGGCCGCGATGGCGTCGCCGTCGATCTTGGCGATCGCATCGGACATGTCCACCTCGGCGTCGCCGCGTTCCTCGAGGCTGCGAACGTATTCGCTGATCTCCTCGTCTTCCTTCGTCATCTCGGTCACCGCCTCTTCCCATTCCTCGGCCTGGGTGGGCAGTTCGCCGAGCGGTACCTCGATGTCGAGCACGTCCTCGACCCGCTGCAGCAGCGCCACGGTGGCCTTGGGGTTGGGCGGCTGGGAGACGTAGTGCGGGACCGCAGCCCAGAAGGAAACCGCGGGCACTCCGGCCTTGACGCACTCGTCCTGCAGCACACCGGTGATCCCGGTCGGTCCCTCGTAGCGAGTCTGTTCCAGGTTGAACTGCTCGGCCGATTCGGTGCTGTAGGCGGTGCCGGTCACCGGAACGGGTCTGGTGTGGGGAGTGTCCGCCAGCAGTGCGCCAAGGATCACCACGGTCTCGACGCCGAGCTGTTCGACGAATTCGAGAAGGTCGTCGCAGAAACTGCGCCAGCGCATGTTCGGCTCGATGCCGCGTAGCAGCACCACATCGCGCGAGCTGCCGGGAGGCGAACACACCGACAGCCGAGTCGACGGCCACTCGATCTCGCGCGTGACACCGTCCACCTGCCGGACCGTCGGGCGGTTGACCTGGTAGTCGTAGTAGTCCTCCGAGTCCAGTTCGGCCAGCGGACTGGCGTCCCAGATCAGCTCCAGATGCTCGATCGCGCCGCTGGCTGCATCTCCCGCGTCGTTCCAGCCCTCGAAGGCAGCGACCAGGATCGGGGAGCGCAACTCGGGAATGACGTCGTCGAGGTCGTCGAGGTCTGTGGCATTGGCCACAGCATCGTGGACGGCCTCGATCAATGCAGCATCCAGAGGCACATCCGATCCGGCACCTGAAATGTCCGTATTTTCGTTTCCGTCGTCGATCGGGGACTGGCCATCGAGGTTTCGGGGACTCACCACGACAGCCTACGACCCGACGTAACTTCGGTGCCCACTACTCTGTAGTGATGCCCGCTCAACACAAGCCCAGTCTGCTCGATGCGATTTCACGTCGTGTTGTCATCGGCGACGGAGCGATGGGCACGATGCTCCAGGACGCCGACCTCACTCTCGACGACTTTCTCGGTCTGGAGGGATGCAACGAAATCCTGAATGCCACCAGGCCGGACGTGCTGCGTGAGATTCACCGCGAGTACTTCGCGGCCGGTGCGGACGCCGTCGAGACCAACACCTTCGGCTGCAATCTGCCCAACCTGGCCGATTACGACATCGAGGACCGCATCCGCGAGTTGGCCGAGAAAGGCACCCGGCTCGCGCGTGAGACCGCCGACGAGATGGGCCCGGGCCGCGACGGGATGGGTCGCTTCGTGTTGGGTTCCATGGGCCCCGGTACCAAGCTCCCCACGCTCGGCCACGCTCCCTTCGCCCGACTGCGCGACGCGTACACCGAAGCCGCCCTCGGCATGATCGACGGCGGTGCCGACGCCATCCTGGTCGAGACCTGCCAGGACTTGCTACAGGTCAAGGCCGCTATTATCGGCAGCCAGCACGCGATGGACAAGCTGGGCGTCCGCATCCCGATCATCACCCACGTCACCGTCGAGACGACGGGCGCGATGCTCGTCGGCAGCGAGATCGGTGCCGCACTGACGGCACTCGAACCCCTCGGTATCGACATGATCGGGCTCAACTGTGCGACCGGCCCGGCCGAGATGAGCGAGCACCTGCGCCATCTGTCCAAGCATTCGCGTCTTCCGGTGTCGGTGATGCCCAATGCCGGCCTGCCCACCCTGGGCGCGAAAGGGGCCGAGTACCCACTGACCGCTCCCGAATTGGCCGAGGCCCTGAGCGGTTTCGTCAGCGAGTACGGGTTGGCTCTGGTCGGCGGTTGCTGTGGCACCACGCCCGATCACATCCGCCAGGTTGCCGACATGGTGCACGGGGCAACGAAACTCGAACGGCAGCCCGCGCCCGAGCCGGGCGTCTCCTCGCTCTACACCGCCGTTCCGTTCGAGCAGGATGCCAGCATCCTGATGATCGGTGAGCGCACCAACTCCAACGGGTCCAAGGCATTTCGCGACGCGATGCTCGCCGAGGATTACGAGAAGTGCCTCGACATCGCCAAGGACCAGACCCGCGACGGCGCGCACATGCTCGACCTCAACGTCGACTACGTCGGCCGCGACGGCGCCGCGGACATGGCCGCGCTGGCCAGCCGACTGGCGACGGCGTCGACCCTGCCGATCATGCTCGACTCCACCGAACCAGCCGTTCTCGAAGCAGGTTTGGAGCACCTCGGTGGCCGCAGCGCGGTCAACTCGGTCAACTACGAGGACGGCGACGGACCCGTCTCGCGATTCCAGAAGATCATGCGTCTGGTCAAGGAGCACGGCGCCGCCGTCGTTGCGTTGACCATCGACGAAGAGGGACAGGCGCGGACGGCCGAGTGGAAGGTGCGCGTCGCAGACCGGTTGATCACCGACATCACCGAGAACTGGGGCCTGCGCCACGAGGACATCATCGTCGACACCCTCACCTTCCCGATCTCCACGGGCCAGGAAGAGGTGCGACGCGACGGCATCGAGACCATCGAGGCGATCCGGCAGCTCAAGGAGAAGTACCCGAAGGTGCACACCACCCTCGGGCTGTCGAACATCTCGTTCGGCCTCAATCCCGCTGCACGCCAGGTGCTGAACTCGGTGTTCCTGCACGAGTGCACACAGGCCGGCCTCGACACCGCCATCGTGCACGCGTCGAAGATCCTGCCGATGAACAAGATTCCCGACGAGCAGCGCGAGACGGCCCTCGATCTGGTGTACGACCGCCGCAGCGAGGGCTACGACCCGCTGCAGAAGCTCATGCAGCTCTTCGAGGGGGTCTCCGCGGCGTCGGCGCGTGAATCTCGCGCCGAGGAACTCGGCCGTTTGCCGCTGTTCGAGCGCCTCGAACGACGCATCGTCGACGGCGAACGCAACGGCCTCGACGTCGATCTCGACGCCGCGATGGCCGAGAAGCCGCCGCTGGAAATCATCAACGAGACGTTGCTCTCGGGGATGAAGACCGTGGGCGAGCTGTTCGGCTCCGGTCAGATGCAGCTGCCGTTCGTGCTCGCCTCCGCCGAGGTGATGAAGGCTGCTGTGGCGTATCTCGAACCGCACATGGAAGCGACCGACGACGACGGCAAGGGTCGCATCGTGCTCGGTACCGTCAAGGGCGATGTGCACGACATCGGTAAGAACCTCGTCGACATCATCCTGAGCAACAACGGGTACGAGGTGGTCAATCTCGGTATCAAGCAACCGATTTCGACCATTCTGGAAGCCGCGATCGACAAGCGCGCCGACGTGATCGGCATGTCCGGGCTACTGGTCAAGTCCACCGTTGTCATGAAGGACAACCTCATCGAACTCAACTCGAAGGGTGTCGCCGAGCAATTCCCGGTTCTGTTGGGCGGAGCGGCGCTGACCCGGTCGTATGTCGAGAACGACTTGCAGGACGTCTACGAGGGCGACGTGCACTATGCGCGTGATGCATTCGAGGGCCTTCGCCTGATGGACACCATCATGACCACCAAGCGTGGTGGCGGACCGGCCCCGGACAGCCCCGAGGCACTCGCTGCGAAGGCCAAGACGGCCGAGCGCAAGGAACGCCACGAGCGGTCCAAGCGCATCGCCGAGAAGCGCAAGGCCGCCGAAGCGCCGGTGGTCGTGCCCGAACGTTCCGATGTTGCTGCCGACATCGACATCCCGGTGCCGCCGTTCTGGGGCACGCGCATCGTCAAGGGCGTGTCACTGTCGGAGTACTCGGGGCTGCTCGACGAGCGGGCCCTGTTCCTGGGGCAATGGGGTCTGCGCGGTGCCCGCAAGGGCGAAGGTGCCACGTACGAGGACCTGGTGGAATCGGAAGGCAAACCGCGCCTGCGGTATTGGCTCGATCGACTGAGCACCGACGGCATCCTCGCACACGCGGCATTGGTGTACGGGTACTTCCCGGCGGTCTCGGAGGGCGACGACGTCGTCGTGCTCACCGAACCCGAACCCGATGCGCCCGAACGTTTTCGGTTCACTTTCCCACGGCAGCACCGCGACCGCTTCCTCTGCATATCGGACTTCGTTCGGTCGCGTTCGGCTGCACGGGAATCGGGCAAGGTCGATGTTCTGCCGATGAACCTGGTGACGATGGGCCAGCCCATCGCGGACTTCGCCAACGAGCTGTTCGCCGCCGACTCGTACCGTGACTACCTCGAGGTCCACGGAATCGGCGTTCAGCTCACCGAAGCCCTGGCCGAGTACTGGCACCGCCGGGTACGCGAGGAACTGAAGCTCTCCGACGGCAATTCCGTCGCCTCGGAGGATCCCACCGAGGCCGAGGGCTTCTTCAAACTCGAATATCGCGGTGCGCGTTACTCGTTCGGCTACGGCGCATGCCCCGATCTCGAGGACCGCATCAAGCTCGCCGCACTTCTGGAACCCGAGCGAATCGGCGTGAAGCTCTCCGAGGAACTGCAGCTACACCCCGAACAGTCGACCGATGCGTTCGTACTTCATCACCCGGAGGCCAAGTACTTCAATGTCTAGAACCCACCTGCAGGGTGTCCTGTGGGACATGGACGGCACACTGCTCGACTCGGAGAAGATCTGGGACGTCGCCATCGGTGAGTACTCCCGCTCACTGGGAACGGAACTCAGCGCGGAGGTGCGTGAAAGCACCCTCGGCAACTCGATGTGGGATGCACTGCGGAAGGTCTTGGCGAATGCCGGGGTCGAGGTCACCGACGAGCGCCTGGTCGAGGGCCGCGAGTGGCTGACCACGCGAGTCGGAGACCTGTTCGCCGAGGGGATCCCGTGGCGACCCGGTGCCAAGGATGCTCTTGCGCTCGTGCGCGAGATGGGTCTGTCGACCGGGTTGGTCACCAACACCGAGCGGGGTCTGGTCGAGCGGGCTCTGGACACCCTGGGGCGCGAGTACTTCGACATCACGGTCACCGGCGACGAGGTCGAGGCAGGCAAACCGCACCCGGCCCCGTACCTGCGCGGTGCAGCGTTGCTCGGACTCGACGCAGCCTCGTGCCTTGCGGTCGAGGACTCGCCCACCGGTTCGCTGTCGGCGCACACCGCCGGTTGTCCGGTGCTGGTGGTTCCGTCCGAAATCGCGGTGCCGGCCGCACCGGGGTACACCATCCGCGATGGTCTCGTCGGATTGACCGCCGACGAGGTGCGGCGAGCCTGGGCATCCTGATCTCGACCGATTCGTACCCCCGAGCGACGACGTGAAAGAATATCCTTCCGTGAAGACTTTCGATTCGCTGTTCGCCGAGCTCACCGACCGCTCGAAGACCCGCCCCGAGGGTTCGGGCACCATAGCAGCGTTGGACGCGGGAGTTCATTTCCAGGGCAAGAAGGTCCTCGAAGAAGCCGGTGAAGTGTGGATCGCCGCCGAGCACGAGAGCGACGAGGCACTCGCCGAGGAGATCTCGCAGCTGCTCTACTGGGTCCAGGTGATGATGGTGGGTAGAGGCCTCGAACTCGAGGACGTCTACAAACATCTGTGAGTTCGATCCGCATGTCGCTCACGAACTCGTCGAACAAGGAAAACTCCATGCTGCGCGTAGCCGTACCCAACAAGGGCGCTCTCTCCGAGTCCGCCGCCGAAATTCTCAGTGAAGCCGGCTACCGACGCCGAAGCGATTCCAAGGATCTGACGGTTCTCGATCCGGCGAACGGCGTCGAATTCTTCTTTCTGCGCCCCAAAGACATCGCGATCTACGTCGGATCCGGGCAGCTGGATCTGGGCATCACCGGACGCGACCTGGCTCTCGATTCGGGTGCTGCTGTCGAAGAGCGGCTGGCACTCGGATTCGGCCGATCGACCTTCCGCTATGCCGCACCCGCGGGCAAGGAGTGGGCACCCGAGGATCTGGGTGGATTGCGCATCGCGACGTCCTATCCCAACCTGGTGCGCAAGGATCTGGCCGCCAGAGGACTCGAAGCAACGGTCATCCGCCTCGACGGTGCGGTGGAGATCTCCATCCAGCTCGGGGTCGCCGACGCGATCGCCGACGTCGTGGAGTCGGGTCGCTCGCTGCGTCAGAACAACCTCGTGGCATTCGGCGAATCTCTCTGCGATTCCGAGGGCGTCTTGATCGAACGAGCAGGCACCCCGGGCACCGACTCCGCACGCAAGCAACTCATCGCCCGCGTACAGGGCGTCGTCTTCGCGCAGCAGTACCTGATGCTCGATTACGACTGCCCCAAGTCGATCCTCGACGAGGCCGTCAAGATCACTCCTGGAATCGAATCGCCCACCCTGGCGCCGATGGTCGACGACAACTGGGTTGCCGTGCGCGCCATGGTCTCTCGTAAGGTCCACAACAATGTCATGGACCAGCTCGCCGATCTCGGTGCCAAGGCGATCCTCGCCTCCGACATCAGGTCCTGCCGCGCGTTCTGAATCCGAATTCACGTCGTCACAGCGCTGACGTCTCGATCGGACGAGACGTCAGCTGCGACGTCGAACCAACACCGTCTGAGCGATGCGACCGACAGGTCCTCGTTCGTCGCTGAGGGTGCCCGCGCACATTGCGATTCCGTCCGGCCCGGTGGAGGTCTCGGCGGACACCCCGATCCAATCTCCCTGCGGCACGCGGAACACGTGCACGGTCAGATCGGTGTTCAGGAACGTCCATTCGTCGATCGGGAGCTTGGCTCCGATTCCGTTGGCGATGTCGGCGATCGAGAACAGTCTCTCCAACGGAGTCATCGATTCACCCTGCACCAGAACGGGTCTGGGTCTTGCCCACACCTGGCCCGGCCCCGGCTCGCCGAGTCCGGTGAGAGTCCTGAACTCGACGGCGTCGAGATAGCCCGACGACCAGGTGCCACCGAAGGTGTAATCGACACCGTTGCTCACCGATCGCATCACCGGATCCCCGGAGTGTGCAACGTCGTCGGTCGGCGTGGTGCGCATACGCCATGCGCTGCCGCGGGCCACCGCCCGGGCAGTTCCCGACGTGCCGTCCGCCCAGAGTTCCGCGACAACGAGCTCGATATTGGCACCGGGACGCTCCGTCCATGACCGGATCTCGATGTCCCCGACCGGAACCGGTCCGAGGATGTCGACGGCCACGCGACTGATACGGGTGTCCTCCCTGGCGTCGACTCGCTCGAGCGCCCGGACCAACAGGGCCGACGGCGGAGCGCCGTGTTGCATCGTCGGTGCCCACAGGCTGACGGTGTGCTCGGTAGCGGTGACCCGCTCGTGGCCTTCGCTGCCGACACCGGCGGGAACGAAGAAGGCATTCGGAACCGTCACAGCTCGGCCCCCGCCGGTTCGGCAGCGGCCGTGGGCCAGCCCGGATACGCCGGGGGAGTACCACCGAATTCCGGACACAGCGCCTGGTGGTCGCACCACTTGCACAACGCGCCCCGTTTGGCGCGGAAATCGCCGGTCTCGCCCGCAGCCAGAATCGCTTTCCAGATGGCCGAGAGCATGCGCTCGAACCTCCGCAACTCACCCTCGTCCGGGGTGTAGGTCAGCTCCTGCTTGTCGGAGAGGTACATCAACTTCAGTTGCGCCGGAACGACTCCGCGCATCCGCATGATCATCAACGCGTAGAACTTCATCTGGAACAGCGCCTTGGACTCGGTGAACTCTCGCGGTGCCCGGCCGGTCTTGTAGTCGACGACGCGGATCATCCCGTTCGGTGCCACGTCGATCCGATCGATGAATCCGCGCAGCGGCGTACCGTCGTCCAGCAATACCTCCACGCGCTGTTCGCAGGACTCGGGCTCGAATCGAGTGGGGTCTTCGAGCTCGTAGTACCCGGCGACCAGCGCGCGAGCCCGGTCGAGAAACGCCGGTCTTTCGTCCGCCGGAACCAGACTCTCGATGTCGGGTGACCGAGCGACCACTCGCTCCCACGCAGGATCGACGAGTTCTCGCGCAGTGGCCGGAACACGATCCTGTGCGGGCAACGCGTACAGGGCCTCCAATGCGGCATGCACCACAGTTCCCTTCACCTGAGCTTCGGTGGAGACCTCGGGAATCCGGTCGACGGCACGCAGGCGATAGAGGAGTGGGCACTGCTTGAAATCACCTGCGCGCGATGGCGACAACGCCGGTGTACTGCGGGACCCGGACGTCGCCGGCGACCGGTGCTCGCTGTCGCCGAGATCGAGTAGAGGCAAGTCGACGGGCGTCGACGCGGAAATACTCACGACTGCGACCCTATGCCGTTGGTCCGACATCTTCGGTCAAGGCCGTAGTCTGGCACGTCGAGTCGTCCCGGGTGTCGGACCGCAACAGGTCGGGCACCGAACAGAGCTACGAAAGCAGGTTCCGCTGTGCCGTCCGGTGATGCTGTGTCCTTCGGTGATTCCGCGTCCGCGTCGACCGACGGGCCCGAGGTCGACGCGATCGTCGATGCCCCGGTCATCGGTGCGGACGAAGTGGTCACCGCAACTGTCGACGAAATCGAACTCGACGAAGCTCTCGCGACCGATGACGACGTGCCGGTCGAGTCGGTACCGACCGGACCCGCCCGCAGCGGACCGTTCCGCGTCGGAGATCGAGTCCAGCTCACCGACGGGAAGGGCCGCCACTACACGGTGGTGCTCGAGGCGGGCAAGGAGTTCCACACCCACCGGGGCGGAATCACGCACGACAAACTGCTCGGTGCCGACGAGGGCAGCGTCGTCACCTCCGTCAACGGCACCCCCTACCTCGCGCTTCGGCCGCTGCTGACCGACTACGTGCTGTCGATGCCGCGCGGCGCGCAGGTCATCTACCCCAAGGACGCAGCCCAGATCGTGCACGAGGGCGACATGTTCCCCGGTGCGCGCGTGCTGGAGGCCGGTGCCGGATCGGGCGCTCTGACGTGCTCGCTGCTGCGTGCCGTCGGTACCGCAGGGACGGTCATCTCCTACGAGATTCGCCAGGACCACGCCGACTACGCGATCAAGAACGTCGAGACGTTCTTCGGCGAGCGGCCGGCCAACTGGCACCTGACGGTGGCGGACGTGGACCAGTTCGGTGTCGATCGTCCCGGTGAGCAGGTAGATCGCGTCGTCCTCGACATGCTCGCGCCCTGGGACGCACTGCCTGCCGTATCGAAGGCTCTCGTTCCCGGCGGCGTGCTGCTGGTCTACGTCGCCACGGTGACACAGTTGTCCAAGGTCGTCGAAGCCCTTCGCGCGCAGGAGTGCTGGACCGAACCCCGCTCGTGGGAGTCGATGGTGCGCGGGTGGCACGTCGTCGGACTGGCCGTTCGCCCCGAGCATCGTATGCAGGGGCACACAGCATTCCTCGTCAGTGTCCGACGCCTCGCCGAGGGCACCGTCACGCCGAAGCCGCAGCGTCGGTCCGGCAAGGGCTGACGATCCCAGCGGCGTCGCCGAGGATTCCCGGCCTCTAGGCGCAGGGTGCCTGCCCCATGGCGAGAATCTGGCACGTACTGGCATCTGAGAGCTTCCAGTCGCCGTCGATCAGCACCCAGGTCTGCGGGGACGGCGCTGCAGTTCCCCGCGGAGTGGCGATCGCGACGTCGGCGGTGGACGTCTCGCCCTCGACCGTCGGTTCGGCAACCTCGAACGTGATAGCGCCGTAGTTCGCCAGAGCCGCGGTCATCGCTTCGAGGTTGGTCAGGCGTGCCTGCCCGTTCTCGACCGAAGCCGCCTTCGTCGCCGCGTCGACATCCGGTGCCACCAGTTGCAGCAGAGATGCTTCAAGTTCACCGGACGTAGGTGCTGCGACGGTGGGTGCATCGGTTGCGGGATCGCTGATTTCGGCGGCCGCCGTCGAATTGTGATCGGTGTGATCGGAATCGTCGGCCGAACTGCAGCCGGCCACCGAAATCATCGCTGCCGCGAGCGCGACACCTGCCGAGAGTATGCGCATCTTCACTGGTGAAGCCCCTGATCCCATGGTCGGTCCGCTGCTTGGTCAGGTGAGGCTAACATGAACTCGACCGACGCTCGGGTGCGGTCGAGACACACTGCTTCTCCGTCCCGATCGTGGTGTCGGTCCGCACATTCGGGCCGGTGCCGGTAGCGTTGATAGATCGTCACTGGGAGGAGTCGCTCATGAGCTCAACAGACAATCCGGATGTGGCCGCGGCCAGAGCCGAACTGGACGCCGTGCGAGCCGAAGCTGCTTCACTGCGCCGTCAACTGGGGGAGTCCCCCGAACAGGTACGCGAACTCGAAGGACGCGTCGATTCTCTGTCGCTGCGCAACGCGAAGTTGATGGACACCCTGAAAGAGGCCAGGCAACAGCTCATCGCACTTCGCGAGGAAGTGGACCGCCTCGGCCAACCGCCGAGCGGCTACGGCGTTCTGCTGAGCGTCTTCGACGACGGCACGGTGGACGTGTTCACCTCCGGACGCAAGATGAGGCTGACGTGTTCACCCAACATCGAGGCGGACTCACTGGCACCGGGACAGACGGTGCGCCTGAACGAAGCGCTGACCATCGTCGAGGCCTGCACCTTCGACCAGGTCGGCGAAATCAGCACTCTGCGTGAGCTTCTGGGCGACGGATCCCGAGCACTCGTCGTCGGTCACGCCGACGAGGAGCGAGTGGTGTGGCTGGCCAAGCCGTTGATCGACATGGTCAACGACGAGGGCCCCATCGACCCGGACGAACCGTCCCGCAAACTCCGTCCCGGCGACTCCCTGCTCGTCGACACCAAGGCCGGCTACGCCTTCGAGCGTGTCCCCAAGGCCGAGGTCGAGGACCTGGTCCTCGAAGAGGTGCCCGACGTCGGATACGAGGACATCGGTGGTCTCGGTCGGCAGATCGAGCAGATTCGCGACGCCGTCGAACTCCCGTTCCTGCACAAGGATCTGTTTCGCGAGTACTCCCTGCGTCCGCCCAAGGGCGTGCTGCTCTACGGCCCTCCCGGCTGCGGAAAGACGTTGATCGCCAAGGCGGTTGCCAACTCGTTGGCCAAGAAGATCGCCGAGGCCCGCGGCCAGGACGCCAAGGAAGCGAAGTCGTTCTTCCTCAACATCAAGGGCCCCGAGCTGCTCAACAAGTTCGTCGGCGAGACCGAGCGCCACATCCGCATGATCTTCCAGCGTGCACGGGAGAAGGCGTCCGAGGGCACCCCGGTCATCGTATTCTTCGACGAGATGGACTCGATCTTCCGCACCCGTGGTTCGGGCGTCTCGTCCGACGTCGAGACGACGGTGGTCCCGCAGCTGCTCGCCGAGATCGACGGCGTGGAGGGCTTGGAGAACGTCATCGTGATCGGTGCCTCCAACCGTGAGGACATGATCGACCCCGCGATCCTGCGGCCCGGTCGCCTGGACGTGAAGATCAAGATCGAGCGGCCGGACGCCGAATCGGCACAGGACATCTTCTCCAAGTACCTGACCGACTCGCTGCCGGTCAACGCCGACGATGTCGCAGAGTTCGGCGGAGACCGCGCTGCCTGCATCCGAGGGATGATCGACCGCGTTGTCGAGCGTATGTACGCCGAAAGCGACGACAACCGCTTCCTCGAGGTGACGTACGCCAACGGAGACAAGGAAGTTCTGTACTTCAAGGACTTCAATTCCGGTGCCATGATCCAGAACATCGTCGACCGCGCCAAGAAGTACGCCATCAAGTCGGTACTCGAGACCGGCAACGGCGGGCTGCGCATTCAACACCTGTTCGACTCCATCGTCGACGAGTTCGCCGAGAACGAGGACCTACCGAACACCACGAACCCGGACGACTGGGCTCGAATCTCCGGCAAGAAGGGCGAGCGGATCGTCTACATCCGCACGCTGGTCACCGGCAAGAACGCCAGCGCGAGCCGGGCGATCGACACCGAGGCCAACACCGGTCAGTACCTGTAGCTTCGTCGAACACCACTTTCGGGGCGCGTCCGCACGGGGCGCGCCCCGAATGCGGTCTGTAGCCGACGTCTAGGCTCGACATATGCAGCGCATCATCGGTATCGAGGTCGAGTACGGCATTTCTTCGCCCACCGAACCCACCGCCAACCCGATCCTGACATCGACCCAGGCAGTGCTCGCCTACGCGGCAGCCGCCGGGGTACCCCGGGCCAAGCGCACACGCTGGGACTACGAGGTCGAGTCGCCGCTGCGTGATGCCCGCGGATTCGACCTCGGGCGCTTCAGCGGCCCGGCACCGGTGATCGACGCCGACGAGATCGGCGCGGCCAACATGATTCTCACCAACGGGGCTCGTCTGTACGTCGACCACGCGCACCCGGAGTACTCCGCCCCGGAGGTCCGCGATCCGTTGGACGCAGTGATCTGGGACAAGGCCGGCGAGCGCGTCATGGAGGCCGCCGCTCGTCACGCCTCCAGTGTGCCCGGTGCCCCGCGCCTGCAGCTCTACAAGAACAACGTCGACGGTAAGGGCGCGTCGTACGGCACCCACGAGAACTACCTGATGTCGCGCGAGACGCCGTTTTCGGCGGTCATCGCCGGTCTGTCTCCGTTCTTCGCCTCCAGGCAGGTCATCACCGGATCGGGACGCGTCGGAATCGGCCAGTCCGGTGACGAAGCGGGCTTCCAACTCTCGCAGCGGGCGGATTACATCGAGGTGGAGGTGGGCCTCGAGACCACCCTGAAGCGCGGCATCATCAACACGCGCGACGAACCACACGCGGACGCGGACAAGTACCGCCGCCTGCATTGCATCATCGGCGACGCCAATCTCGCCGAGATGTCGACCTACCTCAAGGTCGGCACCACCGCGCTCGTGCTCGATCTCATCGAAGCAGGGGTCGATCTGTCCGATCTGCAGCTGGCCAGGCCGGTGACCGCAGTCCATCAGATCAGCCACGATCCGACGCTGCGTAAGGCCGTCGCGCTCGCCGACGGCCGCGAGCTGACCGGACTTGCGCTGCAGCGGATCTACCACCAGCGTGCTGCGAAGTTCGTGGCCGCCGAGGGCAGCGACGACGCGCGCGCTCTGGATGTGCTCGACAAGTGGGCGATGGTCCTCGACCTTCTCGAACGGGATCCGATGGAGTGCGCTCATCTGTTGGACTGGCCCGCGAAATTGCGCCTGCTCGAAGGGTTTCGCCAGCGGGAGGGGCTCGGGTGGTCGGCTCCTCGGCTGCATCTGGTGGACCTGCAGTATTCCGATGTTCGCCTGGACAAAGGCCTGTACAACCGGCTGGTTGCTCGTGGGTCGATGGATCGACTGGTCACCGAGCAGCAGGTGCTCGATGCCGTCGGCACGCCGCCGGATGATACGAGGGCGTACTTCCGCGGTGAGTGCCTGCGCAAGTTCGGTGCCGACATCGCCGCCGCGAGCTGGGACTCGGTCATCTTCGATCTCGGCGGCGACTCCCTTGTCCGCATCCCGACCCTCGAGCCGCTTCGAGGCACGAAATCGCACGTCGGTGCGCTGCTCGAGTCGGTCGACAGTGCCGCCGAACTCGTCGATCAGCTCACCAACTGACGCGCCCGAAGACCGGTACCGACTATTCGCGGTGTCTTGCCGACCGACGGAGTCGGTCTGTCGGTAGGGTAAAGGTCCGTGCACTTTCGGCGGAACGTTCGGTTGCACTTGCACATCCACGACGGTGCACCTCGGATCGACCGGTGAGAGTGCAGTAGATCTGTTTTCTCGATATACGGAGGAGGTCGGCGACTATGGCACAGGAGCAGACACGGCGCTCTGGCGGCGGCGACGACGATGAGGTTCCAGGCGACACCGGAGCCGGTGGTCAGGAACGACGCGAGAAGCTGGCCGAGGAGACCGACGACCTTCTCGACGAGATCGACGACGTGCTCGAGGAAAACGCCGAGGACTTCGTGCGCGCCTACGTTCAGAAGGGCGGCCAGTGACGGTGGATCGTTCGGACCCACGGTCGGCCGGCGACGGAACGGCGATTCCGTTCGGGTCGAGCAGCTCGTCGTTCTCCGATTATCTTCGTCAGCACGCCCCTTATCTGTTGCCCGAGAGCGGTATCGCAGCGGACCTGGCGTCCCACACCGCGAACGGCGGGTCGGACAAGTCCGGTATCGCCCCGCACGGGACGACGATCGTCGCGCTGACTTACGCGGGCGGCGTTCTGATCGCGGGTGACCGGCGAGCCACGCAAGGCAATCTGATCGCCAATCGCGACATGCAGAAGGTCTACGTCACCGACGACTACTCCGCAGCGGGTATCGCCGGAACTGCGGGCATAGCGATCGAACTGGTGCGGCTCTTCGCCGTCGAACTCGAGCACTACGAGAAGATCGAGGGCGTGCCGCTCACGTTCAACGGCAAGGCCAACAAGCTGTCGTCGATGGTCCGAAGCAATCTCGGTGCCGCGATGCAAGGGCTGGCCGCGGTCCCGCTGTTGGTCGGATTCGACATCGACATCTCGGATCCGGATCGTGCCGGACGAATTGTGTCCTACGACGTGGTCGGCGGGCGATACGAGGAGCGTTCGGGCTACCACGCGGTGGGATCGGGATCGCTGTTCGCCAAGTCCGCGCTCAAGAAGCTCTATCGCCCCGGAATGACCGAGGAGGAGGCGATTCGCGCAGCGGTGGAATCGCTGTACGACGCCGCCGACGACGACTCGGCCACCGGTGGTCCTGACGTCACCCGCGGGATCTACCCGACGGCTGTCGCCATCACCAGCGTCGGTGCGGACGATGTTGCGCACGACAGGATTTCGGCTGCGGCTCGGTCCGTCCTCGCGGAGCGGACCGAGAGCGCCGCACATTCCGGCGGTGCCGAGCATCACACCCGGGCCGGTCAGCAAGTGAGCGAAGGGGGTAGCGCACCATGACGATGCCGTACTACGCATCTGCCGAACAGATCATGCGCGATCGTTCGGAGTTGGCGCGCAAGGGAATCGGCCGCGGCCGCAGCGTCATCGTGCTGACGTACGCGGACGGGGTGCTCTTCGTGGCCGAGAACCGTTCGACCGCGTTGCACAAGGTGAGCGAACTGTACGACCGGATCGGCTTCGCGGCCGTGGGCAAGTACAACGAGTTCGAGAACCTGCGCAAGGCCGGAATTCAGCACGCCGACATCAAGGGATACACCTACGATCGGCGTGACGTGACCGGTCGTTCGCTCGCCAAGACGTACGCCCAAGCACTCGGCACGATCTTCACCGAGCAGCTCAAGCCGTACGAGGTCGAGATCTGTGTCGCGGAGGTCTCGCATCAGGACGAGCCGATCGCGACCCAGCTCTACCGCATCACCTACGACGGATCCATCGTCGACGAGCAGGATTTCGTCGTCATGGGCGGAACGACCGAGCCGATCGTGGCTGCGCTCAAGGACACGTACCGGTCCGGACTCGATCTGGCCGACGCGGTCCGTGTCGCCGTCGACGCACTCACGGCAGGTCCGGCGACGCCGCCTGCGGCGGGCGGTGAGCCGGAGAAGAAGGTTCTCGAGGTGTCGGCGCTCGAGGTTGCGGTGCTGGACCAGGGTCGGCCGAGGCGAGCGTTCCGACGCATTGCCGGAGCTGCGCTGGAGGACATGTTGCCGACGCCGTCTGCGGCGGCCGAGGCAGTGACCGATACCGAAGCGGCACCGCCCTCCTGATCGGTGGCCCCGATTTTCCCCCGGTCTCGCGCTCTATCGCTTCCGATAGAGCGCGAGACCGTTCTTGTCACTGGTGAACTCGAACCACGTTCCGTCGCCCACCACTTCGCCGTCGGCCGCCAGCGCAACCGGGGCGCCCTCCACCTCTACGGTCAGTTTCTTCACCGCTCGACGGACGTAGGCGGGTGACGAGCCGAGGGTGCCGGTCAACGTTGCCCACAGCAGTCTGGTTCTCGATGCCTTCGGCTCCGACGGTAGAAACCTGACATCGAGGGTTCCGGTGTGAATGCTGCTGCGAGACATGGGAACTTGATCTGCCGGTACGTAGTTGCCGTTGCCCACGAACAGCATCCAGACCGAATGCCTGGTGCCGTCGAGCCCGATGTTCAGTGGTTCCGCAGCCGCCAGCACCCTCGTCATCGCAATGGCGGCGGCCGGCCATTTGCCGACTCGGCGCTGCAACTTCTGACGCAGCCGCACAGAGTCGGGGTAGCCACCGAAGGTAGCGGTGTTGACGAACGACACGCTGCGGCCGTCGACGGACACCTCGGCGATGTCGACCAGTTCGGCGGTGCCCGCTTCCACGGCCGCAGCGGTGTCCTCCACGACGGTCAGCCCGGTGTCGCGAGCGAAGTGGTTGAGGGTGCCGCCCGGAAATGCTGCGAGCGGCAACCCGTTGCGTACCGCCGACGCGGCGACGCTGACCACAGTTCCGTCGCCGCCGCAGACACCGAGCGCACGCGGGAAGGTGCTCCGAATTCGCTGCTCGAGTTCCTCGTTGAAGTCCCGGTCGGGATCGGGTACGAACAGATCTGCCTCGGGAAGTGCTCGACGGATCGAGTCGGGCACGGCTTCCGAGTCGTCGCCCGAACCCGGATTGACGAGCACCAGCAGCCCCCGGCCGCCCGGCAGCGGCTCGACGTCGACCGGCGAGCCCAGATAGGAAGGCTTGCCCGACCGCACGGCCCACCAGCGACGGGTCGACAACGCGATGGCCGAGCCGAGAGCGGCACCGGCGATGACGTCTGTCGGCCAGTGCACCCCGACGTGGACCCGCGAGTAACACACCGCAGCCGCAACGGGCGCCAGCAGCACACCCGCTACCGGGGATTCGATCGCCACAGCCGTGACGAACGCAGCCGCGGACGCCGAATGACCGGACGGGAACGACGACGACACCGGTGGAGCCAGCACCTGACGCAGAACGGGAACCGACTCGGAATCCGGGCGAGTTCGCGGAAACAACGGTTTGAGCAGGCCGTTCGCGACCGAGCTCGCACCCGCCAGAGCGACGAGACCCCGAACGCCCCCGCGTCGGGCCGGGCCACCCGCAGCGACGAGAAGCGCAGCCGCGCCGAGCCACAGACGACCGTGATCGGCGGCGTTGCTCAGCGCGCGCAGGCCGCCGTCCGCTCGGCTCTGCCGCAGAGCAGCACTTCGTGCCACCAGGGACAGATCCCACGCGTGAACGGCCGTCGAGATCGAGGTGCGCGTGGAAGTCATGACGCCCAGCCTAAGCACGCGCGACAGCATCCTCACCGACGGACGACATCGGGGCGCTCCGACACATCGTTTCCAGGGTTGCGTTGTAGTGTCGAAGTGTGCAGCGACGAATTATGGGCATCGAGACAGAGTTCGGTGTCACATGTACTTTCCACGGACATCGACGCCTGAGTCCGGACGAAGTGGCTCGCTATCTGTTCCGTCGAGTCGTCTCGTGGGGTCGCAGCTCGAATGTGTTCCTTCGCAACGGTGCCCGCCTGTACCTCGACGTGGGCTCGCACCCCGAGTACGCCACCGCCGAGTGCGACAGTCTGCTGCAGTTGGTCACCCACGACCGCGCCGGCGAACGGGTACTCGAAGATCTGCTGATCGATGCCGAGCAGCGCCTGGCAGAGGAGGGCATCGGCGGCGATATCTACCTGTTCAAGAACAACACCGACTCGGCCGGCAACTCCTACGGCTGCCACGAGAACTTCCTGGTTCAGCGGGCGGGGGAGTTCTCCCGAATCTCGGACGTTCTGCTGCCGTTCCTGGTCACGCGTCAGTTGATCTGCGGCGCAGGCAAGGTACTGCAGACGCCGAAGGCGGCGACGTTCTGCCTGTCGCAGCGCGCCGAGCACATCTGGGAGGGCGTCTCCTCGGCCACCACCCGTTCGCGGCCGATCATCAACACTCGCGACGAGCCGCATGCCGACGCCGAGAAGTACCGCCGGCTTCACGTCATCGTGGGCGACTCGAACATGGCCGAGACCTCGACGATGCTCAAGGTCGGAACGGCAGCCCTCGTTCTCGAGATGATCGAGGCGGGCGTGTCCTTCCGAGACTTCGCACTGGACAATCCGATTCGCGCCATCCGAGAAGTCAGCCACGATCTCACCGGACGCCGTCCCGTTCGACTCGCCGGGGGACGACAGGCCAGCGCCCTCGACATTCAGCGTGAGTACTACGCGCGAGCCGTCGAGCATCTCAAGACGCGGGAGCCGAACACTCAGGTGGAGCAGGTCGTCGATCTGTGGGGACGCACGCTCGACGCAATCGAGACACAGGATTTCGCGAAGGTCGACACCGAGATCGACTGGGTCATCAAGCGCAAGCTGTTTCAGCGTTACCAGGACCGGTACTCGATGGAGCTGTCCGATCCCAAGATCGCACAGTTGGACCTGGCGTACCACGACATCAAGCGTGGCCGGGGGGTCTTCGACCTGTTGCAGCGCAAGGGTCTTGCGAAGAGAGTCACCGAGGACGAACAGATCGACGAGGCCGTCGATCTACCGCCTCAGACCACCCGAGCCAAGCTGCGCGGAGAATTCATCACGGCCGCCCAGGAGGCAGGTCGCGACTTCACGGTCGACTGGGTGCACCTCAAGCTCAACGATCAGGCTCAGCGAACCGTGCTCTGCAAGGACCCGTTCCGCTCGGTCGACGAGCGGGTCGAGCGGTTGATCGCGTCGATGTAGCCAGGTGGACCTCCGGTAGCTCGGGTCGCTACCGCTCGGTCCTCCGATGAGCAACTAGGCTCGACTGTCGTGGCCACCACCAAAGTCGAACGCCTGATGAACCTGGTCATCTGTCTGTTGTCGACACGTCAGTTCCTGACCGCGGAGTGGATCCGCGAGAGCGTTGCCGGATACGACGACTCCACCAGCCACGAGGCGTTCAGCCGGATGTTCGAGCGGGACAAGAACGAACTGCGCGATCTCGGAGTCCCGTTGGAGACCGGCACTGCCACCAGGTTCGGGGGCGTCGAGGGCTATCGCATCAACCGCGACGCATACGAACTGCCCGACATCGACCTCACCAGCGCGGAATCGGCCGCCGTCGCGGTCGCCGTCAAACTGTGGGAATCACCGGAGCTCACCTCCGCGGCGCAGAGCGCGCTGCTCAAACTTCGAGCGGCGGGAATTCAGGTCGACCAGAACGAGTCCGCTGCGGCGGTGACCGCGGTTCCCGCACGCACCAGGGGCTCGGAACCTGCGCTGGGTGCCTTGCTGGCCGCGATCGACGACGGTAGATCGGTACGTTTCCAACACCGACCCTCGCTGACCGAGCCGTTCACCACCAGAACCGTCCAGCCGTGGGGTGTCGTGACATTTCGCGGCCGCTGGTATCTGGTGGGACACGACGTGGATCGCAACGACACCCGCACGTTCCGCCTCTCCCGAATCGGCGACGACGTCAAACCGTTCGGCACCGCGCAGAGCGTGCGCAAGCCCGATGGCATCGACCTGCAGGACATCGTCCGCCGAGTGGCGGGCACGTCCTCGGTGGCGGGCACGGCCCGGGTATGGCTGCACGACGGCAAGGCGCTGGAATTACGCAGGATGGGAACGGCGGTGGGTGTGCAGAGTCTCGGTGCCCGCAGCGGCACCGTCGTGGAGGTTCCCGTGCGGTCCTGGGACTGGATCTCGCGGTTGATAGCAGGTCACGGCGCGGATGCGGTGGTACTCGAACCCGCCGAACTGCGCGCCGACGTGATCTCGACACTGCGGACAGCGGCCGATGTGGAGAACGAGCGATGAGCGCGCGACTGTCGGTTCGGCTGGCCAGGTTGCTCAACATGGTGCCGTTCTTCATGGCCAATCCCGGGTTGAGCGCTGAGGAGGCCGCCCGGGAGCTGGGGGTGTCGACGGCGACGCTGATGGCCGATCTCAATCAGCTCTGGATGTGCGGTCTGCCCGGCTACGGCCCGGGTGATCTCATCGATCTGTCGTTCTCCGAGGAGAGCATCGACGTGACGTTCTCGGCCGGCATCGATCGACCGCTGCGCCTGACGTCGACCGAGGCGACGGCCCTGTTGGTTGCACTTCGATCTTTGACGTCGATGCCAGGGATGGTCGACCCGTCCGCTGCTCAGCGCGCCATCGCGAAGATCGAGACCGCGGCAGGATCGGCGGCGGCCAACGTGCCACTCTCGTCCGATCACGACGGCACGGATACGGAGGAGGGGCCGGTCCCTGCTACCGTCCGATCCGCATTGCGGCACCGGCACGCTCTGGAACTGACCTATTACTCCGCGTCGCGGGACGTCCTGACCGAGCGGACCGTGGACCCGATCAGGACTGTGGTCGTCGACGACAACAGCTATGTCCAGGCGTGGTGCCGAAGCGCCGAGGGTGTGCGGCTGTTCCGGTTCGACCGCATCGACTCGGCAACCGAACTCGACGAACCGGCCGCGCCGCCGGAATCGGTGCAGGACGAGGACGCCTTCGAAATCTTCAACGACGATCCCTCGCTGTCGCAGGCGCGGCTGAAGGTCTCGCCTGCATTCACCTGGATCCTGGACTACTACCCGATGACACAGGTCGCGGCGAATGCGGACGGGTCGATCGTGGTCACGATGCGATTCGCCACGCTGCAGTGGATGACACGGTTGACGTTGGGCTTCGGCGGCGGAGTCACGGTACTGGCACCTGAATCCTTGGTGAACTCCGTCCGCGACCGAGCACGTTCGGCCCTGGACGCGTACGCAGAGTTCGACGAGACCAGCGCGGACGGTCCCGTCGCCACATGAACACCGGGCAAACCCGGACCCGCCGCTGCCGAAGTCGGCACCCGTGGTCGGGTACGCTCGATTCATCTGATCTGTAGGAGGTTCACATGGGATTCACCAGTCCCTGGCACTGGGCCATCGTTGCGGTGGTCGTCATCATTCTGTTCGGTTCCAAGAAGCTGCCCGAGGCTGCTCGCGGACTCGGCCGGTCGTTGCGCATCTTCAAGAGCGAGGTGAAGGAAATGCAGAACGACGGCAAGTCCGACGCCGACACCGCTCCCGCTCAGCAGCCCGTCGCTCCCGCTCAGCTGCCCTCGCCCGCCCCGGTCGCGCAGCCGAACACCGAAACCCAGCACGACGCGAAGTCTGCCTGAGCGCACGGCCGCTCAGCACACCTTCGGTGCCAGTTCGGCACCGAAGGTTCACTGCTGTCGGTGACGGCTTCTCGCTGTCGTCCGACCGACGAAGGCTGACCGTAGAACACCATGCGCATTCCGTTCGATCCGCGGCGAAGCAAGCGCCGAATCAATCCCGACGGCACCATGTCGTTGGTCGATCATCTGTACGAGCTGCGAACCCGGCTCCTGTGGTCGCTGGTAGCAGTCGCAGTGACGACTGCCTTCGGGTTCTTCTGGTACTCGCACACCATCTTCGGCGTCGAGAGCCTCGGCGACCTCCTACGCGGTCCTTACTGCACGCTCGACCCGAGTCTGCGTGCGAATCTGAGCAACGACGATCAGTGTCGTCTGCTCGCAACCGGACCGTTCGATCAGTTCCTGCTGCGGTTCAAGGTCGCGTTCACCGCCGGTGTCGTACTGGCCTGCCCCATCTGGCTGTATCAGATCTGGGCTTTCATCACCCCGGGCCTGTACGCCAACGAACGGCGACATGCAGTCTCGTTCGTCTCCGGAGCGGCTGCGCTGTTCGTCGCCGGAGCCGTCCTGGCCTACTTCGTGGTCGCCAAAGGCCTGCACTTCCTGCTCTC
This sequence comes from Rhodococcus sp. IEGM 1341, assembly GCF_030056895.1. Lineage (NCBI taxonomy): Bacteria > Bacillati > Actinomycetota > Actinomycetes > Mycobacteriales > Nocardiaceae > Rhodococcus > Rhodococcus sp. IEGM 1341. The sequence continues at coordinate 233,679 of NZ_JASHKV010000001.1, read as the reverse complement.
CATCGGCGACAACGTGCAGATCACCGCGCTGAGCGGTGATCAGTACTTCGGATTCCTGATCAACCTCCTCATCATCTTCGGCGTCAGCTTCGAGATTCCGTTGCTGGTCGTTGCCTTGAATTTCGTCGGCGTACTCACCTACGAGCGACTCAAGGCGTGGCGTCGAGGTCTCATCTTCGGATTGTTCGTCTTCGCGGCCATCGCAACTCCTGGCCAGGACCCGTTCTCCATGCTGGCCTTGGCCTTGGCGTTGACGGTGCTCTTCGAGATGGCAGTGCAGATTGCGCGAATTCACGACAAGCGTAAGTTGCGCAAGAGAAGAGACGAATGGGGTGATGTGTCAGATGACGAAGCAACGCGCATCGACGGCGCAAGTTCGATCGAATCACCGGATGCTGTCGCTCCGACACCGCCGTCCAGCGGTCTCGGTACCGCGACCCGAGTACAGGCGCAGTACGACGACACGATCTGACATCGACCGGCCCGTAGGGTCGAAAGCATGACCGAGACGGTTCTCGATACGGGGACGAGCCCCCGACCCACCCAGCTGCAACGATTCTCCGCCGAGCTCGGCTTTCCCCTCGACCGGTTCCAGGTGGATGCCTGCACAGCCCTGGAGAACGGTCACGGGGTACTGGTCTGTGCCCCCACCGGTGCGGGCAAGACGGTCATCGGCGAGTTCGCGGTGCACCTGGCGCTCGCCGCGGGACGTAAGTGCTTCTACACCACCCCGATCAAGGCGCTGAGCAACCAGAAGTTCGCGGAGCTGACCGCACGGTACGGGCGCGACACGGTCGGGCTGCTGACCGGAGATTCGTCGATCAACCCCGACGCGCCCATCGTCATCATGACGACCGAAGTGCTGCGCAACATGCTGTATGCATCCTCGCATGCATTGCGAGGACTGTCGCACGTCGTCATGGACGAGGTGCACTATCTCGCCGACCGTTTCCGCGGGGCGGTGTGGGAAGAAGTCATTCTGCACCTGTCCGACGACGTTCGACTGGTCAGCCTGTCGGCAACGGTGAGCAACGCCGAGGAGTTCGGTGCCTGGATGAGCACGGTTCGCGGTGACACCGCGGTCGTGGTGGACGAGAACCGTCCGGTGCCCCTGTCGCAGCACATCATGGTCGGCCGCCGACTGTTCGATCTGTTCGACACGCGAGCCCAGTCGGCCGACGGCAGTCAGAAGATCGTCGTCGATCGTGAACTCGTCCGACACGTCAAACAACGCCAGTCCCTCGACTCGATGGACCGCTGGCACGCGCCGCACAGCAGGGGCCGCGGCGGACGTTCGGGTGGCGGAGGTCGCGGTGGCGGTCAGGGCAGCGGCACCAACAACAGACCACTGGCCAGACCCGATGTGATCGCCAAACTCGACGAAGAGGGTCTGCTCCCGGCCATCACATTCATCTTCAGCCGTGCCGGCTGCGACGGCGCGCTGACCCAGTGCATGCGTTCGCGGTTGGTGTTGACCACGCCCGAGCAGGCCGAGGAGATCCGGTACATCGTCGAGAAACACACCTCGGAGCTGCCGCGCGAGGACCTCGAAGTCCTGGGCTTCTGGGAGTGGCGCGACGCACTGGAACGGGGATTCGCCGCCCACCACGCCGGGATGTTGCCGGTCTTCCGGCACACCGTCGAGGAATTGTTCGTCAAGGGTCTTGTCCGAGCGGTGTTCGCCACCGAGACCTTGGCTCTCGGGATCAACATGCCGGCCCGAACCGTCGTGCTCGAGAAGTTGGTCAAGTTCAACGGTGAGACACACGCCGAATTGACGCCGGGGGAGTACACCCAGCTGACCGGCCGGGCCGGACGCCGCGGCATCGACGTCGAAGGGCATGCCGTCGTGCTGTGGCAGCCCGGCACGGAACCGACCGAGGTCGCGGGCCTGGCTTCGACGCGTACGTTCCCACTGCGCAGTTCGTTCGCGCCGGCATACAACATGTCGATCAACCTCATCGAACAGTTTGGTGCGGCCGATTCGCGTCTGCTGCTCGAGCGGTCGTTCGCGCAGTTCCAGGCGGACCGCTCCGTCGTCGGGATGGTTCGCGGTATCGAGAAGAACATGCAGACGTTGGAGGCACTCGGTGCACGCCTCGGTGGCCCCGAGGGCGAGTACTTCGAGTATGCGCGGCTGCGCGAGCGATTGAAGGATCGGGAGAAGACCCTCGAACGCCAGAGCAGGTCCGATCGGCGGGACAACGCCGTCGATTCGCTGCGTGCCCTGCGCCGCGGCGACGTGATCTCGGTGCCGACCGGTCGCCGCAGCGGCCTTGCCGTGGTTCTCGAGCCCGATGACGACCGGGCCGATCCGCGTCCGCTGGTGCTGACCGAGGACAAGTGGGCCGGCCGGCTCTCGGCAGCGGACTTCCCGTCGCCCGCAACGTCTCTGGGAACGATGCGACTGCCGCGATTCGTCGACCACCGCACCGCGAAGACCCGACGCGATCTCGCGGCCGCCCTGGTCACCCGCGGAATATCGCAGCCGTCGGACCGTATCCGACGCAAGTCGACGGCAGCGGACGACAAGGAGCTCGCCACCCTTCGGCGAGCAATCCGCTCGCATCCGGTGCACGCTCGTCCCGACCGCGACGAGCTCGGTCGCACCGGTGAACGCTACAACCGGTTGGCGCGAGAGACCGAAACGATGCGCCAGAAGGTGTCGGCCACGACGAACTCCCTCGCCCGAACGTTCGACCGCATCCTGGCTTTGCTCGCCGACCGCGGTTACGTGACGGCAGGCAAGGATCCAAAGGTCACCGAGGACGGCGCCAGGCTGAGCCGAATCTATTCCGAGTCCGATCTGCTGGTTGCCGAATGCTTGCGCGGCGGCCTGTGGCAGGGGCTTTCTCCGGCAGAGTTGGCGGCGGTGGTCTCGGCGGTGGTCTACGAGTCCAGATCGGAGGGTGACATCACCCCGCACGGACCGACGGGTCCGATTCGGCACGCGCTGACCGAGACCGTCCGGGTGTGGCACGAGCTGCGGTCCGACGAGGTGCGACACAAGCTGCCGCCGACGAGAGAACCCGACATGGGCTTCGTGAAGGCGATCTACAAGTGGGCGTCGAACCATTCGTTGGTCGATGCGCTCGTCACCGCGGGTGACAACGGCAAAGCACTCTCGGGTGGAGACTTCGTGCGCTGGTGTCGGCAGGTGATCGACCTGTTGGACCAGGTTCGGCTCGCGGCCCCGGAGCCGGAACTGTCGCGAACTGCGGCGCGCGCGATCGCGGCCTTGCGCCGCGGCGTGGTCGCCGTAGATGCCGCATGACGGCACCGAATCGGACTGCCGGGTCGGTACAGCAGAGAGTCGTACGGGCGGGTTACTGTACCCCCGACGAATCCGAATTTTCAGTGGAGGCGAGATGAGCGGCCCATACGGTCCGACCGATCCGGACAACAGCTGGTCGCGCACGCCCGATCAGCAGGACGGTGCCGCGAACGACACACCGGACACGCAGCCTGCTCCTTCCGCCGAGTCACAGACTCCGACGCCGTCGGCGTGGGGTCAGTACGGACAGCCGCAGGCCACGCCGTACGGCGAACCCGGTCAGAGCTACGGGCAGAACCCGCAACAACCCGGCGGCCAGTACCCGCAGGGGCAATATCCTCAGGGTCAATACACACAGGGGCAATATCCTCAGGGTCAGTACCCCCAGGGCCAGTACCCCCAAGGTCAGTACCCACCTGCCGGCTATCCGCAGGGGCAGTACCCCTCGGCCCCGAATGCACAGGGCGGCTACCCCCAGGGGCAGAACCCCACCGCGCACTACCCCGCCGGTCAGCAGTACGGCGCGCCTGCATCGGGCGATGCGGGGTACCAGAATCCGTACGCACCACCGCAATTCGGTGGTGGGCAATACGGGCCGGGTCCGTCCGGCCAGCAACCACAGCAGCCGTGGAGTCCCAACCAGCAGTATCCCAACCAGCAGTATCCGAATCAGCAGGGGCCAGGGCAGGCCGGGGCTCGATCGAAGAAGCCCCTGATCATCGCGGGTGCCGTGGTCGCAGTGCTCGCCGTGATCGCTGTGGTGTCGTTCTTCGCTTTCGGTCGAACGACCACCCTCGATACTGCGGCGGCCGAGGAGGGTGTTCGCACGGTCGTCACCGAGTCCTACGGTGCGTCCGACGTCTCCGGTGTGTCCTGTCCCCAGGACATCGAGGTCGTGGCCCAGACCAGTGTCGAGTGCACCCTGACTGTCGACGGTGCGTTCAAGACCGTGACGCTGACCTTCCTCGACGACGACGCCAACTACGAAATCTCCCTGCCCGAGTAGACCCGCTCAGGTCACACGATCAGGTCGTCGACGCCGTGGCCGCCATCGCAGCGACGAGGCGGGCCACGGCGTTCTCGATGCCGAGAGTCTCGGCGAGCGAGTTCAGTGCATCGACGTCGGCGGGCTCGGCGGGAATCTCGTCGGACTTCGACAGGACGACGTCGGCGTCGGTGACGACTCGGACAACCGGCAGCGCCGCGTCCAGGTAGTCGCTCGCATTGGCCAGTTTCGCGCGGATGCCCTTGGCCATGTCCGACGACGGGTCGAGTGCAGCAGCGCGCAACGCTTCCACGGATTCGTACTGCAGCATCAGCGTCGACGCGGTCTTCTCCCCGATGCCCTTCACTCCGGGCAGACCGTCCGAGGCATCGCCGCGCAGCAGGGCGAGTTCCGCATACGCCGCGCCCGCACGATGGAGCGGCACCCCGTAGCGCTCGGAAACCATTGCGGGATCGAACAGTTCGGCTTTCGCCAGGCCGCGTCCCACATACAGAACGCGCACCTCGTTCGGCTCGTCGGCGGCAACTTGAAGCAGGTCTCTGTCTCCGCTGACCACGACCACCGGGTCCTGACGCTCGCGCGCGGCCAGGGTTCCCAGCACATCGTCGGCTTCGAGACCGTCTGCGCCTGCAGTCGCGATCCCCAACGCGGCGAGCACATCCATGATCATGTCCACCTGTGGTGTCAGCGTTTCCGGCACCTCTTCGCTCTCGGCGACCTCCGGCGTGGCCTCGGCAACACGATGCGCCTTGTAGGACGGCACGAGGTCGACGCGGAACTGTGGCCGCCAGTCCAGATCGAGACACACTGCAAGTCGGCCGGGTTCGGTGCGCGCAATCAACGCCGAGATCATGTCGAGGAAGCCGCGCACGGCATTGACGGGTCGCCCGTCGGGGGCCGTAATCGACTCGGGCAGTGCGTAGTAGGCCCTGAACCACAGGCTCGCACCGTCGAGGAGCAGCAACGGAGACTTTCCGGGGGCGGTCATGGGGCTCATCTTGCCGTACGGCATTAGCCTGAAGGTATGAGTGTCGATTCTTCGGTCAGTTCCTCACGTTTCTCCAGCGATGTCTACGCGTCCAGACTCGCCCGCGCGGCTCGCCTGACGTCGGATGCAGGCCTGGATGCCCTGCTGATCACCCCGGGGCCGGATCTGCAGTACCTGATCGGGTCGAAGGCCAGCTCGTTCGAGCGGCTCATCGCGCTGGTCGTTCCGGCGGACGGCAGCACCCCCACGGTCGTCGTTCCGCGGCTCGAGCTCGCCGCACTGGGCGATTCCGCAGCGCAGGAACTGTCTCTGACTCTCGTCGACTGGGTCGACGGTGTGGATCCGTACGCACTGGTGGCAGCAGCAGTTCCCGGCGGAACGAGAACAGCCGTTGCCGACGCCATGCCCGCCCTGCATTTCGTGCCGCTTGCGGGTGTCTTCGGCACGGTCCCGGTTCTGGCCACCGACGTGCTTCGCGAACTCCGAATGGTCAAGGATGCGGCCGAGATCGACGCGTTGCGGCGAGCCGGATATGCCATCGACCGCGTGCACGCCCGGATGGGCGAATGGCTTCGGGTGGGCCGAACGGAAGCGCAGATCGCCGCGGACATCGCTGCCGCGATCGTCGAAGAAGGCCACACTGCACCGGAATTCATCATCGTCGGTTCCGGGCCGCACGGTGCCGATCCACACCACGAGGTATCCGATCGAGTCGTCGAGGCAGGAGACATCGTGGTGATCGACATCGGCGGACCCGTCGCACCAGGATACAACTCCGACTCGACCCGCACATACAGTCTCGGCGAACCGTCGGCGGAGATCGCCGAGCAGTACGCGGTACTCGAGCGGGCGCAGCAGGCGGCTGTCGACGCGGTGGTGCCCGGTGTCACGGCGCAGTCCATCGACGCGGCCGCCCGCGACGTCCTGGTCGACGCCGGTCTCGGCGAGGCGTTTCTGCACCGCACCGGTCACGGGATCGGCCTGTCGGTACACGAGGAGCCGTACATCGTTGCGGGCAACGACATCACGCTGACCGAGGGGATGGCGTTCAGCATCGAGCCGGGAATCTATTTCCGCGGGCAGTGGGGTGCACGCATCGAAGACATTGTCGTGGTCACCGCAGACGGGTGCGAGTCGGTCAACCTCAGGCCTCACGCTCTGGCCGTCCTGCCGGTGTGACGCGTCCGGGCGAGGACGAGTTCGTCTCGGTCGTCAGGTCCAATCCGGCTGTCGCCGAAATACTGAGGCGCGCGCCGCAACTCGGGCTTCCCGGGTGGTATCTGACGGCAGGTGGCCTCTTCCAGACTGTCTGGAACCACCTGGCCGGCCGGGACCTTCGTGCCGGCATTCGGGACTACGACTTCTTCTACTTCGACGACTCCGACCTGTCCTACGACGCGGAGAACGAGGTGATCGAGCGCGCGGCCTCGGTGTTCGACGACCTCGGGGTGGACGTCGAAGTGCGCAACGAGGCGCGCGTACACCTGTGGTACGAACAGCATTTCGGCACTCCGATCGCGCCGTACCGAAGTACCGAGGATGCGATCGATCATTTCGTGTCCACCACGTGCTCCTTCGGCATCACCACCGACCAGGGCGGAACCGATGTCGTGTACGCACCGCACGGATTCGACGATCTGTTCGGGGGAATCGTGCGGCCGAACCCGCGGCTGCCGATGCGACACGTGTACGAGGCCAAGGCTGCCCGGTGGACGACGGAGTGGCCGAACCTGACGGTTCTGCCGTGGCCGACGGAGCCGACGACGCGCTAGCGGTTCAGCAGAGAACGGCTACCCAATACACGCTGCACCTGTATCTCGATGACGACTCGGGTGGGGTTCTCTCTGGGTACGCGGTAGCGCTGCGCATAGCGGTTCTCCGCATCGACGACCGATTCACGGTCGTTCCGGACCGACGCGGGCCCTTCCAACGTCAGCCAGCGGGCACCGTCGATCTGAGTGACGGCGGCGTAGGCACCGCGGCCGGCGTTGATCGCCTTCTGCGACACGTCGTTGGTGATCACCCGAGCACACCGGGCCTCGGCGTCGTAGGTGAAGCCGACGGCGACGACGTGCGGGGTTCCGTCGGGTCGCAGTGTCGTCAGAGTGGCGAGGTGCCGCTCGGCAAGGAACTCGAATGCGTCGTCGGCGAGGGCAGTCGCGTCTGCGGGGATGGCGGCCATGCCCCGACTGTAGTGAATGCGATTTCATCGGCAAGACTGGTCGTCGTGAGCAGACGAGCAGAACCCGCGGCCGGAACGCTGTTGCTGTTGGGCGGGCGCAGCGAGATCGGACTCGAGGTCGCCACCCGACTCGCCTCGGGGCGAACCGTCGTACTGGCAGCTCGGCGCAGTACCGACCTCGATGCTCAGCAACGACGAGTGGAGCAGGCAGGCGCGGACGCCGTTCACACCGTCGAGTTCGACGCGAACGAGATGGACACTCACGCCGAGCTTCTGAGCCGGGTGGCCGAGCGATACGGCCCGATCGGGATCGTGGTGCTGGCGTTCGGGATCCTCGGGGATCAAGCACGCGCCGAGGACGACGCGCAGCACGCTCTCGACGTCATCACCACCGACTTCCTGGCTCAGGTTTCGGTGCTGACGCACGCATCGAAGATCCTCCGAGCACAGGGGAGTGGCGACCTGGTCGTGTTCTCGTCGGTCGCGGGGGTTCGAGTGCGACGCGCCAACTACGTGTACGGATCCGCGAAGGCCGGTCTCGACGGCTTCGCCAGCGGACTGAGCGACGCACTGCACGGTAGCGGAGTGCACCTCCTGCTCGTTCGTCCCGGATTCGTCATCGGTTCGATGACCGAGGGGATGACCCCGGCACCCATGTCGAGTACGCCGGATCAGGTGGCCGACGGCGTCGTCGCTGCGCTGCGCACGCGTCGGGCCACCGTGTGGATCCCCGGCACGCTGCGACCGGTGTTCTTCGCCATGCGTCTACTGCCGCAGTGGCTCTGGCGCAGGATGCCGCGCTGATGGTGGCACCCGTGCCCACTCCGATCGTGGTCGTGGGAATCGGTGCGGACGGCTGGGACGGACTGCCTCTCGCGTCGCGCAGGGCCGTCGAGCAAGCAGATGTGGTGTTCGGCTCCGCGCGCCAGGTCGCTGGAGTACAGGAGCACTGCAGCGAGACCAGGACATGGCCCAGTCCGTTGGTGCCGAATCTGCGGCCGATGATCGACGCCTGCACGGGTTCTCGCGTGTGCGTGCTGGCCAGCGGGGATCCGATGTTCCACGGCATCGGAGTGACGTTGGCGCGGGAGTTCGGTGCCGAGCGCTTGCGGGTGTACCCGGCCCCGTCTTCGGTGTCGTTGGCATGCGCTCGCTTGGGCTGGGCGCTCCACCACACCACGACGGTGTCGCTGGTGAACAGCCCGGCCGAGACGGTGTTGCCCGAGTTGGCCGACGGTCGTCGGATACTGGTGTTGAGCCGGGGCAGCAGCACTCCTGGTGAGATCGCGGTGATGTTGTCCGCCAACGGTTTCGGGGCGAGCGAGATGACGGTCCTCGAGCAGCTCGGCGGACCGGCCGAGCGGGTCGCCCGCGGGATCGCCGGAGAGTCGACGTTCGAAGGCGTCGATCCACTCAATGTCGTTGCTCTGCTGTGCGTCCGGGATCCCGACGCTGCCCGCCACACCCGCATTCCCGGCCTGGCCGATTCCGCGTACACCGGAGACGGTCAGATGACCAAGCGGGAGGTTCGAGCATTGACGCTCAGCGCGTTGGCACCGGTGCCAGGAGAGCTGTTGTGGGACATCGGGGGCGGATCGGGAACCATTGCCATCGAATGGATGCGGACCGACGAATCCTGTCGTGCAGTGACGTTCGAGAGTTCGCATGCGCGCCGTGAGCAGATCGAGACCAATGCACGGCTTCTGGGAGTTCCGGGCCTCGTTGTCCACGGCGGCGCCCCGGAAAGTTTCGCGGCGGTCTCGGACGCCGTACCCGATGCAGTGTTCATCGGTGGCGGGTTGACCGGTACCGACATGCTCGAGGCCTGCTGGGACGCGGTGCGGAACGGTGGGCGAGTGGTCGCGAATTCGGTGACGGCCGAATCGGATTCGTTGTTGCTGACCGCCGCGGCGAAGTACGGCGGCGAGCTCCGCAGGTTCCAGATCTATCGCGGCGAACCGCTCGGCACGTTCACGACGTGGAGACCGCAGCTGCCGGTCACACAATGGAGTGCGACCAAACGGTGAAGGTCCTGATTCTCGGTGGTACGACGGAGTCGAGGGCACTCGCGGCCGCTCTGGACACGGTGCAGGGGATCGAGACCGTCACCTCACTGGCCGGCCGGGTCGCCGAGCCGAAATTGCCCGTCGGCGAGACTCGCATCGGCGGATTCGGAGGTCCGGATGCCCTTGCAGTGTGGCTGCGAGACAACGCAATCGACGTGGTGGTGGACGCGACGCACCCGTTCGCCTCCACCATCGCCGCTCACGCCGAGCAGGCCACTCGGGCAACGTCGGTCGCGCTCCTGGTGCTGACGCGGCCACCGTGGACCGCGGGCGAGGGTGATCGATGGACCTCGGTTGCCTCACTGCCCGACGCGGCGTCGGCGATCACCCCCGGCAGCCGGGTGTTCCTCACGACAGGCAGGCAGGGTGTTCACCATTTCTCGAGTGTCGATCACTCGTGGTTTCTGGTCCGGGCGATCGACCCTCCGACCGGTGCGGTGCCGCCGCACATGACGCTGCAACTGAGCCGTGGCCCCTTCGACGTCGACCACGAGTCGATGATGCTGGCAGAGAACCGAATAGACCTGCTGATCACCAAGAACAGCGGCGGCGACATGACGCGAGCCAAGCTCGATGCCGCCCGAGCGGCATCGATTCCGGTTCTCATGGTCGACCGTCCCACGCGAACCGGCTCGACACCGACGGTGTTCGACGTCGCAGCCGCCGTGGACCGGTTGACGGATCGCTAAGAACTGCCTGCCGACGGATAACGCCTGGAGGTGAACACCTTCGGCCCGCTTCCCGTCTCGACCACCGTCGTCATCGACGATCCGATGATGAGCAGGCATCGCATGTCGATCGACTCGGGGTCGAGTTCGCCCAGCGCCACGGTGCGAACGGATTCCTGCGGGCTGCCCACCGCGCGTCCGATGACCACGGGTGTCTGTGGCGAACGATGCTCGAGCAGAATCTCTTTCGTTGCCGCAACCTGCCAGGTCCGTGACTTCGACGCGGGGTTGTAGATCGCGATCGCCATATCGGCTCCGGCGACCGCCGAGAGCCGCGCTGCCACGACGTTCCAGGGCTTGAGGCGGTCGGACAGAGAGATGACGGCGTAGTCGTGTCCGAGCGGTGCGCCCACCCGACTGGCGACGGCGTTGGCTGCCGTCATCCCGGGCACCACCCGCACCGGGACCGAGCTCCACTGCTCCTCGGCCGCGACCTCGATGACCGCGGTTGCCATCGCGAACACACCGGGATCACCCGAGGAGACCACGGCGACGCGGCGACCCTGTTTGGCGAGATCGAGAGCGAACGCCGCACGTTCCGACTCGACCTTGTTGTCGCTCGCGTGCCGGATCTGACCGGGGCGCTGCGGTACCCGATCGATGTAGGTGACATAGCCGACCAGATCGGTGGCGGCGGCGAGTTCGGCGCGCACTTCGTCCGTCGTCCATGCATCGTCCCCGGGTCCGAGGCCGACGACCACCACTTCACCGGCGCAAGTAGGTGTTTCGGTTCGATTCGAGGGACTCGGTACGACGATCATCGAGAAGTATGGAACGTTGTCTGCGTCGACGGCGTCGAGCACCCGCTGCTCGGGTGTGCTGGCCCGTTCCACGTAGCGCGCTTCACCCAGCCGACCGGAACGTTCCAGGGCCTCGAGCACCGTCGGGTAGGTCCGGCCCAGTTTCATGATGACGGCCGCGTCGGTGCCGCGCAGTCGCCGAGTGAGCTCGTCTGCCGGCAGCGTGCCGGGCAACACGGTGAACACCTCGTCGCGCTCCACGAGCGGGGTGGCCAGCGCAGCCGAGGCGGCACTGACCGAGGTCACGCCCGGCACGATCTCGACCTCGAAGCGGTCGGCCAACCGCTTGTGCATGTGCATGTAAGAGCTGTAGAACAGCGGATCACCCTCGGCGAGAAGCACTACGGAGCGTCCCGCGTCCAGATGAGCCGCCAACCGCGAAGCGGCGGACTCGTAGAACTCGTCGATCGCACCCTGATATCCACCGGGGTGCGCCGTGGTCTCGGTGGTCACCGGGTAGACCAGATGTTCCTCGAGCTGCCCGTCCCGCATGTACCCGGCTGCCAGCCCGCGGGAGATGCTACGACCGTGCTGTGCACTGTGGAAGGCAACCACATCGGCCTCGGCGATCACGCGAGCGGCCTTGACGGTCAACAACTCCGGATCGCCGGGACCGACTCCGACTCCCCACAGCTTTCCGGTGCCGGTCATTCTTGTTCGCTCGCAATGGCATTGACGGCGGCGACGGTGATGGGGCTGCCACCACGCCTACCGCGGACCACCAGGTACTCGACGCCGAGGCCCGCGGCGATCAGATCTTCCTTCGACTCCGCCGCCCCGATGAATCCGACCGGGCCGCCGACGATCGCTGCGGGTTTCGGTGCCCCTGCCTCCAGCATCTCCATCAGGTGGAACAGAGCGGTCGGAGCGTTTCCGATGGCGACGACGGCACCGCCGAGCTTGTCGCCCCACAACTCCAGTGCGGCAGCGGTTCTCGTGGTGTTCATACTTCGAGCCAAATCCGGTACCCGAGGATCGGACAGGGTGCACAGCACCTCGTTGTCGGCCGGAAGACGGCGACGAGTGATGCCGGCGGCGACCATGTTGGCGTCGCACAGAATCGGCGCGCCCGAGTTCAGTGCCGCGCGAGCGGAGGTCACGACTGCTGGGGTGTAGCCGATGGTCTCGGTCAGATCGATCTCTCCGACCGCGTGAATCATGCGCACGACGACCTGTGCGACGTCCGGTGCGAATCGAGACAGATCTGCTTCGGCTCGGATGGTCGCGAACGATTGTCGGTAGATCTCCGCGCCGTCGCGGACGTAGTCGTGCATGCGTGTCACGATAGGGGAGAGGGACCCCTCAGTCGGAAGCCGGTATCGTTGTGCTCAGGAGACCCGGTAGCCGATTCCCGTGGCGATGACGTCGGTGACCTCGCCCTTGGGTCGCCCACAGCGCCGCTCGCACCCGGACCAGTGTTGCCGTTCGTCGCGCGGGGTCATCCGGGCATCGACCGCGGCGGAGAGGTCGGCTCGTACGTCGGCCAACGACTTCTCGCACCCCGGCGATCCGGTGCATGCGCTCACTCGAATCCACGGCGATGCCGCGTCGAAGATCAGTCCCATCGGGGCGAGCACGCGGACGACCTGTTCGGCCGGTTCCTCGTCCAGATCACACACGATCAGCGATCGCCACGGGGTCATGATCAGCGGGCGGTCGATCGCCGCGAGGAACTCCGCGAGCCGCGCCCCGAGAACACCGTTGGCCAGTCCCGCCGCCAGCGCCACCAGGCCGTCGTCCTGATCGAGCCAACCGATCGGTGGCACCTCCACGGGTGCGGGCATCGGCAGGACAGGGCCGGCCGCGAGACCGAGTCGGTCGAGGATCCGGGCCGGGCCGTCGTCCATTTCGGCTACCCGCCACTGGGACTGCCGAAGTTCCACGAAGGCGCCCGCGCAGTTCAGCAGCATCGACACGACACTGTCGCGGTCCACGCGCACGCCACTGTCCCGGCCTGCCAACAGCAGTGCGTACGACCCGTCGGATTGGGCGTAGGCGCCGAAATCCGATTCGAGTCCGCACAGGTCGCCCCGGCCGTCGTCTAGCGCGAACAGCGTCCTACCCGGCAGGTGTGCCAGATCGGGTCGTGCACACAGGCCCTCGTCCAGCGCACCGACCAGCGCGCGCACGTCGGTGAGACCTCCCACCCGGCCCGAGAGGGGAGAGGCAAGGATGTTGCGGACACGCTCGTGCGTCGAGGACGGAAGCAGCCCGGCGTCGGCCAACCTGCGCGCCAAGTCGTCCGGGTCCGACACCGCCCGCACCTGCATATTGCCCCGCGAGGTCAGCTCCAACGTGCCGTCACCCAGCTCGGCAGCGGCCTGCGCCAACACCTGCATCTGCCCCGGCAACACGACGCCACCCGGCAGCCGGATTCGTGCCAGCGGCCCGTCCGCCGCCAGATGGGTCGTCAGCGCCCCTGGGCAGCCGTCGGGCACCGACCTCTCTGGCGAACTCATGGTCACCAGGCTACAAGCGCAACGGGTGGCCCGATTCCCCGCTCGCCCCGGTAGCATTCGATGTCCACGGCTCCGGCCGAGAGGAAACCGGCGAGAATCCGGTACGGTCGCGCCACTGTGACGGCCTTCGATCCTTCGGGTCGGGGCTGGAGTCAGACCCTCTCTCCGACGAGTCGAAGAGCAGTTTTCACCGATCATTCGAACCACCGAAGTCAGGGGCGCGAAACCCCCGAGGAGGGCGTTACCCGTGTTCTTGTTGCTGTCCACGTCGGACACCGATCTGCTCAGCGCCCGCGCCAGCGGAGCAGACTTCACCTGGGGCAACCCTTCCCGGCTGCTCGCCGCGGACATTCCGGCGATGGCCGAATCGGCGGAGTTGATCATCGTGCGCATCCTGGGGTCGAGGCGATCGTGGGAGTCGGGCATCGACGCGGTTCTGGCCACCGGACTGCCGGTCGTCGTGCTCGGCGGTGAACAGGCACCCGACGCCGATCTGATGGAGATTTCGACGGTGCCTGCCAACGTCGCGGCGCAGGCACACAACTATCTGGCCGAGGGCGGATCGGACAATCTTCGTCAGCTGTACAACTTTCTCTCCGACACGGTGCTGCTGACCGGGCACGGTTTCGATGCACCACGGCACCTGCCGACGTGGGGCCACCTCGAACGAGTCTCCGCTCCGCAGTCCGCGGGGCCGACGGTCGCGATCCTGTACTACCGCGCCCAGCATCTGGCCGGAAACACCACGTACATCGATGCTCTCGCCACGGCTGTGGAGAACGCCGGGGCCACCGCGCTTCCGATCTACTGCGCCTCCCTGCGCACCGCGGAAGCCGATCTGCTCGAGACCCTGAAGTCGGCGGACGCCCTGATCGTGACCGTGCTCGCGGCCGGTGGCACCAAACCTGCCGGCGCGTCTGCCGGCGGCGACGACGAGGCCTGGGACGTCGCCGAGCTCGCCGCGCTCGATGTGCCGATTCTGCAAGGACTGTGCCTGACGAGTTCTCGCGCGACGTGGGCCGAGAACGACGACGGACTCTCCCCTCTGGACGTCGCCACGCAGGTCGCCGTTCCGGAGTTCGACGGCCGCCTCATCACGGTCCCGTTCTCGTTCAAGGAGATCGACGACGACGGCTTGACCACGTACGTGCCGGACCACGAGCGGGCCGCTCGAGTAGCAGGCATTGCAGTACGGCACGCGAGGCTGCGGCACATTCCGGCCGCCGATCGCCGTATCGCCCTGATGTTCTCGGCCTATCCCACCAAGCATGCGCGGATCGGTAACGCTGTCGGCCTCGACACTCCGGCCAGCGCGATCGCGTTGATGTCCGAAATGCGCACCGCCGGCTACGACCTCGGTCCCCTCGACGGCCCGGACTCGGTGCCGGGTCTGGCTGCCCGCGACGGTGACGCCCTCATCCATGCGCTGATCGCCCGCGGCGGCCAGGATCCCAACTGGCTCACCGATGCCCAGCTCGAGGGCAATCCCATTCGTATCTCGGCCGCGCAGTACGGCCGGTGGTTCGAGAAGCTTCCCGCGGATCTGCGCGACGGCGTCGTCGAGCACTGGGGCCCGGCACCGGGTGATCTCTACGTTGATCGATCTGCCGATCCGGACGGTGAGATCGTCATCGCTGCAATGCAATTCGGCAACGTGGTGATCATGGTGCAACCGCCGCGCGGATTCGGCGAGAAGCCGGTTGCGATCTATCACGACCCGGACCTGCCGCCGAGCCATCACTATCTGGCGGCCTACCGGTGGATCTCGGCCACGCAGGCCGACGGCGGCTTCGGTGCCGACGCCATGGTGCACCTGGGCAAGCACGGGAACCTGGAATGGCTGCCGGGCAAGACACTCGGTATGTCCGCTTCCTGCGGAACCGATGCGGCCCTGGGAGACCTGCCGTTGATCTACCCGTTCCTCGTCAACGATCCGGGGGAGGGCACGCAGGCCAAGCGTCGAGCGCACGCCACCCTCGTCGATCACCTGATTCCGCCGATGGCGCGCGCGGAGAGCTACGGCGACATCTCCCGCCTCGAGCAACTGCTCGACGAGCACGCGAACATCTCGGCACTCGACCCGGCCAAGCTGCCCGCCATCCGCCAGCAAATCTGGACCCTGATGACGGCGGCGCAGATGCACAAGGACCTCGGGCTCGAGGAGCGCCCCGACGAAGAAGTGTTCGACGACATGCTGCTGAACGTCGACGGGTGGCTGTGCGAGATCAAGGACGTACAGATCCGCGACGGACTGCACATTTTGGGCCAGGAACCCGTCGGAGACGCCGAGGTCGAACTGGTGCTCGCGATGCTCCGAGCTCGGCAGATGTGGGGTGGAGAACAGACGGTTCCCGGTCTGCGAGAAGCACTGGGGCTCAGCGAGGACGGCGACGAGGACCGGACCCGCGTCGACAGTATCGAGGCCGTGGCCCACGGGTTGGTCGCGGCGATGCAGGCAGCGCAGTGGGATCCCGCAGCTGCCGCACGGGTCGCGGGTGAGCACGGCGGCGTGGTCACCCAGATTCTCGAGTTCGCCGCAGCCGAGGTCGTTCCGCGTCTGCGCGGAACCTCACGCGAGATCGCTCAGGTGCTGCACGCGCTCGACGGCGGGTTCATCGCGGCCGGGCCGAGCGGTTCCCCGCTGCGCGGGCTGATCAACGTTCTCCCCACCGGCCGCAATTTCTACTCCGTCGACCCGAAGGCCGTGCCCTCGAAGTTGGCCTGGGAGACCGGGCAGGCGATGGCGGAATCACTTCTCGCTCGCTACCGCCAGGATCACGGCGAGTGGCCGAAATCCGTCGGACTCTCGGTGTGGGGTACCTCGGCCATGCGCACCTCCGGCGACGACATCGCAGAAGTGTTCGCTCTGCTGGGGGTCTCGCCGGTGTGGGACGAGGCATCGCGCAGGGTGACGCGGCTCGAGGTGATCGACCTCGTCGAGCTCGGCCGTCCCCGCATCGACGTGACGGTCCGGATCAGCGGCTTCTTCCGCGACGCGTTTCCCCACGTTCTCGCGTTGCTCGACGATGCGGTCCGGATGGTCGCCGCGTTGGACGAGCCGGCCGAGCAGAACTACGTGCGAGCCCATGCGCAGGCCGATCTGGCCGAGCACGGCGACGAACGACGTTCCACGACGCGCATTTTCGGATCGAAGCCGGGCACCTACGGTGCCGGTTTGCTCCAGCTGATCGACAGCAAGACCTGGCGCAGCGACGACGACCTTGCGCAGGTCTACACCACCTGGGGTGGCTTCGCGTACGGCCGCGGTCTCGACGGCGTTCCGGCCTCGGACGACATGCGCACCGCCTACAAGCGCATTGCCGTCGCCGCCAAGAACACCGACACGCGTGAGCACGACATCGCCGATTCCGACGACTACTTCCAGTACCACGGCGGCATGGTCGCGACCGTGCGCGCGTTGACCGGAAAGTCGCCCGAGGCGTACATCGGTGACAGCACACGGCCGGAATCGGTTCGTACGCGGACACTGTCGGAGGAAACCGCACGAGTCTTCCGCGCCCGGGTGGTGAACCCCAAGTGGCTCGACGCCATGCGCAGGCACGGCTACAAGGGCGCGTTCGAGATGGCGGCGACCGTGGACTACCTGTTCGGCTACGACGCGACGACCGACGTGGTTCAGGACTGGATGTACGAGAAGCTGGCCGAGACATACGTGCTCGACGAGCAGAACAAGAAGTTCATGCAACAGTCCAATCCGTGGGCCCTGCACGGTATCGCGGAGCGACTGCTCGAGGCCGCGGAGCGAAAGATGTGGGCCGAGCCGAACAAGCAGGTTCTCGACGGCTTGCGCCAGGTGTATCTGGAAACCGAGGGCGAGCTCGAAGGGGAGTAGCGACGTACTCTGAGCGGTATGGCTGCCACCTTCGAAGACATTGCCAAGGGCAAGTACGTACTGCTGACGACGTTCAAGAAGGACGGCACCGGGGTACCGACCCCGCTGTGGGGTGCCCTCGACGGGGATCGGCTGCTGGTCTGGACGGTATCCGATTCGTGGAAGGTCAAACGGATTCGCCGCAACTCCGCAGTCACCCTGGCACCGTGCGACATGCGCGGCAATCCTCAGGGCGAGGCGATCGACGCCACCGCCGAGATCCTCGATGCCGACGGAACCGAGAAGGCCCGGGCAGCCATCGCTTCGAAGTACGGAATTCTCGGGTGGCTCACCGTCAAGGGCAGTGTGCTGCGCCGGGGCAAGAGCGGTTCCGTCGGACTGGCGATCACCGCCGCCAGGTAGCGAAAGTCGGCACCATCGCTAGTATGCGCAGTTCCGAATGCTTCGTGAGGCAGCTTCCCCTGCTGCCGGAATGGAGCACCACGTGCCTATCGCAGTGACCGATTACAACCATGTTCGCCTCACCGTCAGTGACATCGACCGGTCCCGGTCGTTCTACGACTCGGTGTTCGGCTTCGACGTCGCCTACGCCTGGGATCCCGACGCGGACGAAGAGACCAAGAAGGCCCTGTGGTTCCTCTTCGGCGGCGTCATCTACAAGTTCGGCGGCGGGCTGCTCGGGCTGCGCCCGGTCGCACCGAAAGACGACACCTTCGGCGAGGACCGGTGCGGACTGGATCACCTCAGCTTCACCGTCGACACCCGAGCCGCACTCGAGGATGCCGTCAAGACGCTCGACGAGTTGGGCATTGCACACGAAGGCATCAAGGACGCGGGCCCCGGCATGTCCATCGTGGAGTTCCGAGACCCCGACAACATCGCCCTCGAGCTGACCGGTCCCGACAAGTAGGCCGGGCAGGAGTGGAGCCTGCAGGAACGACCAGAATCCGGCCCTACTGTGCCGCGCTGACCGACGACATGTGAAAGTCGGGAACGCGTAGCGGTGGCATCGTCGTGCGAGTGAACCAGTCCTTCCACTCGCGCGGCAGTGTCGCCTCGGTTGCGCCCGCCTCGGTGACGCGTCGCAGCAGATCCAGCGGGCTCTCGTTGAAGCGAAAGTTGTTCACCGCACCGGTGATTCGACCGTTCTCGATGGCATAGACGCCGTCTCTGGTCAGCCCGGTCAGCAGCAGCGAGGTCGGATCGACCTCACGGATGTACCAGAGCGTCGTCAGGAGCAACCCGCGTTCGGTGTCGGCAACCATCTTGTCCAGACCGACGTCCGTGCCGCCCGTCAGAACGAGGTTCTCGCCCGGGACCGCGACGGGAGCTCCGAACTTCTGCGCCGTTGCACGTGGGTAGGCCAGGGCGGAGACCGATCCGTCGCGGATCCAGTCGACGCGCTCGATGTCCATTCCATTGTCGAACACCGACACCGAATCACTCGACGACCCGGCCACCACGAACGGTGCGTACTCGAGTCCGGATGCGTGTGGATCGGAGTACAGGGTGAGCGGCAGGTCGGTGAGTTTCTCACCGACTCGCGTTCCACCTGCCCGCGAGAGTGCGGTGCGACCCTCCTGCGCTCCGCGGCCTTCCATGGTCCACATCAGGTAGATCATCAGGTCGGCCACCGCCGACGGGGGCAGCACAGTCTGATAGCGACCGGCGGGCAGTTCGACGGTGTTTCGGGCCCACTTGAGTCGGGTGGACAGCTCCGCCAACATCGTCTCGGCCGACACGTTCTGGAAGTCGGTGGTGCCGGTGCCCACCCAGGCGCTCGCCCCGGATCGCTTTCCATTGATCTCGACCGATCCGGTGGGCTGTGTGAAAGTACGACGCACACCGGTCGAGGTTCCGAGCCAGACGTTGTCGACGGTGTGCTGCGCGAATCCGTACAGCGCGTCCTCACCATCGAATCCGACGTTCAATTCCGTTGCCAGCGAGCCGAACACGTCGATCGACGTATGTTGTGCTCGGCGGTCCCAGTCGTGCGGGTCCGAGACCGACGCGCGAGGCAGCAAGGGCATCGCGTCCTCGGCGGGCTCTGCCGATCGCGCCGCCGCCTCGCTCGCCCGAACCACTGCCTCGATGTCCTCCGGATCGACACTCGTCGACGACACGGTGCCGACGCGAACGACGTCGGCCTCTCGCACGATCGAGATCACTTCCCAGCGCCTGGAGGTGGCAATTCCGTTGGTGGTCATGGAGTTTCCGGCCCACCGCAGTGTTGCATCGCTGGAGTCGGTGACGATCACGATGGTGTCGTCGACACTCGCGCAGGCGAGTGCACGTTCGATCACGAGCTGCGGCGCGATCATCGACCTGCCTCCGATCGGGTGTTGAGGACGTTGACGCCGCGGAACAACGCGACGGGGCACCCGTGGCTTACGGCGGCCACCTGCCCGGGTTGGGCCTTGCCGCAGTTGAATGCGCCGCCGAGTCGCCACGTGGACGGTCCGCCGAGCAGTTCCATCGAGCCCCAGAATTCGGTGGTCGTCGCCTGGTACGCCACGTCACGCACCTGGCCGTCGAGCACGCCGTTGCGGATTCGGTAGAAGCGTTGGCCGGTGAACTGAAAGTTGTAGCGTTGCATGTCGATCGACCAGGATTTGTCTCCGACGACGTAGATACCGTCCTCCACCTCGCCGATGACGTCGGCGGTGGATCGATCGACATCGGGGTCGGGCTGCAGCGATACGTTCGCCATCCGCTGGATCGGAACATGATGCGGAGAATCGGCGTACGAACATCCGTTGGACCGCTCGAGACCGAGTTTGGGGGCGAACACTCGATCGAGTTGGTAGCCGACCAGTGTGCCGTCGCGGACCAGGTCCCATCTCTGCGACGCCACTCCGTCGTCGTCCCAACCGATGCTGGCCAGGCCGTTGATCTCGGTCCGGTCGGCGGTGACGTGCATGATGGGCGATCCGTAGCGCAGCGTCCCCAACTGGTCCGGGGTCGCGAACGACGTGCCGGCGTAGGCGGCCTCGTAGCCGATGGCGCGATCGTATTCCGTTGCGTGCCCGATCGACTCGTGAATGGTGAGCCACAAATTGGTCGGGTCGATCACCAGATCCGTTGGGCCTGCCACGACGGACGGCGCCTTCACCTTCTCGGCCAACCAGTCCGGGATCCGGGCCAGCTCGTCGGCCCAGTCCCACGTGCTGTGCTCACCCAGGTACTCCCAGCCTCGACCGACGGGTGGAGCGAGGGTGCGCATGGTCTCGAACGCACCGGCAGATCGATCCACCGTGGTGGCCTCGAATTGTGGATGCAGTCGCACCCGCTGCTGAGTGATGCTGCTGCCGGCCAGATCCGCGTAGAACGACTGCTCCTTGACCTGCAGAACCGAGGCGGTCACGTGATCGACGCCGTCCGACGCCGCCAGCCGGGAGGAGTACTCCGCCAGTAGTGCCACCTTCTCGGTGGTGGGTACCTCGAACGGGTCGATGTCGTACTCCGACGTCCACGTCGCGTTCGAGTACACCGGCTCGGCGGCGAGTTCGACGCGTTCACGATTGAGCGCACGCAGTGCCGTGGCCACCTCGACAGCTTTACGCGCTGTCTCGGCCGCTGCGTCCGTGCCGAGTTCGGCGTGCGATGCGAAACCCCAGGTGCCGTCGACCACGACTCGTACGGCGAGGCCAATCTCCCCGGCGTCGATTGCCGATTGAACCGAGCCGTCGCGCAGCGAGATCGACTGAGTCGTCAAGCGCTGCACGCGAACATCGGCATGCGTTGCCCCGGCGGATCGAGCCGTGCTCAGGGCGGCGTCCGCGAGGGCCTGCAGGGGCAGAGCCAGGAAGTCGGCGTCGACCGACCGATCCGATTGTCTCGTCACGCCTGAAGACGCTAGCCGAATTGTTGCCAGCCGAGTCGAACGACCATCCCCACGACCACGACCAGCAGGACGATTCTCACGAATCCGGCACCGCGGGCGACCGCCGTTCTTGACCCGAGGACGGCACCGAACACGTTGCACACCGCCATGACTGCTCCGAGTTGCCAGTAGACGCTGCCGGTGACGGCGAAGAAGGCGAGGGCACCGACATTGGACCCGACGTTGATCACCTTGGCCATCGCGGCGCTGCGCACGAACTCGGTGCCGAGCATCGTGGCGAAGACGATGATGAGGAACGTTCCGGTGCCGGGCCCGAGAATGCCGTCGTAGAAGCCGATTCCGGCGGCTGCACAACCGATGACGATCAGAACCTTGCGATGGGTCGGCGGCGACGGCGCCGCGGTCAGGCCGATGGTCGGACGGCAGGTGACCAGTACTGCCACACCCACGAGAACCACCATGATGATCGGGATGAACAGCTCGCGATCGATCAACGACACCGCAGCAGCGCCGGCCGCCGAGGTCACGGCGGCGAGGACGCCGGCCGGAACGAGCACCGCCCAATTCAGCGAAACCTTCCGTGCGAAGGTCACGACGGCGGCGACGGTACCGAACACTGCAGTCGCCTTGTTCGTCGCCAGCGCTGCCTGCTGCGTCAGCTGAGGTGCCACGAGAAGAATCGCCGGCAACAGGATGAGGCCACCTCCGCCAACCACTGCGTCGACCCAACCGGCGGCCGTGGCCGCGACCATCAGCAATCCCCAGTCGGCGGCAGTCATACGGCAAACTCAATCACATGCGTCGATTCAGTCTGTGGCTCCGTGGGCAGCCGTTCGTGGCCGATGCTCTGCTGGCCGTCGGGCTGTTCGTCGTCGACATTCTGGTGTTCGTCAGCTCGGTCGACGGTCTGAACGGGCCGTTGTTCCTGGTCTTCTCGGTCGTGCTGACGATTCCCGTCGCGTGGCGGCGGCGTCTGCCCCGCACGATCGCAGCACTGACTCTCGTCACCACGCTCAGCTCCGACATAGCGGGCAGCCTGGTGGGCGATGCGTACAACGGTCACCCGGCAGCGCTCGCCCTGCCGATCATGCTCTACACGCTGGTCGCGTACGTCGGTCGAGTTCAGGGCGGCGTCTATGCCGCCGCACTCGCCGTGTACACCGCCGCGAACCTGCTTCTGTTCGCCCAACCGGTGTTCACGACACTGCTGTTCAGCGCGCTGATGTACGCCCTGTCGTGGGTTGCGGCGGAATTTCTCGGTGCCCGCCGGGCGTACGACGAAGCGACTCAGGCCCGGCTCGTCGTGGCCGAGTACGACAGGGACCGACGCGCCGAAGAGGCCGTGCTCACCGAGCGCACTCGCATTGCACGCGAACTGCACGACGTCATCGCCCACAGCGTCAGTGTCATGGTGGTGCAGGCCGACGGTGCCTCGTACGCCATCAGGCGCAATCCCGATCGCGCCGAGCAGGCCGTGGCCAACATCTCCGCAACGGGCCGTTCGGCATTGGCCGAGCTCCGTCGAACGGTCGCGTTGCTGCGAACCTCGCCCGACTCGGACGACATGCCCCAGTACGGCACCGCCGGTCTGGCCCGTGTCGTGGAGATGATGGGTCGCGCCGGATTGAACGTCGAGCTCGAACAGACCGGAAACCTGGACGACATCAGTCCGGCGATCAGCCTGGGAGTGCACCGGTTGGTGCAGGAATCGCTGACCAACGTCCTCCGCCACGCCGGTCATGCGCCACGCGCTGTGGTCAAGGTGGTTCGCGGAGAAGATGCGGTCACCGTCGAGATCTCCGACAACGGCTCCGGCGCACCACCGTCCGAGGACGGTGGTGGACACGGACTTCTCGGAATGCGCGAGCGAGTAGCGGTGCTTCGAGGCACCCTGCACGCCGGGCGGACGCCGCACGGCAATTGGCTCGTGCGGGCAACGCTGCCGATCGAGTGAGGGCTAGGTTGGGTCGGTGCCGATCACCGTTGTCGTCGTGGACGACCAGGAACTCATGCGCATGGGATTGAACATGGTGCTCGAGGCGCAGGACGACATCGAGGTGGTGGGGGAGGCCTCGGACGGGGCGGGTGCCGTCGAGGCCGTCGCCAGACTGGCACCGGCGGTAGTGCTGATGGACGTCCGCATGCCCGGCATCGACGGCGTCGCCGCCACCCGCAGCATCACCGAATCGGGTTCGGACGCCAACGTTCTGGTGATGACGACCTTCGATCTCGACGAACACGTCCTCGGGGCACTCCGGGCAGGGGCCAGTGGATTCCTGCTCAAGGACACTCCACCCGAGGACCTGGTCTCCGCGATTCGCAGCGTCGCCGCAGGCGATGCCGTCGTCTCGCCGAAGGTCACCAAGCGTTTGCTGTCGAGGTTCGTCGAGCAGTCCGTGTCGACCACCGATGCCGCCGTTCTCGATGCTCTCACCGGACGCGAGCGCGAGGTGCTGGTGCACTTGGCTACCGGCTTGTCCAACGCCGAGATTGCGGCCGCCCTGCATCTGTCCGAGGCGACGATCAAGACTCACATCGGCCGAATCCTGACGAAGTTGGACGTCCGCGATCGAGTCCAGGCCGTCGTCGTGGCGTACGAAACCGGCCTCGTCCGGCCGGGTTCCTGAGAATCTGCCGACAAACACGGCAAGTCGGGAGCTATTTCGATGCCCCGCGCGTTGTACCGGTGAAGCGAAGAAAGGACCGTCATGCTCGCTCTGTTCGTACTCTATGTCGTGGTCGAGGTCGCAGCGCTGGTCGCCGTAGGAAGCGCGCTCGGTGTGCTCTGGACCGTCGTGCTGCTGATCGGTGGATCGCTGGTGGGGTCACTCCTCGTGCGATCGCAGGGCAGACGTGTGTTGGACGGTCTGCAGCGGGCATCGCGAGGCGAGCGATCGGCCGGCGGTGCCGTGGCCGACGGCGCTCTCTTCGCCGCAGGGTCGGTCGCGATGTTCGTGCCCGGCCTGGTGACCACGGTGATCGGGTTGCTGCTGTTGATCCCGCCGACCAGGTGGCTACTGCGCCCAGCGGTGATGTGGGCCGCCGCGCGCTGGTTGCCACAGGTCGCTACCGCCACCCGGCGCATGCGCCCCACCGTCATCGACGGTGAGATCCTCGACGACAGCACGCGAGCACCGAATGCATCCGGTTCTGCGCCGATACTCGAGGGACAGGTGATCGAGGCCGACCGCTTCGATCCCGCAGCCGGGGATTTCCGGAAGCCACACCGGTAGGGGCAGACTGGTCGTTCGTGACCACCGAATTGTTCTGCGGCGGACGGATCTACAGTCCGATGGCCTCCGACGCCACCGCCATGGCCGTGACCGATGGAATCGTCAGCTGGATCGGTGAGGACCGCACCGGGCGAGCGCTCCATCCAGGAGTCCGCATCACCGACTTGGCGGGCTCCTTCGTGGCACCGGCGTTCGTCGACACTCACGTGCACGTCACCGATCTGGGTCTGTCGCTGATCGGACTCGATCTGTCCGGCTGCACTTCGCTCGAACACTGCATACGGGTGCTCGCCGAACACGCATCATCGTCCTCGGACGCACTGATCTGGGGACACGGCTGGGACGAAACCGGGTGGCCCGAACATCGTGCACCGTCCACAGCCGACCTCGATGCGGCAGCTCCTGGTCGTCCGGTGTATCTCACTCGCATCGATTCGCATTCGGCCGCCGTCTCGACGCCGTTGCGCGTCGCCGCGACCGGTATCGAATCCGTCACCGGCTTCTCGGAGCAGTCCCCGCTCACCGCTGCCGCGCATCACCTCGCGCGGCAGACAGCGCGGTCGATGATCACGCCCGATACCCGCGCTCGGGCACGAACGGCTGCGCTCGACAGTGCTGCGGCGCAGGGAATCGTCGCAGTCCACGAATGTGCCGGTCCGATCGTGTCGGGTATCGACGACTTCCGCGAACTGATGGCCACCGAACACGGGGTGGAGGTTCGCGGATACTGGGGCGAGCTGGTCGAGACGGCCGAGCAGGCGCGGCAGCTGCTCGGCGACACCGGTGCCCACGGACTGGCCGGCGACATCTTCGTCGACGGCTCGCTGGGGTCGCGGACCGCGTGGCTGTCGTCGCCCTATGCCGACGGCTCCGGATCGGGCGTCCAGTACGAGGACGTCGATGCGATTGCCGCACACATCTCGGCGTGCACGACCGCCGGGACACAGGCGGGTTTCCACGTCATCGGCGACGCGGCTGTGTCGGCTGCCGTCACAGCGTTCGAGCGGGTGGTGGCCGAGCTCGGAACTCCTGCCGTCGCCGCGTGCGGGCATCGGCTCGAACATCTGGCGATGGTCGCACCCGAACAGGCCGACAAATTGGCCTCGTGGGGCGTCATAGCCAGCATGCAACCGATGTTCGATGCCCTGTGGGGTGGTTCGGACGGGCTGTACTCGGCGCGACTCGGCGCAGATCGTGCGTCGGCGCTCCATCCGTTCGCGCGCCTGGCGTCGGCGGGGGTGGCGCTCGCATTCGGTTCGGATGCGCCGGTCACCCGACTCGATCCGTGGGCGACGATCAGAGCCGCGGTCAACCACCGCACGCCGGGCAGTGCCATCTCGCCTCGGGCCGCTTTCTCTGCCAGTACCCGCGGAGCGTGGCGTGCGGGCGGAGTCCGAGACGGATTGGCGGGAACGTTGGTGCCGGGAGCGCCCGCGTCCTTCGCGGTGTGGGAGGTCGACGAACTCGTCGTCCGAGCGCCCAAGGACAGCGTGCAACGCTGGTCGACGGACCCCCGTGCGGGGGTATCTCCGTTGCCGGGTCTCGACCCGTCGTCCACGAGCCCACAGTGCTCGATGACCGTCCATCGTGGGCAGGTCATCCATGAGAACTGAGTCCACCTCGGGTGTCGGGGCCGGGGCCTCGTCGGCGGGGCGACTACGACGAGCCTCGATGTCCACTGCACTCTCCGTTGCCGGTGGTGCCCTGATATTTGCGAGCTTTCCTCCGCGAACCCTGTGGTTTCTGGCACCGCTCGGAATCGCGCTGCTGGCCCTCGTCCTGACCGGCTTCGGCGGCCGAAGTCCGCTGTCGCTGAAAGCGGGATTCGGCTACGGCTGTGCCGCCGGACTCGGATTCTTCGTTCCACTGCTCCCGTGGATCGGTGTCTACGTGGGACCGATGCCCTGGCTGGCGCTCGCCGCCGCCGAGTCCGTCTTCGTCGGCTTGTTCGGAGTGCTCGGTGTGGTCGCAGCACGGAGTGCCTGGTGGCCCGTGTCGATGGCATTGGCCTGGAGCCTGACCGAGTGGCTTCGGTCCAGTGTTCCCTTCGGCGGTTTCCCGTGGGGCCGGTTGGCGTTCGGACAACCCGAGGGCTGGCTGCTTCCCTTGGCGAGCATCGGGGGTGCACCGTTGCTCGGTTTCGGTGTGGCACTGACCGGAACCGGAACGGCCGCGCTGCTGGTCGCGGGCACTCGGCGCGACGGAGTGCGTTCGTTCCTCGGGCCGGTCGCCGCCACGACGGTCGCGTCCATAGCGGCCGTGGCGCTGCTACCCACGCTGCACAGCAACGACGCACCGGAAGGCGACGAACGGACCGTGACGATCGCAGCCGTCCAGGGAAGCGTTCCGCGTCTGGGTCTGGACTTCAACGCCCAGCGGCGAGCGGTGCTGGACAATCACGTCCGTGAAACGATGAGTTTGGCCGCCGACGTCGAGGCAGGCATGCAACCTGCCCCGGATCTCGTCGTGTGGCCCGAGAATGCCTCCGACATAGATCCATTGAGAAATGCCGACGCTGCAACTCTCATCACGCAGGCGTCCGTGGCTGTGGGGGCTCCGATTCTCGTCGGGACCGTACTCGTCAATGCCGATGGCACGAACACGAATTCGGTGATTGCGTGGAACGGTACGGACGGGCCCGGTGAGCGGCACGACAAGAAGATAATTCAACCGTTCGGCGAATACTTGCCATTCCGAAGTTTTTTTCGATTGTTCTCGGAATATGCCGACCGAGCGGGTTATTTCGTTCCCGGTAACGGAAACGGAGTTGTCCGCGCCGGGGGAATAGCAGCCGGAATAGCGACCTGCTACGAAGTCGCATTCGATCGCGCCCTCGAGGAATCGGTCCGATCGGGCGCGGAGTTCATTGCAATTCCAACCAACAACGCGACCTTCGGCGACACCGAAATGACCTACCAACAACTCGCGATGTCCAGGGTGCGCGCCGTCGAGCACGGCAGAACTGTCGTGGTGGCCGCCACGAGTGGTGTGAGCGCGATCGTGGCGCCGGACGGAGAGGTTCTGCAGGATTCGCCGCTGTTCACTCCCGACGTGCTGGTTTCCAGTGTTGTACTGCGACAATCCCTCACCGTCGCGACACGAATCGGCTTCGGATCGGAACTGGTGCTGTGTCTGGCGGCAGTCGGAGCCCTCGGCGCGACGCTCGTGGTCGGGCGCCGCCGCTCCGCCTCCTGAAACAATCGTCGAGTCGGTAAACGGTGGGTCGATCACAACGACAGGTTCGATACGGGTCGGACAATGCTGTGCGACGCGGCGTGGGCAGTCATTCGTTCGACCGAATAGCGCCTGTTCGGGTAGCACTCGGGGTCACTTCTGTAACAGGCTGGAGTTGGCGATCGATGGTTCTTATGATTACCGCACAAAAGAATCCTGCCGATGTTGTATCTTTGTAAGCCGCTGGGATGCTCGACGCTGAATTTCGGGTCGGCTTTCGGCGGTTGGCCGACGGTCTCGCGTGTGCATGTGAGTGCAGCACGAACGCCGACGTGGTCGAACGTGTCGTACGCCTGGTGGGGAGGGGAGTTCATGTCGGACAGGACGTCGAATTCGAGAGTCACCACACACTCGGTTCGCGAACTCGAGGTTGGTTCTCCTCGGTAGAACCGAACCATTTCCCTGTTTCAATCCAGTGGGCCGTGCGCGACGAATCGATACGACGGCATATCACCACCGAACGTGTGTGAATCGACACGAACGCAGACCAGAACGGAAGCCAGAATTGCTCAATCGCGCGCACAGGCCGCCGCGGCTCGACAGTCCGAACCAAACCGAGGTCTCCGGGTCCACCGACCCGATGTCGGCCATCGTGACCGTGCCGTCGAAGGGCAAGTGAATGCGCGCAGCAATTTCCGGTGGATCTCAGACGCCCCCGACAGGCCCCGGCTTCGAGAACGGTTTCCCGCTGTCGTCCGCTCAGCGCGGCATGTGGTTCGCTCAGCAGCTTGCCCCTGACGTCCCGGTCTGTATCGCACAATATGTCGACCTTCGCGGCAACCTCGACATCGGCGTTCTGCAAGAGGCCTCGGCTCAGGCCGGACACGAGTTCCAGTCCGCATATCTCCGACTGGCCGAGGTGGACGGCGAACCCGTACAGCTGGTCGATCACTCCATCGACCAGTCGGTGCACTACCTCGATCTGCGTGATGCCGAGGACCCGATGGCGTCGGCGCTGAGGTGGATCGACGAGAACTACGTCAAGCCCGTCGACATGGAACACGATCCCCTCGTCGACAGTTGGATCATTCAGGTCGAGGACGATCGCAACCTCTGGTACAGCAAGATTCACCACGTCGCACTCGACGGCTACGGTGCCATGACTCTCGTCAACCGGACCGCCGCGTTGTACACAGCGGCCGTCGAACACGTCGAGCCTGCTCCCAACAAGGCGGCCGAGCTTCGCCGACTCTACGAGCTCGATCAGGAATACCGGACGTCGTCGCGCTTCGAGTCCGACAAGGCGTACTGGACTGCTCGCGCCGCGGATATCCAGGACGGAGCTTCTCTGTCCAACACGGCCGGTCGCACGATTGCTGCCAGCAAGTTGCGCAGCGTCGCTCTCCCGGAGGACGTCGTCGCCGAGCTCGAGGCGTCCGACGCGACCAAGGGTGGAACCGCGGCTGCGGTGTTCATCGCCGCTTTCGGCTGCTACCTCTCGCGAATGACCGGCCGAGAAGACGTCTCGGTCAACATCCCGGTATCCGCGCGCACCACCGCGCTGCTTCGCCGATCCGGCGGAATGCTCGTCAACGTCGCCCCCATTTCGATCCACGTGCCCCAGGACGCGACCGTCGGCGAGCTGGTACAGCAGGTGCAGCTCGAACTGATGGGAGCGCTGCGGCACCAGCGCTTCAGCATCGAGGACATTCGGCGCGAGCTGGCGGCCTCGGGTAGCGACAAGCAGCTGTCCGGCCCGATGGTCAACATGATGCTGTTCCATCAGCAGATCGAACTCGGGTCGATCGTCGGCGAGTTCAACATCGTGACCTCGGGTCCGGTCGAGGATCTCCTGGTCAACGTCTATCAGAGCGGATCTCCGGCCCGGACGTTCGTCGATTTCAGGGCCAACCCCAACCGGTACGACGACGACGACCTCACCGCGCACCACTCGAGCTTCGTCGACATGGTGGAAGCCTTCATCGCGGCCGGGCCCGAGACTGCTGTTCTGGACGTCCATCCGGTCAGCGCACGCGAGGGCCAGCGCCGGCGGCGCGCTGCAACCCAGCTCGCCTACTGGACCGACCGGCTCGCCGATGCCCCCGATCTCCTCGATCTTCCGACCGACCGCTCGCGCGCCTCGCACATCGGTCACGTTCGCGCATCCCACGAGGTGACGATCGGATCCGAAACGTGGTCCGGAGTGACTCGATTGGCGGCAGAACGTTCCACGACGCCGTTCGTGGTCCTCGAATCTGCTCTCGCCGTGTTGCTTTCGCGACTGGCGAACACCGACGACCTGGTGATAGCCGTACCCGCGGGTCACGGAAACACCGTCGCGCTAAGAAGCCGACCCGACGTTCGGCAGTCGTTCACCGAATTCGTCGATGCGTCCGCAGCCGACTTCGATGCGGCGATGGCACACGGTGACACGTCGTTCGACGACGTCGTTCAGGCCTTGAATCTGCCTCGAACGGAATCGCACAGCCCCCTCGCTCAGGTTGCGCTCCGGTTCGGTCCGTCCGCACTGCCGCGTGGCGGAGTCGGCATGGATCTGGTCGTGACCGTCGACGAGTCCGATTCTGGCACCGTCGTTTTCGATTACGCCACAGAACTGTTCGATGCCGCGAGCACGGCTCAACTCGCCCGCCGCCTCGTCCGCGTTCTCGACACATCGACCGACGAGCCCGATCTGCCGATAGGCGATGTGGATCTGCTGTCCACCGCCGAGCGAGCGCGCCTGGCTCCGGTTCGTGGTCCTCGGTCTGTGGTGGGTGTGGTGTTGCCGGAGTTGTTGGCTGGTGCGGTGGGTGTTGCTGGTGTCGGTGGTGTTGCGGTTGTGTCGGGGTCGCGGTCTGTTTCGTATGGTGAGTTGGATGCGGCGTCGTCGCGGTTGGCGCGGATGTTGATGTCGTGTGGGGTGGGTCCGGGGTCGTTCGTGGCGTTGGCGTTGTCGCGGTCGGTGGAGTCTGTGGTGGCGGTGTGGGCGGTGGCGAAGGCCGGTGGTGCGTTCTTGCCGGTGGATCCGAATTATCCGGTGGATCGGATCGAGCACATGTTGGTCGATTCGGGTGCTGTGGTGGGTGTGACGTTGGGTGCGGATGTGGGTGCGCTCTCGGGTGTGGGTGGGGTGTCGTGGGTGGTGCTCGATGATCCGGATGTGGTGGCGGATCTGGCGTTTCGGTCGTCTGCTCCGGTGTTGGATGTGGAGCGTTCGGGTGTGTTGCGGCTCGATGATGCGGCGTATCTGATTTACACGTCGGGGTCGACGGGTGTGCCCAAGGGTGTGGTGGTCACTCATCGTGGTGTGGGGAACTTGGCTGCCGAGGAGCGGGTTCGGTTCGGTGTGGGTCCGTCGTCGCGGGTGTTGGCGTTCGCGTCGCCGAGTTTCGATGCGTCGATTCTCGAGTTCGTGTTGGCGTTCTCGGGTGGGGCGACGATGGTGATCGCTCCGCCGTTGGTGTTCGGTGGGGTGGAGTTGGCGTCGTTGCTCGCCGAGGAGCGGGTCTCGCATGCGTTCGTCACGCCTGCGGCGTTGGCGTCGGTGGATCCGGTGGGGTTGGACTCGGTTCAGGTGGTGGTGACCGGTGGTGATGTGTGTGCGCCGGAGTTGGTGGCGCGGTGGGCGCCGGGTCGGCGGATGTTCAATGCGTACGGTCCGACGGAGGCGACGATTTTCTCGTCGATCTCGTCGGCGTTGGTGGTGGGGGAGTCGGTCGATATCGGTTCGCCGACGATCGGTTTCGCTGAGGTGGTGTTGGATTCGCGGTTGAATCCGGTGCCCGTCGGTGTGGTGGGTGAGTTGTATCTGGCGGGTCCGGCGTTGGCTCGTGGGTATCACGCGCGGTTGGGTTTGACGGCGGAGCGGTTCGTGGCCGATCCGTTCGGTGCTGCGGGTTCGCGGATGTATCGCACCGGTGATGTGGTGCGGTGGAATGCCTCGGGTGCGTTGGAGTATGTGGGGCGTAGCGATTTTCAGGTGAAGGTGCGTGGTTTCCGGATCGAGTTGGGTGAGATCGATTCGGTGTTGGCTGCGGTGCCCGGTGTCGATTTCGTGGTCACCATCGGGCGTGAGAGGGCGGCAGGAGCGGAGCCTGCAGGAGCGACCGGAAGAGCCGCCAGTACGGTGTTGGTCTCGTATGTGTTGCCGGTGGCCGGTACGGTTCTCGAGGTCGATGCGTTGCGTGAGCATGCCGGTTCGATGCTGCCTGCGCACATGGTGCCCTCTGCGTTCGTGATGTTGGAGTCCATTCCTCTGACTCCGGCAGGCAAACTCGACCGCACCGCACTCCCCGAACCCGAACTCGGTTCACAGGGTGCATTCGAGGCCGCGGAAACGGAATACGAGGCCGCGGTGGCGTCCGTGTTCTGCGACGTTCTCGAGGTCGATCGGGTCGGTGTCACCGACAGCTTCTTCGATCTCGGCGGAAACTCCCTCGTGGCCACGCGTTTGATCGCACGGGTCAATTCGGCTCTCGGAACCGATCTGAAGGTGCTGGATCTGTTCGAGGCATCGACGGTTCGGACTCTGGCGGAACGTGCCGAAGCCAAGGGCGCGTCGCTGCATCGCCGCCCGGCGCTCGTCCCCGTCGACCGGCCCGATTCCATCCCGCTGTCTCTCGCGCAGCAGCGGATGTGGTTCATCAACCAGTTCGATGTGTCCTCGCCCGCGTACAACATTCCGCTCACCGTGCGCCTGACCGGTCGTCTGGACGTGAGTGCGATGGCTGCTGCCGTCGGCGACGTCCTGTCCAGGCACGAGTCGCTCCGCACGGTGTTCCCGACTGTGGGCGATCTGCCGAACCAGGTCATCGCACCCGTCGAGGACGTCACCGGATCGAAGCTCCCCCTCGACGTGGTCGACGTCGACGCCGGTTCGGTCGATGAGCTCGTCCGTGCTGCTGCGACAACAGGATTCGACGTCACGGTCGATCTTCCGTTCCGCGCGGTGCTGTACCGGACCGGCCCGGAGAGCTTCGTGCTCTCCATCGTCGTCCACCACATTGCGGCTGACGGTGCGTCGATGGCACCGCTGGCCCGAGACGTGATGGTCGCCTACGGCGCCCGCTCCGCCGGTTCGGTTCCGGCGTGGGAGCCACTCACCGTTCAGTACGCGGACTTCGCACTGTGGCAGCACGCCGTTCTCGGCGACGAGAGCGACTCCACGTCGGTGGCGTCGCGGCAGATCGAGTTCTGGCAGACGGCTCTGGCAGACCTGCCGGACGTGCTGCCGATGCCACTCGATCGCCCGCGGCCCACCCGGCAGTCGATGCGTGGCAGCGTCACCCCGTTCACGATTCCCGCCGATGTCGCCGCTCGGTTGAGTTCGGTTGCTGCCGAACACGACTCGACGCTGTTCATGGTCGTACATTCCGCGCTTGCATTGCTGCTCGCGCGGCTGAGCGGCACTCAGGACATCGCTGTCGGCACTCCGATCGCGGGTCGCGGCGACGCGGCCCTCGACGACCTCGTGGGCATGTTCGTCGGGACCCTCGTGCTGCGAACGCAGGTAGAGCCTCGAGCGACCTTCGCCGAACTGCTCGCCGACACTCGTCGCTCCGACCTCGCCGCCTTCGACAACACCGACATCCCGTTCGAGCGACTGGTCGACGTACTCGATCCGGTCAGGTCGACCGACCACTCGCCGCTGTTCCAGGTTCTCCTCGAGTTCCAGAACAATGCAGCTGTCACGTTGGAGCTACCCGATCTCACCGTCGATTTCGAGGAGATCAGCACCGACACAGCCAAATTCGATCTGCAGCTGCGCGTGGATCAGGAGCCCGTGGATCCGTCCGGGGCACTGTCGGCCTCGTTCACCTACGCCACAGATCTGTTCGACCCCGAAACCATCGACCGGTTCGTCGATCGCTTCCTGCGGATCGTGTCGACCATCGGGGCGTCGACGGACGTACGCACCGGTGACATAGACATCCTGTCCGCCGCAGAGCGGGAACTCGTCCTGTTCGAGTGGAACGACACCGCACGGCTGATCGAACCTCCGGTCCACCAGCACATCCCGGCCGGCGACGTCGACATGACGCTCAGCAGTCTGTTCGACCGACAGGTGCAGCGCAGCCCGTACTCGACCGCGTTGGTGTTCGAGGACGAGCACATCACCTATCTCGAACTGGACGAACGTGCGAATCAGCTCGCGCGACATCTGATCTCGCTCGGCGTGACGACCGAATCGCACGTCGGCCTCGCGATCCGACGGTCGATCGACCTGCTCGTCGGCATGTACGCGATCGTCAAGGCCGGTGGTGCCTATGTGCCGATCGACCCGGACCATCCGGTCGAGCGTTCGTCCTACGTCCTCTCCAGCGCCCAGCCTGTGTGCATCCTCACCACGAGCCGCGACTGGATCAACATCCCGGTCGCAACTCCGGTCCTCGCCGTCGATCTGCTCGACGTGTCCGATCGCGACCACACCTCTGTCACCGATTCGGATCGACTGGGAAGACTGCACGGCTCCAACACCGCGTACGTCATCTACACCTCCGGTTCGACCGGTCGACCCAAGGGTGTTGCAGTCACGCACTCGGCCATCGTGAATCGGTTGCTGTGGATGCAGCACGAGTATCACCTCGAGCCTGCGGACACCGTTCTGCAGAAGACACCGGCCACGTTCGACGTCTCGGTGTGGGAATTCTTCTGGCCCCTGCAGGTCGGTGCCAAGCTCGTCGTGGCCGAACCCGACGGACACCGCGATCCGGTCTACCTGTCCCGCATCATCGCGGACGAGCACATCACCACCGCGCACTTCGTACCGTCCATGCTCGCGGTGTTCGCGGCAGGTGGACGAGCTGCGGAATGTGTCTCGCTCCGACTCGTCTTCTGCAGTGGCGAGGCACTTCCGCCTGCCACCGCGGCACAGTTCGCGCAGTTCTCCAACGCAGAACTGCACAACCTCTACGGCCCGACCGAAGCGGCCGTCGACGTCAGCTACTACCACGTGACCGGCCGCGACGCCGTCTCGATCCCCATCGGCGCACCGGTGTGGAACACACGCTTGTACGTGCTCGACGCCTCGTTGCGACCGGCTCCCATCGGTGCTCCCGGCGAGCTGTATCTCGCCGGCGTGCAACTCGCTCGTGGGTACGTCGGTCGCGGCGACCTCACAGCGGATCGCTTCGTCGCGGATCCGTTCGGCGAGCCCGGCGAGAGGCTCTATCGCACAGGCGATCTGGTGCGCTGGCGCGCCGACGGCGAACTCGAGTACATCGGCCGAACGGACTTCCAGGTCAAGCTGCGCGGCCTGCGCATCGAACTACCCGAGATCGAATCGGTTCTCCTTCGATCCGAGTCGGTCGCACAGGCGGTCGCGTTGGTGCACAAGGACCCGAACACCGGTGAGACCCTCGTGGCCTACGTGGTCGGTGCACCCGGCTCCGCCGTCGACCCCGCACAGCTGACGGCCGAAGCCTCGCGCCGCCTGCCGGGGTACATGGTGCCCTCACACGTGGTGGTACTGGACTCGCTGCCGGTCAACGCCAGCGGCAAACTCGATCGCAAGGCATTGCCTGCGCCGGAATTCACCGTCGCCGCGTCGGAGTTCTTCGGCCCGGAGAACCCGGTAGAAGAGATCGTCGCCGGTGTCTTCGGTGATCTACTCGGTATCGCTCAGGTCAGTGTCACGTCGAGTTTCTTCGAGATCGGTGGCAACTCGCTGATCGCGATGCGTTTGGTCGCGCGCGTCAACGCGGCCCTCGGAACGGACATCGGCATCAGGGATCTGTTCGACGCCCCCACGGTGCGAGCGTTGTCGGCAGGCATCGACATCGGCGAGCACGACGCTGCGGCTGCCCCTCGACTGGTTCCGCAGGAGCGCCCGGATGTGGTGCCGCTGTCGCTCGCGCAGCAGCGAATGTGGTTCATCAATCAGTACGACACCGAGTCGGCTGCCTACAACGTCGCATTCGCCATGCGCCTGAGTGGTGTGCTCGATGTCGACGCGATGCACTCGGCCATCGGTGACGTGTTGAGCCGGCACGAGTCGCTGCGCACGATGTTCCCGCTGACCGACGACGTTCCCGCGCAGTCCATCCTCGACGTGGCATCGGCACTGCCGGATCTGACGCCGATTCACGCGAACGACGAGCGTCACGTTCTCGAGTTGATCGCCGACGTCGCCGGCTCGGGTTTCGACGTCGTGGCGGATGTTCCGCTGCGGGTCCGACTGGTTCGGGTTCGCGAGAACGAGCACGTGCTCGTGATGGTGGTGCACCACATCTCCTCCGACGGGTTCTCCAGCGCTCCGCTGGCCCGTGACTTGATGGTGTCCTACAGCGCCCGCGCCGCAGGACACGCACCGAGCCAGGAACCGTTGCCGGTGCAGTACGCCGATTACGCGCTGTGGCAGCGCCGGTTCCTCGGTGCGGAGTCCGATCCCGAGTCGATGATGGCCAAGCAGCTCGCCTACTGGGTCGACACACTGTCCGGCAGCCCCGAGGTCCTGGCGTTGCCGACCGATCGCCCGCGTCCCGCGGTCGCATCCCTGCGTGGCGACAGCGTCTCCTTCGAGATCGACGCCGCAATCCATGCTCGTCTTGCTGCTGTTGCCGCCGAGCACAATTCCAGCGCGTTCATGATCGTGCACGCGGCTCTGGCCGTCCTTCTGGCCCGACTCTCGGGCACCGAGGACATCTCGGTCGGAACGCCGATCTCGGGCCGAGGAGACGCCGCACTCGACGAGCTCGTCGGCATGTTCGTCAACACCCTCGTTCTGCGCACCCAGGTGCCCGGCTCGACACGGTTCGAGGACCTGCTCTCGGAGGTTCGCTCGGTCGACCTGGCCGCGTTCACTCATTCGGATGTCCCGTTCGAGCGAGTGGTCGATGCGGTCGATCCCGCGAGGTCGACTGCCCATGCGCCGCTGTTCCAGGTGATGCTCGAGTTCCAGCAGACCGACCGACCGACGGTGACGTTGCCCGGACTGTCGATCGAGAGCATCGAGCTACCCAACGACATTTCCAACTTCGACCTGCAGTTGACGGTCTCGGAAGAATTCGACAGTTCCGGCGCACCGGTCGGCATGGAAGCCGGATTCCGCTACGCCACAGAACTGTTCGATGCAGACACCGTCCGGGTTCTCGCCGATCGCCTCGTACGGATCCTCGACGCCGTGACAGCAACGCCGTCCATCCGAGTCGGTGACATCGAGATTCTGTCTGCCAACGAGTACGACTCGTTGGCTCCGGTTCGTGGTCCGCGGTCTGTGGTGGGTGTGGTGTTGCCGGAGTTGTTGGCTGGTGCGGTGGGTGTTGCTGGTGTCGGTGGTGTTGCGGTTGTGTCGGGGTCGCGGTCTGTTTCGTATGGTGAGTTGGATGCGGCGTCGTCGCGGTTGGCGCGGATGTTGATGTCGTGTGGGGTGGGTCCGGGGTCGTTCGTGGCGTTGGCGTTGTCGCGGTCGGTGGAGTCTGTGGTGGCGGTGTGGGCGGTGGCGAAGGCCGGTGGTGCGTTCTTGCCGGTGGATCCGAATTATCCGGTGGATCGGATCGAGCACATGTTGGTCGATTCGGGTGCTGTGGTGGGTGTGACGTTGGGTGCGGATGTGGGTGCGCTCTCGGGTGTGGGTGGGGTGTCGTGGGTGGTGCTCGATGATCCGGATGTGGTGGCGGATCTGGCGTTTCGGTCGTCTGCTCCGGTGTTGGATGTGGAGCGTTCGGGTGTGTTGCGGCTCGATGATGCGGCGTATCTGATTTACACGTCGGGGTCGACGGGTGTGCCCAAGGGTGTGGTGGTCACTCATCGTGGTGTGGGGAACTTGGCTGCCGAGGAGCGGGTTCGGTTCGGTGTGGGTCCGTCGTCGCGGGTGTTGGCGTTCGCGTCGCCGAGTTTCGATGCGTCGATTCTCGAGTTCGTGTTGGCGTTCTCGGGTGGGGCGACGATGGTGATCGCTCCGCCGTTGGTGTTCGGTGGGGTGGAGTTGGCGTCGTTGCTCGCCGAGGAGCGGGTCTCGCATGCGTTCGTCACGCCTGCGGCGTTGGCGTCGGTGGATCCGGTGGGGTTGGACTCGGTTCAGGTGGTGGTGACCGGTGGTGATGTGTGTGCGCCGGAGTTGGTGGCGCGGTGGGCGCCGGGTCGGCGGATGTTCAATGCGTACGGTCCGACGGAGGCGACGATTTTCTCGTCGATCTCGTCGGCGTTGGTGGTGGGGGAGTCGGTCGATATCGGTTCGCCGACGATCGGTTTCGCTGAGGTGGTGTTGGATTCGCGGTTGAATCCGGTGCCCGTCGGTGTGGTGGGTGAGTTGTATCTGGCGGGTCCGGCGTTGGCTCGTGGGTATCACGCGCGGTTGGGTTTGACGGCGGAGCGGTTCGTGGCCGATCCGTTCGGTGCTGCGGGTTCGCGGATGTATCGCACCGGTGATGTGGTGCGGTGGAATGCCTCGGGTGCGTTGGAGTATGTGGGGCGTAGCGATTTTCAGGTGAAGGTGCGTGGTTTCCGGATCGAGTTGGGTGAGATCGATTCGGTGTTGGCTGCGGTGCCCGGTGTCGATTTCGTGGTCACCATCGGGCGTGAGAGGGCGGCAGGAGCGGAGCCTGCAGGAGCGACCGGAAGAGCCGCCAGTACGGTGTTGGTCTCGTATGTGTTGCCGGTGGCCGGTACGGTTCTCGAGGTCGATGCGTTGCGTGAGCATGCCGGTTCGATGCTGCCTGCGCACATGGTGCCCTCTGCGTTCGTGATGTTGGAGTCCATTCCTCTGACTCCGGCAGGCAAACTCGACCGCACCGCACTCCCCGAACCCGATTGGTCCGCTCAGGTCACGTCCGGTCGCGACGCGGACAATGCGGTCGAGAAGACGTTGGCCGGACTGTTCGCCGAGGTGCTTCGACTCGACCGTGTCGGCGTCGACGATTCGTTCTTCGCCCTCGGCGGCGACAGCATCATGTCGATTCAGTTGGTCTCGCGCGCCAAGGCGGCCGGACTGTCTCTGTCGCCACGAGATGTCTTCGAGCACAAGACGGTTGCGGCGCTCGCCGAGGTGGTCGCGTCCTCGGACGGCACCGCACCTCTCGTACTGGAAGAGTTGCCCGGCGGCGGCGTGGGCGATGTACCTCTGACTCCGATCGTGGCGTGGATGCTCGATCGGACGGACGTTCTCGACAAGCACACGCAGACGGCGGTTCTCACACTTCCGGTCGACATCGAACTCGATGTGCTCGAAGCCACCGTCCAGACGGTCCTCGATCACCACGACATGCTTCGCGGTGTCCTGCACCGGGGTGAGCACCCCGCGATGGAGGTTCTTCCCGTCGGATCGGTCTCGGCGAACTCGGTCGTGCACCGCGTGACCTCGACAACCGTTCGGGGACAGGAGTTCTCGGAGCAGGCAAACGCCGAGGCAGAAGCAGCAGTCGGCCGGCTGGCACCCGATGCCGGTGTCATGATCCAGATGGTGTGGTTCGACGCCGGCTCCGAGGGGAGCCGTCTGCTCGTCGTCGCCCACCACCTGGTCGTCGACGGCGTGTCCTGGAGAATCCTGGTTCCCGACCTCGCGTCGGCGTGGGCCCAGATCATCGGCGGAAGCACTCCCGAGCTGGCTCCGGTCGGCACCTCCATGCGTCGTTGGTCGCACGGTTTGCGTGAGGTCACCGCCACCCGCGGCGACGAACTGGCGATCTGGCGCGACGTTCTGGCACAACCGGATCCACTCATCGGATCACGAGCACTCGATCGCGAGATCGACGTCTACCGAACAGTGGACAAGGTCGAAATGACACTGTCCACCGACGTCACCGAGGGGCTACTGACGGCACTGCCCGACGCGTTCCACGGCAGCGTCAACGACGGCCTGCTCGCGGCTCTCGCCCTCGCCACGGCGGTATGGCGACGTGGTCGGGGAGTGGTCGTCGACGACGCTCTCATCTCGCTCGAGGGTCACGGCCGCGAGGACCACGTGGTGCCCGGTGCAGATCTCGGCCGGACCGTCGGTTGGTTCACCACGATCTACCCGCTCAGGCTGACCCTCGCCGATCTGGATCTGGACGACGCACTCGCAGGCGGCGTCGACGCAGCGCGTCTGATCAAGTCGGTCAAGGAGCAGCTGCTGGCCGTTCCGGACCACGGTATCGGCTACGGCATGCTCCGCTACCTGGACGAGGACGGTGCCGCTGCACTGCGTGACTTCCCGGCTCCCCAGATCAGTTTCAATTATCTCGGGCGCTACAGCACCGATGTTCCCGACGAGCTTCGCGGACACGGCTGGCTTCCGGTCGACGACTCCGGTGTCGGCGATTCGCAGGACGAGGATCTGCCGGTCGCAGCCGTTCTCGACATCAATGCCGTCACCACCGCAACGCCGACCGGCCCGCGGCTCGAGGCGACGTTCGCTTTCCCCACCGGTGTGCTCGACGCGGACGAGGTCACCGAGCTGGCGGAGCTGTGGCGTCAGGCCCTGACCTCGCTGACGCAGCTGGCCCAGCGACCGGGGGCCGGTGGCTTCACGCCCTCCGACCTCGATCTGGTGCGGCTCGATCAGAGTTCCATCGACGACCTCGAACGGGTCTATCCCACGCTGGACGACATCTGGTCCATGACGCCGCTGCAGGCCGGATTGCTCTTCCACGCCGAGCTGTCGGATCAGTCCGTCGACGCCTACATCGTCCAACTGGTGCTGGAGTTGCGCGGAAGCGTCGACGAGGCGCGGTTCCGGCGTGCTGCTCGGGGGCTGCTGCGTCGACACGCGAACCTGCGGACCGCTTTCGTGCACAACAGCGACGGCGAGTCGATTCAGATCGTCCACCACGACGTGGATGCCCCCTGGTCGTCGATCGACCTGACCGGACTGGATCCGGAGGATCGAGCCCTCGAGCTCGATCGCATCGAACACGAGGACCGTGCCACTCGATTCAACATGGCACAGGCACCTCTGTTGCGCTTCATGCTCATCACCGTGGCACCGGGCGAGTGGCGCCTGGTGATGACCAACCACCACATCCTGCTCGACGGCTGGTCAACGCCGCTGTTGCTCAAGGACCTGCTGACGCTCTACGTGGTCGACGGTGACGAGACCGTGCTCCCACGAGTTCCGGCCTACCGCGACTACCTGTCGTGGCTGGCCAAGCGTGATCGCTCGTCGGCTCTCGAAGCGTGGACGAACGCTCTCGCCGGTTTGTCCGAGCCGACGCTGTTGACGCCGGTCGAGAGCCGACGCCAGGAATCGACGTTGGCGGGCCGCTCGTTGGTCTCACTCGATGTGGAGCAGACGAACCGCTTGCGCAGCGTCGCTCGCGCCCGTGGCGTGACGATCAACTCCATGGTCCAGGCGTCCTGGGCGCTGGTTCTCGGCACTCTGACCGGACGCTCCGACGTCGTGTTCGGTGCCACCGTGTCCGGACGCCCGCCGGAGGTCTCCGACATCGAGTCGATGGTCGGGTTGTTCATCAACACTCTGCCGGTCCGGATCGTGCTCGATCCGTCGGAGACACTCGGTGAGTACCTCGAACGGGTGCAGTCCGAACAGGCCACGCTACTCGATCACCACTACCTCGGCCTCACCGACATTCAGCGAGCAGTCGGACCGGCCGTCTCCTTCGACACCCTGACGGTGTTCGAGTCGTACCCGATGGACCGCGCGGGGTTGTCGGCGGAAACCGACCTCGCCGGAATGCGGGTGCACGACGTACACGACGGAAGCGACACCGCGCAGTATCCTCTGACCTTGGTCGCCATGGTCGACGACCGGCTGCACATCGAGGCGAAGTACCTGCCGGAGTTGTTCGAGCACAGCGTCGTTGCGGCGACGGTCGACAGAATCGTGCGTGTTCTCGAGGCCATCGCAACCGACACCGGTCGACGCGTCGGATCGCTCTCGTTGCTGTCCGAGGACGAATTGCGCCGGGTGGCACCGGTTCGTGGACCGGCATCGTCGGATGCTCGACTGCTTCCCGATATCTTCACCGACGCTGCCGCAGTCGACCCGCAGGGCACCGCTCTGTGGAGCGACGGCCGCACCGTGGACTATGCCGAACTCGACGCGCAATCGTCTGCTCTCGCCCGAACATTGATCGCTCGCGGTGCCGGCCCGGAAACTGTCGTTGCACTGGCTCTGCCACGGTCCGTCGAATCCGTACTCGGCATCTGGGCAGTCGCCAAGACCGGGGCGGCATTCCTGCCGATCGATCCGAGCTACCCGCGCGATCGCGTCGAACACATGCTCGTCGACTCGAACGCGTCGATCGGTCTGACCCTGTCCGAGCACGAGGCCGCGGTCTCCGGTCTCGGCTCTGCTCGGTGGACCGTGCTCGACCACGACGACACGCGCACCGAACTCGCCGGTCACTCGACCGCCCCGGTTCGCGACGGCGACCGAATTCGCCCGACGCACATCGATCAGCTCGCGTACCTGATCTACACCTCGGGCTCGACGGGTGTTCCCAAGGGCGTCACCGTCACCCACCGCGGGCTGGCGAATCTGGCCGAGGAGGAGCGGACTCGCTTCGAGGTGACCCCGGGTGCTCGGGTTCTCGCGTTCGCGTCTCCGAGCTTCGATGCCTCCATCCTGGAACTGCTGATGGTGTTCTCCGGTGCCGCGACCATGGTCATCGCGCCGACCTCCGTCTACGGCGGCACCGAGTTGGCCGAACTGCTCGCAGCACAGCACGTCACGCACGCGTTCGTCACGCCCGCCGCGCTGGCATCGGTGGATCCGGACGGCCTGACCGAGTTGGCCGTGGTGGCCACCGGTGGCGACGTGTGTCCGCCCGAGCTCGTGGCTCGCTGGGCACCGGGCCGTCGGATGTTCAACGCGTACGGTCCCACCGAGGCGACGATCTTCTCGTCCATCAGTGATCGACTCGACGTCGACTCCGCCATCGACATCGGTTCTCCGACAATCGGTTTCAGCGAGGTGGTCCTCGACGCACGACTGCATCCCGTTCCGGTCGGGGTCGTGGGTGAGCTCTATCTCGCCGGCCCGGCACTGGCTCGTGGCTACCATTGCCGATTCGGTCTGACCGCAGACCGTTTCGTCGCGAATCCGTTCGGCGAGAGCGGCTCCAGGATGTACCGCACCGGCGACGTGGTGCGGTGGACCGAGTCGGGAACGCTCGAGTACGTCGGACGCAGCGATTTCCAGGTCAAGGTGCGCGGCTTCCGCATCGAACTGGGCGAGATCGACGCCGTCCTGACCGACCATCCGATGGTCGAGTTCGCCACCACCGTGGGTGTCGACGGTCCGACGGGCAACACCATTCTGGTCGCCTACGTCCTCCCGAGGTCCGGTGAGCAGGTCGATGCAGCAGCTCTGCGCACTCATGTCTCGAGTTCTCTACCGACCCACATGATCCCGACGGCCTTCGTCGCACTGGAGTCGATTCCGCTGACACCGGCAGGCAAGTTGGACCGCAATGCCCTGCCTGCACCCGATCTCCATCTCGGGGGCGACTCGCGTGCACCGCGGAACGACACCGAGCAGGTCATCGCCGATATCTTCGGCGAGGTACTGGGGATCGACGGCGTCGGAATCGATTCGAGCTTCTTCGATCTGGGTGGCGACTCGCTCAGTGCCACCAGACTCACTGCGCGCGTCAACTCCGCCCTCGGCACCACGATCAGCGTCCGCGCATTGTTCGAGGCTCCCACCGTCGAGTCACTTGCGGTGCGAGTGCTCAGCAACCCGGTCGGCACCCTTCGCCGTCCCGCACTCGTGGCGAAGCCGCGACCGGATTCGATTCCGTTGTCGCTTGCGCAGCAACGAATGTGGTTCATCAATCAGTTCGACGTGACCTCGGCGGCGTACAACATCCCGCTTGCGGTGAGACTGACGGGTCGACTCGACATCGCCGCGATGAGCGCGGCCGTCGGGGACGTTCTGGAACGTCACGAGTCGCTGCGCACGGTGTTCCCCACCCGCGGGGATCGTCCTGAGCAGAAGATCCTCGACGTGCAGGCGGCGAGAACCGAACTCGCCGTCGTCGATCTGGACGCCACCGAGGTCGTTGCGGCCATCTCGGCCGCTGCCGCAACAGGATTCGATGTCTCGACCGATCTACCGTTCCGCGCGGTCCTGTACCGGATCGCACCGGACGAGTTCGTGCTCTCGATCGTCGTGCATCACATTGCTGCCGACGGCGCATCCATGGCACCCCTGGCGCGAGATGTCATGGTCGCCTACGGCTCTCGCGCGGCTGCCGGCGCTCCGATGTTGACACCGCTCGACGTTCAGTACGCGGACTTCGCACTCTGGCAACGCACCGTCCTCGGCGACGAGTCCGATCCCGCGTCCCTCGCCGCGCAGCAGTTGGACTTCTGGAAGACCGCCCTGGCGGATCTTCCCGATGTTC
The DNA here is from genome assembly GCF_030056895.1 of Rhodococcus sp. IEGM 1341. Lineage (NCBI taxonomy): Bacteria > Bacillati > Actinomycetota > Actinomycetes > Mycobacteriales > Nocardiaceae > Rhodococcus > Rhodococcus sp. IEGM 1341. The sequence continues at coordinate 189,786 of NZ_JASHKV010000001.1, read as the reverse complement.
TGCCGCTACCGCTCGATCACCCGCGGCCCGCTCGGCAGTCCATGCGCGGCAACAGTGTTCGGTTCGAGATCGACCGCACCACTCATGCCGGGCTGGTCGACCTCGCGCGTGCCAACGAGGCGACCGTCTTCATGGCCGTCCACGCGGCGTGGTCGATCCTGATGGCGCGCATCAGCGGCACCGAGGACATCGCTGTCGGAACGCCGATCGCCGGACGAGGTGACGCCGCACTCGACGATCTGGTCGGCATGTTCGTCGGCACCCTGGTTCTGCGCACGGAGGTGGCACCGCAGCTTTCGTTCACCGATCTGCTTCGGGCCACGCGCACAGCCGATCTCGCAGCGTTCGAGAACACCGATGTGCCGTTCGAGCGGTTGGTCGACGTTCTCGACCCCGCTCGTTCGACCGACCGCTCGCCGTTGTTCCAGGTGCTTCTCGAGTTCCAGAACAACACGTCCGCGACGCTCGAACTGCCGGACCTCACGGTCGAAGCCGTCGACATCGACGCTCACATCGCGAAGTTCGACCTGCAACTGACCGTCGCCGAGGAGTTCGACGAGGCCGGTGCACCGGCCGGGATGAGCGCCGCGATCACCTACGCCACCGACCTGTTCGAGGAATCGTCCGTCGAGGAGTTCTCGGCACGATTCGGTGCCGTGCTCGCCTCCGTGACGAGCGATCCCGAGCGCGCAGTCGGCGATATCGATCTGCTCCTGCCGGGTGAGCTCGACGCCATGACGCATGACTGGAACCACGCTGGCCGGGTGGCATCCGATGCGACGCTGGCCGATCGATTCGCAGCTGCCGCAGCGCGATTCCCCGATTCGCGCGCCGTCGTCTTCGGAGATCACACGCTGACCTACGCCGAGCTCGACGACCGCTCCAGCCGCCTCGCACGGCTTCTCGTACAGCGCGGTGTGACCTCGGAATCGCTGGTAGCGGTCGCGATGCCTCGCAACGAGGAGCTGATCGTCGCGCTGCTCGCGGTGATCAAGTCCGGTGGCGGCTACCTTCCGATCGACGTGTCCTACCCAGCGGACCGGCTGGCGTTCATGCTCGAAGACGCCTCGCCCGTCTGTGTGATCTCCACTGTTGCCGACAGTGCGGCGGTGCCCGCCTCGGATCTCGATGTCCTCGAGATCGATTCGCCCGAGCTGATCGCGGAGCTGGCCGGCATGTCGGGTGCCCCGCTGACCGACGCGGACCGTTCGGGTGGCACCAGCGCCGATTCCATCGCGTACGTGATCTACACCTCGGGCAGCACCGGTCGCCCCAAGGGCGTGCAGATCGCGCACCGCAACGTGGCGACGCTGTTCGCGAACACCGCTGATCTCTTCGACTTCGACGATCGTGACGTCTGGACGATGTTCCACTCGTACGCGTTCGACTTCTCGGTGTGGGAGCTGTGGGGACCACTGCTGCACGGCGGAACACTCGTGGTCGTCGACTACTACACGGCACGCTCTCCGGAGCTGTTCCGCGAGTTGCTGGTTCGCGAGCGGGTCACGGTGCTCAACCAGACACCGACGGCGTTCTACCAGTTCGCGGAAGCCGATCGTGTGGCCACCGGAAACCTCGCCGGCACCACGGACTCCGATCTCTCGCTGCGCTACGTGATCTTCGGCGGCGAGGCACTCGATCTCGGGCAGTTGGCTCGCTGGTACGCCCGGCACGACGAGTCCGCCCCGACTCTGGTCAACATGTACGGCATCACCGAGACGACAGTCCACGTGAGCCACCTGGCCTTGACCGAGCAGTTCGCGGCATCGGCCTCGGCCAGCGTCATCGGTCAGGCCATCCCCGCACTGCGCGTCGCCGTTCTCGACACGCGTCTCAATCCGGTACCACCCGGCGTCACCGGTGAAATGTACGTCTCCGGGGCACAGCTCTCTCGCGGATACCTGGGCCGGGCCGGCCTGTCGGCCACCCGTTTCGTGGCAGATCCGGCCGGAGAAGCCGGTGCCCGGATGTACCGCACCGGTGACACCGCACGGTGGAATCGTGACGGCGCGCTCGAGTACCTGGGCCGCAGCGACATGCAGGTGCAGCTGCACGGCTTCCGTATCGAACTCGGCGAGATCGAAAGCGCGCTGTTGGCGTTCGACGGTGTCGCGGCGTCCGTGGTCTCGGTTCGAGACGACGGATTCGGTGATCGACTGATCGGATACGTCGTCGCCGAGGCGGGCCGAACACTCGACCACTCCGCCGTTCTCGAATTCGTCGGACACTCACTGACGTCGTACATGGTTCCGGCCGCTTTGATCGTGCTGGACGAGCTGCCGCTCACCGCCAACGGAAAGCTCGACCGCCGGGCATTGCCGGCTCCGGACTTCTCCGCCAATGTCACCGAGAGCCGTTTGCCGGCAACCGAAGTCGAGTCCATTCTCGCCGGATTGTTCGCCGACGTCCTCGGCCTCGACACCGTCGGCGTCGACGACTCGTTCTTCGCGCTCGGCGGCGACAGCATCATGTCCATCCAGCTTGTCTCACGCGCCAAGGCGGCCGGTCTGGTCCTGGCTCCGCGCGACATCTTCGAGCGCAAGACCGTCGCGGCATTGGCCGAGGTCGTGGTCCTCGGAGGCGACGTCGTCGTACTGGAAGAACTCGACGGTGGGGGAGTCGGCCCGCTGCCCCTCACTCCGGTCGTGCGTTGGATGTTGGAGCGCAGCACCGACTTCGGGCGCTACACCCAGACGGCACTGCTTCAGCTCCCGGTCGGTATCGAGAGCGTCACGCTCGAGCGCACCGTGCAGGCCGTGCTCGATCGTCACGACATGCTGCGATCGCGACTGTTCCAGGACACGGACGGAATCTGGCACGAGGAAGTAACTCCGATCGGCACTGTGTCCGCCGCGTCGGTGATCCACGCGGTCTCGGTCGATTCCGTGGACGGTCCCGAATTCTCCTCCCGTGCCGCAACGGAACTCGACGCTGCAGCAGATCGACTGGTCCCCGCCGACGGGGTCATGGTGCAGATGGTGTGGTTCCAGGCCCCGAACGGGTCCGGCCGACTGCTCGTCGTCGCACATCACCTCGTGATCGACGGCGTGTCGTGGCGCATCCTCGTCCCGGATCTGGCGACGGCCTGGAGCCAGATCGTCGCGGGCGACACGCCTGCGCTGGCACCGATCGGCACATCGATGCGACGGTGGTCCACCGGTTTGACCGAGGTCACCGCGGGCCGCGCCGACGAAATCGGCCTGTGGCAGCGCATTCTGAACGGTGACGATCCGACGATCGGTTCGCGACCACTGGACAAGCGCGTCGATGTCGACGCGACCGTCCAGCGCCTCCGCACATCGCTCCCGGTCCAGGTGACCGAGCGACTGCTGACAGCGGTGCCGAATGCCTTCCGCGGCAGCGTCAACGACGGTCTCCTGGCCGGGCTGGCATTGGCACTGACGGCGTGGCGTCGCGAACGGGGAGCCTCGGTTCGCAGTGCGTTGATCACACTCGAAGGCCATGGCCGTGAAGACGCCGTGGTGCCCGGAGCCGATCTCGGCAGAACCGTCGGCTGGTTCACCACGATCTTCCCGGTTCGACTCGATCTCGGCTCCCTGGACATCGCCGACGCGTTGTCCGGTGGCGACTCCGCTGGAGCCTTGATCAAGGCCGTCAAGGAACAGCTGCTCGAGATCCCCGATCACGGAATCGGCTACGGCATGCTGCGGTACCTGGACTCCGACGGGACCGAGGCACTGTCCGGTTACGCCGCTCCGCAGGTCAGCTTCAACTACCTCGGGCGCTTCTCGACCGGATCGTCCGAGGGCATGGAAGACGTGGGCTGGATTCCTGTGGCCGACGCCGAACTGGGCGACGCACAGAACCCGGACATGCCGGTACCGGCCGCGCTGGACATCAACGCCGTCACCACCTCGACACCCGACGGGCCCCAGCTCGACGCCACCTTCGCGTTCCCGGCCGGCATCCTGGATGCGGACGAGGTCGATCGGTTGATCGAACTGTGGACGCAGGCACTGACCGCGATCACCGAGCACGCCTCGACCGAGGGCGCGGGCGGCTTCACCCCGTCCGACCTCGAGCTGGTGGACATCGATCAGCGTTCCATCGAGGTGCTCGAGAAGAAGTTCCCCGATCTCGACGATGTGTGGTCGATGTCGCCGCTGCAGGCCGGACTGCTCTTCCACGCCCGTCTCGCAGGCGAGGTCGGCAGCGACAGTGCGGGAGTCGACGCCTACATGGTGCAGCTCGGTCTCGAGCTGCGCGGCGTCGTCGATGCCGAGCGGATGCATTCCGCCGTGAACAAGCTCGTCTCTCGTCATCCGAACTTGCGAGCAGCGTTCGTGCACAACAGCACCGGCGAATCTCTGCAGATCGTGCAGAGTTCGGTCACGGTTCCGTGGTCCGAGGTCGATCTCCGCGGCGAGGCCGATGTCGATGCGGCCCTGGAAGCGGTCCTCGCGGCCGATCGCGGCGTGCGATTCGAGATGGACTCGGCACCGCTGCTGCGGTTCACGCTGATCACCCTCGCCGACGATCACTGGCGACTGTTGCTGACCAACCACCACATCCTGCTCGACGGCTGGTCGACGCCGCTGGTGGTCAAGGAACTGATCACCCTCTACGTCACCGAGTCCGACGATTCGATGCTGCCGCGAGTTCCCGCGTATCGGGACTACCTCGCGTGGATGCGGCAACGCGACGTCGCCATCTCCACCGCGCAGTGGGTCAGTGCGATGGCCGGCGTCGAGGAGCCGACACTGCTCGTCACCGGTGACCGGGGTCGTCAGTTGTCCACTGTCTCGAGCGAGACCGAGCGGTCGTTGTCGATCGAGACCACAGCGGCGTTGCGCGATTTCGCGGCGCGTCGCGGGTCCACTCTGAACACCCTCGTTCAGACCGCGTGGGGCATCGTGCTCGCCACTCTGACCGGTCGCGAGGACGTCGTCTTCGGTGCCACGGTGTCGGGTCGTCCGCCCGAGGTTCCGGGCATCGAAGGCATGATCGGGCTCTTCATCAACACGCTTCCCGTTCGGGTCACGCTCGATCGGGTCGAGACACTCGGCGCTCTGGTCGATCGTGTGCAGGCCGAACAGGCAGCGCTGCTCGATCACCATTACCTCGGTCTGACCGACATCCAGCGCGCGGCCGGAGCCGGCGTCGCGTTCGACACGCTGACGGTGTTCGAGTCCTACCCGGTCGATCGCGCCGGAGCCTCCGCTGCAACGGATTTCGCAGGTATGCAGGTGACGGACATCCTCGGCACCGACGCGGCGCACTATCCGCTGACACTGGTGTCTTCGGTCGACGAGCGCCTGAACCTCAAGGCCAAGTACCTGCCCGAACTCTTCGAGCTAGAAGACGTGCACGCCATCGTCGATCGGGTCGAGCGGGTGCTCGACGCAGTGCTGGCAGACGAGCAGCAGCCACTGGCTCGGCTGCGATTGCTGGCCGACACCGAATTCGCTTCTCTGGCTCCGGTATTCGGCCTCGAAGGCCGATCGACTCGATTGCTACCGGAGATCTTCTCCGACGCAGCTGCCGTCGACCCGGACGCCATCGCAGTGCGCAGCGTCGACGGTGAGTTGACGTACCGAGAGCTGGATCGACAGTCGAACCGGCTCGCTCGCATACTGATCGGCCGCGGTGTCCGCACCGAAACGTTCGTCGCTCTCGGGATCGCACGATCCATCGAGTCGGTGTTGACCGTCTGGGCCGTCGCGAAGTCCGGTGCTGCCTTCGTACCGGTCGATCCGAACTACCCGGCCGATCGCATCGAGCACATGCTGGCCGACTCCGGAGCAACCTTCGGTGTCACCACCCGCACTCACCTCGACGACCTGCCGTCGACCGTGCCGTGGATCGTCCTGGACGACCTCGCCACCGACGGTCCGAACGCGGTGAGCGACGAGCCCGTCGCCGATGACGAACGCCATGGTCGCATCACCCTCGCGAGTGCGGCGTACACGATCTACACGTCGGGTTCGACGGGTGTACCGAAGGGGGTAGTGGTCACCCACTCCGGCCTCGACAACTTCGCGACCGAGCAGCGCGAGCGCTATCGAGTCACGAAAGACTCACGCACGCTTCATGTTTCGTCGCCCAGCTTCGACGCGTCCGTACTCGAGTACCTGCTCGCGTTCGGCGTCGGTGCCACGATGGTGATCGTTCCACCCACGGTGTACGGCGGAGCCGAGCTGGCGTCGTTGCTGGCCGAGGAATCGGTCACTCACGGCTTCATCACCCCGTCCGCCCTCGCCTCGGTCGATCCGGCCGGTCTCGACACGTTCGCCGATGTCGTGGTCGGCGGCGAGGCCGTTCCGTCCGAGTTGGTCACCAAGTGGGCTCCCGGTCGCAACCTGTTCAACGGGTACGGACCGACCGAGGCCACGATCATGTCCAACATCAGTGCACCGATGGTCGCCGGCGAGCCGGTGTCGATCGGTGGGCCGGTGCGGGGTGTGTACGAGGTGGTACTCGACTCGCGACTGCAGCCGGTTCCCGTCGGGGTCGCGGGTGAGCTGTATCTCGCAGGTGTCGGCCTGGCCCGCGGCTACCACGACCGGATGGGGCTGACGGCCGAACGATTCGTCGCCGACCCGTTCGGTGCTCCCGGTGCCCGCATGTACCGCACCGGAGATGTGGTGCGCTGGTCGCCGGATCTGACCATCGAATACGTCGGTCGCAGCGACTCGCAGGTCAAGGTCCGCGGCTTCCGCATCGAACTCGGCGAGATCGACGCCGCCCTCTCGGCACATCCCGCGGTGGATTTCGCAGCCACCTTCGGAACTCCCGGGCCGACCGGTGCCACTGTTCTCGTGGCGTACGTGCGCCTGACGGGGGACGACCCGGCACACGCGGTCGACACCTTCGACACGGCGGTTCTGCGTGACCATCTCGCCGCCGCGCTGCCGTCGCACATGGTGCCCAGCGCCATCGTCGTGCTCGAGTCGATTCCGCTCACTCCGGTGGGCAAGCTCGATCGCGCCGCACTGCCCGTACCCGAGTTCGGCTCGGCCACCTCGTACCGAGAGCCGAGCACGCCGGCCGAGCTGACGGTCGCGGCGGTCTTCGCCGAGATTCTCGAGGTGGATCGAGTCGGTGCCGACGACGGATTCTTCGAGCTCGGTGGTGACTCGCTCAGCGCAACGCGGGTGATCGCTCGCGTCAACGCCGAGTTCGGTACCTCCATCGGTGTCCGCACGATCTTCGAGACCCCGACGGTATCGGGACTGGCGAGCGCAGTCGGCACTGCCGACACTCGCGCGCAGCGCCCGGCTCTCGTTGCGGCGGCGCGCCCGGAGCACATCCCGCTCTCGCTCGCTCAGCAGCGGATGTGGTTCATCAACCAGTTCGACACCTCGTCGGCCGCGTACAACGTGCCGCTGGTCGTCAAACTGACCGGGCGGCTCGACACCGCTGCTCTGGCTGCCGCGGTGGTCGATGTTCTGGGACGCCACGAATCTCTGCGCACGACCTTCCCCGACGGTCCGGAATTCCCGGTGCAGCTCGTGCACCCGGCTGCCGAGGTCGCGCCTGCGGTCGAATCCGAACGGATCGATGCCGCTGTTCTGACCGATCGCGTCGCTCAGTTGGCCGGTCGAGGATTCGACGTCACCACCGAGATCCCGGTGCACGTCGAGCTGTTCGAGGTGCTCGATGCAGGCGTCGACGCGTCCGAGGATCCCGTCTTCGTACTCGCCATGGTGGTGCACCACATCGCCGCCGACGGCGCGTCGATGGCACCTCTCGCTCGCGACGTCGTGCTCGCGTACTCGGCGCGCAGCGCAGGCAAGGCACCGAACTGGCAGCCGCTGCCCGTCCAGTACGCCGACTACACGATCTGGCAGCGTTCGCTGCTCGGAGACGAGCAGGACCCGTCGAGCGTGGCAGCGGCTCAGCTCGAGCACTGGTCCACCGCGCTCGCGGGTCTTCCCGACCTGCTGCCGTTGCCGACGGACCGACCGAGGCCGACCACTCAGGACTTCCGCGGTGGCCGAGTTCGCTTCACCGTCGACGCCGACATCCATCGGACGCTCGTCGACATCACTCGCGAACAGAACGTCAGCATGTTCATGGTGCTGCACGCGGCGTTCGCGGTCGTTCTGGCTCGTTTGAGCGGCACCGACGACATCGCGATCACCACCCCGGTGGCCGGGCGCGGAGACGCGGCTCTCGACGACCTCGTGGGTATGTTCGTCAACACGCTCGTGCTGCGCAGCCGAGTCGACGAGTCCGCGACGTTCGACGATCTGCTGAACCAGGTCAAGGCACACGATCTCGACGCGTTCGATCACACCGAAATGCCCTTCGAGAGAATCGTCGAGGTTCTCAATCCCACCCGGTCGACGGCATACGCTCCGCTGTCACAGGTCGCGCTGTCGTTCCAGAACAACGAGAAGGCCTCGCTCGAGCTCCCGGACCTCCGCGTCGAAGGCTTCGACTTCGACGTTCCCGTAGCCAAGCAGGATCTTCAGTTGCTGCTGTCCGAGACCTTCGACGAGGCGGGACGTCCGTCCGGCTTCGAGGCCGCATTCGACTACGCCACATCGCTGTTCGACGCGGCCAGCGTCGAGGCCATCGCGTCGCGACTGATTCGAGTTCTCGATGCCGTCGGACGCGACCGGCACGCGGTGGTCGGAGACATCGAAATTCTGGGCGCCGACGAGCAGCGCGCGTTGGTGCCGGCGCGAGGAAACCCGGACGCAGCAGTCCGGACATGGCCGGAGTTGCTCGCGGCGGCGGTCGCGCTCGACCCGTACGCAGTGGCCGTCACCTACCGAGGCATCAGCCTTTCCTACGCCGATCTGGACAGCTGGTCCAACCGAATCGCTCGAATGCTGATCGACTACGGCGTCGGGCCCGAGACGTTCGTCGCCTTGGCTCTGCCTCGATCGATCGAGTCGGTGCTGTCGGTGTGGGCCGTGGCCAAGACCGGTGCCGCATTCCTGCCCGTCGATCCGAACTACCCGGCGGACCGAATCGCGCACATGCTCGAAGATTCCCATGCCGCAATGGGTCTGACCGACATCGACAGCAGGGGATCGCTGCCCGACACCGTCCCGTGGCTGGTTCTGGACGATCCGGAAATTTCCGCGGAGTTGTCTCGCTACCCGGCAGACGCGGTGACCGATGTCGAACGTACGGCGACCCTGCACATCGACCACCCCGCCTACCTGATCTACACCTCGGGTTCGACCGGTCGCCCGAAGGGCGTTGCAGTGCGGCACCGTGGCTTGGCCAACCTCCAGGCCGAGGTGCTCGAGCGATTCCGCCCCACTCGGGATTCGCGTGTTTCGCACATCGCATCACCGAGTTTCGACGCATCCATCTACGAGCTGACGATGGCGTTCGGCGTCGGTGCCACCGTGGTGATCGTGCCGCCGGGAGTCTTCGGCGGCGGCGACTTGGCCGACCTGCTCGAATCCGAACACGTCACGCATGCATTCCTGACGCCCGCGGCGCTGTCGTCGATCGACGAGACACGTCTGGGCAACGTTCGGGTCCTCGCCGTCGGAGGTGAGGCCTGTACTCCGGAGTTGGTGGCGAAATGGGCACCGGGCCGCCAGATGTTCAACGGCTACGGTCCGACCGAGACCACCATCCAGGCGAGTGTCGGTGGACCGTTGGTGCCCGGTGGCACAGTGGACGTCGGCAGGCCTGGAACCGGATTCCGGTTCCAGGTGCTCGACGCACGACTGCGGCCGGTTCCGGCCGGAGTGTCGGGCGAGCTCTACATCGCCGGTCCCGGTACCGCCCGTGGATACCTCGGTCGTTTCGGGCTGACATCCGAGCGTTTCGTCGCCGATCCGTTCGGCACTCCTGGCGACCGGATGTATCGAACCGGTGACGTCGTGCGCTGGGGAAGTGCCGGGGCCGTCGAGTTCGTCGGACGCAGTGACTTCCAGGTCAAGGTGCGCGGTTTCCGCATCGAACTCGGTGAGATCGACTCCGCCCTCACCGAGAACGACCAGGTCGGATTCGCCGCCACGATCGGGCACACGGCGGCGTCGGGTGACACCGTCCTCGTGTCCTACGTTCTCGCGGCCGACGGCGAATCGGTCGACACCGAAGCACTTCGAGACCGAGTCGCCAAAGTGCTTCCGCGCCATATGGTTCCGTCGGCGATCATCGAGCTGGACGACATTCCGCTGACGCCTGTGGGCAAGCTCGATCGGCGGGCCCTGCCGGTTCCGGAGCTGACGACGTCGACAACTCCGTACCGGGCACCGGCCACCGACGTGGAAGCTGCGATCGCCGATGCGTTCGCGCAGGTTCTCGGAGTCGATCGGGTCGGCATGGACGACAACTTCTTCGAGCTGGGCGGGACGTCGCTGGTGGCCACGAAGATCGTGCCTGCCATCGAGAACGCCATCGGAGTGCGGGTCCCGCTGCAAGCGCTGTTCGTCGATCCGACACCGGCAGGGTTGGCAGCGCGGGTCGCCGCGGATGCCGAAACCGGGGGCGCGGATCTCGATTCGGTGTTCGGGGTCGTGATTCCGCTGCGCGGCAGCGGGTCCAAGGCACCGTTGTTCTGCGTTCACCCGGGAATCGGGTTGTCGTGGGGCTACGCCGGTCTCGTCTCGCATCTGAGCGACGACCGTCCCGTGTACGGCCTGCAGCTGCCGAGCATCGTCGAAGGGTCGACGTTCGGGTCCATTCGTGATCTCGCGCACCGCTACGCCGACGAGATTCGCGCTGTCCAGCCGGTGGGTCCGTACCACCTGCTCGGGTGGTCGCTCGGCGGCTCGCTCGCTCATGCGATAGCGGTGGAACTGCGCAGCACCGGCAGCGATGTTCGCACCCTCGCACTGTTGGACAGCTACGTCGACGGCCACGACGGCGAAGCGGTCGAGGGAGCGTTGAGCGTCGAGAACCTGCTTGCGGGATTGGGGCTCGATCTGACGGCTCAGCACTCGACCGAGCCGTTGACCTACGAACGGGGCGTCGAACTACTCGACGAGTCGTTGGGACAGACGACCGGCGTTTCCGCCGATCATCTGCGACGTATCAATGCGGGATTCGAGAACTCGACTCGAATAATGGCCGAGTTCATCCCGGACGTGTTCGACGGAGATGTTTTGTTCTTCTCCGCAACGAAGGGTGCGAGCGATGGAATTGTTCGATCCCCGCAGGAATGGCGGCCGTATGTGACAGGAGATATCGTCATCCACGATGTCGACGTTTTCCACAACGAGATGACCAATGCAGATGCAGCCACTGTGATCGGCCCGGTCGTCGATTCTCATCTCGGGAATACACCTGAATAACAATTGATGTGTTCTTCACATCGCAGGGCACATCTACGAATACCATCGGCACTCCAGACGAATGCCGTCGAATACGAATCACTACCATCAGGGGACAGAAGTGAAACTGATCAGAACAGCAACGGTAGCGGTGGCGTTGACCGCTGCGGTGGCCACCGGAGCAGGCCATGCTGTGGCAGACCCGTCGTCGGACCCGGTGAACTACGAGACTTCGGTCAACCCGGACGGCACGGTCACCACCATCCTCGATGCCGGGCAGTTCCGGGTCGACGCCACGAGCGAGAACGTGTCCGTCATCGACCAGGCCGGTGCCACGCTCGCAACTGTTCCGCTGGAATACACCATCAACGGCACCGTCTACTCGATCGCACCGCTGATCGGTGCCGAAGGTCGCGAACTGACGTTGACTCCGCAGACGGTTCCCGTCGCCGAGGTCGCAGGTCCGCGGACCAAGCAGCAGGCATTCGACAACATGGTCAACCAGCTCGCAATCGGCTGGAACAACGGTGGCGGTGTCGGCACGGCGATCGGCGCAGGCCTCGGTTTCGCCATCGGCTGTGTGTCGATCTTCCCGAACTTCATCTCCGGGTGCATCATCGGAACCGTCATCGGTACGGTTGCCGGCGCGGTCATCGGTACGTCCAACGGAAACCCGCAGGCTCAGCCTGCCGTGTTCGAGTACTTCACCACTCCGTAAGGCAGAACGGCCTCGAGCCGACGGAGGTCCGAACAGCGGGTGGAGCGCGTGCGCTCTACCCGCTGTTCGCTGTTCGCCCGGTCAACGCCCGGCGCATCGACACAGCCTTGACCATCGTCTCCTCGAACTCCTCGTCGGGATCCGACAGTGCCACGATTGCACCACCCACTCCGTACGTCACTTCGTGCTCGGTGGCCACGATCGTGCGAATGACGATCGAGAAGTCTGCGGTGCCGGTGATCGAGAAGTAACCGATGGCACCCGAGTACACCCCGCGCGGTCCGTCTTCGAGCTTGTCGATGATCGCCATCGTGCGGATCTTCGGCGCTCCTGTCATCGATCCACCGGGAAACGCGGCACGGATACAGTCCGCCGCGGATGCGTCCTCGCGCAGGCGGCCACGAACGGTCGAGACCAATTGGTGCACAGGAGCGTAGGTTTCGACATCGAACAGCTTCGGTACGTGAACCGACCCCGGCACGCAGACCTGGGCGAGGTCGTTGCGCACCAGATCCACGATCATCAGATTCTCGGCCTTGTCCTTCTCGTTCGCGACGAGATCGGCCTTGAGCGCGTTGTCTTCTTCCGCAGTGGCTCCGCGGGGACGCGTCCCCTTGATCGGCTTGGACTCGACTACGCGGTCGGCGTCGATGCGCAAGAAGCGTTCCGGAGACGCACTCAACACCGACAGCTCGGGAAACTTCAGCAGCGCACTGTACGGAGTGGGGTTGATTTCACGCATGTACGAGTAGGTGGCGGTCGCGTCGATGGAACCGGCTACGGTCGCCGTGTTGGTCAAACAGACCTCGTACGTCTCACCGGAGCGAATCTCGGCGAGGCACTGGGAGATCAGATCGAGGTAGTGGGCACGGTCGTGGCGTAGACGGGGCTCGAGCGATCGATCGGCTCCGAGCAGGGGAGTGCCCGACGCTGGCGCACCCGCACGGTCGTTCGGGACGGCCTTTCGCGACAAGCCACGCAGGGTCTCGGTGACAGAGTCGAACCACTGCGCCAACACAGGATCCCCGGGGGTGGTGGCCAACCCCATCAGATACAGGGTGCCGGCTTCGTGGTCGAACACCAGCGCGCGATCTGCGAAGACCATCGACGCGTCGGGAGTCGAGGCCGTGTGAACCAGTTGGCCACCGGTATCGGCCTTGAGTTCGTATCCCAGATACCCCACGTAGCCGAGTCCGAAAGCAAACGGTAGGTCGTGTCGAGGGGGAGTGGACCGCTCTCGCAATCGCTCGTCTATGTAGTCGAAGAATGTCGAGTGGATGCGCTCGGTCGTACCGTCGGCACCTTGCACGGTCACCGTGGTCTCGGCAACCGAGTAGGTCACGTACTCCGCGTGGGGACCCGAGCAGTCGCCCATGACGGTGAATCTGCAGTCCGGTTCGAGAGCCGCGCTGCCGTCAAGCCAGAAACTCTTCGAGCCGTCCGCGAAGAGAGCCTCGAATACCTGCTCGGAGTCGAAAGCCTCGTCGAGCGAACGTGTTTCGATGGTGAAGATCGAATCCTGAGTCCGTGCGGCGCTCGATGCGGCCGATTGAGCCAGTGTCAGATCGCGGAAGTTGGCGAGTAATTCGCGGCCGTATTCGGTACTGATCGACTCGGGATGGAACTGAACGCCCCACATGGGCTTGCTCCGGTGCCGCACGGCCATGACGAGACCGTCGGGCGTCCATGCGACTTCCTCGAAGTCGGCAGGGGTGCGGGTCACCACGAGCGAGTGATACCGCACCACCGAGTAGGGCGAGGGGATTCCGGCGAACAGGTCAACGCCGGAATGAGTGATGTCGGTGATCCTGCCGTGCATCGGCGCGGGCGCCAGATCGACACTGCCACCGAACAGATGGCACAGACCCTGATGCCCGAGGCACACGCCGAGTATCGGTAGACCGGACTCGAGTATCACGCGAGAACTGATCCCGAAGTCCTGCTCCACATCGGGCCGCCCTGGACCGGGTGAGATCACGACGTTGTCGAAGGCCTCGAAATCCAAGGACGTCCACTCGACGTCGTTCTTGACCACCGTCGGCGGCCGTCCGTTCACCTCGGTGAGAAGGCTGTACAGGTTGTAGGTGAACGAGTCGTAATTGTCCACCAGGAGCGTATGAATCGTCATCGGCGTGCTTCTACCGTTTCCTGTCGAGGCCCGGCCCGGGCGTCGGAGAATCGATGATCGAATCCTCGACGCGACATGCCTCTGCGATCATCGTTCGGTACAGATCTTCGAGAAAGTCGGGGGACATCCCATTCGCCGACGCGAATTCTCTCGCTCGCTCTGTCACCAATCCGACACGGCCTGGTTGCATCATCGGAATAGCGTGTTCTCGTTTTACGTGTGCAACACGTACACACACATCGATGCGGTCTCGAATTGCAGCGCGCAGAACTTCGTCGATTCCGTCCAACTCGCGCCTCAACTCCGCAAGCTTCTGCTCGCCGACTGCGCGATGACCTTCCGATTCCGCTTCGGAGGCCGCCGTGCGCAAAGCGTCGGTCGAGCGCTGATCAGAATCCTGGCTCACGAGTTATTGCCCCCTGATTTTTCGAGTGCGATGCCGCTGTTTATCGGTATTCTCCGACAACTGTTACGGCGACCGTTCACGAATCGTCCACTTGTGTGACAACCGATACTCGATGATGGCACCTCGGACAGCCACCTCGCCACTCGATCGTATTGGAATACCTGGTCAAGCGACAATGAATGCAACAAAGGTCCGCGAAAACATCCGACAAGTTCGATATACATAAAAAAACTGCACCGCCGGATTGTTTCCAATCAGGCGGTGCAGTGAACGGCGACCATCATGCGCCGCGGCGCTTGACCTTCAGCAGGTCCAAACGCTCTTTGAGAAGTTCTTCGAGCTCGTCGACCGAACGACGCTCGAGCAGCATGTCCCAGTGGGTACGGGGAGGCTTGACTTTCTTGGCCTCCGGCGCGGTTCCCTCGATCAGCGACCCTTCCAGACCGTTGCGGCAAGCCCAGGTTCCGGGAATCTCGGCATCGTCGGCGAACGGTACGTCGAACTCCTCGCCGTTGTCGCACCGGTAGCGCGCAACGCGGCGGGGTGCCAGGTCGTGATCACGGTCGGTCTCGTAGCTGACCGCTCCCAGTCGGCTACCTCGAAGTACACGATCTGCCATGGTGAAGTCCTCTCCATCGATAGTAGGTACGTGCGTCGAAGCCATTCGTCGACATCGAACTACACCGTCTACCCACTGATCTACAACGTCGCCGCGCGTCGGTTCGTTCCCGGGCCGATGAGTCCCGGTGCGATCCCATCGGCGCAGCTTATCGGGCGATCTTACCTCGCGGCCGCAGTAGGCTGAACGACCATGTCCGCCAGAACCCGCCGCGACCAGGCATGCGCCTGGTGCGGGCGCCCGGTCGCCGATACAGGAACCGGCCGTAAGCGGCGGTACTGCCGTCAATCGTGCCGTCAGCGAGCCTACGAGCAGCGCAGCGCGACGAAAGGGACGTCGATTCCCGACGACGCCGTCGTGCTGACAGCGGAGGAAGTGTCGGCCGTAGCAGACAGAGCGTTCGAGGTTCGGTGTGCCGCCGAGGACGTCAGCACGGCGGTGGCGGAAGGTGCCGACGCTGCGGAACTGCACCGACTGTGCGCCGAGCTGTTGACCAAAGCTCACGACGCAGAGCGACTGCGCTGAACTGCGGTTCCTTACTCGTCCACCGAGTCCATGGACAATGGTCGTACCGCCCGCGCGACTGCGCAGGCGGTACGACCTAGTGAGGAGCTCCATGGCGTTCTGGGATCAACTCAAATCCAAGGCACAGGAATTGAACGGCCAGCTGCAGACCAAGACCAGCCAGTTCAAGAACAAGGAATTCGCCAACGGCAGCATGGCCATGTGTGCCCTGATCGCGGCGGCGGACGGCACCATCGATCCTGCCGAGCGCCAGAAGACGGCATCTCTGATTGCCGGCAACGAGGCTCTGAGAGTGTTCGAGCCCGACGAGCTTCGGCAGAAGTTCGACTGGTACTGCGACAAGCTGCAGGGAGACTTCGACTTCGGGAAGGTCGAGGCGACAGCCACGATCGGCAAGCTGAAGTCGAAGCCCGACCAGGCACGGGCCGTCATCCAGATCGGCATCATCATCGGCGGCGCGGACGGCCACTTCGATGATCACGAGAAGGCTGCCGTGCGCAATGCGTGCTTCGCAGTCGGAATCGATCCGGCCGAGTTCGAGCTCTGAGTCCTTCCGTACGGAAGGACCGCGGTAGTCGATCGTGCTGACGGCGATCGACGAAGTCATCAGGCGACTTCGTCGATCGCCGTTCTCGTCGGCAGTCGTCCGCTGTGAAATGTGGCGTATGCCGGGATACTAGGGGCACTCCGACGGCATGTGCCGACGTCGAAAGATCCGTTGGAGATCCGGTTGCAGCCCACCAGCAAAGGGACCGTGCATGACAGTTGCCGCGATCTACCTCGTCATCGCCTTCGGTCTGGGCGGACTTGCCATGGTGGTACGGCTACCTCCCTTGGTCGGGTTTCTCGCTGCCGGTTTCGTCATCAATGCGCTCGATGTCGGTGAGGTGCCCCAGCTCGAGCTGATCGCCGACCTGGGTGTGACGCTGCTGTTGTTCGCTATCGGTCTCAAGCTCGACGTTCGTATTCTTCTGCGCCGGGAGGTGTGGTTGACGACGTCGGTGCATCTGGTGGCGAGCATCGTGGTCGGTACCACCGTGCTGTGGCTCGCCGCCGTCGCCGGGTTGGCCATGCTGTCAGGCCAGAGCCTGACGACGATAGCGTTGCTCGCCTTCGCGATGTCGTTCTCGAGCACAGTGTTCGTGGTCAAGGTTCTGGAAGAGCGAGGGGAGTCGCACGCCCTCTACGGACGGGTGGCGATCGGCGTCCTGGTCATGCAGGACATCGTTGCCGTGGTTTTCCTCACCATAACCAGCGGCTCGCTGCCGAGCCCATGGGCGGTGGCGCTCGTACTGCTGTGGCCGGTGACGCGGATCCTTCGGAGGATCTGGAGCGGACTCGGCCACGGCGAGATGCAGTCACTGTTCGGCATCGTGATGGCGCTGGTCCCGGGTTACGCCTTGTTCTCCGCCCTGGGTCTCAAGGGGGACCTGGGCGCACTGGTCATCGGCGTGTTGCTGGCATCGCATCCGGCCTCGTCGGAACTGTCACGATCGCTGTTCCACATCAAGGAACTGCTCCTGGTGGGCTTTTTCGTCTCGATCGGTTTGTCCGGGCTGCCGGACCTACCGAGTCTCGGTGTGGCCCTCCTCATGGTGCTTCTCCTGCCACTCAAATCCGTCTTGTACCTGGCGCTGTTCGCCCTGATGAAGTTGCGGTATCGGACCGCGCTCCTGGCCGGACTGAGCCTGATGAACTATTCCGAATTCGGCTTGATCGTCGTGTCGGTAGGAGTGACGACCGGCCTACTCGCACCGGCCTGGCTGGTCGAGATGTCGATCGCCGTGGCTTTGAGTTTCGTCGCGTCGGCTCTGGTGAACGGCCGTGGCCACCTGATGGTCGAGAAGATCGCGACACGTCTACCCGAGCAGGACGAGTCGAGCCTGCATCCCGAGGAACGCTCCGGCGATGCCGGCGACGCCGAGGTGGTCGTGATCGGAATGGGGCGTGTCGGGTTCGCGGCATATCAGCGGCTCACCGATCACTACGGCCTCGATGCCGTAGGAGTCGACTACGACGGGCCTCGCATTCGTCGCCTGGCCGATCAGGGATTACGAGTCATCGAAGGGGACGCAACCGATCTCGATTTCTGGCATCAACTACGGCATTCCGAGTCGGTACGCATTGCCGTGCTCGCGATGCCGCGTCACGGTGCCAATGTCACAGCACTCGCCTGTCTGCGCGAATCCGGGTTCAGCGGAACAGTTGCGGCAGTGGCCCGCTACGACGACGAAGTGCAGTGGGCCAAGGAGCACGGTGTGGACATCGCGTTCAATGTCTATGCAGGTGCGGGGTTGGAATTGGCGGATCAGGTGGCCACCACTTCGCCCGATCCCGTCGGCGACGAAAGCGACTCCGACCTCGGCACCTCGCAGTCCGAGAAGGTCCCTCGGCCGACCACGAAACCGGTACCGCTCGACGAGCATCCCTGACCGATCCCGCCTGGAATATGGGAAGGCCAGGGGAGAGACACCGACTCGGCCACTGGACCGCGGTCTGCTCGTCCCCGCTCCACCGTTCCGAATCGTCACTGTGACGATTCGGAACGGTGGAGCGGGGACGAGGGGAATGCAAGAGAGTGGCGCAAGCTCCATCGGATCCACACTGTTCATCCGAATCCACACATTTCAATCAACCGTCGCGAGGAGCTGCCCGTTGGACAACAGCGCCGAGTGTCCGCCGCAGCGTTCGTGGGACGTGCACACAGCGTTCGACGCGGAAGCGTTGTGAATAGGTCGGCCACAGGAATCGAACCGCCGCAGCGTCCGTCGACACCCCTGAACTGCTGCTCCATTTTGCCGATAATCAACATTATGTCAACTAGACGGAACTCCCGGCTCTACGTCAGTTGCAGCGCAATACCTCTCTGTTTCAGCGGGCCTGGCTAGGCGGGGAAATCCACGCTGCGAGACAGTGTTTCGTTCGACCGGATGTCGCTCAGATTTTGTTCCAGCGCGTCGATCACGGCGTCGTATCCGCTGTTGCCCAGGATCAGCCGGTGTGGCGGTGGGTTCTGGGCCATCGCTGCGACCACTGCACGGGCACCGCGATGCGGGTCTCCCGGTTGCACCCCGTTCATGTCGACGAAGTCGGCCCGCACCTGTTCCAGCATCTCGCGGTATTCCGGAATGGCCTCCGCGATGGGCTCGTCGGCGAATCCGGCGTAAGCGTTCGTGCGGAAAGCGCCCGGTTCGACTGCCAACACGGAGATGCCGTGCTCGGCAACTTCCTGGCGCAGCGCGTCGGTGACGGCCTCGATCGCGTATTTCGTGGCGCTGTAGTAGCCGAATCCGACCGCCGCCAGAAGCCCGGCCACCGAGGACACGTTGACGATCCACCCGCTTCCGCGAGTGCGCATACCTGGTAGCACTGCGCGCGTGACGGACAGCACGGCGAAGAAGTTCAGCTCGAACATCGCCCGTATCGAGGACTCGTCCATTCCCTCGATCGATCCGTACCAGCCGCGACCGGCGTTGTTGACCAGCACGTCGATACCGCCGAAATGCTCCTCGGCCGTGTGTACCGCGCGGAGCACCTGCGCCGCGTCGGTGACATCCATGGGCACGACGAGAACGCGGTCACCGTAACAATCGGCCCACGACGCCAATTCCTCCGGACGCCGGGCGGTGAGTACCACGCGGTCCCCCGCCTCCAGCGCCACCTCGGCGTACGCCATGCCGAAACCGCCGGGTGTGCCACCGGTGATGAACCATCGCTTGCTCATGGCTCGATCACCAGCCGCTGAATCAGCGCGCCGTCGAGCGTGAAGCGGTAGTGCAGGTCGACGACTCCCCCGGGGAAGTTGCCTTCCAGATGCTGCTCGACGTCGACAGTTGTGCCGGACGTGGTCGCTTCGGTGAACTTGCTCGTGTAGGTGTACTCACTCTCACTGACCGAGGCGATCAGCCAGGCCTCGATCTCGTCTCGGCCCGAGTAGTCGTGGCCCTCATCGGTTACCACGGCATCCGCGGTGAATACGGAGAGCCCGCGAGCGCCTTGCTTGGAGTCGAGTGCGGTCATGAACTTCTTCACGTTGTCCGGGAGTCCATCCCATTGTGTGGTCATGACCCCACGGTGATGCCTCCCCCAAGGGGAGTGTCAACACCAGGTCCACCCGGGTAAAACACTCCTCGCAAATATTCAGACGGATCGTAGAAAACAGCGAGCAGACTCGAGCCGATCGGCGTCGTAGTCCTCCCACTTCGCTGCAGGCACATCCTGATGCCCGACCTCGACGAAACTGCGTTTGGCGAAGAACTCCGCGGCCTCACCGCTGACCGTGACCGCGAACAGGGTCGAGATGCCTTTCGTGCGGCAGACCTCCAACAATCCGTCCATCAACAAGCCGCCTGCTCCCAGTCCGGAGAACTCGGCAACGGTGATCAAGCCGGACACTTCGCCGAATCCGGTTCCGGCGTAACGGTCCACCTCGAGTCCGACGATGCCGGCGAGGTGCCCCGTGCGCAGTACCCGAGCACCGAGCCCACCGACAGCCATCCTGGCAATCTCGATCCGACTGCGCTGCTTGAGAACCCCTTCTCGCACTCCCTGTGCCACCAAAGCCTCTATCGCCGGGAAGTCGTCCACCTGTAGCGAGGCCAAGTGCAGGTAGCGGCCTTGGGTCAGGACGGTCCCTCGGCCGTCGAATGTGAACAGCTCGAATTCGAGATCCTCAGCACGACAGAGGTTTACGCTGTATGCACCACCGGCAAGTGCTGCCTCGGCGGCTGGGGGGAAATTGTCGAGCCCCCGTTCGGCCAGGTGGGCGACCAGGCGCTCGCGGTGCAGGTCGATGTCGGCGAAGCTACGAGGAGGATTACCCCAACCCCCGCCCGGATCGGTCAGGACCATTTTCGATGCCCGCACGCTCGCAGACACGGTGCCGGCAGTGCGCGCGACAGCGGCCGCCTCCGCCCCGATCACGACGCATTCCGAGTCCGCGATTGCGAGCCACAGACGGGCGACGGACTCGTCGTTCCAGACAGTCGCACCGGCCATGGCCACACCACCGACTGCAGCGGTGACTTCCGGAGCATGGTCGGCCGGAACCACGAATATGAATCGCGTGTCGCCAGTGCCGAACTCACCGACCGTCCGTTCCACTGCTTCCAGAGCCGCGACGCTCACCATGGGAAGGGCGATCACGATCGTGACCCCGCGGAACTCCTCGACGAAGAAGTCGCGCTCGGCAACAGGCACCCCGCTGGACGTCAGCTCGACCGCCACCTCGCGCGGGACCGCTGGCCGCGGCCGCAATTTCCGTGGGTTGGCGCGCAGATCGTAGTTCGTCATGGTGGGTCCAAGTGTGGACTGTCGACTCACACCCCGCAACGTCCGAATCAGTAGGTGTAGTTGATACCTCGGGAGAACGTGAATCCGCCCGTGGGTGCGGTACACCCGATTATGTCGTCGGGCCCGGACCGGCACACCACGTCCTCGACCGACAGCACCTGGCCGAACTCGAGTATTGGGGCGTTCGCATCCACGTAGATGCCCTGTGTCGTGCACATGCTTTCCGAGCCCGCCGCGGTTACGCGAACAGCGACCTTGTCGTTCTCGGCGTTCGAGCATTGCGGTCCGTCGAAAGGATTTCTGCCGTCCACGGCCTGACATCCCACTCGCCCCTCGGGCCCGTCGGCGTCCCAGATGCCGCAGTGAATGTTGCCCGTCGGCGACGTGAAGTTGTATTTGTCACTCCCCGTCCGGAACGTCACGGGATCGACGTTGCCTGCTTCGTCTCCCGACGGCTGCAAGATCGCACCACCACCACCCGGCACCAGGTCCGCTGCTTCCTCCGGCGTTCGCGTCGACGGAGCGACTGCAGATTTCTGTGGGGATTCGGCCTCGAGCCGAGTCGGCGGCTCGGCCACAACCGACGACTCGGTGCTCGTCCCCGCGGCCGACGTCGTCGTCCCAGCGGGCACACGTGTCGTGTCCGGCGCGGCACTGGTGTCCGAATCGCCACTCGCACAACCACCTAGGGCCAATCCGCACACAGTCGCGACCAGAACAACTGACTTCCGAGCAATTGTCACGTTTTCTCTTTTCTCTTTCGAGTCGACATGAAGACGTCACGGCTCTCGCCCGCCGGAAGCCGGTTCGGCGCTGTTCAGCGGGCCGGCACCTCGAAGGTGGGGCTCGGTGTATGCGCGGCACTCGTTCTGAAGGTGACCGTAAGCGGCCCCTCCCCTGTCTCGATGTCCACGTAAGGGTTTGCCACATTGGGGCCCTGGAACCGCCAGCTCGCCACCCGCTGCTCGGCGGTTCCGCTGAGTCCTGTGTCGTGGTTACGCCAATCCGCATAGATGCTCAGATAACACTCGTAGTCGGCTGATCCGGCCCATGCCGGGCTGTACAGGTGGGTGGTGAAATTCGCACGAATCTCGTTGGGCGCGTAGCCGCTCTGGACATTCACATCGACGGTACCGCCGAGACATTGGGGAACCTCGGCGAGCGTGTAAATCCGTTGTTGCGGCGAGAAGTATCTCTCCTGGGCACCGGCTTGCGCGGCGCTGGTACCGATCACGGCTGTGAGCGCGCTGGCGAGGACGAGTGAACGAGTGACGACCGGATGCTTCTTCATGACCCTCCATGGATGTGCGCGGTGTACTTTCAGGATTCAACGTAACACTTGCCTAGACGGAAAGTGTTAGAGTTGCCAACATGGAAAGCAATCAGTCGCCGGACGACGTGCGCGATCTTCTGGATGCGCTCCACGCCGATCGCGTCTCCCTCGCAGATCGTCTCGCTGCACCGTCCTGGTTCTACCCGGTCTTCGCCGCCGTGACCGCTCTGCACGTAGGAACGCCGGTATTGCCGGACAGCAACGTGGGTGCCGCATTCGCCGCTCTCCCGGTAGCGGCAGCCGCGACATTGGCTCTGCTCTACCCCCGGATATCCGGGGTGCGACCGGCGGCAGTAGGCATGGTGGGATGGGGTGTTCTCATCGGGCTCCTGGTGAGCGTGCTCGGCTTGTTGAGCGTGTCCTACGGTGTGGTGGCGTCACTGTCTGCGTGGTGGGTACTTGTGCCGCAGGCCGTGTGCTTCGTCGTCGTGCTGTTCGGCGGTCGTCTGTTCGACGGCGTGTACCGAACCCATCTGCACGCTGGAGGCGTCCGGCAGCTCACCGGCCGCCGGTCCAGGAGTAACTGATCGTGACCGAAGATCCCGGTTTCGGGCCGAAATTCGATTCCGTCATACATGCTCCAATCCGCCTGCGCGTCTGCGGAATTCTGCGGCGAATCGACGAAATCGACTTCGCGGTCATACGCGACACACTCGAGATCAGCGACGCGTCGCTGTCGAAACATCTCAAAGCGCTCTCCGACGCGGGCTACGTCTCGATGAAGAAGACTGCGTCGCTGTCACGTTCGGACTCGAGGAGAGTGACGTGGGTGAAGCTGACAGGTGCCGGACGGGAGGCGTTCGATGCTCATATCGCCGAACTTCATGTCATCGCCCACGGCCACCCGGAACCATCGCCGTCGCGACCGCCCCTCATGACGTGGAGTCCGACCTTCGGTGCCACACCCGAATTGGGCTGAACTGCATGTCATCGGGTGCAATTTCCACCACCCAGCATCCGAACGAATCGCCGCTGTACCGGCGACGCCGAGCCTGAATCCGATCACCGCCATCGGCGACAACAGACTGCCCGTTGTCCGACCGACACAGCCATCAGCTGGGGTCGGCCGCACAACGACGAATCGACCTCACTCCCCTGCACTCTGCGCTCACTTCCATCAGATGACCGTAATCATCAACGGCGACAACCATTTTCGGGGACGACGTCGCATCCATTCGTCGGTCGCGTTCGTGCCGGACAGCGTTGGTGCCGGACTGCGGACGGTTGTGCGGTGCCCGGGTTGTTCGGATCGCCAGCGATCGGCGTCGAACAGACGTACAAGGCGTGCGGTGAACGGCGCGACGATCTGCCTGGCTTACGAGAAGTCCTGGCCGACAGATTCGAGCAGGTAGAGGTCACGATGGTGGGAAATATGGCGCTCTTCGTCGCTCGACATACCGTCGAGGCACGACAATGGACAGACTGATACCCGGCACGGGCTGTTCGGGCACACTGGCCACGAACGACGAATAACATGGACCCGGAGCCGCACGTATCCCGGGCGACACGGATCGGAGGGCCGATGTTCGATCTCCCGGGCGATCCGGTGAGTCTTCGATCCTTTCTGGAACGCTCCCCTGATTTCGTTGCGCTGTCCGATTTCACGGGGAAGATTCTGTACATCAATCCGGCGGGTTCGGAGCTGATCGGGGTCTCGGACGTGGCCGATATCGGCCAGCTGTCGGCCTTGGATCTGCTGACTTCCGACGGACTCGATCTCACCGACGACATCGCCGCCGGTCTGCTCTCCGAAGGCAAGTGGGAGGGCTACTGCGAGCTGCGCCACCACGTGACCGGTACCGGCATGCCGGTCGTGGTGTCTTCCTACGTGATCAGTCGTGACGACGGTGGCCCCGACGTGGTCGCATCCACCATCAGGCACCGACACACGGTGGAACAGCGCAGTGCCAGGATGGCGGCCGACGCGGTGATCGCCGGTCGTCACGCGCTGGAGCAGAAGGCTCTCGCCGATCTGAGCCGATTCGCCGTCATCGCCGAGCTACCCAGGTTGCTCACCGCAGCAACCGACACAGCCGCCACCTTGATCGGCGTGGGCAACTCCGCCATCGCCCATCTCGAGCACCCGGCCGATCCGTACTTGACCATGGACGCGGCCAGCGGTGCACTCGGCTTGCGTCAGAACGTTCCGTCCGGGAACGGTTCGTTGGTGGGATTCGTCCTGACGCTCTCGGAGCCTGTCGTGTGCAACGACAGTCACGCCGAAAAGCGTTTCCGTACCGACACGATGATCTCTCTCGGCCTCCGCAGCGGCGTCGGAGTCCCCATCTTCACCGCCGCCGGAAAAGCATGGGGAGTTCTCTCCATCCACAGCGCCGAGGCCCGCCTCTATCGTGACGAAGAAGTATCGTTTCTCAGTTCGGTGGCCGGCATCGTATCCGCGGCGATACGACGCATCGACCTCGAACTCCAACTGCGACGACGTAGCACGCACGACGCCCTGACAGGTCTGCCGAACCGCACCCTCGCGTACGAGGTCATAGATTCGGCGTTGGACCGCGCCAGACAACAGTCAGGCACCGTAGCACTGCTTCTACTCGACATCGACGACTTCAAGATCATCAACGACAGCCTGGGACACGACGCCGGGGACAGAGCGTTGGTCAAGTTCGTCGAACGGCTCGCCTCGGCCATCAGAGACGCCGACACCATCGCGCGCCTGGGCGGAGACGAATTCTTGATCGTCTGCGAAGGCGTCGACAGCGTTGCTCACGCGGAGGAACTCGCTCGACACATCTCGAGTTCCATCGCCGTTCCCTTCTCCGCCGAAGACGTGCCCATCCCCTTGAGCGCCAGCATCGGTATCGCGGTGTCCGAACCGAATTCGAGTCGGCACGAGCTGATCCACCGCGCCGACTTGGCCATGTACCGCGCAAAGGACAGTGGTACCGGTGGGCATGCAGTGTTCGATCCCACCGATCTCTACGACGCGGATCGCATCAGGTCACTGTCGATCGATCTCCGAGCGGCCCTGCTCGCCGATGAACTCACTCTCGCCTACCAACCGTTGGTGGACATCGCCACACGGAAGATCGTTGCCGTGGAGGCGCTCGCCCGCTGGGATCACCGCGAACTCGGGCCCATCGACCCCAGCGAGTTCGTCGGAGTCGCCGAAAGAACTGGTCTTGCAACTCCTTTGGGCGCGTGGGCGCTGCGTACCGCATGCACGGCCGCGGCGCGGTGGCGAACGTTCTCCGACATCGTGGTCCGCGTCAACGTCAGCGCGCTTCAACTCCGCGATCCCGATTTTCCCACCGAGGTCGCCTCGGTACTGAAAGAGACGGGACTGCCCGCCTTCGCTCTCGGCCTCGAGGTGACCGAAACCGTGTGGGTCGCCGACACCGAACGGGTCGCCGACACCGTCTCCGCACTGCACGCCATGGGGGTGGCTCTCCTACTCGACGACATGGGCAAAGGCCACAGCTCCATGTCGTATCTCGACCGCTACCCCATGTTCGAGTGCTTCAAGATCGACAAGTCGTACATAGCCCGGCTGCCGGCCCCTCGGGCACGTGCGATCGTCTCGGCAATCGTCTCGCTCGCCCGCGCGTTCGACGTCACCGTCGTCGGCGAGGGTGTCGAAACCGAGGAGCAACTCGACGCACTGGCCGCCACCGGCTGCGACTTCGCGCAGGGATACCTCTTGGGTCGGCCGGTCGGTGCCGGAGCCATCGCCGATCTGCTTCTCGGCGATCGATGAACCCCGACCACGAGGGCAAGTTCGCCGGACCCGTGGCCTGATCTCGATTCCGAATCACTTGATTCACAGCCGGTTTCGTCGGCACCGATGATCGCGGACGGGATCGAGAGCGACTGTTACTTCTTTTCCCCTTTCAATGTATAGCGCACCCAGGGGCTTGCGGCAAGACCCCGTACAGGGCTCAGAATTGCACGCTGCAGCCACGTAGCAATCGATCGGAGTCCCGTGAAACATGCGTACCCGAGTGTTTTCGACCTACCCGACAATCTCGCGCGCAAGCGTGACTCGGCATTGATCGGCCAAGACGAGCAACACTTTTCAGCTATTCGCTCGAGTATCGAGAAGTCTCGTCTCGACACGTCGGCACGGCTGGAGGCAGCGCAGAAGTCGTCGGGCCGTATGGGCCGAGAAGTGATGGAACGCGACTTCGAGATACACCGCTTGGGCGGCCGTCTCCGTTCACTGCGTCGGTACGGAGTCGATCTGTGCCTGGGTCGCGTCGTGACCACCGACGCGGAGGAGCCGGTATACATCGGACGACTCGGACTGCTGGGAACTGCAGGCGAGCAACTCCTCGTCGACTGGCGCTCCCCCGCAGCCGAACCCTTCTTCGGCGCCACTCACGCCAATCCCATGGGGCTGCGAAGTCGTCGTCGATACAGGTGGACGAACGGCACCATCACCGACTACTGGGACGAGGTGTTCGATCTGACCGAACCGATCACCGAAGCTGCGCTGGACGATCAGTCCGCCTTCATCGCCAGTCTGGGTACGGCACGTTCACCGCGAATGCGTGACGTGCTGAGCACCGTTCAGGCAGATCAAGACGCGATCATTCGAGCGGACGCCCGCGGCGCGCTGGTCGTCGACGGTGGTCCTGGAACCGGGAAAACCGTGGTCGCACTGCATCGCACCGCGTATCTGCTGTATGCGGAGACGCGTCTCGGACACAGCCGCGGCGGCGTGCTGTTCATCGGCCCACACGAGCCGTACCTCGCCTACGTTTCCGACGTCCTACCGAGTCTGGGCGAGGACGGTGTGCAGACCTGTACTCTTCGAGATCTCGTCGCCGAAGGAACGAACGCGATCGACGAGACGAATCCTTCTGTGGCGCAATTGAAGGCGACCGAGAGCATGAGCGTGGCGATCGACGCGGCCGTTGCGTTCTACGAGCAGCCACCGACTCGGACCATGATCGTGGAGACCGAATGGGCCGATCTGACATTGACTGCGGCCGATTGGGCCGAGGCCTTCGAGGCACCCGACCCCGGCACTCCACACAACGAGGCTCGTGAACAAGTTTGGGAATTGCTGCTGACGATTCTGATGGACCGCCACGACGGCGACGAGGCCCCGACCGACATACGAAAGTCACTGCAGAACAACGAGTCTCTACGCGCGGAGCTGCAAAGATCCTGGACGATCATCGATGCTCCCGACCTCGTCGCAGACCTGTGGAGCGTGTCGGCGTACCTTCGCTCGTGCGCACCCTGGCTCGCCCCCGAGGACGTCCACGCACTACAACGACCCGATCCGACGCGATGGACGGTGGCCGATCTCCCGCTGCTCGACGCCGCACGAATGCGGCTGGGAGATCCTGAACATGCACGGCGCACTCGGCGTCGGGATCTGGCAGCTGTACACGAACGCGCGCGAATGGACCGCGTCGTCGATGAACTCATGGCCGCCGACGACGACGAGATGATGGCTGCGCAGTTGCGGCAGGACGGAATTCGCGATGCGCTCGTCGATTCGGCGGGCTTCGAGCAGATCCCGTCGGACCCCTTGGCGGGGCCGTTCGCACACATCGTCGTCGACGAGGCGCAAGAATTGACCGACGCGCAATGGCACATGGTCCTGCGCCGGTGCCCGTCGGGCAGCATCACCATCGTCGGAGACCGCGCGCAAGCGCGTCTGGGATTCGCCGAGTCCTGGCGCGAACGACTTCGACGGGTCGGACTCGACCGGGTCAGGATTGCCACCCTCGGTGTCAATTACCGCACCCCGCAGGAAGTCATGGCCGAAGCCGAGCCGGTGATCCGTGCAGCGCTACCGGACGCGAACGTCCCGGTCTCCATCCGCAGTACCGGAGTGCCCGTCGAGTACGGAGACGCGGCGCAGCTGGCGTCGATACTCGATCGCTGGGTGGAGTCGAACATCGACGGAATCGCCTGCGTCATCGGCGATCCCACGTTTGTCCCGTCGGAGCGCATCCGCTCGCTGACACCGCAGTCGTCGAAGGGCCTCGAATTCGATCTGGTCGTGCTCATCGACCCGGATTCGTTCGGATCAGGAATCGCCGGTGCCGTCGACAGGTACGTGGCCATGACGCGAGCGACCGGCCAGCTGGTCGTTCTGACCACTCAGCGCGAGGCCGCACCGAGGACGCCCAGCACGGCATGAATTGCCGGGCTGGCATCGGCGCTGCGCCGCCACGCGGCCTGCACCTCACGAGCGGGAGCGCGCTCGAGCGGAACCGCGACAAGACCGGCACCGAGCACCGGACGCGCGAGGCGAGGCACGAGAGCGAGCACGTCGTCCGCTTCGACCAGCGAAAGTTGCGTGGAGAAATCGTCGACGAGATGGCGAACATCGATCTCGGCGGATGTCTCGGCGAACAGCCGCCGAAACCACTGGTGACAGACCGTCCCGGCCGGGCTCGTCACCCACGGGTACCGCGCGAGTTCGGCATGGGTCAACGCGGTCTCGCGTCGGGCGAGAGGGTGGGTTCGCTTCATGATCACGTCGCCGAAGTCCAGGTGAATGGGTTGTCGAACGACCGAGGGAGGAGCGGGTGCCGATACCCCGTCTGCATCGTGCACCAGCGCCAAATCTGCGGTCCCGGCATAGACGCTGTGCAGTGCACGATCCGGATCCTCCTCGCTGATGTGCACCGTCAGATCGGGATACCGTCGATCCAGCTCGATCAGCGCGGGAGCCACCAATCCACGCACCGCGGTCGAGAAGCCGACCAACCGAACGACCCCACGAGCGACGCCCCCGTCGGCGGATCGAGCGGCCTCGACGCAGCGTTCCAGAGCGGCGAACACCTCCCCCGCGGACTCGACCACCGCCCGACCTGCGGGGGTGAGCACCACGCCTCTGCCGGCCGGCGCCAGTACCGGGGTGCCGATCTGCCGTTCGAGTCGTTTGATCTGCTGAGAGATCGCCGAGGAGGTGTAGCCGAGCTCGTCGGCGGCCCGCGCAAGAGTGCCGAGTGCCGCCACAGCGCGCAGTGCGTGCAGGGCGCTGGTATCGATCATGAAGGAACAGTACGCAGTAATGCCGCAAATGCATCGCTGGACCTCAGGTATCGAGCGGTCCACACTCGGAGCATGAACACCAATCGGTCGCCGGCCTCGACGATCTTCGGTACGAACCTCGTCGCCATGGCGACCCCGATGCACCCCGATGGTTCACTCGACCTTGCGGGCGTCGATGCTCTTCTCACGCACCTGTCGGCCAGGCGATGCGATGGCGTCGTGATCGCCGGAACAACCGGTGAAGCACCGACCTTGACGGGCCACGAGATCTCGCAGCTGATCGCTCGCGCCTGCGGGCATCGCGATCACGCTCTTCGCGTGATCGCTGGAATAGGCACCAACGACACCTCCACGGGGATGGAGATGGCTCGGTCCGCAGCGGCAGCCGGTGCCGACGCCCTGCTGATCACCGCTCCCTACTATTCGCGCCCCACCCAGGCCGGCATTGCGGAACACATCGTCGCCATCGCCGAGGCAGGTGGGCTACCGGTCATGGTGTACGACGTCCCGGCGCGCACAGGTGTGGCGATCGAGGCGTCGACGCTCGTCGAGCTCTCTCACCACTCCCTCATCGCTGCCGTCAAGGACGCCAAGGGTGATCTGTACGAGGCCATGACCGTCATGTCCTCGACGGATCTCGCCTACTACTGCGGAATCGACGAACTCGCACTGCCCTACCTCGCCTCCGGTGCAACAGGATTGGTCAGCGTCACCGGAAACGTCGTGGCAGACCGCTACGCCGAGCTGATCGCGGCAATCCGCGTCGGCGACCTGGACCGAGCGAACGCAGTACAGCGATCGCTCCTGCCGTTGACCGACGCCGTCATGCGCACGACGCAGGGGGCCATCATGGCCAAGGCCGCGCTCGCCAGGATCGGCGTCATCTCCGACGCGACCGTGCGACGCCCACTTCTCGCATCCTCGGCGGCCGACCTGAGCCGACTCGACGCGGCCCTGTCGGCCACCGGATTCGATCAGGAATCGAGAAGCGAGCACGTTTCGGTACGACTAGCGTGACTGCTCATGGCGACGAAGAAGGTCTCGGAGGGCTCGGCACGGCATGCTGCCGACAGTCACGATTCGATTCGTGTTCAGGGGGCGCGGCAGAACAATCTCCAGGACATCGATGTGGAGCTACCCAAGCGGCGACTGACCGTGTTCACCGGGGTCTCCGGGTCAGGAAAGAGCTCGCTGGTCTTCAGTACGATTGCGGCCGAATCACAACGCATGATCAACGAGACCTACAGTGCCTTCGTACAAGGATTCATGCCCACGCTCGGCCGCCCGGATGTCGACGTCATGGA
This sequence comes from Rhodococcus sp. IEGM 1341, assembly GCF_030056895.1. Lineage (NCBI taxonomy): Bacteria > Bacillati > Actinomycetota > Actinomycetes > Mycobacteriales > Nocardiaceae > Rhodococcus > Rhodococcus sp. IEGM 1341. The sequence goes on along the minus strand of NZ_JASHKV010000001.1, from coordinate 159,270 downwards.
CGGACTCACAACGGCCATCATTGTCGATCAACAGCGCATGGGCACCAATCCTCACTCCACCGTCGGCACCGCAACCGATGCCAACGCCATGCTGCGGATTCTGTTCAGCCGAATCGGAAAGCCGTACATCGGCTCCGCACAAGCCTTTTCGTTCAACGTCGCGTCGGTGTCCGGTGCAGGTGCGTACAAGGTGGACAAGGGCGGCAGGCAGACCACAGAGAAGAAGTCCTTCACCGTGACCGGTGGCATGTGCCCACGCTGTGAGGGCAGAGGCTCCGTCAGCGACTTCGATCTCACTGCTCTCTACGACGCGAGCAAGTCGCTCAACGAGAGCGCGATCACGATCCCCGGCTACAGCATGGAGGGCTGGTACGGCCGAATATTCCGCGGCTGCGGGTATTTCGTCCCGGACAAGCCCATCGCGAAGTACACCAAGAAGGAACTCGACGACCTGCTCTATCGCGAACCGACGAAGATCAAGGTCGACGGCATCAATCTGACCTACTCGGGGCTCGTGCCGCAGATTCAGAAGTCGTTCCTGTCCAAGGACGTCGACGCCATGCAGCCCCACATCCGCGCCTTCGTCGAACGTGCGATCACCTTCACCACCTGCCCGGACTGCCTCGGAACCAGGCTCAACGAAGGTGCTCGGTCGTCGAAGATCAAGGGCGTCAACATCGCCGACGCATGTTCGATGCAGATCAGCGACCTGGCGAAGTGGGTGAGCGGCCTGAAGGAACCGTCGGTGGCACCACTGCTGACCACACTCGGCGAGACTCTCGACTCGTTCGTCGAGATCGGGCTCGGCTACCTGAGCCTGGATCGTCCGTCGGGAACGTTGTCCGGTGGAGAGGCCCAGCGCACCAAGATGATTCGCCACCTCGGATCCTCGTTGACCGACGTGACGTACGTGTTCGACGAGCCGACCACCGGTCTGCATCCCCACGACATCGAGCGGATGAACAACCTGCTGCTTCAGTTGCGCGACAAGGGAAACACCGTACTCGTGGTCGAGCACAAGCCCGAGACGATCTCCATCGCAGATCACGTCGTCGATCTGGGCCCCGGTGCGGGAAGCGCGGGCGGGCACGTCTGTTTCGAGGGCACCGTCGACGGATTGCGGCAGAGCGACACCGTCACCGGTCGGCATCTCGACGATCGGGCATCATTGAAGCAATCGGTGCGCGAGTTCTCCGAAGTACTCGAAATCCGCGGCGCGGACTCCCACAATCTGCGCGACGTGGACGTCGACGTTCCACTCGGTGTACTGGTTGTCGTCACCGGCGTCGCAGGCTCGGGCAAGAGTTCGCTCATTCACGGATCGCTCTCGGGGACAGACGATGTGGTGTCGGTCGATCAGGGGGCGATACGCGGGTCGCGGCGGAGCAACCCCGCGACGTACACCGGGTTGCTCGAACCGATCCGCAAGGCGTTCGCCAAGGAGAACGCCGTCAAACCCGCGTTGTTCAGCTCGAACTCCGAAGGCGCGTGCCCGACGTGCAACGGCGCTGGTGTCCTCTACAGCGACCTCGCGATGATGGCCGGGGTGGCCACGACGTGCGAGGAGTGCGAGGGCAAGCGATTCCAGGCATCGGTACTCGAGTACCACTACGGCGGGCGCAACATCGACGAGGTGTTGTCGATGTCGGTCGCAGAGGCCGAGGAGTTCTTCTCCGACGGGCCGGCGAAACTGCTCCCGGCACACAGGATTCTGCAACGCTTGAACGACGTCGGATTGGGCTACCTGAAGATCGGCCAGCCGTTGACCACGCTGTCGGGTGGAGAACGCCAACGCCTCAAGCTGGCGACGCACATGGCCGACAAAGGCGGGATCTACGTTCTCGACGAACCCACCACCGGATTGCACCTCGCCGATGTCGACAAGCTCCTCGGGCTGTTGGACCGGCTGGTCGACTCCGGCAAGTCCGTGATCGTCATCGAGCATCATCAGGCCGTCATGGCCCACGCCGATTGGATCATCGATCTCGGTCCCGGTGCCGGACACGACGGCGGACTGGTCGTGTTCGAGGGCACGCCGTCCGATCTGGTGGCGGACGGTTCGACCCTGACGGGCAAGCACTTGGCCGCGTACGTGGGGAGCTGACGTGCAACCGATTCCCGGCCGGACCGCCGAGGCCGTCGTCACCGAGAAGGTCACCTTCGACTGACCGATATCCTGGACCCTCCATGGTGACCTTGCTGCTTGCGCTTGTCGGATTTGCACTACTCGATTCACTCGACGTGCTGCTGATCGGCGTGACCGCTGCCATCGCTGTGCATTCGAGAACCACCCGCCGGTCTCCTTTCCGAGCCGGGCTGGCGTTCGTCGGCGGAGTGTTCACGGCAACGACCACGTTCGGCATCCTCACCGTTCTCGGCATCGACTTCTTAACCGATCTGTTCGACATCACCATCACTGCCACGCTCCGGTATCGCACCGAGCTGGTGGTCGGGCTGGTGCTGATCGGTCTCGGTGCTCTGCGCACCGCCGAACGCCGCCCACCGGCCTGGGCCGCCAGAGCCGGCTCCAGCATCCCCGTCGTCGCCCTGACCGGACTGACGATCGGCCTGGTGCAGGGCCCGACGGCCGTGCCGTATCTCGCCGGGCTGACGATGCTCTCGACCTACGATCCCCGCCCGCAGTGGTGGCCGGGCATCGTCGTCGTCTACTGCCTGATCGGGCTACTACCGCCCATCCTCGTGCTGATTCTGGCGTCGAGGAAGAGTCGACGCTCCAGGCGGGCATTCACCGCTACCGTGCGAGCCCTCACCCGGTACGGCCCGCCGACGGTGCGCGTCATCTTCGTCGTGCTCGGTGTCGCACTCGTCGCCGACGCGCTCGTTCATGCCCGAGACCTCCTGTAGGTCATCGTCGTAAGCTTCTGCGCATGGCACTCGATCACGGCGATCCCGGTGACGCCCCGTCCGTCCCTCCTCCCCTGGCACCGGTCGTCGACGACCGCCGGCCGTCCGCGGCCGAGGAAGCACGCACGATCGCGGCGTCGACGAACACCGCAACCCTCGCGAGCCTGACCGCGGACGGCGATCCCTGGGCATCGTTCGTCACGTACGGATTGCTCGACGGCGCTCCGGTTCTGTGTGTCTCGCGCATGGCCGAGCACGGACGCAACCTCGCGGGCGATCAACGGATGAGCCTGTCGATCGTGGCACCGCAATCGCAGACCGATCCGCTGGCGTCGGGCCGCATCACCCTCGCCGGCGTCGTCGAGCGGCCCGAGGGCGATGAGCTTGCGGCTGCCCGCGACGCGCATCTCGAAGCGGTGCCGGCAGCGAAGTACTACGTGGACTACAGCGACTTCACGCTGTGGGTCATGCGCGTGCATCGGGTCCGGTGGGTCGGTGGATACGGGCGGATGGATTCAGCAACTGCCGAGGCGTATTCCGAGGCTGTGCCCGATCCGGTGTCGCCCACCTCGGGGTACGCGATCGAGCACCTCAACGCCGATCACGCGTCGTCGCTGAACGCGATGGCCCGCAAACTGGGCGGCTTCCCCGATGCCACGTCCGCCGAGTGCACGGCCGCGGACCGCTACGGACTGGATCTGAAGGTGCACACGCCACGCGGAATCGCGTACACCCGGGTCGGTTACGCGACACCGATCGACTCGGCTGCCGAACTGCGAGCCGCGACCGTGGAACTTGCCAAGCGAGCAGCAGCCGGTCGATAGGTACCAGAGGCAACCGAGGAGACGACCACCTCGCCGAGACGTCGAGATGGATGGCGACTACCGTTGACCTCACACAGCAATCGTTAGGGAGCAGGTAATGAGCATCCAACCGCTCGAATCGAAGCGTCACCGCGTCGTCGTCATCGGTTCCGGGTTCGGAGGTCTGTTCGGCGTCAAGGCGCTCAAGAAAGCCGACGTCGACATCACCCTCGTCGCCAAGACGACACACCACCTCTTCCAGCCTCTCCTCTACCAGGTCGCGACCGGAATCCTGTCCGTCGGCGAGATCGCTCCCACCACCCGCGTCATCCTGCGCAAGCAGAAGAACGCCGAGGTACTGCTCGGAGACGTGCTGAACATCGATCTCGAGGCCAAGACGGTGACGTCCAAGCTCCTCGAACGCATCACCGTCACTCCGTTCGACAGCCTCATCGTCGCGGCAGGCGCACAGCAGTCCTACTTCGGCAACGATCACTTCGCCGAGTTCGCGCCCGGCATGAAGACCATCGACGATGCACTCGAACTGCGCGGACGCATCCTCGGAGCGTTCGAGCAGGCCGAACTCTCCGACGATCAAGAGGAGAAGGACCGCCTCATGACCTTCGTGGTCGTCGGCGCGGGTCCCACCGGTGTCGAGCTCGCCGGGCAGATCGCCGAGCTCGCCGATCGCACCCTCGACGGAGCTTTCCGCAACATCGATCCGCGTGACGCCCGCGTCATCCTGCTCGACGCCGCGCCGGCCGTGCTGCCGCCGATGGGTGAGAAGCTCGGCCGCAAGGCCGCCGAGCGGCTCGAGAAGCTCGGCGTGGAAATCCAGCTCAACGCGATGGTCACCGACGTCGACAACGACGGCCTGACCGTCAAGGAGAAGGACGGCACGACGCGTCGCATCGAGGCGCAGTGCAAGGTCTGGTCCGCAGGCGTGCAGGGCAGCCCACTCGGCAAGCAGCTCGCCGACCAGTCCGGATCCGAGACCGATCGCGCCGGACGCGTGCTGGTCGAACCGGACCTCACCGTCAAGGGTCACCCGAACGTGTTCGTGGTCGGCGACCTGATGTCGGTCAAGGACGTTCCGGGCATGGCGCAGGGTGCCATTCAGGGAGCGACCTACGCTGCCAAGCTGATCAAGGCATCGGTCAAGGGCCAGGACGATCCCGCGCAGCGGGCCCCGTTCAAGTACTTCGACAAGGGTTCGATGGCGACGGTGTCGCGATTCAACGCCGTCGCCAAGGTCGGCAAGCTCGAGTTCGGTGGATTCATCGCCTGGCTCATGTGGCTCGCTCTGCACCTGTACTACCTCGTGGGCTACCGCAGCCGCATCACGACTGTCATCTCGTGGTTCGTGACGTTCCTGGGCAAGGGCCGCGCGCAGATGGCGTCGACCGAACAGCAGGTGTTCGCGCGATTGGCCATCGAGCAACTCAACTCTCTCGAACGTGCGGGTGCCGTCAAGACGGACGCAGCCGGTCAGGAACAGGAACGCGAGAAGGCCGCAGGCTGATCAGCAGCTGACCCGTCGCTACGACTACGACGCACGGGCCGACGACATACCGTCGGCCCGTGCGTCGTTCGTTTGTCGGGGCTCTGTCTCAGCCGAGCGAATCGACGGGCTGTAGACGACGCCCCACCGACGTACTCAGCGAACCGCCTCCGGCCAGCGACAGCCGGACGCTCCCGTCGGCGAGATCGACCTCGGACGCCCGGGTATCGGGATACCTCAGCGTGCTGGACATCGACAGCGGTGCCGACAATGCGTCGTACGCAACCGATCCCGCGCCCAGTTCCACTCGATGACGCAGCAGCGGGCTGCCTCCGACGTCGCATCGCATCGCACTGCTCCACTGTCCCGACGCTTCCTCGAAGCGGCCGATCTGCGTTCGCTCTCGCAACCACAACGTCGAATCCTGTTCCAGCACAACGGTGTTGATCACCGAGTGCGAGGCGTCGGAGACGACGACCATCGGTTCCGGGTCGAAGACCAGCGACGCACCTGCACCGACCTCGAAGTGCCACTGCGCGGAGGAGTGACGATGCAGCCCACCGGGCATCGCCAACGAGGCTGCGACGCTACGCACCTCCAGGTGCGCGCCGGCCGCCACCGAGATTCTGACCACGATGGTGTCGCCGCCGAGAGGAGTTGCCGCCGTTCCGATCAGGTGAACCGTGTCCGGTCCGGTCTGTCGGCCGGCGAGTCCGCCCACCGAGGTGATGCGTGGGCTGCGGCTGCGGCTCGCGTCGATGCAGAGCTCTGTGTGCATCGACGCTCAGTGTGTGTGGGCGTGCGCGTCGGCGTCGGCGATCACCTTCAGCTGCTCCCGCACCCACTCGAGCACCATGGTCGCCGCCGGATCGTCGGTGAGGGAGATCAGCGCAGTCGGGCGCCCCTCGCGTACCTGAGCCGCGTCCCGTTCCATGACACCGAGATCAGCTCCGACGTACGGAGCGAGGTCGGTCTTGTTGACGACCAACAGGTCGGAGAAAGTCACACCGGGACCGCCCTTACGCGGCACCTTGTCTCCCCCGGCAACGTCGACGACGAATATCTGCACGTCGATCAGACCGGACGAGAACGTCGCCGTCAGATTGTCGCCACCGGATTCCACGAGAATCAGATCCAGGGGCGGGTTGTTGTCGATCAGATCGTCGATGGCGTCGAGATTGGCCGTGATGTCGTCTCGGATCGCGGTGTGTGGGCATCCACCGGTCTGGACCGCCGTGATGCGCTCGTCGGGTAACACGGCGTGCCGACGCAGGAAGTCCGCATCCTCGGTGGTGTAGATGTCGTTGGTGAGTACAGCGAGCGAAAGTTCGTCGCGCAGTTCGCGGCACAGTGCAGCAACCAACGCCGTCTTCCCGGAACCGACGGGTCCACCGATGCCGACGCGCAGCGCGTCACCTGCCACCCGTGCGCGCTTGGGCCGATCCAAACCGTGGTCGTGGGGCTCACCGTCGATCAGGTGCGGGGGCATGTCGAACTCCTTGTCGCTAGAGAAAAAATGGATCCGTACTCAGGATACGAACAACGGCCGATCGCGGACGGCGTGGGCTTCGGCGAACATGTCCAGCAACGGATCCGACAACTCCATCAGCTCGGGCAGGCACTCGCACACCGCCGCGGTCACGTCGTCGCAGAAGTCGCCCAACCGGATGGTGCACGCCGCGACCTCGGCCGGATCGAGCGCGAGCAGACGCTGGGCGGCAATCGCCGACCCGGTCATGGTGATGTACACCTGCACGGCGGCCGTGTCGGTAACCGACAGGCCCGCCGCGAGTCCGACGTGTCCGGCGGCAACGGCCAGATGCGGCTTGCGGCCGATGGCCGCCCAATCATGATGCGGCCAAGCAGATTTGGCCAGCCGAAGCAGTCCGCGGCCCTGAGCACGGGAAGCGGACCTCGCGGCCGGGGACGGTGTTCGTGCGTCGGATTCGGCATCTGCCTCGTCCGTGCTCGACGACCCGTACACCAGCGATGCGGCAATGGACGCCGTTGTGGCCCCGGAGGTTCGGATGCGTCGTCGTAGAAAGGCCTCGAGCGTCGTGATGTCTCGAACGAAGCCCGAGGCGATAGCTTCCTCCACTCCGCCGGAGTGCACGTGGCCACCAGTGGGCAGGCGGGAATCGGCAAGCGAGAGAAGCGTCGTCACCTGCAATCGGGAATCGGGCATCAGAAGAGGAAGTATCGCTGGGCCATCGGCAGTTCGGTTGCCGGCTGCTCCGTCCACACGTCCCCGTCGATACGAACGGTGAACGTGTCGGGATCCACCCGAATATCGGGCAGCGCATCGTTGAGTGCCATGTCGGACTTTCTGACACCGCGCACGTTCTTGACCGGAACCAACCGACGATCACAGTTCAGACGTCCGGCAAGTCCGTCCTCGATCGCCTGCGGGGCAACGAAATGCAGCGACGTCGCAGCAGCAGCCTTCGGCGATGCCCCGAACATCGGACGCGGTAGTTCGGGTTGCGGGGTCGGGATGGACGCGTTGGCATCGCCCATGGCAGCCCAGGCGATCATTCCGCCCTTGATGACCATGTGGGGACGGACGCCGAAGAACGCCGGATCCCACAGCACCAGGTCGGCGAGTTTGCCCGGCTCGATCGAACCGATCTCGTCGTCGAGGCCATGTGCGACAGCCGGGCAGATGGTGTATTTCGCGACGTAGCGCATCACTCGGTTGTTGTCGGCTCCGTTGTCGCCGGCCAGGAAGCCGCGACGAGACTTCATCACGTGGGCCGTCTGCCAGGTGCGCAGAACCACCTCACCTATGCGGCCCATCGCCTGAGCGTCGCTGCCGATCATCGAGATCGCACCCATGTCGTGCAACAGGTCCTCGGCTGCGATCGTCGACGGCCGGATTCGACTCTCGGCGAAGGCCAGATCCTCCGGAATCGATGGACTGAGGTGGTGGCACACCATCAGCATGTCGAGATGTTCGTCCAGGGTGTTGACGGTGTGGGGCCGCGTCGGGTTGGTCGAGCTGGGGAGGACGTATGGCTGCGCCGCCACGGTGATGATGTCGGGTGCGTGCCCGCCGCCCGCACCCTCGGTGTGATAAGCGTGAATTCCGCGTCCCCTGATCGCATCGAGGGTGGTCTCGACGAATCCGGCCTCGTTGAGTGTGTCCGAGTGCAGTGCTGCCTGAACGCCTGCGTCCTCGCACACTCGCAGGCACGCGTCGATCGCGGCCGGGGTCGATCCCCAGTCCTCGTGCAGTTTGAAACCCGATGCGCCGGCGCGCAATTGCTCCCACATCGAGTCCGGATTGACCGTGTTGCCCTTGCCGAGGAGCACGATGTTCATCGACCAGTCGTCCAGCGACTCGAGCATCCGAGACAGGTGCCATGCGCCCGGGGTGACGGTGGTGGCCTTGCTCCCTTCGGCGGGACCGGTACCGCCTGCGATCACCGTGGTGATGCCACCACCGAGAGCCTCCTCCTTGATCTGCGGGCAGATCAGATGGACGTGGCAGTCGATACCGCCTGCGGTGACGATCTTCCCGTTGCCCGCGACGATCTCGGTGGACGGGCCGATGACGAGATCGGGATGCACCCCGGTCATGGTGTCGGGATTGCCTGCCTTGCCCAGCGCCACGATGCGTCCGTCGCGAATACCGAGATCGGCCTTGATGATTCCCCAGTAGTCGACGACGACAACCCCGGTGATGACAGTATCGGGAGCGCCATCGGCGCGGGTGGCTCGGGACTGACCCATCGATTCACGGATCACCTTGCCACCGCCGAACACGGCCTCCTCACCGGCGTTGCCGGGGCCACCACTGCGGTCCTCGGTGACCTCGATCAGAAGATCGGTGTCTGCCAAGCGAATTCGATCACCCGTGGTGGGACCGAACAACTGGGCGTATCGACTGCGACTCATACGCGCCATCAGCTGTCCAACTTTCCGGGAGGTGTCATGCTCAATCCGTGTACCTCGCGCGTGCCACCGAGGGGCACGAGCCGAATCGTCTGTTCGATGCCGGGTTCGAAACGCACCGCCGTGCCCGCGGGGATGTCGAGGCGACACCCGTGCGCCCGCTCGCGGTCGAACTGCAGGGCTGCGTTCGACTGCGGGAAATGCACGTGGCTACCCACCTGTACCGGTCGATCTCCCGCGTTGACGACGGCCATCGAGATCACCTCGGCTCCTTCGTTGATCTCGATGTCGCCTGCGACGGTGATGATCTCGCCCGGAATCAGGTGACCGTCACCGCGCTTCGGCGAGATCGGCTCGTGCACCGTGATCAGTTTCGTGCCGTCCGGGAAGGTCGCTTCGACCATCACCTCGGGGAGCAACTCGGGCACACCGTCGATGACGTCGTCGGCCCCGAGAATCTCACGACCCGAGGACATCAGGTCTGCGACCGACCGGCCGTCGCGGGCACCCTCGAGGAGATGATCGGTGATGACCGCGATCGCCTCGGGGTGATTGAGTTTGAGGCCGCGTGCCTGGCGACGCCGAGCGAGCTCGGCCGCGTAGCTGACGAGCAGTCGGTCCTGCTCGTGCGGAGACAACCGCATTGGAGTTCTCCGTCCCGATCGGTGATGGTGCCCGGCAATTCTGACACGCTTACGACCCGCCGGCAGCGGAGCGCGCCGACACACCTCATCCGAGCGGCACGGTCACCGATCGATCGAGCAGTCCCCGCAGCACATTTCGGTCGATGCCGGCAGCCACGTTCTGCAACTCGGCGATGCCGAACGCGCCCGAATCCAGGCCCCGCACCAGAACGCCTGCCAACGCCTGCGCTGTCGCCGGCTCGTCCATCACCTCACCACCCTGGCGGTCGAGGTAGCTGCCCAGCCGAGCAGCAGCGACCGGCATGGCCTGACGGAAGAAGCCGAATGTCGCCGCCCATCGCGTCACCAGGTGGCCGGGATGCATGTCCCAGCCCTGATAGAAGCCGCGTTCGAGGGATCTGGTCACCAGCTCGAAATGTCGACGCGCGGACGCGGCCACCTGCGCGGAATCGCCCGTCGGCACCACCTGAGTCGAACCGTCGCACACCCATACCCCGGTCTGCGCCGCTGCCGCCAGCATGACGTTCTTCGCATGGTCCGCGACCGGATGGGCCAGTGACTGTTGTGCAGAGGTGATTCCGCAGGCGGCGCTGTAGTCGTAGGTACCGTAGTGCAGGGCGGTGCAGCGGCCGTCCGCCCTGGTGATCGCCCTCGCGAGGGTCGCCGTTCCGTCGGCCCCGATCACCGCCTGCGGGCTCTCGATCTGCAGCTCGAAGCGAAGGGCGCGATCGGGGAGGCCATGCGCACGTTCGAGTTCCTCGCACAAGGCGACCACAGCGGCTACCTGCGAGGCGGCACGGAGCTTGGGTACGGTGAACACGAAGCCGTCGGGTACTCCCCCGGCTCCGTCCAGGACCAGCTCCAGGGTTCGAATTCCACGCCGACGCTCATGTGCGGCAAGCCCTTTGGCACGGATCCCGAGCCACGTAGGTCCGGCCGGATCTTCGGCCAAAGTGGACAGTGCTGCCCCGACTGCGGTCGCGTGGCGGTCCTCGACGGCGTCGGATCGCCATCCGTAACCGTCCTCGAAATCGAATCTGAGGTCCTGGATGGGCGCACTTCCGAGCCGGTCGCGTACGAGAGGTAAGGCGTTCTGGGTGTCGAGTCCGGCGAACGCCTCGGGGTGGGCGTCCAGGATTGCCAGAGCGGCAGCACCCCATTCGGCGGGCACAGCCGCCGACGCATCCGAGGCCGATACGTAGACGGTGTGAGAGGGCTGGCCACCGACTCGGTCACCCGGATAATGCTGCGCGAGTTCGTCGTCGATGGGACCGAACAGTGATTCGAGGCGATCGAAGGCGTCGGCAGTCAGTGAAGTTGCGCCCGGCCGGATGGAAGAGTCGGCGCTGTCGCTGTGTCCCGTCATGGGCATTACTGTCCCAGATGCGCCGTGTTTTCGATATTCGCCAGCCGGACCTTGCCCTGAGCAACCAGGCGTCCACTCTCGTCCGTCATGTCGACCTGCCAGAGCTGCTGGGTACGGCCCCGATGAATCGGATGTCCGTGCGCGGCCAGGGTTCCCGATCGAGTCGCGCGCAGGAAGTCGGTGTTGTTGTTGGTTCCGACCACGTGCCCCCGGGAGCCGAACCAGGCCGATCCACCGATACTCGCCACCGACTCGACCACCGAGCACAAAACCCCACCGTGCATGATTCCGGCCGGCTGATGGAGTTGCGGAGTGACGGTCCATTCCGCGCGCACCTCGTCGCCGGATACCTCGAGGTACCGCAGGCCCACGACCCCGTCGAATCCCCGTGCACACAATTCGGTGAGCTGTTCCGGCGTCATGGTGTCGAAGGAGGTCTCCCCCGTGGTGCCGTTCGAGTCCGTCATAGCTGCGCCTTCCGGTTGCGTCGAGAGGGTGGCCGACTCGGCAGTCGACTCCCGTTCAGAGATACACGACGATCGACCCACAAAAATCGGTGGGCCTCTCGTTCACGAAGAACGAGAGGCCCACCGTGGCAAGGACCGGGAGTCACTGCAGCCCTCAGGACTCCGGCGCGGTCCGTTGGTACGAAGTCAGCATAGGCAAACCTTATTTGTGACGCAAGGCCTTCAGGATGCCCGCAGTCTCGCGCGGCCAGGAACCCCGACGCGTGACCGCACGGGCGCCCCGGCGGCGACCATGGCGTCGAGCAGCATCTGACCCCGGCGCGCACCTGCCGATGCGCTCGCCCCAGCCAGAATCGGTACATACGTCGAGGCCCCCAGGATGGCGTCGCCGACCAGAGCCCAGAAGACACGCGCATCCAGCGGTGCGCGGTCGGCGATCGCGCGGAACACCGCGCCGAGCGACGTGGTGCATCGATGTGCAGTCCAGACCAGCAGAGCCTGTTCGCACGGAAGTGTGACCGTGCCGGGCTCACCCGCGGCGGGATCCTCGGGTAGCACGCGCAGGATCGGCGATGTCACTCCCGCCCAATCGATCCCGCCGTCACTGTCCATGTGGATCCACAGATTGTCGATGCCCGGATCCCAGGCTCGTGCCTCCAACACCAGCAGCGCGGCCACGCGCCCGACGACGGCATGAATCAGAGCCGTAGCGACCTGCACTGCCGCAGCTTCGGGAACATCGAGATCCTCGAGCGATCGTCGGTACATCTGCTCGACGCGACCGTCGTCGAGACCCACCGCCAACTGCCACCAACGGCGCTTGCCCTCGTTCGCCATCGCTGCCACCGCGTACATCCGCGGGTAATCGGGGTTGAGTGCACGCAGGGTCGCACACGAGTCGGCCAACAGCGCCGCCCCGCCGGATCGACTCGAGAATCGATGCACATCGGCCCAACCCGTATACGACGCTGCTGCAACTGACACCTGATCGCTCCTCAGTTTCCCGGCGGGTGCACGCGTCGCACCCCTACCCACTTAATGTAGGTTAGCCTAACCAGATCGTAAAGCGGTCAGGCACCGCTACCCTTACCTCACCTCACGCGCCGAGGAAGGGTTCCGTAACCTAAACCGTGTCCCTTCGAAACAGCGAGGAGTCACGAGCACTGTGACAACAGCTCCGCTACTCGGCCCCCACGGCGCACGCCGGTCTTCCGACGAGCCGTACGGGACCGAGGACGTGCCCACCGGGCCGCCGCCGCGTAGCTCTCTCCTCGCTGCAGCCGCGATCGACGCACTGATCGTGCTGATCCCCCTGTTCGTCGGCTGGTCGATCGTCGACGCGCTTCGTGACGACAACGGTGGCGGCCAGGCGGACCGATTCGTGTTCGGCACCATCGCGGTGTGCGTCGCGGTGGCTCTGTTCGTCTGGAACCGCGGATACCGCGAAGGCAGCGAAGGCCAGAGCACCGGCAAGCGCTGGCTGGGGCTCACGCTGCGAGACACCTCGACCCATGGCCCCCTCGGCGCACGCCGGGCTCTGCGTCGTCAGTTCGGGATCGACACGTCGTCGTCGGAAGTGGTCCGCGACAAAACCGCGGCAGCAGACGGATTCGAGCCCATTCCCAAGGACGGCTCGGTCGCCGCGATCCGAAAGCGCAGGTTGCTCGGCCTGGCAGTCCTGGTCGTCGCGCTCGTGGCCGGCATCCTCGCCAGTATCGCCATCGGCGCGCGGCCACTGACGTTCGCCGAAATAGCCCATGCGCTGCTGAATTCGACGGGCACTGACACCGACATCATCGTGCGCACGTTGCGGATCCCACGCACGGTGCTCGCACTGGTCGTCGGCATCGCACTCGGCATCGCAGGCGCTCTCATCCAGGGGCACACCCGTAACCCGCTGGCAGACGCCAGCCTGCTCGGCCTCAATTCCGGGGCGGCGTTCTTCGTCGTCATGGCCATCTATCTGTTTCGGTTCACCTCGCCGAGTCAGTACCTGTGGTTCGCGTTCGCCGGTTCGGCGGTGGCGAGCATCGTCGTCTTCGGACTGTCGTCGATCGGGTCGGGCAGATCGAGTCCGGTCAATCTCGCCCTGGCCGGAGCAGGCGTCGCATTCTTTCTCTCGGCGATGACCAACGCCGTCGTGTTGCTCGATCAGACCAGCTTGGACGGCTACCGCTTCTGGGTGGTCGGATCCGTTGCCGGACGCGGCCTCGACGTACTGTGGCAGGTCCTGCCGTTCCTGGTGATCGGCGTCCTCATCGCACTGGCGAGCACCCCCGGCCTGAACGTCATGAGCCTCGGCGAGGACGTCGCACGATCCCTCGGGACCAACATCGCGATCACCCGAACCGTCGGCATCCTCGCCATCACGCTGCTCACCGGTGCAGCCACCGCAGCATGCGGGCCCATCGCGTTCGTCGGCCTCGTCGTCCCGCACATCGCCCGCGCGGTGACCGGACCCGACTACCGCTGGCTCGTCCCGTATGCAGGCCTCATGGGCGGAGTGATGCTCATGATCGCCGACGTCATCGGCCGAGTCGTGGTGCGCCCGGGCGAGCTTCAGGTGGGCATCGTTCTGGCACTGATCGGAGCGCCGTTCTTCATCGCTCTCGTCCGACGCCGGAAGTTGGTCGGCCTGTGACCGCCGACCTGCAGTCCCCCACACCGACGCCCGGCCACGGCGGCGTTCGCACCCGGCCGGCGTTCCGCCTCGGTCCGATCTCGATGGTCCGACGGCCACTGATGGTACTGACGACCGTCCTACTGGCTGCGGCGCTGGTGCTGGTCATGTGTGTGAACATCGGCCGAGGCGACTTCCCGCTGTCGATCGTGCAGGTCCTCGACGTGCTGCTCGGCGGCGGTTCGAGGATCGAACGATTCATCGTGATGGACCTGCGGCTGCCCCGATCACTGACCGGGCTCCTGGTCGGGGCCGCCCTCGGTATATCCGGCGCGATCACGCAGTCGATCTCCCGCAACGCCCTCGCCAGCCCCGACATACTGGGCATCACGGCCGGTTCCAGTGCCGCGGCCGTCGCGTTGATCGTGCTCGGCGGTGGCAGCAGCTTCAGCGGGCTGCTCGCCACCCTCGGCCTTCCTCTGGCGGCCTTGATCGGCGGGCTGCTCACCGCCATCGCGATCTACACCCTCGCCTGGCGCAAGGGCGTCGACGGCTTCCGGCTCATTCTGGTCGGCATCGCCGTCAACGCCATGCTCACCGCGGTGATCGGCTGGCTGCTGATCAGCGCCGACATCAACGACGTCTCCCGCGCTCAGGTCTGGCTCAACGGGTCACTCAACGGAGCGGACTGGTCCGCGGTCTGGCCGGTCGCCATCGCGGTCGTCCTCGTCGGTGGCGGCACAGTCGTCGCGACGTTCACTCTGGGTGCCCTGCGACTCGGCGACGACAACGCACGATCGCTCGGTGTCCGTCTGCAACACAGTCAGGCCATGATGCTGCTCGCGGCCGTCGCACTCGCCGCGATCGCCACCGCCGCCGCGGGACCCATCGGATTCGTGGCGCTCGCCGCTCCCCAAATAGCGCTGAGGGTGCTGCGAACGCCCGGCCCGCCGATCATCGCGTCGGCACTTCTCGGTGGATTGCTGGTCGTGGCAAGCGATCTGATCGCGCGCACGATTCTACCGGTGGAACTCCCGGTCGGCATCGTCACCTCGGCCCTCGGTGGACCGTTCCTGCTCTACCTACTCGTTCGCAGTAACCGAAAGGCCTCCGTATGACCACCAGCCACACCTCGCGTCTGATCGCGAACGATCTGAGCCTCGGGTACGGCGACCGCACCATCGTCGAACACCTCGATCTCGAGATTCACACCGGTGTCATCACCACGGTCATCGGACCCAACGGCTGCGGAAAGTCGACGCTGCTGCGTTCGCTCGGCCGCCTGCTCAAGCCCAAGGCCGGCAGCGTGATGCTCGACGGTCGGGCGATCTCGTCGATGAAGACCAAAGAGGTGGCCCGCACCCTCGGGATGCTGCCTCAGGCGCCCACTGCTCCCGAAGGACTGACCGTCGCAGATCTGGTGTCACGCGGTCGTCACCCCCACCAATCGTGGATCCGGCAGTGGAGCTCGGACGACGAGGCAGAGGTCGCGAACGCACTCGAACTGACCGGAATCAGCGACCTCGCCGACAGACCCGTCGACGAATTGTCCGGTGGCCAACGGCAACGCGCCTGGATCTCGATGGCACTGGCCCAGGGCACCGATATCCTGCTGCTCGACGAGCCGACCACCTATCTCGATCTGGCGCACTCCATCGAGGTCCTGGATCTCGTCGACCGCCTGCACGACGAACTCGGCCGCACCATCGTCATGGTCCTGCACGATCTGAACCTGGCAATCAGGTACAGCGACCGGTTGATCGTGATGAAGCAGGGCCGGATCGTCACCTCGGGCAGGCCACAGGACGTCATCTCCGAGCAGCTGCTGCTCGACGTGTTCGGCCTCGAAGCCGCAGTGATAGACGATCCGATGTCCGATCGTCCGCTCATCGTTCCGATCGGCACCCGCCACGTGTACGGGTCGGTCGGTGGACCTGTCCGGGCCGAGAGTCACGCCGCCGCAATCGCATCGACCGAGCGGTAGCGCGGGGTCTCACCGCTCGATCATCGTGCGTACCAGCTTGACGCCCTGGCCGATCGACACGTCGGGCAGATACGCCCGGCCGATCGCATTTCCGATGCTGGGCAGTGCGGCCGGATCCGCGAAGGTCATGTGCATCGGTTCGTAGCGAGGCTGGAACTTCGACTTGAACGCCAGTAGGGAACGGAATCCGTAGACGGGTTCGAGGGTGCGTCCGAGGACGTCGAGCAATCGCTCGAGCAGCCCCGACAGCGTGGACTGCTCGGCACTGGAGACGTGTTCGGGTTGCTTCTCGTCGACCTTGGCCAGGGGTGCGCCCGAGAGGCTGAGGAATCGGGCACCTTCCTGTTCGAGCAGCAGGGCCGCCGATGCGATGAGGAATTCCATCGTGGGCCGAAAGCCCTCTGACCGGCGTCTCATGAAGTCGAGCGTCCATCCGACGATGACGCCGTCCTCGTACACCGGCATCCACGAGGTCACGCCGTGCACGGTCCGGTTCTCGTCGACGGCGATCAGGCACCGCACGTTCTCGTCGTCGACCTCCTCGAGACCGCCGAGGGTGAAGCCCATCTCGGGCATACCCTTGTCCGCGACCCATTCCTCCGAGATCGCAGTGATCTGGTCCGTGATCGCCAGCGGGGCAGAAGGAAAGCGGATCCACTCGGCGACGACGCCGGCTTTCTTCGCTCTGTTCAGCGCAGTCCGCACGTCCTGGAATCGCTTGCCGGTGAACGCAATGCCGTCGAGGTCCAGAACCGTTTCCTCACCGACCTGGATTCCTCCCCAACCGAGGGAGTCGGTGATGCGGCGGACGTCGGGAGTGACGGAGTAGAAGCACGGGATCCACCCGTTCTCGGACGCGAACTCGGCGAACTCGACGACGTTGTCCCGCAGGGACTCTCGCGGACCGACGGGATCCCCGGTGGTCAGTGCCACGCCGGAGATGACCCGGTAGGCGACGTAGCTGCGACCGTCGGAACCGAACCAGTACTTGTTGCCGCGCCAGGTCGTCATCCACGACAGAGCGGATCCGCTGCTCGACATCAGCAATCCGCGCGCCCGTTCGGCGGCGTCGGTCTCGGTGCCGTACACCGGGGTGAGGAAAGTACTCGCAGCGAGCACGCAGACCACCACCCAGAACACCACCCCGGTCCACTCGAAGAGCAG
The DNA here is from genome assembly GCF_030056895.1 of Rhodococcus sp. IEGM 1341. Lineage (NCBI taxonomy): Bacteria > Bacillati > Actinomycetota > Actinomycetes > Mycobacteriales > Nocardiaceae > Rhodococcus > Rhodococcus sp. IEGM 1341. The sequence goes on along the minus strand of NZ_JASHKV010000001.1, from coordinate 141,962 downwards.
GGTCGTCGGCGTGCTCTGCGGGAGCAGGGCAGGTTCGAGCCATTGCAGGTAGACCGGGGGAACCAATCGTTGCGGGAAGTCCACCAGCAGTCCGCCGAAGGACGGCGAATCGGCGAAGCCACCGCGGGCCAGATACCCACCGATCGAATAGATCAGGCCGAGTCCTACCGCCACCCCGACCACCGAGGCCGCCCATCGACGGTAGGTACCCGAAGGTGCCGACACGTCGAAGAACTTGCGCGTGACGATCAGCACGAGCAACACGATCAGGGGCAGCAGAAACGGTACCGCAGTGCGGTACGCCGTCGGCGATTCCAAGCCGTAGAACAGGGACTGGTCGTCACCGGACTCGAGGAAGCGAATCGCGAAGTTGGCCACCGACAGTGCGAGCAGAATTCCCTGCGAGACCACCGCCATGGCCCACGCGAAACGCCTGCCTCGACGCAGGCCGTCACTGATCACCAGCAGGAACAACGACGGCATGATGCTCAGGATCGTCGGACCGACCCCCCCGAGTCTGAGATCGAGCAGACCACGACGGCATTCGACCGGGTCGGTGGTCGCGTCGGCGCAGATTTCGCGCACCTCCGCCGCCGTGTACGGAACCCCCCGCACCACATCACGAAGTACCGCGAACGGCCCGACAGCGTTGGGGCTCAGGGCCGCCAGTACCGGGCCGAGGGCGCTCGCAGCGACGATCAGCGCAACCAGCACCCGGCCTTCGCGTCGGGTACCCGCCAATCGAGGGCCACGTGCCGATCGGCCGACGATCCATGGGCCCACGATCAAGCCGATCACCGCCGCGGCGAGCCGAACGACGTCCTGCAGGTGTCCACCGAACAATGCCAACGTCACCAGCAAGGCCAGCACGCCGACGCGGATTCGCCTGCGCCACAACGTATCCATTCGCGAGGTCGCGACCAGGACCACACCGAAGATCCAGGTCGTCGGGCCCACAGCGGTTCCGACGTGCAACCGGAATCCCCAGTCCGCGTCGAAGGTCTTGGCCAGAACCGCGAGACCGAGGCCGAACAACGAACCGGCCACCTGCGTCACGAACGCAGCGACGGCGAAGCGACGGGATCCGATACGGCGCTCGATCGGTGCGGCGGCCAGCAGCACTCCGACCGTGGCCACCACACAACCGGCGATGTTGGGCGCCGCCAGACCCGAGGTGAGCGGGGTCCACAGGTGCCAGTGCTCGAACGGCATGATGCCCACGGCGAAGTACTTGTCCATCTCGCCGCGGTTGTCCACGACCGCGGCGACGATGCCCATCACCCAGACGACGGCGAGCAAAGTGAAACTGACCGGTGCTCCCACGGCACCGAACACGATGAGCGCCCACACCCGCCGAAGCTGGCGCATCACTGCAGACGCACCGGACCTCAGGGATTCGGTGCGCGCGGACATCCACGACGGTTCGGCGGGTGTGGATACTTCGGCGTCCGCCGCGGACGGTCGTTCCGGATCGGTCACGTTCACGAAATCAACCCTGTTCTCGTTGCCAACCATGGAAGCTCACGTCGGAGGCCTTCCGACCACACCGCGAAGCTGTGTCCGCCCGGTACTTCCACGTACTGCACGTCCATTCCGGCGGCCTTCGCCGCGTCGTACATCTCCTGTTGGCCCGGTTTGTAGTCGTTGTCGTCGGACCCCACGACGAAAATACCGGCGGAGTCGGGGTACTGACGTGATTTCAGCAGGTCTAGTGGGTTGATGGCGGTGAACGCCGCGGAGTTTCCTCCGAAGGCCTGCTGCACCGTGCGGTCTCGATCGCCGAGAGTCGGCTCGCGCTGGCCGGAGAGGTCGAGGAACGTGGGATAGACATCGGGGTGATTGGTCGCCATCTGAATCGAGCACGTACCGCCGTAGGACAATCCGCCGATCGCCCAGTGTGCGCGATTGCGGTCCACCTGCAGCGCCGAGTCGATCCAGTCGGGAACGTCGCGGGAGAGATACGTGTCCACGTTGCCCAGCGGCGAGTCGACACAGAGCGGATTCGCCATCGACGACCCGGTTCCGTCCGCGATGACGACAACCGGCGCGAGACCGGCATGATCGCGAGCGAAATCGTCCATCGTCTCGGCGAGTTTTCCGCCGTTGAGCCAGTCCTCGGGTGCTCCCGGCTGGCCGGCGAGCAGCACGAGAACCGGAAGGAGCGGGCGAGGATCGGCGAAGTATGCGGGCGGCAGGTAGATCTCCGCATCTCGTGCGGTGAAGTTCGACGCGGTGGCCGGAATGGATGCCGAGGTGATCTTTCCGGCGGTCGCCAGATCTGCCGGTGCTGTCCACACCGACTCCAGAGGCGTGCCCGTAACGGTCTGTTCCACCGCAGTGGGCACATCCGAGAATTGAATGCGCGCCGCCGACTCGGCGCCGAGAGCGTTGCCCACGGTGGGATACGCGTCGAACTCAAGGTTGACGTGCAGGGCCGACGCCGCCACCACGAACACCATCGCCAGCACCGACGCCAGCGTGCCCAGTACCCCTCGGGCGTTCACCGCCCTGGGAATCACCGCGAACAGCGCAGCGAGGCCCACTCCGATCCACACATAGATCGAGGTCTCTATCGGATCAGGGAACGGTCGCCACACCTTCTCGACCACCACGTAGCCGATCGCCGTGACGACGATCGCTGCCGTGACGACGATCGGCACTGCACGTGTGGCGTATCGCCGCGACCTCGAGACGAGCAGCCACAGACCGCCGAGGGCACCGAGAACGGACACGATCACCGGTACCGGACCATCGATCAACGACAGGGAATCGAACCACTCCACGCTATCGTCTCCGCTCACTTCTCGAACGTCGGGCCGAAAGGCGGCACGATCACAGCACAGATTATTCGCCCCGGGAGTCCCGCGGTCGAGACCCGCCGATTCGTCGCGACTGTGACTATGACCGATCCCACACCAGTTGAACGGTCGGTACTACCACGAGTAGTACGCATCCACGTCGGAGTAGCCGTAGACTCGGACGAATGGCTGGTCTTGGTGAACTAGAGCGCGCAGTGATGGACCATCTGTGGGAGTCGTCCGATCCCCAGACCGTTCGACAGGTCCACGAGGCACTTGCGACGCATCGCGAACTCGCGTACACGACGGTGATGACGGTGCTGCAGCGGCTGGCCAAGAAGAAGTTGGTCGTCCAGCAACGCGACGACAGAGCGCACCGCTACGCACCGTTGCACGGTCGCGACGAGCTGGTCGCAAGCCTTATGGTCGATGCGCTGTCGCAGGCACCGGCGTCGGGTGGACGCGCAGCGGCACTCGTGCACTTCGTCGGTCAGGTGGGGGCCGACGAAGCCGACGCCCTCCGTGAGGCGCTTGCCGCGTTGGAAGTGGCACAATCGACATCGAAGTCCCCTTCGGCTGGAGATCGCCGTCCGACGGACTGACGCTCGCGGCAGTAGGTGAGGACATGAACTCGACGACTGCGCTGGTATTCGCAGTACTCGCGCTGATCCTGGCTGGGCCGGTTCCGGCAGTGCTCGCTCGCGCGAGCTGGCCGTACCGGTCACCGCGCGCCGCTTTGGTTCTCTGGCAGGCAATTGCTCTCGCTGCGGTGCTCTCGGCTTTCAGCTCCGGCCTCGCGATCGGCGGACTGCTGCTCGTCCCCGGACCTGACGGTCGTCCCACGACGGCACCGACCGACGAGATCGACGCGCTCGGTCTGCCCCTGTGGACTCTCTACGTCGTCGTGCTCGCCATCACGCTCGGCATCGGTGCCAAGCTCATGTTCTCCGTCGTTCGGGTAGCGGTCAGAACCCGTCGCCGACGTTCCAGGCATCGCGTGCTCGTCGATCTGCTGGATCGAACCGACTTGGGAGAGAACCCTTTTCGCGGCCTTCGCGACGCAGACATCCGGGTACTCGACGCGGCCGAACCGATCGCGTACTGCCTACCCGGTCTGCGTCAGCGGGTGGTCCTGAGTCGGGGAACGTTGGCCAGCCTGTCCGAGGCCGAGGTCACTGCGATCCTCAGCCACGAGCGGTCACATCTACGCGCCCGCCACGATCTGGTTCTCGAAGCGTTCACCGCCGTCAACGAAGCCTTCCCGCGGATCGTCCGTAGCAAGTCGGCGCTCGGCAGCGTGCAGCTGCTGGTCGAGCTGCTCGCAGACGACTCGGCGGTCAAGGTCACCGGACCCACTCCGTTGGCCAGGGCACTGGTCACGTGCGCCGGGTCCACCGCACCGCGTGGCGCGATGGCCGCCGGAGGGCCGCACACCCTCATCCGTGTGCAGCGCTTGAGCGGCCCGGGCAGCGATGTGCGCATCGCCGCGGCGGCCTACGCGGCGGCCGTGGTGATCCTGGTTCTTCCGACGATCTACGTCGCCATGCCGTGGCTGGAGGAGCTGAGCAAGCTCATCGGGTGAGCTCGCACGCGATCGGGGTCGCACAGGTCACATCGACTCGAGTCGAACAATTGGCGGTACGTCCCGTACAGTAGAGACCGGTCGCCATCGCGACCTAGCAATCGAAATGGCACAAACAGCCCCACTTTATGCAGTTCTCATCTGCATTCTGATGGCCAGGTGACAGTGCCCTGGCTCGTATCAATGTGTTCTGGCTGTTTTTCGTGTTTCCCGGTTCTTCGGGTGCTCTCAGCTTCGGGCTTATTGGCGTGCCCGTAATCCGGAGAGGCTTTACTGCGTGACCCACGCTGTTTCCAACACACCCGTTTCCACCATGTCCGACACCACGGCAGTCCCGACGCCCGTAGCGGCACCGGCCTTCACCTTCGCCGATCTCGGACTGCCCGAGGCTGTCGTCGCCGCATTGGCGCGCAACTCGATCACCGTGCCCTCCCCCATCCAGGAGAAGGCGCTTCCCGACGCGATCGCCGGTAAGAACGTCCTCGGTCGTGCGCAGACCGGCTCGGGTAAGACCCTGGCCTTCGGCCTGCCGATCCTGCAGCGCCTGTCGCTGCACACCGATCGCCCGGCCGCCAAGCGCCCGCGTTCGCTCGTGCTGGTCCCCACCCGAGAGCTCGCCTTCCAGGTCGTCGAATCCCTCGCTCCCTACGCCAACGCTCAGGGCCTGCGAGTCATGCCAGCCGTCGGCGGTACCCCGTTCAACAAGCAGGTCGAGCAGCTCCGACGCGGAGTCGATGTCCTCGTCGCCACTCCCGGCCGCCTCGCCGATCACCTCCGCCAGGGCACCTGCATCCTGGACTCCATCGAGATCACCGCCCTCGACGAGGCCGATCAGATGGCCGACATGGGCTTCCTGCCCGAGGTGCGTGCAGTCCTCGCCGACACCCCGGCAGACGGACAGCGCATGCTGTTCTCTGCCACCCTCGACCGTGAGGTTCAGTCACTGGTACGCCAGTTCCTGCCCGATCACGTCGAGCACTCCACCCAGGACGGCAAAGCCAGTGTCCGGACCATGGATCACTACGTCCTCATGGTCGACCGGGGTCAGAAGGATCTCGTTCTCTCCGAGATCGGTGCTCGCGAAGGCGGTCGCACCATCATGTTCGCGCGTACCAAGCTGGGCTGCGACGGGATCACCGATCGCCTCCGTGCGCTCGGTATCGCCGCGGAGTCGCTGCACGGCGGCAAGGCTCAGAACCAGCGCACCCGCGTTCTCGAGCGCTTCAAGAACGGCCGCACCCCCGTCCTCGTCGCTACCGACGTTGCTGCTCGCGGAATCCACGTAGACGGTATCGACCTGGTCGTCCACGTCGATCCGCCCGCAGACCACAAGGACTACCTGCACCGCGCAGGACGCACGGCACGCGCAGGCGAGAAGGGCACCGTCGTCGCGATCGTGCTCCCCAACCAGCGTCGTCAGGTTCTGCGTCTGACCGGTATGGCCGGCGTCAAGGCCACTGCCGTCAACGTCTCGCCCGGTTCGGCCGAGCTGAACAGCATCACCGGGGCGAAGAAGCCGACCGGTGAGCCCCTGCGCGCCGAGTCCGCTCCTCGTGACCGGAACAGCCGTCCCGGCTACCAGGGCTCCAACCCCCGCAGCAGCGGCGGATACCAGGGCTCCAACCCCCGCAGTGGCGGCGGATACCAGGGCTCGAACCCCCGCAGCAGCGAGGGCTACCAGGGTGACCGTCCCCGCACCGGCTACCAGGGTTCGAACCCGCGCAGCAGCGAGGGCTACCAGGGGTCCAACCCGCGCAGCAGCGGCGGATACCAGGGCTCCAACCCCCGCAGCAGCGAGGGCTACCAGGGCGACCGCCCGCGTCGCTCCGAGGGTCGCGGCTACGAGGGTCGTGGATCCGACAACCGTGGCTCCGACAACCGTCGTCCCGCGTCCGGCCCCCGCCAGGACGAGCACCGCTCCGGAGGCTTCCGCAGCCGCACGGAACGCCGTTCGTACGACGGTTTCGACGGTCCGGCTCGCAGCCACTGATCGGTTCGTAACCGTGCGGTCGTAACTCGACCGGAGCATATTTCGACGACATGAGGTGTCGCATTCTTCGCGAATGCGGCACCTTTTGTCGTTGTCTACGGCCAGGTTTGAGTTCTCCTGGGGGGTTGGCTCGCGCGACGCCGCTCGGCAGGGAAAGCTGTCTGTATGACCTCAGCAGCAGAACCGACAGAACTGGCTCAGATCGGAGTCACCGGACTCGCCGTCATGGGCTCCAACATCGCCCGCAACTTCGCCCATCACGGCCACACCGTCGCATTGCACAACCGCAGTGTCGCCAAGACCGATGCCCTGATCGCCGAGCACGGCACCGAGGGCAACTTCGTTCGCACCGAAACCATCGAGGAGTTCGTCGCCGCTCTCGCGAAGCCGCGCCGAGTGCTCATCATGGTCAAGGCAGGCGACCCGACCGACGCTGTGATCGAGGAGCTCGCAGGCGCGATGGAGGAGGGCGACATCATCATCGACGGTGGTAATGCCCTCTACACCGACACCATTCGTCGCGAGGCGGCCATGAAGGAGCGCGGACTGCTCTTCGTCGGTGCCGGCATCTCCGGCGGCGAAGAAGGCGCGCTCAACGGACCGTCGATCATGCCGGGTGGTCCGGCCGAGTCCTACAAGGCCCTGGGTCCGCTACTGGAATCGATCGCAGCTCAGGTCGACGGCACGCCGTGCTGCACCCACATCGGACCCGACGGCTCCGGACACTTCGTCAAGATGGTCCACAACGGCATCGAATACGCCGATATGCAACTCATCGGTGAGGCGTACAACCTGTTCCGCGACGCTCTCGGCTACACGCCTGCTCAGGTAGCGGACGTGTTCACCGAATGGAACAACGGTGATCTGGAGAGCTACCTCGTCGAGATCACCGCCGAGGTTCTTCGACAGGTCGACGCCAAGACCGGTCAGCCTCTCGTCGACGTGATCGTCGATGCTGCCGAACAGAAGGGCACCGGTCGCTGGACGGTCAAGGCGGCCCTGGACCTCGGGGTTCCTGTCACCGGTATCGCCGAGGCGGTGTTCGCTCGGGCTCTGTCGGGGTCACGCGCTCAGCGCAAGGCAGCCGTCGGACTCGCCTCGGGAACACTGGCCGACAAGCCGACCGACGCGGAGCAGTTCACACACGACATCAGTCGGGCTCTGTACGCGTCGAAGATCGTCGCCTACGCACAGGGCTTCGACCAGATCGCCGCGGGCAGTGCCGAATACGACTGGAATCTGCATCCCGGTGACCTCGCCACGATCTGGCGCGGTGGCTGCATCATTCGCGCGCGGTTCCTCGACCGCATCAAGGACGCGTACGACGACAACGCCGAACTGCCGAGCTTGATCCTGGCCCCGTACTTCCGTGATGCCATCGAGAACGCCATCGACAGCTGGCGTCGGGTCGTCATCACAGCGGCCTCGTTGGGTATTCCGGTCCCCGCGTTCGCGTCCTCGCTCTCCTACTACGACGCGTTGCGGGCAGAGCGTCTACCTGCCGCTCTGACACAGGGACAGCGAGATTTCTTCGGGGCGCACACCTACGAGCGAACCGACTCGGAAGGAAAGTTCCACACTCTGTGGAGCGGCGATCGTTCCGAGATCGAAGCCTGACCGACGACCGCCCGCCGGTGGCGCTGCGTGCTTCACGCAGCGCCACCGGTGGTACGTACCGAGAACAAGGTCAGACGGGCACCGGCCCGAGTATCGGTTGGACCACCGTCGACGGGATGCCCTCCCACGGCAGTGCACCTTCCAGGTCCTTCCACACCGCCTGCACCGCACTGAAGCACCCTTGGCCGTACACGTCGGATGCGGTGTACAGAATATCCGCACAGTCCGGTACGTCGATGGTGAACAGATCGAATCCGGCTGCAGTGCAACCGATTCCGGACTCGAGCTCCAGCATTCCCGAGACCACCGATGCGCCGAGCGAATTGAGAATTCTCGAGGACTCGTGCGGCCCGCGCCCCGTCAGGACGATCTCCGGGCTGCCGAAATTCGTGAGACCGACCGTGTAGCAGAACGCCGGATGGATACCGTCGGGATCGACTTCCGATTCGACGTACTGCAGGGCCCAGCCACACCTGTCGATGGTGCGTATCACGCCCTCGATGTACTCGTCGACGCTGTGGCCCTGACACATCTTGCACATAGCTCCCCCACACTCTGCGTGCGATCGCCCCCTCGGCAATCACGGTGTCGAACGCCGATCGAACATGCGTTCTGCCCCGAGTATTGCGCGGGGCACCGACAAGAAGATTCCGACGCACGGCCGACGCAGCGGTATGGTCACAGCCATGCCGGGTCAATCCGTTCGATCGTTCGCAGAACTGGGACTGCCCGTGGTTCTCGTGCACTCGCTCAGGAAAGCGGGTGTCTCCGAGCCGTTTCCGATCCAGTCCGCCGCCCTGCCAGATGCGCTCGCGGGTCGCGATGTGCTGGGCCGTGCTCCGACCGGATCCGGCAAGACTCTCGCGTTCGGGCTTCCGCTGCTCGTGCGGCTTGCCGGCCGACGCAGCGAGCCCGGTGCACCGCGTGGACTCGTGCTGGCTCCCACTCGCGAACTCGCGCTCCAGATCCAGGAAGTGCTCGACGTCCACGGTGCGACGTTCGGCTTGCGCAGCGTCGGCGTGGTCGGCGGCGTTCCGCTCGAGCGCAATGTCAGAGAGATCCAGCGCGGAATCGACATCGTGGTGGCCACCCCCGGTCGCCTCAACGATCTCCTCGAGCGTCGTTCGATCACGTTGAATCGAGTGGAGGTCACCGTGATAGACGAGGCAGATCGCATGGTGGACATGGGATTTCTGCCCCAGGTCGATTCGCTTCTCGCTGCGACACCGACCGGCGGCCAGCGGCTGCTGTTCTCGGCGACCCTGGACGGAGACGTCGACCGCCTGGTCGAGAAGTTCCTCAGCGATCCGGCCGAACATTCCACCGCGGAGTCGGTGAGCGAACCGGACATCGCGCATTACGTGTTCAGGGTCGATGCCGGCCGCAAGACAGAAGTAGCTGCCGCACTTGCCAACAGGGACGGGCGCACGTTGCTGTTCGTCCGCACCACTCACGCGGTCGACCGGCTCACCGACGACTGTCGCCGGCTGGGCGTACCGGTATCGTCGTTGCACGGCAACAAGACTCAGGCGCACCGCACACGTTCGCTGGCCGCTTTCGGCGACGGCGCATCGACCGCGCTGATCGCGACCGATGTCGCGGCACGTGGGGTTCACGTCGACGACGTCAGCCTCGTGGTCCACGTGGACCCACCACTGGATTCCAAGGACTACGTGCATCGCGCAGGTCGCACTGCCCGCGCCGGCTCCAGCGGAACCGTCGTGACGTTGGCTACGGCCGAACAGGTGGATCACGTGTGCGCGATGGCGGGCGATGCCGGTGTCTCGGCAACGGTGGTCGACACCGAGAGCGATCCCACCTCGTGGCGTCGATTGACCGGGGCGCGTACACCCATCGGCAGGCCGCTCCCGGCCGAAGCGGTCGAACCACCGGCACAACGTGGCTCGCGGCGCGGTGCTGCGCCCGTCCGACACGAGCGAGGCGGGCGGGCCGGGGGCAGGCGGGGCGGCAACAGAGGACGACGCGGGTGACCGCGTCGTGGTTGTCGATCGCGCTCGCCCTGGTTTCGGCATTCCTGTTCGCCTGTGCGTCGGTGGCACAGCAGAGCGCCGCGGCGTCGGTCCCCGAGGGAACGTCACTGCTCTCGGCTCTGATCCGAAGCCCCAGATGGTGGGTGGGCGTACTCGGCGACGGGGGCGGCTACGCCGTTCAGATCGCTGCACTGTGGGTCGGTTCGGTCCTGGTCGTGCAGCCGTTGCTCGTCACCGCCCTGCTGTTCGCACTCCCGATGTCGGCGAAATTGGCGGGCCGGGTTCTCCCTGCTTCGACGTGGGTGCTCGCATTCCTGCTTGCCGCCGCCCTCGCGGTGTTCATCGTGGTCGGCGACCCCAGCGAAGGTGACACCGACGCCCCTCTGTCCGACTGGATCGTTCCTCTGATCGTCGCCGCGGTCGTGATCGGCGGCGCAGCAGTGGGAGGTCTGCTCCTGACCGCCCCCGGTGTGCGGGCCCTGTTGCTCGGAGCCGCAGGAGGGTTGCTGTTCGGTCTGGCCGCGGCTCTGACGAAGTTGGTCACCGACCTCGTGGAGAACGAGAGGTTCGGCGCGTTGACGGCCTGGCAGACCTACGCCCTCGTCGGATCGGGAGTTCTCGGCTTCTACCTCCAACAACGCGCGTTTCAAGTCGGTCCGCTGTCCGCGTCCATGCCTGCCGTCACGATCGGCGAGCCCCTCGGCGCTGCGTTCATCGGCATCACGGTCCTGGACGAGCGAATCAGAACCGACGGGGCTTCCCTCGCCGTCATCGCCGTAGCGGTGTCCGTCATGATCGCCGCGACGATTCGACTGTCGCAGACCCAGGCGTCGACTCGCATCGAAAGGGAGACGGTGGACGGGGCGTCGACCCCGCCGATCGCGCCCGACCGGTAGTCTCGATCAACGTGCAGTTCCTCGATGGTCACCGACCGCCCTACGATCTCACCTACGACGATGTCTTTCTCGTCCCCAACCGGACCGACGTCACGTCGCGGTTCGATGTCGACCTGAGTACGGTCGACGGTTCGGGCACCACGATTCCGATCGTCGTGTCGAACATGACCGCGGTGTCGGGACGGCGAATGGCCGAAACCGTCGCGCGTCGCGGAGCGATCGCCGTGATCCCACAGGATCTCCCCACCGAGGCCGTCGCCGAGACCGTCGCATTCGTCAAGAGTCGTGACCTGATCGCGGACACACCGGTGGTCCTCGGCCCCAATGCATCCGTGTCCGACGCCTTGGCGCTGATGCACAAGCGTGCACACGGGTCGGTCGTGATCGTCGAACACGGCAAGCCGATCGGAGTCGTGGCCGAGGGTGCCTGCGCCGACGTCGACCGATTCGCGCGGCTCAGTTCCGTGGCGTCGGCCGATTTCGTGCGAGCCCCTCGCCACGCGTCGCCCAAGGAAGTTTTCGAGCTGATGGAGGCGGCACACGCCCACCTCGCCGTCGTCGTCGAGAACGACGGCTCCCTGGCAGGTGTGGTCACCAGGACCGGCGCGATCAGAACCGGCATCTACGCGCCTGCAGTCGACGCGTCGGGACGCCTCCGTATCGCTGCCGCGGTCGGTATCAACGGCAACGTGGCCGATAAGGCGACCGCACTGGTCGAGGCCGGGGCCGATGTGCTCGTGATGGACACCGCTCACGGACATCAGCAGAAGATGCTCGAAGCCCTCGCTGCCGTGCGCTCCCTCGATCTCGGCGTTCCCCTGGCGGCAGGCAACGTGGTCTCCGCCCAGGGCACGCGCGATCTGGTGCAGGCCGGTGCGGACATCGTCAAGGTCGGTGTCGGGCCGGGAGCGATGTGCACGACACGCATGATGACCGGCGTCGGACGCCCCCAGTTCTCGGCTGTCGCCGATTGCTCCGCTGCGGCGGCCGAACTCGGGGCGTCGGTGTGGGCCGACGGCGGTGTGCGCCATCCTCGTGACGTGGCACTCGCACTGGCTGCCGGTGCCGCCAACGTCATGATCGGCTCGTGGTTCGCCGGCACCTACGAGTCGCCCGGCGACCTGCGAGTGGACGCATCGGGCAATCGGTACAAGGAGAGCTTCGGCATGGCGTCCAAGCGAGCCGTCGCCGCCCGTACCGCTACCGACGGGGCATTCGACCGGGCTCGCAAGGCCTTGTTCGAGGAGGGCATTTCCAGTTCGCGGATGCGCCTCGATCCCGATCGGCCGGGTGTCGAGGATCTGATCGATCACATCTGTGCCGGAGTTCGCAGTACCTGTACCTATGCCGGAGCCCGTTCGCTTCCGGAGTTGGCCGAACGAGCGGTTCTGGGGGTCCAGTCCGCCGCCGGATTCGCCGAGGGTCGGCCCCTGCCCTCCGGGTGGTGACGGTCGGGCACGGTTAGACTCACCCACAGCAAACACAGTAGTTCGCGCTCGCCACTCGTCGGACATTCGAGCTTTCGATTCTCGACAGGTGGCCGAACGGTCGGCTCCTCACGGAGTGGGACCACAGCGCGAACCGGACAGAAGGGAATCAGGTGCCCGAGGCACCCACTATCTCGGTTGCCGTCGCGGCAACTGCGGAACAACACGACGACGGTTCCACTTCGGAGGGATCCTCTATCGAGCCGGGAGAGAAACCCGGCGACACAGATTTCGGCAGCCACGTGCACTCCGGCGGCGCGATGCTCCTGTCCCAGCTTCGACGGTCACGGCTCAGGCGGAGTTGACGCGTGGCACTTCTTCTTACCATCGTCAGCCTGCTCGGTTTCGTCGCCTTGACGGCCGGCACCGCGCTGTTCGTCGCGGCCGAGTTCTCGCTCACTGCTCTCGAACGCAGTGCCGTCGAGTCACAGGCAGCGAACGGCGACCTGCGCTCCCGCCAAGTTCTGCACGCCCACAAGACACTGTCCTTTCAGCTGTCCGGTGCCCAACTCGGCATCACCATCACGACTCTGATCACCGGTTACCTCGCCGAACCGGTACTGGCCGGCTTCATCCGACCCGTGGCCGACGCGCTGGGCGCATCCGAGACCCTCTCCGCAGGCATCTCGCTCGCGGTGGCGCTGATCCTGGCCACCTCGTTCTCGATGATCTTCGGTGAGCTGGTTCCGAAGAACATCGCCATCGCGAAACCGATGTCGACCGCTCGGGTCACCGCCGGCGCGATGGCCGGGTTCTCGCTGGTCTTCAAATGGGCCATCAACGGGCTCAACGGCTCGGCGAACTGGCTGGTACGCCGGCTCGGGATCGAGCCGGCCGAGGAACTGAGATCCGCGCGGTCGCCGCAGGAGCTGGGTTCACTGGTTCGCACGTCGGCACGGCAGGGATCGATCGACGAGAACACTGCCCGGCTGGTGGATCGGTCGTTGCAGTTCGGCGATCGTACGGCCGAGGAACTGATGACGCCGCGAGTCAAGATCGAAACGCTCGCCACCGACGCGACCGTGGCCGATCTGATCGAAACGGCTGCGCGGACCGGCTTCTCGCGCTTTCCGGTGGTCGACGGCGATCTGGACGACACCATCGGCGTCGTTCACATCAAGCATGCGTTCACCGTTGCCGGAGCGCATCGCCGGTCTACGACCGTCGAGTCCCTGGCACGCGACGTTCCTGTCGTACCGTCCAGCCTCGACGGCGACGCGGTGATGGAACGGGTACGCGCCGACGGTATGCAGGTCGCTCTCGTCGTCGACGAGTACGGCGGAACCGCGGGCATGGTCACGATGGAGGATCTGATCGAGGAAATCGTCGGTGACGTGCGCGACGAACACGACGAACCCGAACTCGACGTCTCCAGATCGGGCGACGGTTGGGATTGCGCAGGCTTGCTGCGCATCGACGAGGTCGCGTCGGCCACGGGATATTCCGCACCGGAGGGCGAGTACGAGACCATCGGCGGTCTGGTTCTGACGGAGTTGGGTCGCATTCCGACCGAGGGGGACGCAGTTCTGTTGCCTCCGCCGGCGAACGAGGATCCGCTCGAACGAGACGGCGGTTGGGTGGCACGGGTGATTCGGATGGACGGCCGTCGCATCGACCGGGTGGTGCTCCTGCCCGTCGACGCGGCAGCGGTGGCTCGGATGAGATCGGACGGTGAGATCGATGGGTGATTTCCTCGGAGTCGGTCTCGCCGTTCTACTGCTCGCCGGCAACGCATTCTTCGTCGGAGCCGAGTTCGCACTGATCTCGGCCCGGCGGGATCGCCTCGAAGCGCTGCTCGCACAGGGCAAGAAGCGCGCTCAGAGCGTGATCGAGGCCGGTCAGAACCTCTCGCAGATGCTCGCCGCTGCACAGCTCGGCATCACGATCTGCTCCATTCTTCTCGGTCGTGTGGCAGAGCCTGCAGTGGCACACCTGATCGAGGTTCCGCTCGAGGCAGTCGGCATTCCCGAGTCCTTCCTGCACCCGATCGCCTTCGCCATCGCATTGACGCTTGTGGTCGTTCTGCACATTCTCATCGGTGAGATGGTGCCCAAGAACATCGCGATCGCAGGCCCGGAGAGCACCGCCATGGTTCTGGTGCCCATCCATCTGCTGTTCATCAAGGTGGCACTGCCGCTGATCTCGTTCTACAACATGTGCGCCAACCTCACCCTTCGACTGCTGCGGATCGAGCCGAAGGACGAGCTGAGTTCCTCGGTATCGGCGGTCGAGTTGTCGCAGATGATCGGCGAATCACGATCCGAGGGACTGATCGACGCCGAGGAGCATCGACGACTGCGGCAGGCCCTGGAAACGTCCGGCCGAACGGTGGGTGAGGTTCTGATTCCCTCGCACCAGGTTCGCAGTATCGAGTTGTCCGGTCCCGATCACACCCTCGGACCCACCCTGGGCTCGGTCGAACGAGCCGTCATCGAAACGGGATTCTCGCGCTATCCGGTTCGCGACGCCTCGGGTGCACTTGTGGGCTACCTGCACCTCAAGGACGTACTCGACGACATGGCCGACGAGTCGGCAGGACCGGACACGGTCATTCCCCGCAGTGATGTGCGAGCACTGCCGGTGGTCTCCATCGACACGGTGCTCGACGACGCGTTGACCAAGTTGCGTCGGGCCAGCAGCCACCTCGGTGCCGTGCACGACGCGACCGGTGCCACGGTCGGTATCGTCGCGCTCGAGGACCTGGTCGAGGAGTTCGTCGGTACGGTTCGGGACGGCACACACCGGGTGGCCGGTCCCCGTCCGGGTCAATCGTCGTCCAACTTCAAGCCTGCGACTACTCCCCCACGGAACGCGTGAATGCCCAATTCGACGTTGGTGAGCGAAGGGCAGTGGACCGCTCGTCGTGCTGCGCATACGGCGCGGGTGGAGAACCTCGTCGGTGATTATCTGACCGACCGGGGCCACGGCGGCGTCCATCCGGTGCTCGATTTTCTGTTCACCTACTACAGTCACCGCCCGGGTCAGCTACGCCGATGGAATCCAGGTCACGGCGTCGTACTCACCGGCGATCGTGCGCGTGACTACGCGGAGTTCGCGTCCTACGAGCAGGTGGACACCGCCGACGGCCCGGGTTTTCGGGTGCGGTCGGATCTGGTCGAGCGTCGACGATCGAGCATCGAATTCACCCTCGGCCTGCTCTCCGCCACCCGAGACAGGCCGCCGGTGCTCGGATGTTTCGGACTGCACGAGTGGGCGATGGTCTACCGCGGGGGAACGTCGGCGCAGCGTCACGAGCAGGTGCCACTGCGTCTGGGACACGACGGAACCGATGCCGTGGTCGATTCGATGACGTTGCGGTGCACGCACTACGACGCCTTCCGCTTCTTCACTCCCGATGCTGCGCCGCGCAATGCTCTTACGCTGTCAGCGGAGTCGCGTCTGACATCCGAGCAACCCGGGTGCATTCACGCCTCGATGGATCTGTACAAGTGGTGCTACAAGCTCGGACCGCTGATCGATTCCGAGTTCCTCACCGACTGCTTCGAGCTGGCTCTGCACGCGCGAACGATCGACATGCGCGCGAGCCCGTACGACCTGAGTGACTACGATCTCGAACCCATTCGAATAGAGACCGCGGCCGGACGAGCGGAATATGTGCGCGCGCAGGGAGAGTTGTCGAGCGAAGCGGCACCTCTGCGCTCGGCGTTGATCGCTCGATGCCAGAATTTACTGATCGGCGGCGAGTTCGGCGTCGGACCTACCGCCGAGTAACATCGACAGCGTTGTCGTGGGGACACCGGTCACCGGTGTCCATGACCGGAAAGAGTGAGGAATTCATGACCGATCGTGTGCAGGCTGGTGGACTTCAGGTCGCCAAGGTCCTATTCGATTTCGTCGAGAAGGAAGCGCTGCCGGGTACCGACGTGGATTCGGATGCCTTCTGGACCGGTGCCGCGTCGCTGATCGCCGATCTCGCTCCCAAGAACAAGTCGTTGCTCGCTGTCCGCGACGAGATCCAGGGCAAGGTCGACGCCTGGCACGGTGAGCACGCGGGGCCGAACTACGACCGCGCCGCGTACAAGGCATTCCTGAAGGAGATCGGCTACCTGCTCGACGAGCCGGCCGACTTCCAGATCAGCACCTCCGGTGTCGACACCGAGATCACCACCACGGCCGGGCCTCAGCTCGTGGTGCCGGTGCTCAATGCCCGGTTCGCGATCAACGCGTCCAACGCACGGTGGGGCTCGCTGTACGACGCTCTCTACGGAACCGATGCCATTCCCGAGACCGACGGTGCCGAGAAGGGCACCAGCTACAACAGGGTCCGCGGCGACAAGGTCATCGCCTTCGCGCGGGACTTCCTCGACGAAGCGTTGCCCCTGAGCTCCGGTTCGCACGTCGGCACCACCGGATACGTCGTCGACGCAGCGTCTCTGACGGTGACTCTCGCCGACGGAAGCACCGTCGGGCTGAAGGATCCGTCACAGCTGCTCGGTTACCAGGGCACCCCGGATGCGCCGTCGGCGATCCTGTTCGTCCACAACGGCTTGCACTTCGAGATCCAGATCGACCCCGAGAGCCCGATCGGCAAGACCGACGGCGCGGGAGTCAAGGACGTTCTGCTCGAGTCGGCTGTCACCACCATCATGGACTTCGAGGACTCCGTCGCTGCAGTCGATGCGGACGACAAGGTCCTCGGCTACCGCAACTGGCTCGGTCTGATGAAGGGCGACCTGACCGAGGAAGTCTCCAAGGGCGGCAAGAGCTTCACTCGTGCGATGAACAAGGACCGCACCTACACCTCGGTCGACGGTTCCGAACTGACACTGCACGGTCGCTCGCTGCTGTTCGTCCGCAACGTCGGTCACCTGATGACCTCGGATGCGATTCTCGATGCCGACGGCAACGAGGTGCCCGAGGGAATTCTCGACGCGCTGTTCACCTCGCTCGCCGGTATGCACTCGCTGACCTCGGACAACGTGCTGTCCAACTCACGCACCGGTTCGCTGTACATCGTCAAGCCCAAGATGCACGGACCGGACGAGGTCGCGTTCACCGCGGAGCTGTTCGGCCGTGTCGAGCAGGTCCTCGGCCTTCCGACCAACACACTCAAGGTCGGCATCATGGACGAGGAACGCCGCACGACGGTCAACCTCAAAGCGTGCATCCAGGCCGCATCCGAGCGGGTCGTGTTCATCAACACCGGCTTCCTCGACCGCACCGGCGACGAGATCCACACCTCGATGGAGGCGGGTCCCGTCGTGCGCAAGGGTGCTATGAAGGGCGAGAAGTGGATCGCGGCCTACGAGGACTTCAACGTCGACACCGGTCTGGCTGCAGGCCTCGAAGGCAAGGCGCAGATCGGTAAGGGCATGTGGGCCATGCCCGATCTGATGCACGACATGCTCGAGCAGAAGATCGGCCACCCCAAGGCCGGAGCCAACACCGCGTGGGTTCCCTCGCCTACCGCAGCGACCTTGCACGCCCTGCACTATCACAAGGTCGATGTCTTCGCCCGCCAGCACGAGATCGCACAGGCCAAGCGCGCCACCGTCGACGACATTCTCGAAATTCCTCTCGCGCCGTCCACGGACTGGACCGACGAGGAGAAGCAGAACGAGCTCGACAACAACTCGCAGTCGATCCTGGGCTACGTGGTGCGGTGGATCGACCACGGCGTCGGCTGCTCGAAGGTGCCCGATATCAACGACATCGCACTCATGGAAGACCGTGCGACGCTTCGTATTTCGAGTCAGTTCATCGCGAACTGGCTGCGCCACGGCATCGTCACCGAAGACCAGGTGCGCGAGTCGCTGAAGCGGATGGCACCGGTGGTGGACCGCCAGAACGAAGCCGATCCGACGTACAAGCCGTTGGCTCCCGACTTCGACACCAACATCGCTTTCCAGGCTGCCAGTGACCTGATCTTCCAGGGCACCAGCCAGCCCAACGGCTACACCGAGCCGATCCTGCATCGTCGCCGACGGGAGTACAAGGCCGTCAACGCCTGACGGACTTGTCGATCACGTGGGTGAACATCGGAACACAGGGCGCGGGCGTTCGATAGCCGCCGGACCCGTGATCGTCGTGATCACGATCGTGGTGCTGGTCGCGGCCGTCTTCGGATGGTTTCAACTGCGGGATCGTATCTTCGACCAAGGGGTCGAAGCTGCCGACACATGTGTGGAGGGATCGGCGGTGCTCACTGTCGCCGCCGATCCCGACATCTCCGGACCTGTCGAACAACTGGCTTCCCGGTTCAACGACACCGCACCGGTGGTGCGAGATCACTGTGTGACGGTGCAGGTTCGAGCTACCGCCTCCGATGCTGTGCGGACGGCATTGAACGCCGGTATCGACAACTGGGACGTCGGCGCACTCGGTGCACGGCCGGGCCTGTGGATACCCCAATCGTCGGGTGACGTGGAGGCCGTGACCGACCGCGGAGCAGTCGACGGCACCCCGCGGCCACTGGCGTCGAGTCCGGTAGTGCTCGCAGTGCCGTCTGCCGTGGCCGACGCTCTGGCCACGGCAAGTTGGGCCGACCTGGTCCGCCTGCAACGTGATCCGCAGGCATTCGGCCTCGGCGAGTGGGGCGCACTCCGTCTCGCACTACCGACCGGATCCGATTCCGGCGCAACCACACTGGCGCTCGCCGCAATCGCTGCCGGGATACGCGAAGATCCGACCAGCGAATTGACCCTGGAACAGGCCTCGTCCAGAGAAGTGGTCTCGGCCGTGTCGGAGCTGGCCGTTACCGACACCGGAGCCTCCGCGACGTCCGAATCCACCACCTACGACGCGCTCGCGGCACTGGAGAACGCGCCCGGCTCCGATGCCCCCGTCCACGCGGTCCCGGTCACCGAGCAGCAACTGGCATCGACCGATTCGTCGACGTTGACCGCCGTCGAACCTCAGGGCCCCACTCCCGTTGCCGATCATCCCGCGGCCGTACTCTCCGGCGACGAGACATCGACTCGGGCGGCCGCCGCGTTCGTCGATTTCGTCCGGCAGCCGGACGGTGCGCAATTGCTCACGGATGCGGGCTTCGGCGTCGGCGAGACCCAGGACGCCGATGCCCTCGCTGCGCCCTCCGGATCGGTGGCCGACGCACTGCTGGCCGTGCTGCGAAGCCCGGTCCTGCCGCGCCGCGCCACGGTGCTGCTCGACGTATCCGAGTCGATGGGCACGTCCGAAGGCAGCGCGACTCGGCTGCAGAACACGGTTCGCGCTCTCAGCGAGCAGTTCCAACGAGTGCCCGACGCCACCGAGCTGGGGCTGTGGAGCTTCGGCGAGGATCTGGACAATTCACTCCCCTTCCGGGTCGACGTTCCGACCGGGCCGATGTCGGCTGCGATCGGGCCGACGTCCAGGCGGGCTGCTCTGGAATCCAGCGCGGCCGCGTCGACGCCCGCGGGCGCGTCGTTCACGTTCGCATCCGTACTGGTCGCGTACGCCGATGCTGTAGCCGGATACGTTCCGGGCCGGGTGAATTCGGTGGTCCTCGTCACCGATGGACCGGACGATTCACCCCTGTCCCCCGAAGAACTGCTCACCGACCTGAACTCGGCGTCCGATGCCGCGCGTCCGGTCGCAGTGAACGTGGTGATGATCGGCGACAACCCCAACGCGACTGCGTTCACCGACATCGCGGCCCGTACCGGCGGCACTGCCACGACCGTACCGACGTCCGATTCACCGGAATTCATCGATCTACTCGGAAAGTTGCTGTACTAGAACATGTCTCGTGTAATTTTTGTCGGCGTTTTTCTACTCCTCATCACCCTGTTCCTGCACTGGCGGTTTCTCTCCGTGACCAGGATGCCGACACGTCCCAAACGAGCTGTCGATGCTGCACTGGCACTGCTGTGGCTGGGTGCGGTGATCGGTTTCGGCAGCGGCGTGGAGTTCGATCCGTCCTGGGCACGAGGACCCGCCTTCGTCGGCCTCAGTTGGCTCGCCGTGGTGCTGTACCTGTTCCTGGGAACGATTCTGGTGGCCGTGGTCTGCACCGTCGTGAGAGTGGTGTTCGCGGCTCGTGAACGCGATTCGTCCGCTGTTCGACTGCGGGTGTCGCGGATCGGCTCGGCGGCGGTGGCACTCGTCAGCGTGGTTGCAGTGGGATACGGACTCGTCGAGGCGGCGACTCCGCGTGCGACGAACACCGACGTCGTGCTCGACAGGCTACCGGCCGAATTCGACGGCGTCCGAGTGGCGTTGGTGTCGGATCTCCATGTCGGCCCCTCCCGCGGCGCGGATTTCGTGCAGAAGGTCGTCGATTCGATCAACGACCAAAATCCCGATGTCGTGCTCCTCGACGGTGATCTCATCGATGGGACGGTTGCTCTGGTGGGAGAAGATCTCGAGCCGCTACGCGATCTCGAAGCGCCGCTGGGTGTGTTCGCCGTCAGCGGCAATCACGAGTTCTACGCGGGCGACGGCGGCGAATGGCTCGACTTCTGGTCGACGCTCGGCATCGACGTGCTGCGAAACGAGCGAACGACGATCACTCGTGGCGACGCTGCCATCGATATCGCCGGCATCAACGACGCCACCGCACCGGCTCCGTACGAACCCGATCTGGCCGCGGCATTGGACGGGATCGATCCTGATCGCTTCGTACTGCTGATGGCACATCAGCCGTTGCAGGCGGTGGAGGCATCGGACTTCGGAGTGGACATGCAGGTGTCCGGTCACACGCATGGGGGTCAGATCTGGCCGATCCGCTATCTGGTTCCGCTGCAGCAGCCCAGTGTCGAAGGGCTGGACACGATCGGCAACACCACGCTCTACACCACCCGGGGTGCCGGCGCGTGGGGTCCACCGGTGCGGGTGGCCGCTCCGCCCGAGATCGCGATGCTCGAACTGACTCGGGGCTAGAAGCCTCCGACACCACCACACCAGAGCCCGCCACGTCGCCGTGGCGGGCTCTGTTCTCGGCTCAGGCGAACGCCTCGATCGGTGGGCACGAGCACACCAGATTGCGGTCTCCGTGGGCACCGTCGATGCGACGCACCGCCGGCCACACCTTCGGACGGTCGTAGCCCGCCGGGTAGGCAGCGAGTTCCCGTGAGTACGGGTGATCCCACTCGGCAACCAGACTCCGAGCGGTGTGCGGTGCACCTCGAAGTGGGTTGTCGTCGACCGTCCATTCGCCCGATCCGACGCGATCGATCTCTCCCCTGATGGCGATCATCGCATCGCAGAACGCGTCGATCTCCTCGAGGTTCTCACTCTCGGTCGGCTCGACCATCAGAGTTCCCGGCACCGGGAAGCTCATCGTGGGCGCGTGGAAGCCGTAGTCCGCCAACCTCTTCGCTACGTCGTCGACGGTGACTCCGGTGTCCTTGGTCAGGCCCCGCAGATCGAGGATGCACTCGTGGGCAACCATGCCGTTGTCGCCGGTGTACAGAACCGGGAAGTACTCGTCGAGGCGACGGGCGATGTAGTTGGCCGACGCGATCGCCGTCAACGTCGCCTGCCGGAGCCCCGTCGCACCCATCATCGCGATGTAGGCCCACGTGATCGTCAGGATCGAGGCGCTGCCGTAGGGGGCACCGGACACCGTCGGTCCCGAACCGAGTTGCGGGGCCAGTGGGTGACCCGGCAGGTACGGCTGTAGGTGCGACCGCACACCGATGGGTCCGACGCCGGGCCCGCCGCCTCCGTGGGGGATGCAGAACGTCTTGTGCAGGTTCAGGTGGCTGACATCGCCGCCGAATCGGCCCGGGCGCGCCAGACCGACGAGGGCGTTGAGGTTGGCACCGTCGACGTACACCTGACCGCCCGCGTCGTGGACCGCAGCACAGATCTCGGAGATCTCGTGCTCGTACACGCCATGGGTGGAGGGATAGGTGATCATGATCGCCGCGAGGGTGTCGGCGTGCTCGGCGATCTTGGCGCGCAGGTCGTCGACGTCGACGTCACCGTTGGGACGGCAGGCCACCACCACCACGCGCATCCCGACCATCACGGCCGAGGCTGCGTTGGTGCCGTGGGCGCTCGACGGGATCAGGCAGACGGTGCGTTCGGCATCGCCGTTGCCGAGGTGGTAGCGGCGAATGGCGAGCAGTCCCGCGTACTCGCCCTGGCTTCCCGCATTGGGCTGCAGGCTGACCGCGTCGTAGCCGGTGATATCGACGAGCCACCGTTCCAGGTCGGCGATCACCTTCAGCAGACCGGGCACGTCCGAGGACGGAGCGAAGGGGTGCTGACGGGCGAACTGCGGCCAGGTGATGGACTCCATCTCCGCGGTGGCGTTCAGCTTCATCGTGCACGAACCCAGCGGAATCATGCTGCGATCGAGCGCAATGTCCTTGTCGGACAACGCGCGCAGGTACCGCAGCATGGCCGTCTCGGTCCGGTACCTGGTGAATGCCGGGTGCGTGAGGTACTTCGAGTTTCGAGTCATGTTCGCCGGCAACGACTCGGCCCCGGAACCTGCGGCTTCTGCACCGAACGCGGCGAGCACGTTCGCGATGTGCTCGGGCGTCGTCGCCTCGTCGCACGCGACGGCCACGTGGTGGGCGTCGACAAGCCGCAGATTGATCCCGCGCTGCTTGGCAGCGTCGACGACGGCCTGAGCCTTACCAGCGACGGCCGCCAGGACGGTGTCGAAGAAGTCCGTGTGCACCACCTCGATACCTGCTTTCTGCAGGCCTGCCGCCACGGTTCGAGCATGCGCGTTCACCCGAGTTGCTATGGCACGCAATCCGTCCGCGCCGTGGTAGCTGGCATACATCGCAGCGACGATGGCCAGCAGGACCTGAGCGGTGCAGATGTTGGAGGTCGCCTTCTCACGGCGGATGTGCTGCTCACGGGTCTGCAGCGCCAGCCGGTAGGCGCGGTGACCGTCGGCATCGAGCGAGACCCCGACCAACCGACCGGGCAGCTGACGGGAATGACCCGACCGCACTGCGAGGTAGCCCGCGTGCGGTCCGCCGTATCCCATCGGAACACCGAACCGCTGGGTGGTTCCGAAGCAGACGTCTGCGCCGATCTCACCGGGCGGGGTCACCACGGTGGCAGCCAATAGGTCCACTCCCACTGCAACCAGGGCCCCCCTCTCGTGCGCGGCCTCGATGATCGCCGTGTGATCGACAAGACGGCCCGATGCTCCGGGCAGCTGCGCGAGCACACCGAAGAATTCTCCGTCGGGCAGGCCGTCGGTCAGATCGGCGTAGACCAATTCGATGCCCAGCGGCTCGGCGCGAGTGGCCAACACGGCCTCGGTTTGCGGGAAGATATCGGAATCGACCAGTAGCCGAGGCGACTTCGACGCCCTGTTCGCGCGCCGCATCAAGGTCATGGATTCGGCGGCCGCCGTCGACTCGTCGAGCATCGACGCATTGGCCACGTCCATGCCGGTGAGGTCGGCAACCATGGTCTGGAAGTTGAGCAACGCTTCGAGTCGCCCCTGGCTGATCTCCGGCTGATACGGCGTGTACGCGGTGTACCAGGCCGGGTTCTCCAGAATGCCTCGGGTCAGCACCGGCGGTGTGAGAGTGTCGTAGTAGCCCAGGCCGATCATCGACGTCGCCACGGTGTTCTGCCCGGCGAGGTCGGCCAGTGCTGAGAGCACCTCGTGCTCGCTCAGCGCGGGCGGTAGCGTCGCCAACCCGTCGGGAACGCCGTCGACCACGGTATCGAGGATCGACGAAGGAACGGCCTTGCGGGCCAGCTCGTCGAGACTGTCGACGCCGATGGTGTCGAGGATGCGGACCAACTCGGCGGCGTCGGGGCCGATGTGACGGTCGACGAAAGTGTGTGCGGGCGAGCCGGTTCGGTCGGTCACGATGTGCTCCCAAGACGAGGCGTCGGACGACCGAGGCATGCGCTCCGGCCGCTCCTCCCCCTCTGTCGTGTGCCCGCTGACGCGTGCGCCTGAGAGATTCGGTCGGACACGGCGCGCCAGTGAAGCGCGCCGGCACCTTTCCCCTTGGGCGGGTGGGTGCTCCCACCACTTTCCAGAGTTGTCGAAGCCCACACGGTCCGTGTGCCTGAGAGATTGACGGGGAGGTATTGCTCCTTCGGCGTCCGAGACTGGATGCCTCGGAACTCTCCCGCGCGGGCGCGACGAAAGAAAGTCTAGCCGGTCTTGCGGCTCGCGCGATTCTTGCGGCGCGACGCCAACTCGTCCTCGGGGCTCGGCTGGCTTTCACCGCCGTCGGCTCGTTCGGCCGGGAAGTCGGCGATGGTGCCGGTGAGCTCGCGCATCGCACCGTTCACGGCAATGCCGAACACACCCTGCCCACCTTGGAGCAGATCGACCACTTCTTCTGCCGACGTGCACTCGTAGACGGTGGTGCCGTCGGAGAACAGCGTGATGTTGGCGAGATCTCCCACCCCGCGCTGGCGTAGGTGATCGACGGCGACGCGGATGTTCTGCAGTGAGATACCGGTATCGAGCAGCCGCTTGACGATCTTGAGGACGAGCATGTCCTTGAACGAGTACAGCCGCTGGCTTCCCGATCCCGCTGCGCCGCGGATGGACGGGACGACGAGCCCGGTGCGGGCCCAGTAATCGAGCTGACGGTAGGTGATGCCGGCGATCTGGCACGCACTCGGCACGCGGTAGCCCACGAGTTCGTCGGGCACGGAGTCGTCGGGGAACAATCCCGGTTGAATGTCCTGGGGCGATTCGATTCGGGCGCTCGATGCCTGATCGGGGGTGTCGACCCGAGCATCGGCACCGACCGGCGTGTCCTCGGTCCGGCCTGCGGCTTCGGACTCTCGACGGCCGTGATGCTGCTGCGGCTGATCTCCCACTGACTGCTCCCTCTCGGATGTCTCACTGCGTTCGGATCGAGTCAGTACTGCGATCCGTCCGGGACACTGGAAATGCCTCGGTGTACTCGCGTGAAGTCATACCGTGTACCAGGCCAGAGTACGCCTCGGCAGGTATCGAAGAGGCGTGAACCGAACCCGGATCGGTCCAGCGACGGCGATGAACTTCACTGGCACGAACGTTATGGGGACGTTCGTGCAGATTCAACGCAACGCGCCGTAAACCTGAACCTAAAGTTGAGGTTGAGACTCTTCTGTTACCCGTCGGTGGCCTTGAAGTCGTCCGGAGAAACCGAGTCGAGGAACTCCTTGAACTTCTCGACCTCGTCCTCGCGCTCGTCGGGCATGATCAATCCGGCTTCGGCGAGCACGGGCTCCTCGGCGAAGATCGGCACCCCGGCCCGAAGCGCGATGGCAACGGAGTCCGACGGCCGAGCGGAGACCCTGATGTCCTTGTCGAACACCAGATCGGCGTAGAAGGTGCCCTCCTGCAGGTCGACGATGCGCACCTCCTTGAGCTGGTGCCCGAGCGCCGAGATCAGATTCTTGACGAGATCGTGGGTGAGCGGACGGGCCGGCTGCACACCCTGCTGCTCCAAAGCAATTGCGGCAGCCTCGGTTTGGCCGATCCAGATCGGGAGGTACCGGTCGCCGTCAGCCTCACGCAGCAGCAACACGGGCTGGTTCTGCGGCTGTTCGACACGAATACCGACCACACGCATCTCACTCATCGTGTCTGCCTCTCACCTCGAGAAATTCCGGGCTGCACTGAAAACTTGCTCAGCTCGTCGCTGCCGAGTCTATTGGAAGTCGAAACGACGCGAGCGAGCGTCACCGGTCGAGTGCACCGCGCACCGCGGCTTTGACCAGGCAGGTGTGCAAGGTCAAGGACAGTGCAGCCAATTCGCGAATCATTTCTTCTGCGCGATCGCGTGCACCGGCGTCTCGGCCCTTGGCCACAGGTCCGGCAATCTGCGCTACCAGACCGGCCTCGCGGTCCGCCGCGAGCTTGAAGGCGCGGAGGTGGCGCACCTCGAGACCGAACTGCAACATCGCGTGCGCCGTCCGGGCGAGCGTCACCGCTCCGTCGTCGTAGAAACCGGCCTGCCCCGGAGTGATCAAGCCGGCTCGCAACAGCTCGGTCAGAAACGCATCGTCGATCCCCGCCTGAGCGAGTAGATCTGCCTTGGCGATGCGAACCTCACGATCAGGCAGGAACTCCTCCGGAGAGACCTCACCCGCGGCAACTGTCAGCGACCGCGGACGCTTGACCGACGCATCGGCCCGTTCGACGGTCGCGACCCCGTGGTCGATGGCTTCGAGTTGTTCCTTGATCACCTTGAGCGGCAGGTACTGATCGCGCTGCGCGGTCAGCACGAAGCGCAGACGCTCGCAATCGGCGATGGAGAACCGCCGGTACCCCGACGGTGTGCGTTCCGGCGAGATCAGCCCCTCGGCTTCGAGAAATCTGATCTTCGAGATGGTGACATCAGGAAAGTCGGGCCGAAGTCGATCGAGGACGGAGCCAATCGACATCCCCCCGTTGGACTGCTGCCCGACGGCGGTCACTGGCTTCCTGCACCCGCAGACGCGTCGCCGACCTGAGATCCGTTGCCGCCCCGCGGTCCGGTGAGGAACACCAGCCGGAACTTGCCGATCTGGACCTCGTCGCCGTTGGCCAACACAGCGGAGTCGACCGGCTCCCGGTTGACGTACGTGCCGTTGAGGCTGCCGACGTCGACGACCTGGAAGTCGTCCTCGTCCTGCCGGAACTCGGCATGCCGACGGCTGACGGTGACATCGTCGAGGAAGATGTCACTGTCGGGGTGCCGACCGGCCGAGGTGGTGGGCTGGTCGAGCAGGAACCGTGATCCGGCGTTGGGTCCTCGCTTGACGACGAGCAGCGCGGCACCGACAGGCAACCCCTCGACACCCGATACCGGAGCTTCGGTGCTCTGGGCGGCCGCGGAGTTGTCCAGCTCCTGCAGGAAATCTGCACGGAAGACCGAGGTGGTCTCTGCCGGTGACTCCCCGTAGTTGCTGTCGTTGTCGTTCTGGCTCACCGTTACTCCTTCTCAGTCCGTTCACCCGGGGCAGAGAACGCCGCGGGTAACGCAGTACATGGTCTTCACATCAGGTGTTGCTTGGCGTTCGGTGTTGCGTAGCTTCGTACAGCTTGCTGGACCTTCGCCCCGACAGGGTATTCGCTCGGTGTCGACCGTACCCTGCGCAGTGGTGGCCGTGTGGCCTGTTGGCTGGTGTCGACAGCCGGCCGATCACTCGGCCGTGATGAGAGCATATCCGGCGGCATCGAGCATCTGCGCCAGTGCCGCGTCCAGCTCCTCCGGTGTCGAAACCTCGAGGTCGATCAGCCAGCCTCCGGTGTAGGGTCCCGAGTTCACCTTCTCCGGTTCGCCGTCCAGATCCTCGTTCACGGCAACCACTTTCGCGGTCAGAGGGCTGAACACGTCGGACACGCTCTTGGTGGATTCGACCTCGCCGAGAGACGCGCCCGCGGTCACGGTGTCGCCGATCGAGGGAAGTTGAACGAACACCACGTCGCCCAACTGCGCCTGCGCGAAATCGGTGATACCGATTCGCACCGTTGCAGGCCCCGTGCGCTGCACCCACTCGTGCTCGGGGGTGTAGTACAGATCAGCTGGTGTGTCGATGTCGCTCAACGCGGCATTCCCTTCGATCGTGGCCCGGGGCGAGCGGGCGGTCAGTTACCGGGCTGAGCGTATTGACGCGGGCGCGGGTCCCGCAAGGCGGACACCGTGACCTGGTCCGACTGCGCGATGTTCGACGTGGCACCGTTGCGAGTCACCGTGTCGACGACCCCGCCGGGAATGTTCAGTGCCGACGCGAGAGTCGGCGAATCCCCGATGGCAGTGAAGGTGTACGGGGCACGCAGTTCTCTACCGTCGACCACGATCCGACCCGCGGAACCGGCGATCCACGAATCGACGCCGATGCGCACGGCATTTCCGCCGCCCTCGAGCTGGAGCGCTTCGGCACCTGCTGCACGCAACTCCTGCATGGCGTCGAGCAGCACCTCCGATCCCACGCCCGAGTTCGGGTCCTCGATCACCAGTGTCACCCCCGGCCCCTGTGCCGCGACGGTACCGACTTGAATCGACAACGCGGACAATCGTTCCTGCGCTTCCGCCACCGCCGCCTCCGATCCCGATCCGGACTGACGCAGCGTCGCCAGAGTGGCCTGCAGGGTGCTGATCTCGTCCCGAATCGACGCCTCGCGTCGGGTCAGGGTGTCCAGCACGACCAGCAGGTCCTCGGGCCGAGAGTTCTCCAGGCCATCGGCGGTGCTCGTCTCTCGTACCTGCGTGGCCAGGCCGATTCCCAGGACGCACAACAGCGCGAGCGCGAGAACCCCGAATGCCGCTCCGCGCCTTCGTCCCTGTGCACCGGGACGTCGCGCGCGCCATCCGTGCCGACCGCCGCCTGCCGTCATGATCTAGGCACCGAACAGACGCCTGCGCAGGGCGGCGGCGTTGCCGAAGATACGGATTCCGAGGACGACGACGATTGCCGTGGACAGCTGAGTTCCCACTCCGAGCTGATCGCCTAGCCACACGATCAGAGCCGCGACGAGGACGTTGAAGACGAACGAGATCACGAACACCTTGGCGTCGAAGATGCCGTCGAGGAAAGCCCGTACACCGCCGAACACCGCGTCGATCGCCGCGACTACGGCAATCGGCAGATAGGGCGCAACCACGGCGGGAACCTGCGGGCCTGCAACCGTCCCGATGACGACGCCTACGATCAGAGCGGCGATCGCGGCAAGAGCGTAGACCCCGTGGGTGGGGGTGATCGGCGAGTCGGACGGTTCGTGCACGTCGGACTCCGCCGGGTGGGCACTCGGTGGATCGTGCTCCGTCATCGTCGGCCTACCTCCTCTGCCACGAACGACTCTCTCACAGCGGCGGGACCGAGTTCGAGATCGGTTGCCGGGCGTACCGTGAATCCGACGCCGTACAACTGCGCCACCGTGCTCATTCGCAGATAGGCGTCGCTGACGACGAACTGGACCTGGATGCGTTGGGGCGGCCCTATCGCGTCGATGGCGTAGGGCGAGTCGATCGGGCGATTGTCCAGCAGCATTGCCCCGCCTGCCTGCCGGATGGTCACGTTGGGTCCGACGCGAATACCGTCGACCGACACCGCCTCGGCACCGCTCGCCCACAACGAATTGACGATCGCAGCGATGTCTCGATCCAGCACGGCTGCGCCCGAACCCCCACGAATCGACCGATCCGACGTGGCGTCCTCGGCCACCGGCTCGGTGACGACGACCGAGAGCCCGGGGCCGGTCACCGAATCGATGCCGGCGGCGGATTCGACAGCACTCAACCGGTCCAGCAGGGCACTGCCCGAGACATCGGACTGCAGAGCTCTGTCACGCTCCGAGGACACCTGCTCGACCAGTGCCTGTTGTGTCGCTTCCAATTCGGCACTGCGATCCTGCGCGGCGCGGACAGCAGCCGACGCATCGGAGCCCGCACGGTCCACGTCGGCACCGCCGGAAGCCAGCTGCGAGAACGCGATACCGAAGATCACCCCGACTACGACCGCACCGCCCAACAACCAGAGCGCGGCAGGTACCCGCGGCTTGCGAGTGTGCTGCGCCGTCCGTTCGGCAGCCGCCGCGCCGTATCCCGGGTCCAGATGGTCGGTCAACAAGGACGTCAGCAACGACGGGACGGGATTCCTCTTGACCTGTTTCTCCGGTCGTTCCGCAGGCTCCACCGTCAGGTGCCGGCCACAGTCGGCTCGACTGCCCTGGCGACGGCGATCGCCTTGCCGAGGTACAGCAGACCGGTCCAGATGTACAACGCGGTGCCCCAGATCAGCAACGCGTATCCGAGCGGTCCTGCGGCATCAGCCACCGAATTGCTGCCGGCAGAGACCAGGAGGACCGGCAGCGCGATCATCACCACGAAGGTCGCGGCCTTACCGAGATAGATGACGTCCGGAGGCGGGAGGGATCTGCGGCGATAGACGAACATCGTCAATCCGAGTACGGCATCGCGACCGATGAGTATCGCGGCAACCCACCACGGAATGATGCCGCGCAGCACGAACGCCACCAGGGTGCTGACCACGTAGAGCCGATCGACCAACGGATCGAGAACTGCACCCAGCTTCGATGCCTGACCGAGCATGCGAGCGAGTTTGCCGTCGAGCCAATCGGTTCCACCGCTGACCAGCAGGAGCACCAGCGCCCACCCGTCGGCCTCGGGGCCGAGCATGAGGTAGAGAAACAGCGGAACACCCAACAGCCGGATTGCGCTGAGAAGGTTGGGAATGGTCGCGATGCGATCCGATACCTCGAGCTCACGGTCGTTCGTCATCGGCGATCACCTCCTTCTCGTGCCGCTTGTCTCGCTCTGCCCGCTCGGGCTTGCGGCCACGTTAGCGCCACGCGAACACCGGCTGCTCGAAGTCCGCGACTCGGGTGTGTCGACCATGCAGCGCCACTTCACGGAACTGATGGACGATCGCCCCGGTCGGAGCATGGATGGCACCCGTTCGGTACGGCCACCGGATAACCGGACGCGTCGATTCGGGTATCGACACGAATTGGGCGTCGACGTCGAGTTCGTCGACCGTCACCTCGAACACTTCGGCCACCTCGTCCTCGCTGGGCAGCAACGTGGACGAGTAGTCGCCGACCCACACTACGAACGGAGTGATGACGTACCCGGATCGGGTGACGTAGTCGTCCAACCTACCGAGCACGTCGGTCTCGTCGGCGCGAATCCCCAACTCCTCGGCCAATTCCCGCAGACAGGCCTGCACCCGGGACTCCCCCGGGTCCACACCTCCGCCGGGCAACGCGTACTGGCCCGGATGTGCGCGCAACCGATCCGGCCTCCTCGTCAGAAGCATGCGCCTGTCCCCCGGCGGTCCACCGACCGCAACGGCAACGGCAGCGGCGCGGAGTCCGGCCGTTTCGGCGGTGCGGTGGGAGAAGCGGGCGAGTTCGCGCGCGACGGAGGCACGATCGAGCAGGTCCTCGTTCGGCCTGTCGGAATTGTCGACGGTCACAGCACGAACCCTAGAGGCCGGGCAGGATCAGCGGGTGTCGGCAGGACGGGCAGCGGGGGGAAGCATGTCGTCCGGCGATTCCGGCCAGCCGAGTGGCTCGTCGGCCAGAGCGGTCAACTGCTCCACCTGCGTTCTGCACCAGGGTGATACGTCGATGGTGCCGCCCCGCACCCCCGCGGAGAACTCACGCCACGACACCCATCGAGTCTCCTCCACCTCGGCCGGGTCGGGATCGAGTGTCGCGTGCTCGTCGACTCTCACGCGGTACACCGGACAGATCTCGTTCTCCACGATTCCGTTGTCCATGACGGCCCGGTACCGGAAGTGCGGCAGCACCAACTCGGCGGATTCCGCATGCAGGCCCAATTCTTCACCGATTCGGCGCAGTACGGCGTCGTCGAGCTTCTCACCGGGTGCCGGGTGGCCACAGCACGTATTGGTCAGCACCCCTGGCCACGTCGTCTTGCTCGACGCTCTGCGTGTGAGAAGAACTGCGCCGTCCGATCTCACCACGTAGCTGGAAAATGCCAGGTGCAGTGGCGTGTCCAGTGTGTGGACGGTGGTCTTGTCGTGCGTGCCGACGGCGCGGCCTTCGTCGTCCAGCAGCACCACGTGCTGCGCTCGGGATCGATCCATCGTTCCATCGTCCCACGGCCTGCGCGGCGGTCTACTGTCGAACCATGGGACGTGACGAGAACACCGACAGCGAGAACCCGCCAGACTCCGAGAAGGCATCGGACACGCCGAAGGGCGGCCGACCAGGACCGGTGGACGGCGGCGGCGGAGGCGGAATGGCGACCCGGGAGAACGCACCCGAGATCGCCGAGGACTCTGCCTGAGATTCGCCACACCACCGCTGTTTGAGAAACAGAGTTTGCGTCAATACCTCCGATGTTCTCGCGCTGCGCGGGTACACGAACCTCCACGACCGGAAGGACTTCGATGAGCATCAACGACGACGACATCACCACCACGGGCGGAGCCGCAGGCGAAGGACCCGCCGACGGCGGATCGAACCCCGGTGGCCATGACGGCGGAGCAGACGGCCCCGCCGGAGCCGGTGAAGGACCCGCCGACGGTGGATCCAACCCCGACGGTCACGACGGCGGAGCAGACGGCCCCGCCGGAGCGGGCGAGGGCCCGGCCGACGGTGGATCGAACCCCAACGGACACGACGGCGGTGCGGACGGTACCGCTTGAGCACTGAGTCGAGCGGCGAGCGCGGATCGGATAATCGGTCCGCGCTTCGTCGTCTCACCGGTACCGACTTCAGGACGTTCGCGGACCGGTTCTGGGGTACAGCTCCCAAACTGACCCGATCCGCCGAGCTGTCGGACTCGTTCGACGATCTGATGACACTCGACGCGGTCGACGAGCTGATCTCGGAACGCGGAGTACGCACTCCCTTCGTGCGGATGGCCAAAGACGGTCGGTTGCTGGACAAGTCGCAGTTCACGTCGTCCGGCGGGTTCGGTGCCGAGATAACGGACCAGGTCGACTCCGCAGCGGTGCTGGCAGCCTTCGCGGCCGGAAACACGCTGGTACTTCAGGGCCTGCATCGACTGTGGCCGCCGCTGATTCATTTCGTCGGTGATCTCGTTCGCGAGCTGGGCCACCCCGTGCAGGTGAACTCGTATGTGACACCGGCTGCATCGCAAGGATTTTCACCGCACTACGACGTACACGATGTGTTCGTCGTGCAGATCGCGGGCACCAAGCGGTGGAGCATTCACTCCCCGGTGCACGTGCATCCGCTCAACAATCAACCATGGTCGGACCGACGGTCGGCCGTCGAGGACCACGCATCGAACACTCCCGAACTGGACGTTGTCCTCGAGCCCGGCGATGTGCTCTACCTGCCGCGCGGGTGGATCCACTCGGCGCAAGCGCTCGGTGACACAACCGTGCACCTGACCATCGGCGTGGCGTCGTACAACGACTACGACCTCGCCCACCACGTGCTGAAGTCGCTGGGCGACGTCGAGAGTCTGCGCGCTCCCCTTCCCGCCGGCCTCGACCACTCCGACCCGGAGTCCATCGCTGCGCATGTACACCGAGTCGTGGACGCCATGCGCGCCGCGCTCGACGAGATCGACCGAGACCCCGACGCGATACGTCGATTGGCCGAACGCGTCGCTGATCGTCACGACGAGCTTGTCCGACCGGAACCGGTGCGCCCACTGGCAAGCGTCGCTGCGATGGGAGCGTTGCGGGGCGAGGATTCGATCCGACTACGGTCCGGCGTGTTCGCCCGTGTCGTGCGATCTGCCCACGCAGTGTCCGTGGTCGTGCGCACCAAGACCGTGACAATGCCGCCCCAGTGCGCAGACGCTCTCGACCTGCTGAACCAGGGCGCACCGTGCCGCCTCGATGCCCTGCCCGGACTCGACACCGACGACGCGTTGGTGGTTGCGCGCAGACTGATCCGCGAGGGCATCGCCGTGCCGGCCGAACGATAGCCGTCAGGTGATCGTGATTCCACCGTCCACCGCGATGGTCTGACCCGTCACGTATCCCCCGGCGTCCGAGGCGAGCCAGATGGCAGTTGCGGCCAGTTCTTCGGGATCGCCTTTGCGTCCGAGGATCATTCGCGGAGCCATCGAGTCGAGGTATCCCGGCTGGTACGAGTCCGTCATCTCGCTCTGGAAGAAACCTGGCGCAATAGCGTTGACTCTGATGCCTTTTCGCGCGCCCCACTGCTGCGCCAGATCGCGGGTGAGGCCGATGATCGCTGCCTTGCTCGCGCTGTAGGCCGCCTGCGGAAGGCCTGCGGTGGTCAGCCCCAGAATGCTGGAGATGTTCACGATCGAACTGCCGGGTGCCATCACCCGTCCGCAGGCCTGCGCTGCCCAGTACGACCCGTTCAAGTTGATGTCGATCACCGAGCGGAACTGCTCGGGTGTCTCACGGGTTGCGGGGTAGGCCGTGCCTACCCCGGCGTTGTTGATCAGAATGTCCACTTTTCCGAACTCCTTCACCGCGGCCTCGACCATCGCGGTGCACTGGTCCGGGTCCACCACGTCGGTGGCGACCGTGATCGAACGCCCTCCGACGCTGTCGATCAACTCTGCGGTCTGCGCCAACTTGTCCACTCGTCGTGCGGCGAGCACCACGTCCGCTCCTGCCTCGGCGGCTGCCTTGGCGAATGCCACGCCCAGTCCGGAGGATGCACCGGTGACGATGACGACGCGTCCGTCCAGGCGAAATTTTTCCAAGATCGACATGTTCGATGAATCTCCTTGTTTTCGACTCAGAACCAAGCGGGTGACATATCGAGGGTGGTGCGGTCCAGTCTC
Source organism: Rhodococcus sp. IEGM 1341 (assembly GCF_030056895.1). NCBI lineage: Bacteria > Bacillati > Actinomycetota > Actinomycetes > Mycobacteriales > Nocardiaceae > Rhodococcus > Rhodococcus sp. IEGM 1341. Next base: position 107,486 of record NZ_JASHKV010000001.1, on the reverse strand, counting down.
GCCAACAGATCGAGCTGCACGTCCACCTTCGGCAGTTCGTAGACGTAGAAGTATTTAGCTGCAGAACGCTTTCCGTCGTAGAAGTCTCCGGTTTTCGTGCCGACCGCCAGCAACTGCTCGAGCCACATCCAGGCGATGACAGTGTGCCCCATCGCTTCGAGGTAGGCCGTGGAGTTCGCCAGCGCCACGGCGGCGTCGCCGGTACCCCACACTGCCGCGGTGACCTCGACGATTCTGTCGAAGCGCGCGTGCAGTTCGGCGGCGTATCGAGCAGCGTCACCGCCTGCTGCGTGGGCCCGCTCCACCGTCTCCGCGACATGTTCGGCCAGCAGAGCCAATCCCGCGCCGCCCTGCATGATCACCTTGCGCCCGAGCAGATCCAATCCCTGAATGCCGTGTGTGCCTTCATGAATCGGGTTGAGGCGATTGTCGCGGTAGTGCTGCTCGACGTCGTAGTCGCGGGTGTATCCGTAGCCGCCGTGCACCTGAATGGCCAGGCTGTTGGCTTCGAGGCACCACTGAGACGGCCAGCTCTTGGCGATGGGGGTCAGTACGTCGAGCAACAGTGTCGATCGTGCTGCTTCGGCATCTTCGGATGCCGAATCCTGATGGTCGACCAGACGCGAACAATAGAGTCCCAGGGCCAGCGCGCCTTCGACGTACGACTTCTGCGCCAACAACATTCGACGAACGTCGGCGTGTTCGATCAGCGCGACAGGGGGTGCTGCCGGATCTTTCGCGCCGAGCGGTCGTCCCTGAGTACGCGTCTTCGCGTACTCGACCGACTTCAGGTAACCGACGTACCCGAGCGCGATGGCCAGGAATCCGACGCCGATCCGGGCCTCGTTCATCATGTGGAACATGTACGACAAACCGCGGTTCTCCTCGGCGACGAGGTAGCCGACAGCTCCGGATTGCCCACCGGGAGAGTGGGTTCCGTCGCCGAACGCCAGCAGGGTATTGGTGGTACCGCGGTTGCCCATCTTGTGATTGAGGCCGGTCAGCACGATGTCGTTGCGCTCGCCCGTACCGCCGTCGCCGTTCGGGAGGAATTTGGGAACGATGAACAGGGAGATTCCCTTGACTCCTGGCGGTCCTCCCGGGGTCTTGGCGAGCACCAGGTGGACGATGTTCTCGGTGAGTTCGTGATCTCCACCCGAAATCCACATCTTGGTACCGGTGATGCGGAAGCTACCGTCGTCCTGCGGCACTGCCTTCGTCGTGATGTCCGCCAGTGACGATCCGGCCTGCGGTTCCGACAGACACATGGTTCCGAACCAGCGCCCTTCCAGCATGGGCCGGACATAATCTTGCACCTGATCCGGCGTGCCGTACGTCGCGATCAGGTTGGCGTTGGCCATGGTGAGGAAAGGGTACGAGGAGGTCCCGGCGTTGGCGGCCTGGAAGAACGCCATCGCTGCCCGAGAGACGGTCGCAGGCAGTTGCATCCCGCCTATCGACTCGTCGAACTGCCCGGCGATCAGACCCGCGGACGCATAGACATCGAGCGCTTCCTTGACTTCGGGTATCAGCTCGACCGAACCGTCCGCATTCATCGTCGGCTCCTGCGCATCCGCTTTCTTGTTGTGCGGCGCGAAGTGTTTGCGGGCGATGTCCGCACTGAGGTCGAGGACCGCGTCGAAGGTCTCCTTCGAGTGCTCCGCGAAGCGCGGTCGAGCTGTCAGTGCCGCCACGTCCAGCCATTCGTACAGCAGAAAATCCAGGTCGCGTCGCGAGAGGACGTCCGACATTCACTTCTCCGATCGCGAGGGGTGACACGTGCGCGCGACGGTGACTAGCACTGTGACGCACATGACTGTGGTTTCACCATACAAGTCTCGATCTCCCGCTTTCACCGAGTACCCACGGGAGCTGCCACCCTAAATCAGCGTTGCCGATCCGGGCCCCAAAAGTGCAGCGAGCCAGACTTTTACGACTTATCGGACTATGAGGAGCGTCACGATTGGCGAGAGGCCCGACGGCATATACTTACCTTTGATAACGATATTGAGCGACAATCGCGAGGTCCCCCGAACAGTAGGCGGGCTTCGTCGGAGGGAGTCGAGCATGACGCACACACTGGACGTCGACAGCCGACAGGATCGACAGAGCAGGCAACGCAGCCGATTTCAGGAGCTGCACGAGACCGACCGGGAGTTTCGAGCCGCAGAACCGGACAGCGCCGTGGCCGATGCCGCTCAGGAGTTGTCGCCCAACCTGGCCCGAGTGGTCGCCGAGATCATGACGCGTTACTCCGATCGGCCGGCCCTCGGCCGCCGAGCTCGAGAGATCGTGAAGATCGACGACGTCGACACGTTTCACCTTCTCCCCCGGTTCGACACCATCACTTACGGCCAGGCATGGCGCGACGCCGGCGCACTGGCCTCGGCGCTGACCCACGACGCGATCGGCATCTCTTCGGGAGACTTCTTCGCAACCCTGGGATTCGCGAGTGCCGAGTACGTCGTTGCGGAACTGGCCACGATCCGACTCGGCGCGATTGCCGTTCCGCTGCAGGCCGGTGCCACCGCAGGCCAGCTCTCGACCATCGCCGACGAGGTCGAACCCGTCGTCCTGGCAGCCGATGTCGACAACCTGTCCGCCGCGGTCCAGGTTGCCACGCACTGTCGGTCCATTCGTCGAATCGTCGTTCTCGACTACGACGGTGCGATCGACGCGCATGCACGGACCATGAGATCCGCGCTGGTCGACGCCGAACCGGTGGGAGTCGTCATTCGGCCACTCACCGAGCTGGTTCGCGACGGCGCGCGACTGCCGGAGATCCCGCTCCCCGACGGCGAGGATCCCGAACGACTCGCGACGCTGATCTACACCTCCGGCAGCACCGGAACTCCCAAGGGAGCGATGCACACCGAACGAATCGTGTGTGGAGCCTGGACCGGTGCCTGGCACCACACCGGAGCTTCCTCCGAATCCGCGGACCGGCCGGCTTTCCCTGTCATCACTGTCGACTATCTCCCGATGAGTCACCTGGCCGGGCGTGGTCTTGTCTTCTCGACGCTGGCGGCCGGCGGCACCGTCCACTTCGCAGCGGCGAGTGACCTGTCCACCCTGTTCGAGGACTTCGCGCTCGCTCGGCCCACGATGGCCCTGCTGATTCCGCGGGTGTGCGAGATGATTCGGCACAACGTCCTCGCCGAGATCGACCGAGAGGTCGAACGCTCTGCAGGTGGCGATGCCGACAGGACGCGTCGAGAGGTTCTGGAGCGCAACAGGATCGAGCAATTCGGCGGTCGTGTCCTTGCCGCAATGGTCGGCACCGCACCGATTGCTCCCGAGGTCAAGGACTTCGTCACGGAGCTGCTCGATATCGAGGTCCGCGACAACTACGGCTCCACCGAAGCCGGGATGGTGTTGCACGACGGCGTCGTGCAACGTCCACCGGTGATCGAATACAAGCTCGACGATGTGCCCGAACTCGGTTACTTCTCCACCGACACACCGCATCCACGCGGTGAGCTCTTACTCAAGACCGCGTCCATCATTCCCGGTTACTACAAGCGCCCGGACGTCACGGCCGAGGTCTTCGACTCCGAGGGCTTCTATCGCACCGGTGACGTCGTCGCCGAGATCGAGCCCGACCGACTCGCCTACGTCGATCGACGCAAGAACGTTCTGAAACTGGCTCAGGGCGAGTTCGTCGCACTGGCGCGCCTCGAATCCCTGTTCGGTACCAGTGAGCTGGTCGATCAGATATTTCTCTACGGCAACGGCCAACGGGCGTATCTGTTGGCGGTCGTCGTTCCGGCCCACCCGGACACCACCGCGGGTTCGGTCATCGAATCGCTGCAACGGATCGCACGCACGGAAGCGCTGAACTCGTACGAGATTCCACGTGAGGTCATCATCGAACACGAGCCGTTCACACAGGAGAACGGACTGCTGTCCGGTGCGGGCAAACAACTGCGGCCCAAACTCGTCGAACGTTACCGAGACGAACTCGAGCGTCGCTACGCAGAACTCGAATCCGGTCAGAACGACCGGCTGCGCGAGCTCAGGCGCAGTGGTGCCGATGCCCCTGTCCTGACCACGGTCGGCGATGCCGCCCAAGCCCTGCTCGGATGCGCCGGGTCCGATGTTCGCCCCGATGCCCACTTCAGCGACCTGGGCGGAGATTCGTTGTCGGCGTTGACGTTCTCGACGCTGCTCCGTGAGATCTACGACGTCGATGTTCCGGTCGGTGTGATCACCGGGCCCGCCATGGACCTGGCAGCGCTGGCCGATTACATCACGTCTGCCCGCGACAACGATTCCGACACGGCCACTTTCGAATCGATCCACGGCCGCGGCGCAACAGTCGCCGAGGCGTCCGACCTGCAACTGTCGGCATTTCTGGACGACACCCTCCTCGACGCCGCGCACCACATTCCAGGCCCGCGGGAACAGACGAGCACGGTTCTGTTGACCGGGGCCAACGGATACCTCGGTCGCTTCCTCTGCCTGGAATGGTTGGAGCGCATGGCCGAGATCGGCGGAAAGGTGATCTGCCTGGTGCGCGGACGCTCCGATTCCGATGCGCGAGCTCGACTCGATGCGGCCTTCGACAGCGGCGATGCAGACCTGTCGGAGCGCTATCGAACCTTGGCCGACGCTGCGCTCGAGGTCGTGGCAGGCGATCTCGGGTCACCTGGGTTCGGCGTGGACCAGGACGTGTTCGAGACGCTGGCCCAACGGGTGGATCGCATCGTCCATCCCGCAGCGCTGGTCAATCACGCGCTGCCGTACGAGCACCTCTTCGGCCCCAACGTCGTCGGCACCGCCGAGGTGATTCGGCTGGCGCTCACCGACCATGTCAAGCCGGTGACCTACCTGTCGACGGTGGCCGTCGCAGCGGGCGTCGAGAACTTTCGGGAGAACGGCGACATCCGTGTGGACAGCCCGTCGCGAGCTGTGGACGATTCCTACGCCAACGGCTACGGAAACTCCAAGTGGGCCGGTGAAGTGCTGTTGCGCAACGCGTTCGACGAGTTCGGCCTACCGGTGTCGGTCTTTCGCTCGGACATGATCCTGGCGCACAGCAGATGGACCGGTCAGCTCAACGTTCCGGACGTGTTCACGCGCCTGATCCTCTCGGTCGTCGCAACCGGTCTGGCTCCTCACACGTTCTACGCCACCGACGCCGGGGCACCGACCGACGAGAAAGGGCGACCGCTGGCCCACTACGACGGTCTGCCTGCCGATTTCAGTGCTTCGGCCATCACGTCGATCGCGGGCGGGGACACCTCTGGCTACCGAACGTTCGACATCCTCAACCCACACGACGACGACATCTCGCTGGACAGGTTTGTCGATTGGATCCGTGACGCAGGTCGCGACATCGAGATCGTCGAGAACTACGACGAGTGGTTCGAACGGTTCGGTGCCGCAGTCGAGGCGTTGCCGGAGAAGCAGCGTTCGCACTCGCTGCTCCCCCTGATCGACTCGTACGCACACCCGCAACACCCGTTGTCCGGGGCGATGCTGCCCGCCGACGAGTTCGCCTCGGCCGTCGGGGACATTCCGCACCTCGGGCGCGAGTTGATCGAGAAGTATCTCTCCGATCTCGTGGCGCTCGAGCTCGTGAACGCGCGCTAGAGCAGTTCCCGATGCGGGCCAGGCGGCCCGCATCGGGACGCTCTACTCCCCGACCGGTTGTGGTTCGCTCGTCTGCTTCGGGGCGGGAATCAGCCGCGAGTACGCCAAACACACGAGCCCGAAGAACAGATAACCCAGGGCCACTTGGGGGTTGGCTGCCCACCCCACCTCGTGTGAATGGATCAGACCGACCCACGACAGTGCCGCGGCCACCCCACCCGCTGCTGCGGCGGCGAGAAACCGTTTGTCGAGAACGAACGTGACGATGGTGCCCAACATCAGTCCGGCGAGTACCGCTCCCGATCCGAACGTCTTCAGCCCGTCGTAGACGACACCCGCCTGACCCAGTGCCTCGCTGCCCACTTCGGTAGCCGATGTACCTGCCGCGCTGAGTGCGTTGTCGATCAGACCCACCGCCCACTCCGCGAGGTTGGGAAGCAGCGCCACCACCACCGCGATGGCGTGAAGCTTCGGCACCGACTGGAATGCCTGGGCACCGATCAGCAGTCCGATGTACAGCAGAATCGGAACGATCGCGGGAATCGGCAGCAACGTCGCCAGCAATCCGAACAACCCGAGAAAACACATCAACCCGATCGCGACGCCCGATGCGACCGAGTATCCGGTCCGGCCACCTGCGTCCTTCCAGCCGGGATGGCCGATGTAGACCGCGGGCGGGAACGGCGATCCGAACGCCGAGCCGACGACCGCACCGAAGCCGTCCGCGAGCAGCACACTGCGCAGGTTGTAGTTGTCTCCGGCAGCGGACGCGCTTTCGACGTTGCTCATCGCCTCGGTGAAGTTGTAGACCCCCAACGGAATTGCGGTGGCGAGCAGCGGTGCCAGGTTACCGAGACCGTCGAGCAGGAGATCGAGGCGCAGATCCGGAAGGCCGAGCGCGATATTGCTCGCGGCCTCGGTCACGTCCGGCACGGACATGTATCCGCCGATCCAGCCGATCGCCGTGCCCACCAGAAGCGCCGCGAGACCGACTGGAATGTTGCCGGGCAACTTCACGTCTGTGAAGAAGCCGATGAGAATGATTGCGAGAACGGGCAACCCGATCCAGGCGGCCTCCCACATCTGCGCCGCCGGGCGCATCGCGATGAACGTGATGGAGATGCCGGCCAACGTACCGAGCATCGCCGCGCGCGGGGTGATCCTGCGAATGTAGGGCCCGACGAACGCTCCGATCATGACGATGATGCCGATCATGAAGGCCCAGGCGAGTCCCGCCGCCCACGCCTGAACCGCGTCGCCCGTCGCCAGGTAGACCGGGAGCATGACCACGAACACGACGATGAACATGTGCGGCACGCTCGGACCGTAAGGTAGCGCAGTCACATCGGTTCGGTTCTCGCGCTTGGCAAGTCGACGAGCGAGAACCATGTAGTACAAGTTTCCCAGGATCAGTGCGATGCCGAGAGCAGGCAGCAGCGTCCCGAGGACGTCGCTTCCCGGAATACCGACCACCGCGATGCTCAATGTGGTCAGAGTGAGAACGTTGACGAGGATGTTGAAGCCGAGTCCGAAGAATGCGTTGGTGTCGCCTTTCGTCCACCACGAGAGGGTGAACGAGGGCGACGAGCCTGCAGCGGGTGAGTCTTTGACGTCCATGGTCATTTCTGGTCCTATCGGCTCGCAGAAGTGGGAACGAACGCAATCAACGCGGCCACGACGTCCTCCGACGGCGCGGTCCACCCGAAAATCCCGCCTTGAGCCGAGATCATCTCGAGGCCCACTCGCTGGAACTCCGGGAAGTACGAACCGACACAGTCCGTCACCACGAGGCATTCGTATCCTCGATCGTTGGCCTCCCGCACCGTGGTGTGCACACACACCTCCGTCGTCACACCGGTGACGAGCAGGGTGGTGATTCCGGCGCTCGTGAGAACCTCGGAGAGCTCGGTGGCGTAGAACGCCCCTTTGCCGGGCTTGTCGATGACGGTCTCGCCTTCGAGCGGTGCCAATTCGTCGACGATGTCGTGGCCGTACTCACCGCGAACGAGTATGCGGCCGAACGCTCCCCGATCACCGATGCGCTGAGAGGGCGCGCCGCGGCGCAACTTCGCCGGCGGGCAGTCCGACAGGTCCGGCAGATGCCCCTCCCTGGTGTGGATCACCGGTATCCCGGCATCCCTGGCCACGGCGATGAGACTCGCGAGTGGCTCGATCACGGTTCGGAGCTGGCCTACATCGTTGCCGAGGCTCTCACCGAACCCTCCTGGAAGCAGAAAGTCCCTCTGCATGTCGATGACGAGCAGTGCCGTCGTCGACGCGTCGAGAGTGAACTCCGATGGCGACGCCGACGGTATCGATGCTACCGGGGTGTGTGCTGAGGTCATGAGATCTCCTGTGCTGCAATGGAAGTGTCGTGAGCAGATTTGATCGCCCGGGAATATGCCCGCCAGCCACCGAACTCGCTGATGTCGTCGACGGTGTGTCCCTCCGCGCCGGTCTGCACAGTGGCATCGCAGACGTAGCCGAGAACGTCGGAACCGTCGGCCAGCAGCACTCGTCCCAGAGCGAGCACCGCTGGCATTCTGCCCGCGAGTACCGCAAGAGAAGTAGCGGGCAGTCGCCACCTCTCCACGTCGATTGCGCTGCCGCCGAATGGAACTCGCAGCAGGCCGGGAGTCGGATCGGCGGTTCCGATCCGAAGCAGTGTGTACGTCGGCGCGGTGCATGTGGCCTCGACCAGGGACCCGCCGAGCTCGACGAGCTGCGAGTTGGCGCGCTCTCCTGACAGATGGTGCCCGGCAACGACGATGTCGATGGTCTCGACCGCCGACCCTTCGACGGCGAGAGGCGGTGAGACGGCGCGCCCCTCTCCGAGCAACCGGGCCGCGACTGCGAGAATCGTATCGTCGGCCAGCGCAGGCCCGATCACCATGAGGCTGACCGGTCGACCGTCCTCGGTGAGCCCGGCGGGAACCGCTACGGCGGTCAGGTCGAGAAGGTTCCCGAAGTGGGTGTAGTGGCCGAGCTTCGTGTTGCACGCGATGGGGTCCGCGAGTACCTCGGGCACGGTGAAGGTGGTACCGATGGTCGGCACGATCATCACGTCCATCGAGGTCCAGAGTTGCGCTACGCGAGCGCGGAGGTCTTGTAGCGTCTGCAGGGCACGGAAGGCATCGACGGCGTTGTAATGCCGTCCACCCAAGAATATCTCGCGGACGACCGGAACGATGGAATCGGGCTTGTCGGTGAGGAATTCGTCGAACTCGACCAGCCGCTCGGCGACCCACGGTCCCTGATACAGCAGCGATCCGGCATCGAGAAACGGAGTGAGATCGACTGCGGTGGTCCGTAATCCATGCTCGGGAAGCGACCGGCGCGCGACCGAATGTGCATCGAACATGGCTGCGTCGCCGAAAAAATCCAACTGCTGCAGGTCCGGTAGGCCCACAGTGACCTCGTGCCCGTCGAACTTCTCTCCGCGGCGACGCGACCAGCCGTCCGCTGGATCCTCGGCGCACATGACGTCGAAGACGACATCGAGATCCTCGACCGTGGTCGCCATCAGGGTGATGCAGTCCAGCGACTTGCACGCGGGGACGAGTCCGACGGTGCTGATCAGGCCGCGTGACGGCTTGTACCCGACGATGCCGTTGAGCGCTGCGGGCACTCGCCCCGATCCTGCGGTGTCGGTGGCCACGCAGAACGGCACCTGCCCGAGGGCGACGGCCAGTGCCGAACCGGAGCTGGAGCCGCCCGAGATCATGTCGTTGCCGTAGACGCTCCGCGGAATCGGGTGCGGCGTGCGCGTTCCGTTCAGCCCGGTCGCGAACTGATCGAGGCTGGTCTTGCCGACGAAGATGGCTCCGGCGTCGACCAACGCCTGCACTGCAGGGGCCGTCGAATCCGGCGTGTACGCGTAGTCGGGACAGGCGAGAGTGGTCGGGTATCCGGCTACGTCGATGCTGTCCTTGACGCCGAAGGGAATTCCGTACAGGGGTAGCGACACCGCATCGGGTCGCGCTTCCAGAGCCGCGGCGGCCGCGAGCAGTTCCGAACGGGCCACGACGGTGATCCACGTTCCGTCGTCGCCGCGCGCAGCCACGGCGGTCGAGAAGGCCTCCACCGTTGCCGTGGGAGTCGAGGCGCCGGTTCGGTACGCCGCGAGCATCTCGGCAACGGTCGGGCCGGGTACCGGTCCAAGGTCTGAATTCATACCGTCGATTGTCGACAGTTTTCTGTTACTGCAGGTTGTTGCCGTGTTTCGAGTCTGTTAGGAAGTACTCTCGAGATGCAGGTAGGTCAGCTCGCCGTGCTGCTTCAACGCAGCGAGCGCCACCGACAGATCGTTCGATTCGATGGCGTCGAGCAACCATTCGTGACGCCGGATCCCGTCGACCGGATTGGCCACTCGGGCTTCTTCCCTGAGATTGCGGGCCATCGGTAGCTGCAACTTCAGCAGGATCGGTGCATACGCCACATCGAGTTGGCGACTGCCTGCCAACGCCACGATGGCTTCGTGGAAACGCCGGTGGGCGTCGTCCTTGCCGAGGGTGTCGCCCCGCGCATCGGCGTCACGCATCTCGTCGAGCGCCGTTCGTACCGGCGCGAACGCACCGTCGCGAGACGAACCGAGCGGGAGCGCGCGCTCGAGCGCATGCCGTTCGAGGACCTGACGCAGCTCGAAGAGTTCGAGAATGTCCACTGCCGACCACACCGTCACTCGGAACCCGCGACGTGGAAGATGTTCGACCAGACCCTGCTGAGCCAACAGGCGCAACGCCTCACGTACCGGTGCTCGGCTGATCCCGAGGCGCGCGCACAGGGTTTCCTCGACCACTCGGGATCCGGGCTCGAGCGCACCGCTGAGCACCTCGGATCGGACCTGACGGGTCGCCATTTCGACAAGGCTGGGCGGCAAGGAGCCGTGTTCCGCCGGTGCAGCCATGCCGCCAGTGTACGAACATGTTCGGCGAATGGTGCGCATCCGAAGCATCGCCGAGTCGAATCCCGAGTGCTCGGGTATCCCCCAGCGTTAGGATGGTCGGCATATGTGGATTGGATGGATAGAATTCGACTTCCTTCTCGGAGATGTTCACTCACTCAAAGAGAAGCGCTCCGTGATCCGGCCGGTGATCTCCGAAATGCAACGTAAGTTCGCGGTGTCGGCCGCGGAGACCGATCATCGCGAGTTGCACCGACGAGCAGGTGTCGGCGCGTCCGTCGTAGCAGGCGGTCGCGACCATGTCACCGATGTTCTCGACCGAATCGAGCGCGTGGCGGCCTCACGTCCCGAGCTGCAACTCGTCTCCGTGCGGCGGCGCACCATCCGAAGCGACGACGTCTGAGGCCTGCCCCGCCCGGTCATCGACGTACGTCGAACACCTGCTTCTGAATTCCGTTGCCGTAGACCTCGTGTTCGACCAGTTCGAGATGCGTGGTGTCCTTGTCGGCCTCACTGAACAGTCGCTTTCCCGCCCCGAGCAGGAGTGGAAAGACGAGCAGGTGGTACCGATCGACGAGTCCGGCGTCGGCGAGACTTCGCCCCAGAGTGGCGCTGCCGTGGATCGAGATCGGCCCACCATCGGAGTCCCTGAGCTCTGCGACGTCGTCGATTCCACGCAGAATGGTTGCCGGCCACCGTGAGTCGTCCTTTTCGAGCGTTGTCGACACCACGTACCTCGGCATCGCGTTGTACCCGGCGAAATCGTCCATGGTGGGCCAGATCGGCGCAAATGCCTCGTACGAGGTGCGGCCCAACAGCAGCGCCGTGGCCTCTTCCTGCTCGCGCCCCTTGATCTCGTACACTGCCGGGTCGAATTCTATGCCCTGAAACGTCCACCCCGAGTTGCGATAACCCACCTCGCCGCCGGGTCCTTCCATGACGCCGTCGAGCGAAACGAACGCGGTCACGATCACAGTGCGCATGGACGGTCCTTACCGGTGCTGGGATGCGGGTGCCGGAATCGTAAACCATCCGCCCGCCGAATCCGTCGATACGATCGACCGATGAGTGTCAGCGCGACGTCCCGCCCGGCATGGGACGACGACCCGGTCGTGTCCGGCTGGGCGGGGTTACCCGCACTGGAGCGTGGGAGTACCGCGGACGTCTGCGTCGTCGGCCTGGGAGGCTCGGGTCTGGCCGCTGCAGCCGACCTCGTAGACCGTGGTCTCGATGTGGTCGGAATCGACGCAGGACGGATCGCTGCCGGTGCCGCGGGTCGCAACGGCGGCTTCCTGCTCGGTGGTCCGGCGACCTTTCTGCACACTGCGCTCGCAACCTGGGGCCCGTGTGCGGTGGATCTGTATCGAGCGACTCTGGCCGAGATCGACTCCCTGGAAGGGCTTCTCGGATCCGACGTCGTCCGCCGCACCGGATCCATCAGGCTCGCGGGAGTGCCCGGCGCGCCGGTCGAGCTCGCCGATTCGGAGGATTGCGATGCGCTGGCACAGTGCCTGCGCGAGAACGACATTGCCGTCGAGCAGTATTCCGGCGAGTTGGGGCGCGGGATCTTCCTACCGGACGACGCGGTGATGAATCCTGCGCGTCGCGCGCTGGGGTTGGCGTCGATCCTCGCGGGCCGCGCCCGGTTGTACGAGCACACGCCCGCAACCGCCATCGGGCCAGGAGCAGTCACGACGCCGAGTGGGGTGATTCGGTGCGGCCTGGTTCTCGTTGCCGTCGACGGTCGGCTCGAACAGGTACTCCCCCAGCTCGACGGCCGGGTTCGGACCGCGCGTCTGCAGATGCTCGCCACCTCGCCCGTCACGCCGAGACGACTGCCCTGCCCCGTGTACGGACGATGGGGATACGACTACGCGCAGCAGGACGCGTCGGGACGGCTGTATGTCGGGGGCGGTCGTGACCTCTTCGTAGACGACGAGTGGACACCGTCCGACGAACCGACCGCCCAGGTGCAGGACTACATCGAATCTGTCGCGACATCGTTTGCAGGAGAATCTTTTTCGGTTGTTGCGCGTTGGGCTGCATCCGTGGGATTCACCGCGGACGGGCGCCCGCTGTGCACAGTCGTCGACGACACCGTGGTCGCATTCGGCGGCTACAACGGGACAGGCAATCTGGTCGGCCCGGTCACCGCTCGTGCCGCCGTTGCGCTCGGGCTCGACGGGATTGCAGTACCGCAGTATCTGAGCAGCTGACGCATGGCAGTGTGGACCCATGGCCGAAGAACCGGAACGCACCGAGGACGGTCGCTACATCGTCATCAAGGGTAGACGTTGGCGCGCAACGGATCCTGACATCCCCGAGGATCGCAATACCGAACTGCGGTCGATTCTGATGGCGTGGCGCAGGGAGGTCAAACGTACGTCGGGCGCACCCGAATCTCGCGCAGGCGTGCATGCCACCAAAGTCGCCCTCGGCGAGCGAGGAACGCCGTGGTGGGAGCAGTCCGACGACGAACGACGAGCCCGCTGGGAATCGGAAGTATCGCGGCCTGCCGACACCTGACCCTCGCCAGATGGTTGCCATGATGGAAACTATCCAATACAGTTTCCACCATGGAAAGCATCGGAAGACCCACACCTGCCGAAGCACGAACAGCTCTCGACGACATCGACCGAGTTCAGCGCGCGGTACGAGACACTCCGTGGCCGGTGTGGCTGTATCCGGTCAACGCCGTGCTGCTCGCAGTCTTCGCACTGACCGCCCTTGTCGACAGCCGGGCCGCGTTCCTCGGGGTCGCCGCGGTGATCATCGCGGTCAACGTCATCACCGGATATCGGATGGGGACGCCGTGGGCACTACCCACCAACAGAGGCTTCCTCACCTGCGTGGCGCTCTCGGCGCTCTGCGTCGCACTGGCGCAGGCTGTCGGGAATCCCGGCGGACCGGCCTGGCCTGTGCTTCTGCTCGCCATCGCAGCTGCGTCGATCTACTCGATCGGATCGATCCTGCACTACCGCAGCACACGTCGATGACGAGCGATCTCGATCCCATCATTCATCCCGCACACCGGCTCCGAATCTGTGCCCTTCTGGCCGCGGCCACGACGGTGGAACTCTCGATCGTCAAGGAACACAGCGGGTTGAGCGCATCGGCGCTGAGCAAGCAGGTCGCCGCTCTGGTCGATGCGGGATACGTCGAGCAGCAGCGATCACGCACGGACTCGCGTCGACTGTGGTTGTCGTTGACGAAGGACGGTAGAACGGCGTATCGACGCCATGTGGCTGCACTCCGCACCATTCTGGCCGATACCGACGCCTCCATCTGATCTTCTGCGGTGACTTTCCGTCGTGGTGCGTGTCTACTGTTTCGACGGATGCCGTCGACGTAGTTCAGCCCGCTCGTTCAGCGAAGAAGGAGACTTCGATCATGTCCATTCTCAATCCCTACCTGTCGTTCCGAGACAATGCCCGCGAGGCGATGGAGTTCTATCGGTCGGTCTTCGGTGGCGAGCTCACCGTCACCACGCTCGGCGAGGCCAACGCCAGCGAGGATCCCGCCGACCAGGACAAGGTCATGCACGGCCAGCTGACAACCTCGAACGGCTTCACTCTGATGGGAGCCGACACGCCGTCGTCGATGGAGCACACCCCCGGCAACACCATGAGCGTCTCGCTCAGCGGCGACGAGGAGGACGAACTGACGGGTTACTGGAACAAGTTGGCCGTCGACGCGCAGTTCACCATGGGTCTCGAGAAAGCTCCGTGGGGCGACACGTTCGGAATGTTGACCGACAAGTTCGGAGTTCAGTGGATGGTCAACATCGCAGGATCCAACACTGGGAGCTGAGCGCCGACGCAGCCGCTCCTACACGACGACGGTCTTCGGCGGGATCACCTGTCGGAGACCTTCGGGCCCCCAGCCCCGATCGAGTGCCAGCAGCAACAGTGCACAGCCGATACCGGACAGGACGAGCGCGGAACCGAACATCGCCGTGTATCCGAACAGATCGCCGACCACACCGGCGGCGATCCCGGCGGCACCCTGCGCGAAGACGATCGCGCACGCCATCAGCGTGTAATCGCTTCCCGCGAAGCGCTTCTCGGACGCGTCCATCATCAGCGCGAACACCGCCACGGTGGCCGCACCACCGAGCACATGTTCGGTGATGTTGGCGGTGACCAGAAGCGGAAAGCCGCCTACGCCCAGCGACGCGACGACATACAGGGCAAGGCTCAGCGTTTGGCTCACTCCGCCCACCAGCAGTGCCCGACGACGTCCGTACCGAAACGCCAGCCATGCCCCGAGTACGGCTCCCCCGACCGCAGCCACCGAAGACAGACCGCCCTCGACCAGCGCTATCTGGGGCAGCGACAGACCGCTGTCCGACAGGAACGGACCCACGAGTGCCGATCCCATCGAGTTGCCGAACTTGAACCCGATGATCAGCAGAATGAATGCCACCATTCCGGGTCTGCGAAGCCGCGACCACCAGGCACCGGCCAGCCGCCCCGGCCTCGGTCGCTCGGCGTGCGGATCGGAGTCCGCGTCGGCCGCGTCGAGTTGTCTGCGCATCCACCACACGGGGAGCGTCGTCAGCACGATCAGTAGTGCCATCGCAACGAACAGCGCCCGCCATCCGGCGAAGGTGAACAGCCACAACAGCAGTCCGCCACCGCACACCATGCCGATGCGGTAGGCACCGACCTGGAGTCCGTTGCCCAACCCGCGCTGCGCCGCGGTGAGCGTACGCACCGCGATGCCGTCGGTCGCGATGTCCTGCGTCGCCGACAGAGCATTCATGACGAAGATGCCGACGAACAGCCAGCGCAACGTCGACGACAGATCGAGGAACGACAACGCCAGTGCCACCGCTGCGGCCGAACACTGCAGCGACAGCAGCCACCGCCTCCTGGATCCGTACCGATCGACGTACGGTGCCCAGAGAAACTTGAGCGCCCACGGTAGGAACAACACACCGGTTGCGCTGATCTTCACCAAGGAGAACCCCGACTCCCGGAGCACCACCGGCAAGGCCTGGGTGAAGAATCCGAACGGCACTCCCTGCGCGAAGTAGAGCGCCCCCAGGAGAGTGAGGGTCCCGGCGGTGAACGACGCCGGGCGCACCGCGTTGGTCATGACGGCCATCGTGTCAGAGCGACGCCGACTCCGCTGAATGCGCTACCGGCTGGCGAAGGATGGTGCGCAGCTTCGCAGGTTCGACCCGGCGCGGATCGCTCAGATAGATCTCGTGATGTCTGCCCGTCATCGTCAATCCAGAACTGGGGATGTATCGATGATGGAGCTCGTCGAGTACCGACGTCTCGTCGTCGTAGGACCCGATGTGCAGTGTCTGTACGCACAGTCCCTCGTCGAGAGTCTCCAACCGAACCCTGCTCGACGCGTCCGAGTTGCTCTTCGAGGCGGCGGTCGCCACTGCCGTCTCGAACATCGGACGGTCGATCCAGTCGGGCACCATGATCATGGCGGTCCAGCTCCACTCGCTCTTGTCCCTCTCGGTGGTGAACGAGTTCATGTTCTCGGCCCACCACAGAGCCTCGAGCGGCGGGACGACGTAGTCCCGTTCGAGATCGTTCTTGCTCGCGAACTTGACTGCATAGGCCACGGGGTAGAGCGCCCCGATTGCTTCGGCATACTCCGGCGCGGTGTTCGGATCGCCGTGTCCGTCGAGCATCAGGTAGGTCAGCGGCGGAACGACGAGGGTACGAAAAATGTTGTGCCGTGCCGAATATGCGTCGAGCGTCTTCTTGAAATCGACCTTCATGACACCCGCTCCGGCACCGCCGTTCAGACGAGCCACGCGCGTTCGTCGTCGCTGAATCGGTTGACGGTGCCGCGGGTCGCAACCGCTCTGTCGTACATGGCCGCCAGCGCATCCAGTAGGGGCTTGTTCAGCGATTCGAGTGCATTCTGGCGTGCCACGATCTCGTCGAGGCGCTCGGCAAGTTCGGCCAGCACCGCCGACCGGTCGACCGTGGTGACGCGTCCGCCCTGGACGACGATCCGGCCCGCCACGATCACGACATCGATCGAGGAGCCGTTCTCGGAGTACACCAGTTGCCGGTCGAGCTTCTGCCGAGGCGTGAAAGCCATGGTGTCGAGGTCGAAGATCACCAGGTCGGCCTGCATCCCCACCTCCACGGTGCCCACTGTGTCCTGAAGGAGCGCACTGCGGGCCCCGCCGACGGTGCCTGCGTGTAGTACCGCGTCCACCGTGGGCCAGGTGGTGAAGTCCGGGTTGGTCACCTTGTGCAGCAGCGCAGCAGCTTTCACGACGTCGAGCATCCGGGGAGAATCACTGCTCGAGCATCCGTCGGTTCCCAGTCCGAGGTTCACGCCCGCGGCACGCAGGGCATGCCACGGGGCGATTCCCGATCCGAGCTTGAGATTCGAGATCGGATTGTGCGAAATCGACGTACCCGCCGCGGCGATCATCGACATATCGTCTTCGGTCAGCCAAATGCCATGCGCCAGGGTTGTATTGGGTGACAGTGCGCCGATCCGACCCATGTATTCCACCAGGGAGCCGCCGTACATCTCCGTTCCCGTGACCAACTGAGTCTTGGTCTCGAGGACGTGAATATGGCATTCGGCGTCGAATTCGGCCGCCAACTGCGTGGCACCGACCAGAAGCTCCGCACCGCACCGTTGCGGTGCGGACGGCGCGACCATGTATCGCAAGCGCCCGTTGCCTCGACCGTGATACTGCTCGAATGCTTTCCTGCTGAATGCGAGGTACTCCTGCGTGGTGGGAACCGGATGCGACCGAATCTCGGCCGTGGCCTCCGGCGACAGATGATCGACGATGAACGGCACAGTATCGACGAACGGCTTGCTGATCACGTGTCCGGAGATGTTCGCTCGGATGCCGATCTCTTCGTAGGCGTCGAACACCGCCGACAGTTGCGCCCAATCCTGAGTCGGGTTCTCGAGAACGTCGTCGACGATCGTCGTCACGCCCGCTTCGAGGGACTCGATTGCGAACAACGTGCTGCGCAGACGAACCAGATCGGGTTCGACGCGACTGTCGCCGAGGATCGGATACGCCATGGCCATCCACATCTCGAGGGGCATGTTGTCGTATCTGCCCTTGTAGAACGTCTCCCACGAATGGGTGTGTGCGTTCACGAATCCCGGTGTCACCAGCCTGTCGCGGCCGTCGATGATCGTATCGCCGTCGCCGGGTTCGAGATCGGCGGCGATTGCAGTGACGACGTCGTTCTCGATCCGGATGCTGCGAACGATCGGTTCGGATCCGGTGGATGCGTCCATGGTGATGACGTGCGCGTTCCTGATGAAGATTCCCATGTTTCCTTCCTTGACTGCGCGGTGCGATGACGGCTACGAGCTATTCGACCGGCTGTGGTGTCGGAACCTGCTCTTCGGGCTGTTGCTGACGAATCATCCACTGCCGATGAGATTTTCGGGCGAGAAGGTAGTAGGTCGATGCTGCAGCACTACCGCCGACGAGCCACGAGATGTCGAGACCGCCGAGCGCCTGCGAACCGAACCCCTGCAATGCCGGGACCATGCCGTTGAGAAACATCCAGGTGCCGAAAATTCCCACGGCGAACGCCGCGAGTGCACGCCAGTTGACGTCCTGCATCCTCGTCGAGCCCACGTCGTCGAACAGATGGCCGTAGCGGGTGCTGGCGCGCTCGAAGACGTAGTAGTGCACCAGCATGATCGCGCCCCACGTCGCCACCCAGCCCACCACACCCACGAGCCAGGCGTCGAGGGTCTGCGCCGCATCTTCCTGGAAGACGAAGAACACGCTCGCGGCCAGTGCGAGAACGCCGACGACAAGGTTCAAAGTGCGCCGACTCAACTTGATATCGAGGGCCTGCGCCGTCACACCGAAGCTGTAGACGTTGAGAACGTTCGTGGCGATGGGGCCGTGCAGAACCAACAGCAGCACCGGGATGGCGAGCGCACCGAAGTTCTCCACGATGAGCTTGCCCGGATCGACGGAACCGTTGGTGGTGGCCAACGTCGCGCCGAGCACACCGAGCCACACGACGGGAATCAACTGTCCCAGTGCACTGACCAGGTACAGCTTGCGTCGCGGAACACGCGTACTCACGAAGCGGGAGTAGTCGGCGGCGTAGGTCAACCACGTCAGTCCCCAGCCGATTCCGATGGCCGTCATCACGGCCGACATGGCGACGATGCGCTCGGTGCCGGCCAGCGCAACTCCGTCCGGACCGGAGTAACTCCAGTCGATGTCCAGGTGGAACCAGGCCACGATCGACATCAGAACCAGCACCACGACGGTCGGCGGAACGGTCCAGCGCTCGAATGCCGCGATCGCCCGGTATCCGGCCATGGAGATACCGACCTGAATCGCCATGATGACTGTGGCCACCGCGACCTTCCATCCGACGTTCGCGGCGTCCGGGTCGACCCAGCCGAGTTCGCCGAACAGAGCCATCACCAGGTCGAGGACGATCCAGGTGTTCACCGCGCACCAGCCGACGACCACCACGGCCTGGACGGCGGAGGGAACGTAGTTGCCCCGACGACCGAAGACCGAACGGCCCAACAGCATTCCGGTCGTTCCCGTTCGTTGTCCGAGTAGAACGAAGAATCCGAAGATCGCCATTCCGATGACGTTTCCGAGGACGAGCACAGTCAGGGTATCCGCCAGGCCGAGGCCCATGCTGACGCCGAGCGCGCCGAGCACCCAGTTGATCGGCGCGATGTTCGCACCCGCCCATATCCAGAACTGACCGGACAGCGCGGTGGTTCTCTGGCTGTCGGGAATCGGCTGGAGCGAATCCTCGACGTCGTGGGAATGTGTGGTCACCGTGAACTCCTCGGTATGCGGTCGACCGGCGGTTCGGTCGGCCTCGTGAGAAGCCTGCTGCCCGTGTGTTTCCCGAACCCTTACGCAATGTAAGCCACTCGTAACAGCGGGTGGACAGAATGTCACCTATGAATGTGCTCGACGCCTTCGATGACGTCTATCTTTCTGCGGCGCGACCCGAGCTCGTCGCGGGAAGGCGTTCTGTGACGCGGTCTCTGCGGTGGGTTCATGCCAGCGAGCAACTCGACATCGCACCTCTCTTGCGCGGTGGGGAGCTGATTCTGATGGAGGGTGTGTACTTCGGCGGGTGTTCCGAAGCCGATCTGGTGACGTACCTCGAGTCGATGAATGCCGCGGGAGTCGTCGGTATCGCGGTGGAGACGGGGGGAATCCTCGACGTCGTTCCGCCGCTTCTGGTCGAGCATGCCGAACGGATCGGCTTTCCGGTGGTGCATCTCCGACGCCGTGTGCCGTTCGTACAGGTATGCGAGAGCATCAACAGCCAACTTGCCGACTCCGCTCTGCGTCGGCTGCAGATGGCAAACCGTATGTCTCGGTTGTTGTCGGCCTCGATCGAAACGGACGGGGCGGTGGACGCCGTTCTCGATGTGCTCGGTGTCGAGACTCGGTCGTCGGTGACGCTGCATTCGGCGTCGGGAGATCTGATCGGGCAATCCGGGCTCGTCACCGAGCCATCGGATTTCACCTCGTTCGAGGTGCCCGTCACCAGTGGTGGTCGGGACGTGGCGGTGTTGACCGTGGCTCCTGGACCGGATGCCGACATCTATTCGATAAACGCCGGACTGGAGAGAGCTCCGGAAATCCTGTCGATTGCATTGCTCAGTTCACGCCCGGCCAGGGTGGAAGACCGACTGCGTACCCGCTTCTTCTCACTGTTGTCGGCGACGAATTACCCCGCCTCCGATGTCACCGACCACCTCGACGGCGTCGCCGAGCGCATGGGTATGCCCGAACACGACGCCTACCTGACGGTGTCGGTCGAATTCGACCACGACCCGGCCGCCGGCACGTGGCAACGCACAGTGGGGTCGGTGTCGCCGCACAACTGGTGCGAGAAGATCGGCGACCGACACGTCGCTGTTCTCGGTTTCGCCGACCAGGAGATGCTCGATGCCCGACGGCCGGTTCTGCTGTCGATGTTGCAGGCGACGCAGTTGCGTATCAGGCGAGCCGGTGTCGGTCCGGGAGCCTCCGATCGCCACGGTCTGCGCCGGTGTTTCGACACCGCCACAGCTGTGCTCGCGCTGGACCTCGGCCCTCACGATCGCATCCGCGATGCCCGCAATTTCGCACTTGCCCTACTGGTGGAGTCGATGTCGGGAAAATCCACGGTCGAGAAGTTCGTCCACGATCAGATCGGACCGTTGCTCGCACACGATCGGGAGCGGCACGGAGAGTTGTACGCGACCCTGCTGGCGTACATCACCCACTGGGGTAGCAAGACCGAGACCGCGAAAAGCCTTCGGATACAGAGGCAGACGCTCTATCAACGGCTCGACAGGCTGTTCGACGTTCTCGGTCCACTACCGGCAGGCTCCCCTCGATTCCCGGGGATCGCCACTGCGGTGTTTCTCGAACAGGCCCGCCGCCAGGGCTGTACCGTCCCCGGCGGCTGACCCGTCTGCGGATCCTTCTCACACCTCGGCGTCGACCTTGTCCGACTCGCCTCGACGCATCGCCAGGTACTCGGAGAGTTCGCGTTTGACTACGGGCAGCAGCAGGTACAGGCCGGTGATGTTCACCAATGCCAGCAGGAACAAGGTGGCGTCGGCGAAATCGAGCACCGAGCCGAGGGACAGTACGGTTCCGATGACGGTGAACATGCAGAACATCACGTTGAAGAAGGTCCGCGAGAAGCGGCTGCGTCCGAACAACGACGTCCACGCCTGCAGTCCGTAGTAGGCCCAGGTGATTGCGGTCGAGAGCGCGAACAGAGCCACCGCGAGAGTCAACACGTACGGGAACCACGGGAGCACGGTCTCGAAGGCGTCGGAGGTGAGGGTGACACCGCCGGCGGGAAGCTCACCGGTTTCGGCGACGATAGCGCGCTGATCCTGCCAGGTGACGGTGTTGGCGATCACGATGGTCAGTGCGGTCGCGGTACAGATGACGACCGTGTCGATGAAGGGCTCGAGCATGGCCACGAAGCCCTCGGTGACCGGATGCCTGGTCTTGACGGCCGAGTGCGCGATGGCCGCCGAACCCAGTCCTGCCTCGTTCGAGAACGCGGCGCGCTGGAATCCGATGATCATGACGCCGAGTACGCCGCCGGCCACACCCTCGGGCGAGAACGCACCTTCGAAGATCGCCGTGAACGCCGTGGGGACGGAACGGAAGTTGACGGCGATGACGACGCCGCACGCGACGATGTAGATCAGCGCCATCGTCGGGACGAGCTTGGCGGTCACCGCCGAGATCGACTTCATGCCGCCGATGATGACCAGTCCGATGATCAGCGCGACGACGATGCCGAACACTGCTTTGGCTCCGTCGGAAGCGAGGAATCCATCGTCACCGCCGGTGACGGAGCGGACCTGC
Organism: Rhodococcus sp. IEGM 1341; assembly: GCF_030056895.1. NCBI lineage: Bacteria > Bacillati > Actinomycetota > Actinomycetes > Mycobacteriales > Nocardiaceae > Rhodococcus > Rhodococcus sp. IEGM 1341. Next base: position 85,641 of record NZ_JASHKV010000001.1, on the reverse strand, counting down.
GCGTACGTCTGATTGGCCTGGAACATGTTGCCGCCGCTGATGGCGAAGAACGTGATGACGATGGCGTAGAAGACGGCCATGACCTTGCCGACCTTGGCCAGTCCTCGCTCTGCGAGACCCTTGGTCAGGTATTTCATGGGTCCGCCGGAGACGGTGCCGTCCTCGTTGATGTCTCGGTACTTCACGCCGAGCGTGCACTCGACGAACTTCGATGCCATGCCCAGCAAGCCGGCGAGGATCATCCAGAGGGTGGCACCGGGTCCACCGAGCGTCACGGCGACGGCGACACCGGCGATGTTGCCGAGACCGACGGTTCCGGACACCGCGGCGGTGAGAGCTCTGAAGTGGCTGACTTCGCCGGGCGCGTCCGCCTCGTCCTCCTTGCCGCTGACGAGAATCAATGCACGCTTGATTCCGCGGACCTGGATGAACTTGAACGCCACCGTGAAGACGACGGCACCGACGATGAGCCAGAGGACGATCAGTGGAACAGCGGCTCCGCCGATGTTCACGGTGAAGAAGACGAGATTCGACACGGCAGCGGAGATCGGATCGAAGGCATTGTTGATCGCCGTCTCGATGGAGCTGATCGTGCCTCCGTCCGCGGCCAGTACATCGGTTGCGAGGGGGTGAGAGCTCATGGCTTCGAGTGAACAGCACGTTGACCGCAGAAGACGCCATTTACCGAATTTCGAGCAATAATTTACGCGATCTTGACGAGACGCTCGCGGGCTCAGACCGCAGATCTGGCCGGTATTCGTCTCAAAAGCACTGTTGCAGCATCCAGTACGACATGACGGTCGTAGGTGAGGCGGTAGTCGTACATCGGGGTGCCGTCCTCGGCCGTGCCTCGCTCCACCGCAATGAGCGCCACACTCGACATCGGAGCAAGAATCACGATCGAACGCTCCAACGCCAACGGTTCGTCCGCGCCCACCACCACAGCACGAAAGCTGGGCGCAGGCGGCGCGGCATGCGAGTCGAAGACAGCCGTCAGCGCGGTCCGTGTGGCGAGGTCCTCGAACATCGCCTCGCGTGCAGGCGTCAGGCCGGTGGACGCGCTCACCGTCGCCAGTACGACGGTCGAGGAACCGGTGCCGTATGCACTGTGCAGCAAACTGTTCTCGATGGCGTCGAGCAGTGTGGAATCCGCGTGCCTGCGGGCGCCGAGCGAATGGGTGAGCCCGTACGGCGTGACCGCCACGGGGGCGCGCACGGTGACCGTTCCATCCAGGTCGAGCGAACGGACGGGTTCGGGTACCTCACCGAAATCCGGGAGAGGGGCCGGTGTGCCGTAGAGGTATCCCTGCCCCAGAACGGCCCCCATCGCGCGCGCATAGCTCTCGTGCCGCTCGGTTTCGATCCCCTCGGCCAGGACCAGGGCACCGGTACGTTCTGCCTCGGCGGCAACGGCAGCGACGATGGCGGCGGTCTCGTTGCTCGAACGCCCCTGCACCAGAGCCATGTCGAGCTTGATCACGTCGGGACGCAGCAGCGGGATCAGCGCCAGGCTGGAGGAATCTGCCCCGACATCGTCGATGGCGACTCGCCACCCCAGGTTTCTGGCGTGCTCGGCCGCCCTCAGCAGACCCGCCGGATCACCCATCAGATCACGCTCGGTGATCTCGACGATGATCGACAGCCGCGACGCGTCGGCGAGCATCGGTAGGTAGTCCCGAGGAGGAGGTGCATCGAGGGCAACAGGTTCGGCATTGACGAACAGCGCGAGCTGATCGGGATAGCCGGACTCGACAGCACCGCGGAGCGCGCTGAGTCTGCACCGCCAATCGAAATCGGCGGTGACGCCCTGCGCGCGTGCCACCCCCAACAGTTCCGGTGGCGGGATCGGCGGACCTTCTCCGCAGGTCCGCACCAACGCTTCGTACCCTACGACGGCGCGCCCGTCGAGCAAGACGATCGGCTGATAGACCGACGTGATGTCGATCGACACCGGCGAAATTGCGGCACTCGTCGAGCCTCGACGCATGGGTGGACCCTCCCTCGATACTGATCGATCGGTCCCCACCCGGGTCATCATCTTGCCCGACTGCACCGTGATGTCCACAGCCGACTGCGGTCTGCACGTCGATCGACTGGTTATAAGGTGCTCGAAGGACTCGACGAACGGCGGTGACGACAGTGGGAGCGGACTCTCGTCCTCTTGCCCCTCACGACCGCCTCTTCGCGGACCGATACCGACTGGGCACCGTGTTGGGACGCGGCGCAATGGCCGACGTCGTGCACGCCGACGACGACGTTCTCGGCCGGTCCGTAGCGGTGAAGATATTTCGCCACGGTGAGCCGGCGGACTCTGCACAGCGCATCGATGCAGAAATTCGTACTCTCGCGTCGCTGTCGCACCCGGGTCTGGTGACGCTGTACGACGCGGGCACTGCACTCGACGACAGCGGGGTGCCGGTTCCGTACCTGGTGATGGAGCTGATCGACGGTCCGACTCTGAGTGCGTATCGCCGGAGCCGATCGATGAACGCCGCACACGTCGCGCGGATCGGTTACGAGTTGGCGGAAGCTCTCGCCTACATTCACGACCGGGGTGTGGTCCATCGGGACATCAAGCCGGCCAACATTCTCGTCGCGCAGGCACCGGAGGTGGGCGTGGGGCAATGCGCCAAACTTGCCGATTTCGGCATCGCCCGTATCGTCGACGCCGAACGACTCACCGAGCACGGCACCACAGTCGGTACTGCGCACTACCTCAGCCCGGAGCAGGCAACAGGTACGTCTGCGGGCCCACCGACGGACATCTATACGCTGGGTCTCGTTCTCATCGAATGCCTTACCGGCACAATGGTATTCGAGGGAAGCGCCGTGGCAGCAGCGGTGGCGCGCCTGCACCGCGATCCCGACGTCCCCGAGGGGCTCGGACCGGACTGGCACGCGCTGTTGACGGAGATGACAGCCAGACGCCCGGAGGATCGACCGGACGCAGCTGCGGTTGCCCACCGACTGCGCGGGCTCTCGCGCAGCACAACACCTCTTGCTCACACTGCCGTGATGCCAGTCGAACCCATCGACACGGCTGCGCCCTCAGCATTTCCCGCGTCGGCTACGGCCGAATCTCCCCGCCGCCGATGGATGATCCCGGCGGCAGCGGCTCTGTTCGTTTCGCTGGGCGCAGCGATCGTCTGGGTCGCAGTGGGCACGGGTGACGAGCCGGAGCCCATGTCACCTGCGACACCGACTCCGACAGTCGTGGAGTCGCCGACCGTTGCGGCCACAACACCTGCACCTGAGCCCGCACCTGCGACCTCGATCCCGGTCTTCTCGAACCCGCCCGAGCCTGCACCCGTCCCCACGTCGAATCCGGATCCGATCGAACCGGCCGCGCCTGCACCGCTCCCGCCGGGAAACGGCAACGGAAATCCAGGGAACGGCAATTCGGGAAACGGCAACGGCACCAGCGGGAACGGCAATTCAGGAAACGGCAACAGCGGGAATGGAAACGGCAATTCCGGCCGAGGGAACTGACCCCACGGCCGTCGGCGGACAGGAGTGACGGTGACACACGTCGATACCCTCGTGGTCGGGGCAGGTATTTCCGGCTTGGTCGTTGCGAGACTCCTGCATCGTGCCGGTCAGCGAGTCGTCGTTCTCGAGGCCAGAGACCGCGTGGGCGGTCGGGTCTGGACGATGCGCACCGCCGACGGCATCCTCGATGTCGGAGCGTCCTGGATTCACGGAACGGACGACAACCCTCTCGCCGATGCCGTAGACGCCTTCGGAATGCGGACCGTCGAGCTCACCGTCGGTAGCTACCAGCCCGACGGCAGGCCCATCGCGTACTACTCCCCCACCGGGACCAGGTTGAGCGATGAGTCCGCCGCGCAGTTCGGCGCCGACGTTCACCACTTCGACGAACTGTTCGCCGCGACGGTTGCAAAGTCGTCCCCGGGGACATCGTTCGGAGACGCAGTGGAAGCAACTCTGACGCAACTGGATTGGAACATCGACCGACTCGAACGAGTTCGCGAGTTCCTCGGACATCGAGCCGAGGAACAGTTGGGAGTAGGAAAAGACCTCCTCGACGCGCACGGTTTGGACGACGACGCCATCGAGGGCGACGAAGTCGTGTTCCCCGACGGTTACGACGAGCTGGCGGTTCGATTGGCCGTGGGGCTCGACGTCCGGCTCGAACACGTGGTGAGGCAGGTCCGTTGGGGTCGAGACGGAGTTGGGGTCGACACCGGATCCGGGACGTTCTCGGCCGAGCGCGCTGTGGTGACGGTGCCGATCGGAGTACTGAAGTCGCCGACGTTCACCGTGGAACCGCCTCTACCGGAACCTGTTTCGGGTGCACTGGAACGACTCGAGATGAATGCATTCGAGAAGGTCTTCCTTCGGTTCCCCACCAAGTTCTGGGACGAGAACGTCTATGCCGTTCGGCAGCAGGGCGAAGCCGGGCGCTGGTGGCACTCCTGGTACGACGTGACCATGCCCCAGGGACGTCCGACGCTTCTGACGTTCGCAGCGGGTACCTGTGCGCAGCAGACTCGGCACTGGTCGGACGCGCGCATCGCGGACTCGGTTCTCGAGGCGCTGCGTGGCCTGTACGGCGACCGGGTCGTTGCACCGGACCGCGTGTATGTCACTCGCTGGCAGGACGATCCGTTCTCGTACGGTTCGTACTCGTACATGACGGTGGGTTCACGTACGCGCGATCACGACGACCTGGCCACTCCGATCGGCGATGTACTTCATGTCGCCGGTGAAGCGACCTGGACCGATGATCCGGCAACGGTCACAGCGGCGTTGAAGTCGGGACACCGTGCAGCAGAACGTATTTTGGGACGATCGATACCGTTCGACGACATCTGGGGCACCACGGAGCACCGGCAGTAGGTTCCGAACCCACCTCGCGCGTCTGTAGTTGGGTGCAAACTTTCGACCATCTGCGAGTAATGTGCTGTCGACGCACCCACACACCGAGCACTCCAGGATGGCACCGTGGATACCGTCAGTTCGATAATCGACTTCTTGGCAGATCGTCTCTACAGCGTCTTCCTGATCTACTTGTTGATCGGCGTCGGACTGTACTTCACCGTTCGCACCAAATTCGTTCAGATTCGACTTCTTCCGTCGATGTTCAAGGCAATCGGCGGATCTCGGTCGAATGCCGAGGGCGGCATCTCGGCGTTCCAGGCCTTCTGTGTCGGCCTGGCGTCCCGGGTGGGTACGGGAAACATCGCAGGTGTTGCCATCGCGATCACTCTCGGCGGACCGGGTGCAATCTTCTGGATGTGGCTGGTCGCGGTGGTCGGCATGGCGACGGCGTTCATCGAGGCGACTCTGGCGCAGATGTACAAGGTGCGCAATCCCGACGGCAGCTTCCGGGGCGGTCCTGCCTACTACATCCAATTGGGTCTGGGTTCGCGTCGATGGGGAATCGTCTTCGCGTGCCTGCTGATCTTCGCTTTCGGCTTCGCATTCAACATGGTTCAGGCGAACACCATCACCGAATCGTTCTCGTCCACGATGAACATCGATGCCGGGTGGATCGCAGTGTTCCTGGTGGTGCTGTCTGCTCCGATCCTCTTCGGTGGTGTCCGGCGAATCGCGCGGGTGGCCGAGTACCTGCTCCCCGTCATGGCTCTGGTGTACGTCTTGCTCGCATTGGTGATCGTGGCGATGAACATCGGCGAGATCCCGACGGTCTTCGGTCAGATCGTCTCCAGCGCATTCGGTTTGAACGAGGCGATCGGCGGCACGACGGGCGGAATCCTGGCCGCCATGCTCAACGGTGTCAAGCGCGGACTGTTCTCCAACGAGGCAGGTATGGGCAGCGCGCCCAACGCCGCAGCGACCGCGACGGTGTCCCATCCGGTGAAGCAGGGTCTGATCCAGTCGCTCGGAGTCTTCTTCGACACCATCGTCATCTGCAGTGCGACAGCGTTCATCATCCTGGTCTCGGGCGTGTACGACATCAGCAACCCGAGCGGAGTGGCGGGCGCGGTTCTGACTCAGGACTCGATCTCAGCTCAGCTGGGCACGTGGACCACGATTCCGATGACACTGTTGATCTTCACGTTCGCGTTCTCCTCGATCCTGGGCAACTATTCGTACGCCGAGATCAATCTCAATTTCCTCGGAGTCGAGGGCAAACTGCTGAACCTGTTGCGCACCATCGTCCTTGCAGCCATCGGCTTCGGCTCCCTGTCCGCGCTGACGACGGTATGGGCACTCGCGGACGTCGCCATGGCGGCAATGGCAACCGTGAACCTGGTAGCCATTGCGCTGCTGGGCAAATGGGCCTTCGGTGCGCTGGCGGACTTCGAGGCGATGCGGCGCGAAGGTCGCGACGACAAATTCGTCGGACGCGGAAACAGCCATCTGCCGGGCGACCTACCCGGCGACGTGTGGGATCCGGTGCTCGACAACGATCCGGCGGCGAACAAGCCCGACGTCGCGCGGTAGTCGAAGCGAGCGTCGACACTGTTCGATTCGGACCTTCCGGACAATTCACACGTTAGGGTGATGAAACGTCCACACCGAGGAGGTTCCATGACGCAGGTCGGCGACGACGAGAAGGCCGGTCGCGCATCCGAAGGCCACGACTTCGACGAAGTGGATCGGAGATCGGCCGGAGAACGCGAAGACGAAGTGCAGCCCGGTCGCCGCAAGCGGCAATGGGTCGGACTCGGCGCAGGCGTCCTGTTGGCACTTGTCGTCTATCTGGTTCTCCCGGAGGACGTGGCGCACCCGGCACGGCTGACGGCAGCCACCGCGGTATTGATGGGCATCTGGTGGATGACCGAGGCGGTGCCCATCCCGGCGACCGCACTGCTACCCCTTGTCATCTTTCCGGTATTCGACTCCGGCGTCGTCGTCAACGACGTGGGTGCCTCGTACGGCAACAACATCATCTTTCTGTTCATGGGCGGCTTCCTCCTGGCGCTGGCCATGCAACGGTGGAATCTGCATCGCCGTATCGCGCTGCTGACGGTCAACGCCATGGGCACCAAACCGACCATGGTGATCGCCGGGTTCATGATCGCGACCGGCTTTCTGTCGATGTGGGTTTCCAACACGGCCACCGCTGTGATGATGATTCCGATCGGTGTCTCGGTCCTCGTTCTGGTTCTCGACATCGGCAGGAAGGCCGGAGCTGTACCCGGCTCCGACGGTGAAGCGAGCCCGGACGCCGAGACCATCACACAGGCCGTCATCAAGAGCAACTTCGGCACCGCTCTGATGCTCGGTATCGCCTATGCGGCATCGATCGGCTCACTCGGAACGATCATCGGCACCCCGCCCAACACCTTGCTGGTCGGCTACCTGGAGGGGCAGGGAATCACCATCGGATTCCTGCAGTGGATGATCGCCGGCGTTCCGCTCGCCGTGATCCTGCTCGTGATCGCCTGGTTCCTGTTGACCCACGTGATGTTCAAGCCGGAGATCGACGACATACCCGGCGGCAAACAGCTGATCAGAGGTGAACTGGACGCCCTGGGCAGGATGTCGCAGGGAGAGATTCGGGTCGCGATCATCTTCTGCCTGGCGGCCGCTTCCTGGGTGGGGGTTCCGTTGCTCTTCGACAGCCCGCCGATATCCGACACCGGCATCGCCATGACCGCAGCTCTCCTGCTGTTCCTGCTTCCCAGCGGCAGCAAGAAGGGTGTGCGTCTGATCGATTGGGAGACCGCCGTCAAACTCCCGTGGGGCGTGTTGTTGCTGTTCGGCGGCGGGCTCGCCCTGTCGGCACAGTTCGAGTCCAGCGGCCTGACGGAGTGGATAGGTAGCGTCGCAGGCGGTCTCGACACGATTCCGGTGGTCATGTTGGTCGTCGTCGCCACGGCCGCGATCATCTTCCTGACCGAGATCACGAGCAATACCGCGACAGCGGCGACTTTCCTCCCGGTAGCAGGGGGCGTCGCGATGGGCATGAACATCGATATTCTGGTCCTGACCGTCCCCGTAGCGCTGGCCGCGACCTGTGCGTTCATGCTGCCGGTCGCGACTCCACCGAATGCGGTGTCCTATGCCAGTGGATACATCACGATCGGTCAGATGATGCGTGGTGGTTTCTGGCTCAATCTGATCGCCATCTCGTTGATCACCATCGCCGCGTACACGGTGTTCGCATGGTCGCTGGGCATCCAGTTCTGACGCGCTGGACAGGAAAAATCCACGATCGAAGACCGACTTCGGCTGATTTCGCCCAGACAAGCGTGCTTCGGGTTTACGATGACGACTTCATCCAGGCGGATGACCCGTTCCAGGTGCGCGCCGCCATCCCCTGGTCGGTGTTGAGTCGGCGTCCCTGCCGGCTCGGCAAGGTACGGGGGGTGGGGCATGGTCTCGGACGTCATCGACTGCAGCACGGTCTTCGCACACGACATCGAGCAGGTCTGCGGGGTCTTGAGCGCGGTCGAGCTGTTCCCACGCTACTTCCCCGGGCTCGACTACTGCGTGCTCCGTGAATCCACGGCCGGCTACCGGTGCGGAGTCGGCGGTGTCGAGCACGCCCTCGACCTGGTGGTGAACAGACGAAACCGGCCGATCATCACCATCGAGCACGTCGAGTCCGGCGGATTCATCAGATTCACCCTCACTGCGCGCTCGGCAGGCGAGACGAAGATCGATGTCACCGTGTTCAGAGCGGGCCTCGGCGGGTCGTACTCGCCCCAACCCGAGCACAACCGCGCGGTGGTCGATTGGGTGATGGGTGGTCTACGCCGACTGGACAACTGCCTGTCCGGCACCTCGACGTCGATCGTGTCCAATACCGGCGATTCTCGGTCACTCCCGTTGGCAATCATGAAGACGATGGTGGGAACCGGCGTCATTCGTGCTGCACGTCCCGACCGCGCGTACAAGCAGCTGAACTCACTGGCGAAATGGGGCTTCACTCTGGGCGGAGGCTTCGCGGCCGCAGCAGCGAAGTCGCCGAACGCGATTGCCTTGATCGACGACCGAGGGACTCGCACTTTCGCAGAGATCCACCAGCGATCGCACCGCATCGCCGCAGGTCTCGATGCGGCCGGAATCAGTCCCGGTAGCACCGTCGGCATTCTGGCCCGAAACCACTCCGGGATGATCGAGTGCACCGTCGCGTGCGGCATGCTCGGGGTCGAGGTGGTCCTTCTCAACACCGGTCTCGCTGCCCGCCAGATCGAGACCATTTCCGCCCGACACCAGCTCCGAGTGCTGTTCGTCGACGACGAGTTCGACTCGATGGTTCGCTACCTGCCCGACGCCGTCACTCGTGTGAGCCTGTCGTCTCATACCGCCGTTCCGCGTCGACGCACCCTCGAACACTTCGTCGCAGCACCGTCCGCGACGTTCACGAGGCCGGACAGACCCGGTTCGGTGGTCGTGTTGACCTCGGGAACCAGCGGGTCACCGAAGGGTGCGGTTCGTCCCACACCGAAGGGCTTCGGAACTGTTGCAGCCATGCTCTCTCGCATGCCCCTCCGGATGAACGAGACGATGTTGATCGCGGCACCGATGTTCCACAGCTGGGGGTTGGCGGCACTGCAGATCAGTACGCCGCTGCGCGCCACGGTGGTTCTTCAGGATCGATTCGATCCGGAGGACTGCTTGCGGGCTATCGAGGCGCACCGTTGCACCTCGCTGATCGCAGTTCCGATCATGCTGCAGCGGATACTCGACCTGCCCGACGAGGTCCGATCACGCTACGACACTTCGAGCCTGCGCGTCGTCGCATGCAGTGGGTCGGCATTGACCGGATCGACCGTGAGCCGCTTCATGGACGTCTTCGGTGACGTCCTCTACAACTTCTACGGTTCCACCGAGGTCTCGTGGGCAACGATCGCCACCCCCGAAGACTTGCGCGCCGCCCCCGCCACTGCCGGGCGCCCTCCGCTGGGTACGACGGTCGCGGTACTCGACGCGGACGGTACTGCCGTTCCGGTGGGAACCCTCGGCCGAATCTTCGTCGGCAACGACATGCTCTTCGACGGGTACACCAACGCCCAACCGCCGTCGACGGCGTCCGCCCGCGGAGCTGCGCTGATGGATACCGGCGACCTGGGGTACATCGACTGCAACGGGCGGCTGTTCGTCTGCGGCAGGGACGACGAGATGATCATTTCCGGAGGCGAGAACGTCTTTCCCGGCCCCGTCGAGGATGCCATCGCCAATCTTCCTCAGGTCGGCGAGGTCGCGGTCGTCGGTGTGCCCGACAGCGAATACGGGCAGCGTTTGGCCGCATTCGTCGTCGGCCGCGGATCAGCGGGCCTCGATGCGGACATGGTGCGCGCCTACATCCGAAACCGTTTGAGCCGCTTCTGCGTTCCCCGTGACATCACATTCCTCGACGAACTGCCCCGAACCGCGACCGGCAAGGTGATGAAGAGGATGCTGATCGAGCCGCCTACCGCCGCTGGGATGTAATCGTCATTCGACGGCACGGGCAGCAATGGCCCAGAGCCGTTCGGCGACATCGAGATCGAGGGCGTACGAGGCCACGGAGTTCGCCAGTTCGGTGATGTCGGTAGGTCTGTGATCGACGGCGATCGCTTCCCGATTGTCGTTGAAGTACCGGCCACCGATGCCATCCAGTTGTCCACTGGTAGCGACCATCACGGATGTCGACGCGCCTTGCGCCGGGGTCTTCTGCAGTTCGATGGGAGTGGCGAGCGTGCCACCGACATGGCGTTGCAGAGAGGTCGCGATTGCTCCCGGGTTCACAGAGTTGACCGTGATTCCGTCGTCCGCCCACCGTGAGGTCGCGGCCACTCCGAACAGAACGACGGCAGTCTTGGACTGACCGTAGGCCTGCAGCGGGTCGTAGGGCCGGAAGCGAAAGTCGATGTCGTCGAACACTATCGGCGAGAACAGGTGAGCCGAGGAAGCCACCGACACCACGCGCGCGCCGTCGGCGAGCCGCAGGGCGTCGTGAAGGCCTGTCGTGAGGGCGAAGTGGCCGAGGAAATTGGTCGCGAACTGCCTTTCCCACGTGTTCTCGACCAGGGTCAGCTCTTGGATGGCCATGACACCCGCGTTGTTGACGAGCAGATCCAGGGGCTCGTCCCACGCGTCGACGAATGCTCTCACCGATGCGGTGTCGGTGAGGTCGAGCTCGCGTACGTCTATCTCGGAATATTCGGTGTCGGCGACGATCTCCGCGGCAACTCTCCTGGCGGCGACGACGTCGCGGACAGCGAGGGTGACCCGTGCTCCGCGGCGAGCGAGCGTCCGAGCGGTCTCGATCCCGATGCCCGACGCGCCCCCGGTGACGATGGCGCGATTGCCTGACAGATCGATGCCTTCGCTGACCTCGTCGGCGGTGGCGTCGGCACCGAACGGTGTGACGATTCTCGTCATTTCGCACTCCTTCTCGTGAATCCGCTGTGTGCGGCACTCCCAGAGTGAGGTACTCCCAGGAACCATCACGAGCCCGCGGCATCCTGGGTTCGTGCGGGCTACTCATCACCCAGGTTCCGGATCTACGGTGGAGCGATGGACAACCACGAGGCGCTCGGTGGGTACCTTCGAGCGCGCCGCGAGCAGCTCGAACCCGAGGATGTGGGCCTCATCGGTGGTGGGAGGCGTCGCATTCGCGGTCTGCGCCGTGAGGAGGTCGCGATGCTCGCGGGAATCAGCACCGATTACTACGTTCGGCTCGAGCAAGGCCGCAACCAGACTCCGTCGACGCAGGTGCTCGACGCCCTGGCCGCGGTGTTGCGTCTCGACGCCGACAGCATTGCATACCTGCACGCTCTGGGCACTCCCCCTACATCGTCTCGCCGTCCAGCGAGGAGGAGGGGGCGAGTGTCGGCCGGAACTCTTCGGTTTCTCGACGCGTTGCCGATGCCGGCGTTGATTCACGATCGCCGCTTCACGGTGTTGGCCGCGAATCGAATGGCAACGGCCCAACAACTCCCCTGGGATCAACCTGCTCCGTGCGGTATTTCTCGATGCCGACGAGCGAGAGTTGCACCGCGACTGGAGCCGCGTCACCACCGACGCCGTGGCTGGAATTCGGGCTGTGTCGGCGACGCATCTCGACGACGAGGTCCTCACCGCACTGGTCGGCGAACTGTCGATCGCGAGCGCGGTGTTCAGGCAGCTGTGGGCGCGCCATGACGTACATCTGAGAACGGGCGGCACCAGCCTTCTCGATCACCCCGAGGTCGGACCCCTCGACCTTCGGCACGAGAAACTGACCGTTGCGGGTACCGATGGCCAGACCCTGGTTGCCTATCACGCCGAACCGAACAGCCCCTCGGCCGATGCATTGCAGCTCTTGGGCACCCTCGCCGCCCACGCACACCGTTAGTAGCCGCTCGGTCGCCGCATTTCGCCGATCGTTCACTTGGTGCCGCGCTTTGTATCTACTATCTCAGTTGCTTGACTATTCAGAATCTGAGATTGTTGATCGCCGACACGGGAGGAACGCGAATCGATATGTCGAAGGCATCGGAAGGCCCCCGAGTGGGAAGGCCCTCGCAGGAACGGGGCGAGCATTCTTCCTTTCTTCAGCTGTTCCTCGAAGCAACTCGTGCAGAACAAGTCTCCGACGACACACAACCTGCGCGGGACGACCGTGACGGAGGGACAGTTCCTCCGCGCTGAGCGGAGCGAAAGACACCTACGTCCCGGTTCCACCACCCGAGCAGGTCCCAGGTCTCATAATCGACAGAGGCCGGTCGGGTTTCGGAGATGAGGATCGGAGACATCATGGACACATCGTTGGCAGTCTTTGCCGTGGTCGCAGGCTTCGCCGTCGTTCTGGGTGCCTTCGTACTGATCGCACGCATACTTCGCTCGCGCATGCGGCGCGGCCGTTTTCACGGAATCGAAAGCGCTGTCGGAGGATCGGCCTTCATGGGCGCGCCACGCGAGCGGGGGATCACTCCACCTGATCACGGTGATCCACGAACGAACGCCGAACAGAGCGAGCCGTGACCGACTTCGCTTCCGCCTGCGGTTCCGCTGGAACCCCTGCCATGATCTGTCGACACGCAGACGAAGGAGAGAAACCACCATGATCGACGACGAGGCCACGAGTCGAAACACGGGGCCGCGCTTCGAGGACGGGCTCGAGGTCCGTCGAAACGTGATGGGCCACGAGTACGTCGAGAAGGCGTTTGCCAGTGCCGCCGACACCGACTCCGCTGCCCTGCAGGACTTCGTCACCGACACCGTGTGGGGCGGCGTGTGGACGCGGCCCGGCCTCGACAACCGCAGTCGGAGCCTGCTCAACCTCGGCATCCTCATCGCGCTACGCGCCCACGAGGAACTCGCAGGACACGTACGCGGAGCTCTCCGCAACGGCCTCACCCGAACTGAAATCACCGAAACTGTCGTCCACACGGCGGGGTACTGCGGTGCGCCTGCGGCGCTGGCTGCGATGCGCGTCGTGCAGAATGTGCTCGATGCCGAACTGGGTCCGCTGGTGCCCGTGAGGGACGACGAACGAGCCGAATGACCGATGGCGGCACCCGCGCATAGTGTCGACGAAGTGGGTACACCGGATGCATGCCGGAACTACCCGAAGTCGAAAACGCCCGACAGGTCGTCGAGAAAGCTCTCGGTCGCGTCATCGTCGACATCGATGACACCGATACGTTCGAGTGCCGACCTCATATGCCGGGCGATATTGCCGGCGCACTGATCGGCGGGAAACTCACCGAGGCGCGTCGACGGGGTAAGGCGATGTGGTGCGAGACCGTCACGGCCGACGGCTCGAGCGGGCCGACCCTCGGCATACACCTGGGCATGGGCGGACGCGTCATCGTCACCGCTCCCGACGGCGAGCGGACGTCGCAGTACGGAGGCGGCGATCCCCATGTCGGCGACCGCCCGACCGACAAGCCGGAGTGGACTCGGTTCTCCATGACGTTCGACGACGGTGGACAGCTCCGACTCTTCGACAAGCGCCGACTCGGCCGGGTTCGACTCGAACCCGACATCGACGCTCTCGGTCCGGATGCCGCGGAGATCACGCGCGACGATTTCCGCCACCGAATCGGTTCCAGCGGTGCACCTCTCAAGGCACGCCTGCTCGATCAAGCGGCGATAGCGGGGGTCGGCAATCTACTGGCCGACGAGGTGCTGTGGCAGAGCGAGCAATCACCGTCCAGGCGGGCCAACACGCTCACGACGGAGGAGCTCGACGAGCTTCGTGTTGTTCTGCGTCGCGCTGTTCGATCGGCCACGAAGAAAGGTGGAGTGCACACCGGGGAGATCATTCCGTTCCGAAAAACCGATGCGGCGTGCCCGCGATGTGGTGCCCCGATGGCACGCGGAACGGTGGGCGGTCGCACAACCTGGTGGTGTTCTCGTGAACAATCCTGATCCGATCCATCGTGCGGGACGTGCTCGATAATGCTGTGAGACCGCATTTTTCGGCATTGTCACACGAGATCGCATGCAGCGAAGACTCACCGGACGCCGACCTCCCCGACGAGGCGCGCACCGAACTCGTAGCGAACAAGCTGCCGCCGGTTCCCGCGAGCCTCGCCGTGGAGTCGACCGCACGGCCACCTTTACGTCGACGGACTCCCCGCGGCGTTGGATGCCGATAGAGAGTGTCGACGCCACAGCGTTCTACGGCTGAGCTGAGGCGGTGCGTCCCAGAAGAGTCGTTGGGTCAGGACGTCGCTTCGACCGCGAGGCGAGCCAGTGTGTCGTTCAGCTGATCCTCGGTGACCAGAGGGAACTTGATCTGCTCGAGCAACTTCTTGTCGGTGACCTTGGACCAGTCGTAGGTATGACGGACCAACGTCTCGTTCGGGCCCTGAGACTCGAGCTCCCACAGCCACTCCCAGCCGGGAGGCTCGTTGCCTGCGGGTGCCGTCGTCCATGCGACCAGCTTGTCCTTGATGTAGCCCGTCACATGGTTGTCGGTCTGGTACTCGCCGCCCATGTGATCGCCCTGCATGTTCATCGTGAACTTCTCGCCGACCTTCTGAATCCGGTCGGCGTGGTCGACACTTCGTACGAAGCCTGATCCATCGAGCGCCTGATGCCGCTCGGGGTTGGTCAGCACGTCGAAAACAGCGTCGACGGGAGCTTCTATGGTTCGTTCGACTGTGACTTTCGTGTTGTCGGTCATTCTTCCTCTGTGCCCAGAGTTCGACACATTCAATCGCGGCACCGCCGAAAGATTCGATCGAACCGTCGTCACACCGCGTCCCAACTGGGCTTTTTCGTCGACGTCTCTGCAGTTCGGGGCCACTTCGCCCACCCACCTGACCCTTGGGTTGATGGTAGGCTAGCCTAACTATCGGCTCGGGGTGATCGATCGCGTACGACGTGAATCCTCGGTGGCCACCTACAAGGCGAGGCACTGTGCCACTTCGTCGGAGCAGAGACATGGAGATGAGCCAATGCGGGTAGTGCTGTTCGGTTTCCAGACTTGGGGTCACAAGACGTTGCAGACGCTCGTGGACTCACGCCACGACGTCGTCGCGGTAGTGACGCATCCGGTCAGCGAGCAAGCCTACGAGAGCATTTGGTCCGATTCCGTCGAAGATCTCGCACGCAATCACGGCATCGAGGTGTACTTGGCGAAGCGTCCCGACAAAGCGCTGGAGGAACGTCTGCAGCTGTGGGCACCGGACATCATCGTTGCGAACAACTGGCGGACCTGGTTGCCTCCCGAGATTTTCGCGATGCCTCCGCACGGCACGGTCAACCTGCACGACTCATTGCTTCCCGCCTTCACCGGATTCTCTCCGGTGATCTGGGCGCTGATCAGTGGTGCCGCCGAGACCGGACTGACGGCGCACCGAATGGACGGCGAACTCGACACCGGCGATGTCATCACCCAACGAGCGGTTCCGATCGGACCGAGGGACACCTCCACCGATCTCGTCGAGGCGACGATCGACTTGATCCCCGAGGTGCTGCTGGACGCACTCGAGAGTATCGAGAACGGCACGGCCACATGGACTCCGCAGGATCTGACGAAACGAACGTTCTTCCACAAACGACACGAGTCGGACAGCTGCATCGACTGGACCTGGCCTGCCGAGGACCTGGACAGATTGGTTCGTGCGATGTCCGATCCCTATCCCAACGCCTACACCTTCCACAAAGGCCGAAAGCTTCGAATCATCACCGCTCACGTCTCGGACGGCATCTACGGCGGAACACCCGGTCGGATATTCATCAGGGAGGGCGCGGGAATGGTGATCGTGTCCGGCCCCGACGCCCACCGCGGCACCAACCACGGACTCGTCATAGATCGCGTGCGCACCGAAAGTGGGGACGATGTCGATGCGCTCGATTACTTCGTGACCGGCGGCGGCTACCTCACGCCCACGGCATGAGGGACGACGTCACAGGCGGGCGAATCGTCCGTCTAACACTGACGCGCAACAAGCGCAGAGTGAGCATCGGAACACTGCTCATCTGCATCCACCAGCTTGCCGAGACTGCAGTTCCGATCGCGTTGGGGTGGATCATCGACTCGGCGATCTCCTCGGGCGACGTCCCCTGGTTCGTCCTCTCGATCGTCGGACTTGCAGCGTTGTTTCTCTGTCTGACAACGGCTTACCAGTTCGGTATGCGGTTCCTCAACGTCGCTCTGCAGCACGAGGCGCACCGCATACGAATGGAGGTCACCGGTCGAATTCTCGATCCGCGTGGCCTGGACACAACTCTGCGGGGTGGTGAGCTACTGACCATTTCCAGTACCGACGCCGAACAGTCGGCATGGTTCCTGGATCTGTTCCCGCGCATCGCGGCCGCTGCCACCGCCGTCGTCGCCACGGCCATTGCGTTGATGGTCATCGACGTGCCGTTGGGACTCGCCATCTTCATCGGCACCCCGATCTTCGTCGCCGTGCTTCAGCTCGTCGCACCGCGGGTGACCAGGCGGGCGGCCGAGCAGCAGCGAACGGTCGCCGAGGCGACTGCGCTGGCCACCGACCTCGTCAGCGGGCATCGGTCGATCGAAGGTATCGGCGCGGAAACCGTAGCGGCGACGCGCTATCGACAAGCGAGCGCGAAAGCCCTCGGTGCAGCACTGCTCACGGCGAGATCGCTGGCGACGCAATCGGGGATCACCACCGGCGTGAGCGCGGTGGTTGCTGCATCCGTCGCGGGGCTTGCCGGCTACTTCGCTCTCATCGGACGCATCACCGTCGGAGAATTGATTGCCGTCGTCGGTCTGGCGCAATTCCTCATCGAACCACTGGGTGTCTTGTCCTCCACCCCGGCGATCATCGCGCGGGCGCGGGCGTCCGCCGATCGCGTCGCCCTGGTACTGGGAGCGGATCGAATTCTGCACCACGGCAACCAGCACATCACCGGCAAGCGGCTCGATCTCGGACTCCGCGGCGTCACGCACCGGTCCTTGCAGAAGATCGACCTCGACATCGCGGCTGGGGAGACAGTCGGAATCCTGGCGTACGGGTCCGAGGACGCCGAGTCGATCGTGGCCGTTCTGTCCGGGCAGGTTTCGGCTGCCGACGTCAGCGGCGATGTTCTGCTCGCAGGCACGCCCACCCGCGACATCGAACTCGCGCAGGTCCGAGCGGCAATCGTGGTCGAACCACACGTCTCCGACCTGTTCGCCGACACGGTGAAGAACAACATCACTGTCGGACGCGAATACACCGACCGACAGCTCGATGGAGCGCTTCGCGCTTCGGGCGCAGACCAGATCGTCGACAGTCATACCGACGGTCTCGAACAGCGGCTGACCGAGAGGGGCGCCAATCTGTCCGGGGGACAACGACAACGCATCGCGCTGGCACGGGCCCTGTTCGCCGAGCCTCCCGTACTGGTGCTGCACGAACCGACCACCGCAGTCGATTCGGTCACCGAACACACCATCGCTCGGGGCATCGCGACTCTTCGTCACGGGCCCAACGTACGGACCCCGAAAACGACGATCATCGTGACCAGCAGTCCTGCATTGCTGTCCGTGGCTCACCGGGTAGTGGTGATACGTGACGGCCGAATCGCGGCGGACGCACCCCATTCCGTTCTTCTCGAACGGGCCGAGGGCTATGCCGAGGCGGTGCTGCGATGACCGACGACACCCGTCTGCCCATTGCAACCGCCGGACGATCGTGGTCGTGGCTACGCGGACAGCTCGCGGCCAGGCCAGGGCTCGTTGCAGTCACTCCGTTCGTCGGCATCGTCTCCGCCGTATCGGCTCTGGCACCGATCCTGATTCTCGGTCGCCTCGTCGACGAGGTCGTCGCGGGCGCGCCGCCGGGCCGGATCGTGATGGTGGTGGTTCTGGTCATGATCGCCGCAGGCGTCAACGGGGTGTTCGCCGGACTGATGGCTTACCTCGTGGCGAAGCTGGGCGAAGGCGTGGTGGCACAGCTGCGCGAGCAGGTGGTGACCCGAGTTCTCGCGCTCCCCACCCGCACGGTGGAACGGGCGGGACGCGGAGATGTGCTCTCGCGCATCAGCGATGACGTGTCCCAGGTGACCCGCGCCGTCAACGGCGTACTCCCCGCCGTGGTGAACGCGGTGTTGTTGATCGGGGTGTCCGTCGTGACGATGTACGGCATCGACTGGCGTCTCGGGCTGGCCGGCAGTTTGGCACTACCGTTGTACGTCACCGCTCTTCGGTGGTATCTGCCGCGCAGCGGCCCTCTCTACGCAGCCGAACGGGCCGCGATGGGCGACCGTTCGCAGGCGCTGATCAGCAACATCCAAGGCGCGCGCACGGTGCGCGCGTACCGCCGCGAAGACACAGCTGTCGCGTCCGTGGAGACGGAATCCGAACGGGCCAGGGACTTTTCCATCGCCACGTTCACACTGCTGACTCGCTTCGTCGGCAAGGAGAACCGCGCAGAACTGGTGGGTCTCACCATCATCCTGAGTACTGGGTTCTTCTTGGTCAGAGGCGATCTCGTGACTCTGGGCGCAGTCACCGCTGCAACGTTGATGTTCCATCGACTGTTCAACCCGCTCGGTACGGTGCTGTTCCTGTTCGACGATATCCAATCCGCCGGTGCCAGCCTCGATCGTCTCGTCGGCGTGGTCGACATGGCATCGACGCGAACGACAGGGATCGACGCCGAACCTGTCGACGCGACGTTGGAACTATCCGACGTCACGTACGCCTACGCCACCGGGGGCGACGTTCTGCACGGCATTTCGCTCAGCGTTCCCGCCGGAAGTACGGTGGCGGTGGTCGGCTCGACCGGTGCCGGAAAGACGACTGCCGCGCTTCTCGCAGCGGGGTCCCTCGAGCCCGACCGCGGCTCGGTCACGTTGGGCGGCATTCCGTTACGTGATCTCGGTACCGACCGACTCAGGCGGCACATCGCGATCCTCTCGCAGGACGTCCACGTCAGTGCCGGCCCTCTTGCCGACGATCTGAGGCTCGCGGACCCGGATGCCGACGACACCGCTCTGTGGGACGCCCTCGATCGGGTCCGAGCTGCCGACTGGGTCCGGGCTCTGCCGGAGGGCCTCGACACACGCATCGGGGAGAACGGGCATCCGCTCAGTGCATCCCAAGGGCAGCAGCTCGCACTGGCGAGGCTGATCCTGTCCGATCCCCCGGTCGCAATACTCGACGAAGCGACCGCGGAGGCCGGCAGTAGCGGAGCCCGCCTGCTCGAAGACGCCGCATCGGCAGCGACCGAGGGCCGGACCACGATGATCGTGGCGCACCGGCTGACACAGGCCGTGGCAGCAGACACGGTCGTGGTGCTCGAGCACGGCCGTGTCGTGGAATCCGGCACCCACGCCGATCTCGTGACGGCAGACGGCCGATATGCGCGTCTCTGGTCGGCATGGTCGGGCAGAACAGATGTCGAGTAGACGCACCCACGACGAGGAGACCCGGATGACCATGCTCGACGCACCTCGAATCACCCCCGCACAGAGAGCCGTCTGGACCGCCGCGCAGATCGACGCCGGCGAGGGCACGTACTCGCTGGCGTGGCGACTCGAGCTCCCCACGACCACCGACCCCGGGCGTCTTCACAGTGCGGTGTCAGCCACTCTCGCCGGGTTGCCGCATCTCGATCGCGCATTCACGCCGTCCCCGGACGGTGACCTCGACATCGTCGATGCGGTGCCCGGACGCATCGAGACACATGCGACGTCCGGATCGGACACGCACATCGATTCCCTCGTCACCGAGGCTCGGTCCAGGATCGGGTCGTCGGACACCGGCCCGATGCATCACCACATCGTCGCCGCCGCAGAAGACGGGCGGCTGTGGTGGATCCAGGCCTACCACCACGTCGTGATCGACGGCCTTTCGGTCGCCGCACTCACAGAACGGGTCGCCGACGTCTACAACGATGTTCGGACGGACCGATCCACGCGTCCTCGCACCGACACCGCCTCACCGAACGACGACCGCGACTACTGGGATGCGGTGATCGCGAGCCTGCCCGAAGATCAGGGTCTGCTCGAGCACACAGGACTGACGGTGTCGCACATCGCGGTCGAGCTACCGGAGAACGTCGTCGACCGCGTGCTCGCGTTGGCCGATCGCTCGCGCACGTCGCCGCGCCGCACGCTCGTCGGTCTCCTCGGTGCATACGCCGCAACGACGAGACCCGCAGGGCGGCAACCCATCCGCTTGGCAATCGCCGGCCGTGCCCCGGCGGAATCTCCGATCGCAATGACCTCGACCGTCGTGCCGTTCGTGCTCGAACACGGGGGCAGGACCGTCGTCGACGTGCTGGCGAACGTCGATTCCACCTTGACGCGGATGCGACCTCACACCGCGGTCGCACCCGATGTGGTGACCGAGCTGCTCCGGCTGCGGCGAGGAGACTCTGCGCTGATCGCTCCGGGAATCAATGTTCTGGTGGCCGAACGTGACTCGATGTTCGGCGGCGAGCGCGCGCGACTGCGTCAGAACTGGCTCGGGCCTGTGACAGACCTCGAGTTCGTGGTCGAGGGCACCATCGACCGTGCGAACCCTCGAAGCTCGTGGCTGGCAATGGAGCTACGAGGTGCCGGCACAGAGACGGAGATCCGAGCCCATGCGCACGCGCTGGCGGTCTTTCTCGATGCCGCGACCACCGCACCGGATGCTCCGATCGACTCGTTGCCCCTCGCCTCCTCTCAGCAGCTGCAGACGCTCGTAACCGACGTCAACCAGACCGGTCACTGCCTCGCCGACCAGGACGTCGTGCAGATGTTCGAGGCGTGGGCGGAGCGGACAGGTGACGCGACCGCCGTCGTTGCCGGCCCAACCCGTCTGACCTACGCCGAGTTGAGCCACCGCTCGAGCCAACTCGCGCACTCGTTGGTGGCGGCGGGAGTCGGACCGGAAGCACGTGTGGCCATCGACATGACTCGGTCCGCCGAGATGGTCGTCTCCGTCATGGCCGTTCTCGCGGCAGGAGCAGCGTTCGTCCCCTTCGACCCGCAGTGGCCCCAGGCCCGCAGGGCTGCGGTGGCCCGTGACGCGAACATCGGCGTGGCATTGCGCGGCCCAGGAAGCTCGGAGTCGAACGAGGACACGGAGGTGCTCTCGATAGCGGTGGCCCTCGACCGATGGGAGCACGAGAGCCGACCGGTCACCCCGCCGTCGGGAGTGGTCCGTCACGGAGCCGGCCTGGCATACGTCATCTTCACCTCGGGCTCGACGGGTCGGCCGAAAGGTGCCATGATCCGGCACGAGGCCATCGCCAGCCGGATGAAGTGGCAGATCGAGCACATCCTGAAGGTGGGCCCGGGTGATGCCAGCCTCTTCAAAGCTCCACTCGCATTCGATATTTCGATCAACGAGCTACTGCTCCCGCTGTGCTCGGGAGGGACCGTCGTCGTAGCGGGACCCGGCGAGGATCGGGACCCGCAGCGATTGCTGGAGTTGATATCCCGTGAGCGAGTGACCTTCGTATATCTCGTCGCCTCCATGCTCGACGTTCTCCTCGAGACCAGCGCCGGGACCGACGCGATGGCTGGGGTTCGTCACGTCTGGTGCGGCGGCGAAGTTCTCACGCCGGAGTTGTTCTCGCGGTTCCGGTCTCGCATGACCGGGACCCTATATCACGGGTACGGGCCGGCCGAGGCGACGATCGGGGTCTCGCACGTGGTGTACGACGGGACCGGATCGGACCGAATCTCCACCTCGATCGGACAACCGAATCCGGGTTGCCGGTTGTATGTGCTCGACGACCGCCTGCGACCACTCCCCGTGGGCATGGGCGGCGAGCTCTACGCGGCAGGTGACCTGCTCGGGCGCGGCTACGTCGGCGCATCGGACATGACTGCCGCGAGATTCGTCGCAGACCCCTTCGCGCTCGAGGTCGGCGGCCGCGCCTATCGAACGGGTGACCGCGCTCGCTGGACGGAAGGTGGAACACTCGACTTCCTCGGCCGAGCGGACAACCAGGTCAAGATCCGCGGCATGCGGGTGGAACTCGAAGAGATCGAAGCCGCCGCAGCCACTCATCCCCAGGTTCGCGCTGCCGTCGTGCTCGTGCACGCAGCGGCAACACCCGTTCTGTGCGGCTACGTGGTCCCCACGGACGACGCGAACCCGAACTCGGACAACCTTTCTCGCAGTGTTCTCGCGCATCTGACGACGTTGCTGCCCCAGCACATGATTCCCGCGCATCTGATTGTGCTCGAGGCGTTTCCCACGACCGTCAACGGTAAGGTCGACCGCCGCGCCCTGCCCGTCCCGGATGTCGGAGGTGCGCCGGCGGGCCCGCTGACCGACGGTCAACGGCGATTGGCCGAACACATCGCGGCCTTGCTCGGTCGCGAAGCCGGCTCGCAGGCGCTCTTGGATTCCATCGGACCCGACAGCGGTTTCTTCGACCTCGGCGGAGATTCGCTGGCCGCGATGCGTCTGGTGACCCGGGTCAATCGGGATCTGAACCTACGGATATCGGTGCGAGCGGTGTTCGATCACCCGACGGTCGCGACTCTGTCTGCCTACATCGACGCAGCGGAACAGCCGCCGTGCGCCGACAGTGAAACGAATATCGACGAGACGGTCTACATCGATACGCGCACCCGGCCGATGAACGCCGGAGAGCGACGAATGTGGTTGGCGGACAGACTCAGTGGACACGGCGGAACCTACACGGTACCGCTGGTGTTCAGGGTCGCCGGTCCACTCGACCACTCCGCTCTCGAACAGGCACTCGCCGACGTCACCGCACGTCATCGATCTCTGCGGTCGTTGTACGTCGAGAACGACGGAGCACTGACGGTCGAGATCCTCGACCCGAGTGACGAACGCTCGGCCCCTGCCCTGCGACGTCACGCCCTGTCGTCCTCGAAGTTGGCGCAGGCGATCGAGCAGTTCCTGCAGGAACGATTCGATCCCTCGGAGTCGATAGCGCTGCGCGCCGGCGTGTTCGTTCACGACGACGAGCAGGACTGCACGACGCTCGTTCTCGCCGTGCATCACATCGCGACGGACGAATGGTCGGAACCGGCTCTGCTGCGCACCCTCTCGCGTGCCTACGCTGCGCGCGGTGCCGGCCGGACACCACTCGACCTGGGTACCGCGCCGCCCCCGACGGCGGTGTTCGAGGAGGATCATGAGTCCGAGATCGCCTCGTGGCGAGCACATCTGACTCCACTACCGCCGGTCCTGGACGTACCGGGCTGGCGCGCTGCCCGCCATACCGGCGCACGGACCGGGCGGACGATCAGACGCGTCGTTGCCGACGACGTCGCAGCGGCTGTGCGGTCCACGGCGCGCGAGTGCGGGGCGAGCATGTACATGGCCACTCAGGTTGCGACGGCGATCGCACTGCGCGCGTGCGGATCGGGTGAGCAGTTCCTCACGGCGTCGCCGATGTCGATCAGGTCCCCGCAAGCAGGCCGCGACGACGCGAGCGACGAAGTCGGTTTTCACCTGAACACCGTGCTGCTGCGAGCAGATCTACGCGGAAACCCCACGCTACGAGAAGTGTTCGCGCGTACCCGGGACCAGACGCTGCACGCGCTCGCGCATTCGAGGGCACCGTACGAGGAGGTCGTGGCCGCGGTGCCGGCGCTGCGCGAGCAGCCTCCGGTGCGCGTGATGGTGGTGCACCAACCACACCGGGACGGCGGGGGCACTCTGACTCTCGGCGACCTGGTCACCGAACGGCTGCCCGTCGACACCGGTACGGCCAAGTACGACGTGAGTATCACTCTGTACGAGAACGATTCGGCCGTCGGTCTTGCTGTCGAGTACGCAACCGACGTCGTCGACACCGACGCCGCCGACGCACTGATGCGGCGACTCGAAACGGTGTTGCAGCGTATGCCGGCCTCGCTGGACCTGCAGGTCGACGCGGTGGATCTGCTCGACGCCCAGGATCACACCACTCTGTCGCGACTCTCCGGCGCTCGACGTGACATCGAACCCGGCCTGACGCTCGACCGAATCATCACTCGCGCATCCGCGGTGGACGGCGCGGCGCTGATATTCGAAAATCGTCGCCGAGACCTGAGAACAGTCCTCGGCGAGGCGTCCGCATTGGCACGGTTGATCATCGACTCCGGTCATGGACCCGAGGACGTCGTGGCGGTCGCACTCGATCGGTCACCCGAGCTGATCGTCACGATCCTCGCCGTGACCTTCTCGGGAGCCGCCTACGTGCCACTCGATCCAGCACTGCCCCAAGCACGGCTTCGCTACCTGCTCGAAGACTCCGGTGCCGCCGCCATCGTCACCACCGCCGACATCGCTGCACGTTTCTCCGATTCGGATGTGCCCCTGATCGATCTCGCCGACCCAGCGGTGGCCACTCGGCTGGCCGAACTTCCTACGCATCCGGTCGTCGACAACGAACGCCGACGCCCACTGCGCGGTGATCATCCGGCGTACGTTCTCTACACCTCGGGTTCGACCGGACGACCGAAGGGCGTCGCGGTGTCCCATTCGGCCATCGTGAACCGCGTTCTTTGGGCCGCAGAACATCACGAGATCACCGATACGGACGTGTTCCTTCAGAAGACGCCCGCGTCGTTCGACGTCTCGGGCTGGGAGATCTTTCTGCCGTTCGTCACCGGAACGTCGGTCGTCGTGGTGGAAGACGGCGGCCACCGAGATCCACGGCGGCTGGCGGACCTCATCGCGACGCACGGAGTGAGCATCGTCCACTTCGTTCCCTCGATGCTCGGCGAATTCCTCACCACGGCGACGTCCGAACCTGCGAGCCCTGTCCTCGACGCCAGCGCGCTGCGGCTGATCGTCTGCAGCGGCGAGCCGTTGACTGCGCAGCATGCGCAGTCAACGGCCACGGTCTTCCCGCGGGCGACCCTGCTGAACCTGTACGGCCCCACCGAAGCGGCAATCGACGTGACCGCCGAGAACGTCTCGGCGCGCGGACCGGTCGCAGGGCTGTCCGTCGCGATCGGCACGCCGGTGTGGAACACCTACTGCCGCATACTCGATCACACGCTCGCCGAGGTGCTGCCCGGTGCCGAGGGAGATCTCTACCTCGGGGGAACGCAACTGGCCCGCGGGTACCACGACAAGGCCGCGCTGACCGCGAGCAGGTTCGTGGCCGACCCCCGGGCCGACGTCCCCGGTGCCCGCCTCTACCACTCCGGCGACCGTGCGCGGCAACGACGTGACGGCAGTATCGAGTATCTCGGCCGCACGGACGGCCAGATCAAGCTGGCCGGCCAACGTATCGAATTGGCCGAGGTGGAGGCCGCGCTTCGCGCCCATCCCGGCGTCCGGTCGAGCGCCGCGGCCCAACAGATCACGGCAGCCGGGCCGCGACTCGTCGGATACGTCGTCGCAGATGCCGGAACGGCTCTGCTCGAGAACGATATTCGCCTCACGGTCACCCGTATCCTCCCCGCGTCGTGGGTTCCGGCTCGTATCGCAATCCTGGACGAGATCCCGCTGACCTCGAGCGGAAAGCTCGACCGCAACGGCCTTCCCCCCATCGAATTCCATGTCTCGCCATCGAGTGATCGAGTACCGACAACCGACAGCGAGATCGCGATCCGTGCCTCCTTCGCCGAAGCCCTGGGACTCGAGGCCGACGACATGGGAATCGACGACGACTTCTTTCGAGTCGGCGGCGACAGCATCAGCGCAATTCGCACGGTCACCCTCGCGCGCAGACGCGGCTGGCGTATCACCGAGATGCAGATCTTCGATCTCCGCACGGTAGCCGCACTCGCCGAGGCCGCGGTGCACGACGCGGCGACGAAAGATGCCTCCCACGAGCATGTTTCGCGTGCCGATATCGCTGTGCCGCTGCCCGATCTCGCCAGGACCGCGGTGAAGTCGGGCCTGGACATCGACGACCGTATCGAGACGGTTCGGGTCGAGATCGACGTCCGCTCCGATCTGACCGCAGTAGACCTCGACAGGGAGGTGCGCCGGTCGACAACAACGCTGATGGAAACGTTCCCGGCGCTGCGCACCCGCATCGACCGCTCCCGGCGCAGGTTGTGGAGAGCCTTCGAGATGCATCCCGACGCGGTGAACCTCGAGACCGTCGTGCACGTTGCAGGTGAAGAGAATTCGGCGAGCGTCGCGAACGGGATCGATGTCGACACCGGCCCGTTGCTCCACATCCATGTCGAAAAACACGAGAGCGACGGATGGTCCGCCTTGCTGTCCGTGCATCACCTCGCGCTCTCGGACACTCTCACCGCGTCGACAGTGGCGGAACACTTTCTCGGCACCCTCGCATCAGGAGTTCACCGATGACGAACACCCACACGTCCGCACGTACCGGGCCGGCGTCGACTGCACAGCAGCGGATGCTGTTCCTCGATCAGATGGAAACGGACCGCCATGCGTACACCATGCCGGTCCACCTCGATCTGACGTCGGATCCGGATCTGGACGTCCTGGCCCATGCACTGGCAGATGTGGCAACACGCCATGCGTCGCTGCGCAGTGTGTACTCGAACGACGACGGCAGGGTGCTGCGCCACCTGAAACCCACTGCCGCAGTGGAGGTAGCGGACCGTCGAGGTGAGCCGTACAGCCCCCGCACATTCGACCTCGGCACCGAGATCCCCTTCGCTGCAGATCTCTACGACCGGTCTCGCTTGGTCCTGACCGTGCACCACATCGCCGCCGACGGCGGTTCGGTGCCGATCCTGTTGGAAGACATCCGGATCGCGTACGACGCGCGTGCGCGAGGCGAGGATCCGATCTGGCCGGCGTCGGCGGTGGACTACGCGCAGTATGCGGAGGACGAAGGCTCCATCGACGTCACGACAGATCGACCGTTCTGGACGTCCACTCTTGCACCGTACGTCGAGCCCGTCGCTCTCCCGCTGGATCACGCCCGCAGCGAAGTGCCGTCCACCGCGGGGCGGATCATCGAAACGGTGCTGCCCGCATTTCTCGCCGACGACATCGAGCAGTTCTGCACGACGAATCGCATCAGCCGACTGGTCTTTCTCCAGATCGTCACTGCTCTCGCACTGCGTGCCCACGGCAGCGGCGACCTGATTCCGATGGGCACGGCCGTCGATACTCGGCCACCGGACGCGCTGACCGATGCGGTGGGGCTCTATGTCAACACCATCGTGCTGCCCACCGACCTCAGCGGCGACCCCACCGTGACCGAATTGACTGCGCGGACCAGGACTTCGATGCTCGACTGTGTCGACCGTCGCGCCACCCCGTTCCACGAGGTCGTCGAGTGGCTCCGGCCCGCGAGGACGCCTGGAGTGCATCCACTGTTCCAGGTGATGATCGCCGAGGTGGACACGCGACCGAAACCGGTGTCGCTGGGGCCCGTAGACGGAGTCCTCCGCCCACCGGACGACGCGTCGGCAAAGTTCGATCTGATCGCCGCCATCGGTCCACGAGGCGAATCAGGTCGACTCGGATTCGACGTCCTCTACCGCCGGGAACTGTTCGAGGACCGAACTATTCGGACGATTCTGGACGACATGACACTGATCGCAGCTCAGGCGGTCGCAGATCCGAACCGGCGTATCTCCGAACTGGTCACCAGTCCGAACGACCCGGCCCCGCAACGGATCCCGATACCCGCTCGGCCGCGCCCCGGCCGGTGGTCACGCACACTCCCCCTGTCCGAGAGGCAGATCCGCCGTGCCCAGGCGACACTCATCGGCCTCCACCTTCGGCACGACATGCTTTCCCGCGGACCAGACACCGACGGTGACACGCCGGTGCGTACCTCTCTGACTGCAACGGAGATTCTCGAGCGGTCTCGGATCCACAGTGCAGAAACCGAATTCGGGGCTGTCGCGAACGGGGGTCTTCGGGCCGGTTGGACGGGCGAAGGTGCACTGCGAGTGGAGATGACGCACGCGGCGGTCGACGAGGAGTCGTGGCCGTCCGTTCTCGATGCGTTGACGAGTGATCGATCGGTAGTCGACGTGGCGGTCGGCTCCTCGGCACGATGGGCACGCCTCGATCAGGAACTGGCAGAAGACCTCTCGATCGTCGACCACGCCGAGACGTGGCTCGATGTCGTGGATGCGGCCGTGGATGTGATCGACCGGCGAGAAACAGCGTCGCCCCTCTTCTCCGTCCCGACAGGACCCACGATTGGTGGTGCCGAGAGTTCTGCACCACTGACCACGACCGAACTTCCCGGCGTCGTCGAGACTCGGACGGCTGTCCTCGAGTCGGTGCGCGAGGTGATCACGGAGGTCGCCGAACACGAGTCGATGGTGCTGTGGGTCGACGAATCCGACCGAGACCGAAACGTCGAACACGGTTCCCGAACAGTGGGTTGCCTGCGCCGCGGGCTACCCGTCGTGATCGACGCGGGCACCCTGCTCGGCGCAGATGCCGACCCCGAGCACGCCGCCTCCTTCGGAGTGGCCGCACACCTCAGCGCACACACCCCCGGCGTGTTCGACGACCTACCGACTGCCGATCTGCAGGTCCGCATCCACATTTCGAGTGCCGAAGGGCATCACCTCGTACAGAGTGACACCGAGCCCGCGATAAACGTCAGGTTCCTCCGAACCGACTCCGGATCGTGGTCGTGCGCATGTTCGGTGTCCGCACTCGCCGACATCGACGTCGCCCACGTCGCCAAGCGCCTGGCGACGGCTGTCGCGACCAGGGTGAACGCAGTGGGTTCCGGAGTCAATCAAGTGGTGGACAGCGCCTTCGCGGACGGCGTCGATCGCAGTACCGACATGGCCGGACTCGACCCGCGGGAGCGTCGATCAGTGGAGTCGATTCTCGGCCCGCTGCGAGCGATCTACCCGACGACGTCGTTGCAGGACGGGCTCCTCTTCCATCAGCAGCTGGATGGACAGGGCGAGGGGATCTACCTGTCGCAGACGGTGATGCGACTCTCCGGCTCGCTCGACACGGATCTGTTGCGACGTGCCGCGGACGCCGTGCTCGCCGCGCACCCGCAGGTCGGTGCGGGATATGTCCAGCTCGGTGAGCGCACCGTTGCCGCAGTGCCGCGGACGGTCCGGATGCCCTGGGCGACGACGGATCTGCGACATCTCGACGCCGATGCGGCTCAGGTGGAGCTGTCACGCTTCGAAAGGCGCGAGGCTGCACAGGGATTCGATCCTGTGCAGCCGCCGCTCGTCCGACTGGGCGTGGCGCTGCTCCCCGAGGGCCGGAGTGCACTGGTGTTCACCATCGAACATCTCGTTCTCGACGGGTGGTCCATCTGGAGATTCCTACGGGCCGTTCTCGACGAATACACCCGGCCCGGCCGTACCGAGTCGAGTCACCGTGCGTCGTACGACGACTACGTGATGTGGCTGAGAACTCGTGATCGCGATGCGGGCCTGCAGATATGGCGACGCCAGCTCGCAGGCACGCCGGGGCCGACTCTGCTCGCTCCCCGGCGCACCGCGGCATCGGTCGATCCGGCCGGCACGGCGGAGACGGTCTTCCATCTCGATCGCTCACTCACCCGAGAGGTGAAGGAACTCGCTGCGCAGACCGGCGTAACGACGAGCATCGTGTACGAACTTGCGTGGGCGCTGACTCTGCAGAAGTTCACCGGCCAGGACGATGTGGTGTTCGGCACCGTGGTGTCCGGTCGTCCGGCCGAGATCCCCGGTATCGACGAGCTTCTGGGGTTGCTGTTCAACACGGTCCCGCTGCGGGTGCGCATCGATCCTGCTCTCGCCGTTCGTGACCATCTGGCCCGTATTCAGGACGAGCGACGCCCGCTGCTGACCCATCCGTATCTCGCGCTGTCCGACCTGGAGGAGTGCGCCGGGCACCGTGGATTGTTCGATACGTTGTTCGTCTTCCAGAACATCCCGGTCGTCCCGCCCGACGAGCGTTTGGGTCCCGATGGCGCACTTCGGGTGATCGACCAGAAGCTCAGCGATGCAACGCATTACGCACTGACGGTGGTTGTCGCGCCGGTGGAGTCCGGTGCCCGGGTACGAATGATGCATCGACGGGACGCTCTCGACGATGCCCGGGCAGCAGCGATTGCCGACACCTATCGGGCGGCGTTGGCCGCGCTGACCGCGGCACCGGACGAGACGGCGGCGAGCATCGCTCTGCTCACCCCGCGCGAGCTCGCGTGGACGCAGCAACACTCGGGCAAACTCGGCTCGGCTGTACCCGAGCACACGGTGTGGGACCTGTTCGCTGCACGCGCTGCCGACCGACCGAACGACCTGGCACTGGTGGCCGGGGATGTTCGGTGGAGCTTTGCCGAACTGCATTCACGCGCACTGAATCTCGGTGCGCTGCTGCGATCGAACGGCGGCGTCGGGGAATCGCGGGTCATGCTCTTCCTCCCCCGCACCGAGCTCATGGTCGAGGCGCTGTTCGGTGTCTTCGCCGCAGGAGCTGCCTACGTTCCGGTCGATACCGAGATGCCCGCCGACCGCATCGAGTACATCGTGCGCGAATCGCGTCCGCACGTCGTTCTGACGACGCGCACGCTGGCGGAACAGCTGCAGAGCGTCACGACCGAACAGTCCGCTGCCGTCATCGAACTCGACGTCGACGGTGTCGGAAACGGACTGCCGGCACCCGGCGATGTCGCGCGGCGACTCGACCAGCTTGCCTACATCATCTACACGTCGGGATCGACCGGGCGTCCCAAAGGGGTTGCAGTCCCATACAGCGGGTTGACGAACATGTTCGTCAACCATCGCCAGGAAATTTTCGAGCCCGTCGTCGCCCGGGCCGGGCACAGACAGTTGGCGATCGCGCACACCACGTCGTTCTCGTTCGACGCATCGTGGGAGCAGTTGTTCTGGCTGTTGGAGGGCCACACGGTGCACGTGATCGACGAGCAGACGCGACGCGATCCGGCGATTCTCCTCGACTACTTCGATGCGGAGAGAATCGATGCCTTCGACGTCACACCGACCTACGGTGAACATCTCGTCGATGCCGGTCTGCTGGCCCGCCCGCGGTGCCTGAACACGTCCCTGCAGGACGACGACTCCGCGGGTCTGGTGTTCGTCTCGCTCGGCGGCGAAGCGGTGGGAGACCGTCTGTGGTCCGACCTACGAGACGCACCAGGAACGGGCGGGTACAACCTCTACGGGCCCACCGAGTACACGATCAACGCGCTCGGTGCCGACGTGCAGGACCGATCGACGCCGACACTGGGTCGGCCCATTCTGAACACCACCGTGCATGTGCTCGACACCGCATTGCGACTGTCGGCACCCGGCGTCATCGGCGAGCTCTACCTGTCGGGCGCAGGCCTCGCGCGTGGATACGACGGACGGCCCGGGTTGACTGCGGAACGTTTCGTGGCAAACCCGTTCACGGACAACGGTTCTCGAATGTATCGAACCGGTGACCTGGTATCGCGCGACGCGGACGGGTTGATCTCCTATCACGGCCGCGCCGACAATCAGGTGAAGATCAGGGGCCATCGCGTCGAGACCGGGGAGATACAGGACGCGCTGCAGCGGCTCCCTGGCATCGTGCGCGCCGCGGTGACCGTGTTCGAGCGGGCAGGCGGTACGGAACTGGCCGCGTACGTCCTCGTCGACGGCCCGGAAGCGTCGGACATCACCGCGTCATCGGTCAAAGACGCTCTACGGGAACTGATTCCGAGCTACATGATCCCGGCATCGGTGCAGGTGGTCGACAGGCTGCCGCTGACGGTCAACGGCAAGCTCGACGTCGCGGCGCTGCCTGCACCCTCCGAAAGTGCCGAGCCGGTGGACCGTCCGCGAGGCGATGTCGAATCGTTGATCGCCGATGCGGTCCACGACGTGTTGGGCGTGGCCGAAATCGGCAGAGACGACGACTTCTTCGCGTTGGGTGGGCATTCACTGGCTGCTGTCCGGTTGGCGTCTCGTCTGCGCGCGGTGGATCTCGAGCTCGGTGTGCGTGACATCTACGCGCGACCGACAGTCGCGGGTCTGGCACGTGCGGTCATCGACGGTGGCGGAGACGGCATGCTCGCACCGGTGGTGGAGTTGCGTCGAGCCGGCGATCCCGCTGTGTTCTGTCTGCAGCCTGCCGGAGGTCTCAGTTGGTCCTACATCGGAGCCTTGCGGTTCCTCGATCCCTCGATATCGGTATACGCCATCCAGGACCCGGCGCTGCAAAGCGGCGACGACGCGATCGAGTTGACGTCGATCGAGGCCTTGGTCGACGACCATGTCGAGCGGATCCGAGCCGTCCGACCACACGGTCCGTACCACCTGCTCGGATGGTCTTTCGGCGGGCAGCTCGCACACGCGATCGCCGCGCGTCTGCACGAGCGGGGCGAAGAAGTGGCGTCGCTGGTCTTGCTCGATTCCTACGCAGACGTCGCCGGCGCAGACACGGCCGAACGTGAGGATCTGTCTGAGATTGGCATAGAGGAGGCGCAGAACAATTTTCGGCGTCACATGCAGACGGATCCGCTGCTGTCGAGCTTCGCTTCCGAGGTACAGGACCGGTTGGTGCGCACCCTCGGTCGGCACCTCGCTCTGTCGATACCGCCGACGTTCGGCCGCCACGCGGGCGATGCGCTGCTGATCGGAGCTTCTCGTGGAACGCCCCTGGAGATGCAGCGTCGCCGAGACCGCCAGTGGCAGGACAGAATCACCGGGACCGTCCACGTGCACTCCGTCGACCTCGAGCATGCACAGCTAGGTCAGGCGCACAACTGGTCGGTGTTCGGGCAACGAGTGGCCGACTACATCTGGGCTCGCATCGAATGACGTACCCCCACCTCGGGGTTGCCGAGGTGGGGGCAGCGGCTCGGTCTTCGATCCGAAGTTGTGGATCTAGACGGTCGTCTTGTCGATCGCCGCCGTCAGATCGACGATCTGCGCGGTGTAGCTCGCATAGTTGTTGGTCGCGTCGGTGGTCCAGTCGGCGATGTTTCCGGCCTCCGCAGCGTTGACCAGGGCCCAGGTCGGACGGTCGGCTTCCAGTTCCGCCAGCGGGGTCGAGTACGAACGAGTATCCAGCAGAATGAGATTCGGCTGATACTGACCGACATTCTCCCAACTCACGGGCGTGAAGGATCCCGAGTCGGCGGCGCGTGGAACGTCGGACTCGAGAAGCGTCAGACCCCAGTTCTGGTAGTCACGCAGTTCGGGAAACTCGTCGTTGATCGCGACGTAGTACTGGTCCGACGGGGAGATGGCCATCGCGGTCAGACCCGGCTTGGCAGCAATTGCTTCCTTCAGGTCGGCGACAGCGGAGTCGTAGGCCTCACGGTCGGCCCGGTTCGCGTCGGTATCGACGTCGGCACCGAGTTCGGTGGCCAGTGTCTCGTAGTCCTGCAGGGTCTCGGAGGAGGGCTTCTGCGCGGAGACAGCAAGGAGCGGTGCGACCTGCTCGAGTTGGTTGGCGAGGTCGGATGTTTCGAGACCGAGGCCGCCGTAGGCGTCCCCGGCGTACCAGCCGGTGATGAGCACATCGGGATCGAGGGCCGCGACCTGTTCGACGTCGATGTCGCCGTATGCCTGTCCCACGCTTTCGATGCCGTCGAGATCGAGTCCGCGCAGCGGGATCGACGACTCGAAGGAGCTCCCTCCCCAGATGCCGACCGGCTTGATGCCCAGCGGGATCAACGCTGCGGCAGCCTGTTCGCTGGCCACGATGCGCGACGGCACCGCGTCTAGTTCGACGGTTTCGCCGCGGCCGTCCACGTAGCTGAAACCGGACTCCGAACTGGTCGTGTTCGACTCCCCCGGCTCGTTGTCCGAAGAGGAACATCCGCTCAACGCGGTGACGCCCACCATCGAGAGCACTGCGAATGTCGTCGCCAGCGTGCGCCGAGATCTCCGCGTTCGAGTCGTTGAAATTCTCAAGGTCCGCATTCTTTCCCCATCATCCAAGTTAGGCAAACGTTGCCTATGTTGGGATAGACTAACCAACACGACGGGGGTTCGGTGCAGTTGGTTCGCCTCAGTGGGTCCGGTCAGTCGACCACGGTGTCGACCGATGACGTTCCCGGTGCCGACGGGACCCATGGCTTCAGAGGTTGGACGACATCGCGATAGAAGGCGTCGACGGACCCGACAGCGTGCCCCCCCCAGCTCGACATTCATTCGACCTACGGCACGCATGGTCGGCACCACCTACGCCCGTCAGAGAATGCGACTCAAGAATTGTTGTGTACGAGCGCTTTTGGGATTGTCGAAGAACTCACCGGGAGGTGCCTCTTCCACGATCTTCCCGTCGCTCATGAACACGACCCTGTCTGCGGCCGCCTTCGCGAAGCCCATTTCGTGGCTGACCACCACCATCGTCATGCCCTCGTCGCGCAGTCGAAGCATGACGTCGAGGACCTCGTTGACCATCTCGGGATCGAGGGCAGACGTTGGCTCGTCGAACAGCATCACTTCGGGCTTCATCGCCAACGCTCGGGCGATCGCCACGCGTTGCTGCTGACCACCGGACAGTTGTGACGGGTAGTTCTCCCCCTTGTCCGACAGGCCGACGAGGTCGAGCAGTTCCTGAGCTTGCCTGCGCGCCTTGTCCTTCTGCGTACCGAGAACATGACGCGGACCCGATGCGACGTTGTCCAGCGCCGTCATCATGGGAAACAGGTTGAAGCTCTGGAACACCATTCCTGTGTGGTGCCGCTGCTTGGCGATCTGCGCCTCCGACAGCGGCGTTCGCTTGGCCCCTTCCGAGAAGCCCATCATCTCGCCGCATACTCGGACGGTCCCGGATTCGATCGTCTCGAGGCAGTTGAGCGTGCGCAGCAGGGTGCTCTTTCCACTTCCCGACGGCCCGAGGAGCAGGACCACTTCCCCTTTGTCCACCGTGAAATCGATGTCGTCGAGGACGACGAGATCGTTGTAGGCCTTCGTCATATTCCTGACCTCGACCATCGTCGTGGCCTTTGCGGTCGCAGACGTCGCACTCGTCATCGGTTCACAGCCTCGGCTTTCATCGCGCTGTCGTCGAGCTTCGGACTCGACGGGCCGCCCTTACGGCGGTAATTGCGGTCGTATCCACGTCCTACTCGTACTTCGATCATCTTCTGAATCAACCCCCACAGAGTTGTCAGCACCAGGAAGTACAACGCTGCCGCGCAGAGCCCTTCCAGCACTCGGAAATTCACCTGCACCAAGAACTGCGTCCGACGCAACAGTTCCTGCACCGAGATGACCGATACCAGCGTTGTGGTCTTGAGCAATCCGTTGAAGCTGTTTCCGAGTGGAGGAATCATCACCCGCAGCGCCTGTGGAAGAACCACCACGCGGAAGACCTTCGTGGGTGACATACCGAGGGCCCGTGCCGCTTCCGTTTGTCCGGTGGGAACCGACAGCAATCCGGATCGGACTATTTCCGACAGGTATGCGGCTTCGTTGAGAACCAGGCCGACGAGTGCCGCCTCGATCACACCCAGTTTGATACCGACCTGAGGCAGTCCGGTGTAGATGATCACCAACTGCACCAGTAGAGGCGTGCCACGCATCAGCCACACGTAGAACCCGGCGACTATCCGCAGGGGTACGAGCTTGGACGATCGCGCGGAGGCCACCACCACTGCGAGAGCGAGTCCGAGGATCATGCTGACTACGGTGAGCCAGATAGTGACCCACGCGCCTTCGAGCAGCTGGGTGCTCGTCAGGATGGAGAAGAATGCGTCCCAGGACCACATGGGGGTGCCTTTCGACTTGCGTTGGTCGGATCAGCTGTCGAGAGGACCGGTGCTGACGGCGATATCGCCCTCGTATCCGGTGACGTCGTACTGCTCGAACAGATCGGGCAGATATCCATCGCTCCTCATCTCCGAGAGCACACGCGCCACCTCAGCGGAGGATTTGCTGCCCTTGGCGAATCCCATGGCAAGGGGTGCCTCGTTGATTCCACCGACGGCTGTCTCGAAGCGTCCGTCTTCCTGGTAGAACGACGTGACCGACTCGACGATGGAGGTGCCGTCGAGCTGTCGCGCCGAAAGCGCTTGATAGGCATCAGCATTGGTCTTGAACGTCTGCACCGTCAGCGCCGGCTTTCCTTCGGCCGCAAATTCCTCGGCCATGGCGGTCAACGTGTCGAACTCGTATCCGGGCGCTTCGACCCCGATGGTCTTGCCCGCCAGATCGTCCACGCTCGAGATCGATTCGGGGTTGCCCGAGGGCACCGAGATCGAGACTGCCTGCACCTCGTACGGAACGAGATCGATGGTCTCGGCGCGTGCGGGCGTGTAGAACATGCCGGTGTCGATCATGTCCCAGCGGCCGGCCTGCACACCGGGAATCTGCGCCTCGAACTCTATGTTGACGAACTTCGGCGTCAGACACAGGCGCTTGGCGATCTCCTTACCGAGGTCGACGCGCATGCCGATCACGTCCCCGTTCGGATCGACGTACTGCATGGGCGGAAGAGTTGCGTTGGTGGCCATCGTCAGTACGCCTTCCTCGGCGAGGTCCGAAGCACCGAGCGTGGGTGTGCAGTCCGTCGGCGCGGCTACGGAATCGTCCGAGGAACTACAGGCAGTGAGGCCCGCTACCACAACAGCGATAGCGGCGAGTCCTGTTAACTTGCGCATTGAGCGAGCCTTTCGATATCGACTGCAGCACTACACGTTCGAGGACGGGGCGGCAGCGACGATGATGGAGTGGTTCGAGAAGAGTCGATCCTTTGGGATCGATTGCACCAAGCGTCGCAGACGAATTCGGAGGCGTCAACGCGGTTAACACTGCCGACACGCGGTACATCAACTGTTAACCGTTCGCACGTGATCGCGATCCCGATTCCTGCAATCGAAAACTTCTTTCACAGCTCGGCACACGACGCCCGCTCCACCAGACGAGCGCCGATTCGATACGTACGCCCGTCGGGTTCGGCCGAGTCCTTGATCTGCTGGAACAACAGGTCCATGGCCACGTTGGCCAATTGGGCCGCGCCGTTGTCGACGACTGTGATTGCCGGCTGCCACATCGCGAGCCACGGCATGTCCTCGTGGCAGATCAGCGACAACTCGTCCGGCACCGAGACACCCCTGCCGACGAGCGTGGGCAGGATGCCGAAGACAGCCTCGTGATTGGCTGCGTACAGAGCGGTCATCGCCTGGGGTGCATCCAGTAGCGAGTTGATCGCTTCGGCGCCGAATTCGGTGGTGAACGGCCCTTTTCGGACGATCGTCTCGTCGACCGGAATACCTGCGTCGGCCAACGCCAGTCGATAGCCCTCGTAGCGCTCACGTCCGGACGTCGCATCCTCGTTTCCACCGATGTAGCCGATCCGGCTGTGCCCGAGCTCGACCAGGTGCGCCGTCGCGTCGCGAGCACCCGTCACGTCGTCTGCCAGCACCGTCGACGCCGAGCTCCCCTTGACCGAACGGATCAGGTTGACCACCGCACGGCCCTGTTCCAGAAGCGCATTCGACGCCGCCGCACTCCGTCCACTGCCGATCACGATCGTGCCGTCGACGTTGTGCTCGCCCAGCATGGCCAGGACGTCGTTCTCACGCGCCGGATCGGCATCGGTGATGCAGAGCAGGACCTGAAATCCGCCGGCTGCCGCCCTCTTCTGGACCACCTCGGCGACTGTGTGAAAGGTCGCGTTGAGCAGGTTGTTCATGACCAGACCGATCAAGTGCGATCTGTTGGAGCGCAGCGCGCTCGCAGCCCTGTTCGGCCGATATCCGAGAACCCGGGCCGCATCCTCGACCGCTGCACGGGTCTCCGCAGAGATCAGTGACGATCCACTCAATGCGCGTGATGCCGTGCTGCGCGAAACCCCTGCAGCGCTCGCAACGTCGATCAAGGTGACCGCCATCGGTTCTCCGTTCTCTTGCTTCACGCCTCGGACAGACATATTCGACAGCGGTCGCGTTACAAGTACGTTTCCGGCTTGACGACTCGACCACCCCGAAGGCAGTCTATGCAATCGATCCCACAAATGCGGGTACGACGCGTCGTCGATCGTCCCGAGCCCGAAAGGCACTCCTATGAATCGCGATGATGTCGCGTGGTCCGGTTACTGGCCCGCTGCTCCCACACCGTTCACGCAGTCGGGTGAAGTCGACACCGAGGCAATTTTCGACCTGATGAATCTCTACGCGCAGACGGGTGTTCACGGTGTACTCGTGAACGGCAGCACAGGCGAATGGTTCAGTCAGAGCGACAACGAACGAAAGATCGTCGCGGAAGCGTCGATCGAAGCAGTTTCAGGCCGCTTCCCTGTCGTGATCGGTGTCAGTGCGTACACAGCTGCGCAGTCCTCCGCACTTGCCAAGCACGCTGCTTCCGTCGGCGCAGACGGCATACTGGCGACACCTCCGCCCTACGTGCACACGTCGGCGGAAGAGACATTCCAGTACTACCGAAGCGTCAGTACCGCAACATCGTTGCCGTTCATGGCCTACAACTGGCCACGTGGCGTTTCGGTCGACATGGGCACCGCACCCGGCCTGTTCTCTCGACTGGCCGACCTGGAGAACGTCGTCGCGATCAAGGACAGCACCGGTGATTGGCTCGCCATGCTCGACACCGTCGAGGCCGTGTCCGGCCGCGTCCGTGTCTTCGGGAGCTTCCTGCATCGACGCGGCCTTGCCACGCTGCTCGACCTTGGTGGGGACGGCAACATCGACGGCGGTGGGGTGGGCGCGCCCTTCGCGGTGCCGTTCTACGAGGCGGTCGCTGCACGTGACGCCGACACCGCGCGCATGTGGGTCGATCGTTATCGCGCGTTCTCGGGCCGGCTCATCGCGTCCGACTACAGCGGCGTCTACGCCTCCCCCATCCCCCAGTTGAAGGCCGTGATGAACCTTCTCGGCCAACCGGGAGGCACCGTGCGCGAACCGCTGTTGCCGGTCACCGACGCCGACACGCTTGCCGCGCTGCAATCGGTCATCGTCGAATCGGGTATCGACGATGCCTACGCGACCGTAGGAGCTGTCCATGCGGTCTGAGGTCGACGTCGTTGTCATCGGAGCCGGAATCGTCGGTGCAGCAACGGCTCTCGCCCTCACCCGCGCGGGATCCCGCGTTGCTGTGCTCGATCGCACCCTACCCAACACCGCCGGCTCCGGTACGACTGCGGGCAACCTGCACATCCAGACCATTCATACGCGCAGGCCCGGGCAGGGCACAGCCGTCGACGTCGAACAACTGCTTCCATTGCAAAAGTCGACGAGCTCGCTGTGGAACACACTGGACGAGACGGTGCCCGGTCTCGGGCTGAACCGATGCGGCGGGTTCATGGTGGCCGAAACCGAGGAGCAGGTCCACGCCCTCATCGCGAAGCACCGATGGGAACGAGCTGCGGGGATCCCGACGGAGGTACTGAGCGGCGAAGACGCTCGGCAGGCGCTGCCTCTGTTCGGCCCGAGCGTTCAGGCCGCAACCTGGTGTCCGTGGGACGGATTCGCAGAACCCGACCTCGCCGGTCCTGCCCTGTTGCGGCAGGCCGCGGTCGAAGGAGCGTCTGTACATCCGTCGACACCGGTCACCGGATTGACCCGCGACGGTGATGTCTGGACAGTGCGCACCAACGGTGGAACGTGGATTGCACCCGTAGTGATGGACGTTGCCGGTCCGTGGATGGCTCCGATCGCGGCTATGGCAGGGGTATCGCTCGATCTCGTTCCGACCTCGTTGCAGATGCACTCGCTCGATGCCGCACCTCGGACGCTCGAAGTGCTGGTGCAGCACGTCGGCGAGGGAATGTCGATCAAGCAGAACCGAACGGGACGCCTCGTCCTCGGCGGCGGTTGGCCTGCAGGTGCGTTCCACGACAGCGAGAAGGCCCCGAGCAGATCCGACAGCACCACAGGAAATCTGGAGCAGGTTCGACGGCTTCTGCCTGCGCTTGCCCAGAATGCGCTCCTCGATACCTGGACCGGCCCCGTGGTCACCACCCCCGACGAGATGCCGGTCATCGGCGAACTCGCTGCAGCCCCAGGCCTCTTCGTGGCCGGCGGCACCTACTCCTTCACTTTCGCGCCACTGTGGGGGCAGGTTCTCTCGGCCCTTTCGCGAGGCACCGAACCCGAGGTCGACGTATCCGCGTTCTCCCCCGACCGTCTCGTCCGTCTTCACACTCACTGAAAGAGGGCTTCACATGGCACTGGTCACGATGTTCGTCAACGGACAAGCGATGTCCGGCGGCACCCTGAACGACGCATTGCACAAAGCGCGATTGGTCGGGAAAGTCGACACCGCCCCGAAATACCGCTTCTTCTCCGTGCGCGACGAATTTCCCGGTTTGCACCCGGTCTCAACCGATGGATTCGTAGTACCGGGCGAGCTGTACGAGGTCGAGTACGACGTACTACGCGACGAGCTCCTTCCCAGGGAACCGAAGGAACTCGAACTCGGCGTCATCGAGTTGGCGGACGGCTCGGGCTCCCTGTCGATGCGAATGCGTGAGAGCTATCTGACGGCCACGGGTGTCACCGACATCAGTGACCGCGGCGGATGGCTGACCTACCTCGCGAGCACACGATGAAGGTCGTGCGCGGCGGAACGGTCGTCGAATCCCATTGGGCGGCTCCGGCAGACCTGCTCATCGACGACGGCAGGGTCGTTGCGGTGCTGACCCCAGGGAGCGAGGTCGACGCGGCTGCGGAGGTCATCGATGCAACCGGCAAGCTCGTCATGCCGGGTGGAGTCGATCCACACTGCCACGTCGGGTTCACCTCCGGCGAATTCACCTCGCTCGACTCGTATCTCGAGTGCACGACGGCGGCCGTGTTCGGCGGTACCACCACGATCATCGACTTCGCTATCCCCCGTCCCGGTCAAGAGCCGCTCGACGCTGCCGAGGTGCAGCGAGCGAAAGCGTCGAGCGGACTGTGCGATTCGGCTCTGCACGCCTGCGTCGTCGAGTGGACCGACACCACCGCCGACCAACTGAAAACACTGGCGGACGGCGGTATTCGGACGGTCAAGATGTTCACCACCTACGCCGGTGAGACGATGGCGAACGAACACACCATCCTCAACACGATGCAGGCTACTCGCGATCTCGGCGGAATGGTCATCATCCACTGCGAGTCCGACGCGATCGTCACCGACGCGCAGAACCTCGCAGCCGCATCCGACGGAGTCGATGCCGCACACATGTCGCAGACGCGGCCGGAGCTCGCCGAGACTGCCTCGGTCGCCGCCATTCTCGCGATCGCCGAATCACAGAGTGCGCCGGTCTATTTCGTGCATCAGTCGACTCCGGCTGCCGTCGAACTGGTCGCGGACGCTCGTAAGCGAGGGCTCGTCGCCTTCACCGAATCGGTCGCCCACCATCTGATCCTCGACGACTCGGCCTACAAGGGTGAACAACCCGAACGTTTCGTCTGCTGCCCACCGCTGCGCTCGGCCGAGGTGGTCGAGGAACTCGGGCGACACCTGTTCACCGGGCACATCACCACCATCGGTTCCGACCATTGCTGCTACGACACCGCACAGAAGCAGGTGCACAGCCACGACGTGCGGCACATGCCCAACGGACTGCCCGGAGTCGAGACGCGTCTTCCCGTGATCTACTCGCACTACGTCGACGGATTGGGTCTGACTGCAAGCAGATTCGTGGAGTTGACCTCGTCGAATCCAGCGCGCACCAACGGCTTGTATCCCCGCAAGGGATCACTGATGCCGGGGTCCGACGCCGACATCGCGATCTGGGATCCCGAACTGGAATGGACGGTAACCACCGAAACACTGCACATGGCGACCGACTACACCCCCTACGAGGGACACCGACTTCGAGGAAAGCCGGTCACCGTGATGGTGGGCGGCGAGATTGTCGTCCACGACGGCGAACTCGTCGACGCCACTCCCCGCGGCCGACACCTCGAAGCGGCACCCCTCGACTTCAGCGGGGCATTCAGCATGTGAGGCCCGGACTTCTACCGTCGACGGGTTCGGCTGCCTCGACGTGCTACCCCTTCGGACTACTTATCGGCGAGAGCTACTGCCGCCGCCAAGTATTCACGTGAGTCGCGAAACGTCTGTGCGACCCCACGTCCCGCAATGGCGTGATACCGACTGATTCGGTCGTCATCGAGAGCCTCGAGGACGGTGGTGGAATCCGCGTGCATCCAACCACCGTCTCGGACCAGTTCGTGGGCACGCTTACCGTGCAGGGCAGAAATTCCCTCGACCCTGATCCCCTTCGGATCGGTCGACGCCGCGAGGTAGTAGGCCTTCTTGCCGGAGTAGCCGGCCTTGACCTTCTCGCGCAACCGGAAGACGGCATCGGCCGCATCGTCGATAGCCGATGCCTGTTCGTCAGAGCCTGATTCGGCGGCAGAGATTCGCGCGATCTCCCCATCGATCGCAGAAAGCAATGTGGCGAGGTATTCGGGATCGCTCATAGGCCCATGATGCCCTAGAGCAGTGACCTCTCGAACCAGCACCCGACTGGAGACTATCGACACCCGTACCGCTCGGGGGTCAACCTGACCGACTGCGCAGTTCAGATGCCTGCCGGCAATGTCATGGGCCACTGACGAGGCGGAGCTGTCCGAACGGTTGCCCGCACCACCTGCAGCTTCCATCCAAGTAGTCGTGGCGTCTTCGACCTGCAATGTGTCGGGCTAACAGGATTGAACCTGCGACCACTTGACCCCCCAGCTAGATCGACGATACTTCGATGGTCCCGCCCGGACGCACCGCACTGGCCTGAACAGGCATTTTTGTCCGAACCGGTTCACGTCGTTCCCCCAGCCCGTTATCTTTTAGCTGGTCCTTAAAACCGAGGGATACGGTCGCCAGACCCGGTATGACTTCTCGCCCCTGCCATCAATGATCCGGGGGTGGTGTCGCCGAGTGTGGTGGCGTCGACGGACCGATGATCGTGAGCAGGTCTCTTCATAACATGGGTGTCGGGTGTTGACGTCGGATCGGCGACCGGAGGTAACCGGACGAAGGACTGCTTCATGGACACGAGTTGCGCCGTGTTTTGCGGCTTCGACGTGGGAAAATCCGAACATCACGCCGTCGGTCTCGCCGTCGACGGAACCCGTCTCTACGACAAAGCCCTACCCAATGAGGAGGCCCGCCTGCGCGCAGTGTTCGACCGCCTCGCCACACGCGGGTCGCTCTTGATCGTCGTCGATCAGCCCAACACGATCGGCGCCCTGCCGGTCACCGTCGCCCGCTCCTGCGGGCACCAGGTCGCGTACCTTCCAGGTCTGTCGATGCGCCGAATCGCAGATCTGGATTCCGGGCAAGCCAAAACTGATGCGCGGGATGCGTTCATCATCGCCGACACGGCCCGGACCATGCCCCACACGCTGCGGCAAGTCGATACCGGCGATGACACACTCGCCGAGCTGGATGTGCTGATCGGTTTCGATGACGATCTCGCCGGTGAAGCAACCCGCATCAGCAACCGAATCCGCGGACTGCTGACCGCCCTTCACCCCGCGCTCGAAGGAGTCCTCGGACCGCATGTGACACACCCGGCAGACCCGGCAGTGCTCGAGATCCTGTCCCGCTGCGGTGGCCCCGCCGGCATCCGCACTGCTGGTAAACGGAAACTGACCGCTATCGCCGCCAAAAACGCACCCAGGATGGGGGCAAGACTGGTTGCGGAGATCTAGGCCGCACTCAACGCTCAGACGGTAGTGGTGCCCGGGTCCGCGGCTGCCGAGACTGTTCTACCCAAACTGGCGGACTCGCTCAAAGAGACACTGCAGCAACGGAAAACAATCGCT
This sequence comes from Rhodococcus sp. IEGM 1341, assembly GCF_030056895.1. Taxonomy (NCBI): domain Bacteria; kingdom Bacillati; phylum Actinomycetota; class Actinomycetes; order Mycobacteriales; family Nocardiaceae; genus Rhodococcus; species Rhodococcus sp. IEGM 1341. Next base: position 41,773 of record NZ_JASHKV010000001.1, on the reverse strand, counting down.
GTGGACGTGGAGAGGATGCTCGATGCCCACCCTCTTTTCTCGGTCCTGATCTCGATGCCAGGCATCGGAGTCAGGACAGCAGCACGCATCCGTCTCGAAGTCGGTGACGGTTCGGCATTCAAATCAGCAGGACACCTCGCCGCGTACGCGGGCATCGCACCCGTGACCCACCGATCCGGCACCTCGATCCGAGGTGAGCACCCAGCGAGATCAGGAAACCGCAAACTCAAACGCGCGTTGTTCTTTTCGGCCTATGCCGCATTGCACGACCCCACCAGTCGCGCTTACTACGACCGCAAACGAGCCGAAGGCAAGAAACACAACGCAGCCCTCATCTGCCTCGCCCGCCGCCGATGCGACGTCCTGTCCGCCATGCTCGAGGACAAGACCCTATTCCAAGCGCCCGCAGCTCACGCAGCTTGACTGACACCATAGGGACACCCCCCAGTTCAACCGAGTAGTGACACGCTCGAGGCACGCTTAAACACCGAATGCATCGGCTGGATGCACCGAAGTCCCCACACCATACGGGTCCACCATTGCGAAAAGTGACCGAATCACCGACCCACGACGGTCTCATACCCAGACCGCCGGGGGGCCACGCAAAAGACGCCCCTCTTACCTACGTTTCCGCTGGCGAGGGGATCGTTTTTGTGCGCCATCAGGGACTCGAACCCCGGATGATCTGTACAAGAGATGACAATTCAACTGGATGCACTCAGGTCCATCATTGGCCTCTTGAGCCGGGTGTTCTGCGAATCGCAGTGAACCCCGTGTCCGCTGTTCACCGGCCCACAGGTACATGTTCTGAAATCGATTCTGTGACGAGGCTCAGCGAAATTCCCCAACCGCGCTCACCGAAATTCCCCACTCGTGAGCGGTCTTCACTGTAGTGGTTGGCGGGTTCCGGTGGTGGCTTTGCGGAGCTTCTCCGATCGGGCGTTGTGGTCTCGCAGCCGGTAGGAATCGCCGTCGAGGTTGAGCACGACGGAGCGATGCAGGAGCCGGTCGAGCATCGCTGCTGCGACGGTGTTGTCACCGAGCACCTCGCCCCACGATCCGACTCCACGGTTGGTCGTCATCACGATCGATGTCTTCATATACCGTTGCGAGACAACCTGAAACAGCGCCGATGCAGCCTCACCGGGCAGTGGAAGGTAGCCGAGTTCGTCGATCACCAACAGGGTCGGGCCGGCATAGAAACGCATCGTCGTCGCCCACCGGCCCTCCAGCGCAGCTCGATGGCAGCGGGCAGCGAGATCAGCAGCGGTAGTGAAATATGTTCGATACCCGGCATGCGCAGCAGCCCTCGCGAGCCCGACCGACAGATGCGTTTTCCCGACTCCGGGCGGGCCGATGAGCAGCACATTCGTCGCCGTCTCGAGGTATCGGCAGGTCGCGAGCTCGTCGATGAGCTTGCGATCGACACCCGCGGCGGCGTCGTAGTCGAAGTCCTCGAGCGACGCCGGTGTCGGCAAACATGCGAACCGCAGTCGTCCGGTCAACCGGCGTACCTCGGTGGCCTCGACTTCGATCGAAAGCAACCGGTCCAACGCCGCGGTCATCGACAGCTCCTCCGCTGCTGCTTGGTCGAGGACCGAGGGTAACGCTTCGGCGGCATCGTGGAGTTTCAGGACCGCCAGATGCCCGCGAAGACGTTGATAGAGACTCGCTGCTTCGGCTGTGTTCGGTGCCGGCATCCGGTCGCCTGTTTTCTTGTCGGCCATAAGAGGGTGTTCCTTCCGTGTGCGGCCCGTTCGTAGATCGACAGGTCGTAGATGACCGCGGCTGTATCAGTGGATTCAGCTGCATGACAGCCGCTTTCGCGCCGTCCATCTCTGGAGGACAGTGTTGATTCGGCCGAGGTTCGGAGCTTCTCGGCGGCAGCGAGAGCGTCGGGTCCGTGGGGATTCGTTCTTTGAGGCGGTGCGGACGGCCGGTGTTCGCACCCGCCATCGCTGCTTGTTCGAGGGCGTAGATGTGGCCGTGGTCGCGGACCATCGCCCCGGTGCCATCGGCAGCGAGACGATGTCGGGCGATGGTGATGCCGGATGTGGTGACGATGTCGATGACATCGGAGCCCAGGACGTGCGTCACTGTCACAGCGGCACAGGTAAGTTCGGGTGGGACCGAGTAGCGGTTGCCGCGATAGGAGACCAGCGCTTGGCGCGAGACGACGCGGTCGGTGGTCAGGATCGCTGGATATGCAGCCGCGGGCATCGGATGCAACCCCTCGGTGGTGGCGATCGTCGCCACCGACGCCTTCCCGTCTTTCGTGGGTCGCAGCCGGGTGTCACTGCGCAGACTGCAGAACCGGTCGAGGCTTGCTTGGGCTTGCTCGACGGTCAGATCGTCGGCGACTGTGCGCCACCACCGTTGGGCTGCAGTGTGATTGGACTTCTCTACCGCACCTTTGCGGTTGCCGCGGCGGGGTGGGCAGATGGCAACGGAGACACCGTAATACTTGGCGACGCCCGCGAAGCTGGCCGTGATGCGACCGGAGTCGGGGTGGCAGACTGTCGCCATCCGATCGAACCGCCAGACTCGGCTGACTCCGCCGAGGCCCCGGCAGATGCGGTCGAGTCCGTCGACGACATGCGGTTGGGTCATGTTCGGTGCGAGGACCCCGCGCCATTTGCCCGAGCACGCCAACGTTCCAACGAACAGATGCGCCATCGAACCCCACCCCCAGGAGGCGGGCGGGTTGGGTAGATCGACCCAATCCCATTGGGTCTCTTCACCTGGCGGGTGATCGATGACTGCGTTGGGTCTTTCGGTTGCGGTCAGGCAGGCTTTGCAGATCGGACGGAGTTTGAGCTCGCGGATCTTGCGGTGCAGCGTTTGATACGACATCGAATATCCGAGGTCTTCGAGCTCGTCGCACAACGTGCGAACCCACAGGTGCGGGTCCTCGGACAGGCGTGCGATGACGTAGGCCAGGAACACCTCGAACGGATCCGGGATGCTGCGTTTACGCACTCCGGGGGTGGTGGTCCCGTTGAGGTAGGACCGGATGGTCTTGCGGTCGCGGCCGGTGTGTCTCGCGATGTCGGCGATCTTCCAGCCTCGTTGATGCAGGGCGTGTATTTCCACGTCTTCCTCCCGTGTAAGCATGAGGAGCGGGTCTCCTTCGGGTAGCTGGTGTGTGGTCAGAGACCATCAGCATCCGGGGAGACCCGCCCTCGTTGGCGGTGCCACACGGGTGGGGAATTTCAGTGAGCGTCAGTGGGGGATTTCGATGAGCGCCGTCAACAGCTGCGATCACCTCATCGCTCACCGCGTCGGCATCGTCGGTTCTGGTCAGGCCGGCTGCTTGGGCTGCCTCGACGTAACGGCGGACCGTCTTACGATCCACACCGGCATGCTCGGCGATCGTGCGCAGCCCCGGAGCTGGCAGTGCCGCCGTCCCGAGCCACAGCCGTAGTACTTCTCTGATTTCGTTCACACTGATCTCCCGAAAAGCCATGCTCACCGACCTCCGTGACGGACTTTGTGCTGTCACAGACGATCGAACGAGCAAACGACGGGACCATGATGGCGCTCGTCGAAAGTGCTCAACTTCGCTCAGCGAAAGTGCTCACCCGGTAGCGGTGATCACTGTAGCGGTTGACGGGTCCCGGTGACGGCTTTGCGGAGCTTTTCCGAGCGTGCGTTGTGGTCGCGGAGCCGGTAGGAATCACCGGACATATCGAGGACTACCGACCGATGCAGGAGACGGTCGAGCATGGCTGCTGCGACGGTGTCGTCACCGAGAACCGTTCCCCACGAACCGACACCACGATTGCTGGTGATCACGATCGATGTCTTCATATACCGTTGCGAAACAACCTGAAACAACGCCGACGCCGCCTCTCCCGGCAAAGGCAGATACCCGAGTTCGTCGATCACCAACAGTGTCGGCCCGGCATAGAACCGCATCGTCGTCGCCCATCTACCTTCGATCGCAGCCCGGTGACATCGAGCGGCGAGATCGGCGGCGGTGGTGAAATACGTCCGATACCCGGCATGCGCAGCAGCCCGCGCCAGCCCGACCGACAGATGCGTCTTCCCGACCCCGGGCGGGCCGATGAGCAGCACATTGGTCGCGGTCTCCAGATATCTGCAGGTCGCGAGCTCATCGATCAGCTTCTTGTCGACCCCGGCGGCATTGTCGAAGTCGAAGTCCTCGAGCGATGCCGGGGTCGGCAGGCACGCGAACCGCAACCTGCCTGCCAACCGCCGCGCTTCGGTGGCAGCAACCTCGATCGAGAGCAACCGCTCCAACGCCGCCGTCATCGACAGCTCCTCCGCCGCGGCCTGGTCGAGGACCGCCGGCAACGCTTCGGCGGCGTCGGCGAGTTTGAGGACCCCGAGATGCCCGCGCAAACGTTGGTAAAGGCTCGCGGCTTCCGCGGTGTTCGGTGCGGGAAGATGATCGGCAGCGGTCCGTGGTGTCGGTGTGTCACTCATGTGAGAGTGTTCCTTCCCCGTGCAGCCCGCTCGTAGGTCGAGAGGTCGATGACATCCGATGGTGTTGCCGTAGAACTGGATTCGGCATCCGAGGTGAGCGAACTCTGAAGGTCTCTGCCACGCAACGCTTCCGCTGCGTTCAGCGCATCAGGACCTGGCGGTATCCGTTCCTTGCGGCGGTGCGGTTTACCGGTGTTCGCGGTCGCCATCGCGGCCCGTTCGAGGGCGACGACATGACCGCTGTCGCGGACGATCATGCCGAGACCGTCGGCTGCGACCGCATGCCTGGCGACAGTGATGCCGGAGGCAGTGACGATGTCGAGATGACTACCACCGACCGGGCGGGTGACGGTGACCTGCGCGGACGCCAACTCCGGAGGCACGGAGTACTGGTTGCCGCGGTAGGACACCAACGCTTGCCGCGACGCCGTCCGACTGTCGCCGAGGATCACCGGATACGCGGTCGCCGGCGGTGCCTGCAAGGGTTCGGCCGCTGCGAGGTCGGCGACGGTGCTGGTCCCGTTCGGGGTGTGGCGGGTGCGACTGTCGGAGATGACGGCACAGAAGTTGTTGAGATGAGCTTGGGCCTGCTCGACGCTCATGTCCGGTCGCGATCTCCACCATCGCTGCGCTGCAGTGTGATTCGCTTTCTCCACGACGCCTTTGCGGTTCCCTCGCCGCGGAGGGCAGATCGCGACCGAGACCCCGTAATGCTTCGCGACGCCGGCGAAGCTGGCGGTCACCGCACCGGACTCTGGGTAGCAGACCGTGGCCATCCGGTCGAAACGCCAGACTCGGGTGATGCCGCCGAGAGCGCGGGAGACGCGGTCGAGATTGTCGACCAGATGCGGTTGATCCATCGACGGGGTCAACACCGCCCGCCACTTACCCGAATGTGCGAGCGAACCGACCCACAGGTGTGCTGTTCTGCCCCAACCCCATTCAGTCGGCGGGTTCGGGAGATCGACATAGTCCCATTGCGTTTCTTCACCCGGTGGGTGGTCGATGATGGCGTTGGCTCGGTCGGTTGCGGTCCTGCAGGCCAGGCAGATCGGGCGTAGTTTCTGTTGCCGGACCTTGCGGGTCATCGTCGGATAGGACAGTGCGAAACCCAGGGCCAACAGTTCGTCGAACAGGGCGACCGCCCACAGGTGCGGGTCCTCGGTGAATCGGTAGCGGATGTAGTCGACGAAGTCCTCGAACGGGTCCGTCGTGGACTTTCGTCGCACACCTGGGGTGGTGGTGCCGTTGATGTAGTTGCGGACGGTGCGGCGGTTGCGGCCGGTGTGGCGGGCGATGTCCGAGATCGACATGCCTCGTTTGTGCAGTGCGGATATCTCCATGTCCTCTTCCCATGTAAGCATGAGATCGCGGGTCTCCTTCGGGACGCTGGTGTGTGGTCAGAGACCATCAGCATCGGAGGAGGCCCGCCCTCATTGGCGGAGCCACACGGGTGAGCACTTTCAGAGATCAGATCTGGGCACTTTCACTGAGCGCCGTCAACCACCGGCAAGGCGCGCCGGTGGTCCCATAACTGGCAATCGAAGTGGTCCCATCACCCTGGCAGAAATCAGGTCACGCTGGTCCCATGCTCATGGCAGACGACACGACCGAGACGTGGTCCGGTTGCCGCCGCCGGACTCTGTAGCTGCTTGACTGCGAACCAGCTGAATCAAGTGGCTCCGTCCGCTCAGGTCCATTCGTGTCGACGGTCTCGTAATTCCCCAGGGGTAGTTGTCACGTAATTCCCCAGGTCCGGAGCTACTGAGGTGAGGATATCGGTGACGGACTCGGTTGTCAGGTGGTCTTGGTCCCGGGTCGTTTTCGGGGTCGATACGACGGCCCGTCCATGAGGACTTGGTGGCTGGTGTTGATGAGTCGGTCCAGGAGAGGTTCGGCGACGACGGGGTTCGGGAACAGTGGGTACCAATCTTTCGGGGCTCTGTTGCTCGTCAGGATCAGGGGTTTGCCGGCGATGGCGCGATCGGAGACGAGGTCGTAGAGATCATCGGATTGGGTGGTGGTGTGCTCGCGCATCGCGAAGTCGTCGATGATCAGTACGTGGGGCCGGGTGTATTCGCGCATGCGTTGCCCGATGGTGCGGTCTGCGTGTCCGCCCGCGAGGTCGGCGAGCATGCGGGAACATTTGACGAATCTGATGTCTCCACCGCGTCGGGCTACTTGATGGCCGAGTGCCTGTGCGACATGGGTTTTCCCGACACCGACCGGTCCGTAGAGGATGACCGATTCGCCCGCGTCGAGCCACCGCAGAGCGGCGAGGTCGCGGAGCATCGCTGCGGGCAGTTTCGGGCTGACGGTGAAGTCGAAGTCCTCGAAAGTGTTGGCCTGCTCGAACTTCGCTCGCCGTACTCGTCTGGTCAGGGCGGCGGATTCGCGGCGTGCGATTTCGTCTTCGCAGAGCACCTGCAGGAATTCCAGGTGTCCGAGTTGACCGTCGCGGGTTTGAGCGAGCCTGGCGTCGAGTGTGTCGAGCATTCCGGTGAGTTTCAACGTTTTCAGTGCGGTCCGCAGGGATGGGTCGTGGATGGTCATCGCGGTGTCCTTCCTATCGAATATTGTTGCAGTGCAACAGAAGTAGATGACGGCATGGTCATGCGCTCTGCGCGGTGTCGAACGCGTCGGGTCCGCGGAGCAGCGCAGGCGGTGGTGGTACGGAGGGTTGATCGGCGGGCCGGTCTCCGTGTTCGGTTCCGGCGACGAGGAGTCCTTTGATGGTGCGGTAGTGCACGTCGTCGAGTTCGAGTGCCCGGGTGCATGCGGCATCGAGACGGTCGTCGGGATATTTGTCGCGGAGCCGGATGATCGCTTGGATGGCGCGGAGCCGGTGGATGGCATTGACCGAGGACAGCTCCTCGATGACTTTCGTTGCCCCGGGAACGATTTGCTCGGCTTGACTGCGGCACCAGGTGACACTGCGCAACGTGTGCGCGACCTTGTGTGGTGGGTAATGCTCGAAGTTCGTCGACCGCCCGCTCAGATGCAGAACGTGGGTGGCGGCGACAGCGTCGCCGTGAAAGACCTGGACGATGTCTCCGGCGGTGCGGACGGTGACCTTCTGTCCGAGCAAGCGCCACGGCACCGAGTAGAACGCTTTGCCTGCTTTGACGTGGCAGTCCGGTGCGACGGTGCCCACCGAGTACTGCACGGTCTCGAACGGGCGCGCCGGGAGTGGGGCGAGAGCGGATTGTTCGACCGCCTCGAACATCGCCGACGGCGTAACCCCGTCGAGTGAGCGGTGCCGGTGGTGCCCGTATACCTCTGTGGCCCAATGCAATGCCGCGCTCTGCATCTGCTCGAGTGAGGTGAAGTCGCGGCCCGCCCAGAACGAGTCACGAATGTAGGGCATGGGCCGCTCCACGCGGGGTTTGTCCTTGGGTTTGCGGGCCCGGGCGGGATCGATGAGGGTGCCGTAGAAGCTCGCCAGCTCCTGGTAGGCGGGGTTGATCATCGGGTCGTAGAGATCTGGTCGTTCCACACCGGTTTTGAGGTTGTCGCAGACCAGCCGGGCGGGGACGCCGCCGAAGTACTCGAACGCCGCGACGTGGGAGGCGTTCCAGGATGTTTGATCCATCCGGAACACGGGTTGAACGAACATCTTCCGTGAGCACGCCAGGATCATGACGAACGCCCACACGGTGATGCGGCGGCCCAGGGCCGGGTCGAACCACATACCGAGTTTGCCGTAGTCGATCTGCGCTTCACTGCCCGGTTCGACAGCCCCGCGTGGGACGGTGACCTTCTCTTCGAGCCGTTGCTCGGCGAATGTTGTTGCAATGTAGCGTCGTACGGTCGACTCGGAGACATCGACGTGGTGATCGTCGCGTAGACGCTGCGCGATGGTCGCGACGGTGACCGGGACCTCGAGTTGTTCGGTGATCCACTCGTGGTGCGGTGCGATGTGTTCCCACGTCAAGGCGCGGGCTGCGGGATGTCAATGGCCAAGTTGAAGTCCCCGGTGGTGGCCAGGTGAAAGTCCCCACCCCGTGTTGATGTTTCGGGTTTTTCAGGGGCGGTCCTTTCGGTGTTGTGCGTCTTTCATGCGGTAGGACTCGCCGTCGGTGACGACGATGGTGGCGTGGTGGAGCAGCCGGTCGAGGATCGAGGCGGCGGTGGTGTGTTCGGGCAGGAACCGGCCCCATTGCTCGAACGGCCAGTGCGATCCGATCGCCAGCGAGCGGCGTTCGTAGGCACCGGCGACGAGACGGAACAGCAACTGGGTGCCGGTGTCGTCGAGCGGGGCGAAGCCCATTTCGTCGATGATGATCAGGTCGACCCGCAGCAGTGATTCGATGATCTTGCCGACGGTATTGTCGGCCAATCCGCGATACAGGGTTTCGACGAGATCGGCGGCGGTGAAGTAGCGGACCTTGTGTCCAGCGTGGACGGCGGCGACACCGAGTCCGATCAAGGTATGCGACTTGCCTGTCCCGGCAGGTCCGATCATCGCCAGGTTCGATTGTGCCCGAACCCATTCCAGGCTGGACAGGTAGTCGAACACCTTCGGCTGGATCGACGACGCTGCGACGTCGAAGGACTCCAATGTTTTCGTCACCGGGAACGCGGCTACTTTGAGTCGGTTGACGATGTTGGAGGCATCACGTGCGGCGAGTTCGGACTCGATGAGCGTCCGCAGCACTTCTTCCGGGGTCCAGCGTTGCGTCTTCGCGGTGATCAACACCTCCGGTGCGGTCCGGCGGATCGCAGCCAGTTTCAGGCGCCGCAGTCCGGTGTCGAGATCAGCAGCGAGCTCGGGAACATGCTGGGGCGCAGCAGTCTTCGGAGAGCGTGCAGTGGTGGTGGTGTCGGTCATGACGGCACCTGCGTATCGGCGGCAGGGGTCCGGATGGCGTAGGCATCGAGGGAGCGTGTCGGTGCGGTCGGCAGGTCCAGAATCAACGCGTCTCCGGCTGGCCTGGGCTGTGGCGCTCCGGCACCGGCAGCGAGAATCGATCGGACGTCCGCGGCCCGGAATCGACGGAACGCCACCGCCCGGGTCAACGCCGCCACCAACAGTTCGGTGCCATGTGCCGCACCGAGTGCCAGCAGGATCTCGAGCTCGGATCCGAGCCTGGTGTTGCCGATCGCGGCGGCTCCGACGAGGAATGCTTCTGCTTCGGGTCCGAGTGCGCAGAACTGTTGCTCGACAGTTGTTCTCGGCCTGGGACCGCGATGGGGTGCGGGGCGGGCACCGCCGTAATGCTCGTCGAGGACCGACGCGGTGCCCGGCTGGCCCAGGTTGTGTTCGGCGACGACCTCACCGGTGGCCGGCTCGACAACCACCAACCGTCCCTCGGTCTGGACGAGGGTGACCGTCGCGCCGATCAACCGGACCGGCACGGAGTAGCGTGCGGACGCGAACCGCACGCAGGACAAGCGATCGACTTTGCGGGTCACCGGCGGTGGGCCGATCTCCAGTCGGAGTGATGGCAACGGTGACAACAACTCTCGCGACGCCAAGGCGAAGTTGTTGGTTGGCGACGCTCTCTTGGTCGAGTTTGTCGTTCGGGATCGCGCATATCTCCGAATGCACCCTGGCGTTGACTTCCGTGCACCACACCCTGGCGGCGGCGTTGGCTGCGTGGACATCGACGGTGGTGCCGGCGATGGCTGCTTCGGTGAGCACCGGGACAGCGAGATCGCGTTGGGCGTAGCCGACGAGGTTCTCCACGACGCCTTTCGATTGTGGGTCGTTCGCGTGGCAGAAGTCCGGTGCGAACCCGTAATGAGCAGCGAACCGGACGTAGTCCGGGGTGGGAATGACGACGTTCGCAACGACCCCGCCTTTGAGGCATGCCATGCGGTCGGCGAGGACCTTGCGCGGGACACCACCGACAGCGTCAAGTGCGTCGGCGATCAATGCCATTGTGGTGGTTGCTTTCTCGTCCGTGGCGAAGGCAGCAAACCGCCATCGCGAGTAGGCCATGACGGCGCAGAACAGGTGCAGTCCGCCGACAGTGGCCCAGTCGATGATCAGGTAGTCACCCGGTGCCCATACCGCGGGCCGTCGGCCGCGGTGATGGTCGGTGCGCCACCGTTTCTTCTCCTCGGCGACCAGGCGGCGGAAGTTGCGGTCCGATCCTGCATAGCCGGCCTTGCGGGCGATCGGCAGGATCCGTTTCGCGGAGATTCGGCCCTGAGATTTGTCGACCCGTTCGGCTACCAGGTCGGTGACGGCGGCGTAGTTGCGTTCACGCTCGGCCCGCGGCGGTGGTGTGGCGCCGGCCTGGTCGGCTTCGAATTTGTCGATGGTGCGTTTGACGGTCTTGTGGGTGGTGCCGACGAGTTCGGCGGCTCCTCGATACGACCCGACTTCGCGGTAAGCGGAAATGATGTCCATGCGTTCCTTCGCAGACTTCAATGGAACTCCCCGGGCGGTGCGGTGTGTGGTTGGCACCTTCACCGTCACCGCTCGGGCCTCGAGTTCCTGATCGACACGACGAACACGGGGTGGGGACTTTCAGTTGGCCACCAGTGGGGACCTCGACCTGGCCACCAGTGGGTACTTTTTCATGGCCACGGACACGGGATCGGACGGTGCCGGGAACCAGCGGTCGATGCGTTCACGCCAGAGCTGTTCGTCGAACACCTCTTCCGGTGTCGGTTCGATACCGTCGCGCACTGTTGGTTGAAGGTACTTGCGGATGGTTTTGCGGTCGATGCCCAGCGCCTGATGGATCTCGACTTGGGATCGGCCGGCGTTCCAGTGTCGGAACATCTCGATGAGATCGTTCACGGTGAATGACTTCCTTGCCACCTCAGGCCCCTTCCACGAGCCCTTGGTAGGACCCGTGTCAGGAGCGAACCTGAGCAGCACCCGAACCCCGCACCGACACGCCCCAGGGTGGGGAATTACGTGACAGCGGGTGAGGAATTACGTGACGGACACCCCCTCAAGACTGGGGAATTACGTGACCGCTGACAATTCGCTTTACACACGCAGATTTCTGGACGCCAGTGGACACAGTCTGGCCACCGCCTCAGCGTCAAGTTCGACCGTTTAAGAAACGAGTAGTGACACTCCCTCGGCACTCAGACAGAATAGATTTTCCGGAGTTCTCCGAAACCGCCTCTGAACTGCATATAGGTGTCGGGTTGACAGGACTTGAACCTGCGACCACTTGACCCCCAGGAAGCGAAGGTAGCGCGTTTGCCCAGTTCGTCGGTGTTTCCGGCGCTGCGAGCATCGTGCGCAACGTTCACGGACGCGCAGGTCGCGCGGCAACGCTCATTACGTGTGGTCCCAGCGTGGTCCCGGCGTAATCGAAGTAGCCGGTATCTAGCGAACAAGGGCTCGAATTGATCACAAAGCTGCGCGGTGACTGTACAAAGGCGCAGATGTGACTTTGGATTCACTCGACTGCGCCGGTCAAGCGCAGCGGCATCACTCCCGCGTTCAGACATGTAACTTGATGCAGAACCTATTCAGCATGGGCGGCCCGCCGGAAGTCGCGCCCGCTGAGGTTCAAGCGAACGTGAAAAGCATCCCAATCTGGGCGGGCGACACCCTGGTTCACCCTTTCGCGGATCCCGGGCTCGGCGGCAGTGAGCAGGCGGTCGATCTCCAAATCGTTGGTGGCCTGTTGGTAAAGCAGGCGCAGCATCCAGAACGGAAGTCCCGCCAGGCTAGTAAGACCGGCCGCGGTCCGTAATTCGGGTGACCATCCGTCGACGGTCGCCAATAGCAAGTGAGCCTGATCAACGGGGCTGAGTATGGCTTGCCGCCGAATCAGCCGATCCTGAACTCGCCCAAGCGCGTCGCCTCCCCACCCCGGCTGGTTAACTTGTGCTGCGACCCACGCGACCACCGAACTGTGCGCTGCATTCGGATGGATCTGTGGCTCACCGATCGGGTGGGCGAACGCACGACCTCCCGGGGTGTGCCGCAATATCCAAAGCGCGTGTCCTACCTCTTGCCAGAATTTCCGCTCGTCAATCAGGACAGACCGCTCAACGCTTCGATCTACTTTGTCGCGCAGGATACGCATCATCCGCGGCGTAGCGTCTGGCTTCAGTCTGTTCACGACGTCGGCCAGTTGACTTAGCGTCGTTAAGCTAGCAGGCCGTGCGATATCCGCCAGGTCAGCCGCCAGTAGATCGTCAAGAATCTGCGCTGCGGGGGCAATTCGGCCCAGCGCGCATAGCGTTCGCAATAGACGGACGCTGGGTGCGAGGTCGCTGGACTTACCGAGCCGGATACGACGACCGAGTCGGCCAAGATCGATGTTGTTGGCAGACGCTGCACCCCAGTGGGTGTCCCACGTTTCAAGCATGCGCACAATGTCGGCCACGCGTTGCGGCGATGCGAAAAGCCCAATGGTCTGCACCCTCGCGTTGTAGATGGCATTGATCCACTTGCCGTGGGGACTGCCTCGAGTCAAGCCCGCAAGCGCAAAGTTACGTGCCGCAATGGCTTGATCCACCGGATCTTGGAGACTAACGAGTTGGCCGTTGACGACGTACATCAAGTGATCGTCCTCGAAGAGTTCGTCGAACAGCCCCTGTGAAAGTTCGGGTTTGACCATGTGGATCGAGCGAACAATTCTTGATCCAGCGGGTGCGTCGTTCAGCAGCGCGAAGCGCACCTGCGCAGCGAGTGCATCGAGGTTGTGGTCGCGGATACGGAAGCGGCTTGGCTTCGCGCCGAGGCGGTCGACCACCTCGCGAGCGCCGACGGGGCTGAGGGCGATTATGTTATCTAACGACTGGGCGAATCGGCCGGGATTCCGTTCGTGTGCAAGACGATTGGCCCACACGTCGGCTCCACCGCTCGCTTCGAATATCGCGGGACCCGCGTCTGGCACATCGGCGTCGAGGAGGGTCTTTGCGACCTCGGCACAAACCGCCAGTGCGGCAGCGGGTGCCGGCGTGCTGAGACCGTCCACGAAGGCGTGCATTTCCCACTGATCGCGATACATCGCCGGTACTTCCGGATGCAGGACACGGCCAAGACGGTGAAACATCACCCGGCTTTGAGCTGTGCTGCCGCGAAACATTCCCTGCACTATCACTTCCGACGGCGTCTGCTGTCGAATGCGCTCGAAGGCCGACTCACCGAACTCCTGGTCGGCGGCGAGCAGAAGAGCAATCTCCGCCCCCCAATGCTTTCGACCGCGATGGATCGATCGCACAACTTGCTCGATGACGACGTCCAGGATCTCACCGCGGTAGCTTGCCCCGGCGACCCATACGCCCTTCACAAGGTAGTAGCCCGCAGACAGACGTGGGTCGCCAGCCATCTTCCGAACAGTGTCCACGCCAATCTCCTCCGCCAGCTCAGTCGCGAAAGAGCTTTTCCAGGAGTAGAAGTCGCTGCCGATAGAGTGCGTCACGGATAGCAACAGGCCCGTGCCAAGCGGATCCCTGGTTGCGACGATGTCGCGAGCGAAACGGCTCACCAACTGGAGATCGATTTCTCCACCGGTGCCGCACAAACAGCGTGCCGCGATCAGCGATTGTGCATTTGAGATTGCTCGTAGCAAGTTTGCGGCGTCCATCGGTCCCGATCGACGCAGGAGGCCATTGGCAAGACGTGCAAAGTTCGGCCACCTACTCAGGATCCGGTTGCAGATAAATGGGCTGGTTGCGCGGACGCTGTTCAGCGCATCAGTCAATTCAGCGGCGCTGGCAAATCTCATCGCCGCTGTCAGCGCCACCTCGTAATCGGGCAAAAGGAGGTCAATGTCAGCTCTTTCGAGGTGTTGGCGTAGGCACATCGCTTCGATAAGCCCCCCGACACCGGTTTTTTCGGCCGGCTCCTTTTGCAGCAGTTGCTGCACCGCGAGCTCCTGGGCGATCGGAAAGTCCTGAGTGTCCTCGGGTGCCTTCCAAAGCAGCCTGCGCTGCATGATCTCTACGTTTCGGACAAGCCGGTAACTCGACACAGCTTCAGCCCGCAATCCACCCAGGACATCGAGGATACGCTCGGCGACGACACGTTTGACCGCGTCACTGTCGAATCTTTCCAATTCGACGAGTAGGGCAAAGCGCTCCTCCGGATGACCGACCTGCTTAGCGAGGATGTCGTCGACGGCCCTGACAATCCATCGAGCGAACTCGTCCAGCGCCTGTTCGGAAACGGGGCATGAGCTACTCTGAACGGCCCGTACCAAGGTGAGCAGACGTGTCGGTTGCCAGAGCTCCGAACTGGAGTCGATGCGGGCCAACAACCTTTCCAGTAACGTCTGTTCTGATTGTTCGGGTAGTTCGACTAGTTCCAGCACTCGCACAACAGACAACAGCGGCGCCGCCGAACACCACCCAGCCAGCAGATCGTCGTCCTCCAACTGCAGCAACAATTGCTCGCAAAGTGCGCGGTGGTAGAGACGTGACCCCAGCAGCAGCGAGGCCACCTCACCGCTACTCTCGCTAAGAGCAGATACCAGCACCGGTACGAGTAGACCGGACATCGTCTCAATTCGTTGTTGCACTTGCGGTTTGGTCTGTGCCGGCGGATCGTTCACTTCATCGCGATACAGGTCGAGCAGCTGATGACAGTCGTCTGTCCCCGCAAGCTGGACGGTGAAGGTCGACGAGTCAGTCTCGAGCCCGAACATCGTTCGATCGTTGTGATCCAATGTCTCGAGTTGGTCTGCGGCTATCCTGCAGCGGATCAGGCTCAGGGCCGCCGCCAGCACTAGCGGGTCGCGCTCGGAATTAGCGAGTTGGGCGAAGCGCTCAGCCAGCCGGGCGTCGGGTTGTTGCCCAGCCATCACCTGGGTGATCCGCCTGAGGTCACTGCCACGGTCGTCTGCAAGCAGAGTTCGGCCCGCGTCAGGGTCGAGCGAGCCGTCTGCTCTTGTCAAATCCTCCACGAACCGGCGCCGCGCGACCGTGCCTACGACCGATGTCGCGACGAATACGCCCTGCGAGTTCCAGTCAGTCGGGGAGTCCTCGCTGTCCTGTACGACGGCCAGGACAGATATACCAAGCTCGCGTGATACGTGCCGCAGAACCTCGCCGACGTCGCCTGCGCTGATTGGCTGGAGATTCTCGAACACCAGCAATGGGTGCTCAATCCGGCCTTCGAGCAGACCTACAGCGTGCGTCGCCACCGTTGCCGCTTCGAATTTGTCTGGTAGTTCGTGGTTTTCGCTGTGCTCGATCACCTGAACCACTCGGGCGTTTCTCTTGCTGCTAGACAGGCTGGTGGCGAGTCGACGGACGATGGTGCTCTTGCCGCTCCTCGGCGTGCCGCCCAAAATGGCAGTCTTTGGTCCCAGGCGGCCATCGCTGAAATGCTGCTTGAGCGCAAAGGTCTGGCTGGTATCGATATCACGGAGTGCGGGATGACCGGGCACTACGCGCCAATCGATCACCCGCCAGCCCGCGGCTGACAACTCCTCGGCATGTCGGTCGCGCTTCCACCGCAACCATTCCTGGCCCCAGACTGCTGCCGCCGCTGAGTCGAGAGAGAGCGAACCATCTAGCGATGTTTCGGTTTCGTTTGAGAGGAAGAGCCGCCAACCGGATTCAGTCGGAGCGAGGAAAGGTCGGCCCAGCGCCTTGGCGGCGCGCACTTTCGCATGCAGGGCGCGCCCGACTACTGGGTGACACAAATCAGAGCTTAGGTCGCCGGCACAAAGCACCTCTGGCTTGCCGAGTCCCGCGATTTGACCGATGTGCCATAACGCGATTGGCAGCGCAACCGCGGGAGCGGCGAAGGGGATGCCCGGCGCCCAGCACACGGACGGGGGACCCTCAGCGTCGCCAACCCAGTCCGCCGGAAAGACGGATGGAAACGGCGACAGCGTCGCGCGGAGTGCAGCCTTTACGGCGCGGTCTACGGATTCCGGCAGCTGCTCACTCCATCCCCGGCCGCCATCCTGTACTTCGAGTAACACGTATTGGCCGTTCGGCTGCTCGACGAGAATGTCGGGGCCTGTGGTCGGTGGAGTCACCAATGAGGTCGCCGCCCCAGCCTTCACCAGGTCAGCCAGCTCCCAGAGGCCAAAAAGCACGTCCTCTGGCACCGTCTCGGCATCCAGCACATCCGTAATGTCGTCGATTTCGTTGATGTCTGCCGCCGCGCAGCACCAGGCGATCAGTTCCTTGACGCTGGCATCGGGTGTGTCGCCTTCGAGAAGCGGTTGTACGACGGTCGAGTAGAAGTCGGCGATAGCCGGCCAGGCCACATCGTAGCCGACATCGCCAGCGACGAGTGCCCGGATGAGCATAAGTCCGATCGTCACTTGGTCGCGCGGAACTTTGGCTGCAGCGCTCCGCGTCGGCTCCGTGGCGATCATGTTCGGCTACCGATTCCGCTGACATCGCTAGACAGAGGCAGAGGACTCTGCGTGCCAGAAGAGTTCAACGCGACGGTGAGCAATCCAGACGGGCGAGCAACGAGGAGGTCACCCTGTTTCAACACAGCAACTCCGATGGGCGGCTCATCGAGTGGGACATTGATTGTTCCCTCCGATCCAGACAATGAGTGAACCTGCATCCATCCGCGACCTCCGATGGGGCCCCCTGCAACGACGGCCGATGAAGGTCCGACCGCGGCTGCGCGAATGTTCCGCGGGCGTGCACCGTCGAGAGGCAGAGCGTCCTGGTCCGCGCTGTACACCCGCATACCGCCTGCTGCGTCAACCACCAACGCCTTCGCTCCATCGCGCGAGGCCGCAGCCAGCAGCGGACTATGAAGCATCGGGAAGTGACTGACCGGGGGTTCGACCTCGCTTCCAATTTGCAGTCGTCGGATGCGCCCGGTGTTTGTCACTATCCATGCAGACGGGTCTTTCGTCGATCCAGCCGCGACAATGGAGTGGAGATCGGATTCGATTCTGGCGACGGACCGCAAGCGCTCCCTTGTATCGATCGTGGTGCTCCATACCCGACCACCCACTGCAATGAAGACGGTGCCACCGTCGTGCAGCGCAAGCTGGAGTTGACTTTGCCCTGTATGTGATTTTCGTTGCGGGACGAGTTCATCCCTGAGGATGGGCTCTTCTTGTCTGTCACACGCGATCGACCAAATCTGGCCTTGCCATGTCGACACGAGCGCTACGACCCCGGAGGAGAGGCGCGCGACGCTGATCGAGAAGGGAACTTCGGCCAGCCGCACAGGTGGCCGCAGAGACTGTCCAAATTCGGTATCCCAGAATTCGAGCGTGTCGTTCTCGTCGACAGTCACCGCCACGGAAGCGGTCGCATCGGTGATGAGTGTCGCGAAGTGCTTGGCGCGGGGGCGGCCGGATTGCATCCATCCGATTTCGTGGGAAGGTCGATACCTTGCTTTCATAGCCGCGGAAACGACGGGCAGTTCGAAACGATGTGCCCCCATGTCGAGGAGAAAGGCACGGTCAATGAGGTTGCCCGTCGGTGGTACTACGCGCGCGAGAAGTGATCGCCGAGTACGGTCGGCGATGTCGCCCAGTCTGCGAATGGCAGCGGAGACAACGTAGGCCGGTGCATTAAGCAGAAAATCGGGGTCGTCAAGGAGTCTGCCACTTCCCGATTCCAGCGCTGCGACCCATGCGACTAATAGCTGAACGGACGGGTCGACTCGGGACCAATCAACATGCGTCAGGTCGTGCAGCTGGGGGAGCTTGGCGAGAAAGTACTCGGCTCGCTCCATGTCCGCCAACCCACGTCGTTCCGTCCAATGATACGGATTGGACATGCTTCGCCAACGATCAATCCCGTCAGGTCCTGGTGCGTGTTCAACGTACGGAGCAAGTCGCGACCCGGCAGCGGCAACCGCCTCGGTAGTGATTGCCGAGCCAGACGAAGCAGACGCCACGGCCGCCCATTCTCGCGCCGGTACGGCGATAGAGTCGTCGAACGAGCACAACGCCGCCAATGAATCAATCACGATTCCACCGTTTTCCCCGAAGTCCGGGCGCAAGATGGCGCGGCAGATCTTGCGGGCCGCGTTGGTAGCCGCGGACATCGCAGCTCGTGCGGCTGCTTTGTGCGAAGCGGTCGAGAGGGTGTCGACGTAGGCTTCGCATCCCGCGACTGCGACGGCGAAACCCGGGCCCCACCCCTCGGCGTCGTCAACGAGTCCTAACAGCGTCGACTCCGACGCGTCGGGGTGCGCGAGACGAAATCGCAACTCTAGATATGCGCGGACGTCGGCCCGTGTGCTGGCGGCATGTTCGTCGAGATCGATGACGTCTGCAGTGTCGTCAGGATGTAACGCCGAGCCTATTGGCACGCCGAGAACCATGCGAACATCGGGAAGGGCCGCAAGTGAGATGATTTCGCCCCAGGAATCGTCGCGGGACTCAGCAAGTTGATCCAGCACAAGAGTGATCGGCTCGCGCAGAGTCTTCAGTGTCGAGGCCACGTCACGAATGGAGCCGCCTGGCACCCCGAGCTGCACAGCGAGCCGTCGAATGACAGCGCTAGGTGTACCCCATCCGGTGATGAATTGGGTCGAAAGCTTTGGCCATATTAGTCGACTCGCGCTGGTCAGCGCCGTTGAGCCGGTGGCGGTGAGGACCAGATGCCCCAAGAGCGCGCTCTTACCTGAGCCGACCGTGCCGGTGACGACCACGGCCGATCGGGCGTCGGAACCGCTGACATATTGCCGCAACGTGTGTAGGGCCTCCTTACGGCCCGTGAAAAACGCGCCTGCCCTGCTCGCTGTCGAGACACCGCGCGCCAGGCCCGCCCAATCACTGCTCATAGGCAGACCTACTGGCACATCTGATGGTTGGTGGGACGGGTTGGGTAGCGCGCGGCATCCGTCCGACGAGTGTGCAGCAGCAATCCACACTGATTGTTTGTTTCCTAGGGCGCTGTTGGCCGTCGAGGCAAGGTCGGCAGGATTCAAAAACTCGACAGACCACGATGGGATGGCATGGCGTTGCAACGCCTGCACAAATGCGTAGGCGAAGGTGCGTTGCGACGCAATTTGTAGACGCTGACTCGACGCGATCGCCCAGAACTCGACTCGCGATGTAGTGGATTGCGACTTTCGCATGTGGGAAACGGACGAGTCAGCGCCCTGGCCAGCGAAGCAAGCGTCCAGAATGAGCACAATCTGGGCCAGGGACGCGCGTTCGGCCGCTGCGGTCAGCAGGAGTTCAGGCGAATACACGTTGCCATTTGGCGATACGAGGTGGAAGTCAGTCTGGTTGGCAACCATGCCGTGGCCGGTGCAGTAAATCACCAGGGTTTCGCGACCAGTCGAGTCGCCGTTGCGTGCCCATTTATGGAGTGCAGTTTGGAGTGCCTGATGGCTACGCTCCTGTCCGGTGAACGGTGCAAGCTCTGTCAAACCGAGGCCGGCCAGGGCCTTCCGCATCGCGTCAAGTTCTTCCGGCACCCCGTCGAGGTTGTCGATGGCCTCCGAGGTGTAGGTCTTGACTCCGGACAGGCAAAAAAGACCTGCCGTCATTCGAGAGCCTGGTGGATAGCACGCGCGGTTTGCACATTCGTCAGATAGTTAAGGGCCGAGTGGGCGCCGCGGCGGGGATTGGTGCACGGTTGGTCGTCGATTGCCGGATGGCAGGTCGGTCCGAGTTCCTTGACCATCGCGACCGCGTCATGCTCCGCCGCAATATTTGTCCAAGATCGGACGTTTCCTGGCCATCGTGGCTCCACCAGTGGCGGACGGAGCCGTCTACGAATGCTCGCAAGGCCGAGTGGAGAACCTATCGTCAGCAAAGCCGGTGGATTCTTGACCGAATTACGTTGTAGCCAGTCGTAGGCGATGACACTGCCGAGCGAATGACCGACGACGAGACGAGGCGACTGTGACATTGCCTGTTCGACCTCAGCGGCGACCATTGATTGAAAAACAGGATCCTCGAGGTAACGACGTACCTGTTTGACGTAAGAGATCAGTAAGGTATCGAGACCTTCGAAGAGGTTGGATGCCTGGATGGCCGCGAGTACCCGCTGCAACGAACCGGGCAAGTAGAGCTTCGGGTCTTGCGCTGATGCGTCGCCATCGTCGTTCAATGCCTCCGCGATCGCGAACGCGAGCTCCGATTCGAATCCGCAATGCAAGTCCACCGCACCGTAGTGCAGTTCGCCGAGCAACTTACCGTCATTGTATTGGTGACCGTAGAAGGCACATTCGAGAGTCAACGAGTCCGCGTGGCGGCTCCTGATGTTTCGCAATCCCTCTACTGCGGCCGTCCGCCATGCGTCGTGCATTGCGGTACGAGACGAGCGGTGCTGGCTAATGCCATGTATCGCGACAATATCGACCATTCTTCCCCTGTCCTCAAGTCTGTCGACCGAATCGTGCGCTGACCAAATCGCGGTCACAGCCAGTCCGACAAGACGTAACCACCGCTGTCTCAGCGAACGACAACCGCTACCCCTTTTCTGACGGCAGCGTCCTTCAAGCAGTTGTAGCCCGATTGGTAGCGACTGCACTACCCGACACAGCCATGCATTCGACGCCAACAATCACCTTCGCAGCCGCTGGAAAGACTGTCGCAAAAGACTAGCGCCTAGTGTGGCCAATTGGCGTCATCAGCGCATCGTGGCGGACAGCGGCGGCTACATTCTTGATCCCAGTAGAGAAAATTCTCACCACGGTCGCCAGCCGACGTTCGGAACCGGTCTGCTCCCAGCCATGACAAACCTGCCCGTGACGGCGGACGGGAGCCGCCACGACGTTAACGTCAGCTTCGCGGCTCGGAAAGCACAGCGATCAGTTCGCCAGCTGCTTTGCCGAGATGGTCGAGGACCGTGTGGCCCTATTCGGCACTGGCTAGCGAGTGGTAGCCCTTCACACCGCTATCGGTGTACGCGCCCATGCCGAGGGTGGCTAGGTGCCGACGGTCGGGCGCGCTGTGATCGGCGCTCCGCCATCCGTCGAAGACCTGGCCGGATGCATGGCGAGCAGGATTGACGTTTCGAGTTCGCCGGCGTGCATGTCGTCATGATTCGTGCTGGTGATACCGGCCGCTTCTCGCGCTTCTGTCCAGTCTTCGCGACTCGGAAACAACCCGACCCGGATCCCGACTTTGGTGTTGGCCTGTTGGACGCATTCGTCAGCTCATAGTTGCCGCCGTGTGCGTTGACAATGACGAGGCCGCGGGTTCCCTGGCTGTTGAGTGCGTCGATCAGGTCGATGACGATACTGTTCAGCGTCGTCGCGGCGATGCTCACCGTCCCCGAAATGTCCGCGTGCTCATGCGAACATCCGAAGGCCGACACGGGAAGCTGAAAAACGTTGTGCTGGCTACTGATCGAATCGGCGTTGCCTGTCGCAATCAGCGTGTCGGTAACAAGGGGAAGGTAGGGGCGCCATGCTGCTCGAATGATCCGATCGGAAGCAGCGCCACTGAGGCCTTTGTCCTGCGGTCCTCAGTTGTCGTAATCGGCATGTCCAACCCGAACTCTCCTTGGTTGTGAATCACGGGTTTAGGTTCCGTCGCAAAGTATCCTCGACTCTTCTGCGCAGTGTTTGCACAGGCAGAGTCGTTGCCGCTCTGGATCGGTCACGAATTAGCTTGCGGCACTCGCGTAGTTCGCGCCGTGTCCGGTCTGACGGTGCCGACAAGTCCGCGCTGATCGTCCGCGGAAGCTGTTCGACCGCACTGTTGTAGTCGCCGACCACGATCGTGGCTCGCAGCAACCGAGCCGAGGACACGGCGAAATCGCCGCGCTGGCTGCCAGGCCAGCTCCGGTGGTGTTCGCGGTTAAATTCCAATGCACTCGCCGCATTCCCGAACATCATGAGCCCCGAGGCGACCTCGCCAGCAACGTAGGTAGGCGAGGCATAAATCTCATGATCGTCCGTAATCGGCTCGGTCTGTGCGATCTGAATCGCGTGCGCTGAAAGCCGGGCAAAGGTCTGCCGGTCGTGATCCGCAGCAGCCGCCAGCGCTTGCTGGCGCGCGATGTAGCCGCGACCCGCCCTGCGGAGATCGCGCTGATGAGTCATGCCGCGGCGTCTGCCAGTTCGACCGCGAGGCCTGGATCGGATTACAGCACGATGTCGGAGAGCCGCATGAGGATGGTCGCCTGCAACGACGGGTCCGCAGACCGGAGGTGATCCTCTGCTCGTGTCGTCAACTCCAGGGCTCTCGCCCATCACCGCTGTCCTGGGTTATCCTGCCACCAAGCTCAGCGATGCGCCCCGCGGCCCGGCGCATCTCGGGGCGTATGGCTGGCGGAGCCGTGCGGATGAGTTCCTAAATCGTGGTCAAATCACGGTCCACCAGTTCACGGGCGTACGCGGGACCGAACAGGTGCTCAGCCGTAATGTGCGCCGCACGCTGTTTCAAGATGACGGCGAGCAAGTCGCTGTCGAATTCCGTTTGAACCAGCAGCGGACGCGGAAGATTCGTGTCGACGGCCAGACTGAATAGCCGGTCCTCATTATCCTGGAGCGCTTCGGCCAGGAGCCCCCTCCAAAGTGGGTCTGGCAGGACGCCCCCGTTCGAAGTCGACGATCTGCCGTCGGAGCGAATCAGGGGTCGATGGGCTCCAGCCGTTGTTTTGCCCGAACCCGCGCAACTTCAACGGTTAGGTCGTTCTGACTGCAGCCCAATCAGCGCGCAGCACGAAGTCGCTGTGCGCTTGCTGGCGTGAAGCTGCGGCGTCGGCCACATTCCGATTTTGCCTGATCCACCAGACAGCTAGCTGCACCTTTGCGCGTGGTTTCGGTCTCCCCCCGTCTCCCTGCAGCGAGCAGCCCTTGCATGACACTTGTCGGAAGCTCGCCGAGGTTGCGGACGAACAGGTCGCCAAGGCGGAGACGGTCACGACTGCGTACGGCAACGCCAACTTGGTGTTGGAGGAGATGCAGCGCTGCGCGGCGCTCGTGGAGGACCTGATAGATAATGTCGCACAAATCGCAGAGCGAAAGTCGGTCTTGGATGCGCGCTTGAAAGAGGCGTAGCGCCGCCAGTCCGTAGCAAAAGCGGTACTAGATGCGGCATCGAAGGCACGTACCGAAATTGTGCGCCGCGTGTTCACCGAATCGCGCTGAACGAAGTTTGGCGGAGTCTGTTCACACGATTAGCGCCACGCGAGTACTTCGTTCCCATGTTTCGAATCCCCACCTTGTCGAGCACTGCGCTTGAATTGACCCTAGAGACGGTCCACAGTTCCGGAACTACCGGCGGATCACCCCAGCTGATGCTCTGTGCAGGGAACTTGAACACTGCGCACCGTCCCTTTTCGTTGCGTTGCACCTAGCGGTTGAGCCGCTGGTGCCATGCCTTGTCTTCGACAACCCGGTGCAATAAATGGAGAATGTTCACATCACCCAGTTCGCCGGCCTGATAAGAGTTCTGTCGCAGCAGCACGGCCGCCAGATCATTATCGCCGTCCATGAGCGAGACTCCTAGAGTATCTCGCTCTCGAACTGAGTCCTGTGTTCGAGGGGACGGGATCATAACGATCGAGCTCGGGGAACCGCCGGAAGACTCCGGCGCATCATTTCGACACCGGGTCGAGCGATTGCCATCTGAATAAGGTGAGGTCATGACTCGCCCGCGTGGCCCCAATTTGGTCCCAGATCGCCTCCGCCCCCAAAAACAGTGAAACCCGCTCCGACACTGGTCAGAGCGGGTTTTTCTGTGTCGGGCTGACAGGATTTGAACCTGCGACCACTTGACCCCCAGTCAAGTGCGCTACCAAGCTGCGCCACAGCCCGCCGCGCCTCGAAAGGCGCTTGCTGAGATTACCCCAGCCCTACCCCTGAGAGGAAATCGCCTGCTCAGGGGCGGGGTCGGGCTACATCAGCGGTTGTTGCCCTTGCCCGGCCGTTCCCGCTTCTCGCGGATACGTACCGAAACACGGACGGGGCTGCCGTCGAAGTTGAACTCTTCACGCAGACGCCGCTCGATGAATCGGCGGTAGCCGGCCTCGAGGAAGCCGGTGGTGAACAGCACGAACGTCGGCGGCCGGGTGCTGGCCTGCGTCGCGAACATGATGCGCGGCAGACGTCCGCCTCGCATCGGCGGCGGAGTGGCCGCCACGACCTCCTTGAGCCATGTGTTCAGCCTGCCGGTGGGGACACGCTTGTCCCACGACTCCAGAGCCGTCTCGAGAGCGGGCACGAGTTTCTGGACCGCACGGCCCGTCTGCGCCGAGATGTTCACTCGCTGTGCCCACGGCACCCGAGCGAGATCGCGATCGATCTCCTTCTCGAGCTGCTGACGACGATCGTCGTCCACCAGATCCCACTTGTTGAACGCCAACACCAAAGCGCGGCCGGCATCGGCGACCATGCTGAGCACACGCATGTCCTGTTCCGAGATCACCTCGGAAGCATCGAGAAGCAGAATCGCGACCTCGGCGGCCTCGATCGCGGACTTGGTGCGCAGCGATGCGTAGAACTCGGCACCACTGGCATGACTGACGCGCTTGCGCAGTCCGGCGGTATCGACGAATCGCCATGTCTTGCCGCCCAATTCGACCAACGAGTCGACGGGATCGACGGTGGTGCCGGCAACATCGTGCACCACCGAGCGCTCGTCACCCGAGAGCTTGTTGATCAGCGAGGACTTGCCCACGTTCGGCTTACCGACCAGAGCAACACGCCTGGGTCCCCCACCGGGGATTCCTTCGCGCGGAGTCTCGGGCAACGCCTCGAGAACCCGGTCCAGCAGATCACCGGTACCGCGGCCGTGAGTCGCGGAAACCGACAGCGGCTCCCCCAGACCCAGCGACCACAGTGCGGCGACCTCGGACTCGGTGCGGCCGTCGTCGACCTTGTTGGCCACCAACAAAACCGGAGTCTTCGACCGGCGCAGCACTCGTGCGACAGCCTCGTCCGTCGTCGTCGAGCCGACTCGCGCGTCGACGACCAACAGGATCGCGTCGGCGGTGTGCATGGCCAACTCGGCTTGGCGCGCAACGGATGCCTGCAGACCCTTGGCGTCGGGCTCCCAACCGCCGGTGTCCTGCACCAGGAAGCGTCGACCACTCCAGTTGGCCTCGTACGACACCCGGTCGCGGGTGACGCCGGGGACGTCCTCGACGACGGCTTCGCGTCGTCCGATGATGCGGTTGACGAGCGTCGACTTACCGACGTTCGGACGACCCACCACGGCGAGAGTCGGTACGGCAACGGCGTCTTCGCCGTCGTCGCCCTCGTTGAGGTCGACGTACTCCCACTCGCCTTCGTCACTCCATATTCCGTCGCCCGCGGTTTCCGCTGCGCCGGAGAAGAATTCTTCACTCACTGCACTGCTCCACTTCTGTCGTTCACCACGAGCAGCAAACGCTCGATCACGCCGTCGAGATCCAGCTCGCTGGTATCGACGATCACCGAATCCTCGGCGGGACGAAGCGGTGACACTGCTCTCGTCGAATCTGCATGATCGCGGCGTTGCACATCCGCGAGCACGGATTCGTAGTCGTCGTCGCGACCCTGTTCGATGTTCTGTTTGTTGCGACGCTCTGCCCGCGCCTCCGGTGAGGCAGTCAGGAACACCTTCACGTCGGCGTCGGGAAGAACGACGGTGCCGATGTCGCGGCCCTCCACGACGATTCGCGTCGACGAGCTCGCGAGGTCGCGCTGCATCTGCACCAACAACTCGCGCACCGCAGGCACTGCGGACACCGCAGAGACGGCCTTGGTGACTGCGTCGCCGCGGATTTCGCCGCTGACGTCCTCGCCGTCGAGCAACACGGTCTCGGACAGCGGGTCCTTGCCGATCTCGAGGGGAAGCGCCGCAACGGCTTTCGCGACCGCATCCGCATCGGTGGGCTCGACGCCCGAACGGAGAACCCATACCGTCGCGACGCGGTACATCGCACCGGTGTCGAGGTAGCTGGCTTCCAGTGCCGACGCCAGTCTGCGCGATACCGACGACTTACCGGTGCCCGAGGGACCGTCCATCGCCACGACGAGCGCACTCATCACAGGCCTACGGATTCGTAGAGCTTGCCGATCTCGCCGCGACCGAGAACACGCAGTGTTCCTGGACGCTGATCGCCGAGCACGATATTGCCGACATCGGTACGCACGAGGCGCCCGACCGGGAATCCGACCTTGTCGAACAACCGACGCACGATGTGCTTGCGGCCCTCGTGCAGGGTCACCTTGACGAGCGACTTGCCGTCCGAGATGTCGAGCAGCTGGAAGCCGTCGACCTTCACCGGGCCGTCGTCGAGAGTGACGCCCTCGCGCAGCTGCTTGCCGAGCGTGCGGGGAATGGTGCCCGACAACGTCGCGAGGTAGGTCTTCGAAACCTCGAACGACGGGTGCATCAGGCGGTGAGCAAGATCACCGTCGTTGGTGAAGAGCAACAGTCCCTCGGTGTCGGCATCGAGACGGCCGACGTGGAACAGTCGCTGCCCCGCCTGGACCCGCTCGGAGACGATGTCGCCGACGCATGGGCGTCCCAGATCGTCGGACATGGTGCACTGCCATCCACGCGGCTTGTTCATCGCGAGATGAACCAGCTCTTCCTTCACCACCACGCGGGTGCCGTCGACACGGACCACGGCGATGTTGGGATCGATGCGGATGCCCTGTTCGGTGACGATGCGTCCGTCGACCTCGACGCGGCCGTCGGCGATCAGTTCCTCGGCGGCGCGACGCGATGCGACGCCGGCCTGTGCGAGCACCTTCTGCAACCGAACACCTTCACCGGCGGGTACGTGCTTGCGCGGTGAGGAATCGGTGTGCTGATGCTTCGCCGGCTTGGCGTTGCTGATCGTGGTCGACGGAACCTGCTTCTTCTGCGGCTTCGGCGGCTTGGGACGCGACGGCTTCTTGCGAGGAACAGCGTCGTTGCTGCGGTCGTTGACGCCGGTCTCGACGGGCGTGTAATCGGTCGATTCGTCCTGCTCGACGCCACGGCGAGGGGCAGGTCGGGCTCCTGTGCGAGGAGCTCCGGTACGGGGCGCGCCTGCGCGAGGTCCTCCAGTGCGAGGAGCTCCTGCGCGAGGTCCTCCGGTACGAGGAGCGCCGTCACGGGGCGCAGCGTCGCGGGTGCGATCTCCGCGGCGCGCGTCACGCGGAGTGTCCGACCTACCTGCGGTCGGCTTCCTGCGTGGATCTTGTCTCTTGTTACGGTCCGGTGTGCCATCACGGCGAGCGGGCTTGTTCACTTGTCTTACCTATCAGTCGTCCGAGTCGAGCTCGGCTGCCGGATCGGGTTTCGATCCGCGGTTCTTGGTGGAGCGGGTCATTCTCGGGTCGGTGTCCATGCTGTCACTGATCTCGTCGATCAGGTCCACACCCGGCAACAGCGGTGCCAGTTCGGGTAGATCACCGAGCGATGCGAGCCCGAGCCGTTCGAGGAACAGCTCGGTGGTGCAGTACATCGTGCCGTTCGTCTCCGGGTCCGTTCCTGCTTCGGAGATCAGTCCACGGGCGAGCAACGTACGCATCACTCCATCGACGTTGACTCCTCGCACGGCGCTGACTCGTGCGCGGGTCAACGGTTGACGATATGCGATCACGGCCAGGGTTTCCAATGCCGCGCGTGTGAGCTTGGACCGAGCGCCGTCCAGAAGCAGCCGTTCGACGTACGGCGCATAGGCGGTTCGGGTGTAGAAACGCCATCCGTCACCGGCGTAGCGAAGGTCGATTCCGCTGGTTCGTTCGGTCAGTTCGGCGGCCATCGCTGTCAAGGTCGCGCGCACGCGGGCCACCGAGGCACCCACGGCGGAGGCGAGCTGCTCGTCCGAGGCCGGTGTGTCGACGATCAGCAACACGGCTTCGAGAGCCGACGCGAGAGTGGTGTCGTCGAGCTCCTCGGAATCGTCGACGTCCTCGAGCTCGAGTTCGGGGTCGGCACTCATGCGTAGTCCTCTTCCGTTACCACGATGGGTCCTTCGTCCTTACCGGTCCAACTCACTCGAAGATCGCCGAGCGGCTCGGGCTGCTCGAACGCGATCACCTGTTGCCGGAACAGCTCCAGCAACGCCAGGAATCGCGCGATTATTTCCACCTGCACCTCGCAGTCCTGCACCAACTCCGAGAACGACGCCCACTCGTTCAGGCCTCGCCCCTGCAGATTCTCGAGCAGCCATTCCGCCTGCTCGGGAATCGAGACAGCGTGCTGATGAATGTGATCGAGTCCCACCTGGGGAATCGGCTTGGGCCTGAACGCCGCTGCGGCGATGTCTGCGAACGTGGCCGGGTCGACGCCGAGCAGCACCTCGGGAATCAGGTCGGCGTACCTGTCCTCCACCGACACCGATCGCGGATAACGCCGCAGCGCAGCAGCTTCCAGCTCACCGAACAGCAGAGCGACCTGCTTGTATGCGCGGTACTGGAGGAGTCGAGCGAAGAGGAGATCTCGCACTTCGAGCAGCGCCAGGTCCTCGGCGTCCTCCACATCACCCGAGGGCAGCAACCGCGCCGCCTTGAGATCGAGCAGAGTCGCGGCGACGACGAGGAATTCCGTCGTCTGATCGAGGCCGACATCGGCACCGAGTGACTTGGTGAACGAGATGAAATCGTCGGTGACGGTGTGCAACGCCACTTCGGTGACGTCCATGCGGTGTTGACTGATCAGTGACAGCAGCAGATCGAACGGTCCCTCGAAGTTGAGCAGACGCACCCGAAATTTCGACGGATCCGCGTCGGCGGGAACCTCGATCGGGGCTTCGTCAGCAGCGTCGACGGTCACGGACCCGACCGGTAGATCACCTCGCGCGCCAGGGCGCGGTACGCCTGTGCGCCGCCGGATTTCGGAGCCCACGTGGTGATCGGCTCACCGGCAACGCTGGTCTCGGGGAACCGAACCGTGCGTGTGATCACCGTGTCGTAGACGACGTCGCCGAACACCTCGACCACTCGCGTCATCACCTCACGCGAGTGCAGTGTGCGGGCGTCGAACATCGTCACCACGATGCCGGCCAACTTCAGCCGCGGATTGAGACGATCGCGCACCTTCTCGACGGTGTCGTTGAGCAGTGCCAGGCCGCGGAGGCTGAAGTACTCGCACTCCATCGGAATGAGTACTTCGTCGGCGCATGTGAGCGCATTGACAGTCAGCAGACCGAGCGACGGCTGGCAGTCGATGAGCACGTAGTCGTAGCGATCCAGAATCGGATGCAGCACCCGTCCGAGCGTCTGCTCACGCCCCACCTCGGTCACCAGCTGAATCTCGGCGGCCGACAGGTCGATGTTGCTGGGCATCAGATCGAGGTTCTCGACGCGAGTCCGCATGATGATGTCGTCGGCGGAGACCTTTGCCTCGACGAGAAGGTTGTAGACCGTCAGATCGAGTTCGTGATGTGCGACGCCCAAGCCCGCGGAGAGTGCGCCCTGCGGGTCGAGATCCACCAGCAGCACACGACGGCCGTAGCCGGCCAGCGAGGCACCGAGATTGATGGTCGACGTCGTCTTGCCGACGCCACCCTTCTGGTTGCACATCGCGATGATCTTGGCCGGGCCGTGATTGGCCAACGGTTGCGGATCCGGGACGGTCCGAGTCATCCGACCGGTGGGCCCGAGCTCGTTCGGAGCAGGAATGATGTCGCGTGTCTCCCGACTGGATTCCGGTTGACGCGTCTGGAACAGGCCACCGTCGAGATGTGGATGATCCAAAGCTGACTCCGCCGCTGGCGGCTGCGGTGTCGACACGTTCCAGCGCTCCCCTGTCCCGTTCGTCTTCGAGTAGTTCTGAGAACGCTACCGCTTGGTGCGCCGGCAGCGTCATCGGACACGCTGACGCACGGCCGCCGGCCCCGTGCTATCTCGCCCGCGGATGCGCGCCGGCCCACACTTCGCGCATCGTGTTCACGGTGACGAGGGTGTAGATCTGCGTCGTCGTCACCGACGCATGTCCCAACAGCTCCTGCACGACGCGAACGTCGGCACCACCGTCCAGCAGATGCGTAGCGAAAGAATGCCGAAGAACGTGCGGTGAGACCCCCGCGGTGATCCCGGCCCGCACGGCCGAATCCTGCAACACCTGCCACGCACTCTGCCGAGACAACCTGCCGCCTCGGACGTTGAGGAACAGCGCAGGATTCGAGCGCGAGACCAGCCCCGGCCGTCCACGCACCAGGTAGGCGTCGACTGCCTCGATCGCGGGTCGCCCGACCGGGACGATGCGATGCTTGCCGCCTTTGCCGCGCAGCAGCACCGAGCGAGCTTCGGTGTCGATGTCGTCGACGTCGAGCCCCACTGCCTCGGAAATTCGAGCCCCGGTGGAATACAGGAGCTCCAACAACGCTCGATCCCGCAGTCCGCGCGGGGCATCGGGACCGGCAACCGAGGCCGATTCGAGTAGCGCCACCACCTGATCGACGGGCAGCGACTTCGGCAACCGCTTCGCCGGCTGGGGCGGCTTGACCTCGCTCGCGACGTTGCGCTCGACCATCCCTTCCGCGAGCGCGAACCGGTGCAGACCGCGCACAGCAATCAGCGTCCGAGCTGCCGAACTTGCTGCGAGAGCAGGGAATTCGTCATCACCGCGCCGCAGATAGAGCACGAACTCGGTGATGTCGTTCTCCGAGACCTTCGCCAGATCGGTGATGCCGTAGCCGCCGAGGAACCGCTCGTACCGCACCAGGTCGCGACGGTAGGACGACACCGTGTTCGGCGCCGACCCACGCTCGACCACCAGATGGTCGAGGTAGGTCTGAATCTGCTGGCCGATCACGGTGACTACTTTCGTGAACTCTTCCGCTTCTCGAATGCTGTCGGCAGATCGGGCCACGGGGCATCGGCGGGGCGCAGTTCGGTGCCGGCAGCGCGCGCCGCAGCGAACGCGAGCACGCCCGCCACAGCGGACGCATTGACGATCTCACCCGACAGCGCCCGCCGGACGGCCTCGTCCATCGGCACGAAGGAGAGTTCGATGTCTGCTTCCTCGTCGTGTGCCTCCGGCCGATCCACTTCCGTCAGGTCCTGTGCCAGAAAGATCCGTACGGCTTCGTCGGTGAACCCGGGCGAGGCCAACACGTCGACCAGCACCGACCATGTGCCGGCGGCAAGCCCGGTTTCCTCGGCGAGCTCACGCTGAGCTGCCAGCACCGGCGGCTCCCCCGGCGCGTCCAGCAGACCGGCGGGCAACTCCCACAGTCGACGACCGACGGGATGCCGGTACTGCTCGATCATCGCCACACGGTCCTGATCGTCGACGGCCAGAATCCCGACCGCGCCGTGATGCTCGATCACCTCACGCTCGGCCTTGCGGCCGTTGGGCATAGCGACCTGATCGAGCCGGAGGGCGAGGATGGCACCCGAGTACGGCACCGACGACTCGAGAGTGGTGAACTCGTGCCGAGGCTCGCTCATCCGACGGTCTCGGCCGCGTCCGATTCCTCTGCCACCACCGTGTCACCGTGAATGTCGACCGGCAGACGCTCCGCAGCCTTGTACTTCAGCGCCGCATTGATCAACGACGCGAACAGCGGATGCGGACGGGTCGGCCGGCTCTTGAGCTCCGGATGCGCCTGAGTGGCGACGAAGAACGGGTGCACCGACGCAGGCAGTTCGACGAACTCGACCAGGTGCCCGTCCGGAGATGTACCGCTGAAGACCAAGCCGCTCTTGGCAATTCGATCCCGGTAGTCGTTGTTGACCTCGTAACGGTGACGGTGGCGCTCCGAAACGTTCTCGGTGCCGTACGACGCCGCGACGACCGAACCCTTCTGCAGGGTCGCCGGGTAGGCACCGAGGCGCATCGTGCCGCCGAGATCGGCGTCACCGGCGACGGCGTCTTCCTGATCGGCCATCGTGGAGATCACCGGATCCTTGGTCTCCGGGTCGAACTCGGCGGAATTGGCATCGGTCAGGCCGACCGAACGAGCCGCCTCGATGACCACACACTGCAATCCGAGGCACAACCCCAGCAACGGAATCTTGCGTGTACGGGCGAATTCGATGGCCCCGAGCTTGCCCTCGATACCGCGGATACCGAAACCGCCGGGAATGAGCACGGCATCGACGTCGCCCAACGCGGCCTGTGCCCCCGCAGGCGTAGAGCACTCGTCGGATGGCACCCACTTGATCTCGACCTTCGCGCGATGGGCGAATCCTCCGGCACGCAGCGCCTCGGTGACCGAGAGATACGCGTCGGGCAGGTCCACGTACTTGCCGACCAGGCCGACGCGCACGGTTTCGCGCGGCTGGTGGACGCGCTCGAGCAGGCCACCCCAGATGGTCCAGTCGACATCGCGGAACGGGAGACCGAGCTGACGGACGACGTACGCGTCCAGGCCTTCCTTGTGCAGCACTTTGGGAATGTCGTAGATCGACGGCGCGTCGGGCGTGGAGATGCAGCCGTCGACGTCGACGTCGCACATGAGCGCGATCTTGTTCTTGAGCCCCGGCGGCACGTCGCGATCGCAACGCAGGATCAACGCGTCGGGCTGGATACCGATGCTGCGCAGTGCTGCGACGGAGTGCTGGGTGGGCTTGGTCTTGAGTTCACCGGACGGAGCCAGGAACGGAACCAACGACACGTGCAGGAAGAACACGTTGTTGCGGCCGACGTCGTGGCGCACCTGACGCGCTGCTTCGAGGAACGGCTGCGACTCGATATCGCCGACGGTGCCGCCGATTTCGGTGATCACGACGTCCGGCTGATGACCCTGCAGGTCCGGGCCGTTCATCGCGAGAATGCGACGCTTGATCTCGTCGGTGATGTGCGGGATCACCTGAACGGTGTCGCCCAGGTATTCACCGCGGCGTTCCTTGGCGATGACCGTCGAGTAGACCTGGCCGGTGGTGACATTGGCGAACCCGGACAGATCGCGGTCGAGGAATCGCTCGTAGTGTCCGACGTCGAGGTCGGTCTCGGAGCCGTCCTCGGTGACGAAGACCTCACCGTGCTGGAACGGGTTCATCGTGCCGGGATCGACATTGAGGTACGGATCGAGCTTCTGCATGGTCACGCGCAATCCGCGTGCGGTCAGTAGCTGGCCGAGGCTGGATGCCGTCAGGCCTTTTCCGAGTGAGGACGCGACGCCCCCACTGACGAAAATGTGCTTGGTGTCGGAACGCGACTGAAGGCGTGACAATGAGGCTCCCGTGACGAGTCTGCAGGGCTTGCTCCTATCAGGGGGCTGATAAGAGAGGTGAAGCGTGGAAATTGGGCCTGCTACCCACGGGACTTCACGGTAACACCAGTACCTACCTCACCGCCAACGACACGCTCGTTCCGACGACGATCAGCTCGCCGGCGCTCCGACGGTCACGGCGTTCGCGTTCGCTCCGGTGCCGTAACGGCCCGAGGCACCGTCCAGTTGCTCCGCCAGAGCGAGAACCGTGGTGATTCGCCCTGCTTCACGGTCGACGTTGTCGACTGTGGTGAGAGCGGACGACAGCGCCGAATCTGCTCGCACGACGGCGATGGAACCGTTGCCCTCTGCCGCGCCGGATCGGCCGGCCAGTACCGCGCCTGCACCACGTGAATCGAGAGCGCCCGCGAACCGCGCAACGATGGCACCGCGGTTGCCGTCCTCCACGTCCGAGGTGCCGGAACCGGTGACGACCACTGCCAACTGAGCGGGCGCGACGGCACCGTTGTCGTACGCGATGAAGCCGCCGCTGCGCAGTGTCTCGAGCGCCAGCGAGAGTTCCTCTGGAGTCGACTGCGGCTGGGCGGTCTCGGCGTTGAGCAGCAGAACCGAACCCAGCAGGTCTCCGGCGAGACTGCCTTGGTCCACCGCGCCGGTGCGCAACTGCACGCCGGCCGGAATGACATTGGTCAGGCGGGTACGAAGATCGTCGCCGTTCGCAGCGGAGACGAAGGAATCGGTCAGCGACACCCTGCCGGTGACGGTGGCACCCGAAGCCCCGATCGACCGCGTGACTCCGTCCACGTCACCGGGATCGGCATCCGGAGTGGTGATGACCACGACGCTGCGATCGACCAACGTGTCTCGCAACACCCGGCCCGATACCGCAGCGTCGAATCCGTCGGCCGAGTTGAGCTGCTCACCGAGCTGATTGTTGGTCGCCTGCAGATCGTCCACCTGAGTTTCGAGACCGGTCTTGTCGTCTCGGAGGCCCGATACCAGCCCGCTCGAGAGCAGACCCGAGCCGAGCACGATGCCGATGGCCAGTGCCACGAAGACCGCGGCCAGCGAAATGGCATGTTGGCGAAGCGAAATCACGAAAGCAACCCCTGGAACCACAGAGCGAACCGGTTCCACAGATCGATTGCCCAATCCAACGCTTCACCGCCGATGTTGGACACGGCCAGCGCCACGATCACGGCAACGAGCGCAGCCAGAATCAACAGCGCGATCGCACCGCCGGACACGCGGCTGCGGTAGAGCGTCGCAACAGCTTTGGCGTCGACCAGCTTGGCCCCGACCTTCAGACGCGTCATGAACGCGGCCGGATTGGTGTTGCGTCGACCGCGATCGAAGAACTCGTCCAGGCTGGCCGGGCTACCGACCGACACGATGAGTGACGCCCCGTGATGATCGGCCAACAACAGCGCGAGATCGGCAGCGGCACCGGTGGCCGGGAACGTCATGGCACCGATACCGAGATCCTGAATGCGCTCGAGTCCTTGCGCGTGGCCGTCGGAATCCGCCGGAAGCACCACCTCTGCACCGCATTTGAGCGTCTGCGCAGTGACGTCCTCGGGATCGCCGACGATCAGATCGGGGCGATGACCTGCCTTCATGGCGGTGTCGGCACCCGCGCCGACACCGATGATGACGGGCGAGTACTCCTTGATGAACGGCTTGAGGTTCTTCAGATCCTCTGCATGCCCGGGACCGTCGGCGACGATCACGACATGGCGACCCTTGAGATCGATGTCGATGTCCGGCACACCGACGCCGTCGATGAGCAGCGGACTTTCGGTTCGGATGAACTCGATCGTGTTGCCCGAGAACGCTTCCAGATGGTCGACCAGACCCGTCTTGGCCTCGATCATCTTGTCCGAGATCTCGGCTTCGCTCTGCTCGTCGCCCTTCGCGAGGCGCCGATCACCGGTGTAGACACCGCCGTCGTTGAGACGAACCTTGGTTCCGTCCTTGATCTTCTTGAAGACCTCGGTGCCGGCCGAGTCGATCAAGGTGATCCCGTTGGCCACGATGGCCTCGGGCCCCAGGTTCGGGTAGCGCCCGGAGATCGAGGGCGACGCGTTGACGACCGCGAGCACCCCTGCCTCAACGAGAGCATCAGCGGTCAGGCGGTCCAGGTCGAGCTCGTCGAGCACGACGATGTCACCGGGGCCGACCCGTTTGAGCAGCTTGGCCGTGTTGCGATCGACTCGCGCGATCCCGGTGATTCCGGGCAGCGAATCCTGACTACGTGACAGCAGAGCCGGCATCTTCATGAGAACCATGATGACCCGATCGACACGCCCGACGACGGAGGCGCGCCGAAACAACTACCACACTGATCACATCAGCACCAAAAGTTACAACGCTGCCCGATCGGCGTTTGCGGTGGCCAGCAGCTCCTCGGCGTGCGCGCGACCGGTTTCCGTGTCGTCCAGACCCGCGAGCATTCTCGCGAGCTCGACGACGCGTTCCGACGACGACAGCGTCCGAACCCCACTGTTCGCCGCGCCCTTCTTCGCATCGGTCTTGTCGACCACCAGGTGTGTGTCGGCGAATGCTGCGACCTGAGGCAAGTGGGTGACCACGATGACCTGGTGCGTGCGCGCCAACCGGCCGAGTCGACGCCCGACCTCGACGGCCGCGCGACCACCCACTCCGGCGTCGACCTCGTCGAACACCATTGTCGCGCCCTTGTCCGAGCCCGCCAGCACCACTTCGAGTGCCAACATCACCCGCGAAAGCTCACCGCCCGACGCACTCTTGCTGATCGGAAGAGCCTGGGCACCGTCGTGCGCGGACAGCCTGAACTCGACCTCGTCGACGCCACTGCTGCCCGCATGCAGTTCGGCCCCGTCCACGACGATCGGAGCCGTGTCGGACGGACCGGCGGGAAGTGCGCGAACATCGATCTGCAGCTTGGCTTTTCCCATGGCCAAACCCGCCAGCTCGACGCTGACCGCCTTCGAGAGCTTCACAGCGGCCTTGGCCCGAGCCGCACTGAGCTTCGACGCAGCTGCCGCGACGTCGACCGCAGCCGCGTCGACCTTGGCGCTCAACTCGGCGAGCGCGTCGGCCGAGGTGTCGATGTGCGAGAGCCGCTCACGGGCGTCCTCCGCCCAGGCGATGACGCCGTCGACATCGGCGGCGTACTTGCGTGTCAACGACTTCAGCTCGGCCTGCCGGTTCAGGATCGAGTCGAGCGCGCCCGGATCGGACGGCAGATCCGTCAGGTAGGAGGTGAGGTCTGCCCCGATGTCGCCCACGATCGCCATCGCGTCGTTCAGTCGCGGCAGCAGCTCGGTCAGTGCCGCGTCCTCGGCATGTTCGAGGCGAGAGCGAGCCTCGCCCAGCAGATACAGCGCGGACGCCGTGTCCGACGCCTCCTCGGTACTCCCGACGAGCGCCGCCGAGGCACCTTCCGCGGTCTCACGCAGTGAATCGAGATCCCCCAGCCGACGCACATCCTCGGCCACGGAGCGATCCTCACCCGGCTCGGGGGCCAGGGAGTCGATCTCCTGGAGGCCGAACTGCAGTCGATCGGCTTCCTGCGCCAGCTCGCGACTGCGTTCGGTCCGGTCGATCAGCTCGTTGCGCGCGTCGAGCCACGTCTTGCGCGCGGTGCGGTACTTCGAGACGAGGGACGCCACCGCATCCCCGGCGAATCTGTCCAGCGCGCCGAGTTGCTGATCGGGACGCAGCAGACGCAGCTGATCGTTCTGACCGTGCACCGTCAACAAGGAGTCGGTGAAGTTCGACAGCACCGATGCCGGCACACTGCGCCCACCGAGGTGCGCACGAGAACGACCGTCCGAGTTGACGGTACGCACGGCGATGATCGAGTTGTCCTCGTCCCGTTGACCTCCCGAGGACTCGAGCACCCTGTCGACGTCGTCGATCACCTGCTCCGACGCGGTGTCGGTACTGAATCGCCCCTCGACCACAGCACGCTGAGCGCCGAGCCGAACCCGGCCTGCGTCGGCGCGGGCACCCGACAACAGGTGCAGACTGGTGACCACCATGGTCTTTCCGGCACCCGTTTCGCCGGTGAGTACGGTCAGCCCCTCGTGAAACTGTGCGCTGGCACCGGATATGACTCCGAGGCTGTCGATCCGAATCTCTTCGAGCATCCCTACCTCGCTCTCCCCCGCCACCCGGTCACGGGCAGTTCGAATTTCTTGACCATGCGATCGGCGAACGGTGCCGAATCGAGCCGAACCCACTTGATCGGTGACGCTCCCCGAACCACCTCGACGCGAGCGCCGGCAGGCAGGCTCAATGTGCGCCTGCCATCGCAGAATACGAATCCCGCGTGACCGCCGGCATCGATCTCGATCGCAACGATCGACTCGGGACTGGTGACCAGTGGACGTGCGAACAGAGCATGTGCGTTGCTCGGAATGACCAATATCGCTTCGAGCTCGGGCCAGACCACAGGCCCTCCGGCCGAGAACGCGTAGGCCGTCGAGCCCGTAGGTGTGGAGACCAGGACGCCGTCGCACCCGAAAGCCGACACCGGTCGACCGTCGACTTCGAGGACCACCTCGAGCACTCCGAGCCGTGACCCGTTCTCGATGCTGGCCTCGTTCAGTGCCCAACCACGATCGACCACCTGGTCGCCGACGCGGATCGCAATGTCCAGTGTCATGCGTTGCTCGATGCGGTAGTCCCCGGCGATGACGCGGGCCAGGGCATCTTCCAGATGGTCGGCTTCGGCCTCCGCCAGGAACCCGACATGGCCGAGGTTGATGCCGAGCACCGGTATGGACGCTCCTCGCGCGAGTTCGGCTGCGCGTAGGAAGGTCCCGTCACCGCCGAGAACCAGGACCATTTCGCAACCGGCGGCTGCGTCCGGTCCGAACTCGACGACGTTCAGTTTCATGTCCGCGACGAACACGTGGTCGTGTTCCTCGGTATCGGAGGCTTCGATCTTCGACGGCTCGACCTCGTCCACGAGCACGCGAAGACAGATGCCCGCTTCGTCGAACACCTTGCCCACGCGGCGCGCGGTTTCGGCGATGTCCGGTCGACCAGGATGGGCGACGAGAAGAATCTCTCGAGTCGACTCCCGTTCCGGTGCTGCGTGGGACGGAGTCACTGTGGTCCTTCCTCGATCGCGAGCCGGACGAGATCCGTGATGTCTGCGCGAGGCGAGTCCTCGTCTGCACCTGCCCTCAGCCACAAAAAGTACTCGACGTTGCCCGACGGCCCCGGCAGCGGGCTCGCCGCCACCGCGCGAACACTCAGATCCAAGCCGACGGCCGCGTTCGCAACATCCTCCACTGCCTCGGCTCGCAAAGCTGGATCTCGCACCACGCCACCGGAACCCACGCGATCCTTGCCGACCTCGAACTGCGGTTTGACCATCAACACCATGTCGGTACCCGGCTTCGAGCATGCGACGAATGCGGGAAGAACCAGCTTCAACGAGATGAACGACAGATCCGCGACGATGACGTCGACAGGTCCACCGATCGTGTCGGCGTCGATCGACCGGACGTTGGTGCGGTCGATGACGTGAACGCGGTCGTCGGACTGCAGACGCCACA
Source organism: Rhodococcus sp. IEGM 1341 (assembly GCF_030056895.1). Lineage (NCBI taxonomy): Bacteria > Bacillati > Actinomycetota > Actinomycetes > Mycobacteriales > Nocardiaceae > Rhodococcus > Rhodococcus sp. IEGM 1341. Next base: position 2,891 of record NZ_JASHKV010000001.1, on the reverse strand, counting down.
CCAGCTGCCCGTATCCCACATCAACGGCGACCACCTCACGCACCCCTCGACTGAGAAGAACGTCGGTGAACCCGCCGGTGGATGCACCGGCGTCCAGGCAACGAGCCCGCTCGACGGTCAACCCGAGCGGCTCGAAGGCGTCGAGGGCACCGAGCAACTTGTGCGCCCCGCGGGAGGCCCACGAGATCTCGTTGTCTTCTTCGGCCACCAACAGCGGTGTGCCCGGCTCCACCGCGGTAGCGGGCTTCGAGGCCACCGTCCCGGCGATCTTCACCCGGCCCGCTTCGATCAACTCCGAAGCGTGCTCGCGAGATCGGGCAAGTCCACGACGAACCAGTTCGGCGTCGACACGTGCGCGACGAGCCATGTCAGGTCTTGTCGACGGTGTTCAGGGCACGAACGAGTACCTCGTGCGCTCGGTCGAGCAGACTCGCATCGCGTGCCAAGGCCTCGGAGTCCACGGCTTCGGATCCCTCGTCGTCCGCCGACTCGATGGTGAGCTGATTCAGCAGCGAACCGACCTCGGTGCGAATAGTGTCCGGATCTGCCGACGACTCGTCGACGACACCGCTCGGCCGGTGCTGTCCTGGTAGTGGAATAGGCGCGCTCATCGCCACTCACGCTATCGGATGGGTCCGACGAACGCCCGATCGCCGCCGCTCGCCGAACCCTGCTGTCGAACGCAGCCTCAACAGCCGAGGAGCGAACGCAGATCGCCGAGTCGATCTCCCTCGAAGCGAACGTCCGAGAACGTCGAACCGGACCAGGCGACGTGCAGTGTGGCGAGCGCCCCCTCGAACGCATCCGGCACACCGTCCCCGCTGTACTGCACGGACAGCACCTCGTTCTCGATGCCGACCGTCCAACCGGTCTTGCTGCCGACGCTCGACGACATCTCGTCCTTGTTGAGGACTCCGAGATCGGGGCCGATGTGAGTGGGGCGCAAATGCCGAGGAGCATGCAACAACTCCGCAGCGGTACTCACGCCGGTCAATACCAGCAGCGACGGCAGATCGATTTCGTTCGCTCCGGCGATGTCGGTGTCGAGTCTGTCTCCGACGACCAGTGCCGAACGTGCTCCGCTGCGCTCGATGGCGTCGTGCATGATCGGGGCGGCGGGCTTGCCTGCCACGATCGGCTCGATCTCGGTGGCGTTGCGAACCGCTGCGACCATCGAGCCGTTCCCCAGAACGAGTCCCCGCTCGGTCGGCAGGGTTGCGTCGATGTTCGTTGCCACCCACAGTGCACCTGCACGGATGGCGAGGACAGCCTCGGCAAGAATCTTCCAGCCTGTATCGACCGAATGCCCCTGCACCACCGCGACCGGATGGTCGTCGGCAGATCTGACCGGCTCGAGACCTACCTTGGTGATCTCGTTCGCCAACGCGTCGGTACCGACGACGAGCACGCGGGAACCTGGATCCAACTTGTCCGCCAACACACGGGCGCCGGCCTCGGAACTGGTGACGACGAACTCTGCCGTGGTGTCGAACCCGAGACCACGCAGATGTTCGGCAACGTCCTCGGGGGCACGACTGGCATTGTTGGTGACGAAGTACTGCTCTTCCGTACCACCCGACAACGCCTCCACTGCACCGGGAATGGGGTCCTTGCCTGCGTACACGGTGCCGTCGAGGTCGAGCAGCAGAACGTCATGGAGGTCGCGCAGCGCGGTCACTGACCGCCTCCGGACAACTCCTCGACCCGCTCTTCTGCGTCGGTCTCACCATCGACATCGGCTGCAGCGGCATTGAGGAACCACTTCACACCTTCGTCGACGCGACCTGCCGCAACCAGCGCATCTGCGTAGACGTAGAACAGGCGAGCGGCAGCCGTGCCCGAGCGCGACGCGTCGAGATCGGGGGTCTGCAGTGTGACGACGGCCTGGTCGTACTGGTTCAGATCCATTCGGGCACCTGCCACGACGATCCGAAGCTCCGACGCTTCCTCGCCGGTCAACTCACGAGCCTCGTCACTGCGACCGAGCTCGATGGCGCGCTCGGGGCGTCCGAGTCCGCGCTCGCAGTCGGCCATCACAGCGATCAGGCCCGGTCCGCCAGCCATGCGTCGGGCGGCGCGAAGCTCGGACAGCGCTTCGGCCCACTCACCGGCGTGGTACGCCGCGATACCTGCGGTTTCACGCACTACGGCGATGCGGCCGGCGCGCTGACGAGCAGCGCGCGCATGCAGCAGCGCCAACTGCGGATCGTCGTCCAGCAGCCTGCTGGTCATCACGAGGTGACGCGCGACGGCGGTTGCGTTGTTCTTGTCCAAGCTCAACAGGTCCCGACGCACCGCTGGCTCGAGCTGTCCGGCCTCGACCTCGTCGGGCAGATCCGGCTCTTCTGGACGTGGTGGTCGACGGTCGGACGGTGCGCTGTTTCCGCGACGATCGCCGGAGAACCCACCTTCACCGCCACGTCTGCGGGGAGGACCGTCCGAACGACGCGGGTCTCCGCGGCGGTCCTGAGCGCGGGGGTTGCGGTCTCGGGACTCGCTCGGGCGGTTGCCGCCGTCCCCACGGGACGGGCGACGATCGTTGTTGTCTTCCGACACGGGCGTCCTTTCGGATTTCGGTACAAACGCAAAAAGGGGACCCACCAAGTGGGTCCCCTTCTTACAACGGGTGTTCGGCGGTGTCCTACTCTCCCACACCCTGTCGAGTGCAGTACCATCGGCGCTGGAGGGCTTAGCTTCCGGGTTCGGAATGGGACCGGGCGTTTCCCCTCCGCTATGGCCGCCGTAACTCTGCGAAACAAAGTCACACGGAACATCAGCGGTGCCACCTGATCAAGATCGGTGACGTACTGGTTCATTCAATTGTGTTGTGCTGAAACGTGTGTTGTTTCAGATATTGCACAGTGGACGCGTAGCTTCTTTGTGGTAAGTCC